>JBEKHK010000031.1:0-51219 GCA_050012315.1 Steroidobacteraceae bacterium | reverse complement strand
CGCGGCGCGCGCGCCGCTGTCAGCTCTTCGGCGGCGCGGGCTGAGCGGCCGCGCGTGGGCGTGGTACGGGCTTCCCCGCGGCCCGCAGCAATTGGTCCTGCTGGTCCATCGTCAAGGCGTGAACCGCCACGATCGGCACCCGCGGCGGCTGCCAACCGGGGACTAACAGGTAATCGTCGCCATCATTGCAGATCTGGCCGGTGTGCTCCTGGTCCTCGAAGCCCAGCCCTTGTTTGAAGCTTAAGTTGAAAACCGGCTCGAACAGCTTGACCACATAAATATCCTTGGGCAGCGGCGCATGCACGATCAGCGTCGAATCATTCAGGATGGTCCAGTCCCCCTGAAAGCTCGATTTCCAAAAGCAGGCGGCCTTTCCCGGAAGATTCTCCACTTTGGTCAGGTTATCCAGGTTCGTCTTGGACGGGTTCGGTTGCGTGCTGGTCGCGCAACCGACTACGACCGCGGCCAGCGCGCCGAGGGCGGCATTACTCAACGACGGGCGAATCTGCATGGCGCACCTATTGCCATAGCCAAACACGATGCAGTGACGGCGAATCCGGAGCGCTTGGTTAGACCCCGCAACGGCAGTTTAATTCTTGCCGGCTGCTTTCCCGCATGGCTGCCAAATTGAAAATATATTCATTCATTAACATTGACCAATGCATTGTTTTGAAATAAGGTTTGCCGATGTCGATGCAGCTACACTCAAGTCCGCAGGCAAGGACCAGATCGGGCCGCCGCCCGCGCGAAGCACGCGAGCAGCAGCTGATCGAGGCGGCGATCCATTGCATCAGTGTTCGCGGCATGCGCGACACCACGGTGCCGGACGTGGCCGCACGCGCGAACATGGCGGTGGGCTCGATCAACCAGTACTTCGAGAGCAAGGAACTCTTGTTCACGGCTGCCCTGCGGGCACTGTCGGAGCAGTTCGAGATCACCTGGCGCAAGGGACTCGAGGAGGCGGGGCCGGATCCGGCGCTGCGCCTGCGCCGCTTCGTCGAGTGCTATTTCGAGCCGGCCATCTGCCAGCGCAGGAAGATCGCGGTGTGGTTCGCCTTCTGGGGCGAAGCGAAGGCGCGGCCACATTATCGAGCCGTGTGCGCGTCCTATGACCAACGGCACGACGAGACGCTCGAATCGCTGTGTCGCGGCCTCATCATCGACGGCGGTTACGGGCTCGAGCCGGCGAGTGCCGCCAAGATCGTCGCCTCACAGTGCCACGGCCTGTGGCTGGAGCTTTTGACCGGCGGGGACGGATTGGATCGCAACGGTCTCGCCGGCCTGGCACGGGCGAGCCTTGCAGCCCTCTTTCCGCGCCACGCGATGGCCCTGAGCGGAGCGGCTCATGCACACGATTGATCCCATTGCCCAAGCGATCGCGGCCCACCGCCCCGGCCACGCTCTCAGCCAGCCGTTCTACTGCGACCCCGCGTTCTTCGAGCGTGAACTGCAGCGCCTGCTCAAGCGTCACTGGCATTGCGTCGGGCACCGCAGTCAGGCAGCCGCGCCCGGCGATTTTTTCACGGTCGAGATCTTTCAGGAATCCCTCATCATCGTCTGCGGTCAGGACCACGAATTGCGCGCGTTGCTCAATGTCTGCCGGCACCGCGGCTCGCGCGTCTGCACCGAGCGGAGCGGACATGCCCGCGCCGGCGCGTTCGTTTGCCCTTATCACGCGTGGAGCTACAACCTGGACGGATCACTGCGCAGCGCACGACTCCTGCCGCCGGAGTTCGATCGCACGCAGTACGGGCTCAAATCCGTGCATCTTCGCGTCATCGAGGGCCTGATCTTCGTCTGCTTGGCGGACGAGCCACCCGGACTCGAGGATGTGCAGACGGTGCTCGCCCGCTCGGCGCGCGTCTACGGTTGGGGCGAGGCCAAGGTGGCTCACCGCGAGAGCTATCCGGTCCGCGCCAACTGGAAGCTCGTGGAGGAGAACTACATGGAGTGCTATCACTGTGCGCCGGCACATCTGGAGTACTCCCGCTTTCACCTCTACGCGCGGCCCGAAGAGCTCAACCGGGAAGCCGACGCGCAACTCCGTGAGCGAACACGCGCGCAGGGGCTCGAGATCGCGGACGTGGACCATTGGGCCGAGCAGGCACTGCCGGGGCAAGAAGCCGTCGACAGCCTGCGCTCGGCACTGGCCGACGGCACGGTGAGCGGCAGCGAGGATGGTCGGCCGCTCGCCCCGCTCATGGGACAGTTTCAAAGCTTCGATGGCGGCGTGACCTTCTTCGATGTCGGATTGAACAGCCACTTCCTCGCCTATGCCGATCACGGCCTGCTCTACCGGTTCGTGCCGCAGACGGTCGATCGCACGGACATGGAAGTCATTTGGCTCGTGCGCGGCGATGCGGTGGCAGGCATCGACTACGAGGTCGACCGGCTGACGTGGCTCTGGCGGGTGACCAGCGAGGCCGACAAGCGCATCATCGAGCTCAACCAGCAGGGCGTGAATTCGCGCTGGTACGAGCCCGGACCTTACTCGCAGATGGAGCAGCATGCGGCCCGGTTCGTTCGCTGGGTTCTCGCGGGATTGAGCGGAGGAGTGTGAGCCGCCCGTCCGAGGACGCTCCGCACCTGCGGCGCACCCTCGGACGCTGGGACGTGGCGCTGATGTTCGTCTCGGGCCTCGTCAGCTTGAACACCATGGCGCCGCTGGTACAGAACGGTCCGATGGTGCTATGGCTCTGGCCGCTCGCGATCCTGTTCTTCTTCGTCCC
The DNA here is from genome assembly GCA_050012315.1 of Steroidobacteraceae bacterium. Classification (GTDB taxonomy): domain Bacteria; phylum Pseudomonadota; class Gammaproteobacteria; order Steroidobacterales; family Steroidobacteraceae; genus Bog-1198. The sequence goes on along the minus strand of JBEKHK010000031.1, from coordinate 48,490 downwards.
CGAGGCCATCACGGTCATCGAGTTGTCCCGCCACTTTCCAGGGGAAGGCGCCGTCTATGTATGGCCGAGCCGATTATTGGGCGAGATGCACGGATTTCTGTCGGGATGGTGCTACTGGATGGCGAACATCGTCTATGTTCCGACGCTGGTAGTCTCCTCGGTGGGGCTCGCCGCCTATATGTTCGGCGCCTCCGGCAACGCTCTCGCCACGCATGGCGTCGCCATCGAAGTCGGTTCCTTCGGGCTGCTAGCGCTGCTCATCTGGCTCAACATCCGCGGGCTCGCGGCCGAGAAGCTGCTGGTCAACGTCGCCGCGCTCGGCACGTTCACGGTCGGCATCATTCTCATCGGGCTCACCGCGTGGCTGGCCCTGCGCCCCGGGGTGCCGGTCGCAAGGCTCGTCTGGCGACCCTCCGGGTTCGACTGGCATCTGATCTCGGTGTTCAGTCTCCTCTGCTTCTCGCTGCTCGGTCTCGAGATTGCCTCGAACGTCGGCGACGAGATTCGCGACCCCCGCCAGACGCTGCCGCGGGCGCTGCTCATGGGCGCCGCCCTGGTCGCGGCCCTCGACGTGCTGCTCACCATCTCGATGCTGCTCGCCGCGCCTCCGGAAGGGGTGGATGCCGTGCAGGGCGTGCTGGAAGCGGTGAACGGCCAGGCCCGGCGCGCCGGCGCCGGCTCTCTCGCACCGGCGATCGCGGGACTGCTCGCCTTGTCGGTGGCGGGCACCGCCGCAGCGTGGCTGGCGGCGCCGGCACGCATACCCTATGTGGCGGCTCTCGAGGGTCATCTACCCCGCGTATTCGCCCGCCTTCATCCGCGCTACGCCTCGCCCCACATCGCGCTGCTGCTGTGTGGCGGACTGTGCGCCCTGGCGCTCTACTTGAGCTTCGCGGGGGCGGGCCTCAACGAGGCATTCTTGACCATTCTTGACCTCTCGGTGATTCTGAGTCTGCTTCAATATCTGTACATGTACTCATCGCTCCTGGCACTCGTCTTCCGCCGCCGCGACCTCGACTTGTACTTCAGCCGCAGGACGCTCGCCGCCTCAGGCATCACCGGCATCTGCGTGACCTTGCTCGCCACCGTGTGCGCGCTCGTGCCCACCCGCCAGGTCGAGCACCTGGGGCTGTTCGAGGGCAAGATCTTCGGCTTCTGCGCAATCGTGCTGGGCAGCGGGGTGCTGTGCTTTCGTCTCAATTCTCGATCGACGCCGTCCCGAACCTGAGAAGCGAGCGGGATGAGCGATCAAACGCAGATCGATGCCGATAGTGCCGTATTCTTCAAGCAGGCGATGCAATTACATCAGCTGGGTATCTACGACCGGGCCGCACGCCTGTATGCGCGGGTGCTCGAGAAATTCCCGCAACACAAACAAGCGATGTATTTGTACAACCGGCTGCGTCGCCATAACGCGGCCGCGTCCTCCAGCCCTTGGCGGGTAGTTTGGCAGCATGAGCCCAGCGGCTTGTGGGATGAGGATTGGCTCGATTACTTGTTGGCCGACGTCCCCAAGGGCGAGCGCGTCGTCGACACGAAGCACAGCGTCTTTTTCGACAAGATGATCGTCGTCGATCGAAACCTCTCAGCCGCCGCGGAACCCTATTACGCGAACGCATCCTTTCAAGGCTCCCATGTGGTGCTGTTCCATCTTGCCGATGAATGGTACACGGATGACTACGCGTGCTATACCTGGTGCGACCGGGTGTTCAGGAACCACTGGACGTTCATGCACGCGGAGAACAGGAAAGTGATGTTTTTCCCGCTCGGCTACAAGACCGGCTTCTCCAGCCGGAAGCCGAGCAAGCCGGCAGCCGAACGCCGCTACCTGTGGAGTTTCATGGGCGACGCGAATAAATCGAGCCGGCAGGCCATGCTCAAGGCCGTCCAGGGCATCGGCGAGAGCTTCGTCCATCTCACGTCGGGATGGAACTCTCCCGATGCACTGCCGACGCAAAGATACCGAGAGGTCATGGACGAATCCATCTTCGTGCCGGCTCCCTGCGGCTGGCAAAACCTCGAAAGCTTCCGGGCGTGGGAGGCTTTGGAAGCCGGCTGCATCCCGATCGTGGAGCGCCGCCCGCAGTTCGATTATTTCGCAACGCTCTGCGGCGACTATCCCTTCCCCAGCATCTCCGACTGGAGCCAAGCGGCGGATTTCCTGAAAAAGGACCTGGCCGAATTGGAGCAACTGCGGCAGCGCTGTTCGGCCTGGTGGCAGGCCCACAAAGCAGATATCCGGTCGCGGATCGGAACGGAGCTGCTCGGTTTGTCGGCTGCGACGGCCGCCGCGTAACCGGCAGTGGCCGGCTGGAGAGGACCGAGCGAAGATCGGAAGCTCGACCACACCAGGAGTCAACTCATGTCCCGCGAATCCATCAATCTCTCCGGCCCCTTACAGGCTTACCTTCGCAGTGTGGGAATGCGTGAGGACGCCGATCTCGCCGCGCTGCGAGAAGAAACGGCGACCCATCCTTCGGCAGGCATGCAAATCGCTCCCGAACAGGGGCAGCTGATGGCGCTGTTGATACACATCCTTGGCGCACGCAAGACCTTGGAGGTCGGCGTCTTCACGGGCTACAGCGCGATGGTCGTTGCAAAAGCGATGGGCCCCAAGGGAAGAGTCGTGGCGCTCGATGTCAATGAAGAATTCACCGCCATCGCCCGGCGACATTGGGCCAAGGCGGCCGTTGCAGACCGTATAGACCTTCGTCTTCGACCCGCAACCGACAGCCTCAAGGCTCTCGTGGCGGCGGGTGAAGGCAATACGTTCGACTTCGCTTTCATCGACGCCGACAAACCCAATTACGATGCATATTACGAATACGCTCTCCAATTGGTGCGGCAGGGCGGCCTGATCGCCATCGATAACGTGCTCTGGGACGGCAGGGTCGTCGATTCGAGCGACCAGTCGGCCAACACGGCCGCGATCCGCGCCATCAACCAGAAAATTCACGACGATAGCCGAGTGCAGGCCTCGATGGTTCCCATTGGCGACGGCTTAACTTTGGCGCTGAAGCTTTAGGATGAGCGCCCTGCCGTAAAGTGCACAGACGTTTGCCGGGTGCAGTAACATCTGGCTGGTCGGTTCTTTGACCAAGAGCGCAATGGTGATGGTTTGCACCTCAGGGAGGACAAGATGAGTAGCGGAGCGCCACAGTTCACCACGGCCGAGTATGCCGGCAAACCTGACGAGACGACCTGCAAGGCCTGCCGGCAAGCGATTGGCGGCGCCCACTATCGGATCAATGGCGCGAAGATCTGCTCGAATTGCGCCCAGCGAATCAACGACCAGATCCCCAAAGACTCGCATCCGGTGTTTGTGCGCGGCGTGTTGTTCGGTGTCGGAGGCGCGGTCCTGGGTCTCGCGATTTATGTCGGATTCGCGCTCGCCACCGGTTTGATATCCGGCTTCATCTCGCTCGCTGTCGGCTACCTGGTCGGAAAGGCCATCGTGATGGGATCGGGAGGCCTCGGCGGACGCCGATACCAGATAGCCGCCGTGCTGTTGACGTACATCGCTGTGTCCTTGTCGGCCGTCCCCATAGCCTTGTCGCAGCACCTGAAGCAGAGGAGCGCACAGGCGCATATGCAAGTGACTGACTCCACCTCCGCATCGCCGAAGCCGGGCCTCGCGAAGGCCATTGGAATGTGGGCGCTGATTGGGCTCACATCGCCATTCCTCGCGCTCTCCAACCCCACGCAAGGGCTCATCGGCTTGGTCATCCTGTTCGTCGGGATTCGCATTGCCTGGCGCATGACCGCCGGCAAGCAAGTCATTATTTTGGGTCCCCTGGGTGAAGCGAGCCCGACGGCGGCTGGTTGACCCGCGAGCACGCCGTGGACCGATCCTGTGTCGTCCGTATCTCCTGAGCTGAATCGGGCGTGCTCCCGCTGCGCAGGAGCTCTCGCGCCGACTGCTCTGGTATGTGATAACTGCCAGACGCTGGTTCATGCCGCAACGCTCGAACAACTGGCGGCGAGCGCTCGCCAACTCGAACAGGACCATCGCTATCTCGAGGCACGAGAGATGTGGCTAAAGGCGCTCGAGCTGCTGCCGCCGGATTCGACACAGGCGCAGTGGGTTCGCGCCAACACCAAGCGGCTCAACGAATTGGCGCTGAGCGGTGCGGCTGCCGATGATCGCCACGCCTGGGCCAAAAAGCTCGGGCCACTCGCACCGCTGGCCATCCTTCTGGCGAAAGGAAAATTCCTGGTCTCGCTGCTCAAGTTGAAATTCCTGCTCAGCCTCGGAACATTCGTTGCGTTCTACTGGGCCTTGTACGGGATGAAGTTCGGCGTGGGCTTCGCAGTGCTGATCTTGGTGCATGAGATGGGTCACTTCGTTGCCATCAAGCGCCGGGGACTGCCGGCCGACATGCCGGTCTTTCTGCCGGGACTGGGCGCTTATGTGCGATGGGCCGCTCTCGGGGTATCCGCGCAGACACGAGCCTTCGTAGGCCTTGCCGGTCCGTTGGCAGGCTGCATCGGCGCCGCGGTATGCGCCTTTCTCTGGATCGAAACCGGCGACGCCATATGGATCGGCCTAGCCAGTCTGTCGGCGCTCCTCAACGTGCTGAATCTGATTCCGGTCTGGGTTCTGGACGGGGCGCAGGCGGTTGCCGCGCTCAACAAAACGGAACGCATAGTCCTGTCGGCGACCGCGGTGCTATTGGCGGCGCTCTTCGCTCAGCCTGTATTTCTTCTGGTGGCGGCCGGCGCCGGCTATCGTGTGTTTAGCAAGGACATGCCGGCGGCGCCAAGCCACGCCGTGACGGCCTACTACTTGGTGGTGCTGGCGGCGCTGGGTTGCATCATCGAGCTCGCGCCGCCGGTACTTCCCGGCCGCTAGACGCGCCGCGCGCCGTCACTCGCGAATCTGCTCGCCGCGGAACACCGCTTTTTTGCCCGAGGAGCGCTCTGTCAGGCAGCCGCGTGTTCCTGCGCAAGATACGGCGCGATGTTCCGCATCGCGCGCGAGACGTATTCGTCCTTCTCGCCGACCGGGGCCACATAATGCAGAGCGCGGTGCGCAGAGTCGATATCCGCGAGCTTCGCGATCATCCAGGCGGCCAGATACTGCGAGGCCAGACAGCCACCGGCGGTGGCGATGTTGCCCTTCGCGAAGAACGGCTGATCCAGGACGGTGACACCGGCTTCTTCGACCCATGGCTTGGTGGTCAGATCCGTACAGGCCGATACCCCCTCCAACAGTCCGAGCTTCGCCAGCACCAGGGTCCCTGAGCATTGCGCAGCCAGCAGTTGCCGAGCAGGATCGAGCCGCAGCTCCGCCATGAGCTTTTGATCCTTGACCACGCTCCGGGTTTGCATGCCGCTGCCGACGATCACGGCATCGGTCGCGCTCGCTTCACGCAGCGACAGTTGGGACTCGATGACCACGCCATTCATCGATCGGACCTGCTGAGTAGGACATGCGATCGAAACCCGCCATGCCGGCCGCTTGACACGATTCAAAATGCCGAACGCGATGAGCGAATCGAGTTCGTTGAAACCGTCGAATGTCAGGATGGCGATGTGCATGAGGGCTCTTATAAGTTGTGCGGCGATAAGCAGGTCTGGCCTGGCTTGAGCTCGAAGCTGACCCTCTAGATCCTATCAAGCAATCAGGGGTTTGGCTTGGCGAGTTGACCTCATCCGGCCGACGTGGCCTTAAGCTCGATACCAATCAATCCCTTGCGGGCATGCGGTAGAGTGCTGATTCCATCAAAACAAGGTCCGGCGATGCAGTCTGAGGACATTCTGGTGGTGGGCGCCGGTCCGGCGGGTCTCGCGACCTCGGCGTGTTTACGGCGCGAAGGACTGGCGCATGTCGTGCTGGAGCGCGAAGGGCGGATCGCCGACGCCTGGCATCGACATTACGACCGGCTGCGCCTACACACCACCAAGACGTATTCGGGACTGCCGATGATGCCGTGGGCGAAGGCCGCGCCGCGCTACCCGGCACGAGAACAGGTGGTGCAGTACCTGCAGGCGTATGCGGCAGAGCACCGCGTGGTACCTCGCCTGGGCGTCACGGTGCACGCCGTCGAACGCGCAGGCGGCCATTTCACGGTGGAAACGAGCGCCGGCGTGATGACACCGCGCATCGTCGTCATGGCCACCGGTTACAACGGGGTGCCCAAGCTGCCATCGATTTCCGGGCTGAGCAGCTTCCGGGGCTCGGCCATTCACGCCGGTGACTACAAGAACCCGGCGCCCTACCGGGGTAAACACACGCTGGTGGTGGGTTGCGGCAATTCGGGCGCAGAGATCGCGCTCGATTTAGCCGAGCACGGGGTAGAGGTGGCCATGGTGGTGCGCGGTCCGGTGCACGTGGTGCCGCGCGATATGTTCGGGCGCCCCACCCAGCACACCAGTGTTCTGCTCTCGCACCTGCCTCTGGGACTGCGCGACGCCATTGCCATGGGCATCACCGGCTTGGTGGTGGGGGACTTGTCGCGCTGGGGCATCGTGCGGCCGGCGATCGGGCCCAACCGGATGATCGAGGAGTTCGGGCGCGTTCCCATACTCGACATCGGCACCCTCGCCCAGGTCAAGCAGGGCAAAATCCGCGTGCTGCCGGCGGTGCAGGAAATCCTGCCCGACCGCGTGCGTTTCGCAGGCGGCGCCCAGCATCCGTTCGAGGCCATCATTTTTGCGACCGGCTATACACCGGGCCTGGATAAGGTAATCAAAGGCTTCGAGTCCATCGCCGACGCACGCGGCAGGCCGAACCGATTCGGCGAGGAGAGCGGCATCGCCGGGTTGTACTTTGTCGGTTTCAAGAATCCTCCCACCGGCGCACTGCGCGAGATCGCCCTCGAGGCTCCACGGGTGGCCCGGTCGATTCGCACTGCTGTCTAGCGCCGCAATTTTCGTTACTCTCTGCAGCATGCGCATCCATGTGCTTGCGACCCCTGAAATCGCCGCCGAGCGCGCAGCCGACTGGCTACGTATCGAGATCGGCCATGCGTGCGCGCAGCGCGGCCGCTGCCTCGTTGCCCTGAGCGGCGGGCGTACGGTGTGGAGGATGCTCCGCGATCTGCGCCGCCTGCACGTCCGCTGGCACAACCTGCAGGTCTTCCAGGTGGATGAGTGGGTGGTGGCGGAAAACGACGAAAGGCGCCACGCGCGCCAGATTGCAGACCTGCTGGTCGCGCCCGCGATGCTGCGTCCCACGCAGTTCCACGCGATGCCGGTTGAGCGGAGCAATCTCGACGCGGGCGCCGAGGATTACGCCCGGTTGCTCAGCGAACACGCCGGAATCCCGCCGGTGCTCGACGTGGTTCAGCTTGGGCTTGGCGCCGACGGCCATCCGGCCTCGCTGGTGCCGGGCGACCGACTCGCCGCGACGCATGACCGCGCCGCGACGCATGACCGCGCCGCGACGCATGACCGCGCCGCGACGCATGACCGCGATGTCGGGATCAACGTTCCCCACGAGGGGGTTGCCCGGATGGTGCTTACCCTGAGAGTGATCGACGCGGCACGACACCGCTTGTGGCTCGTTACCGGCGCCGACAAGGCGGCGGCGCTGAAGAAATTGTGGCTCGGCGACGCATCGGTGCCTGCCGGGCGCGTCGTGCGCGAATCGGCAATCATATTTGCCGATGCGGCAGCGGCCGTCGAACTGCCCGCGCAGATCCGGTCTCCCCACTGAAGCGGCGGCCGGCTCACTCAAAATCCCGCTGTGCTCGAAGAACGCGGGCCATTCGTTGGCGTGAGCAGACTTGCCAATACCGTGATCAGAAAGTTGAGACCCAGCGCTAGAAAGCCTGCGCTCAAGCCGAACAACGGATCGCGATGGCTGAGCATGAGAAACACGGCGGCCGCCACTCCGCAAATCATCCCGCCGAAGACTCCCGATGCGGTGACGCGTTTCCAGTAAAGACCGAGGACGACACCGGGGAAGAATTGGGTTACACCGGCATAGCCGGTCAAGAGCATCGACACCAGCGTGGTGGAACTGTAGATCGCGAGACCGAGACTGATCAGGCCCAGCACGATGACCATCGAGCGAGCCAGTTTGGCAACTTGATCATCCGTCATGGCGGGCGCAAACACCGGCCGATAGAGATTCTTGGCGAACAGCGTGGCCGCGGTCAGAATGAAAATGGCCGCGGGCACCATGGCGGTGAGCGCGCCGGCGCCACCGACCACCCCGAGAAACCAGGGCGGGAAACTGTCACGCACCACCGTCAGCATGGCCAGATCACCGCTGGCCAAGCCGGGCACGAGCAGAACGGCGGCAAAGCCGGCGAAGAAGATAAAGACCAGCGTGAGGGTGTACAGCGGCATGACGACGGCGTTGCGGCGTAATGTGTCGGCACTCCTGGCGGTGAAGGTCGCCGCAAACGCGTGCGGCCACATATAAAAGCCCATCGACGTGAGTAACACCGTGGAGATGAACCAGGCATGCCCCAGGTTGGTGGTGGCGCCTGGCATCGTGAGGTGTCCCGGCCGAGCATGTGCCAAGGCGGCGAACATGGGGCCGATGCCGCCAAAGTGGATCAGCGGGATGCCTATGCCAATGGCGAGCGTTGCGAACACCATGAGCGCATCCTTCACGACGCTGACCCACGCCACCGCCCGGACTCCGCTCGCAAAGACGAATGCCGCCAACGACACCACGGCTACCGCCATGGCAGGCGTGCGGCCTATGCCGTCATAGCTCGCGACCGAGACGATGATGCCGATGCCGGTGAGCTGCAACTGCAGATACGGTATGAAGCACACAATGCCCACGACGCAGACAAACCCGGCCAGATACTTGTTGCCGTAGCGCACGCTGAAGAAATCCGATTGCGTCTGCATTCCATGCTTGCGGCCCACCTCCCAGATCTGCGGCAGGATGAAGAACGACACGACGTAGGCCAGCGTCAGGTACGCCAGCACGTATAGCGTCGGGCCGCCGCGCGAATAGGCCCAGCCGCTGGCGCCCAGAAAGGCAAACGTGGTGTACACCTCGCCGGCCATCAGCAGGAACACGAGCACCACACCAAAGCCGCGACCACCCACCGTCCACTGCTCGAGGTCCATCTTTCGATGCACACCGGCCAGAAAGCCGATGACCGCGCCGATGGCGACAATGACGAAAATCATCGTCAAGGAGATCGCTGCGCTGCTCATCGGGCGCGGCGACCGCGCTTCTCGCACGCGGTTTCCCACGCATATGCCGCCCACAGGCATGCGCTGGTGAGTACGATCCAACAAATGAGCCAGAACAGATTGAACGGCAGACCAAAAAGCACGGGATCGATTCGATCCCAAAGCGAGACCGAAAAGCACATCGCCGCAAACGGAATCAGCCCGAGCAGCAGAGCCCCGGCTGATGGCTTCTTCACGGCGACCGGTAAATCGCAGAGTGAGGCATCAGCTGGACTGATCGGGATGGCAAGCGGAATCCATGATTCTGCGCATTCTTGATTATTGCAACGCCAATGACCAATCCATAGTCTGCTCCAAAAACTTAGTCCTCGAGACATCGAAAGTCAATTAGCAAGGTCTGGATTGCCTGCGCAGGGACGCCTCCCCACGTCTATTCAGCGCCCTATGTACGGTAGAGCACGGCGCGGCATGCAAGGCAAGCGGACAATCTAACGTTGCCAGCCTTGGTGACAAGGTCGGCGGCTGGACAGCCATTACCGGTACCTGGACACGCTATGACGATCGAATCTGAACGTGGATCTCTCCACCGTGCCGGGTAAATTCCTCACCCAAGTGCTTGGGCAAAGCGGGCACGTACAGACGTTAGTAAAGCAATCCATCGAAGAGCTATTCCTGGTCGATACCGGCCCGACGAATGCTCTCGAAAAAATTGAGGCCGTCGCAAGCAAACTGCAAGACGCGTGCGAAAGACTAACGGCGGTGAATCAGGCGCTTGAGGTTGAAATCCGAGATCGCACCATGGTCGATCATCAATTGGCTGCGGCGGTGGAACAGGAGGAGGGTGCTCGCAAAGCCGCTCTGCATGACCAGTTGACCGGTCTGCCGAACCGCTTGCTGTTCAAGGATCGGCTGGAACATGGAATTGCTCAGGCGAAACGGCATCAGTGGATCCTGGCGGTGATGTTCCTGGATCTGGACAATTTCAAAACCATAAACGATACCTATGGGCATCCGGCAGGCGACGTCGTTCTGCAGACTGTTGCAACGCGGATCGCGCGCAACGCGCGCAATGAAGACACGGTCAGCCGCCATGGTGGCGACGAGTTTTTATACTTGCTGACTTCTCTGCACGAGCAAAAGGACGTTGCGATGATTGCCGCAAAAATCCTCAAGGCGATTCAAGCGCCATGCGAGGTGTGCGTAGGCGATGTCATCATCAATTTATGTCCCGAGGTCAGCATCGGGATCTCGGTATTCCCGAAAGACGGCGCCACGGCGGAAGCGTTGATCAGAAATGCGGACGAATCCATGTACCGCGCCAAAGAGCAAAAATCCGGTGTTGCATTTGCACAATAGAAGTCCGCATGGCTCGTGTGTGGTGCCGTACAGACGGCCGACCGGGGGGGGGGAGATAATATCCCATGATGCTTCACGAATTCTTGACCTCGAATCGTCCGCTGTTGATCAGTCGTTGCAGAGACAAGGTCGCCAAACGGTTCGAGCCCACGGAGACCCTGGCCACGGTAGATCACGGCGTGCCGCTATTCCTCCAGCAGCTGGTCGAAACTCTTCGAGAGGAGCAAGGAACGCCCGGCCGGGCTTTCGAGTCAGAGCCGACGCCGGCGCCAACGGACATCGGCCGCGCTGCTGCGTTACACGGCGCTGAATTGCTGCGTCGCGGTTTCACCGTCGACCAAGTGGTGCACGACTATGGAGATGTGTGCCAGTGCGTGACGGCGTTGGCGGTCGAGCAGAACGTATCCATCTCCACAGACGAATTTCGCACGCTAAACCGTTGTCTCGACAACGCGATAGCGGACGCCGTGGCGGCGTTTGGGTCTGCGCGCCAGACCTCGATCGAGCGCCAAACGGAAACCTTGCAGCAGCGCCTGGTTGTTTTCGCCGCGGAACACCGACGGCTGATCGATATCGCCATTCAGTCACTCGGTGCCATCAAAACCGGCAATATTGGAATAAGCGGAGCGACGGGCACATTGCTCGCTCATGCCTTGGATGAACTACGCTCCCTGACTGACCGGACCCTTCCCGAGATTGTGCTCGCTTCCCCAAGCGCCAAAGCGGTGTCTGCCTAGGTTCTGCCGGAGCACGGCACGGAAGCCGTGGGCTTTTGGAGAGATGCGTTCCGCCGGGGTCCGGCTCGTGCTTAGCTCAACGGCTCGCTTCCTGCGCAACCGCTTCCGCCGCCGACAAGCGTTCCGATTTGCGATCCGGCCGCATGTCACGGATGTCGCCTGTATGCAAATCCACCGCGTACACGACGGTCCCGAGCAGCGTGGCCTGAATACTGGCGAGCAGAATGGGCTGCGCAGAGCCGTAGCGTTCTGTCTCGAGGTTGCCGGACGAATCTCGCCCGATGAGGCGACGTGCGACCAAGCAGTTTTCGATCGGCTCGCAGTTCTTCTTCGCCAAGAGCAAAATAGAGCCGGACTTCATGTCCTTGAGTTTCGGATAATCGAGGACGACGAGAACCATGCTGCTGGACAGCTCATTGGTTGAGAGCGCTGAACCTGCCATGAGCAGGGAGCTTCTGCCGGCCACGACAATCTTCTTCGCGTCATCGATCGCGGCGAGCGCGGTACGAACGTCATCGGGGGACATCGACACGGTTGAGCCCTCGGCGCGCACTGGAGCGTTTGCGAGTACCGAACAGATGAGCAACCCAACGGCCATATTCCTCATAAGTGATCTCCCCACGGAAGTAATTACCTCGCTGGGCCCCGCCATGAATCAAGCTCATGCTGCATCGCGTCCGTTGACTGCGGCTCGCTGAGGGCGAATACGCACCACCCTAGGCCTCAAATCGCCGGCGATCCGATACGGCGTCGACAAATTACGATATGTAATGCGATATCGTGAGGTGCGACGGACGGGCTAAAAGCGTCCGGGCCGCATCACCAAGGAACGGTCCGGCCCAGGTAGTCGAGGTACTCGAGACGGGATTGCCCTGCTTTTTGAGCAGGACGTTCACCAGGTTCGGAACGCTGTCCTCTAAGCTCAGGGGAGCCTCGGGTCTACCAACTCCGTACGGACCCATCCGGCGGCCATCAGCACCATCGCACGCGATTTCCCCGATTGACGGGCTGTGTAGCTGCGCATGAACTGGTGGAAGGCCGCCTTGCTGCCGCGATAGACCTCTTGCATCCCTCTGACATTGTTCGTGACGCGGCCTTGCCCGGATGACATCACACCGATGAGGCCGTCTACAGAGACAAGATCCTACAGAGACTCAACCACTCGCAGGGGACACGAGGATCCAAGCGGCGGCACGGATGGCATGATGTCGTCCTCGCTTAATGACATTTATATGACGGCCCAACGCGCCGCCGCTTCGCGCCCGCTCGAAATGGCTCATCGGTGGCATACAGTACAGAACAACGGCGGCTTACAGCGTAGGCTGAATTTTCCGCTCTTGAGCCTGCCATAGCCTGACCTCCGTTCGCATTCGAAGATTTCGTGAGAACCGCGATGAAAACACAGATATTGGCCGCCATCGGCGAGAAAGAACTGCAGCCGCTGACACTCTTGAACTCGGCGCTGGCGGCGAACGACAGAATCAAGTTCGCTTTTTCCTTGTTGCAAATGGCGGCATCCCATGCGGCGCACCCGGACCGGCCAACGAGCACATTGAAACAGGAGCGCGTGGCTTGCGGCATAGACGATCCGGAACTCGACGGCGTGTCAGCCGGATCGCATATGGCAGGCGCCGCTTGCTGCATTCCCGCTGCTTCACGCATTCTGCGACGGATTGCGGATGACATCCGCATCATGGCCACCCCCTTGCTTGCCTCGAGGCCCAATGGGCTCGCTGCACGAGTGGATGGCTTAATGCGTACACTCCCGACAGGCGCCGATGACCTGCTCGACCCGCACGCCATTGCTGCGATGACCCAAATCGGGGCGGCCGGCGCGGACAGTCTGCATCAACTGGTCATGGATATGCACAAGCAACTGTATGCCATGCAGGCGGATCTTGCCGAAGAGACGGTGGACGGCGCCGCCGCGTACGGTCTCGCGGACGCCGACCGGCCGCTGGTATCGGCATTCATGAAGGGGGTCAACCGGACGGCAAAGGTCAAATTTGGGCATCCGGGTTTGGCGACGACCGCGACCCGCGCCGCTGATCAGCTCGTCGTTCAAAACGACATTGGCACGACCGATGCCCACGTGATCGTCATCCGCGTCAAGCTTCTCGCGGTCACGGTCACTTATACCGACGTGCATCCCGAACGGCTCGCATTCTTCCAAGAGATGCTCAAGAGCCGCGCCTTGATATGGGACCAAGGTCGCCAAGCGCTGCTGGCCGACAAGGAACCGTTTTACCTCACGAACGGACGGCACGAATGCTCGGACGCTGCGGCGTGTGGGGACTTGCTCGAATTTCTTGGCTCGCGCCTGGTGTTCTTGATCGATTGGAACCGCGCCCGAAAGCAGTTGCGAACGTTCCTGCGCCGTGCGGACCGCCTGGCGCTGTTGGGCTGGGCCGCCGAGACGGAGCTCGGGCATCGCGGCTTCCTGGAATTGGGCGGGGCGCGGATGGTAAATCAGGCAATCGAAGCCACCGCCGCTTCCTCGATGCGCTTCGGCGACCGACTCTGCGACGTGCTGGGCGATACACAGACCGTGGAGTTTCTGAAATCAGCCTTCCGCGCGGCGGCCGACGGCATGCTGGCCGGCGATTCGCACACGCTGATTCATGATCGTGTGCGAGTGACGCTGGCCGCCCATTTCAACAACGAGGAGCGACAACTTCTGCAGTTGGCCGGTGAACATGCCGGGCTTATTTTCGAAATCGCCACCCTGGTTCGGAGCGCGTTGCGCAGCGGGGAGGAAATTGGAGACAAACATGTGCTGCGGGCGGCCCGGTACGAGCATGATGCGGACCAATTGGTCCGCGATACCCGGGAAGCCGTGCGCCGCCGCGGCGACCATGCGGTGTTCCTGCAGTTGCTGGAAGCCGCGGACGATGCGGCGGACGAACTGGAGGACGCCGCGTTCCTGCTCAATATCGAGACCTTGCAGGGCAAGGCACTGGAGTCATTGCAGGGATTGGCGGACCTGCTCGTAGACTCATCGCAGGAATGGATCAAGGCATTGGGGCATGCGGCTCAAATCGGTCGTTCGGCGAGCGCGCTGGAAGCCGAGGATTTCTTGACGGCGATCGATCGCGTCACGGCCATCGAGCATGAGGCGGACGATGCTCAACGCACGGTGGCCTCGAGTGCGATCCAACATTCCGGTGACTTTCGCCAACTGCATCTGTTCACGGCGATCGGCGCCAAGCTCGAGGCTGCCGCGGACGCGCTGAAGCATGCCTGCTTGATCCTGCGTGATCATGTACTCGAGGATGTCATCGATGGCTGACTATTACGCCATCCTTCCGGGTGCCGTGCTGCCCAAGTGGGGCGCCGCGGAAGTCGGCAACAAAGCCTGGAACTTGATGCGCTTGGTGCATGCCAACATGCCAGTGCCGCCGGCCTTCGTCCTGCCGACGACGTGGTGCCGGCGTTCGCCGGCCGAATCGACCGTGCAGATCAAGCAGGCCTTGACCGCCGGTATTCAACGACTGGAGACAGCCACCGGTCTGCAACTGGGATCGACACGCCGGCCTTTGTTGGTCTCGGTCCGGTCAGGCGCGGCAGTGTCGATGCCCGGCATGATGGAGACCGTGTTGGACGTGGGTCTCAACAACGCAACCGTCGACGCGCTCATCCGCATGACCGGCAATCCAAGACTGGCCTGGGACAGTTACCGGCGCCTAGTCCAAGGCTACGCGGACGTCGTGATCAACCTGCCTACGGCACCCTTTGACCGTCTGGTCGATGAGGAGCTGCAGCGAGCGGGCGTGGACACCGAACGCGATCTTGATCACCGGAGCCTACGCGCGCTGACGCTGGCCATGCTCGAGTGTTACCGCACGATGGCCGACAGAGCCTTTCCAACCGATCCCTATGAACAGCTCAGCGCAGCCACCGCGGCGGTGTTTCGCTCATGGGATGCGCCCAAGGCGGCGAGCTACCGCCATCTCAATGCCATCAATGATGCCGACGGCACAGCCGTGACCATTCAGAGGATGGTATTTGGCAACGCGGGCGGCACATCCGGCGCCGGCGTGGGCTTCACGCGCAACCCAGCAACCGGTGCGCGTGAATTCTATTTCGATTTTAAATTCGACGCGCAAGGCGAGGATGTCGTGGGCGGTCGACAATCGCTATCCGACAATGAACGGCTGCCCAAGGTGCTACCGGCCGTCTGGTCCCAGCTGAACAACCTCTGCCGGGAACTCGAATCGCTGTTTCGCGATGTTCAGGATTTCGAATTCACCGTGGAATCAGGCAAGCTCTACCTGCTCCAGACCAGGAACGCCAAACGCACCGATTGGGCGGCGGTGAGCGCTGCGGTGGACATGGTGGCCGACGGGCTTCTGCGGCCCCCGGAAGCATTGGCTCACCTCCAGGGTATCCGGCTGGACACCGTAGCGCGGGCAAATCTCGCGCCGCCGCCGCCGTTGGCGGTTGCGCAAGTGGCAAGCCTCGGCGCAGCGAGTGGCGCCATTGCCCTTGACTCGCAAGCCGTTGCACGCCTGTCGGCCGCCGGAGCGCCGGCGATCCTGGTGCGGCGTCATACGGTCACCTCCGACGTTGATGGTATGGCGCTTGCGGACGGGATTTTGACCGGGTCGGGCGGTCGCACGTCGCATGCCGCGGTCATCGCCCGGCAACTCGGAAAAGTCTGTCTGGTCGGCTGTTCCTCGCTCGAGGTCGATGTCGACAACCGCGTGTGCCGCATCGGCGCGACGCAATTAAAGGAAGGTGACTTGCTGTCTCTCGACGGCAACACCGGGGCGGTGTATCCGGGCCGATTGGTACCCCTCGTCGAACGCCCGGTCGCGGCCCTGGCTACTATTGCCACATGGGCCACGCGCACGGGAACGGCGTGATCCCCGGTCCGTCACAATCACGGCTTCGAAAGCTCGTCGCTGCCGGCTTTTTGCGCGGTCAATTTGACCCTGACGAGATTACCGGCAAGCAACGGAAGGAATGCCTTTATGCGCGCTCCTTCCGCCAGCCTTTGGTACTCCTCGAGAAACACTTCCCGCACCCTGGCGATCGTGGTGTGCGTCTCGCGCGACAACAATTCAATCGTCCATTGCTCTTGCTCGAGGATCAGAGAGTCCGGTGAATGGCCGGTCATGGTTCGACCTCAATTCGGCCACACGGAGCGTGCAGGTATCGGCACACTATGCGGGGCGGAACGGTAGAAGTTGTGGGTGGAGGCAGGGAGGATCGAAGCTAGTATGAGCGTGGCGATCGACCACGTCCGTTCTCTAACGCACACGGAGATGCAGCGGGACGTCATTTCGCGCTGTTTCATTCTTGGTTGGAGTATCTCGACTCAAAGCGCGTCTGCACGCGACCGATGGAGTCGCGGATTTCGGGTGGCAGCGGGACGGGTTGATGCTCGGCGACGATCCCTGCCAGGTGCGCATCGATGCGCTCGAACAGATCCAGGTCCGGCTTGTCGCCGGTGCTCAGCGGGATGTGCGGACCCAGGTAACGCGCGGGCCAGAGCTGATCGCGGCAATGAGCGGCTGTATGTGTCCGCGCCAAGTAGTTGCCGCGCGCTCCCACCTGGTTGGCGAGACTGAGGGCCAGGGTATCCGCATTGATCCTCACGCCCTGCCACATGGTGCGAAGCAGTCCGGCTAGTTCGTCGCAAAGACACAAGGCCTGCAGGGAGAAGGTGATGCCCTCGTCCAACGAGCCGAGGTAGTCGAGCGTCGCCGGACGGCTGTAGAACGCCTGCATCATGCCCGCCGAGATCTCCCAGACTGCGTCCTGGTTGAAGCGGCGCGCGACCGAATGCCCTGCGAATCCGGTGAATGATGGAATGCCGAGATGGCGCCGCACCTGATGCGCGGCCATGTCCGCGAGCGACGCCTGCGGGAAATTCCCAATGCCGCCGGTCGAAGGCTCCATGAAGCAGATATCCGAGCTCCCGACCACGAAGGAGCCGGGGCGTGCAAGCTGGCCGAGAACCATGGCCGCGAAATCCGTGGCCAGGCTGTTTGCCATGCAGCCAGCCAAGGTGATCGGAGTCGAGGCGCCGCCGATGGGCAAGGTGCCGACGCTGATTGGCACGCCGGCGCGCGCGCCCATGATGATCTGGTCGCTGTGCGTTCGCCAATAAGACAGGGGCAGCGGAGTGACGATTTGAAGAAAGTACGGCTTCCGCTCCAATTCCTGCCGCGAGGTACGCACGGCCGCCGCCATGTCGATCGCCGCCTGGAATGATTCCGGATTCTCGCAGAGATACTCGAGAGGCTTTGAGGTATTTTCAATCAGAATTGCAAATTCATTGACCTCTCCGAACATATCCGACCGGGGCACATCCTTGCATGCCACACACATACCGTCGATGTTGGGCAGCGCGTCGGCTACGCGGGCGATGGTGGCCAGATCGTTGCCGGTGCTCTCGCGTCTCTCCCCACTCACCGGATCGTAAACTTTGATGCAGGTCATGCCCGGCAGGAACCAGGTGTGCGAGGTGTCCAGCTCGATGTAGTCGTGGCCCATGCGATCCCAGAGCCGCGCGCTCTTCGCCATCGTACCCAGCGCGGCGCGCACCAGCGCGGGATCGAAGCGCACGATCCCGTCGGCGCTCGCATTGCAGCCCGCCGCGCTCAGCAAATCTATCGCCTCGGTGCCTGGCTCGAACGCGCAGCCGGTGTCACGAAGCAACTGCAGGGCCGCCTCAATCAGCAGCTCGACGTCCCGCTGCCGCAGCAGCTCATACGCAGGGGTGTGTTCGGCATGGCGTCCCCGATCCGGTACCGTCGTTGCGATCGCGGGTCCGCGCAGGCGCGGGCGCCGGCGCATCGGTAGTGTTTCTTGCATGGACATCCACGGGCCTTCGAGCGAAAAGATATTTTCTCTATACGCTCGTAAAGTAGCTGGGTCAGTCCGTAGAACCCACATGGACAGAATCTCGAATCTGTGGCCGGATAACCGAAAGGAAGTTGAAATGAGAATCGAATCGCGCTACGCGCCGCTCTTCGAGCCCTTGAAGATCGGGCCGGTGACGGCGCCGAACCGCTTTTACCAAGTACCCCATTGCACCGGCATGGGCCATGCCTTGCCGCGTACGCTGGCGGCAATGCGCGGCATCAAGGCCGAAGGGGGCTGGGGCGTCGTATGCACCGAGTACTGCTCGATTCATCCGAGTTCCGATGATCACCCATTTCCCTATGCATCGATCTGGGATGACGGCGACATCGCGAACCTCGCCGCGGTCGCCGATGCCGTGCATGCACACGGCGCCCTGGCGGGCATCGAGCTCTGGCACGGCGGCAGCTACGTTGCCAATCTTGCCAGCCGAGTGCCGTCGTTAGGGGTCCGTTCGATGCCCTGCCGGACGGATCCTGTCCAATCGCAGCGGATGGACCGCGGCGATATCGCACGCTTGAGGCAGTGGCATCGTCAAGCGGCGCTGCGTGCACGTTCTGCGGGATTCGACATCATCTATGTCTACGCCACGCATGGATACCTCGTGTCTGAATTTCTTTCACGCAGTCTGAACGACCGGGTCGATGAGTATGGTGGCTCGCTTTGGAATCGCACACGGCTGTACCGCGAGCTGCTGGAGGACACCAAGGACGCGGTCGGGGATCGCTGCGCCGTGGCGACGCGCTTCAGCGCGAACGGTCATGGCGATGAGCATTTGAGCGGCGAGGAGGCCGAAGAGGTCCTCGATACACTCGGTCCGCTCCCCGACCTGTGGGACATCGTGGTCGACGACTACGAGGAGGAAATGGGTTCCTCGCGCTTCGTGAAGGAGGCGGCCTTCGAGTCGCGTGTCCAACGCGCGCGCGAGTTGACCGGGCGGCCGGTCGTGAGCGTCGGCAGGTTCACGTCGCCGGACATCATGCTGCGCCAGATCAAGAGCGGTTTGCTCGACTTCATCGGCGCCGCCCGACCGTCCATCGCCGATCCGTTCCTTCCCACCAAGATCCGTGAAGGACGTGTTGAGGACATTCGCGAGTGCATCGGCTGCAACATATGCTACGGGCACAACTTTCGCGGCGCGGCGCTGCGCTGCACGCAAAATCCAACCATGGGCGAGGAATGGCGCAGCGGCTGGCACCCGGAGCTGGTGCCCGCAGGACAAGGCGCCGTATTGATCGTGGGTGCCGGACCGTCGGGGCTGGAAGCCGCCCATATTCTTGGAAAGAGGGGCTTTACCGTGACACTGGCGGATGCAGAGCACACGCCGGGCGGTCGCGTCACGCGCGAAAGCCGTCTGCCAGGACTCGCCGAGTGGGCGCGGGTCCGCGACTACCGCACCGGTCAGTTGAGTCGCATGAACAACGTGTCGATCTATCTGGGCAACCGGCTGACGGCCGCGGACGTGCGTGAGTTCGATGCGGACTATGTATTGATCGCAACGGGAGCGCGCTGGCGCCGCAGCGGCCTCGGTCGGTCGCACCCCGTGCCCGTGGCGATGCTGGAGGGCGACGTGCTGACTCCGGATGACATCATGGACGGCGCGCGGCCTCAGGGCCCGGTGACCGTGTTCGACGATGACCACTATTACATGGGTCCGGTCTTGGCGCTGCTGCTCGCGCGCGCAGGCGCACAGGTCAGTTACGTCACCAGCGAGGGCCATGCGGGCGCGTGGAGCGCCTACACCGCCGAGCAGTTCCGCACGCAGCGGGAGTTGCTCGAGGCAGATGTTGAAATCATCGTAAATCACGTCGTGGAGAGCTACGACGGGGCAACCGTAACGCTCGGCTGCATCTACACGGGACGAATGCACACGCGCGGCGCGCAGAGTCTCGTGCTGGTCACATCGCGAGAACCGGAGGACTCGCTCTACCGCGAGCTGGTTGCACCGGAGGTCGAGGAAGCCTCGTCTCGGATCATACGAATCGGTGACTGTCGCCAGCCCGCGATCATTGCCGCGGCGGTGTATTCGGGGCACAAGACCGCTCGAGAACTGGGCGAGCAGTTGGATGCGGTGCCGCGCGCGCGCGACCGCGTCGAAATCGGACGATAGCCGTGCCAACGCTCGTAGTGGCAAAATCCGCCCTGGATCAACATAATCGCCGGATGCCGATGGTAAAGTCCTCCACCGTCCCCATATTTGGAATATTGCTGCCCTGCATGATCGCGTCGCGTCCAGGAGGAACGAATGAATGACCAGACCGGCCGCCGGCCGCCTCGAAATTGGCCGGCCCTGTTGATGTTTGCAATCACGTTGGGGATAGCCCTGACGCTGGTTCCCTGGTATGGGATCGCCCACGGTTACACCCTCGCCGCTTGGGTGTCATTCGCCGTGCTCTTGAGCGTCACCGAACTGTCGATCACCTGCGGATATCACCGCCTGTTTTCGCACGCCGCCTATCAGGCGCACCCGGCCCTGAAAGCAGTCTTTCTTTTATTCGGCGCCATGGCTCTGCAGAATAGCGCCTTGGTCTGGAGCGCCGGCCATCGCGTGCATCATCGATTCATCGACGATCCGGAACGGGATCCCTATTGCGCGCGGCGTGGTTTCTGGTTTTCGCACATCGGCTGGATGCTGCGCAACTACCCGAGCGGTGACCCGGATTTGAAGTACGTGCGGGAACTGCAAAACGACCCCCTCGTGGCATTTCAACATCGGCATTACCTGGCACTCGCCGTCGGCATGAATGTCGGGGTGCCGCTGCTGCTGGGTTGGGCGTTCGGCAACGTCGTGGGCATGCTCTTGCTTGCCGGGGTTTTGCGCCTCGTCATCAGCCACCACCTGACATTTTGCATCAATTCCCTGGCGCACATCGTCGGCACCCGTCCCTACTCGACGGCCAACACCGCACGGGACAACGGAGTGGTCGCATTGCTCACGTTTGGCGAGGGATATCACAATTTTCATCACCAATTCGCGCACGATTACCGCAACGGCGTGCGCTGGTGGCAATGGGATCCCTCCAAATGGTTGATTGTTGCATTGCACTGGGCGGGGCTCGCCAAGAATCTGAAGCGGGTGCCCTGGTTCAAGATTCGACGCGTGATGCTCGAGACCCAGTTTCTCCGGGCGAAGCAAGAACTCGCCCGCCAGGCGGGCTCCCCTCGATTCGATGAATTGCGCCGGCGTGTGGCGGAAGAGTATGAAAGCTTCAGCAAATCAGTCGCGGCCTGGACCGCGCTGCGCGAGCAATCGATTGCAGATGCGAAGCGTGCTTTGGTCGATCGGTGGGAGAAATCCAATCTGCCGTCCGGACTCAAGGCTCTCGAGGATGGTTTGCACGAACAGTATCGGCGCATGCAGCGTATCGGAGCGGAATTGGGCTCTGCGCGCGCTTGAGCCGTTCCCTGAGAAAGCCATCGCGATCGGGAATCGATCACGCATATTTCCCTGATCGGCTCCACAGCCGGTAAGTGTTTCCTCCATGGCGCTTTGCGTGAAACATGGCGTCGTCCGCGTTTCGCAGCAAGGTTTGCGGATCGTTGCCGTCATGGGGATAGAGCCCAATCCCGATACTTGCGGTGACCACGAGGCTATGCTGGGCGACCGAATGCGGCGCGCTGAGCGCGTGCAGGATTTTCTCGGCAAATAGGACGGCGTCGCTCGGGCGCGAGATTTCCGACAAAAGCACGACAAATTCATCGCCTCCGAAACGGCCGACGGTGTCGGTACTGCGTACGCATTGCTGCAAAAGGCGCGCTACCGACTCCAATAGCTGGTCACCCACCGCATGTCCGAACGTGTCATTGATCAGCTTGAAACCATCCAGGTCCAAGAACAGAACTGCGGCTTCGCAGTTGTGGCGGGTGGCCAACGCGATGGCCTGCGTCACCCGGGATTCCAGGAGCAAGCGGTTAGGCAGCCCCGTCAGTGCGTCATGGTGGGCGGCATAGGCGAGCTTCTCGGTGATGGCACGCGCGACGCTTACGTCGCGAAGAACTATCACCGCACCAATGACATCTCCATCATCATTCTTCATGGGTGCCGAGGAGTGTTCGATTGCGACTTCGGATCCATCCCGCCGAGTCAGGATTCCACTCGCAGCGGCGCTCCCGATGTTTATGGTCCGATTCGACGACTGCAGCGGGACCGGCGCGGATTTTCGTCCGTTGTCCTCGGTGATGGTAAGCACTTCTTGAAGGGGCCGCCCGGTCGCGTCCGTGCGCGACCAGCCTGTCATCTTCTCAGCACTGGGATTGAGGTAGTTCACATTACCCGCCAGATCGATGCTGACGACCGCGTCACCGATGGAATTCAGCGTGCCTTGGGCGCGTTCTCTTGCCTCGAATAAATCGTCCTTCTGAGCTTGGCGCTCAGTCTTGGCTGGATCACCTCGGACCACGAGACCGGTCTTCAGCGGCAAATCCCCGCGCGCGGTTATGTCGCGAATGGTGCTTAGGACGAGCAGTCCGTCCTCGGTTTGCAGGGCGCTCAGGCGGATTTCGACGAGAATCTCCGAGCCGTTCCGATGTCGTCCGTACAACCGCCGATTCGCACCCATCGGGCGCAAGCGCGGATTCTGCGCGTACCCGGCCCGCAGAGCCGGATGATCCTTCCGGAACCGCTCGGGAAGGAGCATTTCCACCCGCTCGCCAACCAACTCCTCACTCCGATAACCAAACAGCGTTGCCGTGTGGTGGTTCGCATAAATAATCGTCCCGCGCGAGTCGGCGATGATCATCGCGTCCGGAGCCGCGTCGAGTAATTCGCTCGCGTGTGCTTTGATCATTGGCTTGCGTCCGCATGAATCCCAGGTAAGGCATGGCCGTGGCGAAGAATCCCGAATCTGGGGATAACTCGCATGTATGATTACTAACACCCGGGAAGATCGCGGGTTAATCGTGCCTTATGCCTCGGCGATGTGGAATCCGTGGTTACCCCCAGCGTATTTCGGCGTTCCGCTAGGCGGTTAGAACGACTCGCTCACAGCACTCCCGCGCGTCCCGCCCATGTAGCAACGTAGCTCTTGAGGAAGGACGTGAACTCATCCGCCCCGGGCGGCAGCTCCCGGGCGCGGCTGCTGATCAGGTGAAAGTCGAAGCGCACCACGGGATTGATCAGTTGGCTCATCACAACCTTTCGGTTGCGGCACGCCGGCACCCCAAACGACGGAATCACGGCGATGCCCTCCTCTGCTTCGACCAGGGCAATCTGCGTGTCGAGCAGGTTGACGGTGGATCCGATCCGAGCCTTTACACCGGCTCGCGCGAGGTGCCTGTCGATGAGTTGTTGATGTGGGTGGTCGGACGATAACGAGATCAGCGTCTCGCCATCGAGTGCCGACCACGTCGTTGTTCTGCGAGGAGAAATGTCGTCCTTGGAAGCCCGAGCCACCATCAGGGAGAAACGGAAGAATGGCTCGCGACGCATATCGGCCATGGCCTTGAATATCCCCAGGCTCATGTCCAGCTTACCGGCCTCAACCATCTTTATCAGGGTCGGCAGGTCAGCGTCGAACAGCTGAATCCGCACGTCGGGCCGCAGCTTTCGAAACTCACGCATCGCCGGCGGCAGAATGTTGGCGGCCACGAGTGGCGTCGTGCCGAGCGATATCTGCTGGTGAGTATGCTTGGCGCTACGGGCGATATTTG
Organism: Steroidobacteraceae bacterium; assembly: GCA_050012315.1. Classification (GTDB taxonomy): domain Bacteria; phylum Pseudomonadota; class Gammaproteobacteria; order Steroidobacterales; family Steroidobacteraceae; genus Bog-1198. The sequence continues at coordinate 24,770 of JBEKHK010000031.1, read as the reverse complement.
CAATTGCGGCATCGAGCTCCTCCAGGCTTCGCTGAATGACGGCGAGCAGCTCCCTGCCGTGAGGCGTCAGCTCCACGTGGCGGGTGGTGCGGTCGAACAGCCGGAAGCCGACGCGACTTTCCAGCTCTCTGATCAGCACGCTGAGCCCGGATGGCGTGATGAAGAGCGCTTCGGCGGCGCGCGTGAAATTGCGGTGTTGCGCCACGAGGCGAAACGCGCGCAGCTGCCGGGTAGTGACTTCCATTGTTGATATTTTATCACTACTAGTTGAACACCTGGAACTTAAGGTTCACATGGAGCCGGCGTATAAAAGTCGCCGTGAGCTCTGACGGATGGCGTCGGCTCTGGGAACAAAACATCAAAACACTTGGAGATCGTCATGCCTCCTATCGAAAATAGCGCTCTTGGATCGATTGTTCTGGTGCACGGCGGATTCGTCGACGGTTCGGGCTGGGAGGGCGTCTACCGGATCCTGAAAAAAGACGGCTATCGCGTCAGCATCGTGCAAAATCCGACCACCTCACTTGCCGACGATGTGGCCGCCACCAAGCGGGTCATCGACGAACAGAAGGGCCTCGTGATCCTCGTGGGGCATTCCTACGGCGGGGTGGTGATCACCGAAGCCGGCAACGACCCACGCGTCGCAGGCCTGGTCTACATCACCGCGTTTGCCCCCGGGCGTGGCGAATCCGTCGCCAACCTGATCAAGGATCCTCCGCCGGGCGCGCCGGTTCCGCCGATCCTCCCTCCACAGGAGGGCTTTTTGATGCTCGACCAAGCCAAGTTTGCGGCCAGCTTTGCGGCCGATGTGGCGCCGGAGAAGGCGGAATTCATGGCGAATTCGCAGGTGCCGTGGGGCGTCGTCGCGCTCAACGGCGCGATCACCCAGCCCGCCTGGGAGAGCAAGCCGAGCTGGTATCTGGTCGCGACCGACGATCGGATGATCCCCCCGCCCGCTCAGCGGGCCATGTCGAAGCGAGCGGGATCCAGCGTCGTCGAAGTGAAGGGCAGCCACGCGGTCTACGTCTCGCAGCCGGAGGCAGTCGCTGACCTCATCAAGAAGGCGGCGAAGAGTCTTGCGACGAGGTAGGTTCTGCGGCGCGAACGCCGGTAGGAGCCTTCGTGCACTACCGGCGCTCTTTGGCTCAACACCAGCCGCTCATCACCGCGGACCAATTTCGTCCAAATCTGCGACCTACAGGGTCTTTATTTCGCGCGGCAGAAGTCCACCGCCCTGGTCTCGATCGTCCCGGCCCTCCGCCCGGGAGCCGTTTGCGAGCCCCAGTATAGATTCGTATGCGCGATGACCTTCTCCGGCGGCGGTGCCCCCCGGGTCGTTTGATCTTCTGTCGTATGAGCATCGCTCACAAGAGTCGCGTCGTAACCCCGGACGAGTGCGCCATGGAGAGTTGAGCGGATGCAGAAATCGGTCTGGGCGCCTGCCACGAAGAGTTGCCCGATGCGGCATCCCGCCAGCACGTTCTCAAGAGTGGTGCCTTCGAAGGAGTCACGGTAGCTCTTCTCCACCAGCGGTTCGGTATCGCGGGGGATCAGTTCTGGGACGATCTGCCATTCCTCGCTTCCCCTCGCGAGCTCTTTGTCGGAGTGCTGAACCCATATGACTGGAATTCGGTCACGCCGCGCCTTCTCCACAAGAATGCCAACGTTGGCTACAACCGTGGCACGTGCGTGGGCCGTCGAGATGACACCGTTCTGCATGTCAACCACGAGGAGCGCGGTATTCGGCCGATTGTCGAGTGTGGTCATAGTCACCCCTTACCCCGAATGGCGCTGATTGCCGTGCGTGAACGCACTGTAGTCCATCCGTCAGCCCCAATTGCTGCAGCCCCCTTCCAGACATTCGCGAGTGTCGGCACAGGGTCGCGACGAGTCGGTTCGGGCCTTGTCTTAGACCGGCCTGCCGGTGAACACCGCCAATTGAGCGTCGAAAGCACGCTTGTAGGCCGGCCGTGCTTGGCCGCGGGCGGCATAGGCGAAGAGGTTCGGATATTCGTCCAGAATGCCCGATGCTCTCAACCTGAGCAGCACCGCCACCATCAGCAGGTCGCCCGCGCTGAACGCACCATCGAGCCAGTCGGCATCGCCAAGGCGAGCGGAAAGTTCGCTCAGCCGGTGACGGATGCGATCCTTGACGATAGGCAGGCGCTGCTCGGACCATGGCTTGTCGCCCTCCAGCAGCTTGGCAATTGAGAGATCAAGGATCGGCGGCTCAATCGTGTTGAGCGCGGCAAACATCCATGTGATCGCGCGCGCCCGGGCATTCGCATCCTCAGGCAGCAGGCCCGCATGGCGCTCTGCGATATGGAACACGATCGCCCCCGACTCGAACAGGGCAAGACCGCCCTCTTCATAGGTCGGAATCTGCCCGAAAGGATGAAGCGCTCGATGCGCGGGCTCCTTCATCGCACCGAACGAAACAAGACGAACCTCGTAAGGCTGGCCCACTTCTTCAAGCGCCCAGCGAACCCGCATGTCACGCGCCAGTCCCTTGCCGCCATCGGGCGACCGTTCAAAGGCGGTAATGGTGGGAGTCCTTGGGAGGGTCATGGTGATTTCTCCTTTGCCGGATGCCTCATTGAGTGCCGGATACGAAATTTTACCGCTTTCACACTAGACGTTTGCGACAGGCCTAAATCGACATCCCTGAACTATTTTTTTCCGGTTCTCAATAATCCGGTAAATCGGTGTCCCAAACGAAGGCCAGCCAACGTCCACCAAGATCCCGCCTGATACGAGACTGGATAGCTCGGTGGGACTGCCGCTTGCTTCAAGCGCAGCAAAACGGGAATCTGCCTGTCATCACGAGCACCAACGCGGCACAGCCGGCTTGATAACGCCCGTGCCGAGGATCGGGCGAGCAGAGAATTTGACCCACCCGGCGCCATGCGGGAGGGGTCAGCGCTTGTGAATGGAATCGTACAACTCTCGCGTCGGAGCCGAGGGCTGTGCCCGCAGTAACGCCGACAACACCTCCTCGCAGCGCTGATAGACCCGCAGCGCCTCGGCGTAGCGTCCCTGTGCGATAAGGCAACGCATGAGGCTGCGATACACCTGCTCGGCGAGTGGCTCGATCTCCAGAACTCGCTGATAGAGATCGGTTTCCGCACCATAATCGTGCGACCCACGCAGAATGTCCCCCAACTCGTCAACGCAGCGGAGCAGCTTGCTTCTCAAGCGTTCGCGGGCTGCGAACATCCAAGGATCCTCCTCGTCCGCTAAAAACGGTCCGCGATAGAGCAGGAGCAGGCGCCGAACCTGATCACCGGGCGCTTCGTTCGCGTAGTTGGTCTCGTCGAATGCGGCCAGCACAAAGGCATCGACCCACACTGCGCGGTCGTTGAGCCGCAGGCGGCCCTGCGACACGACGACGGCATCCTTATGCTTCAAGAATTTTCGCAACCGATGTACTGCCAAATCGAAGGCGTTGCGGGCTGCGTCGCCGTCGAGATCCGGCCAATAGCGGTCCAGGAGAACGGCGATCTCGACGCCGTTGCGACTGACCAGTATGGCCTTGAGTAGATTGAGCGGCTTGCGTTGCGACTTTCCGCGAATTTGCAATAACTGATCGTCGACCCGGACCTCGAAGCGTCCCAAGGAATGAATCTGGATCGGCCACGGCCACGCCGGTACCTCGCGAGCCGGCGGCGGGAAATTGCGCTTGCGAATCAATCCGCGGCAGTACTCCACTTCAATGTCATTCTCGAGCGCGTAGGGTATGAGCCTCGGCAGCAGCACGGGATAGGCGTGAATCTCATTGCCGTACCCTTGCGCACGTCCGATGGCGAGCGTGGCGGCGAGCGTATCGAGGAAGGCGCCGCGCTCGCCCCTCTTGCGTGCTATCTCGGCCCGCAGGAGTCCCCCGTTAAATTCGAGGAGCGGCGATGGCAATGCGCCTGTTGCGTCCCTAAGTCGTGTTAGCCAGAGGCCGGCATGCTCGAGGCGACCGACCTCGCATAGAACCTGGCCCATCCCCAAGGAGATCAAGGCCCGGGCCATCGGATAACCAGTCTCGCGTACGATGGACTCGGCCGCCTCGATCTCTCGCGCAGCGGTTGCAAGATCCCCCTGCGCGAGACGGAACATGGCGCATATATACTTGAATTGCGACACCAGCATCGGCGGCGCGAACGCGAACTCCGGTTCGAGACGGGACAGTCCTTCGGACAGCTCTGCGGAATGCGAGGCATAGTCGGTCGCCTGAAGCTTGGCGAGGATCAGCCGCGTCGCGAACTGGGGCAGGCCGTGCCGATTCGCAATTTCGATACCCTCGTCGAGCAGCCGCTGGCAGCGCTCTGCTTCTCCCGTAAGCTGATATTGAAAGGCGTGCATCCAGATGTTTTGGATACGCAAGGCGGGTCCCAGCTCGTCGCCGTCGTGCCGCCATTCGGACTCCGGCAACAAGGCGCGCCACCGCAAGATGTCGCCCGAGATCGCGAAATAGTTCATCAGCGCCACCGCCGCGGATGCCTTGCTCTGGCTGTCGACGTCCGAGCGCATCAGCTTGGAGACGCGGTCGCGGCACTCCGCCAAACGCGGGTTTGCCGGATCGGCCAAAACGATGGCGGTGAAGAGGCCGGTCAGCACCGAAAGCTCGACAGCGGCGGAGGGAAAACGGGGTTCGCTCCGCAATAGATCAGAGAGCACACCGATCCAGGGGACCATGCGGCCAAAGTCCGTGTAGCTGATGTGGTAATGCTGAAGAATTGCGGCAATCGCCAGCATCTGGCCGAGTTCGTCGTCATCCGCGAGGAACAGCTCGTAAGCGTGCTGGAAGGTTGTTGCAGCATCTTGAAACGCGATCGCCATCTGCCCCGTGCCGCGCCAATAGGTAAGCCACGCTGAATTGGACGAAAGCTGCCGAGGCAACGCATCGATCCACATGGACAGGGTTTTGAATCGGCCCTGTCGCACCAGCATCGGTGCGGTCCGCACCATCATGTCCGAGGCATCCAGCCATTGCCGCGCCTCCAGCAGAAGATCAATGGCCATCTCGGCGTCCTGATTCTGCACGAGCAAACGGGCGGCGGCCGTGAGCAGCTCCTGCTGTTCGGCGGCGGTGAATCGGATCGCTGCTCGGCTGCGCAGGAGCTCGCGAAACAGCGGGTGATAATAGTACGTGTCGGATGCCGGGCGTTGCAGCGTGAAGGCATTCGTTCGGACCAGCGAATCGAGAATTTCGCGGGCGGTCGAATTTTGAGTCAATTCGCGCGCCACCGGCACGGAAACGTATTCGAGACAAGCGGTCTTGAGCAGAAAGTCCTTGACCGTGGCGCTCAGCCGGTCGAGGACCTCGGAAGTCAGGTAATTGAATACCGCCTGGATCGCGACCTGATTCACATTTAATTGGGGCACTGGATGATCGGCCTCCAGGCGCAACATGACCGCGACACCCGCGGCCCATCCCTGGGTCAGGACATGCAAATCTCTAGCGGACGCGACCGCATGTCGACTGCTGCCCGGTGCATAACGCACGACGATACCCTCGGTCTCTCGTTCATCGAGCTTGAGCTCAGGCCAACCGAGCGTCGCCATCTGGCCGATTACCTGCAGGCGGGCCAGATTGGTCGCGGGCTCATCCCGGCTGATCACTACCAGGACGATTCCGGCCGGCAGTTCGCCGATGGCGACGGGCAGTAAATCGCGCAGCGGGGCACCCTCCGGGACCTCCTGCCAGTTGTCCAGCACCACGAAGGTCGGGCCAACCAGCCGTGCGCAGAACTCGCGGAAATAGTTGCGCACGAAGGTTGGCAAGGCCCCGTACAGCTCGGGCGATAGTGATGGGAGAGGACCGCCTTTGACGCTCGAGTGATTGGTATGGGCGAGAGAAAGAAAATAAAAGAACGACGCGATGTCCGCGTCACCCTCGTCGCATTGATACCAGATTACGGCGCCGCGCCGCGACTCGAGCCAGCTAGCGACGGCAACGGTCTTGCCGTAGCCCGGCGGCGCCGACACCCATATGACGCGGCGATCGGCGTAGCCTTCAAACAGCGCGAATAGGCGTTTGCGCGGATAGACGTTGGATAATCGCGGCGGATCGATTTTTGCGAAGGGCCGCCTTGGCTCACGCGCCGACACCCCGCCCACGTGACCGTTTGCTCCACGTCTTTTCAAGGGTCATCCGCTCTTTGTCGATTGATGGGCCCCGATCGTCGGAGACTACTCGTTTCTGCTGCGGAACAAAAAGACTGGACGTCATCGCATCGCACAAGAAGGTACGCACGCTGGCGCTACGTGACCTACCGTCGGCAGCCGCAGGTATCGGTTCTTGGCGTCGCGGCATTGGGGCGGTTCGTGCGCTCCTCGTGAAAGCTATCCGAAAGACCACACTTCGTACAGTAGGTCAGCTGCCTCACGGCAACTTCGATCCTAATAATAAACGTAGGAGAAGGACATGCAGTGGACTAATTCGACCAACGTACGTTCAAGGCGGAGACGGCGTGCATCGCGGGGCGAATCACCGCGTCTGTCAGCGGCGGAGAGAGCACCAGTAAAAGCATCAAATTAAGGGGTAACTACATGAAAAAACTTCTCATCGGATCCGCGGTAATCGCGACGTTAACGTTCGCCGGATTGTCTGCACATGCAGGCTGCGTGGACCCCAGAAGCGCGGCTCAGCCGGCATCCCAATTTGATTTCAATCCGGGGGAGATGCCGAGCCGCGCCGGACAAAATGTTGGAGATAAAATCGTGGGAACTTGGCACGTGGTCTACACCACCGAGGGGTCCACCTCTGGCGAGGCCTTCATCCAATGGCACAGCGACGGCACCGAATGGGAGAACATCAATTACCCCGTTCTGGGCGGAAACATCTGTATGGGTTCGTGGAAGACCACCGATCGCTCGCATATCTATCGGAACCACTACGGGTGGCTCTACAACAACGGAGTGCTCGCCGGATACTTCAACGAGACCGAGACCGATGAAGTGTCGTGGGACGGCAATTCGTACAGCGGAGTCAACACCACCACACTTAATTTTTACCCGGTGCCCCCCGCGACGGCGCCAACGGTGATGGTGTTAACGGGCACGGCAACGGCTACACGGATCGCGCCGTAGCTTGACTTGAACGACCGGCCACATGCTCCCGTCGTCCCAAATCCTCGGGCGGCGGGAGCATGGTCAAGCGATGCCTTTAAAGGAGCTTCCGAGACGAGGGGACCCTGACCGCGCGGGAGATGGGAGTCCGGCCACGCGGATTGCGGATGGGCTAATGAGTCTCTTTGGCGACCGGGCGTTTGCAGCGGTAGGCGGTTCCCGTGGGCGGGTCCCGGTCACGTGTGAGCAGGAGCGTGTCGCCGCCGAGCTCCACCGTTTCATTCTGCATCTCCCGGCGCTCATCTCTGACGTAATTGTCGTCCGTTAACCCCTGGACGTCGCCGAGCACGGTACACGATGCTACGTCGGCCTCCTTGTGAGTCATGATCACGTTTGCTGCACCCGGCTCCGACGGAATGCTCACAACACACCCAGCGGACAGCAGGCACAAGGCCAACAGCAAGGCATGGTGGCGATTCGGCATATGTTTCCTGCGCTCAATCACGAAGGTGTCTACCAAGCCATGAGGCTGCCGCCCCTCGGCGTCGATGTCCCCAAATTTTACAATAAAATCAATGCCTTGATTCCAATTCTGTAGCCCTGCGCGGCCTGGCGTTGCCCGCAGGTGGAGGGGGCGATGGGAATCGGACATTCAAACCGCAAACACGCTAAAAACGCGAATTGTACTTGGATCCCAGTTATGGCGAAGAGTGGGGGTGTTGCGGCGCGGAACGGAGTAATTTTCCAGTCTAGCCAACACGCGACGGGATACTCATGCTCGAACAACGAATCAATGAGCTGTTCGGTGACCAGGACCCCTCCGGATTCGGAACCGGTTGGTGGAGCGGCATCCTATCGGCCTTCTTCGGGGTGCTCTCATTCGGCGCGGTCGTATGCCTGCATTTCCCCCAACTGTTATCGTCCCCGGACCTCCGCCCTTATTACCCGATGCCCCTCATGCGCCTGGCGATCCAGGCGCTCATCGTGGGTGCGATCCTCTTCGGTGTTGCGTCCGCGATGCTGCGGCGAAAGAAGGTTCTGGCATTGACGGGCATACTGTTTGCCCTCCTCGCGAGCCTCCTGGGCGGAGCCAGCGTTCCGATCAACCAGGATCTGCACAATGGTCCGGCCATCGGTCTCGATTGGTTCCTGCTCGATATCCTGTTGATGACATTGATATTTTCACCCATTGAGGTGCTCTGGCCCGCTTACCGGGAGCAAAGCGTGTTTCGAACCGGGTGGCTGACGGACATCGTGTATTTCCTCTCCACGCATCTGCCGATTCAGATCACGACCTTCCTGATCCTGCTGCCGGCCACTCAGCTCAGTTCCGTTTTGAACATTCCGGCCCTCACGAACGCGGTGGGCCATCTGCCCTGGCTCGTGCAGTTCTTTCTAGCGGTCCTGGTCGCCGATCTCGCCGAATATTTCATTCATCGTGCCTTCCACAAGATCCCTTTCATGTGGCGCTTCCACGCGATCCACCATTCTTCCAAATCTCTGGACTGGATCGCCGGCTCACGCTCCCACATCGTGGACGACGTCGCCGTGAGAGGGTTCATTCTGATCCCCATGATGTGCGTGTTTTCTCACAACATGCTCGTGGCCTATCTGTTTTTCGTCAACATTCACGCCACCTGGGCACATTGCAATTTCGGCCCGACGATCAAGTGGCTGGAGCCCTTCCTGATTCAGCCGCGATACCACCACTGGCATCACACCTCGCAGCCAGAGGCCATCGACAAGAACTTCGCCATCCACTTTCCCTGGATCGACAAGATATTCGGAACCCATTACCTGCCTGAGGACAAGTGGCCGGACAATTACGGTTTGCACAACGAGAAAATCCCGGCCGGATTTTGGGGCCAGACTGTTTATCCGTTGACCCGAAGGAAGGCCGCCTAGCGCGGGCTAGAAGTTCAAAGATCTCAGCTGAATGTCCTCGGGCAATTCCGCGCCCTTGGCCGTGGCGCGCACCAAGCCCAGTGACTTCATGACCTTGACGGCCGTGAAGCCCAAGTCGTACTCCGAGTCATCATGACTCAAGCGCAAAAAACTGGGGGAATGGTGATGGTTATTTTGCAGGCAAGCGCTGAACGTCGCGGTAACCGGCAGCCAGTCGCCGATGTTCATCGCGTTGTCGCGCTCGTCGTCGTAACGGCGGTAGCCGAACCGGCGGTCGTGGGTCCAGTAGTTCTGAACCATGTTGACCCACAACGCAAATAGGCGCGTCGCAACCCAGAGCACGGCTGCAAAGCGCAGATCGCCCACCAACCACCACAGAAGCAAGAAGCTGAGGGTTTGGGCGATCCCGACGAAGATCGGATTCGCCACGAGGCGAAACGGCCAGGTCGAGAGAATTGCGTCGTTGGCCACATTGATGTCGGTGTTGTAGGGGAACAGGCAGAGATACAAAGTCCGCCAGAAGCCGTCTGACGAAAGCTTATTCGGATCTCCGGGGTGATCCGCGAATCGATGATGAAGCCGATGCCGGTTTACCCAGGTGACGGGATTGATGTAGACCCCGAAGGTGTTATTCACCACCGTCAGGCTCTTCACGAACCACTCTTTATAGTCGAGCGCACGGTGGGCAATGCCCATGTGAATGACACAAGACAAATACAAACCCGCGAAGAACCAGCAAGCGGCGAGGTACGCCATGCCGATCAATAATCCCGTCCACGGACCGAGCTGCGCTGGGGCGAAGTACAGGCAGGCTGCGGCGTAGACGAGGATGATTGTGTATCCGACCGCGTTATAGTTTCTCAAAGCGACTTCCTCCCTGAACTCTCCCGCGAAAATCCTACTCATCTCGCGCCCCGAGACGCTATTCTACGAAACTATCGACCGGAATTCACGGAGGAGTATCCATGTCGCCTGGACCGCTGCCCGCCACGCATAAGCGCGCGCTCGCCGATATCCCTGTCGTAGTCGCCCGGGACACCGTCCCGGCCAAAGCGCGCAGCGTCGCGCCACCGGCCCGCAGCGCCGCCGAGCCTTACCGCGCTTACAAGCCGCAGCCCTTTACCCGCGCAGAGCGAGAAAGCGTCACCATTCTCTTCGGCAATCTGCACTGGCGCGCAGAGCGCGTGATGCAAGGTGCCATGGAGAACCTCGGCTACCGAGCCCAGATCATGCCGACGGCGACGCGCGAAGACCTGCTCACCGGCCGCGAGGTCGCCGACATCGGCCAATGCTGTCCCACCAGCTTCACGACCGGCAGCCTCGTCAACGTTTTGCGTCGCGAAGCGCATCGGACCGGTACCGAGGAAGTCTCGAAGAACTTCATCTACCTCACGGCGGGTTCCTGCGGAGCCTGCCGCTTCGGCCAGTACCACCAAAGCTATGAGCTCGCACTTCGCAACGCAGGAATGCGCGATTTCCGCATGTTTCTCCTCGGTCAAGAAGGTCTCGACCAAGGAGCCGCGACCGGCGGCGGCCTCGATCTCAATCTGCCGTTCACGCTCGGTGCCGCGTGGGCGGTCGTCCTCGCCGATGTCGTCCAGGACCTGGAATACCAGATCCGCCCGTATGAAGAGAAGCCGGGCGAAACCACACGCGCTGCCAGCGACGGCATCGAAATTCTGTATCAGGCGCTGCTCCGGCGCCCGCGGCGCGGTAAAAAATGGGGCTCACTGGCTTGGCACCTTGCCACGCCTTACTTCGTCAATGCCATGAAGGAGGTGCGGCGGCGCTTCGACGAGGTCGAGGTTGACCGTCTGCGGGTGAAACCAACGGTGAAGATCACCGGCGAGTTTTACCTGCAAACCGTGGAAGGCGACCCGAACTACAACATTCACCGTTGGCTGGAAGCAGAAGGCGCCGAGGTCTATCCGGCGGTCATCACCGTTTGGTTCGATTATCTGATGCGCATGGCGGCCCAAGAACTCGAGGACCACATCGGCATCGACCGTGGTGCCTATTTGAAGTCAAAGGCGATCCACGCGGCGCAGGGACTGCTGCGCTGGACGTATGACCGCCTGCGGCGCGCGCTCGGCGGCGTGCCGCGCGAGCTGCCGCATCAGTCCGAGTTACGCGATTTAGCCAAGCCCTATTACCACAGCCGTCTGAACGGCGGCGAGGGCGACATGCTGGTCGGCAAGGCGCTATGGGCTCACCAAAAAAAGAAGGCTCACATGATCTGCGAGCTCTCCCCCTACTCCTGCATGCCGAACACGATGAGCATCGGCGCGATGTCGGCCGTCACCGGAAAGCACCCGGATTTGCTCTACGCTCCGCTCGAGATCAAAGGCGACGCCGAAGTGCACGCCCTCTCCCGCTGCCAGATGATCCTGACCGAAGCAAAGAAGCGCGCACACAAGGAATACGAAGAGGTATTGGCGCGCACCGGACGTACTGCGGATCAATTGAAGGAGCGAGAGACGGCCGAGATGCGCCGCGCCACCTATCGCGTGCCGCGCAACGGCGCGGTCGGTACGGCGGCCAACTACGCGCTGCACCTTGCCCGATGCTGACCGTTGGCCTCGACGTCGGCTCCACCACCATCAAAGCGTCGGTGATGGAAAACGGCGCGGTGCGCTGGCAGGACTACATGCGCCACAACACCAAGCAGGCGGAAATGGTGCTCGAGTTCCTGGCCCGCATGGAATCCGACTGTGGCCTGACGCCCGGACGAGACCGGGTCTTCATGACCGGTTCGGGAGCGGGACTGCTCGCGCCGCTCATCGGCGCGAAAATGGTACAAGAGGTCGTTGCGGTGTCGGCGGCGGTCGAGCGGCTTCACCCTGACGTGAACTTCGTCTCCGAAATCGGCGGCGAGGACATGAAGACACTGTTTTTCACGCCCGGCGCGGAGGGCAAGTCGAAGCAGGTGTATATGCAGTCGGCATGCAGCGGTGGCACGGGCACGTTCATCGAAAAGACCGCGCGCAAGTTGCAAGTATCGCCGGAGAGACTGGCGCAGGCAGGGTATGCCGGCTACAACCTGCACAAAATCAGCTCCAAATGCGGCATCTTCGCCGAGACCGATTCGAACACGCTCGTCAAAGCGGGCGTGCCGGTGGATGAGATTGTCGCCAGCCTCTACGAAGCCGTGGTCTTCCAGAACCTCAGCACGCTCACCAAGGGCAACACGCCGATGCCGGGCGTCTTGCTGCTGGGCGGTCCGAACTTGTTCTTCCGCGGCCTGCAGGAGGCGTGGCGTCATCACTTGGGCAAGCTCTGGGAGGAACGCCACATCGATGCCGATCCGGCGACCGCGATCAAGGTGCCGCGGGAGGCGGTGTATTACGCATGCCTCGGTTGCATCGAGATTGCCGCAGGCGAGCCGGGCGTCGGTATTTTTACCGGTCGGGATAAGCTTGCCTGGTGGATCGAGCAGGGGCAGTGGGAGACGAAGGCGAAGGAGGGTGCCAAGGGTCTAGCGAAGGATCAACACGAATTGGACAGCTTCATGGTCCAGTATTCGACCCAAGGCAGGCAGGAGATCCGAAAGTCGTCGTCCTCGGCGGTCTTGTTTGGCTGCGACTTCGGCAGTACCACGGCGAAAGCGGTGGTGCTCTCGTCCGAGCGCGAACTGCTGTTCAGCTGCTACGCGCAATCGAACGGCAATCCGATCGAGGATGCAAAAGCGCTCTTCCGCCAACTGCAGCGGGCGGGGTTCGAGCAGGCCGCCGCGCTCGCTGTGACCGGCTACGGCAAGGACCTGCTCAAGGATGTGATCGGCGCCGATCTCGGAATCGTCGAGACAGTGGCGCACGCCACCGCGGCACTGCACTATTTCCCGGATGCGGACGTGATCTGCGACGTGGGCGGCTGCGACGTGAAGATCATGATTCTGCGCCAGGGTACGGTCGCGGATTTTCGCTTGAACTCACAGTGCTCATCGGGCAACGGCGCGTTTCTGCAGGGTGTCGCCGAGCGCTACTCGGTTCCGCTCGAGCACTACGCCGAGCGCGCATTCAAGGCCAAGGCGGTGCCGGCGCTTGCCATGGGCTGCGGCGTGTTTCTTCAGTCGGACATCGTCAACCAGCAGCGCAAAGGCTGGTCGGCCGACGAGATCATGGCGGGGCTTGCCGCCGTTCTACCGCTCAACGTGTGGGTCTATGCCGGGCAACTGCAAAACCTCGCAGCCGCGGGACGCAAGTTCATCCTGCAGGGTGGCACGCACCGCAACCTCGCGGTGGTCAAAGCTCAGGTCGACTTCATCCGTACGAAGGTGCGCGATGCCGAGATCGTGGTGCACCCTTACTCTGGCGAGGCGGGAGCGATCGGCGCGGCGCTGTGTGCCGGGGACATGATGAAGCCGGGTGCTTCGACGCGCTTTCGCGGCTACGACGTGATCGAGTCGCTCGAATACACGAGCACTACCAATGAGCACACGACGTGCACCTGGTGCCCGGTAAGCTGCAAGCGCACGTTCATCGATGTGCGCCTGCCGAACGGCTTGGGCCGCCCTTGGAGCAAGCTTCCCCTTGACGTCGGCTGGGAACGCGTCATCAGCGGCAATTCCTGCCCAAAAGGACTGCTGGAAGACGTGAACGAGATGCGGGTCGTGAAGAAAAATCTGGAGGTCATCCGGGATGCCCATCCCAACACTGCTGAAGTGGTTCGAGAGAGCGCGTTCCGCCGCGCCAAGCCCGTCTTGTGAGCCGGCGTCGAAGCCGCGTGCCGAGCTGCGTATAGGGATACCCCGCGTCCTGAATCTTTGGTCAACGCACCAATTCTGGATCGGTTTCTTCGGTGCGCTCGGCATAGATCCACGCCGGCTCGAGTTCTCCTCTGACAGCTCGGAAGATCAGGCTCGCCGGTTCGGCAAGGGACGCGGCACCGTCGACTGCTGCTACCCAGTGAAGTGCATCAACGGCCACTACGGCGAGCTCCTCGCGCGCGACCGGCGCCACAAGATCGACGTGCTGTTCTCGCCCATGATCTACTCGCTGCCGTCGTACCTGAACCGGCACGTGGTCGCCTCGCTCGCCTGCCCGCGTGTCACGGCGGCGCCTGAGAACATCAAAGCGGGCTTTCTCAAAGAGAAGGACATCTTCGCGCAGCACGGCGTCCGCTATGTGTCGCCTTTGGTCTCGCTTGGCGACTCCCCGCTCGTTCCAAAGCAACTCTTCGGCAGCCTGCGCGACATTTTTCCCGGCCTCACATTCAAGGAAACGCGGCACGCGGTACAGGCCGGTTATGACGCGCTCGAGTCCTTCGGCGCCAATCTCCGTGCGATGGCACGGACGACATTGGCGCGGTGCGCCGCCACCGACACGCCCTGCATCCTCGTGCTGGCCCGCCCCTACCACATGGACCCCGGCATCGGGCACGAAATCGAAGTCGATTTGCAAGCTTACGGATATTCGATGCTATGGGCGCAATACCTGCCGATTGATGCCGATATTCTCGAGTGGATGTTCCGCGCGGATATCGACGCCGGACACATCGCGTCACCGCTCGACATCGCCGATGTCTGGCCGTCCTCGTACAGCGCCAACACGAACGAAATCCTGTGGGCTGCCAAGTTCGCCGCGCGGATGCCCTGGATCACCTGTGTGATACGCCTGTCGAGCTACGAGTGCGGGATGGATCAACCCACCTACTCGCCGGTGCAACAAATCGTCGAGCAGTCGGGAACTCTTTTCTTTTCCTTCCAGGATCTCGACTCCACCAAGCCTGCAGGTTCGGTGAAGATCCGCGTCGAAACGATCGCGCATTACCTCGAAAAATATCGCGCAGACATCATCGCCGCGAAGAAAGCGGCGGCACCACCCGGCTGTCCCTTGCTTGGTCGGGAGGATTAAGGTCTGAGTGTAAGCAACCGGGGGAGCCCTCCAGCGCGGCGAGATCAGAATCAGGCAGCACTCCGTGGCCCTAGAGGGTATCATCGTTGCGGTTGATGAGCTTTCCACGTTTGCGGATACTCGACTCGCTCACCAATTAGGGTGTTAGGTCGCTACCATGAAGCGTCTGATCATTGCGGGTGTCGCCTGTTGCGCACTCGCTTCCCCGCTATGCGCAGAGCTCAAAATCGGTACAGTGGCGCCGGATTTCACGACGCAGGCAACGCTGGCGGGAAAGCCGTTCACCTTCTCACTGGCGGCTGCGCTCAAATCGGGTCCGGTCGTGCTGTATTTTTTTCCCGCGGCGTTTACTCGTGGCTGCACGGTCGAAGCTCATGATTTCGCGGAGGCGACTGATAAGTTCAGGTCGCTCGGCGCCACGGTGATTGGTGTATCACATGACCCCATCGATACGCTGAATAGATTCTCAACGAGCGAGTGCCGCAATAAATTCGCGGTCGCCTCTGACGCGGACTTGAGAATATCAAGGGCCTACGATGCCAAGATCTTCCTGGTCCCGTACTCTAGTCGCACTTCGTACGTGATTGCGCCGACCGGCAAGATTATCTACGCGTATACAGCGTTGGATCCGGACAAGCACGTGGAATACACCATGGCGGCTGTCGTTAAGTGGCAGGCGGATCATAAAAGCGGATCTTGATTGGTGGCGCAGCGAGACGGCCCTCCGACAGGCCCTCACCCGGCAAGGGCTCTACTTCTTGGGCGGAGCCTTCTTCAAAGCCTTGGCGGAGCGCGCCCCTGACTTCGTCTGACGTGGCGGATGGATCGTCTCGTGTCGCGCACACTGTGCGACGAACCGTTTAATACGCTCGGTGCGCGTCTCCGGCTTCTTCGCCGTCTGCACGCGGTAAAGGATCGCATAGCGGTTCGCGCCGTCGAGGGTCTCGAAGAAGGTTCGCGCGCGAGCGTTTCGCGCAAATGCGGCAACCAGGTCCGCGGGCATACTCGAGGACCGTGCTCCGTCGTACGCGCGCTCCCATCGTCCGTCACGCTTCGCGCGCTCCACCTCAGCAAGACCAGGCACCTCCATCGTGCCGGCGGCGATCAACGCCTCCGCCTTCGCGCGGTTGATCTTCGACCACGGGCTCTTAGCCGTGCGTGGCGTGAAGCGCTGGAGCCACGAAACCTCGTTGAACGTGGCCTTCTGCCCGTCGATCCACCCCCACGCGAGCGCAGCGTCTAGCGCCTCCGCGTACGTGACCGAAGCCGAGTCAGTCCCCTTCTTCGCGATCTTCAGCCACAAGCCACGCGATGAGGCGTGGTGAGTCGCCAACCATTCCAACCAAGCGCGTGCCGTTGCGAACGAGAGCACCGGCAGATCCTTGGCTGTCTCCCCGACTTCCGAAGCCCTTCGTTCACCTTCGCCTTTGCCAAAGCGCTCGAGCACACTGCGCTCTCTGCCAATACCCGAGTGATTTGAACACGATGATCGCGGGTCCAATCGGGGGGCTATTTTACCCATGCAATCTCTCCTGACAGGCAGCACAGCGAGTATTCCAGATCTGCCAACGCGCTAAAAGATGCCTTTCTCGGACTCTTATAAAAGCAGGCAGTCAAACTCTGGGGCTGGCACTCACCGGGACGAACGGACCGCCACCTACGGCGCCTTCAAATCTGGGTAATCCTTCGTTGCAAATTGGATAGTTCTGCCGATTCGATATTGGCCCCTGCGCGGCAAGATTCTCCCTGCCCGAATCCGAAGTATTCCATTTTGCCCTGGAGGCCACCATGAACGCGACGACTACTGCCACCGGCTTTTACAGCCTGATTGCCGCCTCGCTCGCCGGCATTTTATTCGCAAGCCTCGCCGCGCAACCGGCGTCGGCCGATAATTTCGAGCCGCTCAAAGTTGCGGTGAAGTTTGGCGATCTCGATATATCGCATCCGCAAGGTGCCGCTATCCTCTTTCGCCGCATCAACGCGGCGGCCCATACCGTGTGCTCACCATTTGATCACAGCGGTCTCTCAGCCAAGGTACGCCTAGACGCCTGTGTCAATAAAGCGGTCGCCGACGCGGTGGCCACGGTCAACAATCCGGCGCTCTATGCTGTCTATAGTGCAAAGATGAGGAAGACCCAACCCGCACAGGTTGCCTCACTTCGATAGCCTGGGGTCGCCACCGCTTCGTGAGGCTTCGATCAATCGCCCTTGACCTTCAGGTTCCGCGCCATCGCGACCGCCTCAGCTCGCGATGGCGTGCCCAGTTTCGCCAGAATCGCCGAAACGTGATGGTCGACGGTCTTTGTTGAAACAAACAGGCGCCTGGCGATCGCCGCATTGCGCAAGCCCTCCGACAACAGTGCGAGAATCTCGGCTTCGCGCCGGGTCAGGCCCAGCGGATTACCCCGCGTCGATGCCCGTGAGCCGCGGGGCACGCCGCGCACACCTTGCTCACGCATTTTCTTGCGCACCATTTGAGCCGCCGGGGCCGCCCCGAGCCGCTCGAAGATCGAGAGTGCCTCGCGCTGCTCGAGTTCGCCGCCATACAAAGCAAGTACGGTTGCACGCTCATAAGGGCAGCCCAAATCCCTCCACACGCCGGCTGCACCGCGCCAGTCACCCGCAATTTCCAGTGCGTATGGTTGTGCGATATCCGCCGGGTGTTGATCGAGGGCATCAACGCGCCAGAGCCATGCGGCCAGCTCACCCTTCAGCCGCGGATCTCGGCGCTGACGCACGAGTTCGTACACTGGCAGCACCTCGCGGAGCACGCCCTCCCTATCGCCCATCAGCCAGGCGGCCTCGGCGCAAACCTCTGCGAGTGGACCGATCCGCTGTAACTCCCGCATCGTGCCTGCCAGCGACCGCGCTTCGCTAAGAACAGCTTGTGCGTCCGGGTCGCCGCGCCGAATACGCAGGTGCCCCAGAACACGCAATGTGGGAATGCGAGTGACAGGAGTGGTGAGCGGATGGTGTAACACGGCTTCGGCGTCGCTGCTTGCCGCAAGCCAGTCACCCTGCTCAAACTTCATCCGCGCACTATAATAGAGCAAATAAAGCCGCCAGGGATCGAGGTCGCGCCGTTCGCAGTACTCAAGTCCCTGCCTCAGATAGCCGGACGCCTGCAAGAATCGCCGCTGAGAGACGGCCATGGCAGACAGGTTCGTGTAAGCGCGCGCTGCTTGGCCCTGATAGGCGCCGGCTAATGCGACTTGCAAACTCCGTTCGAGATCTGGCCACCCTGCTGCATCACCGGCCACGAGTCGTGCGGTACCACGCGTATTCAATGCATCACTCAAAATATCTTGATAATCCGAAGGCTCTACGAGTGCGATAGCCCGCTGCGCCCAACTGATCGCGTCGTCCGTCTCGGTCGCCTCCGCGTGGAGCTGCGCTCGATTGCCGTACGCCATAGCCAACTCCGGACCCGGGGGCAGTGACTCGAGAGTCGCGATGGCATCGTCTCCGTATTGCTCAGCGTGTTGACGCCGGCCCAAATACCAACTCAAGCGCGATAGCCATCGCAGCGAATCACCTTCCTTCATGCGCTCCCCCAACGCGCGCCAGATGCCCAACGCCTCGCTGCGTGCCTCGAGGGCGCGCTCGTGCCGGCTTGTCAGGTGACACTCGTACGATAATTGCTCCAATAGCCGTGCGCGCTCGTCTGCAGGAATATCCAGCGCGTACCGCAGTGCAAGCTCATACTGCGAAGCCGCTTCGCGATGTGCGCCGACCGATGCAGCTTGACTGGCCGCAACCGGCGCGAACCGCCGAACCTCCGCCGCATTGCGTGCGCCGTCGGCGTGATGTGCGATGCGCGCGGGGGAAATCCCGGGGCGTGCAGCCAGTACTGCAAGCACCGTCGAGTGGAGGTTTTGCTTGCGTGATTGGGAAATCGAGTCTTCGATCGCGCGCCGCACAAGCTCGTGCCGATAAGCCAGCGAGCCGTCCTCATCACGCACCATACCGATGCTCAAGCAGCCCTCGAGGCCCGTCTCGTCCAGGCGCGCGGTTTGCTCAAGCAGCCAGAGTTCGGTTTTTCCCGGAACAACGCAGACGAGTTCCGCAATTTCGCGTGCTGCCGGGGCGAGTCTCGCGGCCCGCGCGAGCACGGCGTCGCGCACGGTACAGGGCACCGTGTCGGCAGCCGCGGCCAATACTTCGGTCACGAACAGTGGGTTGCCGCCCGTGAGGTTGTGCAATCCCCTCGAGGACCGTTCGGCCCGCGCGGCCAACTGTGCGACGGCGAATTCTGAGAGCGGCGCCAGCGGCATTCTGTGCACGCTGGCACGGGGCAAGTCGCCGATTACGTATCGCAGTGGATGCCGAGGACCGACTTCATCATCACGATAGGTGACCACGAGCATTGCGCGTGTGCGATGGACGCGTCGGCCCAGATATTTGAGCAGATCGAGCGTTGCCTCATCCGCCCAATGCATGTCTTCGAACACAATCAGCGAATTTTCGCGCTCCAGCTCGTCGAGCGCTGCCGTGAAGATTTCGTCGCGGTTCGCGGCGGAATTGACCAACGTCAGCAACACGCCTCTCGTCTGTCGGGCGATGTCGTGCAGCGGGGCGAGAGGGCGGGGTGTAAAGAGCGCATCGCATGCCCCCCAAAGTACGCGCGTCTCGCTCTGCTGCCTCGAGAATTCTTGTACCAGCGCAGTCTTGCCGATGCCCGCTTCGCCGGCCACCAGCGCCACGCAGCCGCCTCGCTCCGCAACGGAATGAAGCCATTCCGCTAAATCTGCAAGACATCGTTCACGCTCGAGCAGTTCCATCGCATGCGGACCCAAAAAGGAACTCGGGTGACGCTAGTTGTAACCGATCCGTCGAAGTCGCGCAAAGATCCGCATTTTTGGCTTTCCGGACCTTGCCACTCGGTCTCCTTATTTTTTGATCGTTTGGTTTCCGGGGGGGTCTTGTACCCAATATAGGTAAGCCCTCCTCCAATATGGGTAACTCTTCGGTTTTTTTGTCCCTGGCGCGCGTTGCACGATTCGCGCCTGAGTTCCCAGGTGCCATTGGAGTGACGTGATGTCCCGCTAACTGATCGAACGAGAACTTCCAGACGGGCTCAGCATCTCGCAAGACCAGGACGGCGTTACGTGGATTCATTCCTACGCCACACCCGGCAGCAAGCACACATTCTGCATCTACGACGGGCCCACGCCCGAAGCGATCCGCCGCGCCGCGGCCCGTAACAAATTGCCCATCTCGCGCATCACCGAGGTTGGCGTCCTCGATCCGTATTTCTACAGATAAGTGAGGAGGAGCGTAAGAACACAGACCAACTGTGGACGGCAGCCGCCCTAACCGAACATTCCTGGAACTGCCGTTCCCGGATTGCGGTAGGCTACGCGAGCGATAAACGCAAACATTTCCATTTTGACGGCGAGCCTCGAGTTGCGTTGGGACTTGGTCGGTAAATGTTAAGTTGGCGTATTACCCATTTGAATAACGTCACCCGACAAACCAACCGAGGAACGACCATGACTAGCCCTATGTATATCAACTCAGTCCCCGTTTTTAAGCAACTGCTGACGGCTTTGAAAGCCATTCTGGCTCGGGCCGATGCACACGCTGTCGCCAACTCAATAGAGCCAGACGCATTTTTACAGGCACGCTTGTATCCGAACATGTTTCCACTGGTCAAACAGGTGCAAATTGCTGCCGATTTTGCGCGCGGGATCTCGGCACGCCTGGCAGGTATCGATGTTCCCATCTATGAAGGCAAGGAGAAGAGCTTTGCCGATCTTGATGGACTGTTGGCCCAGACAATGGAATTTCTTGATAGCGTGAACTTTTCCAAATTTGAAGGCAGCGAAACGAGCGAAATCGTACTGCGTCCTGGTACGCCTAAAGAAAAGAAACTGAGTGGTCAGTCCTATCTGGCCAACTACGGCTTGCCGCAATTTCTCTTTCATGTCACTACCGCCTACGCGATTTTGCGCCACAACGGGCTGACCATCGGCAAGCGTGATTTCATGGGGGTGTACTAATCTTCCCGCCCTTGTCGCTTTTTCAGGGGAAAGATAGGGGAGGGTTTAATGGGTTCGCCATTTCGATGCGGCCGACTACCAGCGTCAACTGACGGCCGGCGGCAAGAAGTCCCTGAGGACCGTCCATACCGAGGGCGTCTCATAATTGGTTGGAGCGATCGCGGTTCTGATGCCGCAACGCCGAAACTGGTCACCGACGGCAACGGGGCGAGTGCGGCCACCTGCGATCGCTCTCGCTACGAGTGGAGCGTGGGAATCACACAATTTATTCTTGTGAACTGCTGGGTGTGACTCTACGTGTGAATCTCGGGGCAATGCGGGGATACGTGAGGCCATGAGACCACCGCCCCTCCTCGTCCAAGCGATTCGGTTTCGTTGGAGCGCCTTGAAAGAGTTATCTTCGAATAAACGGAAGCAGTAGCTCGCACGTAAAGACGGCGACCACTTTGTATTCACGGATGACGGCAAAAGCGATTGTTCCGGCAGCCGACCAGCGCGGCGGCCCCGGGCAAGCATAGCGCTCGAACTTCCGGATTTCGGGCGATCTTCGGCTGCCTTGGCGTTCCGTTCCCTCATGTACCGTGCGATACTTCGACAGTCAACGGTGGCCCCGCATGTTGCAAGAGTTGCCAAAGCAGCAGGGCGAACGGCAGTTGTCCGCCTCCAGGGAACTGATGCGGCACTGGCAGAGTTCACTCGTGCTCGTATTCGCGGTGGCTATTACCTATTTCCTGGCGTCGCAGCTGAGCTTTTTCCTGCGCACGGTACCTGATGGCGTCGCCTGGTTCTGGCCGGCCGCCGGTGTCGCGGCCGGCCTCCTCATCGCTATTGGGCCCGGCGCAAGGTTGCCGGTGGTGGTCGGGACCATAGTCGCGAGCATCCCGGGCAATCTCCTGGGCAGCTGGAGTCTCTGGACTTCCATCGTCTTTGCCCTGTGCAACGCCGGCCAAGTCCTGCTCGTGGCCGGCTTGATCGAGCGCTACTTCGGTTTGTCCTTCTGCCTTGACAGCCTGCGCAAAGTGCTAGGACTGATCATGGCAACGATCGTCGGGACCACCGCCGCGGCGATCGGCGGAACGGCGGGTGTCGTGTTGGTCGAAGGTTCGACGGCACCGGTCCTGACCGTCTGGTATCACTGGATGACTTCCAACGTAACCGGCATCGTTGCTGTCGCGCCGCTATTGATCGGGCTCGTTTCTGCCGTACGCGATCCGATGCCGCGTATCGAAATCTTGGAGAGTGTTTCGGCGCTCGTGTCGCTGACTGCATTGAGCGGATCTATTATTTTATTGCCGGGGGACCCTTGGGTGATCGTCGCGCTTGCCGCCCTGATGTCCCCATTGCTGTTATGGCTTGCAGCCCGTTGCAGGCCGGTCTTCGCAGCGGCAGCCGCGTTCATCGTTGCCCTTACAATCGTTTGGACCGCTACATTCAGCGTTGGCATGTTCAAAACCTTTCCGGTTGCCGAGCGAATCCTGGCGGCTCAGGCCACTATTCTTGTGGTGTCGCTCTGCGCGATCGTTCTTGCTTCACTGTTTTCTGAGCGGAGGGAGAGCGAGGCGCGACTCGCCCGCTCAAATATGTTGCTGCAACGCGAGCGAGATAATAGGCTAATGAACATCGACGCAATTACGAGTGCCATCGTTCACGAAGTCAGACAGCCATTGGCGGCCATCGCGACGAACGGCGATGCGGGAATACTCTGGCTCACCAAGACGCCCCCCGATTTTGACGAAGTGCGGGCGGCTATAACCCGGATTGTCCGTGACTGCCAACGTGCCAACCAGGTGCTAGAGAGCATCCGCGCCTTGTTTAAAGGCGCCGATCTCGAAGCGGAGCCGGTCGATTTGAACGGGATTGCTCTTGGAGCACTGGATCTTCTTAGCGAAGATTTGAAGGATCACGGTGTCATAACCCATGCCGAACTGGCACCCGAATTGCCTCTCGTTCCCGGCCATAGTGGCCAATTACAGGAGGTCATGCTCAACTTGATCCGCAACGCGATTGACGCAATGGACTCGACAACCGATCGGGCTCGGGTGTTGCGAGTCAGAACTGAGCGCGATGGCCGCGAAGCAATTGTCGTCTCAGTGGAGGACTCAGGATCGGGAATTAACCCGGAAACATTCCACAGCATATTCGATGCGTTCGTTACGACGAAGCCACATGGAATGGGATTGGGACTGGCGATTTGCCGGATGATCGTTTCACGCCATGAAGGCCAACTTTCGGTTTCGGGCGACCACAAAAGCGGCGCATTGTTTCAATTTACTCTACCAATCAAATCAGCGGCGGGCCCCCGAACACTGGCGACTTCGTGAAAATGATGGACGAGCTCTTCGGCGACTGCAAGGTTACTGCGTAGCGGCGAGTGCTCTTGAACCCACCGGTTACAACTTCTGCATACCGACGAGGATCATGATCAGGCCGAGGATGGAGACCATTTCGATTACCAACGAGTGCCCTCCTCGGCGGTGCAGCCATTGTGAGCTTCGCCTCGATTATCTTGACCCCCCGCGCGTAGATAGGTGGCGTAAGCTCTATTTCATGGAAACCCTAACCAAACAACTTAGGGCGGACATTGTCGCCGGACAATTCGGCTCGCGGTGCTGCGCAGCGCCGTTCGCTAAACCGTGAGCGCAGTTGTTCTAGAATCCGTGTTGACCTGCCCGGCCTGCGGGCATCGGCGGCAGGAAACAATGCCCACCGACGCGTGCCAATATTTCTACGAGTGCGCGCAATGCCAAACGCCGCTGAAGCCTAAACCCGGTGACTGTTGTGTATTTTGTTCCTATGGAACGGTGGCCTGTCCTCCTATGCAAGAGGCGCGCAGCTGCTGTCATTAAGATTGGTGCCCTCCTCCCACATGGTAGGGATATTTTAGGGATGCTAATGCGCTTGAGCACCAGACTGCGTGTGAAACCACGGCCAGTTCCAGCGAACGTTTACCGACGTCCTGCCTGAGACGCGGCTAGAAACCAAGTTGGCTGGCCTTGGCCGGCGATGGCTGGAAGATGGAGCGGGCGATGGGTCACTCGCCACGGATGATTTCGACGCTCATAGTTACGATTTGACCGGCGATTTCTTGACCTTCGCTCTGCAACTCATCCGCACTTGAGGCTGTCCGAAACCGTACGACCTGGACTGATCGGGCTCTGCGTATGATTTTTGTCACCTGCGCTCGCTCTGTACACGCGGGAAGCGTGGAATCACACAACTTATTATCGTGAACTGCCGCGTGTGACTGCACGTGCGAATCCCGGGGCAATGCAGCGTTACGTGAGGCTATGAGGCCGCCGCCCACTCAGCGTCGATTTCCCAAGACTTTCCCATCGGATCAACGTGATTCGTGCGATTTTTGTGTGAAAAACGGTGCCATACGAGCCAACGCCAGCCAATGCGACCCTCACGTAGACGCTGATTTCGACCGCGCGAGGGCTGTTGAGGACGGTCGCGGCTTGAATCGCGCCGTGCTCGGTGAAGGCGAGCGGGCGTTTGCGGCGACCACCCCAACTTGATGTCGCAAAACGCGACTTCAAGTTCGCGAACTCCTCAGTTGTGAGCTCGAATAGAAAATCGTCCGGGAAGCGCTTGCGATTACGGCGTACCTGCTCGTTGAGCCGCCGCGTCGTGACTCCATAGAGTACGGCCAGCTCGGCGTCGAGAAGCACCCGCCGCCCGCGCAACACTAGGATCGTCCGCGTAATGTCTTCTACCTTGCCTAAGGCAGCCTTACCAACAGCCATTCATGTAGCGTATCCATTCGTGCAGCGAGCCGTTCCATCGGATAGTCGCCTATTTGCACAGAAATGCCGACCACCGTCCCTACCCGGCCATTATGCACAGTACCCAGTTATGTACAGTGGCACTTGTTCATAGCAGTAAAAAGCCTGTGATTACGGGGTTTTCGGGATTTAAAGCGTAGGTTCGCTGTACATAATTTCTGATGGTC
>JBEKHK010000030.1:0-53461 GCA_050012315.1 Steroidobacteraceae bacterium | reverse complement strand
TCGGCAGTGTGAAGTCCACATTCGCGGGCCAAGCGCAGCATCGCGTGCTCGACGCGCGTATTGTTCCAGCGATCATCGTCGCGGTTGAATTTCGCGATCCAGAGACCTTCCCCGTCCTGCACCACGGCCTTCGGTCGTGCGCCACCCATCGAGGTGCCGAGCAGCATCAGGTCCTGAACCTGCTGCGCTTGCGGGTCGCTCGGAATCTCATCCTTGATGAGCGCCGCGGCGAGGGATTGGAGTTTTTCGAGATCGATCGCCTGGTTGAATATTCGCAGCGGGGCGGGCGGGCTCTGGTGGCGCCCGAAGCCGAGCGCGCCGGCGCGGTCGTCCGGGGATTCGAGCAGGTAATCGAGTTCACCCAGTTGGGGCCGACCTGCGTGCTTTTCAATGACACGGCGTCCCCAGTAGTCCGGCCCCGCATCTCGGAGCGCGCCGAAGACGCCGTTCAACTGGGTGGTTTCGTACGTTCGGGTTGAGAGTTTGAGCTCGATGGGATCGAACTCCACCGCGTCCGGGTTCTTCAAGTACGAGCGCCCGTAGACAAACCGCCCGAGGGCTTGGGCCTGCGCGGTTTTCTCGAGCACGAATCGGCCCGCGGTGACGGAGGATGTCTCTCCCGGCAACGTGATGTACACGTAGCACTCGGCGGAGGATTCTCTAGAAATCATTGTCGAGGCCCGCGCCTTTGCGTGCGCGGGTCTTCTCCTTGGCGGCGGCGAGCGTTAAGCCATGTTCATCCAGGGCCGGATTCGCTACCTCGTTGAAGGGCGACAGAAGGTCATAGACCCAGAGCAGGGCGACGTAGACCCCGATGCCTGTGGACGCCTTGCCCTTCTCGGCATCCCTGATCGCGCGCGGTCCGGTGCCGATCTTGTCGGCCACTTCCTGAATCGTGAAATTTCGCCGCACTCGAGCCGTGCGCAGGCGCTGGCCGAGGCGGGTGAGCGCCTGCTCGACGGGATAGGGCGGGGCGTCTAGGAGCTGATTTCGGGCAACCATGATCTCTCAAGAGCTTGTTAAGGAGCATAAAATGCTCTTGAGAGCATATATTAACCAGGTTGTAGATTCAAGATATGTGCTCTTGAGGGTACTTTAAGGCTCTTATAATGCTCTCAAGAGCACCTAAAAAGGCGCTTCTCGGGTGGGCGGCTGCCGCCTAAGCCCAGAGGCAGGGCGCGTCGAATGTGCCCCAAACCCGTTCGGGGCCAAAGTGTTGGCGGTCTCAAGGGGTCAGCGAAACACCTCGTGTAATCTGAATCCAAGAGGTGACCGCCATGGGACGAGGACGCGCTCGGATATGCGCGGTGGCGTGATGAAAACGAGTCAGGCCCTGAGACGGGGTATTCATCCCGCGGCGTTGTACCGGCTCGTCGAGGACGGTCAGCTCCTGCGGCTCGCACGCGGGCTTTATAGACTCATCACCGTCCAAGAGTTCCGCAATCCGGACCTCGCAGTAGCGGCGGCGAAAGCTCCGCGGGCGGTGATCTGCCTGATTTCGGCGCTGGCTTTCCACGGCATCACAACGCAAGTTCCGAGAGTCGTCCATCTCGCTGTTCCGCGCGGCCGATACGCGGGGCTCCGCTTGCGCACGCCGCCCGTAAAGATTTATCGTTTTGATGTTCCGACCTTCGATGAGGGAATCGATGTGCATGCGATCGACGGCATTTCCGTTCGCATCTACGGTGTTGCGCGCACGATAGTTGACTGTTTCAAGTATCGAAACAAACTCGGACTGGACATTGCCATCGAGGCGCTGCGCTTTGCCCGCGCCTGCAAACGAATCAGCAATCGGGAAATCCTCCCGTTCGCCCAGCTACTGCGACAGGATCGCGTTATGGCTCCATACCTGGAAAGCGTTAAGTGACGGGCATCGCGATGAGCATGAGTTTTCGCGGCCCGATAGCCCGTGCTCGTGTACCATATCCGTACACTTGGACGAACTCCGATGGCTGCTTCCGCTAGAACTCTTGATCCGCGCATAGCGCGCGCTATGCGCGAGTTCGCGCGCCGAATATCCAGCCAATACCCTGTGCAAAGAGTCTTCCTGTTCGGAAGCCGGGCACGCGGTACGGCACGGTCAGATAGCGATGCAGATGTTGCGGTGTTGCTGCGTGGGCCGCGCGGGCATTTCCTAGACACAAAGCTCGACATGGTCGACGTCGCGTACGAAGTGTTGCTAGAAACCGAGGTACTCATCCAGCCGATGCCGATTTGGGAGCATCCGCAGTCTCATTCCAATCCACGCCTCCTTCAGAACATCGAACGAGAAGACATCACACTTTGAACGGTCAGGATCTACTCGACAGGGCCCAACGAGCTGTGGAGTCGGCCAAACTGCTGCTTGTCGCTGGTGATGTGAATGGGGCATGCAACCGCGCCTACTACGCTATGTTCGATGCAGCTCGTGCGGCGCTAATTGCGACTCAGAAGCCGCCGGAATCGGAAGCGATCAAGACGCACAGCGGACTGATCTCCGCATTCAGCCTTCATCTCGTGAAGACCGGTCACGTTTCCGTCGAACCCGGCAAGTCATTCAGCAAGGTCGCTGACATCCGGCTGGTCGCCGACTACTCCGACGAAGAAGTGAGCCCCGGCCGAGCCGAGTGTGGGCAATCGAGAAAGCGGCCGCCTTCGTGGTAGCGATGCGCGAAAGAGCAGCGTCCTGGACGTAGTTATCAAGGAAACATGGCAGAGACCGCTCTTTGCCCACGATGATTTCCGCTGTGAGGATATGCGCTTCCTACCGAGACCTAAACCACCACTCGAAGACCCGCTCGGCGGCTACGAGTACCATTGCGGAGGCTGCGTAACGTCATTCTTCAACGAAAAAGGCCATCGCGAGATACAACGCAAGGGAGCATGGTGCGAACAATGCGCAGGCGAATTGATTCTCGTCTGGCAACCTGCAGACCCTAGCAACTCCACGGAACCAGAATAATGTTCGACTCACCGTCCGCCGAGCCCGGCATTCCGGCCAAGCTAAAACGCGACAAAAACTTTCAGCCTTGTCCTGCCAAATCGGGCGATGAACACTACCAGAATGGAATCTTCGAGTTTAACGTTACCCGACTTCTGGCGTTCATCGACACTTGCGCCGATCGATTCCCAATCGAGCTTGTCCCGGTCGCTGAATTTCCTGATTATGGCGGCTCGGATCTGGATGAAGAAACCGTTCGTCCGGCAGATCTGTCTCGTCCGATCCTGTTGGCCGAAATAGCGCCGGAACTTTTCAACGTGATCGATGGCAATCACCGCCTGGCCCGAGCGAGGCGAGAGAGGGTGCAAGCCGTTCCATCCCGCACGGTCCGTTGCCCCGATCACGTTCACTTCCTCACTTCCGTCTGGGCGTATGAGAAGTACGTCGAGTACTGGAATTCCAAACTCGAGGATCTGCCGCAAGCGAAAGCGTCGCGCACGCGTCGAAAGGGCGCGTTGCCTGGGATCTGACCCAAGCCGTTGTGTTCAGCTACTCCGACACGTTCATGCCGCCTTGAATCGAATTCCCATCCTCACGCCGCAGGGGCACCTCGTGCTCGCGCCGACGGACGAAGCGCGTACGTTGCCGGCCAATCTGCGAGAGCGCCTTGAAGCTGCATTCGAGCGTGGTGCCGGACACGGGCTGCTCGAGCTTGGGATTCGCGAGGTCGGTACGGCTCTACCCGCTGAGTTTGCATATTGGCGAGATTTTGCCGGCCGCTACGTCACCGCGCTATGCACGTCCTTACAGCCCGGGGCCACGGGCGCGGCTGCGGTGAGTGCCATCGAAACGCCGTCTTCGGAGGCGCTTGTGGAGCTGGCGAGCGTCGCGCCGCCGATGCCGGGCGGGGAATATCTGAACGCCGATGTGCTCGCCGGGCTGTGGGGAAACATTGAAGCGGCTTGCCGCGCCGAACTCGCCGATGCGAAGCAAACTCTGCAGGAATTCCTAAAAGCGAGAAATCCCGCTTGGCACCTTGTCGGCCGCGTGCATTTCAACCTGGCCGAGAATCGCTCCGATGAAGAAGCGCCTTTTGCGTTCATTGCGACCTACACAACGCGTCTCTCGGCTCAATCTCGCGCGCAGCACCTGCCCCTTGCCGAGGCGTTACGTGAATACGCCGGCGCGAAAAACAAGGCGCGGCTGCTCTCGCTTCTCAAGCCAGTGCAGGAAGCCGCGAGAGAGTGCGCATGGCTCACTGCCATGGTGGAATCCGGGGAGCTCTACCATCCGCTCAGGTGGTCCGCGGCTGAGGCGTTCCAATTCCTGACCGATGTACCCAAGCTCGAGGCTGCCGGGATCGTGGTGCGCGCGCCGAGGGCGTGGGGCTCAGGCCGACCGCCTCGGCCCAAAGTCCGGGCGACCATCGGTGGACGCGCGCCCTCGTTGCTCGGCAAGGATGCGCTGCTCGATTTTCAGGTGGAGCTGGCGCTCGGAGAGGAGCGGCTCACGGCGGCCGAAATCCGTGCCCTGCTCAAAGGGTCCGACGGATTGCAACTCCTGCGCGGACGCTGGGTCGAGGTAGACCGAGACAAGCTCAAGCAACTTCTCGACCGATTCCAAAAGATCGAAACGGCAGCGGCCGCCGGCGGGCTGCCGTTCGCCGATGCGATGCGGCTGGTGGCGGGTGTCGCGGTAGAGGATGAGCAGTGGGCCAACACGTCCGATCCCGACTGGGCGACGGTGAGCGCCGGGCCATGGCTCGCGGAGACTCTCAAGGGCCTGCGCAGCCCCGACGGGCTGGCCCGCGTCGAGCCGGGGCCGGCGCTTCAGGCGACACTGCGGCCCTATCAGCAGACCGGTGTCCGTTGGCTCTACTTGCTGCACCGTCTCGGGCTTGGCGCTTGTCTGGCGGATGATATGGGATTGGGCAAGACAATCCAGGTTCTGTCCCTCCTCCTGATTCTCAAGCACGAGTCGACGGCGCAACGTGCGGCGACGCCGACGCGAGCCCCAAGCCTGCTGGTCGCACCAGCCTCGTTGCTCGCGAATTGGGCCGCCGAGATCGAACGCTTCGCGCCGTCGCTGAGGTTCCTCATCGCCCATCCTTCGGCATCGCTCCCAGAGGATCTAAAGGCGATGAGATCCGAGGCGCTCACAGCGGTTGACCTCGTAATCACGAGCTATGGCGCGCTGCTACGCTACGACTGGCTGTCGAGCACACAGTGGCGGGTATTGGTAATCGACGAGGCACAGGCCATCAAGAATCCGGGCGCCAAGCAGACAAGCGCCGTCAAGCAACTCAGCGCCCACACGCGGATCGCGCTCACCGGTACACCGGTGGAGAATCGTCTTGGGGACCTTTGGTCGATTTTCGACTTCACTCATCCCGGTCTGTTGGGCTCCGGTCAGGCGTTCGGGCGCTATGTCCGGCGCCTCGCTGAAGCGCAAACCTATCGGCCCCTGCGCGACCTCGTGCGCCCTTATATCTTGCGGCGTCTCAAGACCGACAAGTCGGTGATCGCCGATCTGCCCGACAAGACGGAGATGAAAGCGTTCTGCTACTTGGGCGCCACGCAGACGGCCCTGTACCAGAAGGCAGTCGAGGAACTCGCGGACGCGCTAGATCGATCGGAGGGCATGGGGCGCAAAGGCGTTGTACTGTCGTTCCTGATGCGCTTCAAACAGATCTGCAATCATCCGTCGCAATGGCTCGGCGACGGTGACTGGAGCGAAACCGAGAGCGGCAAATTCGTTCGCCTGCGCGAGCTCGCGGATGTGATCGCTGCCAAGCAGGAAAAGATGCTGGTATTCACGCAGTTCCGCGAGGCGACCCAGCCGATTGCCTCGTTTCTCGGGCAAGTATTCGGGCGGGAAGGGTTGATTCTGCATGGTGGCACGCCAGTATCGAAGCGCAAGGAGCTGGTTCGCCGTTTCCAAGATGACGAGTTGACTCCGTTCTTCGTTCTATCCCTGAAAGCGGGTGGCGCCGGCCTCAATCTCACTGCCGCCTCGCATGTGGTGCATTTCGATCGTTGGTGGAATCCAGCCGTCGAGAATCAGGCAACCGATCGGGCGTTCCGGATTGGACAGTCCCGTAATGTTCTCGTGCACAAATTCGTCTGTCGCGGCACGGTCGAGGATAAGATTGATCAGCTGATCGAGTCGAAGCAGACGCTCGTCAAGGACGTTCTCGAAGGCGGTGCGGAACTGCAGCTGACCGAGCTCAGTGACAATGAGTTGATGAATCTGGTGGCGCTTGATATTCATTCAGCGCAGGCAAATGTCTGACGTGAATCGATCAACGGAGTGAGGCTGATGTATTTTGGCTGGAAACCATATGTTCCTGCGGCGGCGCGTCGACAGACGGCGGACCGGACGGTCGCGAAAATGCGAAAGGAGGGTCAGACGCTCTCGCCGGTCGCCGCAAGCCGAGGCGCAATTGCAAAATCGTTCTGGGGTAAGGCGTGGTGCCGGAACCTCGAGCGCTATAGCGACTACTCGAACCGCCTGCCACGCGGCCGCGCCTACTTGCGCAACGGTTCTGTGATCGATCTGAAGATCGTTCCCGGCGAAGTGACCGCCCAGGTTATGGGATCCAGTCTGTACCGAATCACAGTCAGTATTCCGGAGGTGGCCGCCGCACACTGGCAGGGGATTGCACGAGACTGCGCCCGCTCCATCGACACGTTGGTCGAGCTGCTCCAGGGGCAACTGTCGACTTCGGTCATGGAACGCATCACGCGGCCGGGAACAGGCCTCTTTCCGTCACCGAAGGAGATTGCTTTCAACTGCAGCTGTCCCGATTCGGCCGCGATGTGCAAGCATGTCGCTGCGACGCTTTACGGAATCGGCGCCCGGCTCGACTCGGAGCCGGAACTGCTGTTTGGCTTGCGAAAGGTCGACGCAAAAGAGTTGATCGCGCGCGCAGGGGAGGGCGGAACCCCGGTTCGGAAACGGCCAAACGCCGGTCGAATTCTGGACTCGTCGAAACTGGCCGACGTGTTCGGTATCGATTTCGGCTGCGTTGACTCGAAGCCAGTTCACAAGCCAACCCGCAAGAAAAGAAAGTCGGTGGGTCCTCGCAAGGCCAAATCGGCTCGCCGTGTCGGCAAGCGGTCGGCCCCAGGGAAACCGTTAAAGGCTCGATGATCTTGTATCGCTTCATCTGGCGAAGCGCGTCTTTAAATCTATACTTATTAACTCGACGCTAACGCGTGACTTCTATTTCCGAAGCCCAACATCAGCCTTACTTGCGTCGGACTCTTCGTCCGAATCGTCGAAAAGAAACGACGGCGTATGGAACCATCGATAGGAAGCCAACCCGTATCGAATGCGATCCGCACCGTCTTCTTCACTCACTCGTACGATGTTCTCCAGTTGTCCGGACAGAAATCGAGCGCGATACTCGCGCAACCCCGGAATTCTTCCCGGCGACTCATGGTCATATTCGCGATCGACCGTATAAAACGTAATGTACCCCTCCGGCTCCAAATCATTGTTAGCCGAGTCGATCAGTCGTCCAGCGCTTGTGATTCGATAGCGGCACATGCACGGATCCGGAAAAGACTTTGTCTGAAAACACGTGCCCCGGGGGTCGCGCCCGTCTGGGAGCTTCGCATAACAGTAGACTTCGTCGAACACGCCAGTCGTTCCGCCCCAGAAAGCCGGCCACCATTCGCTGACGCCAACAGCGCCCGGCTAAAGCGCGATTATGCCAATGTCCAAGAACAGCCGAGAAGTTGCGCGATTTTCCCGTGCCGAAACAGAAACCGCTATTGGAACCGTGAGCCGGTGGCAGTGGAAAAACTCTATTGAAATCAATGGTCGGGGTGACAGGATTTGAACCTGCGACTCCTACGTCCCGAACGTAGTGCTCTACCAGGCTGAGCTACACCCCGAAATCGCGATCTATCAGTGCTTGCGTGCCACAGCGAACTTGGCGAGTTCGCTCAATCCTTCTTTGAAACTAGATTCGGGAAGGGGGGCCAGGGCAGCAAGCGCATGATCTACCTCGCATTGCGCGAGCCGCGCAGTGTACGCAAGGCCCCCGAGGGTTGCAACGGCTTGAGTAATCTCCGCGAGGTGCTTGAGGCCGCCTTCCTCGATGGCCTCCCGGATCATGGCGCGCTGGGCGTCGTTTCCGTGCTGCATGGCATAAATGAGGGGTAGGGTGGGCTTTCCCTCGGCCAAATCGTCCCCGAGATGCTTGCCTAGGCTGAGTTCGTCCGCCTGGTAGTCGAGGGCGTCGTCGACCAGCTGGAAGGCGGTGCCGATATGCTTCCCGAACCGGGCGAGCGACTCTTCTATGATGGGGGAGGCATCGCTCAACACCGCGCCGATCTGGGCGCCGGCCTGGAAGAGCCTGGCGGTCTTGCGGTGAATGACATCGAGGTAGCGCGCCTCGCTGGTGTTCGGATCGCGCGCGTTCATGAGCTGCAGCACTTCGCCCTCGGCGATCGCATTGGTGGCGTCCGCCATGATGTCCATGATGGGCATTCGGTCGAGCTTCACCATCATCTGAAACGCACGCGAATAAAGAAAATCGCCGACCAGGACGCTCGGCGCATTGCCGAACTCTTCGTTGGCAGTCTTCGTGCCTCGCCGCAGGGAGGAGCCGTCGACCACGTCGTCGTGTAGAAGGGTGGCGGTGTGAATGAACTCGATGATGGCGGCCGCGTCTATATGCTTCTCGCCGCTGTGTCCGCAGGCGCGCGCCGCCAGCAGTACGAGCAGGGGCCTGAGCCGCTTTCCGCCCGCGTAAATGATGTAGTTCGCCACCCGATTGACGAGCGTGACGGGGCTGTAAAGCCGATGTTTGACGACCCGGTCGACTGCCTCGAAATCGGCGGTGACGAGTTCGCGTATTTGTTCGATTGTCATGGAAGGCCTAGCGCAATGCGCCATGGTACCTAAGAAAGCCGCTGCTGGGGCTAATGAGATCCGGAAAAGCGCAGCATGCGGAGCGCTGCGCGGTGCTCCATCGCGTTCCGACACCGTTCGCCGTCGAGCTCGACCGTCCCGAATTCAAGCGCTTCCATGGTGTCACCGCCTTATGTCGCCATCGTGGCGGGTGTGCGCTTTGCTTGATCGAAGTCGCGAAGCGAGTGTGATGAGGATACAGCTGGATGGCCCACGGCACGAGCGCCGGGTCCGATCGGCCCGGCGCGGGGGCGGAAGCGGTATTGCCGCAGTGCATCCCAGGCCGAGGGTCTAAAAAGGGGGGCGAAGCCGGGTTATTTGACCAATTTCCGCCCTCACCGTACAATTCGCGGCTCTTTTGCGGGCCCTCGAGGCCCGTCTAGCTGGAGTTATCATCATGTATGCCGTGATTGCCACGGGCGGGAAGCAATACCGCGTCCAAGAAGGTGCGATTGTACGCATCGAGAAGCTCACCGCCGATCAGGGCGCGAGCGTTGAATTCAACCAAGTGCTGTTGGTCGGCGCCGGTTCCAGCGTGACATTGGGTGCGCCCTATATCGAGAGCGCCAAAGTGACCGCCACGGTCGAGTCGCACGGCAAGGGCGACAAGGTGCGGATCGTCAAGTTTCGCCGGCGCAAGCATTACAAGCGCGAAGGGACCCATCGGCAGCCCTATACCGACGTGAAGATCACGTCGATCGTCGCTTAAGATTACGGAGGAGAGACAACATGGCACATAAAAAAGCCGGCGGCAGTACTCGTAACGGCCGCGATTCGCATTCCAAGCGTTTGGGCGTCAAGAAATTTGGCGGTCAGGACGTGCTCGCGGGCAACATCCTCATTCGCCAGCGCGGTACCCAGTATCGCCCCGGCGTGAATGTCGGCATCGGCACCGACCACACCCTGTTCGCCACCTCCCCCGGGGTCGTGGAGTTTCGGGTGAAGGGCGCCGAGGGCCACACCTACGTCAACGTCGTCGCCAAGTAACGCCGTGGCGGGCGCTTGCGCTCGCTGCCGTTAGATATCCAAAGGGGGGCAGGGCAATCCTGCTCCCCTTTTTAATTTTCACGGCTCCCATCCCATGAAGTTCATCGACGAAGCCAAGGTCAAGGTCCAAGCCGGCAACGGCGGCCGCGGCTGCGTGAGCTTCCGGCGCGAGAAGTTCGTCCCCTTCGGCGGCCCCGACGGCGGCGACGGCGGACTCGGCGGCAGCGTCTACTTGAAGGCGGTCGAGGGCATGAACACCCTTGCGGACTATCGGATTGCCCGGACCTACCGCGGTCAGAACGGCGAGGGCGGCAGCGGCAACGATTGCACCGGCCACGGTGGCGATGACATCTATGTGCCGGTTCCCGTGGGCACGGTGGTGTCGGATCTTGCCACGGGCGAGCAGCTCGGCGATCTCATGGTCGAGGGCCAGACTTTGCTGGTCGCCAAGGGGGGCAAGGGCGGCTGGGGCAATACGCGGTTCAAGTCGAGCACCAACCGCACGCCGAGGAAGGCCGGCCTCGGGCTCCCGGGCGAAAAGCGCGATCTCGGCTTGGAGCTCAAGCTGATCGCGGACGTGGGTTTGTTGGGATTGCCGAACGCCGGCAAATCGACCTTGATTCGGGCGGTCTCGGCGGCGCGGCCGAAAGTTGCCGATTACCCGTTCACGACGCTCCACCCCAATTTGGGGGTGGTGGCGGCGGGCCCCGGACGCAGCTTCGTCATGGCGGACATCCCGGGACTCATCGAGGGTGCGGCGGAGGGGGCGGGGCTCGGGATCCGGTTCCTGAGGCATTTGCAGCGCACCAGGATCTTGCTGCATCTGATCGATATCGCGCCGCCGGGCCCAGACGCCGATCCGGTCAAGGATGCCCGCACCATCGTCGCCGAGCTCAAGAAATTCGCTGCCGACCTCGCGGCGAAGGAGCGCTGGCTGGTGATCAACAAGATCGACCTTCTGGAGCCGGCCGAAGCGGCGCGGCGCGCGAAGGACATGGTGCGGCGGCTGCGCTGGAAGGGGCCGGTATTGATGATTTCAGGCGCTACCGGCGCGGGTACCGATGAGCTCAAGCAATCGGTGATGCGCTATCTCGAGGAGCATCCGCGGCCGGCCCCCGGCGATGCGGAGACTGCCGCGCACGTCGCCTGAGGCGGGAATTCGGCTACTTCGGCGCCAGCGCGCGGACTTGCTTGGTCAGCCGGCTCTTGTGGCGGGCGGCCTTGTTGCGGTGAATGATGCCCTTGTTCACCATGCTGTCGATGATGGGGGTGGCGGCGGCGAGCGCGGCGGTCGCGTCATCGTGCTTCCCGGCCTTGAGCGCCAGCGTTGCCTTACGGATGGCGCTGCGCAGGCGCGAGGTCAGAGCATCGTTGCGGGCGCGATGCACAGTGGACTGTCGGGCTGCCTTTTCAGCAGATTTCGTATTCGCCAAGCGTAGACTCCTCGAAGCCATGAGGGTCGATGAGCGCCCCCAAAAGAGCCGCACATTCTCCGGCTCGGGCGCATCGTTGTCAATGCATCTGACTCCGGGCCAGGGAGGGTGCTCGCCTATGCCCGGGCGTTATTTCGCGCCGGGCGAGCGGAACGAGATGCGTATAATGATGGGCTTTCGCCATGGAACTAGTGCGCGGTCTCAACAGTTTCTCCAAAGCTCTCCGGGGCTGCGCTCTTACCGTGGGGAATTACGACGGCGTGCATCTGGGCCATCAGCAGATGATTCGGGCCCTGAATCGGCGCGCGGGCGAGCTTGGCGTCCCCTCGACCGTGCTGGTGTTCGAGCCGAGCTCCAAGGAATTCATCGACCCTGAGGGGGCGCCTGCGCGGCTCACGCGCTGGCGTGAAAAGTTCGCGGCGCTCGCGGCGCTCGAGGTCGATCGATTGGTCACGTTGCGCTTCAACGAGCGCATGCGCGCCATGAGTCCCGAGGATTTCGTGGACCAGCTCATCGTACGCGGGCTGGGGGCGCGCCACGTGGTGGTGGGCGATGATTTCCGCTATGGCAGCCAGGCGTGCGGCACGATCGACAGTCTGAAGGCCGCCGGGCGCCAGCGCGGCTTCGGCGTGGAGCAGATCGCCCCCTTCCTGCTGGATGGCGTCCGGGTTTCGAGCACGGTGGTGCGCGAGCGTTTGGAACGCGGCGATTACGCGGGCGCGGCGCGATTGCTGGGGCGCCCGTATCGGATGATCGGCCATGTGGCTCACGGCAAGGAGCTCGGGCGAACGCTGGGATTTCCCACCGCGAACCTGCATCTGATGCGCCGTAAGTCCCCCACCTGGGGTGTCATGGCCGTGTGGGTGCATGGAATCGATGCAGGTCCGCGCGCCGGTGTCGCAAGCCTGGGCACGCGTCCGACGGTGAACGGGATCGAGCCGTTGCTGGAGGTCCATGTGTTCGATTTCGACGGCGATCTCTACGGACGGTTGCTCGAAGTCGAGTTCGTCGCGAAACTGCGCGATGAAGTGAAGTTCGATAGCGTGGGCTCGATGGTCGAGCAAATGAAAGTTGATGCCGCGAATGCTCGCGAGCTTTTGTCGAAGGTGAATGGTGGCTGACTACAAACAGACGATTAACTTGCCGCAGACGGGATTTCCCATGAAGGCGGATCTCGCGAACCGAGAGCCGGCGATGCTCGCCGCCTGGGAGCGCGACGGCCTCTACGAGAAGATCCGCGCGGAGTCCCGCGGGCGCCCGTCATTCGTGCTCACGGACGGGCCCCCGTATGCGAACGGCGCCATTCACTTGGGGCACGCCGTCAACAAGATATTGAAGGACATCATCGTCAAGTCCCGCACCCTCGACGGGTACGACGCGCCTTACGTTCCGGGCTGGGATTGCCATGGCCTTCCGATCGAGATGCAGGTCGAAAAGACCCACGGCCGGGTGGGACAGAAGATCGACGCCAAGGCGTTCCGCGCCGCCTGCCGCGAATACGCGCACAAGCAGATCGATTCGCAGCGCAAGGACTTCAAGCGCCTCGGCGTGCTCGGCGATTGGGATCGCCCCTACCTCACCATGGATCCGCGCTTCGAGGCGGAACAGCTGCGTGCCTTCTCCGTCATCATCAAGAACGGCCACGTGTACAAGGGCTTCAAGCCGGTGCACTGGTGCTTGAACTGCCGCTCGGCGTTGGCCGAAGCGGAGGTCGAATACGAGGACATCACCTCGCCGAGCGTGTTCGTGCGGTTCGAGGTGGTCGATCGGCTGGATCTATCGCGGCGTTTCGGCATGGTCACGGAGGGCAGCGAGGTCGACGAGGGCGTGCCCACTTCCGTCGCCATCTGGACCACCACCCCTTGGACGCTGCCGGCGAATCAGGCGGTGGCGGTGCATCCGCAGTTCGATTATGCGCTGGTCGAGTTCGACCTGGACAACGGCCGCGAGCGGCTGGTGCTCGCGACCGAACGCATCAAACCCTTGATGCAGACTCTCGGCATTTCCGGTTGGACCGTGCTCGCCGAGACCAAAGGGGCCGTGCTCGAGAAGCTCGAGCTGCAGCATCCTTTCTACGCTCGCCGCGTTCCGGTGATCCTGGGCGATCACGTCACGCTCGATGCGGGCACGGGCGCCGTGCACACCGCGCCGGGCCACGGCTTGGACGACTACATCGTCGGCCGCCGCTACGGGCTCGAGGTGGAGAACCCGGTGGGCGGAGACGGACGCTTTCTGCCCTCGACGCCGCTGTTCGCGGGTGAGGGTGTGTTCGACGCCAACGCTCACGTGATCGAAGTGTTGAGAGAACACGGGCGCCTCCTCAAGGGCGAGCCGTACCATCACGCCTATCCGCATTGCTGGCGCCACAAGACGCCGGTGATTTTCCGCGCGACCCCGCAGTGGTTCATCAGCATGGATCAGGCGGGACTGCGCAAGGGCGCGCTCGAGGCGATCTCCCATGTCGACTGGATGCCCGCCTGGGGCGAGCAGCGCATCAGCGGCATGATCGCCGGCCGGCCCGATTGGTGCGTGTCGCGGCAGCGAACCTGGGGCGTGCCGATTCCGCTGTTCGTCGACAAGGAGACGGGCGAGCTGCACCCGAAGACCTTCGAGCTCATCGAGCTGGTGGCCAAGCTGGTCGAGCGCGGCGGTATCGACGCCTGGTTCGACCTGGATCCCGCCACGTTCCTCGGAGCGGACGCTCCCCGATACGACAAGGCCACGGATGTCATGGACGTGTGGTTCGATTCCGGCGTCGTACACCATGCGGTCACGCAGATGCGCCCCGAAATCGTCTCGCCGTCGGACCTCTACCTCGAGGGCTCGGATCAACATCGCGGCTGGTTCCACAGCTCGCTGCTCACCTCGGTCGCCATGCACGGGCGCGCGCCCTATCGCGGGGTGCTCACCCACGGCTTCACGGTGGACGAGAAGGGACGCAAGATGTCCAAGTCCATCGGCAATACCTTGGTGCCGCAGAAACTCACCAGCACCCTGGGTGCGGACGTGGTGCGCCTCTGGATCGCGGCCACCGACTACGCCAATGAAATGAGCGTGTCGGACGAGATCTTGAAGCGCATGGCCGACTCCTATCGGCGGATACGCAACACGCTGAGGTTTCTGCTGGGCAACATGCACGGGTTCGATCCGGCGAAGCATGCCGTCGCCTGGAACGATCTCGTGGCGCTCGATCAGTGGGCGATCGGCGCAGCGTTCACCTTGCAGAACGACGTGGTCACGGCGTTTCGCAACTACGAATTCCACGACATCTATCAGGAGGTGCACAACTTCTGCGTCGTGGAGCTCGGCGGCTTCTACCTCGACATCATCAAGGACCGGCTCTACACGACCGGCGCCGATAGTTTGCCGCGCCGCTCCGCGCAGACCGCGATGTATCACATCGCCGATGCGATGGTGCGCTGGCTTGCGCCCATCCTGAGCTTCACGGCCGAGGAGGTGTGGGGCTTCATGCCCGGCGCGCGCAACGAGTCGGTGTTCTTGAACACCTGGCATCGATTCCCGGCGGGAGCGGAGCGCGGTTCGGAGATCGATTGGGCGGCGTTCATCGCGCTCAAGGCGGATGTCGCCCGCCAGCTCGAGCGCCTGCGGACGGCGGGGCAGATCGGCGCGCCGCTCGAGGCGGAAGTCGCCATTTATGCGCCCGCGGCAGAGGCGCAACGGTTCTCCGCACTGCGCGATGAGCTGCGCTTTCTTCTGATCACGAGTCAGGCGCGCGTGATCGAGTCCGATACGCCTCCCCCGGGCTCGGTCCCGAGCCATGCCGAGAACGTGTGGATCGAAGTCACGCCGAGCTCGCAGCCGAAATGTGTGCGATGCTGGAATTTGCGCAGCGACGTGGGCAGCGATCCGCGGCATCCGGAACTTTGCGCCCGTTGCGTCATCAACATAGACGGGCCCGGCGAGGAGCGGCATTTCGCATGATCGACCAGCAAATCCGGGGTCGCGCCGCAAAATGGCTGCTGCTGTCGGCCGTGGTGGTGTTGATCGATCAGCTCACCAAAAGCTTCATCACCAGCCATTTTGGCGAATTCGAATTCACCACGGTGCTGCCCATTCTGGATATTACGCGCATGCACAACGTCGGCGCCGCCTTCAGTTTTCTGGCGGGCGCCTCCGGGTGGCAGCGGTGGCTGTTCATCGCGCTGGCGGTCGGGGTGAGCATCGCGATCATCGTGTGGCTGTTGCGGATGCCCGCCTCGAAGGTGCTCCTCGCCGCGGGCCTCTCGCTGGTGCTCGGCGGGGCCGTCGGCAACGTGATCGACCGCATTCGATTGGGATATGTCATCGATTTCATCCACTTTCACTGGGATCGCGCGTATTTTCCGGCCTTCAATGTGGCCGATTCCGCGATCACCGTGGGGGCGGCGCTGCTGCTGCTCGATGCGCTGTTCGAACCCAAAGGCACCAAGGTAAAGGCGTAATCATGCAAATACTGTTAGCCAATCCGCGCGGATTCTGCGCCGGCGTCGACCGCGCCATCGACATCGTGGAACGAGCCATCGACCTGTTCGGCGCGCCCATCTACGTCCGGCACGAGGTCGTGCACAACAAGTACGTTGTCGATCGGCTGCGCACCATCGGCGCGGTGTTCGTCGAGGAGCTGAACGAGGTGCCCGACGGATCGACGGTGGTGTTCAGCGCCCACGGCGTCTCGCGCGCCATTCAGATGGAGGCCGCGCGCCGCTCGCTCAAGGTGTTCGACGCCACCTGCCCGCTGGTCACGAAGGTGCACATGGAAGTGACCCGCTACGCGCGCGAAGCCCGCGAGGTGTTCCTCATCGGTCATGAGGGACATCCGGAAGTCGAAGGCACGATCGGTCAATTCGACACCTCCTACGGCGGCAGCATCTACCTGGTCGAGACCGTCGAGGACGTTCAGAAGATGCAGGTGAGAAACGCCGGTCACTTGGCATTCGTCACTCAAACCACGCTCTCGGTGGATGACACCGCCTCCATCGTCGAGGCGCTGCGCAATCGCTTCCCCGGGCTGAAGGCGCCGGTGAAGGAGGACATCTGCTACGCGACCCAGAACCGTCAGGATGCG
Organism: Steroidobacteraceae bacterium; assembly: GCA_050012315.1. Lineage (GTDB taxonomy): Bacteria > Pseudomonadota > Gammaproteobacteria > Steroidobacterales > Steroidobacteraceae > Bog-1198. Next base: position 37,134 of record JBEKHK010000030.1, on the reverse strand, counting down.
GTCAAAGACCTCATCCATCGCTGCGATCGATTGGTGGTGGTGGGATCGAAGTCCAGCTCCAACTCGAACCGGTTGCGCGAGATGGCCGACAAGGCCGGGATTCCGGGATATCTCGTCGACGGGCCGGAGCATCTGCATCGCGAGTGGTTCGATGGCGCCAAGACCGTCGGGGTCACTGCCGGCGCCTCGGCGCCGGAGATTCTGGTGCAGGGAGTGATCACGCAGCTGCGCGCCTGGGGGGGCGAGGTGGCGGAAGAGCTCAAGGGCCGGGAAGAACACGTGATTTTTGCGCTGCCCCGCACGCTTCGCGAGGTCCACAAGCGCACCGGCAGCCTTTCGTCGGAGACCACCACGGGTTAGAATGCACGCCCTTTTCGAGGCATGCCGCAATAGCTCAGTTGGTAGAGCAACGCATTCGTAATGCGTGGGTCCCCAGTTCGAATCCGGGTTGCGGCACCAATTAAATCAGCAAGTTATGCGTTCTTCGGCCGGCCGGGCGAGGTTGCCTCCGCTGCGCCTGGCCGCTAGAACTTGAACCGGAATTCCCCGCCAAGCGTGCGCGGAGCGGCGGGGGATGCGGCGAATCCACCGGTTCCCTGTTCCTCGTACTCGACGCTGTAATACTCCTTGTTCGTGAGATTCTTCACCCACAATCGGATGCTGAAGGCTTCTGCGCGCCGCGGAGTGAAGGTCGCCGATGCGTTGACGATCGTCAGCGGCCCCTCCGAGATGACGTTGTCTGCGTCCCAATAGAACTTGCTGGAATACGCCACATTCGTGTCGAAGGCGAACTTGCCCACGCTTGCGAAGGCCACTACATAGTTCAGGCCCGCGTCGATGGATTCTCTTGGCGCGCGCGGCAACACATTCCCGCTTGCATTGATGCTGCCCAGATCATTGCCGCCACCCGGTCGCTGGTAGAAGTACGGGGCATCGCCAAAGTCGAGAAATTTCGCCTCTAGATAAGTCGCGCTCAGCCGCGCCGTCAATCCTTCAGCCAGAAGCGCGGTACCTTCAACCTCCACCCCTTGACTTCGCGCGGAACCCGCATTGATGACGGTCTCGAGGCCCATTTGCGTGCTCTGTACTTGGGGGTCCTTGAGGTTATTGCGAAATACCGCTCCGTCGAGGCGTAATCGATGGTCGAGCAGTTCCGTCTTCAAGCCGAACTCGTAGGTCGTTACGGTCTCGGGTTTGAGTGCCCCCGAACTAATCGATACGGTGTTGTACGTGCCGGACTTATAGCCCGTGCTGACCAGGGCGTAGGCCATGACATTGCGATCAAAATGGTGATCCAGGCCGGCCTTGTAAGTCAGTTTCTCGAAGTCCTGGGTCTGATCGAAAGCCGGTGCCGCCAAGAACGAGGGTCCCATGGCCGACAGGGGGCCACCGGGATTGGGGTAGATCGTGGTCGAGCCGAAACCGCGCAGCTCATCCTTGTTGTACCGAAGCCCCGCGGTCAAGTTCGTGTCCTGCCATAGGGGATAGGTAACCTGTCCGTAGGGAGCGAACGAATTGAGCCGCTGCTCTCCGATCAGCGCAATGGAATTGATGCCTTCGGCAATGTAGGTATCACCGGAGATGTGGATCGGATCGTATCCGGCGAGAGTGTTCAGATAGAAGAAGCCGCCAATCCATGGCATGGGCGCGCCGGGCTTCGACTTGAGCTGCAACTCCTCCGAGTACTGCTGATCTACGGGACGCGCAGCAACGATGGACAACGGATAGGGCGTCAGGTCGCCATCTTCATACAAGGTTTCATTGGTTTTCCGCGCCGCGCTGATGCTGGAGAACACCCCAAAACCCAGCGCTTGATCGACGTGAATCGACCCGCCATAGGTTGCATTGGTCACACCGGGCATTTGATCCAAATTGATATCGTAGAAACGTGGTTGGGGCGGCACCGGGGGCACCGTTATTGTGCCGGAGTTATCGAGCCCGCCGCCGAGAGTGCCCGCGTAAGGAGTGGTCAATTCCCCCTGCAGGCTATTTTGTTCCACGTAATAGCCGATGATTTTTATCGTGGTTTCATCGGTCGGCTTCCATAGGATCTTGGATCGCGCGGTGAAGGAGCGGTTGAGATCGGTTGGGTCGCCGTTGTACACATCCCGGCCCCAGCCGGATGCTTGATCGTATTCGCTCAGCGAGATATCAGCCGCAAGTCCGTCAGTGATCGGCACCGATGCGTAGAGCTGTGCGGTGGTCGTCGCGTAATTCCCATAACCCACAAGGCCCTCAATAACGGGGGTGTCACCCGGATCCCGAGTGTGAATCGAGATGACGCCCGCACTCGCGTTTCGTCCGAAGAGTGTCCCTTGTGGGCCCTTGAGGATTTCGACGTCATTGACATTGACGAGATCAAAGAAGCTTGGCGATAAGCGCGAGTAATACACGTCATCGATGTAGATGGGAACGCTCGCCTCATTTCCCGATGTGGCAACCGGGTTGCCCAGCCCGCGCATGAACACCGTTGCGATGCCCCCGATGGCGCTGAATTGCAGGGTCGAATCCATCTCACCCAGTTCGCTGACAACGGTGACGCCCGCCGCCTTTAGGGCAGGCCCGCTAAATGCGGTCACCGACAGCGGCGCATCTTGAATATTCTCGGAGCGCTTTTGTGCCGTCACAACGATCTCCGCCAGCTGATTGGCGTCCGCTATCGCGCTCTGCGTCTGCGCGACTACTGGTGATAACGTCGAGATTTCGCAACTCACGATCAACCCGGCCGCAGCCGCACAATGCATTTGGGAATGAATCATGACGCCACCCTTGGTTGGAAAGGCAGAGTGAAATGAATGCTCGCGCCGTGAGGCGCATTGGGCGCAGCCCAGATGCGCCCGCCGTGAAGTTCGATGATCGAACGGCAAATCGAGAGTCCTATGCCCATGCCATTGGGTTTGGTGGTAAAGAATGTGCTGAACAGCCGATCCGCGCTCTCGGCGGAGAACCCAATACCGCAGTCCGTCACCGTGACTCGCGCCTGCCGTGCGTCATCTTGCTGCGTTCGTATGAGAAGCTCGCGCGGCCGATCCTTGATCGGTTGCATGGCTTCGATGGCATTGACCACGAGATTGAGGATCACCTGCTGGAGCTGAACTTTGTCGGCGCAAATGACCGGCAGCGCGCTTGCCTGTTCCACCCGCAGCGCCACGCGGGAGCTCTGCAGCTCATGCTGCGTAAAGGTCAGCGATTCGCTCAGGAGCTCATTGAGATCGAGCGGCGCCATTTTCGTGTCGGTCTTCTTCGCGAGCAAACGGATGCGCCGAATGACCTCACCAGCCCGGGTGCTGTCGCGAATAATCCTCTCGAGCGCGGAATGCGCTTCGTTCATGTTGGGCGGGTCGCCGTCGAGCCAGCTCTGGCATGCCTCGGCGTTGAACATGACGGCGCCCAGCGGCTGATTGACCTCATGAGCGATCGAGGCGGTCAGCTCGCCGAGGCTGGTCACACGCATCACATGCGCGAGGTCGGCGCGGGTTCTGTGCAGCTCGAGCTCCGCCAGACGGATCGCGGTGACGTCCATGACCGAGCATACGAACTCGACGTCGCCCGCGTCATTTCGGAACGCACGGGCCACGACCTGAACATGCTTGACCCTTTCATCCGGCATCATCAATCGATATTGGTGGGCATAATCCCGTCCGTCCTTCGATGCGCGCTCAATGACCTGCTGGAACGCCGCAATATCGTCAGGGTGAAGCCGGCGTCGCGCCAGTTCCATCGTCGGAGTGATCGCCGGATCGTACTCAAAGATGCTGAAAGTTTCCTCGGTCCAATATACTTTCCCGCTGGAGGGTATCCAGGCACAAGTGCCCGTATGACTGAGCCTCTGGGCCTCGCTCAAATACGCCTCACTGCGCCGCAGGTCCTCTTCCGCCCGACGGCGCTCGCTGTTTTCCATACGCAGTTCGTCATAGAGCCGCACGTTCTCCAGCGAAATAGCCGCCTGCGAGGCGAGCACCTCCAGGACCGCGAGCTTGGCCGAGGTGAATACGCGCGGCGCCAGATTGTTCTCGAGATACAGCGCGCCGACGAGCTTGGTTTGTTTGACCAGGGGCAGGCAGAGCACGGAGCGCGCGGACTTCTGACGGGGTTGCCCGTCCGCGGAGAAGGGGATTTGGGCCGAGGCATCGTCCAGGATCACGCTCTCGCGCGTGCGCACCGCGGTGTGCAGCACGGGCTCGATTAGCTCGGGCGGCGTCAGCGCCGAGTTTCGCAATGTCACCTCTATGTTGCCGCCGCCAGTCGTTGCCTCCGCTGCAATCCGCGGCTCGTCGCCCGTGAACAGGATGAGCAGGCCCCGCGCGGCCCCCGCATGCTCGAGCGAGATTCTCATGAGCGTTTCGATGAGCTTGGCGAGTTCGATCTCGCTCGACACCGCCTGCGAAGCCTTGACCACTGCCCCGGCGTCCAACTGCTCAACGGGTGCATCGATCGTCGCACCGTGCACGGTTGGACCCGACTCCTCGCGCAACCACGGATGGCGCCGGTCGAGCTGCCGCACCTTGCCGAGCGCACCCCAGCGCAGATAACAGTTCCGTGCGTTGCGCAAATAAGTCTGCGCGAAGCTCTCGACGCCGCGAGCCGCGTAGAACCCTGCGGCAACCTCCTGGGCCACGCCCTCGGTCTGTAGAAAGCCCTGCTCGCGAGCCGATTGGACGGCCTGCTCGTACAGACCCATGGCTTCGGTGTCTCGCCCTTCGAGGCGCGCGATTTCGGCCGATACCAGCGCGTGCCTGTCGGCGAAGGTCGCTGCGCAGTTGTCGGACCACTCGCGCAGTTGTTCCTGGTGCGCCTTCAGAAGACTGAGCCAACCGGCCTGCTCATCGGCGGGAGCGTTATCGAAGAGCGCCGCTACCGCCAGCGCGGCATAATAGAAGTAGTTGAGTAGCTGGATCTGCGGGGTTGGGATTGAAAGAAACGGCTTCACTTTGGAGGCTGCCGCGAGAGCCTCGGCGTAGTCGCCCGACAGGAACCGTGCCTCCAGTTTGAGGATCCAGTACCAGGAGATCATCGGGACCAACCGGTCCGTGGGCAACTGCGCCTCGAACTGCGCCTCGTCGAACTGCGCGTCACTGAATGTGGAGAAGGCGGCGGTCCGGCCCTGCATGGTCGCGATGAGGCGTTGCTGGCTGATGACGATGTCGGCGGCGTTGCCGTACTTGGCTTCGCGGGCGAAATCCAGCGCCCTTTCCGACTCGCGCCACACCGCATCGAGCGGGTCGCTCCGCAGAAGAAGCCCCGTGATAGATTGGTTCATACCATAGCAGGCGAAGGTCAGATCACCCGTCTCAATCGCGGTGCGGACCGTGGCCCGCATGAGATCGATCGCGGCCCCGATCGGCTGCATCCAAAAGGCAACTGTTCCCATCGCATGGTAGACCTTGGGCTGGTAAGCGATGAAGCCGCGCTTCTCGACCAGGTCGCATGCCAGCTTGGCGAAACGATAGCTGTCACCGTAACGGTGAAAGACCGACCCGAGGATGGCCCCGAGAAGAGACCAGCCGTGCGCGGCTGCGCCGCAGATCCCGTGTTCAATGCTGACGTTCACCATGCGGCACGCCAGCAAGCAAAACAGCCGAAAGTCCGTCATGGTGGCGGGGGGGGCAAGGACCGAGAGCACCTGCATTGCGGCCCGTACCTCCGGCTCGGTCATCGGCGGCAGATCAATCAGACTCTCGATCGGGCGCCCCTCGAGGGTTCGCCACACGGTTTCGTATTCGACCCGGACCTGCTCGGGGGTCGGCTGTGCCGGCAGGTCGATGCCGAATAGGTGCAGGCACGTGAGCGCGCTGTCGATGGCTTGCGGGTATTCGCCCTTCAATACGTGCAAATTGATCTTCAGGCAGGAGACATCCGCGAACTCGGTGTTTGAAGCTGCGCGCTCTAGCAACTCCACAATCAGTTGCTCGGCCTTTCCAAGGTTACCGCTCAGCAGTTCGCACTCCGCACGCTCGAGGGACAGGCTGAATATCAACTCGTGCCGGCTCCCCCAGTCGCTCTCATCCAACAGCGCGATGCCAGCCACAAAATACGCGCGCGCCGACGCATAGGCCGCCGAGGCTTTCGCCTTTCGCCCGGTGCGCAGGTTGAGGGTTGCGACGTCCGCTTTCTCGGTGCGGTCGACCAAGAGCGCGGTACCTCGATTGAACTGGTTTGCGACCTCGAACAGCTGTTCGGCGAGATCATCCGCCGTCAGGCTCGCCCGGAGCACGCGGCCGAGTCTCACGTGGACCTCGGGGCGGTGCGCTTCGGGAATCAGTGAATACGCGGCCTGCTGGATTCGGTCGTGCAGGAATCTGTAGTTATTCCCCTGATGGATAATGAGCCCGGCACGGAGTGCTTCCCAGAGCGTCGCATGCATCGCTTCCTCGGTTTGCTGCAACGCCATGCCGAGCGTCACCATCCCGGTGGTGTCGCCCAGGCACGCGAGGTGCTTGAGTGCGTCCTGCGTGGTGCTCGGCAACCGCTTGAGTTTCTGGACCATGAGGTCCACTACGTTGTCGGTGTAGTTCTTGGCGCGGATACGGTTGAGGTCCCACGTCCAGACCGCGGCGACGGAATCGAACGCGAGCAAACCCTCATCCGTCAACGCGATCATGAATTGAATCGCGAAGAACGGATTGCCGCCGGTCTTCTCGTGTACGAGATGCGCCAAAGATCGCGCACTCTCCGGCACGCAATGCAGGGCATCGGCAACGAGCCGGCCGATATCCTCGAGGCCGAGCGGCGTCAGCACGATCTCGTGCAACCTCGCATCGGTCGCGCGGATCGTCTCGAGCGTGCGCGTGAGCGGATGTGAGGGTCCGGCCTCTTTGTCCCGATAGGCGCCCACCAGCAGTAGGTGCCGCACTTCGGAGTGTGTGATCAGGTGTTCGAGCAACTCGAGCGTCGCGCTATCCAGCCATTGCAAATCGTCCAGGAACAAGGCGAGCGGGTGCTCCTGGCGCGCAAAAACGCCGAGGAAGTGCCGAAATACCATCTGGAAGCGGTTCTTGGCCTCTTGCGGCGGCAAGTTGGGGACCGCCGGCTGCTTTCCGATGATGAGCTCGAGCTCGGGAACGAGGTTCACGATGAGCTGACCATTCGAGCCGAGCGCCTCGCTCAAAGAATCGCGCCACCGGCCAAGTTCCGCCTCGCTCTGACTCAGAAGCGAGCGCACCAGGCTCTGGAACGCTTGGGCTAGCGTGACGTAGGGAATGTCGCGCTTATATTGGTCGAATTTGCCGGACGCATAAAGCCCGTGCGACGGGACCAGCACCTTGTGCAATTCATGCGCCACGGAGGACTTGCCGATCCCGGAATATCCGGTTACGAGCACGAGTTCCGCGGTGCCGTGGGCCACAACGCGGTCGAAGCAGGCGAGCAGCGTTTCGATCTCGCGCTCGCGCCCATACAGCTGTTCCGGGATCAGCAAGCGGTCTGACACGTCGTGCGCGCCGAGCGGGAACGGGTCGATGCGGCCATGCGTCTCCCACTCCGCGAGGCAACGCCGCAGATCCGCCTCGACGCCGCCGGCTGTCTGGTAACGCTCCTCGGCGGTCTTGGCGAGGAGTTTCATCGTGATGGCCGATAGCGCGCCGGGAGTATCGATGCGCCTTTCGTGGGGAGGAGCAGGCCGTCTGGCGATATGGCAGTGTACCCATTCCAGCGGATCGGCGGCGGTGAAGGGCAGTGTCCCCGTCAGCATCTCGTAAAAGGTGACGCCAAGAGAGTAAAGATCGCTGCGTCCATCGATCGAACGGTTCATGCGACCGGTCTGTTCCGGCGCCATGTAGGAGAGGGTACCGGCGATCGCGTCGGGCGGTTCGGGGTTGGGGCACTCGCGCGGCAGGCGGGAGGCAATGCCGAAGCCGGTGAGCCAGACACCGCCGCCCGCCACATCCACCAGGATGTTCGCCGGCTTGATGTCCTTATGAAACAGCCCGCGCGCGTGCAGCTGGCGCAACGCCCCCGCGAGAGATATCCCAATGCGCAAGAACTCCGTTATGCCGAGTGGCTGGCCGAGTAGTCGAGCGAGGACGGCACCGCCGGGGTCCTCGAGCACCAACGCCGCGCGGTTGTGGTGGCGGGAAAGTTCGATTGGCTGCGCCGCCCAGGCGGCATCCAGGTTGCCCTTGAGCGCATATTCATGTTCCAGCCGCTTATGAGAAGCGATCGAGCCGCTTTCCGCCGCCGCCAGCAGGATCGGGGATAGCCCTTTGCCGCAACCCCGATACAGCGCCAAGTCGCCGTCTCGTAAGCGTGTAAATGCATAGCTCGAAAGATCCATCACTAGTCCCGCGCTCCTTCGCAACCTGTAGTGTTATCTCAAGACGCCACCCGCAGTTGAAAAAGGCAGGGTGAAATGAATGCTCGCGCCGTGAGGCACGTTCGGCTCAGCCCAGATACGCCCGCCGTGAAGTTCGATGATCGAACGGCAGATCGAGAGTCCCATGCCCATCCCATTGGGTTTAGTGGTAAAGAACGTGTTGAACAGCCGATCCGCGCTCTCCGCGGAGAACCCAATACCGCAGTCCGTTACCGTGACCCGCACTTGCCGTGCGTCATCTTGCTGCGTTCGTATCAGAAGCTCGCGCGGCCGATCCGTGATCGGTTGCATGGCTTCGATGGCGTTGACCACGAGATTGAGGATCACCTGCTGGAGCTGAACTTTGTCGGCGCAAATGACCGGCAGCGCGCTTGCCTGTTCCACCCGCAGCGCCACCCGGGAGCTCTGCAGCTCATGCTGCGCAAAGGTCAGCGACTCGCTCAGCAGCTCGTTGAGATCAAGCGGCGCTATTTTCGTGTCGGCCTTTCTTGCGAGCAAACGGATGCGCCGAATGACCTCCCCAGCCCGAGTGCTGTCGCGGACGATCCTCTCGAGGGCGGCGTGCGCCTCGATCATGTTGGGCGGGTCGCCATCGAGCCAGCTCTGGCATGCCTCGGCGTTGAACATGACGGCGCCCAGCGGCTGATTGACCTCGTGGGCGATCGAGGCGGTGAGTTCGCCCAGGCTGGTCACGCGCATCACATGCGTAAGGTCGGCGCGGGTTCTGTGCAGTTCGAGCTCCGCCAACCGGATCGCGGTGACATCCATCACCGCACCGAAGAACTCGACATTGCCGGCCTCATCTTGTAAGGCACGGGCCACGACGCGAAGATATTTGACTCTCTCATCGGGCATCCGCAATCGATACTCGTGAGTAAAATCCCGGCCGTCTGTTGCACGCTCCGCGACCTGTCGGAAGGCGGCAGCGTCGTCCGGATGAACCCGGCGTTGAATCCGCGCCAGAGTCGGGGTGCTCGCCGGGTCGTACTCAAAGATACGAAACGTCTCCGCGGACCAGTATATTTCTCCGTTGACGGGGTTCCAACCAAACGAGCCCGTTTGACTGAGTTTCTGGGCCTCGGCCAAATAAGCCTCGCTGCGGCGCAGCCTCTCTTCGGCCTGTCGGCGCTCGCTGTTTTCCAGACGCAATTCGTCATAGAGCCGCACGTTCTCCAGCGAAATAGCCGCCTGCGAAGCCAGCACCTCCAGGACCGCGAGCTTGGCCGACGTGAACACGCGCGGCGCCAGATTGTTCTCGAGATACAGTGCGCCGACGAGCTTGGTTTGTTTGACCAGGGGCAGGCAGAGCACGGAGCGGGTGTGCTTCCGGCAGACATGTTCGTCCGGCGGGGATGCCGCGTCGACCGAGGCATCGTCGAGGATCACGCTCTGCCGCGTCCGCGTCGCGGTGTGGAGCACGGACTCGATAAGTTCGGTCGGCGCCAGCGCCGAATTTCGCAGTGCCACCTCGATGTTGCCGCCGCCGGTTCTTGCCTCGGCGGCGATCCGCGGCTCGTTGTCCTTGAAAAGTATGAGCAGGCCGCGTTCGGCCCCCGCGTGCTCGAGCGATATTCTCATGAGCGTCGCGATGAGCTTGCCAAGCTCGATCTCGCTCGACACCGCCTGCGAAGCCTTGAGCACTGTCCCGACGTCCAACTGCTCAACAGGTCCATCGATTGTCGAGTTTAGCAGAGGCGGGGCGGACTCTTCCCGCAACCCAGGATGGCACTGGTCGAGCTGCCGTACTTTGCCGAGCGCACCCCAGCGCAGATAGCAGTCCCGCGCGCTTCGCAAATACGCGTGGGAAATGCGATCCACGCCCCGCGCCGCGTAGAACCGAGCGGCTGCCTCATGCGCGACGCCCTCGTTCTGAACGAAGCCGCGCTCGCGAGCAGATTCGATGGCCTGCTCGTACAGACGCATGGCCTCGGCATCTCTGCCTTCGATGCGCGCGAGCTCGGCCGACACCAGAGCGTGCTTGTCGGCGAAGGTCGGTGGATAGCTATCGGCCCATTCGCCAAGCTGCTCCTGATGCACCGTCAGGAGGTCACGCCATGCTTGTTGCTCGCGGGCCGACGCGTTCTCGTGGAGCGCCGCTACCGTCAGCGCGGTGTAGTAGAAATAATCGAGCAGCTGAATCTGGGCGGCCACGGCAAAGAGGAGCGACTTTGCTTGGTTAGATGCCGCGAGCGCCTCGGTGTAGTCGCCCGACAGGAAACGCGCCTTCAGTTTGAGGATCCAATAAAAGCAGACCATCGTGGCTGTTCGGTCCATGTTCAATTGATCCTCGAACGCTCCTTCGTCGAACTGCGCATCGCTGAAGGTGGAGAGTGCGGCGGTGCGGCCCTGCATGGTCGCGACAAGACGTTGCTGGCTCACGATAATATCCACGACGTCGCCGTACTTGGCTTCCCGGGCGAAGTCCAACGCCCGCTCCGACTCGCGCCACACCGCGTCGAGCGGGTCGTTTCGCACCAGAAGGTACGCAACGGTATGGTCGATGCTGTAGCAAGCGTAGGTCAGGTCTCCTGTCTCAACCGCGGCGCGAAAGGCCGCTCGCATGAAATCGATCGCCGTGGTCATCGGCTGTGTCCAGAGGGCAACTATTCCCATCGTGAAGTGGGCTTTTGCCTGAACAGCGATGAAGCCGTGCTTGTCGACCAGGTCGCGTGCGAGCCCGGCGAATCGGTAACCCTCCCCATAACGGTGAAAGACCGAGCCGAGGATCGTCCCGACCCAGCCAAAGCAATGCGCGGAGGCGCTGCACACTCCGTGCTGCACGCTGATGTTCACCATGCGGCACAGATGCAAGCAAAAAAGATGAAAGTCGGTGACGTAGGCGGAGGTCAGTAGGCTCGAGAGTACCCGCATGGCGGCCTGCAGTTCTGCATCGGTCATCAGCGGCAGATCGATCAGGCCCTCGATCGGCCGCTCATTGAGGGCCTGCCATATGGTTTCGTATTCGGTCCGGACTTCTTCCAAGCTCGGGTGCGCCGGCAGATCAATGCCGAACATACGCAGGCAGGTGAGCGCGCTGGTCACGGCCTGAGCGTTTTCCGCCTTCACAGTGTGGAGCAGCACCCTCAGGTGGTAGGCCGCCGCCCGGTCGATTATCGATGACCCACGTTGCACTAAGTCCGCGATCAGCTCCTCCGCAGTTTCGAAATTGCCGGTCAGAAACTCGCACTCGGCGCGTTCGAGCCGCAGGTTGAACATCAAATCGTACCGGCTGTCCCAGTCTCGTTCATCGAGCAGCGCTATGCCGGCCGAAAAATACGCGCGCGCGGATGTGTAGGCCGCCGACGTCTTGGCCTTTCGTCCGGCGTGCAGATCGATCGTCGCCACCTGCGCTTTCTCCTCCCGGTCGATCAGCCGTGCGGCGCCCCGGTTCAGCTGGTTCGCGACATCGAACGGGTGCTGGGCAAGTTCGTCCGCCGGCAGGTTGGCCAGCAGCACGCGGCCAATGTGCAGATGGACCTCTACCCGCCGTTCCTCCGGAATCAGCAAGTACGCCGCCTGCTGAATCCGGTCGTGCAGGAACTTGTAGGCACTGTTCTCGCGAAAGACGAGCCCCGCCTGGACGGCTTTCCAGAGCGCCGAATGCATCGCTTCCTCGGTGTCGCCGTGAACCAGGGCTAGAGTCGAGGTCGGAGCGACATTGCCCAGACACGCGAGTAGTTTCATGGCCTCCTGGGCGGGAACGGAAAGCCGCTTCATCTTTTCGACCAGCAGATCCGCCACGTTGTCGGTGTAACTCCGGGCGCGGATGCGATCAAGGTCCCAGCGCCAGCCTGGCGCGACAGGGTCGAACGCGAGGAGCCCGCCCTCGTTCATCGCCGTGAGGAACTGGATCGCGAAGAACGGATTCCCCCTGGTCTTGTCGCGCACCAGTTGCGCGAGGGGCAGGGCGTGCTCAGGCCGGCAACGCAGGGTGTCGGTGACGAGCCGACAGATACCGTCGAGGCCGAGCGGCGCCAGCACGATCTCGTGCACTCTCGCATCGGTCTCCCGGATCGCCTCGAGTGTACGCATGAGGGGATGCGACGGGCCGACCTCGTTGTCCCGATAGGCCCCGACCAGCAGCAGGTGCCGCACGTCCGAATGTGTGACCAAATGCTCGAGCAGCTCGAGTGTCCCGCTATCCAGCCATTGCAAATCGTCCAGGAACAGCGCGAGCGGGTGCTGCTCATCGGCGAATACGCCGAGGAAGCGCCGGAATACCATCTGGAAACGATTCTTCGCCTCTTGCGGCGGCAAGTCCGGGACCGCCGGCTGCCTTCCGATGATGAGCTCGAGTTCCGGAACGAGGTTTACGATGAGCTGACCGCTCGAGCCGAGCGCCTCGATCAAGGAATCCCGCCACCGGCCCAATTCCACCTCGTGCTGGCTCAGGAGCGAGCGCACCAGGCTCTGGAAGGCTTGGGCTAGCGTGACGTAGGGAATGTCGCGTTTGTATTGGTCGAATTTGCCGGACGCATACAGTCCACGGGGTTGAACGAGCATCTTGTGCAGCTCGTTCACCAGGGAGGACTTGCCGATCCCGGAAAATCCTGAGACGAGCACGAGCTCCGGTGTGCCGTGAGCCACGATCCGATTGAAACAAGCGAGCAGGGTTTCGATCTCGCGCTCGCGCCCATAAAGCCGCTCGGGGATTAGCAACCGGTCTGACGCGTCGTGCGTACCCAGTGGGAACGGGCCGATACGGCCCTGCGACTCCCATTCCGCGAGGCATCGCCGCAGATCCGCCTCGACTCCGGCGGCGGTCTGGTAGCGATCCTCGGCCGTCTTGGCGAGAAGCTTCATCGTGATCAATGACAGCGCCCCGGGAGTCTCCGCGGTCCGCTCGTCGGGAGGAACAGGCTGCCTGGCAATATGGGAGTGCACCCATTCGAGCGGATCGGTGGCGGCGAAGGGCAGCGTTCCCGTCAGCATTTCGTAGAATGTGACGCCCAGAGAGTACAGATCGCTGCGCGCATCGATCGAGCGGTTCATCCGTCCGGTTTGCTCGGGCGCCATGTAGGCAAGGGTGCCGGCGATCGCGCCGGGCGGTTCGGGGCTCGGGCGCTCGCGCGGCAGGCGGGAGGCAATGCCGAAGCCGGTGAGCCAGACACCGCCGGTCGCCACATCCACCAGGATGTTCGCCGGCTTGATATCTTTGTGGATTATTCCGCGTGCATGCACTTGGCGCAGCGCCGCCGTGAGGAAAATCCCGATGCGCAGAAACTCTGTTATTCCCAGTGGCCGGCCGAGCAGTCGATCGAGGACCGCTCCCCCAGGGTCCTCGAGTACCAGCGCCAAGCGGTTGCGGTGGCGGGAAAGTTCGATCGGCTGCGCCGCCCAAACGGCATCCAGGTCGGCTCTGAGGGCGTATTCATGCTCGAGCTGCGTGAGACAAGCACGCGAGCTGTTCTCCGCCGCAACCAGCAGAATTGGCGATAGTCCCCCACCGGAACCGCGATACAGCGTCAAGTCGCCGGTCCGTAACGGTGAAAATGCGTAACTCGAAAGATCCTTCACGCGTCTTGCTCCCGGCGCTCCGCGATCTGTGGATTTATTTCCCGAGTCGAACCATGAACCGAATATAAAGGGAATCTCGCGAGAAATGATATCCGACCTCCAAGGCAACGTGTTGCGGCGCGGCAGCAGCCATCCGTTGCTCCCGCCATTCGGGGCCGCTAGGCTTTGCGTATGACTCAACCAGCGCCGCCTTCAGGTGTCATCGTCCTGGCGTCTTATCACCCGGTGGACCGGACCGTCGACCGGCTCGAATCGCTTTTGCAGGAGAAGGGCGTTCTGATCTTTGCGCGCATCGATTTCAGCGGTGATGCCGCGCGCGCGGGTCTTGCCATGCGACCGGAACAACTGTTGATCTTCGGCAATCCGAAGAGCGGCACGCCCCTGATGCAAGCGATGCCCACGGTCGGTCTCGATTTGCCGCTCAAGGCGCTCGTCTGGGAGGATTCCGAAGGAAAGACCTGGCTCGCCTACAACGATCCGAAGTACATCGTTCAGCGGCACGCTGTAGCGAGCTCTCTGAGCGTCAATTTGGCCGCGGTCATTCCGCTTCTCGAGCGGGCCGTGGCGCAATGAGCGGGGGAGGGCCGCTTCCGGGATTTCAAACGTAACGCGGGCGGGCGGATTTTGACATCCGGGCGACATCCGCCCGTTCCAGGCTCCAGATACCAATCCAAACGAGCGCACCTCTCATGTCCGCCAAGGCCGGCCCATTCGCTCGATGTTCACTGCTGCGCCGCCAGGCGCGGTCTTGGCTCACTGCCGCCGTCGGTATGGCCGCACTGCCGCTGGCGGCGCTGTCCGCTCCAGCCGCCGGCGACTACACGAAGGCACAGGCACAAGCAGGCGCGCAGATATATGCCGCAACATGCTCGGTGTGCCATGGCTCGAGGCTCCAAGGGGGCGCCGCGCCGGCTCTGACCGGGGCCGCATTTGCTCAGGCGCTCAAGACCACCTTCACCACGACGAGCGCGCTATTTACGTTCATCTCTACGCAGATGCCGGTCAATAACCCCGGCTCTCTGAGCAAGCAGCAAAACACGCAAGTGCTCGCATTCATTCTTGCCGAGAATGGCTATCCCGCGGGACGGGCGCCTCTCAGCGCCGCGCATCTGGATAAGGTCGCGCTGTTGCCGTATCCGGAGCAGCAGGCGAACAAGGCGTCGGGGGCCAACCTGGAGATCGCGAACATCGGCAGCGCCAGCCGCCTGCTCGTGGGCGCGTTGCCCGAGAAGGAGAGTGTCACGATCAGCGACACCATGATGGATTCGGTGGATTCGCGTCCCGCCGACTGGCTGCTGCACGGGCGCGACTATTCCAATCAGCGCTTCTCTCCGCTCAAGGATATCAATGCCGGCAACGTGTCCTCGCTCGTGCCGGTGGCGCTGGTGCAAACCGGCGTCACCAGCAGTTTCGAGACCACCCCGATCGTGGTCAACGGCATCATGTATGCGACCACGCCCGTGGTCGACAATAAAATGAAGGTCCTCGCGATTCGCGCAAACAGCGGCGAGATCATTTGGGAATCGACCTATACGTTGCCCGATTTCAAGATCTGCTGCGGTCCCGTCAACCGCGGTGCCGCCGTCGCGTATGGAAATGTGTACGTGGTGACGCTGGATGATCGGCTGATCGCGCTGGATGCCGCCAACGGCGCGGTACTTTGGAATGTTGCCGTGGCGGATCCCAAGGTGGGTTACAGCGAGACGATGGCACCGCAGGTCCACGAGGGCAAAATCATCGTTGGCAGTGCGGGTGGCGAATGGCCCATCCGTGGTTTCGTCGCCGCCTTCGACGCCGCGACCGGCAAGGAAGCCTGGCGCTGGCAGTCGACCGATCCCCAGTCGTTCGCCGGCGATGCCTGGCGGCGGGGCGGTGGGATGGTGTGGTCGACGCCCGCCATCGATCATGCGCGGGATTTGGTCATTTTCTCGACCGGCAACCCCAACCCGGATTTGTACGGTGCCGGGCGCAAGGGCGATAACCTGTACACCGATTCGATCGTCGCCTTGCACGCAAGCACGGGCAAGTTGGCCTGGTTCTATCAGGAAGTTCCGCATGATGTCTGGGATTACGATGCGGTGAGCAATGTCGTCCTGTTCGATACCGTCGACCACGGCAAGACCGTGCCTGCCGCGGGCGAGGCGGGCAAGACGGGATGGTTCTACATCCTGAACCGCGAGACCGGCAAGTTGATCCGTCGATCGGACGCATTCGTCGATCAGTCAAAGAATATGTTTTCTCAGCCGACCGAAGAGGGCGTGCAGATGCTGCCGGGCGCCAATGGCGGAGCGGAGTGGTCGCCGCCGGCTTACTCCCCCCTGACGCACTCCGTGTACATCCTCGGCATGAACCAGCTGATGACCTTCACCACCGGAAAAGACCCGGGCGTTCAGCCGGGTATGATGCGGCTTGGCAGCGCGTTCACCAACGTGGAGAAGGACCCGGTGCAAAATGGGGTGTTTAGCGCCATCAATGTGGACACGGGCAAGGTCGTTTGGCAATACAAGGCCAAACAGCCACTCATTGGCGGCGCACTGGCAACAGCCGGTAACCTGGTCTTCATGGGCGAAGGCGATGGTTATTTCGACGCGTTTGATGCCACCAGCGGTGCGAAGCTGTGGCGATTCAATCTGGGTGCCGGTGTCAATGCGCCACCCATTACGTATACGGTGAACGGCGTGCAGTACATCGCAGTCGCGGCGGGCGGAAATTTCCAGATGGGATTTCCGTACGGCGACACGATAGCGATTTTCAAGCTGGCGAAGTAACGGATTTATCCGCGATGGGAAGCACCGCGGAATATGCCGCTGCTCAATAATTCTTCTTCAACGCGTCCGCAAAATCGCTGACATTCAAGGTCCCGATCCCGGCGGCCGGACTGTATCCGTCGCGCCCGACATAGAAGTCGTTATTGCCGTATTCGATCACATGGAACGGCGCGCTCTTGCCCGTATAGGCTCCCGAGCCCTTGGCGAGCTCATACATCGGTACGTTGAGCAGTCCGATCCGGCTGCCGACATACTGTCCGATGAGCCCCATCACGCCGTTGAGTTGCGGCCCCACGAAGCTCGTGCCGCCGTAAAAGGTTTGCTCGCCGAATCCGCTGACGTTCGACGTGTAATAGATGACGTATCCCGTGTCCGGATCGGCATTGAACGAGATATCGGGTACGTTTCGGCCGGCGTAGTGCGCGGGAATATCGATCAACGTCGTGGGCGGAACCGTGTCCTCATCGATGAAGGACTGGTCGGGCTGAGTCACTTGAACGCCCGACAAACCGGTTTGATAAAACGGCAGGGTGAACTCGAAGCTCACGCCGCCGCCGCCGCCGACCGGAAATATTCCGCATTCGATGGGGTCGAGACCCATGTCGTCGCAGAGCGGCACCAGATAGTCCCAGCTCCAGACTCTTTCATGGGCGATGGTCACCGTCAGGGTTCCGTTCGGCAGCGCGAACGACTGCTGTCCCGCGAGCGTGGTCCCGCCGGCGGCGGTGATGTACGAGTCACTGGCGGGATTGTCGACGCTCAATGCGAGGCTGTAGTCGGGCGGGGTCGCCCCGTCGTTCGCGTCGTAGGCGCCGGCATCGCCGGCCGCGGCGAACAAGCTTTGGCCTTGGAGCGCCGCTTGCAGAAACACTTCGTGAAAGGCCTTCAACGAGCTCACCGTCTCGCCGGTATACGGGTCGGTGACCGGGGCGTTGGCCAAGTTGTCGAGCCATTCCCACTGGCCCCAGCTGGTCGAGATCGATTCGGCCTGATTGCTCTCGACCGCCTTCACGAACGCGTCTAGGAAGGCTTGATTGGTATTGGGCGCTTGATACACGATGAGGTCCGCGCCCGGGGCAATTCCGCCCGATTGCTCGACGTCGAGCGTCGTCTCGAGCGATCCCGATGCATCGCTCGGCGCCCCCGGCCCGCCGTCGATGTTGACGACGGTGATGCGATTCGATTTGACCTTGAGACCGACGGCCTTCCAGTAGGCGAAGGCATCGCTTTCCGTGAAGGAGGCCAAGGTCACGATTCCCAAGGTTCGGCCCGTGCCCGTGATGTTTTTGGCAGCCAGCGGCAATACGTTGTAGTACCGGGAGAAATCCGCCACGGTCAGGGAGCCGAACGGATTGATGAGGCCCGAGCCGTTGGAGCTCTCGCGCGTGTTGAGGAGCTTTGACGATCGTTGCATGAAATGCGGCGCATACATCGGACGGGTGCTCAACCCGACGACTCCGGCCGCCACTGCGCTGATCTCGGCGGGAATCTGCGGCGCGCTGGTCGGCGCCTGGAACGTGAACGACGGTGCGCTGCCTTGAGCGGCCACTCGATAGCGGTGCAAGTTGACCTGAAAGGCGTGTTCGAAGGCGGACGCCGTGCCGGTCACCTGCAGCGCCGTGGCTCCGGTTCGCTCGGCACTCAAGCCGAAGGTGCCCAGATAGGCGGCGGCGGCGGCTACGTCGGCATCCGGCTGGGCGAACGCCGCCCTGAACTGCGCCGGAGTCAGGAATTGGTGGAAGTTGGCGCTCCCGGGAACCGACACTGCCTGCAATAACGCCTCCGCACCCGCTTCATTGCGGAGCTTCAAAGGCAGCGTCACGGTGAGAGCAGCCTCGGCGGTTTGCGCCGTGACGGGCCCCAGGTCCTGCGCGGCGGGCATGCCCTTGGTGGGATAGGGCGCGGCCGCGAGCGCATGGGCGCACAGGGAAATCGCTACGGCAACGCCCACCGCCATTGAGAATCGGTGAAATATCATGGGTATCCCTTGCGACGGTGCATCGACGCAGTCGAGAGTAATCGCGAAATTCCCGCTCTTCAGGGCGGCAGGAGATGCCTGCCGGCGCGACAACTCTAGGAGCGTGCTTCGTTGCAGGTCAAGCGATTTCCGAACGCCTGAATTTGCGAAATCGGCCGGCTATGCAAAGATGATGCACTGACCCAGCGACCTGCTGGACGGAGGATCTGTAGAGATGAAGCGCTGAGTTCATGGCCAAGTTCCTGTCGCGCCTTCCCTGGTGGGCGCTCTATGCGTTTTCCCGCTTTGTTTACTTCCTTGCCTACTACGTGGCGCGGCATCGCCAGGCCGTGATTCGCGAGCAGCTGGCGCGCGTCTTTCCGGACCTGCCGGAGAAGGACCGGACCGCGATCCATAAGCGCTTCCTGCAGAATTTCTGCGACGTGCTGGTGGAAACCTTGAAATCGCTCTCGCTCGAGCCCCAGGAGATGATCGAGCGCGTGCGTTTCCCGGATCCGTCGCCGGTGCGCAACCGATTGCAGGCCGGCCAGTCGGTGATGCTCGTGACTTCGCACTTGTGCAACTGGGAATGGCTCCTGCAGGGCGTCACCTTGCAGCTCGGCTTCCCGGTGGACGCGGCCTACAAGCCGCTGCACGATGCCTGGGCCGAGCGCTTGATGCTCAAATTGCGCAGCCGCTTCGGCGCGAGGCTCATTCCCGCCAAGGAATTATTGGGCGATTTCCTCCGCCGCCGCGGCGTCGTGCGCGCGGTGGCTATGAACGCGGACCAAGCGCCGGTGTCGACCGACAAGCGCTACTGGACTTCCTTTCTCGGTCAGGACACGGCTTTCTACGTGGGTGCGGAGCAGATTGCCCGGGCGACGCGGCTACCGATCATCTATCTGCTCATGCGCCGGATCAGGCGCGGCTACTACGAGATCGAGGCCCGCGAGCTCTGGGACGGACGAGAGACCGTGCCGCCGAACGGCATCACCGAGCGCTACGCGCGCGCCTGCGAGGCGGACGTGCGCGCACACCCGGCGGATTGGCTGTGGTCGTATCGGCGCTGGAAATTGAAAAAGCCCCTGTACGGGGCGGATTGAACGCGGGCCGCCTTGATCAGGCGGCCCACGGGAGCGCCGCTAGGCGGCAGGCTGGTTCAACTTGCCTTCGAGATGCTTCGCCAAATCCTGGATGGTGGGATGATCGAACAGCTCGGTGAGGTCGATGAGCCCCGGGTATTCCCGGTCGATGTTCTCGTGGATCTCGATCAGCTTCAGGGAACTTGCGCCGATCTCAAATAGATTGTCGGTGACATCGATGCGCTTGCCCGGCAACGCCGCCTCGCAAATCGCCTGCAGCTTGCCTTCGAGTTCCGAGCCGGACGCTCGAGAGCCCGTGTGCGCGTTTCGCAGCGCATCGAGCTCGGCGAGTTCCCGGTCGAACTCGCCGTCGACATAGGATTTCTCCAATAGATGCCGCTGCACCTTGCCGCTGGTCGTTTTGGGGATTCGCTTGACCGGAATGACCTGCGCCACCTCGATGCCGGTATGCTCGTTGATGAGACGGCTGACGGCGTTGGTGATCGGGACGAACTCCTCGAGTCCGCCTCGGTGCAGCACGAATACCATGAGCTCTTCGCCCTGCGCGCCGGGTCTTGCCACGCCCGCGGCAACCACCTTGTTGAGGTCCAGCCCCGGCGCCCGCTGTGCGATGTTCTCCAGGTCGTAGGGGTAGTAGTTCTGCCCGTTGACGAAGATGATTTCCTTGCTGCGGCCCGTGATGTACAAGTTTCCCTCGTGCATCACGCCGAGATCGCCGGTGTCGAGCCAGCCATCCGCGCCGATGGCGAGCGCTGTCGCCTCCGGATCGCCGACATAGCCTTGGGTGACGTTCGGTCCCCGGATCTGTATGTGACCGACCTGGCCCGGCGGGAAGGGCGCCCGCGCGTCGTCCGCGATGCGGATCTCCATGTTGGGAAGGCTCCGGCCCACGCACATCAATTCGATCACGTCGCGCGCGTCGACCGGATTGAGCTCGATGGTTGATCCGATGCCGAGCTTGTGCCGGTTGAGCCGAATCCAGCGGTAATCGGCGCCCGGCTCGGGGAACGCGACGGCGAGACAGGCCTCCGCCAGGCCGTACACGGGATACATGGCGCTCTTGCGAAGCCCGGTGTACGCAAGCGCCTGCATGAATTCGTTGCAGAGAGGCACCGAGATCGGCTCGGCGCCGTTATAGATCGCGCGGATGGACGATAGATCCACCCCCTCGAGCTTGCGGTCGCCGAGCACTTTCAGAAAGTGCCGGTAGCCGAAATTCGGAGAGCAGGTAAGCGTTACCCGCTTGCGGGCAGCCGTCTGCAACCAGAGGAGCGGCCGGCGCACGAACAAATCCGTCGGCATCAAGTTGATGTGCGAGCGGTTGGCGAACAGCACGAGATAGAATCCGATGAGCCCCATGTCGTGGGTGAGCGGCATCCAGCTCAAGGTCGTGTCCTGCTCGCTGTACCTGCCGATCGTCGTGGCGCCCTCGATGTTGGCCATCAAGTTGCCGTGGGTCAGCATCACACCCTTCGGCTCGCTGGTCGAGCCGGAGGAGAATTGGATGAAGGCGAGATCGGACGGATCGGAGCGATGGAGCTTCCCCGGCCGCGAGATGTCGCTGATCGATTCGACCAGGAAGCAGCGCGAGGTGAGGTCGGCCATGAGCTCGACGTTGTGCGCGTCGCCACCGGCTTCCGCGGCCAAGGCTTGGAGGCGCTCGAGATTCTTCGAGTCCGTGTAGAGGTACGGTTTGCCGAGCTTGCGCGCGACGCGCAGCAGCTTGTGCCGGTGCTCGTCGCTGATCCCGACCGCGAGCGGCACGGGCACGATGCCGCCGGCGACCGCCGCCCAGAATCCGTCCAGGAATTGCTCGTTGTTATTGAGGAAGATGATGACCTTGTCGCCGCGCTGGGCGCCGAGCGCCTGCAGGTGATACAGGATGCCGAGCGCGCGGGCATGCACTTCGCCGAAACCGACCCGCCTCTCGGAATTCTCGCCCTCAACATAGGTGACGACGCGGTCCACATCGCGATTCGCCTGGAGCAGCTCCAACAAAGTCTTGTGCGTCATCGTACCTCTACAGTCATCATGAGATTGGAGCGCGGGCGAAGGTTGATCTGCGCCTCGAGCTCGATGGGTTGATTGTCGGCCCGCTTCAGACGAAAGCGGCGCGACATTCGGTTCACATGAACCAGCATTTCGAACATCGCCATGTTCTCACCGATGCAGTGCCGCGGGCCGACGGAGAAGGGGATGTAGGCAAAGCGGTGCCGCTCCTTGGCATCGACGCCCGCGAAGCGCTGCGGCTTAAACTCTTCCGGATCGCTCCAGAAGTCGGGGTGCCGATGCAGCATATAGGGACTGATGAATACATCGGTTCGTGGGCCGATCGGATAGCCCCCGATCTCGTCGTTTTCGATTGTGCGGCGCGTGAACAGCCAGCCCGGCGGGTAGAGGCGCAGCGCCTCTTGGATGACCTGGTGGGCATAGGGCAGCGACTCGGCGGCATCGAGCGTCAGAACCCCCTGGGCGGTGCGGTCGGCCTCGGCCGCGAGCTCGTCGGCGATGTCGGGATGCTGGGTGATCAGGTACCAGGTCCAGGTGAGCGCCGCGGCCGTGGTTTCGTGGCCGGCCACGATCAACGTCATCACCTCGTCGATCAACTCCTTGTTGCTCATGGCCGCTTGATTCTCGCGGTCGCGGGCCGCCATCAACATGCTCAAAAAATCGTCTTCCTGGCCGGGCTGCGCGCGGCGGTGCTCGATGACCTCGTTGATCAGCTTGGAGAGCGAGCGGAAGCGGAAGGCGAACTTCAGGTCGCGGTTCTGCTCCTTGGCCACGACCTCGAAGGGATTGGCGCCCAGGGTGCGCTCCAACCGGTCGAGATCGCTGCCGAAAATCGAGCGCAGCACGATGTCCAGGGTGAGCTCGCTCGTGTCATCGGTGAGGTTGATCGGCTCGCCCCGCGCGGCGTGCGCCGCCCAGCGCTCGGCAAATCGCTCGTTGACGGCGTGGATGAGCTCGCTGAATCGGGCAATGACGCGGCGATGGAAGTCGGGCTGCATCATGCGCCGCTGGCGGCGCCAGAAATCGCCTTCGCTGGTCATGATGCCGTTGCCGAGCAGGATCTTGACCCGGTCCATGCCCTGGCCCTTGGTGTAGTTGCGATGGTTCGACAACAGCACGTGCTTGATGTCGTCCGGGTGGTTGATGACGTAGTCGTAGACGCCGCGGGCGGGCGCAAAAACCCGATAAACATCGCCGAACTGGGCGAAATACTCGCGCAGCTTCGGCAATGTCTCATCGCTCCCGCCGAGGTCATAGCCTTCGGGCGGGCCAGGAGGAGTGGCCGTGGTGTGCATTCGATTATTGTAGCGCAGCCGCTCTTTTTAAAGGCTTGCGCCGCTCGGCGCGCTTCCCGACAATGCCCGACGTGGGGAAAAAACCGGCCGGTGGCCTTCGCAATACGCTCTATGATCAACAAACGCGCTCCGGCCGGCGGCTCAGCCGCGGGCGTTTGCTGCTCTACAAGCTGGCCGTTCCCGTGGCTTTCGGCTTGGGGCGCCTCGTGTGGCGTTGGACCCGCATCGTGCGGGTCAGCGGCGCCGAGCACATCGGTGCGGCGCTCGCCCGCGCGCCCTCGTTTATCCCCGTGTACTGGCACCAACATCAGCTGTTTTGCATCAAACAGCTGGCCGAGATGCGCAGCGCGGGCGTGAAGCTCGGCTTCCTGATATCACCCTCGGTGGATGGCGAATTCGCGGCCATGATGGTCGAGAGACTCGGCGGCGAGGTGATCCGCGGCTCATCCTCGCATACCGGGGCGCGCGCGCTGCGCGATTACTATCAGGCGCTCGCGCACGAGGGCATCTCGCCGGCGATCACCCCGGACGGGCCCCGGGGTCCGCCGTGGAAGTTCAAGCCGGGGGCGATCTTGCTCGCGCAGATGTCGCAACGGCCCATTATCCCCATGGCCTACGCGGCCTCGCGCGCCTGGGGAATCATGTGGGACCGCTTCGTGATCCCGAAACCCTTCGCGCGGGTGGCCATCGTGGTGGGAACTCCGGTCTACGTCGGCAAAGGCCTCGATGCCGAGGGTCTGGCCGCGTTGCAGCTCGAGATGGAGCGCATTCTGGACAATCTGCACCAAGAAGCGCGCACCCTCATTA
The DNA here is from genome assembly GCA_050012315.1 of Steroidobacteraceae bacterium. GTDB lineage: Bacteria > Pseudomonadota > Gammaproteobacteria > Steroidobacterales > Steroidobacteraceae > Bog-1198. The sequence goes on along the minus strand of JBEKHK010000030.1, from coordinate 13,366 downwards.
CGTAAAATCAGGTTAAGCCTTCACATACAATCGCTTATCTTGTTTTCCTGATAACTTGTGCGAGAATCGTGGTATATCTGCCACGGGATAACCTGTGGGAAAACTGTGTGATTCGTTCGCATTTCACGCGGGTTCGAGTGGCAAACTGTTGATCCAAAAGTGCAATTACTCTCCGGGGACCCTCGCACGCGCATGGCGATAGCACCCAATGATCCCCGACACCCGGACCTCACGGCGTCGGATGTTCTGGCGCCCAACTCATGGCCGAAGCGCGGTGTCCGCCCTCTCGTCGGTCTCGACGTCATTTGCACCAAGATAGCGGTCGATTTTCAGACCATGACGGCGGAAACCACCGCCGGCTGCCTGCAGACCAACCTCGAGCTGCTGCGCGAAGCGACGCGCGCGGACGCGGCGTTCCACATCAATCTCGATACCGAGGGCAGCCTCATCGTCGACGTTCAGGTGGCTCGCGGCATGCTCGCAACCGGCAACCCGGAACAACTCAAGGGCCAGAGTCTCGATGCACTGCCGTGGCTCAAGTCGCGGCTGGCTGCGCTGCGGGTCTCGGAGCTGCGCGACACCGGCCACCCGCGTCCGGACCAGGCCGACGATGCGGCCGTCTGGGCAAATCTCGGCATCGGCTCCATTCTGGTCATCGGTTACTTCATCGAGGGGCGGCCGGCGGGAATCCTCGGCATCGCCGGCGCGCGGCCGCGCGACAACTGGGAAGTGCAGCTGCACCTGCTCATGAAGCTGGTCGGCTCGAGCCTCGCCACGGGACTCGAGCGCATCGAGATCCAACGGCACCTGTGCGACTTGGAAGAGCGCAACGAGCTGGCGCTGTACAGCGCCAACGACGGGCTCTGGGATTTCGACACCTTGAATAACCGCGTCTATCTCTCGCCGCGCTGGAAGACCATGCTCGGCTACGACGAGGTGGACGTGGGGGAGGCGCCCGACTGGCGCACGCTCGTGCATTCCGACGACATGTCGCGGGTCCAAACCGCGATTCGCGATCACGTCGCCGGCAAGACGCCGATCTTCGAAAGCCTGCACCGGATGCGCCATGCCACGGGAGAGTGGCGCTGGGTGATCAGCCGCGCCAAGGCGAAGGTCGACGACAAGGGCCGGTTGCTGAGACTCGTCGGCGTCGAGCTCGATATCACGGAGCGAAAGCTCTACGAGGAGGCGCTGTTCCGCGAGAAGGAAAGCGCCCAGATCACGCTGCAGAGCATCGGCGACGGCGTCATCACGACCGACGCCAAGGGCGTCATCGACTACGTGAACCCGGTGGCGGAGGCGCTCACCGGATGGCGCCTGGAGGACAGCCAGGGGCGGGCGATCGAGGAGATTTTCCGCGCCTTCCACGAAGAAACCTGCGAGCCGCTGGAGAATCCTCTCGCGGTCGCGATTCGCCGGACCCGCTCGATCAAGTCGGTCCGTCCGATGCTCCTCATCCGCCGCGACGGCAACGAGATCTACGTGGAGAGCACGGCCTCGCCCATCCGCGACGGCAGCGGTGCGGTCTCGGGCGGCGTGCTCGTGTTCCACGACGTGAGCGAGGCGCGCGAGTTGAACCGCCGTCTGTCGTATCACGCGAGCCACGACGTGCTGACGGGCCTCGTGAACCGCCGCGAATTCGAGAATCGCATGGAGCGGGCGTTGAAGAGCGCCAAGGCGCGCGAAACTTCCTATGCGCTCTGCTGCCTGGATTTGGATCAGTTCAAGATCGTCAACGACACCTGCGGGCATAGTGCGGGTGATGCCCTGCTCGGCCAAGTGGGCGCCTTGTTGAAGTCGAAGGTGCGCTGGCGCGATACGCTGGCCCGCCTGGGCGGCGATGAGTTCGGCATACTGCTCGAGAGCTGCTCGCTGGACGAGGCGATGCGCACGGCCGAGTCGCTGCGCGAGGCGGTCCGCAATTTCAAGTTCACCTGGGAGGAGCGCACCTTCCGTTTGGGTGCGAGCATCGGCGTGGTGCCCATTTCGGTCGACAACGCCGACGTGGCATCCGTGCTGAGCGCGGCCGACAGCGCCTGCCAGGCGGCCAAGGAGGCCGGCCGCAACCGCGTCCACAGCTTCGAAGAGAACGACATCGATCTCATGCGCCGCCGGCGCGAGATGCAGTGGGCCGCGCGCATCAACACCGCCCTGGAGGAAGGCCGTTTCGAGCTGTTCCGGCAAACCATTCTGCCGCTGCAGCAGCAAAATGAGGGCGCACACTACGAGCTGCTTCTGCGCATGCGCGACGAGAGCGGCAAGATCGTCGCACCCGACAATTTCATCACGGCGGCGGAGCGCTACGGCATTACGCCGAGCATCGACCGCTGGGTGATCGAGAACGCCTTCCGCTGGCTGGTCTCGGAGGCGGACGAAAGAGCGCGACTGTCGATGTGCTCGATCAATCTGTCCGGCCAGAGCTTGGGCGACGACAAGTTCCTGCCGTACGTCATCGACCAATTTCATCGCAGCGGTCTGGACGCGACCAAGATCTGCTTCGAGATCACCGAGACCGCGGCGATCGCGAGCTTCTCCCAGGCCAATCGCTTCATCCAGGCGTTGAAGGAGCTGGGTTGCAAGTTCGCCCTCGATGACTTCGGCACCGGCCTGTCCTCGTTCGGCTACTTGAAACACTTTCCCGTGGATTTCCTGAAGATCGACGGCAGCTTCGTGAAGGAGATCCTGCACGATCCGATCGACCGCGAGATGGTGCGCTCGATCAACGAGATCGGCCACTTGACCGGCAAACAGACCATCGCCGAGTTCGCCGAGAACGTCGAGATCATCAACATGCTGCGCAGTCTCGGCGTCGACTACGCGCAGGGCTACGGCGTGTCCCAGCCGCAGCGCGTGCTCAAGGCCGCCAACATCGCCTGAGCCTCGCCCGGGGCGCCGATCGCGAGCGCCGCCGCATTTCCCAGCGCCGTTGCCCCGACAAAAAGGTCGCTTTTCCGGAAGAATGCGGCGCAATTTGACAGCCCGCCGAGGACTCGGGAGGGCTTATTCTCTCTTCAGGGAGACCCTCTACAGGGCCGGGAGAGAGAAAATGGCGCGCCGAAGCTGCTTTGCACAACTGTTTGCTCTATTCGCGGCGTGCGGAGCGGCGCTTCATGGGGGAGGGGCCTGCGCACAGGATGTCGCCGCGGCGACGCCGGCCGACAGCTCCATGCTCGATACCGTGGTGGTCACCGCCCGCAAGCGCGACGAGTCGCTCGCGAAAGTGCCCGAATCCATCACGGTGTTCACCGCGCAGACGCTCGAGGCCTACAACATCCAGTCCTTCGACGACTACGCCACCAAGACGCCGAATATCTCGTTCGCTTACGGCGGCGGTCCGACCGGCATCGCGGATGCCCGCACGGTCGCGATTCGCGGCATCACCGGCCAGAACCTGTTCGGCACCGGCGGCGCCACCGGCTTTTACATCGACGATACGCCGGTGCCCGGTTCGGTCGATCCGCGCGTGCTGGACATCGACAATATCGAAGTGCTGAAGGGTCCGCAGGGCACGCTGTTCGGCGAAAGCTCCCTCGGCGGAAACGTCCGCTTGATCACCAAGCGGCCGGATTTATCGGTGAACGATATCGGCTACATGGCCGAGGCGGGCGCGACTTCCGGCGGCGGGAGCCCCGACGGCGGGGCGGGGTTCATTGGAAACCTCGTGCTCATTCCGGACGCGCTCGCGACGCGCGTGGTCATGTTCGGCAATCACGATGCGGGCTATCTCACGCGCACGTTCCCGACCGATCCGACCAGCCCCGCCACCGGAGACCCGTTCCTCGACGTGCCGCGCACCAGCGTCGGCAATCAGGGGGCGCAAACGAGCTACGGCGGCTCGATCTCGACGCTCTGGAAGTTTACCGACGATTTCGAGGCGCGCTTTCGCGTGATGTACCAGGACACCGACTATCACGGCTTTCCGGCCGCGTTCGCGCCGCTCCCGGCGTTCGAGCCGCAATACACCCTGAACCGCGCCTTCGACGTGCAGCCCGACGCGATCGATCGCTGGGCGCTGCCCTCGCTCGATCTGAAATACACCGGCAGCGGATACAGCGTCGTGTCCTCGACCAGCTATTTCTACCGGCACACGCACGACCTGGAGGACTCGACTTATGGGACCGAGCAAATTCTCCACGGCTATTACGGGGTGGCTGCGATTCCGAACCAACCCTTTCTCTGGGACGGAGAGCGCTACCACAATCAGTTGACCGAAGAGGCGCGGCTGTCCTTCGATCCCATCCACAACCTCAGCGGTACGGCCGGCGTTTTTTATTCCAACACCCGATCGCTATTCTTCATTCCGCCGACTTATGCGAACGGGCTCGTGGCGGCCACGGCGACCAACACGGTCGTCGGCCCCTGGCCCAACAACGAAATCTGGGAGCAGAACAATCCCGGAACGCAGGATGACACGTCGATCTTCGGTGAGTTCTATTACAAGTTCTTCGAGCGCTTCACGGCGACCCTCGGGCTTCGCAAGTACTGGCTCAAACAGACCACCGACTACACGGCGGATGGATTCATGAACTTCGGCCCGACGCCGAGCAGTCCGCAGGAGAACAAGGAATCGGGCGTGGATCCGAAGTTCGGCCTCTCCTATCAGGTGACGGAGGGCGCCATGGTCTACGCCTCCGCAACGAAGGGCTTCCGGGCGGGAGGCGCGCAAGCCAACTTCTCCGGCTGCGCGCTGCCCGGGCTGCCGATCGATGACATCACGCACATCAAGTCCGACACGCTGTGGAGCTACGAGGCCGGCACCAAGATTCAGATACCGCAAACCGGCATCCTGTTCTCGGCCGCGGGCTTTCACATCAACTGGGATAACTTGCAGCAACAAGTCGCGCTGCCCTGCGGCTACTATCTGCAGTTGAATGGCGGTTCGGCCAGCATCAACGGGGGTGAGATGGAGCTCACCGGCCGCGTGACGCAGGCGCTGACGATGCGCTTCGGCGTCGGCTACGAGAAGACCGACATCGTCAACCCCGGCGCGCTGTCCTTCGCCGGCGTCACGGCGGGAGCCCCCATCCAGGACGTGCCCTCCTGGACGGCTTCGGTCGGCGGTGTCTACACGCAGCCGCTCACGGCGCAGCTCGACGGCTTCGTGTCGGCCGACTACAGCTATACGGGCAACAGCGTGTCGCTGCTGAACGGCGGCAGCGGCTTGTACGGGGATCGACCGCCTTACTCACTGGCCAATATTCGATTGGGCGTGAAGCAGGACAGGCAGGAAGTGTCGCTCAACTTTCGCAACCTGGGCAACGCAAAACCCAATCTCGGCGACATCGGCTACGTCGGCTATGCGCAATTCAACGCGGCCGGCGTCGTCATTCCGCAGGTCGCGACGATGCCGCCGTTCACGGTGATCTTGCAGTACAAGAACAACTTCTGAGCCGCACGCAGGTAGCGCGCCGGGGAGCGGCGCGCTACGTCGCCCACTCGAACCGCATCGACAAATCGATCGCGCGCACGTGCTTGGTGATGCTGCCGACCGAAATGAAATCGACGCCGGTCTCGGCGATGCGGCGGATGGTGTCGAGGGTCACGCCGCCCGACGCCTCGAGCTTGAGCGGACGGATCGCGCGCCGGTTGCGCTCCACGCCCGCAACCATCGCGGCCAAGGAGAAGTCGTCGAGCATCGCAATGTCCGCGCCGGCGGCAATCGCCTGGCTCAATTCATCGAGATTCTCCACTTCGACCTCCACGGGCACCTGCGCGCGCGTCGCCCGCGCTGCCTCCACCGCACGCGCGATGGAGCCTGCGGCCATGATGTGGTTCTCCTTGATCAGGATGCCATCGAAGAGCCCGATGCGATGATTCTGGCCTCCACCGACGCGCACCGCATATTTTTGTGCCGTGCGCAGTCCCGGGATGGTCTTGCGGGTGTCGAGCAGCCGGCATCCGGTGCCCTCGATCCGCTCGGCAAAGGCATGGGCGGCGGTCGCGGTGCCCGACAGAAGCTGAAGGAAATTGAGCGCCGTGCGTTCCCCGGTCAGCAGCGCCCGCGCCGGTCCCCGGATGTGGAACAGGACCTCTTCCGCGGCGACCCGCGCTCCCTCCGTCGTCCGCCAATCGATCCGCACCTTGCGGTCGAGGCGGCCGAATACCGCCTCGACATAGGGGATTCCGCAGACTACCGCCGCCTCGCGGGTGATCACTGAGGCCTGGCCGAGCGCCTCGTTGGGGATCAACGCCGCGGTCAAATCGCCGCCGCCGATGTCCTCTTCGAGGGCACGCTCGACTTGCTGCGGAAGGTCGTGGGGGGCCGGTACCGGCGTCATGTAGGGGCCTTGATCGCGAAAACCCTGGAAGATTAGGGAAACACCCCCAATACTGCAACGAAATGGCCGATTCGCCCCCCACATCCCCCTGTATCGGCGTCTGTGTCCTGGATCCCGGCGGCTATTGCGCCGGCTGTTATCGTACAATTACCGAAATAGCCCGCTGGCGGAGTTTCTCCGCCGCGGAGCAATGGGCGGTGCTGCGGCAACTGCCTGCGCGCGTGGCGGCTCGTGCGGCCGAAACTGAATGAGCAATTTTGGAGACGGATCATGAATGCGATTGAACGGATCAAGAGTCAGCTGACCTCGGCACCGGTGGTGCTGTACATGAAGGGCACGCCGGATTTTCCGCAATGCGGCTTCTCGGCCCAGACCGTCGGCGCGCTGCGCGCCTGCAAGGCGCAATTCGCGCACGTGAACGTATTTGAGGACCCCGAAGTGCGCGAGGCGCTCAAGACCTATTCCAACTGGCCCACGTTCCCGCAGTTGTATGTCAATGGCGAGCTCATCGGCGGCTGCGATATCGCCATCGAAATGTATAAGAGCGGTGAGCTGAAGCAGCTGCTGGCCGAGGCCGGCGCGGTCGCCACCGCTTAAATCGTGTCGGGGCCGGGCTCCGCGGCAAGCGCGGGGTCCGGCTCGATTTCCAGAGGCCCCATGGCGGCCAGGCGTCGGCGGCTCGAGTCGAACACGCCCTGAAACTGATTACACACGGCGCAAAATAGATCGGCGGTGCGCTCCGCGTCGTAGGCGGCCGAGTGCGCGGAGCCCGTGTCCCATTCCAGCCCCGCGGCGAGCGTTGCGCGCATGAGCACGGTCTGGCCGAAAGCGACTCCGCCCAGGGTGGCGGTGTCGAAGCTCGAGAACGGGTGAAACGGATTGCGCTTGATCTGCGTGCGCGCCACCGCGGCATTCAGGAAATTCAGATCGAAAAACGCGTTGTGACCGACCAGCACCGCGCGCGTGCAGTCGGCCGCGCGCACCGCGGTGCGCACCTCGCGGAAGATCCGCTGCAGCGCATCCTCTTCGGAGATGGCGGGGCGCAGCGGATGAAAGGGATCGATCCCGGTGATCGCGAGCGAGGCGGGTTCCAGATTCGCACCCGGGAAGGGCTTGACGTGATAGCGGTGAGTGTCGCCGCGCGCGAGGGTCCCGTCGCTGCGCATCTCGATGAGCACGGCGGCGATCTCGAGCAGCGCATCGGTCTGCGCATTGAATCCGCCGGTTTCTACATCGATCACCACCGGCAAAAAGCCGCGAAAGCGCGTCGCGAAGGTGATGGGCGGCAGCCGACTCATGCGTGTTTTTCCGGCGCGAGCCGCCAGGCGATGGATTCACCCGCGCGGTAAGGGACCACGGCGCCGCCGCCGAACTCGTAACTCGGCGCGGCCGTCCAGGGTTCCTTGACGAGCCTGATGCGCTCCTCATGGCGCGGAAAACCGTAAAAATCGGCGCCGAAGTGGCTCGCGAACGCTTCCAGGCGATCCAGCCGTCCCGCTTCCTCGAACACCTCCGCGTAGAGTTCGATCGCCGCGTGCGCCGTGAACATGCCGGCGCATCCGCAGGCGTTCTCCTTGGTCGCCCGCTCGTGCGGAGCGCTGTCGGTCCCGAGAAAGTATTTCGGACTTCCGCCGGTGGCGGCTTGCACGAGCGCCTCGCGATCGCGCTCCCGCTTGAGTACCGGCAGGCAATACAAATGCGGCCTGATGCCGCCGGCGAAAATGGCATTGCGATTGTGCAGCAGATGCTGCGGCGTAATGGTCGCGCCGACGCCGGAACGGGCACCGTCGACGAATTCGACGGCGCGTGCGGTGGTGATGTGCTCGAACACGACCTTGAGCCGCGGGAATCGCCCCACCAGCGGCGCCAGCAACTCGTCGATGAATACCGTCTCGCGATCGAATACGTCGACCTCGGGGCGCGTCGTCTCGCCATGGACCAGGAGCGGCAGCCCGACGCGCTGCATGCGCTCGAGCACCGCGTAGGTTTTCGAGATATCCGTGACGCCGGCCTCGGAATGCGTGGTCGCGCCGGCCGGATAGAGCTTCACGCCGCGCACGATGCCGCCGGCCGCGGCGCGGTCGATGTCGTCGGGCGGGGTGGTGTCGGTCAAATACAGCGTCATGAGCGGCTCGAATCGGCATCCGGCGGGCAGCGCCCGCAGGATGCGCTCCCGGTAGGCGGCCGCTTGATCGACGGTGACGATCGGCGGTTTGAGGTTCGGCATCACGATCGCGCGACCGAATCGCTCGGCCGTGAACTTCGCCACGGAGGCGAGACCCGCGCCGTCGCGCAGGTGCACGTGCCAGTCATCCGGACGGCGAATCGACAGCTCACGCATCGATCAGGCGCCTGCCTTGGATGCGCGCGCGCGGCGTTCGCGGCGCTCGCCGGGCAACGCCGGCCATCCGCGGCGCAGCAGTTCCAGGGTGTACCGCACGCCGAAGCCGGTGATCTCGGTCGCAATGTGCGCGAGCCCGCCATGCCGCGTACCGGCGGCAAGATCGAGGTGCAGCCACGGGATCGTCTTCGGCACGAATCGGCTCAAAAAGCGCGCCGCCAGGATGTGGTCGCCCTTCGAGTCGCTCGAGCACTGCAGTATGTCCGCCACGGAGCTCTCCAAGTCCGAGTCGAAATCCTTGTCCATCGGGAAGCACCACACGCGCTCGCCGCTCGCCGCGCCGGCGGCTTCGATCCGGTCGCGTCCCTCGGGCCGGTTGGTGAACGCGCCGCTGTAACGCTCGGTCAATGCGTATACGCAGGCGCCGGTCAGCGTGGCGTAGTCGATGATTGCGCCGGGGTTGGCACGAGCGGCGAGGCAGAGCGTATCGGCGAGCACCATGCGGCCCTCGGCGTCGGTATGGATTACCTGGATGGTGGTGCCATTCTGTGCGCGGACCACGTCCTGCGGTTTGTACGCGAGCGGGCCGATCCGATTTTCCGTGATCGCCAGCCAGCAATCCACCGCCGCCGGCGATCGCACCCTGTGAAGGGCGTACAAGCTTCCCACCGCCACGGCGCTGCCCTCCATGTCGGTGTGCATGTCCAGCATGCTCTTGTGCGCCTTGAGATTGGTGCCGCCGGTATCGAAGCAGATGCCTTTGCCGACGAGACTCACGGCGGGTGCCCCCGCGCCGCGCGGCCGGTACGCCAAGCGGACGATGCCCGCGTCGCGCGTTCCGTTGCCCTGGGATACCGCAAGAAACGCGCCGGCGCCGAGGCGTTTGAGCTCCGGCTCGCCGTAAAACCGGTACGACAGCTTCAGGCGGCGCGCGAAATCCTGAAGGAGCCGGCGGTAAGCCGCCGCGTTCAAGGTATTCGGCGGCAGCGCGGTGAGCCATCGCGCAATGTTGTTGCCCGCCGAAGTCGCCAGCGTCGCATCGAGATCGTTCAGTTTGCGCGCGAGCGCGAGATCGATGCGCGCGAGCGGCGTGCGCGGCTTGGGTTTGCTCTTGAACGTGGCGAAGCGGAAGGCCGCCGCTTGCAGGGCGGCAAGGATCGCGTGCAACGCCGGCTCGACCGTGCTCGAGTCGCAGCCCTGCGCCCAGACGAGCAGTGTCTCGGGTTCGCAGTCCAGAACGATGCGCGCGAGCTTCGCGGCCGATTGCAACCGTTCGAACGTGTTCGCGTTCGCGCTCGGACACAGCGCGATCAGCAGGGTTTCGGCGCGCGCGCCGACGCGCAGTTGGCAGCAATCGCCTTCCTTGCGGACTTTACGCGCATAGAGCTCGCGCAGCGCCTCGGCCTGGGGCAGCGCCGCCCAATCGTCGGCCGTGGGTTTCAGCGGCAGCAGCACGATGGCCGCGTCATGGCGGCTCAGCGTCGATCGGGAAACCCGCGCGCGGATTTCCCGCACGGGGACGATCAAGTTCTCAAAGGGCAAGCGAATCGCCATATCTCATGAACCCCAAGCGTAAGCCTAAGTGCGCCGCACGCGTGGTGCCCGGATCATGCGAGCATTGCCGGCCGTTTCCCGTGCCTTGACCGTGAAAAACCAAACCCCGAAGATAGTGCGCGCCAACCCAACTTGGACAACAATAGCGGCAGTTCGCAGGGGCGCTGTAAACGTACTTGCCATCTTAACAGGACACGGGGGTACGTGCATGGGCGCGTTCCTCTTTGCAAGGCTTCCTTATGACCCAACAGTCACCGTTCGAAGACATCGATCCCACCGAGACGCAAGAGTGGCTCGAGTCCATCGACTCGGTCATGCGGGCGCAAGGACCGCAGCGTGCGCACTTCCTGCTCGAGAAACTGGTCGATTTTACTCGCCGGTCCGGCGCCTATCTGCCGTTCAAGCCCAATACCGCCTACCTCAATACCATTTCGAGGGCCCAGCAACCCGACTATCCCGGCGATCGGTCGCTCGAGCGGCGCAACGAGGCCTACATGCGTTGGAACGCGCTCGCCATGGTGGTGCAGGCGAATCGGGCAAGCGCCGAATATGGCGGACATATTGCAAGCTATGCCTCCGCCGCCACGCTCTACGAGGTCGGCTTCAATCATTTCTGGCGCGCCAAGAGCGCCGCGCATCCCGGCGACATGGTGTTCATGCAGGGACATTCGAGCCCCGGAATCTATGCCCGCGCCTATCTGGAAGGCCGGCTGGATGAGGCGCAACTCTTGCGCTTCCGGCAGGAGGTACGCGGGGACGGTTTGTCCTCGTATCCGCATCCCTGGCTGATGCCGGATTTTTGGCAATTCCCGACGGTTTCCATGGGCTTGGGCCCGATGATGGCGATCTTCCAGGCGCGCTTCGTGCGCTACCTCGAGCACCGGGGCATCGTGCCGCCCTCGGATCGCAAGGTCTGGGCGTTCCTGGGGGACGGCGAAATGGACGAGCCGGAATCGATGGGCGCGCTGACCATGCCCGTCCGCGAGAAGCTCGACAATCTCATCTTCGTCATCAACTGCAATTTGCAGCGCCTGGACGGCCCGGTTCGCGGCAACGGCAAGATCATCCAGGAACTCGAGGCGGCCTTCCTGGGCGCCGGCTGGAACGTCATCAAGGTGCTGTGGGGCTCGCGTTGGGATCCTTTGCTCGAGCGCGATCAGCAGGGCCTGCTCAAGCGCTTGATGGAAGAGTGCGTGGACGGCGAGTACCAGAATTTCAAGTCCAAGGGCGGCGCGTATACGCGCGAGCATTTCTTCGGCAAGTACCCCGAACTCAAGGAAATGGTCGCCAACATGTCGGACGATGAGATCTGGCGCCTGAATCGCGGCGGTCACGATCCGGTGAAGGTGTATGCCGCCTACGCGGCCGCGGCCGCGAACAAGGGCGCTCCGACCGTGATTCTTGCGAAAACCGTGAAGGGTTTCGGCCTCGGCAAGTCCGCGGAAGGATTGAATGTCGCACACCAGCAGAAAAAGCTGGGCGAGGAAGATCTGAAAGCGGTGCGCGACCGATTCAATATTCCGATCTCGGACGAGGAGATCGCGGGCCTCACGTTCAGGAAACCCGCGCCGGACAGCGAGGAGATGAAGTACCTCCTGGAACGGCGCGCCAATCTCGGCGGCTATCTGCCCGCCCGCAATTCAGCCGCGCCGCAGCTCCCGGTGCCGCCTCTCGAGACCTTCAGCGCCTTGCTCGAGGGAACGCAGGATCGCGAGATCTCCACCACCATGGCGCTGGTGCGCATTCTCACGGCGTTGGTCCGGGACAAGAACATCGGCAAACACGTGGTACCCATCATCCCGGATGAGGCGCGGACCTTCGGCATGGAGGGAATGTTCCGTCAAATCGGCATCTATTCATCGGTCGGACAGCTCTATACCCCGCAGGACGCCGACCAATTGATGTTCTACCGGGAAGACAAGCAGGGCCAGATCCTCGAGGAGGGCATCAACGAGGCGGGCAGCCTATGCTCGTGGATCGCGGCGGCGACTGCCTATTCGAATCACGGCGTCAGCATGGTGCCGTTCTATATCTATTACTCGATGTTCGGCTTTCAGCGAGTCGGCGACTTCATGTGGGCCGCCGGCGACAGCCGCGCACGCGGATTTCTGATCGGCGGCACGGCCGGCCGCACCACCTTGGCGGGCGAGGGATTGCAGCACCAGGACGGCCACACGCAGCTCGTGATGACCGTCATACCGAACTGCGTGGCCTACGATCCCGCGTACGCGTACGAGCTCGCCGTGATCGTCCACGACGGCTTGCGCCGGATGTACAAGGAGCAGGAAAGCGTCTTTTATTACATCACCTGCATGAACGAGAACTATGCTCACCCGGCCATGCCCGCCGGCGCGGAGCGCGGCATCCTGAGCGGCATGTATCTGCTGCAGAGCGGCGGTCGCGGCAAGGTACGGGTGACCCTGCTCGGTTCCGGCACCATTCTGCGCGAGGTGTTGGCTGCGGCCGAGCTTCTGGAGAAGGACTATGGCGTGCCGGCCGATGTGTATTCGGTGACCAGCTTCAGCGAGCTGCGCAAGAATGCGCTCGAGGTGAATCGCTGGAACCTGCTGCATCCGACCGAGCCCGCGAAAGAGACCTATATCAGTGAGGCGCTCGGCGACCGGCAGGGGCCGTTCATCGCCGCCACCGACTACATGAAGATGGTTCCGGACCAGATCCGGCAATGGATTCCGGGCAGATATGCGGTGCTCGGCACGGATGGATTCGGCCGCAGCGACTGCCGGGCGGAGTTGCGCCGCTTCTTCGAAGTGGACCGCCACTATGTCGTGGTGGCCGCGCTCAAGGCGCTTGCGGATGACGGCAAAGTCGATGCGAAGACCGTCACCAAGGCGATGCAGGCCTTCGGCATCGATCCCGAGAAACCCAATCCGCTGTCGGTCTAGGCGATCATCGTGGCAACCCCCCTCAAGATCTTGGTTCCGGACATCGGCGGCTTCAAGGATGTGAGCGTGATCGACGTGTTGGTGAAGGATGGCCAACAAATCGAAAAAGAATCGCCGATGATCACGCTCGAAACGGAAAAGGCGGCGATGGACGTGCCGTCTCCGGCGGCCGGCCGCATCGCCCAAGTGAAGCTCAAGAAGGGCGACAAAGTTTCCGAAGGCAGCCTGATCCTGCTCCTCGACAGCGGCGAGGAGGCGCAGGCGGCCGGCGCCGCCGCGAAGCCCGCCGC
>JBEKHK010000029.1:0-54416 GCA_050012315.1 Steroidobacteraceae bacterium | reverse complement strand
CTCAACGAACAGCGGCGATCTCAACGAACAGCGGCGATCTCAACGAACGCCCATGCACATCGCCTGGCGATTTTCCTTTTGGATTCCTATGAGGGCGCGGTCCTGCGCGCCAAAGTCGAGAAGAGCCGGCACGCGTTCGATGCGTTTATGCGCGTCGTGTTCACGCAAATTCTGGCGTGAGACTCGTCTAAGCAAGTGCGCAACAATTACCGCAATCCTGGCATGGTCGGATTCGCAAGCACGGCTAAAATCAATGGCACGACAGGCATTTCCTCATCATTGGTATGGCATCCATGAAGCGACTCCCGGGCCTGCTGGCTGCCGCGGCATCTGTTATCGCAGCCCTGGCATACGCCCGCGCCCCCGGCGATATCGCCTTCCACGATACACGGGTGTTCCCCGAAAGCCTCGGTGCGAGTCGCGGCGGAACCCTTTACATTGGGAGCTGGAAGGGCGTCGTCTATCGAGCGCTCCCGGGTGAGACGCTCGCAAGACCGTGGATCAAGCCCAGCTCGGCGAATGGCCTATTGACGATCCTCGGTGTCCTCCCTGACGATCGCGCGGCGTGGGTGTGGGTATGCTCGGTGCCCGCGCCCGCACGGGACCCGCCGGCGCCCGGTACTTCGGCGCTCATGGCTTTTGATATGAAGACGGGCGAGCAAAGGCTCAATCTGCCGTTTCCCGCTCCGGCCTCGGTCTGCAACGACATCACCCTGGCGAAGGATGGAACCGCCTACATCTCCGATACGCCCAACGGACGAATCTTTCGAGTGCGGCCCCACACGAGGTCTTTAGAGCTATTCGTCGAAGATGAGCAACTGAAGGGCATCGACGGTATCGTCTTCTCCGGGGACGGCACACTCTATGTCAATTCGGTGACTTCCAATCGATTGTGGCGAATCGCCATTGATCGTAATGGCCATGTCGGAGCAATCACCCAACTCACACCCTCCCAGCCATTGCAGGGTGCGGATGGGTTTCGCCTGGTTCGCGGCAATGTCTTTTTGCTCGCGGAAAATGCCGCCGGCCGCCTCGACGAAGTGCACATCTCCGGTAAGCGAGCAATGATCACGGTCATCAAAGAAGGTCTGGACACGCCCACCTCTGCCATCGCACTCGGACACACGATCTATGGGGTGGAAAGGAAGATCGAATTCGTGAACAACCCGGAACTGAAGGGCAAAGATCCCGGTCCCTTCAAGATATTCACATTGCCATTGCCGCCTCCCTAGAGCAGCTCATGCATCCGCGGGCAACACCGCGTATAAAAGTTGGACGACACCGTGATCGAGCACGTCTGCTGACTTGAACGTCAGCCTCACGACCCCTGCCAGGCCGTTGCGATAATCCACGATCCCCTGAATTTGCTCCGCTCCGTCGAGCGCCGGAGCGACCAAAATTCGCAACTCGTCGACGACCTGCGCGGCCAGGAAAGCGCCGTTCGTTTTGGCGCCGCCTTCGACCACGAGGTGCTCAATGCCGAACTCTCGACTGAGCACATCCAGCAGGCGCGGGAGGTCGAACTCCGCGCCGGCAGAGACAATGTACGAGACGCCATCAGCTGTAAGTTCGGCCAGATGGCTATCGGGGGTACCTGGACCCATGAGAACGATGACGTGATCGCCGCTCACTTTCCCGCTCTGAAAGTGAAGCTTGCCAGAAGGGTCGAGCGCAACGGCGAACGTGGCCGCATCCGTCTTGGCAACGTGGATCGGTCGTTCGACCTTCCACGGTCCCGATGGCGCGTGGGGGCCGGTCTTGCTCATCTCCGCCATCGTGACACGCCCGACCAGCCAGGCGTTGGCCTGGAGAGAGGCTTGGACTTTCTCGTATTGCGCGGACCAGTCGCGTCTCGTACCGTCAGGACTGGCGGTGAAGCGACTGGGATGCAGTCGGCCATCGATTGAAGTGACCATCAGTATCGAGACATGAGGTTTCATCACACTCTCCTGGTAAACCAGTATCTATGGGATTCTTCCCATCAATGCGCGTATAGAGTGAAGACAAAGTCGCGAGCTTTGACCGGTACGTGACAGGCATAGCAGGTGTTGAGCACCGCCTCATCGGCAGGTTTGCCATCTTTGAATTGGGCAAACCCCCAACCACCGGTCGAGGCGTATTTTGCGGAGTCTTTGACCATGAACTGCACGTTCGTGGCAGCCCCCGCCACGAAGGACTGATGACGGCCGAAGACTTTATTGTTCTCCTCCGATGGGACATAGCTCCAGGCGAGCCGAGCAATGATGCTGCCATCCGGGAACGGAAGCCTTCCTTCCCGGTAGGCCTTGATCGCTATGTCATTGCCTAAAATGGCGCGCAGATCATTGAGGCTACCTTCTTCGTGGGCCACCGAGATCAGCCTCCAATCACGATATCCCACAGGAATTGTGATTCCGAAGATCGGAGCCGCTTTTCCATCGGCCCGCGCAGATGCAGAGCCCATGTAGGCGGCTACGCCAGCCAGGGATACAAACGCAATCTGTGCGAAAATGATCCGTCTCATGGCATCTCCTTCAAGTGAGGACGGCGCGCCGCGAGGCGCGTCGACGAGACCGCGCTGCTCGTGAGCCAGGGTGCTCACGCGACAGATCCTGCCCTCTCCGAGCATAGGTTGCTCAGTGGACCCTACCGCGTCATGATAGCCCAGCTGGAGCGTGGCCAGCCCTTCGGCGGCTCAAGTCGTTCGGAGCAGCGGAAGAACGAGATAAACCGGCTTCACGGGAGAACACCCAATGAGCGAACATCTTCATCACAAGCTTGCGGTACTCCATCAAAATTTGCTGCACGGCAAATTGCCGCGAAGCATGCGCTGGACTGACGCCGTCGAATTGGTTGAGCATCTCGGTCAGGTACAGCCACAGGGTGGCGAGGAGTTCGCATTCGCCATCGGAACCGAACGCGAATTGTTCAGGCGCCCGCACAGCGCCGACTTGGGGATCGATGAGGTCTCGCGTCTGCGCAAATTCTTGAAGGCGGCGAGCGGCGAATCCGCCGAATCGCAGGCGGTTCACAATCCAAGGACCATCGTTGCCATTGATCATCATGCCGCACGTGTGTTTCAGGATGCGAATCTCGGCCGCCAATCGGAGGTCGATATCAAGCCCTACGATCCTCATCACTTTCATCACCATTTGATTCATAGAAAAGAAGCGCATTACGAAGGCGATCGAGTTCCCGAAGAGAGCTCGTTCTACAGGGAAATCGCGGAGGCATTGGCTCCCGCGAAGGAAATCATCCTCATTGGGCATGGAGTCGGCAAAAGCAGCGCCCTCGATGCTCTGAACGATTACCTGAAGAAACACCATTCCGATATTGCTGAGCGGGTCAAGGCGACAGAAATAGCGGATCTCTCCGCGCTGACCGAGCCTCAGATAGAGGCCTTGGCGAAGAAGGTCGCAGGCGGCAAGTGAATTGAACGCTGATGGTACCCGTGGCCATCGATATCCCCCGGCCTGGGCGAGCGCTGGGCTGGTCAGCGCCGTGCTCGGTGCATGTATGGCAGCCGCATCCGCGGCTGACGCGCCGGCCCCCGCCTCAACGGCGCAAAGCGCTCTGAAGCCGCTCGATACCGCGCAATTTCAGCCTGATGACGACGTCAAGTGCCTCTCCGACGTACTCGAAGCGGGTAATCCGGCGCGAGGCCCCTCCACTATCCTTCTGAAAGCGACGCCCGGGTGTGTCGTCCCGTGGCACTACCATACCGCCATGGAACAGGTTGTCGTGATCCGCGGCCGGCTCAAGATGGAGATGACTGGCCACTCCGCTACCACGTTGGGGCCCGGCGGGTTTGCCGCGATGCCCGGCAAGATGGCTCACCAATTCATCTGCAGTGGCAAGAAAGAATGCTTGCTCACAGTCATGTTTGACGGCACGTACGACATTGTTTGGGCGCCCTCCCACTAGTCGGGATAAGCCGCGGCGTGCGCCTCCGTTACTGCCCCCTCCAGTGGCCGCCCGGCACGATAGCCGTCTAGATTGTGTGGCCGCTCAACACCCGGTTGGAGCCGCGGGCAAGGTTCCGGCGCTCCGATCACCATTCGCACCGGCAGGCGCTCGGCGTAAATGGGCAGCGCGTAATCCTCATCGTCGTCGGCGACGCCCTTTGCACGAATCTTGGCCGATGCCCGCTCGATGTCCATCATGACGACGGTTGTTGCATTGATTTCCTTTTGCGTGCTCGCGCGCAGTTGCGCGGTGCGCCCGGGAAAGAAGCGGTCCACCATCATCACGAGCGCGCGCCGCTTCTCCTCCGGATCCTCTACTATGCGTGCATGCCCGAAGGCCATCACTGAGCGGTAGTCCGCTGAGTGATTGAAGCCGCAGCGCGCCAGGACGAGGGAGTCGAGGTGGGTCACGGTGAGGCACGTGGGCTCGCCGTCAGAAAGATTTTGCAACATCCGGCTCGAATTGCTGCCGTGCCAATACAGGCGCGTGTCCTCACGCCAAAAAAGCGTGGGAGTGCAGTACGGATTCCCCTCCACCACATAGGACACGTGACACATGGCCGCGGCGTCGAGCACGGCGTGAACGGTCGCGTGATCGTAGAAGCCACGGTCCTGCCGCCGCTTTACTTTGTTCACGCCATCGACCGGATAACTGGCCGCCGTCTCTCCCGACATTGGTTCACCCCTGGTTTGACCACCGCTTGTATCGGTTTGAGTCTTGTAGCACGCTGCAAATGGTCGCTGCGAGGTCCAATTTGAAGCGAATTACGTCAACCACTTCCAACCGTCGCCACAATGTCCTGGATGTACCCCTCGGACTGGACCGGACCCTCGGTAACCAGTCACTGCAGGTACACGCCAGTCTGCGGAGTGCGATTCTCGATGGCCGGCTGGCTGCCGGATTGCGGCTGCCGTCGAGCAGAAGCCTGGCCGAGCAGCTGGGTGTTAGGCGCAATGCCATCGTGGGCGCTTACGAGCATCTTCTCAGCGATGGTCTGGTCGAGACACGCATCGGCGATGGCACCTATGTCGCCTCTCGGCTGCCAACCCGGACGGGTCAAAACGCGGTTGCGCCCTTTGTGGTCGCCACAAACCGGCGGGGCGCGTTTGCGCTTGGCCAGACCTACTCGGATCCGGTGGTTCTGCGGCGTCTTGCGAGCGCAGCTCGGCGCCGGATCGCCACGGCGAAGGCGGCGGATCTCGGGTATGGTGATCCACGCGGTGGCGAAGAGCTGCGCCGGCAGATCGCCTTACATCTCGCCGCGAGCCGCGGCATCCGCTGTGACCCGAGTTGTATCCTCGTCGTGAGCGGGACCCAGCAGGGTGTGCGCCTGTGTGCCGATGCACTCCTGCGTGCCGGGGATCGGGTGTGGGTCGAGGATCCGGGCTATCCGGCGACCCGCAACACCCTTGCAGCCGCTGGAATGCGTCTGGTGCCGGTGCCGGTTGACGCGGAAGGCATTGATGTGGCTGCGGGCAGGCGGCTGGGGCGGTCCGCAAAGGCGGCGTACGTCACGCCATCGCACCAGTTCCCGACCGGAGTTACGATGAAAATGGAGCGGCGGATCGCGCTCCTTGACTGGGCGCGAGCCTCACGAGCCTGGGTGTTGGAGGACGATTACGACAGCGAGTTTCGCTACGCCGGACCGCCGCTGACGGCGCTCGCGGGTATCGATGGGGCCGATCGCGTCATTTATATCGGTACATTCTCGAAGACTCTGTTCGCCGGTCTGCGACTCGCCTACCTCGTGCTCCCGCCGGCTGCGGTGGAACGGGTTGTCATGGCCCGCGCGGCGCATGATCGCTTCCCGCCGAGCCTTGTGGAAGGCGCCGTCGCCGACCTGATGGCGGACGGCATACTTGCCGCCCACGTTAGACGGATGCGCACTCGCTATCGCCTCGCTCGGGACACGATTGCGAGCGCTTTGGAACGAGCCGCAGGTGGAACCCTTCAGCTCGTCGTACCGACACAAGGTCTTCATATGCTGGCCCTCCTCCCGGCCGGACTACCGAGGGATGCCGCAGCCAAGATTCGTGCGATCGCCAAGATCGAATCTCGGCTACTCTCGGAGACGCGGCTCGTACAGTCCGGGCCAAACGGCTTCATCCTCGGCTTCGCCGGCCACGGTATCACGGAGCTGACGGCGGCCGCGAATCGACTGGGTCACGCGGTTCAAACCTACCTTGGCATGTCCGCTTCCTCTAGTAGGTCACGGCGCGAGCGCAACGCGTGTCCGCCTCTCCTATCTTGTGGTCGTGGCCTTTCCATCTAGAATGTCACACAAATGTCATCGAAATTACGTACTGCGCCGCAAGAAGGTTCCGGTCCTCGAGATGGACGCGAGCTGGAATGGCAGCTGGCGGCGACCGACCTCGGGATCGTGCGCCACTGGCTCGCCGACCACGGCAACATCGATGGGCTCGTACTCGAGCCGCGCTCCACTCTACAGATCATCGATACCTATTTGGATACCGACGATTGGCGAATTTATCGCGCCGGCTTCGCGCTGCGCGTCCGCTCGGAGTCCGGCAAATCGGAAGCGACGCTCAAGTCGCTGCATGCGGCCAGCGCCGGGATCGCGGACCGCCGGGAGTTGACTGAAGCCCTGGAGAGCTCAGCGAGCGAATCCATTGGCAAATTGACCGGGCGGGTCGGAACGCGCGTACAGGCCGTGACCCGCGAGCATGTCTTGCGGCCCTTGTTCGAAGTGCGCACCACGAGGCAGAGGCACTCCATCCGCAAAGCAGATGAGGCGCAGCCACTGGGCGAGATCGCCCTCGATGATACCGTGATCGCGCGCCCGCACGGCGAGCCCGAGACCCACATGCAGCGAGTCGAGGTGGAAGTCCTGGGCGAGGATCAGAAGTCCCTGGAATCGCTGGTGAACACGCTCCGCGGCGACTGTGCACTCGAGCTGGCGTCCGACTCGAAGTACTCACAGGGCCTCGAGGCGGTAGGCCTGGTACCGGCGCCGGCGCCCGCATTCGCACCGACGGACGTGCTCGGGTCCATGCCCATGGTCGAGGTGGCTCGAGCGAACCTGCGACGATACCTGTCTGTCTGGCATTCCCACGAGTTCGGTGCTCGCCTGGGAGACGACCCGGAAGAACTGCACGATATACGCGTGGCCGCTCGCAGATTGGATGGCATCCTGCGCCAATTCAAATCCTGGCTGCCGGCATCGTTTTCGCGGATCCGCCTGATCCTCAAGAAGGTACTGCGTACACTCGGTGATGTGCGCGATTTGGACGTCTCTCTCAGCGAGTTGGAGATATTCAGCAGCGAGTTGCCGGAATCGGATCGCACCAGCATCGAGCCCTTGAAGCGGCATCTCCTGTCGGAGCGCGAACGGGTTCGGACCCGGATGCTGAGCGTCCTCGATGCGGTCTCGGTTCAGAGCAGTTTCCAAAAGCTCGCGTCATTGCTTGCCGCAGCGCCTTCCGCAGTGCAAGAATCGACGGGAGAGCTTGCGCTGAACGCGGCCCCGGACATGCTCCGGCTGCGCTACCGCAAGCTGCGCAAGCGCGCGGACAAACTCACGCCGGATTCCTTGACCGAGGCGTACCACGAGGTGCGCGATCAGGTGAAGAAGCTGCGTTACGCGCTGGAATCGGTCGCCGTCATCTACGGGAAATCTGCGGATGAGATGCTGCGGGCGTTGCACCGCTGGCAGGAGAGCCTGGGAGTGCAACAGGATGCGGCCGTGGCGAGCCGTCGCCTGGCAGCTCTCGCCGTCTCGCCACCCAAGGGCATTCCGCCCGAGACCTTGTTCCTGATGGGGCGGCTTGCGGAGCATTATGTGAGCGCGGCCGCGCAAGCTCGCAAGCGGAATGCAAAGTGTCATCGGAAAGTTCGGGAAGGATGGCGGAGACTGCGCGGTAGGTTCTAACGATGGAATTGTTGATCATCCGGCATGCCATCGCATTTGAGCGTGATCGGCGTCGCTGGCGCGACGACGCCGCAAGGCCGCTGTCGCCGGCGGGAATGAGGCGCGCGCGAAAGGCGGCGGGCGGATTGAAGGAATTCACCAAGGCACCCGATCTGCTTCTGACGAGTCCCTTGGTGCGCGCCAGGCAGACTGCACAGATTCTCACGGAGATCGCCGGCTGGCCGGAGGCTGAACAGGCGCCCGAGCTCTCGCCGGGAGAAAGTGCTTCGGCGGTGCTCGCGCTGCTCGGCAAGGTTCGCGGCAAACGGGTGGCGGTCGTCGGCCATCAACCGGAACTAGGGACCCTGCTCACCGCGTGCCTGATGGGAGACGGCGAGGTCCTGCCCATCGAAATGAAGAAAAATTCCGTCGCCTGCGTGTCCTTTGAGGGCACGGCGCGCGCTGGACGAGCCGCGCTGAAATGGCTCGCGACACCGCGCATGTTGCGCGGCTTTCGGCACGATCATTGCTGAACGCTTAGCGACGTTTGAACGCCGCCAGTTTGCTCTGCGTCTCCATGAATTCCCGTCGGACAGGGCGCGCCGCCACTTCGGGGCCGGGTCCCACAAATTTGGCGATTTCACCAGGAAGCACCGCCGGACTGCAATAATAGCCCTGAAATTGATCGCAACCGAGCTCGCGCAGCTGCTGCAGCTGTGCCGCGGTCTCGACCCCCTCGGCCACGACCTTGAGCCGCAGACTATGAGCGAGGGAAATGACCGCTTTGACAATCGATGCGGCATCCGCGTTGGTCGTCAAATCGTTGATGAAGCTTCTATCGATCTTCAGCTTGTCGATCGGAAAGCGGCGCAGATAACTCATGCTCGAATAGCCCGTTCCGAAATCGTCGATCGACACGAGCACCCCCATGCGGCTCAGCTCCTCCAGAATCTCGATTGAGCTCTCGACGTGGTCCATCACCGTCGTTTCGGTCAATTCTATTTCGAGATATTGAGGCTCCAAGTCATGATCGAACAGCGCGGACCGCACGATATCCAAGAACATCGGTTGCAGGAAGTGCATGGGCGAGATATTCACCGCCACTCGGATGAAGGGTAATCCCTCGCGCTGCCATTGGCGCGCTTGCCGGCAAGCCTCACGCAGCACCCACTCACCGATGGGAAACATCAGCCCGCTTTCCTCGGCGAGTGGAATGAATTGAGCCGGGCCGACCAGGCCACGGGTCGGATGACGCCATCGCAGCAGCGCCTCGACACTGTTCACACGCCCGGAGGCGATATCGATCTTCGGCTGGTAGTGCACTTCGAATTGCTTCAGGGGCAGCGCGCGCCGCAGATCGCTCTCCAAATCCAGGCGCTCGCGGGAGAACACGCTCATGCCGGCATTGAAGAATTGAAACCCGTTCCTGCCGCGTTGTTTCGCGAAGTACATCGCTTCATCGGCATGAGCGATGAGCAAATCGGAGCGGCCACCGTCCGTGGGATAGACACTGATGCCGATGCTGGCCGACGTGTGCACCTCGGCTCCATTGATACTGACGGGCTTGTGCAATTCCGAAACGATCTTTGTCGCGATAATGGCTGCATCCGCTGGTTCGCGAACACCGGTAACGAGCAGCAAAAACTCATCCCCGCCGGTGCGCGCTATCGTATCGACGGCGCGAATCGTCCCCGACAACCGGCGCGCGATTTCAATCAATAACTCGTCCCCGGCTCCGTGACCGAGCGTGTCATTGATGACTTTGAACCGATCTAGGTCTACGAGAAGGACTGCAAAGAGATGGCCATCCCGTTCGGCATGGACGATTTCCCGCCCCAACCGATCGAGAAACAGTGTTCGATTCGGCAGGCCGGTGAGCGCATCGTGGGTGGCCTGGTGTTGCAGGGCAGCGTTGGCTTGCTCCAGCCGCAACGCTTGAATCCGCGCCTTGGATTGCAGGTGCGCATCATACACCGCGATGGCCAGTGTAATGCCCAGCAGTCCGAGCGCCGCGATTCCAATCCCTCCGGCAAACCAATTATTTTCCAGGCTCACGCCGCCGCGGCAAAAGGAGCCCGCGGCGAAACGAGAGGCCGCCATCCCCGTGTAATGCATGCCACTGATGGCCAGCCCCATCACGACGGCCGCGGCCATGCGCATGAGCCAGTGATGTAGCGACTTTCCTTCGCGCAGACGAAAGAACAGCCATAAAGCCACGAACGAAGCGGTCACGGCGATCACGACCGAGAGCGCCACGAGCGACGGGTCATAGGAAATTGCGGGTACGATCCCAATCGCGGCCATGCCCATGTAATGCATGGTCGAAATGCCGGCCCCCATGGCCACCGCCGCGGCGCCGAGGCGCCACAGGGTGAGGCGCTGATTAATCGTGAGGGCAAATCCCGACGTGAGGATGGCTACCACGAGCGACACCAAGGTCGTGGGAACGTCGTAGGTGAGCTGAATCGGCAAGGAAATGGCCAGCATGCCGATGAAATGCATGGACCAGATACCACCGCCCATCATGACAGCACCGATCCCGAGCCATATCCGGGCGGCGTGCCCTTCGCTCGCAGCCACTCGGGCGGCTAGGCGCAGAGCCGTGTACGAAACGAGAGTTGCCACGGCAACCGAGAGGGCGACGAGCCAAGAGTGGTAGACAGGGGACATCTCTACAACTGTAGACAGCCCTTCGATCGGTTTCTGTGCTGCAACTACAAATTTAGCCGCATCGAGCCGCGCGAAGCTGCCATCGACATTCAATGTGAAGTATTGAAAAGATCCCCCTTCCCCGCCCCCCGACAGACGCGGAGATCCCCTGGATCATCCAAAACCCTAAGCCCGTTCGGGCCGACGAGCAGGCACTATGCCGGCGGGACTCCTCCCGCCACGCTCATCGCCCGCAGCAGCCGATAGCTGAATTCCACGCCCTCGTAGAAGCACGTCAATTGCGTTCCAAGCGGAAGTGGATTAGAAAGACAAACGGTATCAGGGACCGAACCAAGGAGAAGAACGATGAGCACTCGCCGACGCTTCCTCATAGGCCTGGGATCTCTAGCCGGTGGGATCTTGAGCGCACGCGCTGAAGACCTTTGTGCGGCTTTCAACAAGGACTCGCAAGCCGAGATCACCTCGGAGCAGGCGCTCGCGCGGCTCAAAGCGGGCAATGCTCGCTTTGTCGCCGGCCATCCCGTCCACTGCAATCTGCTCGCGCAGGTGAAGGCGACCGCCGCCGGCCAGGCGCCGTTCGCCGCCGTGTTGGGTTGCATGGACAGCCGGACCGCACCCGAGCTCGTGTTCGACCAGCGCATCGGCGACATCTTTGCGGTTCGCATCGCGGGCAATTTCGTGAATACCGACATCCTGGGAAGCTTGGAGTACGCGACGCAAGTCGCCGGGGCGAAGCTCATCGTCGTGCTGGGACATTCCGACTGCGGCGCAGTGAAAGGCGCCATCGATCACGTCGAACTCGGGAATTTGACCGCCGCACTCGAGAACATCCGGCCTGCAGTTGCGGAGGTGACGGACGCCGGCGGCCCGCGCGACTCGAAAAACAAGAAATTCGTGCAACGAGTCAGCGAGCGCAACGTCAACGATGCCGCCTCGCAGCTCACGACCCGCAGCAAGATACTGGCGGGCCTCGTGAGTGAGCGCAAGCTCCTCATTGTCGGCGCCATGCACAATGTGAGTACGGGTGGGGTGAGCTGGCTGGGTGATCAGGCCGCCTAAGCGGCGTTGAAATCCAGCACCGGGCCAGACGGAACAATGCCAGTCGGGTTGATCTGCCGATGGCTCTGATAGTAGTGGCGCTTGATGTGGTCGAAATTCACCGTGTCCTTGATTCCAGGCAGCTGGTAGAGCTTGCGCGTGTACGACCAAATCGCGGAATAGTCGACGAGACGCCGGATGTTGCATTTGAAGTGACCGTGATAAACAAGGTCGAACCGGACCAGCGTGGTGAAAAGCCTCCAGTCGGCTTCAGTCAGTACGTCGCCGCAGAGGAAACGTTGACTGGATAGCAGTCCTTCCAGCCACTCGAGCGTCTCGAAGACGCCGCCGACTGCCTCATCGTAGGCAGCCTGCGATCGAGCAAACCCGGCCTTGTACACGCCGTTGTTGAAGGCGTCGTATATTCGGGCATTGTGGGTGTCGACCTGCGCGCGCAGATCCGCCGGGTAGTAGTCCCCAGGGCTGGCGCCAAGATCGTCGAACGCACTGTTGAAGATGCGAATGATCTGTGCAGACTCGTTGTTGACGATCTGCGAGGTGTCCTTATCCCAAAGGACGGGCACCGTGGCGTGCCCGGTGTAGTTTGGGTCGCTGCGTTTGTATAGTTGCCAGATGAACTCGGTCGACTGCAAGGGATCGGCCACAACGCCAGGGCCGGGTTCAAAAGTCCAACCGTTATCGGCCATCAGCCAGTGCGTAACCGAGAGTCCAATCATGGACTGGAGACCCTTGATCTCGCGGAAGATGGTGGTGCGGTGGGCCCACGGGCAGGCACGCGCGACATAGAGGTGGTAGCGGCCAGGTTCGGCCTTGAAGCCGCCACTGCCCGTAGGACCGGGCGCCCCGTCCGCGGTGACCCAGTTCCGGAACGTAGTGGCGGGTCGCTGCAAGCGCCCGTCGGCATCGATCATGTCGTCCCGTTGACTCCAAGTGCCGTCTATCAGCATGGCCATGTTGCAAACTCCTGCTGCCAAATCCTCCTCGTCCAGCAAGTGCCGGCAAATCGGCTTCAACAGGACAACGGCAATTCAATATTGACCCGCAGTCCGCCGGTCGGAACATTCTCCGCCATGATCGTGCCGCCATGGGACTGAACCACCCGTTTGGCGATCTGCAGCCCTAATCCACTACCGTCTTGCTGGGCATGTATCGGGCTGCGAAAAAATGGCTCGAAGATTCTTTCAAGGTCCGATTCGGGAACTCCGGTACCGGCATCCTGCACGGAGATTACCACCGAGCCGCCCTCAGAACCCACGGCGGTCTCGAGAGTTATGACGGTGCCGCGCTTGCTGAATTTGATCGCATTGCGAAGTACATTATCCACGGCCCGCCGCAGCAGATCGACGTTGCCGCGTATGCTGCCGTGGACTTCGGACTTCACGCTGATCGACCGCTCTTTTGCCGTCGCCTCGAACCGCGCATCGTCGATGATGTCCGACAGCAGTTCGTGCACGTCGAATTCTTCACTCAAGCGGTTGTCGACACCGGCCTGCAGGCGGGAAAGCGCCAGCATCTCGCCGACGAGCCGGTCGACGCGAACACATTCGCGCTCGATCCGCTCCATCAACGGAAGCGCCTGCTCGGGCTGGCGATGCGCAAGGCCGATGGCGGCCTGTATGCGGGCCATGGGCGATCTGATTTCATGAGATACGTCGTGCAGGAGCCGCCGCTGTGCCGTGATGAGTGCCTGCAGGCGGCTCATCATGCGGTCGAACTCGGTGCCCAGGTCCTTTAGTTCATCGTTGCCGAACCCCATTCGATCCGCGACTCGAATGTCGAGGTTACCGCCCGCCGCATCGGAGAGGGCCGAGCGCAAATTGCTGATCGGCTTCGCAAGCAGCCATGCCAATAACGCGGCGCAGCCCAGACTTGCGACGACGTCGACCAAGATGGGTGGATTAAATGTCGGGTGTTTGGCTTGCCTGACCGTCTCCGCCGAGCGCGACTGCATGTCCTCCGGGTTCAGAGCTCCCCGGGGTGTAGCCGAGGCATCATAGATTTCGGCCTCCCTTGGGTAGTGGTGGATGACCCACATATGAACTGCCTGGTCGGAGCAAATCTGCACAATCGCAATTAGCAGAAAGCACTTCCAGAAAAGACGCCCCACAGGTGTGATCACTCCGGCACCAGTTGATAGCCAAAGCCCCGTACGGTCAGGATGCGGGGCTGACCGCTCGGCGACGGGCCGAGCTTTTGACGGATGCTGCTCACATGGACATCGATGCTTCGGTCGAAACGCGCGATGGGACGGCCGAGACCCAGCTCGGAGAGTTCCTTTTTGCTGACGGGGGCACCCGGATGGCGGGCGAGCACTTCAAGCAGATTGAATTCGGTGCTGGTCAAATCCACCGACTTGCCCGCGCACTCCACCTGCCGACGCAGCGGATTCATGACGATCGCACCGGCACGGATGGCGGCCGCCTGGACGGCGGTAGGCACGAGATGCGTGCGCCGAAGCACTGCGCGAATTCTCGCAAGCAGTTCGCGCGGTGAACACGGCTTGGATATGTAGTCGTCCGCCCCGATCTCGAGTCCAATGATTCTATCGATGTCATCGCCTTTGGCGGTGAGCATGATGACGGGCAGGATGCTCTGGGCTCTAATCACTTTGAGCACATCGATGCCGCTCAACCGCGGCATCATCATGTCGACCACAGCAATGGCGTATGCGCCCGATAGCGCCTCACGCACACCGGTTTCTCCGTCCTCGGCGCGGCCTACCGAGAACCCTTCGAGTTCCAGATAATCCTGCAGCAGGTCAACGAGCTCCGCATCGTCGTCGATGATGAGCACGTTCGACGGTTTCGAGGCCGCGTCATTCAGCATTGAACTGGGAGCCTCGAATGGTGTTCATGATGTCAGTGCGCCTGTAGGACGGCCTGCCGCTCGAGCGTCGGACGTAGCGGCCATGTAAGTGTCGCCGTCCACCAACACTTTCGCTTCGCAAGGTTTTCAATCTTTTACGTTTCGCTAACGGCGCATTACATGGCGCCTGGCACTATGCATCCGGGGGATGACGATTGGGCCACGTTCTTTTGTACCACTTAACCAGGAGATGCTCAAATGACGCCAACGACCCCCAAGAACACTAATTTGTTCAACTGCATATTCGTGTCCCTTGCGATCTTCACTCCAATCCTCATGGTCATCGTCGCAGGCATGCTGCCGGAGGGCAGTCGGGGAGCCATGGTAGTGACCGGGCACAAGTTCCTGGCGGCGATATTGGGACTCGCGTTGGTGTTGCGGGTCGTCTACGAACTCGGTTTCACGCATGCGCACAAGCGGCCGGCCGAGGGGCGGCGGGATTCCGTGATCGCATGAGGCGCTCGAGGAACGCATCAGTTCACCAGGGAACGCGCATTCGTCGCCGTGCCGGCGGAATTGGACACTTTGCAAGACAAAGTATAATCTGCATAATAAGCTGAAGCTTTGCCGAGCCAAGTGTCTTAGGCCATGGACTCGAGCGAGCATCGAACATGAGTTCCTGGGCCGCTTAAAACATGACTCAATGCGCTTCGACTGATTCACAGCATCCGGACTTCTCGCTCCCAACCCCTCTCCCGGGCGGGGCGAATCGGGAGCATCTTTCCTCGGGCCGGCGCCAGGAAAGCTGGCTGGTGCGGACTTTGCTGGTTGTGCCGACGCTCGCGGCGCTATTGCCGGGCCTCGCTTTTGCCGGAGGGGGGCCGCTGGGAATCGATTCGGAATTGCCGCTCGACACCAGCGGCATATGGGCGCGCAAATATCAAACGGGAATCGAGAACGGGGTCATCGCGGTTGAACTCGCGGGAGCGCTCTGGTTTGGCAATGACGACAAACTGGGGCACACGTTTTGGCAAGACATCGATTCGACGGCCCTATCGGGAATTGCGGCGCAATTGATGAAATATGGGTTTAGCCGCGCCCGTCCGTATCAAGGCGACAATCCCAATGCATGGTTCAAAGGCAGCTGCTGCCAGAGCTTCCCGAGCGGGGAAGTGACCCTTCAGGCGGCGTTTGTCACCCCTATCATTGTCAACTATTACAAGCAGGCTCCCTGGATTTTGGCGCTGGAAGCGCTCCCGGTTTACGATGCCATCGCACGCCTCAAGAGCCAGGCGCACTGGCAGACGGACGTCATCGCAGGAGGACTGCTCGGAACGGGCTTCGGCTACTGGGCGACCACGCGCCAGACCCCGCTTTCGGTACAGATCTTGCCACGCGGTGTGTCGCTCGGGTTTAGTAAGAGGTTCTAAAGGTTCTCGCAGTAGAATCCCTCGGATGCGCTCCCTCTTCTTATGTTCCAGGTTCTAAGTTTCGATCTCGATGATACGCTCTGGCCGGTTGAGCCGGTTATCATCGCTGCCGAGCGCGAACTCTATGAATGGTTGCAGCGATGCTATCCGGCGGTTGTACAGGGTCATAATGTCGAGACCATGCGCGGGATGTGCTTTAGAATCGCCGCTCAATACCCCCAGCGCGCGCATGACACGACATTCCTACGACGCGAAGCTCTCGTCCAGCAGTTCGCGGCCGCCCGTCACGACGATGCGCCGGCCGACGATGCGATGGAGGTGTATTTGAAGGCGCGCAATCGGGTCAATTGTTATCCCGACGTCCGGCCGGCACTCGAGCGTCTGCGCAAGCGCTACAGGCTTTTCGCCATTAGTAACGGCAACGCGGATTTGTCTCGCTGTGGTCTCGCGGATATCTTCGAAGGGCATGTT
The DNA here is from genome assembly GCA_050012315.1 of Steroidobacteraceae bacterium. Lineage (GTDB taxonomy): Bacteria > Pseudomonadota > Gammaproteobacteria > Steroidobacterales > Steroidobacteraceae > Bog-1198. The sequence continues at coordinate 38,168 of JBEKHK010000029.1, read as the reverse complement.
ACGGCCATCGCGGCCGGCGCGGCGAAACCCGACCCGCAGATTTTCATGCGCATGTTGGAGGCGGCGGGCGTCGAAGCCTCCGTAGTTCTACACATTGGCGACGATCCGCGGGCGGATATTGTCGGCGCAAGGCGCGCCGGACTGGGCGCAGTCTGGCTCAATCGCGATGCGAGAACGTGGCCGAAGGAACTCGATCCACCGCCACGTATCGTGGCCACCCTCGCGGAACTGATTTAGATCCTCGAGATATCGCGCAAGCTCCACCCCGGGGCATATTCCTACACAATGGTCGGCGGGCCGCCCGCCCCCGCGCCGGCGACGTCAATATCCATAACTACCGCGGTAACGTTGTCAACGCGCTCAGCTGCACGCTCGGCACCCTCTTTGAGCGCCTGACCATCAACTCGTCCCGCAAGTTTCACGACTCCGTGATGTACCTCGACACCGACGGTGCCGGCAATGATATGTTCCTGGGTAAGCGCCGCGAGCACGTCATGTTGAATTTGCATATCGTTCGCCATTGGGCGGTTCCTTCTTTAGCTCATCACCCCAGATCTTCCCTAAGGAAAATTGCTGCGGGGACTACGATCTCGGGGGTAGCATCTCCGCAGTCGGAGCCGATCCCTTCAACCGTCAGCGGCAATGCTCATCGCGATCAGCGCAATCGTGCCATCCATTTTCATGGTAGTACCGATGGTGATCGCTATCGTAGTAGCCTTCGCGTGGCCCGACCATGCAGCCTACAACCAGGCCAATCAGCCCCAATAAAAGGCTGCCGGTCGCAATACGCTTTGTGTTTTTCATGTGACGTCCTCTGCCGCTAACTCCACTAGGACAAATCATGGACGCTCGAAACGGGTTCGTCGGTGCGGTGCCGCGCTTATGCCAAAACTCCGGGGAAATATAGGAATGGGGCGGCGTTCGCATTTGCCGGCCATCAGATTCCACCTACGGCCGGCGCCCGGTAGGTCGATTGCGACGCTCGGGTACTAGGGCGCGGGTTACGCCGCAGGGCCGGCTGCTTCGCTCGCTCGTGCTTCGATCGAGACGTTCCAAGGCTCCAAGCGGCGTCCGAACGAAATCACCGCATCAAAAAAGTGCCGAGCCAGCAGCCGATGCCAAAGCATCTCGCCAGTGGCAGAATCGACCGTCGACCGAAGGGGTTCCATGCCTTGAACGGTGTCGCCTGAAAGGCCGCTGACATAGCCTGCAACCTCGCCGCTGTTTAAATCCTGAGAGAGCTTGATGACGCCTGAGACGATAGCGAAGTGAGTGCGGTCGGGATACCGCCGCCGAAGTTCTGCGACGCTGCTCCCGGCATCCACCACATAGAGGCGGCTGGACTTCTTGGCTTCGAACTCGCAGTTGCGCTCGTCTCGTAACGGGCTTGCTGGATCGCAGGCTCGCGTTACGGCGCGCGCATGGGCCGGGCCATCCAATTCCAGGACTAGGAGCGTCGAGACGAATGTATCCGGCCGGGCTCGACCCGGTAGCGCTATCCCGAGTTGGGCGAGCTTTGATTGCGTGATCCAGGCGGCTCGGGTGGCGGAGGCGGCCATTGCGCCCGAATCGACCTGGTCGGCGGATTCCACACGCCATACCAGGTGCAAGGTCAGGGGGGTATTTTCCTGTTTGCCGGACTCATCGCCGGCCGGCAATTCCAACTCGCGCTCAGAGAGCCTCAAAGTGCTCTCCGGTATTCCAACCCGGTTATAGATGGCCGCCAACACGGTTCCCGCACAGACCACCAAGATGACCGCAAACCCCAGGAGCGGAAGCCGGAACCGCCGCAGCCTCATTGGGATGTTCCCACCGCACGTTCGCTCACCCGTCCACGCAGCAACTTGAGAACGTAGAGTGCGGCGACCGCGAGCGCACTCATGACGAGGAAGAACTGGTAGGCAGGCAGTTTCGGCAACAACCAGTCGCAGGCCTCCAGGCCAATCAAAAACAAGAGTGAAAGGCCGCTCAGGAAACTGATTTCGGGAAGTTCACGGGTCACCCCGATATAAATACCGGCTCCGCCACCCGCCAAAGCCGCGATCTTGTACCCGGCACTCACTGCGCGCGGACCGTAAGCGAGATAGCTCAGTGAGGGCCAGCTAGAGAGGGTCAAAAAGGTACCCAATAAGATGAGGGTGCCGAAGAGCCGATACAGCGTCGCGAAATCCGCGTAGCGGCGCTGAGAGATCAACGACGGGATGACCAAAAGAATGGCCGCGCCCGGATAAAAGTTCTCGGGTCGCTCAGCGAAAACCCACCATGGCGAATCAAGCGATATCGTGATCAGGGCGGCACCATAAATCAGGACGCCCATCAGAGCTGCACACAGCTGCAGCCGGGAGCACATCTCGTACGCCAGAATAAAGGCGAAAACCGTACAAGAAAGTACGGAAGCGCTACCGAAATTGATATTCCACAACGCCGGCAGGATGACGGCCGCCAAAACAAAACTGGCGTAGCAAAGTGCCGCAGCCAATCGCGAGAAGTAGCCGGTCCGGTCGCGAACTCGAACGGCTAGAGCGAAGGCGAAAGTGGACGTCGGTGCGGCGCTGAGCAAGAGAGTTTGGGTTGCTAAATTGAAAGCCGCCCAGAAATGATAGAAAAGTACGAATACGCTCGAGCCCAGCAAAAACGCGCCGATTACCGATACGATGCGCATGGTCATCGACAGCTGCCGGCCGGTCTCACTGGTGTCCGCATCATAGAGTGCGGTTAATTCATGAATAATATGCCGGTGGTAAGCCGCGATAGCCGTCAGTTGCGAATCGGTAAGCTGGACGACCTGATCGGCTCGCAGGTGGGCGAGCTCGCGCTCGAAGAATTCGATCTGGTCAATTCGACTTTGCGCGGCCTCCCGCGTGGCAATCTTCGTCGCGTCAGTATCGATGTTTGCGATTTCGCTGTCCTCTTGTTCTCGATTATAGCCCGCCCGCGCGAACCGGAGGGATCTCACAGATTCAATGAAAGCCGACCGCCCGGGGACGGGTCGGGCGCACCAAAAAAAAGGGCGGACACCTCTGTCCGCCCTTGACTCTACTGCAACCGGCCGAAGCCGGAAGCCCTCGAGCGTAGTCTAACGATCAGAACTTATAGCCAAACCCCAGGGTCAGCACACGCGGACGCAGCGGCGTTTCCGACTCGATGAACTGGTTCGATGACGTATAGGTACTGGCATCCGAATTGGTCAGATTGCTGCCCGTGAGCTGCGCCGTCCAGTTGTCCTTGGCCACGCCGATCGCCCCATCGTAGGTCGTGTACCCCGGCATGATGTATTGACACAAGGTGGTCGTCGGAACCCCAACACAGAGTGGCGAGGAGGTCCCGGAGGGGAAACTCGCCGGCTCGCTCCGCTCGGTCGCGATATGGTTCGCACCTACCATGACGTACGGTTTGTAGTCGTTGAAAGTCCAGTCATAGCGCACGCGCAGATTGAACTCCAGGGGCGGCGAGAACGCCGGCGAGGTGTCGAGCGCGCCGTAGGGATTCGTGTAAGTCTTACCACTGACTTGCGTGATGCACGAGCCGATCGGGGTCGGGTTGCCCGCCGACACCACGTTGCTAGTCAGGCAAGGTGCGTTCGTCTGGTTCGTACTGTTCCACGAACTCGATCCCTGCACGGTGAGCCCTTCCATCGGGCGGGCGACCAACTGCAGTTCGACGCCGTTGATCACGTAGCTGGGACCGTTGACGACGAAGCTCGAGTTGCCGAGGTTGACCGGGTCGAACAAATTCAGCTGGGCGCCGCTCCATTTCATACGGTACACGGACGCATTGACCTGGAGTCGATGATCCAGGAATTCGCTCTTCACTCCGATCTCGTTGTTGGTCAGGTTGTCGGACGAATAACCGGACGGCTTGTCATATTGATCGGTTGCCTTGTTCCCGGCAATGTACGGAGCCTCCCCGGCCAGCACGACGGTGCCATTGGCCGATGATTCCGTACGATTGAAGCCACCCGGACGGAAGCCTTGCGAAAAGGTGTAGTACGCCATGATGTCCGAAGTGATGTGCCAGGTCAGATTGCCGCGGCTCCTGAAACCACTTTCCGTCTTGTTCAAGTTGATGCCGAAGCCGCAACCCCCCGCCGCGGTGCAGGCCCCGTTGGGAACGTTGTTGGCTGCGGTGGTGGTGTAGAACTCGGAACCCCGCTCGAACTCATCGTAGTGGTAGTAGCGCGTCCCGCCGGTCAGCGTCAGTACCTTCGGGATCAGATCAAAATCGATGGACGTGAAAAATGCGGTCTGCCGATAACCGCGCTCGTCGTCCTCGCCGAACGACGTGTTGGAGTTCTCGCGCAGACCGGGATCGGTCGCATAATTGCCGGGAATGGGTCCGACGGCAGCTACGCAGCCCGGACCACCGGCCTGCGAAATCTCAAGGTTCGCGGCATCACACTGCGGAAGGGGCAGATAGTTGAAGTTCATCTGATCCTGGATCAGGTATTCTTCCCAGTACCCGCCCAGGAGGGCGCGTAGCCGGTTGTCCTCCGACGTGCTGAGGCGGATCTCGTGGCTCTGGTGCGTGGTCTCGACGGTGTCGTTCCAGTCGCCGACGGCCGGGTAGCAAGTTTTCGGACCGGTACTGCCGCCAAGGCCATCCGAACCCTTCCCCGAACAGTCGTAGTATTGGCCGCCGCCACTGCGCAGGTAGTTGGAATAGTCGGCCTGTTGATTGATGTGACGGTCCAGAAAGCTGCCCGTGTAGACGAACTTCAGGTCGCCATACTTACCCAGGTCGCCAAACTTGCCATTCAGCGTCCAGGACGTGCTCTCGTAGTTATCCTTGTCGTAGGACGGCGTAAAGGCGGTGATCTGGTCAGGCCCCAGAGTGGCGCCATCGGAGGCTACCGGGTAATCGGCGAAAGAGCCGTCCGCTTCCATGTTCTGATAGTTCTGCTGAAGGAGGAGGTTCCAATCCTCGTTGAACTTGAGAAGCGCGGAGAGCCGCGCGCCGGTGTAGGTGACCGGGTTTTGGTCGGATGCCACGAGAGCCGCGTTATTGGCCACGGGACCGCCGGGATACGAGATCGTCCCCGGCACGTTCGAGATGTAACCACCGCGATGGTCGTCGAAAATCGACGCGCGGATGGCCAGGGTGTCGGGGATCAGGGGTAGGTTGATCGTTGCGTTGACGCTGGAGTTCGGATCGCCGCCGCCGGCGGTAATTCCATAGCTCGCGTTGACGTTGCCGTCCGTGACGTCGAGCTCCGGCTTGTTGGTGATGTAGCGAATGGCACCGGCCTGAGCGCCGCCGCCGAAGAGCGTGCCCTGCGGGCCCTCGAGCACTTCGACCCGCTGCATGTCGATCATGTAGACGTCGAGGTTACGGCCGGGGAATTGCATGGATTGGTCATCGAGATACACGGCGACGTTCGGAAACGGCGCGATCGTCGCGCTCGACTGGTTGCCGGCGGAGCCACCGCTCAGACCACGCATGAAGATGCTGCCCGTGCCGGGGCCGTTGCCGCTATAGGTCACGTTCGGCGTGTACTTCAGCAGGTCGTCGAAGGTGGTGACGTTGAGTTGCTGGAGTTGCTCGCCGGTAATCGCCTGAATCGTGATCGGCACGTCCTGGGCCGACTCGTTGCGGCGCTGCGCGGTCACGGTAATCTCTTGAATGGTATCGGAATCGCTCGCGCTCGTATCGGTGGCCGGCGCCGCGTACGAATATCCTATCGCTGACCCGCTCAGTATGGTTGCAATCGCATAGGACAACTTCGAATTTGAATTCATATTCCCCTCACCTACCTTGCTAAAAAACAATTAAAAAAAACCCAGCCGACGCCCGAGCGGCATCGGATGAATTTATGAAAAACACGATCTGTGGGTGTCAGCTTTGGAATCCGCAGACAAGAGAATCACACCTCTTGTCGCTTGGACACGTCAAAAAGCCGCAGAAAACCGGCATCACCGGCAGTCGAGCGGCTTAACAGCTATTCAGTGATGCCCCCGCTTCATTTTGCGAGGTTTTTTGCCGTCGGCCGGATGGCGATGCGGCGGTATTCCCGGTTTGCAAGACGTCTTTTCCAGAAACCTCAGTTGCGACAAACGTACAAAAGCATTGCGACACAATCATGACAAACGCAGAGCTTAAATACCAGACATCCGCTAGGGAGATACCTTCATGTGACTCCAGACAATCCCTCATTTGCAGCTTGCGTCTGTCGATGCGATTCCAATGAGTCCTTGGCATGACTCACCTTCGGCAGCCGGTCGGTAGAACATTTGCCGGGGATCTGCCGGTAACCGAAGATGAGGGTGTCAGATTCCATCTCATAAGGAGCGGAACAATGAAATCTGCATATGTCATGCAATGTGCGCTTCTTCTTTGGAGTGTAAGCGCCATCGCCCAACAGCATCCGACGTGCGCCGGTCCCCAACTCGGCACTTGGGTTCTACTGTCCATGGAGACTGAAGATCTGGAGACCGGTGAAAAGCACAATCTGCTCGGCGCGCATCCTAGCGGCTATCTTTCCTACGGTCCCGACTGCCGGATGTCCGCCATCCTGGTTAAGGACAGCCGTGAGGGGCCGGCCGCATTGGTGGCAACGGACCCGGAGAGTATCGAGCTTTATCGTGGGTTGATTGCCTACGCCGGTAGTTACGCGGTCGACGGGCATACGATCACCCACCACATAGAAGCCTCATGGAACCAAGCATGGACCGGTACCACCGAGGTCAATCAATTCAACATCGATGGAAAGTCCTTGTACATAAGGACTGGGCCCAGCAAAAGTCCAATGACCGGAAGAAAAAGCTCGACCCTGTTCATCTGGGCCAGGGCTGAATAGCCATCCTCAGCTACCGTGCTTGCGCTCGAGGACGAGCGGAGCGGGCGTAGCCAATGGCGCGCTCGGACTCCGGGGAACAGCCGCGGTTACGGCGGCGCCTGTCTCCTCGCCGACGTGGTAATGGGCGATCAGGTGGTTCAGTGACTGAGCTTGGACGACGATGGATTGACTGGCGGCGGCGGCCTCTTCCACGAGGGCGGCGTTTTGCTGCGTGACTTCATCCATCTCCAGCACGGCTTTGCCGACTTGCTCAATGCCCGAAGACTGCTCTCGACTGGCCGACGCAATCTCGCCCACGATGTCGGTGACTTTTTTCACCGATGTCACAATGTCTTCCAGTGCCTTGCCCGATTCGTCGACCAGCTTACCGCCCTCCTCGACCTTGGTGACGCTGTCCTGAATCAGGGCTTTGATTTCTTTCGCCGCAGCCGCACTGCGGCCCGCGAGATTGCGCACTTCGCTCGCGACTACCGCAAACCCGCGACCTTGCTCCCCCGCTCGCGCGGCCTCGACCGCCGCATTGAGGGCTAGGAGATTCGTCTGGAAGGCGATCGCGTCGATGACGCCAATGATGTCGGCAATCCTTTTCGACGACGTGTTGATTTCGCGCATGGCGGTCACCGCGGAACCGACGATGGTGCCGCCGACTTCCGCCTGCTGCCGGGCGGCAGTCGCCAGCTGATCGGCCTTGGCGGCATTATCGGCCGTCTGCTTGACGGAGGCGGTCATCTCTTCCATCGACGAGGCCGTCTCCTCCAGGCTGGAGGCTTGCTCTTCGGTGCGTTGCGAGAGATCCGTATTACCTCGGGAGATCTCCTCCGCCCCGGATTGCACCAACAGGGCTGCGGATTTGACGTTCTTGATCACTAGCATCGTCGCGTCGAGTAGTGAATTGACGCCGCCGCACAAGGCCAGTATCTCGCCCGTCTTGCCCTCGGTTGGTATGCGGGCCAGGAGATCGCCCTCCGTCGCCGCTTTCACCGCGCGCTGGGTTTCGCTGACCGCGGCCTGGAACTGCCGCGACTTCAACACTTGTTGAGTCACATCGGTTGCATATTTGAGGATCTTGAACGGCCTTCCGCTCGCATCGAAGATCGGATTGTAGGACGCTTGGATCCACACTTGCCGACCGCCCTTGCCCACCTGCAAGTACTGCGCAGCATCGCATTCGCCCCGGCTCAACTTCGCCCAGAAAGCCCGATATTCGGCCGATTCACGATACGTCGGCGTTACGAATAGGCTGTGATGCTTACCCTTGACCTCATCGAGCGTATAGCCCAGCGTGTTAAGGAAGTTGGCGTTCGCCGTACGAATCGTGCCATTCAAATCGAATTCGACGACAGCTTGCGCGTTGCCGATGGCCGCAATCTGACTTTCATAATCGGCCATGCGCATCTTCTGTTCGGTGATGTCAATGGCGTACATCACCACTTTGTAAGGCTTGCCTGCAGCGTTGAGAATCGGATTATAGGAGGCTTGAATCCAAACCTCTTTCCCGCCCTTACCAATACGCTTGTGGACCGCGGTGTCGTAGTTGCCGCGGCGAAGTTTCGCCCAAAACGCTCCATATTCCGCCGATCCGCGATAGGACGGCTCCACAAACAGGCTGTGGTGCTTGCCTTGAATCTCATTCAAGGCGTAGCCGAGCGCGTGGAGGCAATTATCATTCGCGGTCAGGATCGTCCCATCAAGATCGAATTCAATGACCGCTTGAGACCTGTTGATCGCCGCAATCTGGCCGCGCATCTCGTCGAAGGCAATTTGGCCACTTATGTTGGTACCCCTGAATGATCGGAACGGGTTACCGATTATGCGCATGTCGGGTTTTCTCTTAGTGCTTCGGTGCGACATCCGCGCATCGGCCGCCTCGCGAATAATCTGTAGTCCCGCGGCTGGCATTCATTACATTTAGTGATGCAGTCGCGGTTTTTGGACTCCGAGCTCAAGACAATTGTGAGCTGACGACGCTCGATGGGCTGTGTTCATCAGCGGGCAGCGGAGCCGGAATGCTCGCCCGCTCGCGTGGAAACCGCGGCCTCAGTTCGTAGTGCCGCTTGCAACGGCGCCAAGTGCGCCGCGAAATGCCGCCAGCGGGCCACCGAACTCGCGTAGATCGGTTGGCGCACCTGGGAAAAACTGGCCGTCCTCACGATTCGCGTGGACTCATAGAACCGCAGGCAGGCCGGGTCCCAGTCGACCCCGAGGTGTTCGAGCATTCGTCGTGCCTCGCGCTCCGGGGCGGCGACGGTGTCCTCGTAGTTGACGTCCAGGATCCGCCCCGCCGGAAGGACCGCGTGCCAATGCGTCATGAGCGTTCGGTAGCGCCCATAGCGTCCTCCCAGCATCGCGAGATCGTAACTGTATTCGTGACCCGAGGTGAAGCGCAGCGCGTAGCAGGAGAAGCAGGTGTCGAGGGGATCGCGTACGGCATGGAGGATCTTCGCGGTCGGCAACATCAGGTGGATCAACCACAGGCTTTGGTAGTTTTCGGGCATCTTGTCCGTGACATAACGCTTGCCGGGCGCGAGGGCCGCGAGTCGCTCGAGATACTCCCGGCCGAGCTGGCGCAGCGCCGCGAGCGTCGCTTCGCGGTATGGCGCATCGAAGGAGAGGCGCTCCGCTCTTTGGGTGAGTTCGCCGATCGCCGTGAGTTCTCCCGCGCCGAATACCTGCGGATGACTTGCGAGCATCTGTTCGATGAGCGTGGTACCGGACCGCGGCATTCCCACGATGAATATCGGCACCGGATCGTCGTGATTGGCGTCGAAGCGTGCGGTCGCGCCGGCGCACGCCTCGAACAGCCGAGGCGTGAAGGACGAGCACCATGCTTTCACCCGCCGCGCATCGGCGGCCTCATCAAACGGATGCAACGCGTGATGCAACCGGTTTCCTTCCGCATAGGCGGCAAAGGATGCCTCGTATTGTTTATTGGTTTCGAGGGCCTTGCCGACAGCAAAATTCAATTTGATTCGATCGTCCACCGGGAGCGATGCGCGCCGTGCGTAGACGGATTCGAGGTGGATGAAGCGAGGGTCCTCCGTCCGATAGGGAACATACGAGAGGGCCATCGCCAAGGCCCTGGCATTCTCGGGGGACGATTCGATCGCCCGGCTCAATAGGCGCTCAGCCTCAGCCGGCTCGCCCAGCTGCATGAGGACGCAGCCGAGATTCCCGAGCGCGTCTGTATGCCGGGGTTCGACGGAAAGCGCCCGGCGGTAGGCGGCCACGGCCGCATCGAACTGGCCAAGTTCGCTCAGGATGCTGCCCAGGTTGCTGAGCGCCTCGGCAAAGTCCGGATTGAGCTCGAGTGCGCGGCGGTAGCTCGCCAGGGCCGCATCGAATTGTTCGAGATCGCGCAGCGCAACGCCCAGATTGCTATGGGCCTCGGCAAGATTCGGATTGAGCCCGAGTGCGCGGCGGTAGCAGGCCAGGGCCGCATCGAATTGCCCGAGATCGCGCAGTGCAATCCCCAGGTTGCTGTGCGCGCCGGCAAGCTCGGGGTTGAGCCGAATAGCCCTGCGAAAACTGGCCGCCGCGTCCTCGATACGCCCCCGATCCTTCAACACATTGCCGAGGTTGCTGTGCGCGACCGCGAAATCCGGGTTGATCTCGAGCGCCCGGCGGTAGCTGGCCTCTGCATCCGCGAATCGCCTGAGATCGCGCAGGACATTGCCTAGATTGCTGTGTCCATCGGCGTACCCGGGCTTGATCTGCACGGCCCGCCGGCAGGCGGCGACCGCTTCATCCAGCCGCCCGAGGCGGCGCAGCGCAACCCCGAGATGGCTGTGCGCATCCGCATCCTCGGGCATCAGTTCCGTTGCCCGTTGCAAGGCGACATGGGCGTCTTTACCCTGGCGCTCGAGCAGTAGCCCCAGCATCATCCAAAGCACGCCGAAATCCGGATTCCGATCGAGCAGCATGCGGGACAGGTCTTCAGCTTCCGCATGGCGGCCGGCATTGAACAGGGACAGCAGCCGGTTCATTTCCGCGACCGGCGGCGCCGACGACTTGGCGGCGACACTCGACAGGGGCGCACGAATCTCGGCCTTGTCAAAGCAGCATTTCTTGAATTTCTTCCCACTGCCGCATGGGCAGGGATCGTTTCTTCCGGTCTTCACTTGCACCCCCGTCACTCGCCCGAGGGTCGATTGAGCCGATGAGTGTGATCTTCCTGGATGGAGTTTCCTCCATCGACGCGGATCGAGTCGCCCGTCATGTAGGAGGCACCATCGGATGCCAGGAATGCCACGAGTTCGGCTATCTCATCCGGCGTTCCCGGCCGCCCCATCGGACACAAGTAACCGGCAGCGTCCTCCTCCGGCGCCGACCCCGTCGAGGTCCAGCCGGGCGCCACACTGTTGACCGTGATTCCCGAGCGCGCGAGCTCGTTCGCGAGCGCGAGGGTCAGTCCGTCCACCGCGCCCTTCGCCGCGCTGTACGCACTTTGCCCGTGATAGCTGGCCCGAGTGCCGGTGGTGGACGAGATGTTCACGATGCGGCCGTACTTCGCCTCGATCATGCGCGGCACCACGCAGCGGGTAACGTTGAACAAGGTCGTGAGATTTCTTGCGATGTGCGCATGCCACTCCGCCGGTGAAATCGACGCAAACAGCGCCGATCCCACATTCACCCCGGTCTGCGTCGCACCGGCGTTGTTCACGAGCACGTCGATCTTTCCGTTGATTCCGGCCGCGGTCGCCACGAGCTTCTCTGCCGATTCGTAGCTCGTCAGGTCAAATGCGAGCGCCAGGACGGTTGCACCCTGCCGGCGCAGTTCTTCCGCACGCTCTTGAATCCGCTCCGTCGTCGACGTGATCACCATCGCAAAGCCGTTCTGCGCCAGCTTCTTCGCAATCGCGAAGCCGATCCCAGTCGCGCTCCCCGCGCCCGTCACCAGGGCCACTTTCTTTCCTTTAGACTGACTCATCATGCCCATCATCCTCATGTTGCTGGTAAATGTCCGATAAAGACCTTCGACGAGCGCGGGGAGAAGCGACCCGGTCGGCGTTGCTCCAGGCGGCGCTCGAATCGGCGCTGGAGCGCTATTGATATGGGCTTTTTCGGGGTGTGCTCAATCGGGCGACGACGCCAAGGGCGAAGGTCGAGGTGAAACAGTTCACGTCGGCATTTACGTTTTACTTGGCCGGTATCTCGCTCGATTACCATCTGGACCTGGAGCGCTACGACGCCGACTGCAAGATCGCGACTGGACAGCGGTTGATCGCCATGTTGCCTTGATCGCGAGACCCGTTTTCGCCGCGTGACGAGTTTGACGCGCCCTCCTTCGGCATCATAATCTACCCGTTTGTCCGATCAGATATATTTATTGAAATCCAACGGAATCCGACCATGGCAGTACCTCACCATATTTTCCTTCATCGCAACGCCCGAGCGGAGATCGCTCTGGACGCACCGTGGCCGGGCACGCCGATCTCGGGTGATCCTCACACCGTGACCCTGAACGGCTATGAGTCCGAGGATGGCAAGCGCCTGATGGGCATCTGGGAATCGTCCCCCGGGGTATGGAGGGTCGATTACAAGGATTGGGAATACTGTCATTTTCTCGAAGGCCGCTGCATCCTCACGCCGGATGGCGGCAAGCCGATCGAGCTCAAGGCCGGCGACGTGTTCGTGATCGAGCCGGGCTTCAAGGCCACGTGGGAAGTCATCGAGCGAGTGCGCAAGTACTACGTGTTCGTCTTGTCGTAATTTAGGCTAAGGCGTCTTCGACGGGTGTGCCGAGCCCGCCCTCCTCGCGGCGTTGCCAATATCGGTTGCGGAGTGAGACCGATATTGGCTGATATGTTCGATGCACCAATCGTGCCAGGGATCATAGTCCGACATCGACATCGGCGCGAATAGTCGGCCGCGCGAATCCGCGGGAATCTTTCCCCCGAATCTTGAATGATGCAGACGATTGGACTAGCCTAATTCCCGTGCTGCGGGTTGAGGCTGGCCCGAGAACACGGATGAGTGTGCGCCACGCTTTTGCCGCAGGACCGTAGATCCTCGCTCAGGGCAACGTCTCCCAATAAAAACGGGCAACGTCGGGTGTCATGGCACAGATCTTTCGACCCCATCAAGTCTTCGCGCTGAAGTTCGGCGCGGGTGTGGTCGTGATTGTCTTGATTGCAGGCATCCTGATCTGGCGAAACGTGACCGCCGATTCGCCCGCGATCGATGCACCGGTTGCGCAAACTCCTCCGTTCAGCCACAAACATCACGTCAGCGACGTAGGATTGGATTGCCGCTTCTGTCATGCATCGGTGGAAACCGCGGCGTTTGCGGGCTTGCCGCCGACCTCGACCTGCATGACCTGCCATTCCCAATTATTCAAGGGCCAGGCGATCCTCGCGCCGGTCGCTGCGAGCTATCGCGATGACCTGCCGCTGCACTGGATTCGCGTGCACCGCCTGCCTGATTTCGTCTATTTTCACCACGACATCCACATCTCCAAGGGCATCGGCTGCTCGACCTGTCACGGACGTGTGGACCAGATGCCGCTGCTGTGGCGGACGCAATCGCTCGAGATGTCGTGGTGCCTCGACTGCCACCGCGAACCCGAGAAATACCTGCGCCCGCAAAACCGGGTCTTCGACATGGCTTGGACAGCGCCGCCGGATCAGCTGCAGCAGGGTCGGCAGCTGTTGACGGCCTACAAAATCGATCGCCGCCGGCTGACCGACTGCTCCAACTGTCACCGCTAGAACAACGCCATGGCTGCCAACGACATTCATCAGCCTCAGAACCTCGATCTGAACGACGAGCCGGCGCCGCAATGGCGCGCCCTCGACGAGCTGCAAGCGGGTGCCGCGCACGCAAGTCATCACGAGCCGCCGGGCTCGCCGCTCGATGTCGCACAGCTCGATCGGCGCCAGTTCCTGCGCTATACGGCGGCATCCCTGTCCCTGGCCGGCGCCGGCGCCTGCAGCCGCCAGCCGCAACAAACGATCGTGCCCTACGTGCACGCGCCGCCGCAGCTGGTCGCCGGCGATCCGCTCTACTTCGCGACGGCCGCGTCGCTCGGCGGGGCCGCGCAGGGGTTTCTGGTCAAGAGCAATTATGGCCGGCCGACCAAAATCGAAGGCAATCCCTCGCATCCCGGCAGCCTCGGTGCGACCGACATCTTCGCGCAAGCCGCGGTGCTCGATCTGTGGGATCCGGATCGCGCCCAGGCCGTGCGCCATCGCGGCCAGGAGACCACCTGGGAGAGCTTCGTGGCCGCGTTGAGTGTGCGCACGAGCCGGCTCGCGGTCGACGCCGGGACCGGATTGCGGATCCTGACCGAGAGCGTGACCTCGCCGACGCTCGGCAACCAGCTGCACGCGCTGCTCGATCGATTGCCTGGCGCGCGCTGGCACCAGTATGAGCCAATCAATCGCGACCGCGCCTACGAGGGCAGCCGTCTCGCGTTTGGAGAGGCGCTCGAAGCCCGCTACAAGTTCGACGAGGCGCGGGTTGTGTTGAGCCTCGGGGGTGATTTTCTCGGCGCCCCGGGCGTGCGCTACGCGCACGACTTCGTGAGCGCGCGCCGCGACAGCGATGGCAAGCCCGATCCGGGCCGGCTCTATGTCGTCGAGTCCACGCCGACGCTGACGGGGAGCTTCGCCGACCATAGGTACGCGGTACGCTTCGGCGAAATCGAGCCGATCGCCCGTGCCGTCGCGCGAGTGCTCGGCGTTGCGGGGGCCGGCGCACCGGCGGCAGGGGCGCCCGATGCGCGTTTCCTGCCCGGCGATGCGCTCGCCGCCTGCGCGCGCGATTTGAAACAGAACGCCGGCCAATCCTTGGTCATCGTCGGCGACGCCCAGCCGCCGCTCGTGCACGCGATCGCTCATGCGATCAATGAGGCGCTGGGGAACATCGGCCGCACGGTGAGCTACTCCGCACCGATCCTCGGGCGCGCGGAGTCACAAGCAGAGTCGATTCGCGCGCTGACCGATGACATGGCCGCCGGACGAGTCGACACACTGATTATGCTTGGCGGTAATCCGGTCTACAACGCGCCGGCCGACCTCAAGTTCGGCGCGCATCTCGCCAAGCTCGCGATGAGCGTGCACCTGAGTCTTTACGACGATGAGACGTCATCGCTTTGCGACTGGCGGATTCCGCAGGCGCATTTTCTCGAAAGCTGGTCCGATACGCGCGCATTCGACGGCACGGTGGCGATCCAGCAGCCATTGATCGCGCCCCTCTATGGCGGCAAATCGGCGCACGAATTGTTGGCACTGCTGCTCGGCCAAACCGACTCGAACGACTACCAGACGGTGCGCGACTTCTGGACCCGAACCCGAGCGCCGACCGAGGTCGACGCATTCTGGAATCAGGCGCTGCGGCGAGGCCTAATCGAAGGTTCGCAGCTGCCGGTGCACCCGGCCACGATCCGATCGGACTTTCTGCGCGCGCCGTCCGCCGCGGCGCCCCCGCCCGGCGCTGCCTCACTCGACCTGATCTTTGCGCCCGATCCCACGGTCTGGGATGGGCGCTTCGCCAACAATGCCTGGCTGCAGGAATTGCCGAAGCCCTTGACCAAGCTGACCTGGGACAATACCGCGCTCGTCGGCCCCGCGCTCGCCGAGCGTCTCGGACTCGCCAACGGGGATCAGGTCGAATTGCGAGTACGCGATGCCGTCGTGCTCGCGCCGGTCTGGATCATTCCCGGCCAGCCCGATTCGACCGTCACCGTGACGCTCGGCTATGGGCGCAAGCGCGCCGGGCGGATCGGCGACGGCGTGGGCTATGACGCTTATGCGCTGCGTCAGTCGGACGATCCCTGGCATGCCCACGGGCTGCAGCTTCGCAAGACCGGCGTAAAGGTTGACCTGGCCACGACGCAGCACCATTTTTCGATGGAGGGCCGCCGGCCCATACGGACGACGACGCTCGCGCAGTTCCGCAGCGATCCCACGCTCGCAACGGCCGACGAGAATCGGCCGACTCCCAATCTGTATCAACCCGTGCTCGGCGACGGCTACGCCTGGGCGATGAACATCAATCTGGATGCCTGCACCGGCTGTAGCGCCTGCACGATCGCCTGCCAGGCCGAGAACAACATACCGGTGGTCGGCAAGAAGGAAGTCATCCGTGGGCGCGAAATGCACTGGATCCGCGTCGATCGCTATTACGAGGGAGAACCCGAGCAGCCGCGCACCCTGTTTCAGCCTGTGCCCTGCATGCATTGCGAGCAGGCACCCTGCGAGGTCGTCTGCCCGGTCGAAGCGACCGTCCATGATTCCGAGGGGCTGAACCTGCAGGTCTATAACCGCTGCATCGGCACGAGGTTTTGCTCGAACAACTGTCCCTACAAGGTGCGCCGATTCAATTTCCTGCAATACAGCGACGAGAACACCGAGAGCCTCAAGGCGCAGCGCAATCCGGAAGTCACGGTGCGCATGCGCGGGGTCATGGAAAAATGCACCTACTGCGTGCAGCGCATCACCAACGCGCGCATCGAGGCGGACAAAGGCAACCGGCGCTTGACCGACGGAGAAGTCGTCACGGCGTGTCAGGCGGCCTGCCCGACCGGCGCGATTCTTTTCGGCGATCTCAACGATCCGAAAAGCCGAGTGCGCCGGGCCAAAGCCTCGCCGCTCGACTATGCGTTGCTCGGCGAATTGAACACGCGACCGCGCACGACCTATCTCGCCAAATTGAGCAACCCCAATCCCGAACTCGCCAAACCTTCAGGCGCGGACCCCAAGGCGGGTGGCTGACATGAGCAGCCTCGCGCGATCCGAAATGCTCTCCGATATAGGTCCGGCGCACGAACCGGTGCTGCCCGGCGCACAGAGCTACGAGTCGATCTCGGCAAAGATCAGCGGCATCGTGCTCGAAGCGCGTCCGGCGCGCTGGTGGCTGATCTCGTTTGCGGCCTGCTCGGCGCTCACCCTGCTCTTCTTCGGATCGATCGGCTATCTGTTCTACAAGGGCGTCGGCATTTGGGGATTGAACGTCCCCGTGGTATGGGCTTTCGACATCACGAATTATGTCTGGTGGATCGCGATCGCGATGTCGGGGACCTTCATCTCGGCGGCCCTGCATCTGACGCGCCAGCCCTGGGGCGTATCGATCAGCCGCTTCGCCGAGGCCATGACGGTGTTCGCGCTCGCGATCGCCGGCATGTTTCCGATCCTGCATCTGGGCCGCCCCTGGTTCTTCTACTGGCTGATGCCGTATCCGAACGTGATGAGCCTCTGGCCGCAGTGGCGCAGTCCGCTCGTCTGGGATTTTTTTGCGATCTTGGCCTACCTGCTGCTGTCGCTGATGTTTTGGTATCTGGGTCTGATCCCGGACTTTGCGACTTTGCGCGATCGCGCGCGCACGCGCGCCAAACAGGTGATCTATGGCCTGCTCGCGCTCGGCTGGCGCGGCGAGGCGCGGGCTTGGCAGCGGCGCCAGAGTGCCCAACTTCTGCTCGCCGGATTGGCGGTACCGCTGGTGGTGTCGGTGCACAGCGTCGTTGGACTGGATTTTGCGGCCGGCAACACGCCGGGTTGGCACTCGACGATCTTCCCGCCGTTTTTTGTCGCCGGCGCGATGTTTTCCGGCTTCGCCATGGCAATGACGATCGCGATCCTGCTGCGGCGCGCGTTCGATCTCGGCAACTTCATCACCGATCGGCATCTCGATAATCTGGCCAAGCTGATCCTCGCCATGGGACTGGTACTCGCGTACAGCTACGTGATGGAGGTCTTCATGGCCTGGTACAGCGCCGATCGCTACGAGATCTACACGTCGCTCACTCGCATGCGCGGACCCTATGCGCCGGTCTACTGGGCCTTGATGTTCTGCGTCATCATCGTGCCCCAGGCCTTGTGGTCGCGGCGCGTGCGGCGCGCGCCTTGGCTGCTGTTCGTGATCAGCATCGTGATCAACATCGGCATGTGGCTAGAGCGCTTCATGCTGATCGTCACCAGCGAATACCGCGACTTTCTACCCTCGGCCTGGGGCATGTTCTACCCGACCCGGTGGGACTGGGCGATCCTCTTGGGATCGATCGGCTTCTTCGGCTGGCTGCTCCTGCTGTTCGTGCGCTTCGTGCCGGTGATTTCCATGGCTGAGATGCGTGAATTGCTGGCCCATGAGCGGGGTGCCTCATGAATCCCACCGCTGGCGCCTACGGCTTGCTCGCCGAGTTCTCGAGCGCGACGGCCCTGCTCGATGCGGCGCGCGCCGCTCGCAGCGCGGGCTTTCGGCAACTCGAGGCCTACGCACCGATGCCCGTCGAAGGCCTGGTCGAAGCGCTGGGATCTCCCGACAAGCGGCTTCCACGGCTCGCGTTGATCGGCGCCGTCATCGGCGGAGTCGGCACTTTCGCCCTGCAGTGGTTCAGCGCGACCGCAATCTATCCGATCAACGTCGGCGGCCGCACGCCCGCTTGGCCCGGCTTGATCCCCTCGACTTTCGAGATGACCATACTTGGTGCCGCGCTGGCGGTATTCTTCGGTGTGCTGCTGCGCAGCCGATTACCGCGGCTTTATCACCCGATCTTCAACGATGCCGGCTTCTCGGCCGCATCGAGCGATCGCTTTTTCCTGTGTATCGAGGCTGCCGATCCGCAGTACGATGAGCCGCGGACCCGGGATTTTCTCGAGCGCCTGCGGCCGCTGCGCGTCAACGTGATCGAGGCGTGAGGGGCCCGCCATGTGCCGCACCACGACAAAATCCGTCTGCCCGCTCGCGCCGCTGCTGGTCGGCGGGCTCGGCCTGATGCTGCTCGCCGGCTGCGAAAAATCGATGCGCAACATGTACCAACAGCAGAAGTATCTGCCGTTCGTCGCGAGCAGTCTCTGGCCGGACGGCCGCTCCGAACGCCCCCTGGAGCCCGGCGTCGTCGCCTACAGTGCCGGTGCACTCGCGGCGTCCTCCAGCGGCCGCCGTGCCGATCTCGCACCGCCCAATTGGACCGCGGGCGCCGCCGGACGCGAGGCGCCGCGCATAACGATCGCGTCGCTCGAGCGTGGGCGCGAACGCTATGACATCTATTGCGCGCCTTGCCACAGCGTCAGCGGCGATGGCGACGGCATGGTGGTGCGCCGCGGATTCCCGGCGCCGGCGAGCTTTGACAGTGCCCCTTTGCGCGCGAAATCGGACGCGGCGCTGTTCGATGTGATCACGGGCGGTCACGGTGTGATGTACGCGTTTGCCGATCGAATCGCCCCTCCCGATCGCTGGGCGATCGTCGGTTACCTGCGCGCCTTGCAGCGCAGTCAGCATGCCGTAATCACCGACGCGCCGCCGGCCGAACAGCAGGCGCTGCTCGGAGAGCAGCCGTGACCGTCGCGCTATCGCCACGGGCGCGCCGGCTGCGCAACGCCTGCCTGATCGCCGCAGGTGCCGGCACCGCGCTGTTGGTCGTCGCCGGCCGGCAAGGCGGCCAGGCATGGTTGCCGTCGTATCTGTTCGTCTGGCTGTTCGTGCTCGGTTTATCGCTGGGCAGCCTCGCCTGGGTCTCCGTGCACAACCTAACCGGCGGGGATTGGGGGCATGCCGTGCGGCCGTTCGCGCAGGCGGCGCTGCGCTTGTTTCCCGTGGGCGCGCTGCTCGCCATACCGCTGCTGTTTGCGCCCGCGCAGCTGCTGCCCTGGATGAATGGGACCCCCGGCGCCGCCGAGCCGGGTCTGGCCGCAGGCCAGCATTGGTACTTGAACTCCTCCTTCTTTTATTTGCGCGCAGTTGTCTATTTCGTGATTTGGCTTTGGCTGGCGCGGCTGCTGCGCGACGACTCTGCGCGCTCCTCGCTGCAGGGTGTTTCGGCGATCGGCTTCGTGCTCTATGCGCTCACGACGACGTTTGCCGCGATTGATTGGACGATGTCGCTGACGCCACCTTGGCATTCGACCGTATTTGGCCTGCTGATCGGCACCGGCCAGGCGCTGGCGGCGCTCGCCGCCGCGATACTGTGCGCCAACGCGCTCGCACCGACAGTCGATGCGCCGCTGCGCGCCCGCTTCCACGATCTCGGCAATTTGTCGCTTGCGCTCGTGCTGGTCTGGGCGTATTTGGCATTCGTGCAGTTCTTGATCATCTGGGTCGAAGACCTGCCCGACGAAATTACCTGGCTGTTGCTGCGCAGCCGTACCAGTTGGAGTGCCTTGACCTGGTTCGTGACGGTCACGCATTTCTTGCTGCCGTTCTTGCTGCTGCTCTCGCGCGGCGCCAAGCGGGCGCCGGCGTTGCTCGCCGGCGTGAGCGCGGTCGTGCTGCTCGCCTGTCTTGCCGACAGCTTCTGGCTGGTCGTGCCGATCTTCAGGCCGCAGGGCTTCGAATTGCGGTGGAGCGACCTGGGTGCGCTGCTCTCGGTCGGCGGGTTGTGGCTGGGTTGCTTGATCCAGATCGGACTGCCGGCGGCACACCCGCTGCGCGGCGAACTAGCCCCAGGAAGCGGTGAACATGGCACACAACGCGCCTGAGGCAGGCACGGCGGCCGAGAAGCCGGGACACGAACTCTTCGATCTCGACGTGAGCTATCTCGGCTGGTTCTCCGTCGGCCTGGTGATATTGCTGATCCTCACCGCCTGCATAGCCTTCTTCATGTTGGGTGGCTGGCGGATCTCCAACGCGGTGCTCGTCAAGCAAAGCACCGCGGAATCGGCGTCGGGACCATTCGCGACGCTGCAGAACACTCCGCAGGACGATCTGCGCAGTTATCGGCGCAGCAAGGCCGCCGCGCTCGAGGGATATCACTGGGTCGATCGCCGCAGCGGCGTCGTGCGCATCCCCATCGAGCGAGCGATGGAATTGGTTGCGACGGAAGCGGCCACCGCGCAACCGGCCCCCGAAGCCGCCGCGCCGCCAAGCGCGCCCCCGGCGGCGGCGCCGAGGAGAGGCACACCGTGAGAACCGGCTGCTCCGTGACCATGTGCATCGTGCTCGCGCTGGTCGCGGCGGCAGCGCCCGCCTCGACTGTCCTCCCCGCTCGCCCCGGCTACGAGGGCACCGCCGATTTCGTGCAGCACCTCGGCAACCCCGTACCCGCCGGACTCCAATTTCACGACGAGCGCGGCAACGCCGTCCGACTCGGAGATTACCTGGGCGAGGCTCCGATCGGATTGATATTTGCCTATTATCGCTGCACGAACCTGTGCCCGATGCAGGTTCGCAACCTCGCCCGGCGCATGGCGCTCGCTTCCGGGGGCGCCGCCGACGCGCAAATCGTGGTCGTGAGCATCGATCCCATGGATACGCCGGCGCTCGCCGATCATGCCAAACACCAGGATCTCGACGATCTGCTGCCGGCCGCGCGCGCCGAGCGCTGGCATTTCTTGAGCGGCGCACCGGCCGACATCGCACAGCTCGCCAAAGCCATGGGATTCAGTTACGGCTACGACTCAGCCACCCATCAGTTTGCCCATCCGGCGGGCTTCGCACTGATCGATGCGGACGGCCGGATCGCGCGCTATTTCTTCGGCTTCGACTACACGGCGGCGGACTTGGGGCAAGCCTTCGATGCGGCAGCGGCGCTGCGCATCGCCTCGCCGATCGCGCGCCTGCTGCTCGTCTGCTTTCACTACGACATCACGACCGGCCGCTACACCGGCCGGATCATCGAGGGGCTGCGCGTGGTGTCGACGCTCATGCTGCTCAGCGCGCTTGCGCTCGGCTGGAGCCTCCTGCGCCGCGCGCGGCGGCATCGGCACTCGGAACCCTGAACATGGATTCTCTGCCATTTTTTCCTGCTCGCGCCTCGACGATTGCCGGTCCGATTGATGAACTCTACTTTGCGTGGCTCATCCTCGCCGGCGTCGTCGCGCTCGCAGTTGCAGTGACGATGCTCTGGTTTGCGGTACGTTATCGGCGCGGCTCGTCCGCGAGCCGTGTGATCGCCGATGCGGCGGAGCACGCACGCACCATGCACCATATCGAGATCACCTGGACGCTCGTGCCGCTCGCTCTGTTCATAGGCATGTTCGTCTGGAGCGCCGAGGTCTACTACCGGAGCATCCGGGTGCCGAAGGATGCGCTGCCGATCTACGTCGTCGCCAAACAGTGGATGTGGCATGCCGAGCATCCCGCCGGCGAGCGCGAAATCAACGAGCTGCACGTCCCCACCGGCAGCCCGGTCGAGCTCGTGATGACCTCCCAAGATGTGATCCACAGCTTGTCGATTCCAGGCTTTCGCATCAAGCAGGACGTGCTGCCCGGCCGCTACACCACGCTGTCGTTCACGGCCAATCGGCCCGGCGAGTATCGCCTGTACTGCACGCAATTCTGCGGCACCTCGCACTCGAACATGGTCGGCCGCGTCGTCGTCATGGAGCCCGCGGCGTACGAGGAATGGCTGTCGGCGCACGCCAACGTGCCGACCATGGCCTCGCGCGGCGCGCGCCGCTACCAAGAACTCGGCTGCGACGGCTGCCACGGCGCGCAGTCGGCCGTGCGTGCGCCGAAGCTCGACGGCCTCTTCGGCAGGCCGATCCCGCTGCGCGACGGACGAACCGTGCTCGTCGACGAGCGCTTCATCCGCGATGCCGTGCTGCTGCCCAACGAGAACGTGCCGGCCGGCTATGAGGCGAGCATGCCGTCGTTTCGTGGGCAGATCAGCGAAGAGGAGCTGCTCGATATCATCGAGTACGTCAAGTCGAAGGGCAACGCAACGCATGGGGGCGGCCAATGAACAGCGCAGTAATCGGTGCAGATGAGAACCTCGCGTCGCATGAAAGCTACCTGAGCAACGGCTGGAATTGGCGATCGTGGCTGCTGACGCTCGACCACAAGCGCATCGGCATCCTTTACGTGATCACGATTACGCTCTTGTTCGGCATCGGCGGCTCGGCCGCGGCGATGATCCGCCTGGATTTGCTGACGCCGCACAGCCAGCTCGTGAGCATCGAGACCTACAACAAGCTGTTCACGATGCACGGCGTGATCATGGTCTGGTTTTTCCTGATCCCCTCGATTCCCGCGACTCTCGGCAATTTTCTCGTCCCGATGATGATCGGCGCACGCGATCTGGCGTTTCCACGATTGAATCTGCTGAGCTGGTATCTGTTCGTTTTCGGCGGACTGTTCACGATCTACGCGCTGCTCGCGGGCGGCGTCGACACGGGCTGGACTTTCTACGCGCCGTATTCGACCTCGTTCAGCAGCTCACACGTGTTCGCGGTCGCGACCGGCGTATTCATCGCGGGATTCTCGTCGATTCTGACCGGCTTGAACTTCATCGTGACGGTCCACGCAATGCGCGCGCCGGGCATGACTTGGTTTCGCCTGCCGCTTTTCATCTGGTCGATGTACGCGACCAGCCTGATCCTGGTGCTGGCGACGCCGGTGCTCGCAATGACCCTGATGCTCATGGGTATCGAGCGCACATTCGGTATCGGCGTATTCGACCCTGCGCTGGGCGGTGATCCGCTGCTCTTCCAGCACCTGTTCTGGTTTTACTCGCATCCGGCGGTCTACATCATGGTCGTGCCGGCGATGGGGGTCGCGAGCGAGATCATCAGCTGCTTTTGCCGCAATCCGGTGTTCGGCTATCGATTCATGGCCTATGCGATCCTGGCGATCGCCGCCTTCGGATTCGTGGTGTGGGGCCATCACATGTTCGTCAGCGGTCAGTCGGCCTACGCAGGAACGGTGTTCTCGTTGCTGACCTTCCTAGTCTCGGTGCCCTCGGCGATCAAGGTATTCAACTGGACGGCGACCCTTTACAAGGCGCACATCACCTTCCACGCACCGATGCTCTATGCGCTCGGCTTCGTCGGCCTGTTCACGATCGGCGGCCTGACCGGCCTGTTTCTCGCCTCGCTCGGCCTCGACGTGCAGTTGCACGACACCTATTTCGTGGTCGCGCACTTTCACTACATCATGGTAGGAGCCGCCGTCATGGCATTCTTCGGCGGCATCCACTTTTGGTGGCCGAAGATCACCGGGCGCATGTATCCCGAGGATTGGGCGCGCTTCTGCGCGATCCTGACCTTTGTCGGCTTCAATCTCACGTTCTTCCCCCAGTTCATTCTCGGCTATCTCGGCATGCCGCGGCGCTATCCGGACTATCCGCCTGAATTTCAAGTCTGGAACGTGCTCTCCTCCGCCGGATCCTCGCTGCTCGCATTCGGCTATGTGCTGCCGCTCGCGTACCTCCTGTGGTCGCTGCGCTATGGGGCGAAAGCGCCGGACAACCCCTGGGGCGCCAAAGGCCTCGAATGGCAGACCGATTCGCCGCCACCGGCGGAGAATTTTCATACGACACCGGTCGTAACCGAAGAAGCCTATGCCTATCGCACCGAGTCCGCGCATGGCTAACCACGCCGCCGCATTCGCTCCGCAGTTCGACGACGCCGAGCAGCAGCGCACGGCGGCGAATCTCGGCATTTGGCTGTTTTTAGCCACCGAAATCTTGTTTTTCGGCGTGTTATTCGCTGCCTATGCGATCACCCGGGTGCGCTTTCCCGATGCCTTTGCGGCGGCGAGCCGGTTGACCAATCTGCCGCTGGCCGGCGTCAATACCGCGGTGCTCATCACCAGCAGCCTCTCGATGGCGCTCGCGGTGCATGCCGCGCGGCACGGCGCGCGCCGGGCGTTAATCGCCTGGCTCAGCCTCACGGTCGCTCTCGGGATCGCCTTTTTGTGCATCAAGGCCGTCGAATATCGCCTCGACTACCTCGAACACCTCGTGCCGCGCCTCGATTTTCGTTTTGAGGGCCCCCAAGCCGACCAGGTCGAGCTGTTCTTCTATATGTATTTCTTCATCACCGGCGTCCACGCACTGCACGTGCTGATCGGCGTCGGCTGCATCGCTACGATCGCGGTCATGGCCTCGCGCGATAGCTTCAGTCCCGCTTACTACACGCCGGTCGACGTCACGGGCTTGTATTGGCACCTCGTCGACGTGATCTGGCTCTTCGTCTTTCCAATCCTCTATCTGGTTTCGAGATCATGACCAACCCCGCCGAAACCCGCCCCGTCGTTTACGTTCTGGTCTGGCTGGCCCTGATGGTGCTGCTGGCCCTGACGGTGGGCAGCGCCTTCATGCCCTTGGGCCGGGCGCACACGCCGGTCAACCTCGCAATCAGCGTGACGCAAGCGGCACTCGTGATGCTGTTTTCGATGCACCTGAGCACCGCGCATCCGCTGATGCGGGTCATCGCGATCGTCGGCTTTTTTGGTATCGCGATCATGATCACGATGTCGCTGTTCGACGTCCTGACGCGATAACTGCTTTAGAGCCGCCCCCATATCAGTATGTGAAAAATCTCCGCCAACATGAACGCCGCCAACACGCCACCGAGGTAAAGCATCGCGAACCAGCCGACCCGCGACCACGGTGAAGAGCGCCTTGGCACGTCTTTCATCAATGATAGCCCTCGTCTCCGTGACGCACTTTCCCCCGGAACACCCAGTAAGCGAACGCCGTGTAGACAAGAATGATCGGCAGGATGATCAATGCACCGACGAGCACGAAAAGCTGGCTCGAGCGAGGCGCCGAAGCATCCCAGATACTCAGGGTCGGCGGTACGATGTTCGGAAAGATGCTGATCAGCAGGCCGCTGTAGCCGAGGAAAATGATGGCTTCCATCAAGACGAACGCTCGCGCCTCGTGCCCGGTATCTGCTGCACGGAAGATACCGATGACGCAACCCAGGACGAGCAGCGGCACGGGCGCGAAGTAAACGAAATTGTGTCCGCCGAACCACCTATGCGCGACGGCGGGTTGACCGATCACGGTCCACAGGCTGATTACTCCAATGACTGCAAGCATTACCAACGACGCGGGCTTCAGTAACTTCCGTGTGCGCCGTTGTAAATCGCCCTCCGTCTTGAGGACTAGCCAACCGCAGCCGAGCGTTGCGTAGGTGACCAAGAGTCCCAGCCCGCAAAACACCGAAAACGGCGACACCCAGTCGAACGCATCGCCGGCGAATCTGCCATCGACGATCTTGATGCCCTGGAGCAGCGTGCCGAGGATCACGCCCTGGCAGAACGCCGCCGTCGCCGATCCCATGATGAACGCGAGATCCCAAAGGTTCTGCGTGCGCCGTGCCTTGGCGCGAATCTCGAACGCGACGCCGCGGAAAATCAGGCCGCAGAGCATCGCTATCACCGGAAGATAGACGGCCGGAAGCAGCGTGGAGTACGCGACCGGAAACACCCCGTAGAGGCAGGCTCCCCCGAGCACCAGCCAGGTCTCGTTGCCGTCCCAGACCGGAGCGACCGTATTGAGCATCACTTCCCGCTCGCCCTCGCGATCAAAGAACGGAAACAGAAGACCGATACCGAGATCGAAGCCATCCAGCAGCAGGTAGAGGAACACGCCGAGCCCGATGATCCCTGCCCATATCGTCGGAAGATCGAGCGTCATGACTGCCTCACTCGTCGATCGGATCGGTAGCCCGCGACATCGGTCGTCGCTCCAAGCTTGCAATGCTCTTGCCGGCGTTGCGCTCCACGTCGGCGGCCGGATCATCCGCATCCGGTCCTTTCGCCATCAGCTTCAGTATGTAGTAAGCGCCCGTGCCGAAGACGAGGAGATAGACGACGATTAATATCAGCAGCGATGTCCCCACTTGTTGTGAAGACAAAGGCGAGACGGCATCCGCGGTGCGCAGTACGCCGTAGACGACCCAGGGTTGGCGTCCTACTTCGGTGGTGATCCAACCGGCGATTAATGCAATCACCCCCGACGGCCCCATAGCCAGGGCAAAGACTTGGAACCAGCGCGTGTCATACAGTCTGTTGCGCAAGCGAAGTATCAGTCCGAGCACGCCGAGCAGGAGCATGAGCAGGGCCATGCCAACCATGATGCGGAAGCTCCAGAACACGATGGTCGAATCGGGGCGGTCCTCGGGCGCGAACTCCTTCAGGCCCCGGATTTCTCCGCTCCACGTGTGCGTGAGAATGAGGCTGCCGAGATGAGGTACCGATACCGCGTATTTCGTTCGCTCCTCCCGCATGTCCGGCCATCCGACGAGATTCAGTGCTGTGCCGCCCCTTTCCGTCTCCCAAAGGCCCTCGATCGCGGCAATCTTCGCCGGTTGGTACTCGCGCGTATTGAGGCCGTGCTGATCCCCCGCGATCATCTGGATCGGCGCGGCCACTAGAATCATGCCGGCCGCCATCGAGAATGACTTGCGGATGCCCTCGCCGCTGCGGCCATGGAGTAGATGCCACGCGGCGCCGCCCCCCACGATGGTCGCTCCCACAATGAAGGCCGCAATCGACATGTGAACGAGCCGGAACGGGAACGAAGGGTTGAAAATAATCTGCAGCCAGTCGAGCGGCACAATTCGGCCGTCCACGAGGTGAAAGCCTTGCGGCGTCTGCATCCAACTATTCGAAGCAAGGATCCAAAACGTCGAGAACAATGTACCGAGTGCGACCAGGCACGTGGCGAGAAAGTGCAGGCGCGCTCCCACGCGCTTCCAGCCGAACAACATGATGCCGAGGAAGCCGGCCTCGAGGAAAAACGCCGTCAGCACCTCATAACTGAGCAACGGTCCGTTGACGGAACCGGCGATGCGGGAGAAGCCGGACCAGTTTGCACCGAACTCGTAGGCCATGACGACGCCGGAGACGACGCCCATGCCGAAACCCACCGCGAAAATCTTGGACCAGAAGAACAGCAGTTCGCGATAAACCGCCTTCCCAGTCCGCAGCCACAGTCCCTCGAGCACCACGCAATAGCTCGCAAGGCCGATGCTGATCGCCGG
This sequence comes from Steroidobacteraceae bacterium, assembly GCA_050012315.1. GTDB lineage: Bacteria > Pseudomonadota > Gammaproteobacteria > Steroidobacterales > Steroidobacteraceae > Bog-1198. Next base: position 10,727 of record JBEKHK010000029.1, on the reverse strand, counting down.
AAAGATGATGTGGATCGCGATCGTGAAGGCGAACTGCAGCCGCGCGAGTACCAGTACGTCACTCGTCTCGAGCATCCGACGTGTACTCCTATTCCGACCGTACCGGGGTTTGCTTTGGCGTGTCCACGGCGAAGTGGGCGACCTTCTCGTTCCGGTACCTATCCAGGCTGCAACAATGGGGCCGGACAGAGGACAGTGCTTTCTCGCGCTTGTCGTGCATTGCGCTGAATTGCGCTACCTGGGGTATGCCGAATTCGCCGTTGGGCCCGTCAAAAAAGGGTGATGCGGTTCACAGCAGCGGGCGGGGCCGGGGTACCGACTTCCGCGAACGCTAGGCCATCGAAAGGACGGAACCCCCGGCCATCGAGCCATACCATCGGCCAAGATGGCTTGGGGCGCGTAAATGGCGCCTTTCTACGGGTTACCCTCATACATCTAGCGGGAAACCCGTATCTTCAGGTCAGATTTGCGGACTGGGTAATATATTTCGGCGCGCGATTCACCAATAATCGTTCGATATCGAGCCTAACAATATGAAACGCGTCACAGACAAACTAATAGCGCTGCAGTTTCTGGCGGTCGTACTGCCGATCGCGGTGGTACTACTCGTGCAAATGGTAGTCGACGCGCGCCGCGCCGAGGTACTGGAATATTCCCGCCCGTTCAGACTACTCGCGGCGGAAGCGCGGGCAAACTATAAACTTTTCACGAACGGTGTCTCCGACGCGGCCACGTCGGGCGTATTGGGCACGCGGTCGGTGGAGGCGTTGCAACAGGGCGATGCGCAGCTCAATGCGCTTGCCGTTTTGGGCGAATCGGATAGCGTCAGCGAGGCGGCGCAAGTGGTCGGTAGCGTTGCGGCAGCCGTCTCCAAGGACGCCACACTCAAGGCCATGGCGCCGCTGCGGCAGAGCATTGCACGCGGTGATGCGCTCACGGCGGCGGTCAACGATGATTACGAACGGCGGGATGAGCTCGTCGTGAAGGGCGCCATCGCGTCCGCAGTGCGCCAGAGACAGGCGGTCATCGGCGCCCTGATCATCAGCGCGATTCTGTCGTGGGTGTTCGTACGGCATGCCCGACGGCGGTTGAAGGCGCGCATGGACGCGGAAATCGAGACCGAACGGCAGCGCCGGACGGAACTCGAAACCATGTCGGTCCGGTTCGGCATCGCCACCCGTGCGGCGCGCGCCGGCGTCTATGAATTGAAGGAGGACGGACTGGATCTATGGTGGAGCGACAGCATGTATGAGCTCTACGGCCAATCGCCGCAGGAGTTCAAGCCCGCGATCGCCACCTGGCTCGAATTGATCCACCCCGCCGACCGGCACTCCGCCAAGAATGCGATCGCTGCGGCCATGTGCGATCAGGGCCAGCTAAGATCGCAATATCGAGTGGTGCGTCCGGATGGCTCCGAGCGCCACATCGCTTCTCTGGCGGCGGTCGTGACCGATTCGGTCGACGGCAGCTCACGTCTCGTCGGAATCGATCTCGACGTCACCGAGCGCATCGAGGCGGACGAGCGCGAGCGCCAACTGCAACAGCAGCTGCGCGACTCCTCCAGGCTCGCGGGAATGGCCGAGATCGCCACCAACGTGCTGCACAACATCGGCAACGTGTTGAACAGCGTCAACATATCCGCGACAGTGGTGACGGACAGAATAAAGACGCCGAAGGCCGTGGGTCTCGGCAAGGTCGCCGCGCTGGTCCAGGAACATGCGGGGGATCTTGGAGCATTCATGTCCAACGATGCCCGCGGCAAGCACTTGCCGGTATACCTCACCCAGCTGTCCGAACAGCTGATCGTCGATCAGCGGGCGACACTCGACGAGCTCGATTTGCTGCGCAAGAACATCGATCACATCAAAGAGATCGTCGTCATGCAGCAGGCTTATTCCAAACTGGTGGGCGTGCCGGAAAAACTCACTGTCGTGAGCCTCGTGGACGACGCCCTGCGCATGAATGCCGGAGCGTTCACGCGCCACGGCGTCAGCGTGCGGTGCGACTTCGAGGACGTGCCGGACATCGTCGTCGAGAAGCACAAGGTGCTGCAGATCTTGATCAACCTCCTCCGCAATGCGAAATATGCCTGCGAGGCGTCTCCGAGATTGGACAAATTAGTCGTCATCAGCATCGCAAAGCGGCCGGACGGCGTCCGCATCGGCGTCACCGACAACGGCATCGGCATCCAGCCGGAGCATATGACGCGCATTTTCAGTCATGGATTTACCACGAAGAAGGACGGCCACGGGTTCGGTCTTCACAGCGGCGCCCTGGCGGCCAGAGACTTGGGCGGTGCGTTACGCGTCGCCAGCGACGGACTCGGTCACGGTGCATCGTTCACTCTCGACTTACCGTTAGAAGCTCCGGAGACTGTTTGTGCCTAAAGTCCCCGCCCGCATCAACCGACGCATCCTCGTCATCGACGACAACCCGGCAATTCACGCCGATTTCCGCAAGGTGCTCGGTGCCGACATCGACGACGCGAACAGCCTGGCCGCGGCCGAACTCGCGCTCCTCGGCGAAGCGCCGGCGCCCTCCTTGAATCGCGGCTTCGAGGTCGACTCTGCATATCAAGGCCAGGAAGGCGTCGCTAAAATCCAGAAGGCCCTCGATGAGGGGAGGCCCTATGCGATGGCTTTCGTGGATATGCGCATGCCGCCGGGCTGGGACGGGCTGGAAACGATCGAACATCTTTGGGCCGTCGACCCGGACGTGCAGGTCGTGATCTGCTCCGCCCACTCCGACCGCGACTGGACCGACGTGGTATCCCGGCTGAACAATTCCGATCAATTGCTGGTGATCAAGAAGCCCTTTGAGGCCATCGAGGTCATGCAATCGGCCAACGCATTGACGCGCAAATGGCAGAATGAACGCGTGGTGCGCCATCAGGTCGAAACTCTCGAGGAAGTGGTCACCGCGAGGACGCATGGACTCGAAACCGCGAACAAGCAGCTGCGCCATTTGGCGACGCACGATGTGCTCACCGGTCTTCCGAACCGGGTCTTGATGGACGATCGCATCGGTCAATGCATTGCGCTTGCCGACCGGCAGAGTCAGACGTTCGCCGTCATCGTATTGGACCTCGACCGCTTCAAGATGGTGAACGACTCGTTCGGCCATCGGATCGGCGATGAACTCCTGAAGGAAGTGGCGCAGCGCCTCAAGGGGGTAGTCCGCGACGTCGACACGGTCGCGCGCCTCGGCGGAGACGAATTCGTGCTCATCATCACGCATAGTCCGGAGGCCGACGCTGCCCAAAGCGTGGCGGCCCGGATCATCGAGGTCATGCAAACTTCCGTCCGTATTGCGGGCGTCGACGTTCACACCACGCCCAGTATGGGCATCGCCTTTTACCCGCGCGATGCGTCGACTACCGAGACGCTGCTGGCACACGCCGATGCGGCCATGTATTACGCCAAGCAGAAGGGCCGCAACAATTTTCAATGTTTCATGCCCCAGATGGACACCGCCACGCAGGAGAAGGTGAGGCTGGAAACCGACATGCACGTGGCGCTCGAACAGGGGCAGTTCCAGCTGCACTATCAGCCCAAGGTTCATACCGCGACGGGCGTGATGCACGGCGCTGAGGCCCTGCTGCGTTGGACACACCCGACGCTCGGGGAGATTCCGCCGTCCAAATTCATCCCCATCGCCGAAGAATGCGGGTTGATCGGTCCGATCGGGGCCTGGGTGGTCCGCGAAGCCTGCCGCCAGGCGCGTGTTTGGCAGGACAATGGCTTGCCGTCGTTGCGGGTTGCCGTCAACATCTCGGCCTCTCAGTTCCGTCAGGGCGATATCGTCGCGATCATTCGCGATGCGCTGGATACCGCAGGATTGGAGGCACGATTCCTCGAGGTCGAATTGACCGAGAGCGTGGTGATGAGCGACCCGGAGGAGTCGATCGCGACCCTGGAGGAGCTGAGCACGATGGGCGTGCTCGTCTCGGTCGATGATTTCGGCACGGGCTATTCGTGCATGAGCTATTTGCGGCGGTTCCCCATTGATAAGATCAAGATCGATCGGGGCTTCATCAGCGAAGTCATGTCGCGCCCCGACGACGCGTCCATCGTACGCGCGATCGTCTCGCTTGCTCACAGCTTAAAATTGAAGGTCGTGGCGGAGGGCGTCGAGTCCAGCGAGCAACTGGAGTTCCTGAAAACGCTCGGCTGCGATCAATATCAGGGCTTTCACTTCAGCCCGGCGTTGCCCGCGGCGCAGTTCGAGGCGCTGGTGCGTACCACGATCGAAGACGACCCCGATTTCACCGAGACCGAAGCCGAGCGCACACACAGCAAACTGACCGCGTACCGGCCGGGCTAGAGGTGGGGGCGGCCAATATGATCCGCGGCAAGCGACGGATGGAGCTGGATGAAGCAAGACTTCGGAAGCCCTCCGCCGGCGGTCCCTGATTTTTTACGTTTCCGCTTGCAGGACGGTGCGCAGCGCGTCCCAGGCGAGCATCGCGCACTGAACCCGGGCTGGGAAATCGCGCACGTCTGCAAAAGCGCGCAGCTCGCCCAGTTCTGGATCCGGTCCGGCGCCGGACGCGCCGACCATTTGCTCGAATTTTTGCAGCAATCCGCGGCCGTGGGCTGTGTCCCGGCCCATCATGGCTTCGGTCATGAGCGAAGCTGACGCCTTGGCGATGGCGCAGCTTTCCCCTGCAAAGGCGATGTCGAGGATCGCACCCTGCTCCAGGCGCACATAGACGTCGATGTGGTCTCCGCACAGCGGGTTGTCACTGCACGTCTTGTGGTTTGCATCCGGCGGCACGCGAAAGTTGCGCGGCCGCTTGCAATGTTCAAGGACGATCCGTCGGTACAGGTCGTTCACCTCCCGGGTCATCGGAACATCCCCTGCACCCGGCACACACCATCGACGAACCGCTCGACCTCCTCCAGCGTGTTATAGAAGGCGAAGGAAGCCCGGGCGGTTCCGCTGGGCAGGCCGAAATGCTGCATGGCCGGCATCGCGCAATGGTGACCGGTGCGGATCGCGATCCCCTCTCGGTCGAGGATCGAGCCGATGTCGTGCGGATGCACGCCGTCCATGACGAAGGACAGGATGCCGGCCTTGTACCTTGCCGTGCCGACGATGCGCACGCCCGAGATCCGCCCGATTCCGGCGCGGGCATGGTCTAGCAATCGCTGCTCGTGCGCCGAGATGGCCTCGAGTCCGATCGCGGAGACGAAATCCACCGCTGCGCCCAGGCCGATCGCGCCGGCAATGTCAGGGGTTCCCGCCTCGAATCTGTGCGGCAGGGGCATGTACTCGGTCGCGTCGAAACTGACGGAGCGGACCATGTCGCCACCGCTCTGCCAGGGCGGCATCGCCTCGAGATGTTCGCGCTTGCCGTACAGCACGCCGATGCCTGTCGGGCCGAAACACTTGTGGCCGGAAAAAGCGTAGAAGTCGCAGTCAAGCGCTCGAACGTCGACCGGCACGTGGGCGATCGCCTGCGCGCCATCGACCAAGACCGGTATGCCCCTGGCATGCGCGAGGCCCGAGACCCGGGCGATGTCGGTCACGCTACCCAGGGCATTGGAAACATGTGTCACCGCGACCAGGCGCGTGCGCGCGCTCAGCAAACGCTCATAGTCCGAAAACTGGAACTCCCCGGCTTCGTTGATCGGCACCACCTTCAGCACCGCCCCGCTCTGCCGGCAGACCTGCTGCCAGGGCACGATGTTGGAGTGATGTTCCATGGCGCTGACGAGGATCTCGTCGCCCGGCACCAGCAGCGGGCGGGCGAAGCTCTGGGCAACCAGATTGATCGCCTCGGTGGCCCCGCGCACGAAGATGATTTCCGCCGCGGCAGCGGCATGGAGAAACACCTGGACGCGGGCCCGCGCGGCCTCGAAGGCATCCGTAGCGCGCTGGCTCAGGGCATGCACGCCTCGATGCACGTTGGCGTTGTCCTCGGCGTAAAAGCGCGACACCGCATCGATCACGGCCTGGGGTTTCTGCGTGGTCGCCGCATTGTCGAGATATACCAGCGGCTTGCCATGCACGCGGCTCCGCAGCACCGGAAACGCCCGGCGCCAGCGAGCCACGAGTGTCCCCGTGTCGGCCGTTCTCATTTCCTCGGCGCAGGAGGTATCCAGCAGCGTTCCCCGTTGAGCCAACACTCGAGCCACTGCCCGCCCGCCGCTACTTGTTGGCACGGACCAGCCTGGCGTAATGCAGGTTGTCCTTACGGTCGGGTCCGGCCCCTTCGGGTCCGAAGCTGAGGCGGTAGGCTTGGCCGTCCTGCCCCGGTCCGCGGCGCCCGGTCGCCGTCCAGAAATACGTCGCCGGTGTGTCCGGGAAGAGCGTCAGATTGACGCGCGGATTCGCGCACTGGCGCTCGACGATCATCGCCAGTTCCGGAATGTGCGGCATCCGCCAATCGGCATGCTTTGCATAGCCGCCCGCCGTGTTGAGGGCGCTCGCGGCGTCCTGCGCCGATTTCCAGCTCAATGCCTGCGGCTTGCCGCTGCAGCGGGATCCCGTCCAGTGCTGTCCGAGCGCGCAGCGCATCCACATCATGCCGGACCGGGTATCCGTCAAGGTGCCATCACCATTGTCTTTGAAACGCTGGGTGGGCGTCGATAGGGGGTAGGACTTGGTATCGCACTGCTGGTCTGCAAGGGCGGTGGCACCGCCCATCACCAGCACCATCACACAGGCAATTGTCTTCATGGCTTCTCCCTACTTGTCGTAGCCGATGCCCGACGGTTTCTTCGGATAGCCAACGCCTGATTTCACGACTACCGGCGAGGTTTGCTCGGTGGCGAGCCCCGGAGAGATCTGCTTCCCGCGGTACAGGTAGAAGGCATAAGCCTCCATGGAAATCATGTCATAACTGTTGACGTCCAGCGGTGTCCCAGCCTGCGGCGTCGAGATACACCAGTTGATCATGTCGCGCAGCGCGATGACGCGCCCCACGTCCGCCTGGAACTTCGGGAAGGTTTGCGGATTGGAAGCCGCGGCGTCCGGATGGCAGTTGCCGCAGGCGAGGCCGTTGCTCGACATGCTCGGATTGCTGCCATGCCAAAGGTCTCGGCCATGATCGACGGCCGCGAGCAAAGCTTTTTCTTGGTCGGCCAATTCTTCCTTGGTATAAGGCTCGCGGGCAGCCGCCGGCGAGTTCACCAAAAGAGTCAGCGCGCCGAACGTGATCATCGCCCCCAGGCCCATGACCAAATGTTCCCTGTCAATGAATTTCATGGTCTTCTCGCCCCTTAGATAGTGAAACCGTCTTTGATTGCCGGGTTCAGCATGTCTTGGAATGGATCCCAGTGCATCGTTCCCTTGAAATCGGCTTCCAGATCGATGTGCTGAGGGCCCTCTCCATCCATGACAAGGGCCGGATCCGAGCGGTTCATGCGCATATTCGGGTAGGCGAGCTTGACATCCGGATAGGGCCACGGCCACGAGGTCGATAAGGTTCCGACCGAGGACAGGTTGCCGATCTTGTTGTACACGGTCTGATGAACATGACCGTGAAATGACATGACGCGCTCAAACTTTCCGAGGATATCGCGGATCTGCGGTGCATCCTCGGTCTGGAAATTCCAGCGCGGATAGTAGTCCCACAACGGCGAGTGCGTGAAGACAACCACTGGAGTGTCACTACTCAGCGCCTTCACGTCCTTGCTGAGCCAATCCAGCTGCTCCTCGCGTACGCCCCAGGGGCCGGCAATCGGGCTTTCCAGCATCTCCATGGTGTCCATGCGCTGCTTGGCGGTCATGCCGGCCGCAGTCCAGAAGTCGCGCACCAGGATGGAGTTCATACCGATGAAATGCACGCCCTTGTGGTCGAAGGACCAGGTGGGCTTGCCAAACCGACCGCGCCACGATTCCCCCATGTCCAGGTACCAGTCGTGCTCACCGGGAATGTAGCGCACCGGCATGGTGAGCTTCGAGAGAAGCTTTTGGCCCTTCTGCAGCTGGTCGTCCCGGCCGTTTTGCGCGATGTCGCCGCAATACATCACGAAATCCGGCCGGGGTCTCATGGCGTTGACCTGATCGACCGCGAGTGCGAGAAATACGTCGAATTTGTGATCCGGGATGCTGAATAGATGCGCATCCGTGAGGATGGCAAATCGGAAGGGTGTCACCTTCTTCGACGTGGCTGCCGCTTCGACCCGTACCACGCCGCAGTTGATGCCGACGGCGCCGGCCACGAGCGTCGCAAGTCCGGCACGTCCGGAAAACGTGAGAAAATCCCTCCGACTAAAATTGTTTAACTCCTTCACTGCTTCCTCCTATTGAGCGAACCGCGCGAGAGACGGATCAACACCGTCACATGAGTTCGACGTACCTGCTTTTTATTTGTACACGCCCCGACATCGCCTGCGCGAGTGCGGAGAGTGCCCGACGCATGGCGACATTCCCAATTGAAAGTTTGAATGTTTGAATGTCGGCGATAGGGTCAAGCTATGGACGGTAGCGCTCTGAATCAGCCCGCCCGAACGCGTGAGCCATAGACGCGGTCTATGGGCGGCCGAAGAATTATCTATTGGATTTCCCGCCCTCTCCGGTATTTACTCGAGCGCAGGGGGGGACGCCGGTGACACTGACCGAACTACGCTATTTGGTGGCACTCGCGAATCGTGGGCATTTTGGGCGCGCAGCGGAAGACTGCCACGTATCCCAACCGACGTTGAGCACGCAGATCAGGAAGCTGGAGGAGTATCTCGGCGTCACCTTGATCGACCGCAATGCGAGATCGTTCTCGCTCACCTCCATGGGAGAGAAGGTGGTTGAGAAGGCGCGCAAGATCCTTGGGGAAGTCGATGCGCTGCTGGTCTCCACACGAAGGTCATATGAGCCATTGGCGGGCCGGCTCAACTTAGGGGTTATTCCGTCGTTGGCACCGTATCTGCTGCCGCGGCTACTTCCTCTCATTAAGAATCACTATGCGCGGCTGCACCTGGTGGTCCACGAGGATCTCACGGGGCACATATTGGAGCGGCTGCGCGCCTATCAGATTGATGCGGCATTGTTGGCGCTGCCATTGGATGGCGGTGACTGCGAGGAGATTCCGCTGTTCGATGAGCCATTCTGGTTTGCCTGTCCCGCGGAGCATCCGCTGGCGGTATTGAAGATCATCAGCGACGCGGATTTATGCGAGGTGCCATTGCTGTTGCTCGCCGACGGGCACTGCCTGCGCGGCCAGGCGCTGGCGGCCTGCGGGCGGACGGGTGCGGACGACCAGCAAATCGATGATTTTCGCGCGGCCAGCCTGGAAACGATTTGCCAGCTGGTCGCGGCGGGCTTCGGGTGCACCTTATTGCCGGCCCTCGCGGCGCGTTCACCGCCGGACACCAACCCTTCCTTTGTGATCCGGCCGCTTCGATCCCGCCACGCGAACCGCCGTATCGGTCTGGTATGGCGCCGCGGGCACCAGAAGGCGGAAGAGCTTGCGCTGCTTGCTGCCCTGATCAGAGACAATCCGCCGGCCGGCACACGCACCGCGTTGATGAACGAACGAGCGATGCGCGTTCGCGCATAGCGCGTCGCAGCTCTGGAGGCCCTCCCCGCAATCCCGTCGGAAGCGCCCGAGGATGCGCGTTGTCATGTCCAAAGTTGATGAGCATGGGGTATCTCATCCAAACTCTTGCGGTATGACTAGCCGTTCTGAGGTCACCCCGTTGCATATCCATACGCCCCTCCTCGAATCTCGTTCGTTGTCGACGATGTCAGGCAAAACAGTTTTGTTGAAGATGGAGGCATCGCAGCCCCCAGGCTCGTTCAAGATTCGCGGTATCGGGCTTGCTTGCGAGGAATACGCTCGCCGTGGCGCCACGCGTTTCATCTCTTCCTCCGGAGGAAACGCGGGTATCGCCGTGGCTTACGCGGGCCGCCACTTGCAAATCCCGGTCACGGTAGTTGTACCGGAGACCACCTCTGAGCATGCCAAGGCATTGATCCGCCTCGAAAGCGGCAAGGTCATCGTACATGGCGCGTCGTGGCAGGAAGCCAATGCGCTTGCTCAATCAATGATCGACGAACAGACCGCGTTCATTCATCCATTCGACGATCCGCTGCTTTGGCGCGGCCACGCCGGCATGATCGACGAAGTGACGCGTGCCGGCGTGAGACCCGATGCGGTCGTGTTGTCGGTAGGCGGCGGTGGCTTGCTCTGCGGAGTCGTGGAAGGGTTGCGTCGCAACGGAATGGACAATGTTCCGGTGGTCGCCGTCGAGACCGCGGGGGCCGATTCTTTTGCGCAGTCGCTGGCGGCCGGCCACCGTATAGCGCTCGACCGCATCACGAGCATTGCCACGTCGCTGGGTGCACGGCAGGTTTGCGAGCAAGCATTTCGATGGGCTTCCGTACATCCGGTGAAAAGCGCCGTCGTTTCGGACGAGGCCTCCGTATTCGCATGCAAACGCTTTCTGGATGAACATCGCATCCTGGTGGAGCCCGCCTGCGGTGCGTCGTTGGCATTGCTCTACGAGAGAAGTCCCACATTGGAATCGTTCGGCACGCTCTTGGTGATCGTTTGTGGAGGAGCTACCACGACGACGGACCAATTGCAGGCATGGTCGACCCAGTTCCTTCAAGGTCGATTCTCTGGTCGTAGCGAAAGCCGTTAAAGGCCCTCTCGAGGTGCTTCACCCATCGTCTCGTCGATCACGTGAGGGTTGGGTGAACTACGCTCTCCCACCGGACATCACAGACCCCCGCCGCCTCGAGCTGCCCGATCAATGTCACGATGCGGCGGGACGAAGCGC
>JBEKHK010000028.1:0-54999 GCA_050012315.1 Steroidobacteraceae bacterium | reverse complement strand
CACCGAGAACAACCGCTGGCACGACGAGGATCGGGTCGAGATCCATCCGCACGACGCCGAGGAGCGCGGGATTGCGGACGGTGATTGGGTCGGCATCGCGAGCCGCGCGGGCGACACGGTGCTGCGCGCCCGCATCACCGAGCGCGTGCAGCCGGGTGTGATCTATACGACGTTCCATTTCCCGGAATCCGGTGCGAACGTCATCACCACGGACAACTCCGACTGGGCGACCAACTGCCCCGAGTACAAAGTCACCGCGGTGCAGGCGACCCGCGTGAGTCAGCCGTCCGAATGGCAGAGGCGCTTCCGCGAGTTCACCGAGACGCAGGAGGCTCTCCTCAAGAGTGCCGCTCCCGCCGACGCGATCGCCGGGAAGTAGGGCGGATCCATGAGCGGAGACTCACAGCTCGTCAGAATGGCGAACGACATCGGCAACTTCTTCCGTTCGGAACCCGTGCGCAAGGAGGCGGTTGCGGGCATCGCGAATCACATCTCGAAGTTCTGGACCGCCCGCATGCGGCAGAAATTGCTGAATTACGTTTCGCAGCATGGCCAATCGGAACTCGACGACTTGCCGCGCGAGGCCCTGGAGAAATTACGACTGGATGTCGCGGGGCCGGGAGCGCAGTAGTCACGGCGATCGCGGCAGACTCCAGACCTCGAGCACCCCGGAGACCGCGTGTTGATTGGCATTGCCGGTCGGCAGGGCTATCTGGCCATCAACCACGATGGGGCTATTCCAATGCCCGGCGCCGCTCTCGAGATCGGCCAGCTGCGTTCCCTTCACGGGTTCGTAGATGCGCAGGTGGCCTTTCGGGTCATAGATGTAAAGCAAGCCCCCCGCAATCACCGGGCTGGTGCCACCGTTTTGGTTCCGCCACATCGCCACGAGCTTTCCCTCTTTAAGTGTCCAGGCGGCGGTGGCGCCCGAATCAGCCGCAAACATCCAAGTCTCGCCATCGTGCTGCCACACCGCGGGAGCGGTGAACAACTTGGCGCCCGAGGGTGTGGGTACCGATTGGAGCTCATGGCCCGTATGGGGCGTGGTGCCCGCAATGGCTTCGATACTGAGCAGCCGGATCAGCCCGTCCTTTCCACCTTGTGCCAGTAGCCCGCCGCCCAGGAGCGCCGGCGAGGTCGAACCGACATCGAGGTCGCGCTCGTCGAGTTCAGCGTTGTTGCTGGGGGTGAAATTCCCGAGGATACGGGTCGCGTCGGCGTTGAGCTCAACGAGGGCGTCACCCCAATCGGTCTTGCCGTTATAGGGCCCATTTCCGGTGGCCACGAAGATATCGCCCGTGGCGGCGTCGATCACTGCGCCTGCGCGCCCCCAGATGGCCGATTGGGCGGACGGGCAGGATCCGGGCACCAGCAATCCGATGCGGTCACTGCAGAGCGAGTTCCAGACAGTCAGCAGCCTGCCGCTCTGCGCATCGAGAGTGACAACGTGGCCTTGGTATGGTGGCGCGTCGCCGATGTAGCCTCCGGTCACCGCTATGATGTGGCCGCGGAACTCCCTCAGGGGCGAGGCGATCTTCTCGCGCGACGGCAGCAGCGTGATGGGCGTGGTCCACACCACGTGCCCGTCGGAGATGGCCAGCTTTTGAATCGTGCCATCGGGCGCGGCGGCGTAAATGTGCTGTCGGTCGGGATCCGCAACGGGGGTGGAGTTGGTTATCTGGCGCGTTCCCGCCCAAGTGGAATATCTCGCCGGGGTGAATTCCCACAAAACCGAACCCAGCTTGGCGTCTATCGCAATCGTCTTCCCATAGGTCGTAGTCACGAAGAAGACATCGTGTTCCGCATCCTTGACACGAACTGCGTGAAGATAGATCGCGGACGCATCCACGGTGCCGTCGAGATTGACTCGATGCCGGCTCAACGAAGCGACATTGGACTCCGTAATGCCGGTGGGATTACTCGAGGCGCCGGAGCCCGCGACATCGCCGCCGAATTGGGTCCAATCGTGAGCCGGACTCTGAGCCTTGGAACGCAGGCTCGCGGTTGCGCCAAGCACCAGCAATAACAGCGCGATTCGCTGCCAGAAGATCGATCTGTAATTCGTGTTTTTGGTCATGAACACCTCTGCGCCCAGTAGGCTCTCCGGGGGTCATCGCAGTTTAGAATACCGATAGGACAAAGTGTTGCTAGTCGTCTTGATCGGATTGCCTGGCCTATGATCATGGCGGCAGGCTGGGTTAAACCCGATCGAGTTCGTCGCGTCCCAGCACCCGCTCGATGCGGCCGCGCTGCATCAGGCCCGCCCGATCGCACATATGAGCGATCACCCCCATATCGTGACTCACCAGGATCACCGTCATGGCGTGCTCGATTTTGACCGCGACGAGTAGATTGAGAATTTCCGCCTGAACGGAGGGGTCGAGCGCCGAGGTGGGCTCATCGAGGAGCAGCAAGCGAGGCGAGGAGAGGAGCGCACGCGCGATGGCGACCCGTTGGCGCTGACCGCCCGACAACTCATGCGGATAGCGCGATGCAAGCCGCGGGTCCAGACCCACCTCCGACAGCCCCTGCAGCATGCGCTCGCGCGGCCGCTCCGAGCCGATCAATCGCAGCGGCTCGAGCAGCGTTCGCGCGATCGTATGGCGGGGATGGAGCGACGCAAATGGATCCTGAAAGACCATTTGAACGTCTCGACGCAAGCCTCCGCGGAAGCGTCTATGCGGCTTCGGTCGAAGGTTCAAGAGCTCGATGCTGCCGCGCCAATCACGATTGACCCCGGCAAGCACCCGCAGCAACGTCGACTTCCCGCAACCCGACGGTCCGACCAGGCCGAATACCTCGCCGTCATCGACCGCGAGATCGAGCGAGTCGATGACCGGTGGAGCGGCGTCGACCAGACGGACGCTCAATGACTCGACCGCCACCGCGGTCATGGGCCGATTGCCTCGCGATCGAATACCGGCAACCGCGATCCATGCGTGCGTCCGCTCGGCGCGCACGACCACAACGCACGCGTGTAGGGGTGATTCGAGGCGGCGAGCTGCGCCGCTGAACCCTCGTCGACGATGCGTCCGCGGTACATGACGAGCGCGCGGTCGCAGTAGCGCGCCACTTGGTGCAGATCGTGGCTGATCAGCAGCAGGCCCATGGCCTGGGTGAGGGCCCGCTCGCACATCAGCTCGAGAACCTGGGTGCGCAGATCCGCGTCCAATGCCGAGGTCGGCTCGTCCGCGATCAGCAGCTTCGGACTGTTGGCGAGCATCATGGCCAACATGGCGCGCTGGCCCATGCCCCCGGAAAGTTGGTGGGGATAGGAACGGACTACCCGGGGGTCGGCAAGACCGACCGCCGACAGCACCTCCCGGGTGCGGCGCTTTCGGTCGACCGCCTTGTCGTGAAGCACCAACATCTCCTCGATCTGGCGACCGATGGTGAGTACCGGATTGAGGGCGTAGCGGGCATCCTGCAGCACCAAAGCCAACTTCGAGCCGCGCAGCCGATCCCACCGTCGCTGCGCGAGGCGGGTGAGGTCCTCGCCGTCAAACTCCAGGCGCTCGGCGCGCGCTTCGAGCGGCGGAGCGAGCAGCCCCATCACGGCACGCGCCGTCAGCGATTTCCCCGAACCCGATTCGCCCACCAGAGCAACCCGTTCGATGCCGACGTCGAAGGAAATCGAATCGACGATGGGCCTATCTCGTGCGGTAACGGAACGGATGGTGAGGTCCCGCACCGAGAGCAGTGGGCGCTCACCCATGGCGCGGGTCACCGAGGTCGCGCAATCCGTCCGCCAATGCATTGAAAGCAAGACTCACGGTGAAGATGGCCGCTCCCGGAAACGCCGCCACCCACCACTGGTCGAAGACTACGCGGCTCCCCTCCGCGATCATCATGCCCCATTCCGGTGTCGGCGGCCGAACGCCCAAGCCCAAAAATCCCAACGCGGCCGCCGCCAGGATCACGCCCGCCAGATCGAGCGCCAAGCGGATTCGGGCGGATGGAATACAGGAGGGCAGGATGTGCCCCCACAAGAGCCTCCATCCGGTGATGCCCTGCATTTCGGCCGCGGCGATGTAGTCGCTACGCCGCAGCACCAGAGTCTCCGCCCGTGCCAACCTCGCATACGCCGGCCAACCGGTGAGCACGAGCGCGAGGGCGGCATTGATCAATCCCGGGCCCAACAGCCCCACGAAGGCGAGCGCCAGGACGAGAGGCGGAAACGCCATGACGACGTTGGTCAGTCCCGTCAGCGAGCGATCGATCCATCCCCCAAAGTAGGCGGCGACGATACCGACGGCGAGACCCATGGGTACCATGAGCACCGCCACCAGCGCGACGAGCCCGAGCGTCGTGCGTGATCCAGCGATCAGCCTCGACAGAAGATCCCGGCCCAGGGAATCGGTTCCCAACAGGTGAGTGCGGCTCGGCGGCTGCAGGCGGTGTCCCACGTCCTGCTGGATCGGATCGTGGGGCGTAAGCCAGGGAGCTGCGGCCGCCATGGCGGCGGCCATTATCAGTATCGCCGCCCCAAACCACGCCACCGCCGATCGTGGAGAGCTCATTCGATCCTCGGATCCGCGAGTTTCACGGCCAAATCCGTCAACCCGTTGATGACGACGAAGCATGCCCCTATCAGTAGGGTTGCGCCCAGGATGGCCGGCATGTCCGCGTCGAAGAGCGCTGTCGTCAGATAGCGTCCGATCCCAGGCCGGGCGAACACGGTCTCGATGAGCACGGCGCCTTCCAGCAGGTTCGCATAGGTGAGTGCGAGGACGGTGAGCGCAAACCCGCTCACGTTCGGCGCCATGTGCCGCAACAACACACGCGTCCGTCCGGCCCCCTTGGCCCGCGCCAAGGTGACGTACTCCTTCCCGGCCTCGCCCTTGAGCGCGGATCGCGTCAGCCGCGTGACGTTGCCAAGCGCATACGACGCCAGTATCAGCACCGGCAGGATGAGATGGGCGACGGCATCGGCGAGCGCTCCCGGCACGGAGCTGCGCCAGGCGTCCAGGAGGACGAATCCGCTCTTCATCTCGATGGTGTACTCGAAGGCATCGCTCAGCCGTCCGGTCCCACCGACCCAGTGCAGGCGTGCATAGAACACCAGCAGGGCAATCAGTCCGAGCCAGAAGACGGGAATGGAATTGCCGGCGAGCGAGATCACCCGGACGAAGCCATCGACGAGAGCGTTCGGGTAGCGCACGGAGAGCAGCGCGAGCGCGATACCGCCGACGCCGCCCAGAGCCAAGGCGAGGGTCGCCAGCTCGATCGTAGCCGGAAAGACTCGTTCGAGATCATCGCGGACCGGCTGCCCGGTCGATCGGGAGACACCGAGATCGCCATGCGCGACCGCGACGAGATAACGTCCCAACTGTCGGGACCAGGACGCATCGAGCCCCAGTTCATGCCGGACCTGGATGTACGTGCTCGCGCTCGCATGATCGCCGATCAATTGAAGCGCCGGGTCGATCGGCGACAGCGACGACAAGGTGAACGTCACCAGCAGCAGCGCCCCGAGGGTTGCCAGCAGCATCGGCACGCCGCGAATCAGCACACGCAGTGTGTTCCCGCTCATTTGCTCACCCGATCATAGTAGGCCATGTCGGCGTCCACGCCCTGAAAGTATCCCTGCACGCCGCTGCGAACCACGATCCCGGTGCGTGCTTGGAGCGCGATGACATACGGGGACGATCTCTGTACCTCGGTCTGGATATTGCGGTAGATCGAGATCCGCGTCTGCGGGTCGGATTCGAGGGCGGCCGCGCGGGTGAGGGCGCTCAGGCCGGGTATGTGCCACCCCGCCCGCCAAGCCAATGTCTTGGTGCCGTCTGCGGGATCGAACGCGAACGCACCGGCGGTGGAGTTCGCATCGAAATAGTCCGGGATCCAATAGAGCCACACAGCTTCCTCGGAGCGCGAACGAACTTGCGAATATACCTCGCTCGCCTCGGCGGGAAGGATATCGAGGGAGATGCCGGCCTGCGCAAACGTCGCCTGCAGCGATTGGGCTATGTCCCCGAACGGCGGTTGATTGAAGACGCTCAGCCGGATGTGCACATTCGCGAGGCCCGCGCGTACGAGAATCTGCTTTGCCCGGGCGACGTCGAGGTGATAGGGCGTATCGTCGAGCGCGCCGGGAAACCCTTCCGCCAGAAACGCCTGATGAACCAGGAATTGACCGCGGAGCAGCTTCTCGGCGATGCCCCGATAATCGATCAGCCATCGGGCCGCCTCCCACAGGGCAGGATTGGCGAGGGCGGGGTTATCCCGGTTGGCCGTATTGAACAACAGGTAATGGATGGTCGCGGACGGAAACTCGAGCAATTTGACCGACCGCGATGCGCCGAGCGCGGCGATCTGATCCGGCCCGAGATCCCGCGCCATGTCGACATCGCCGACCTCGACCAGAAGCCGCCGGGTGCCGGCATCAGGCACATTCTTGAGGATCAGCGTGTTGATACGCGGTGCGCCCGCGGGCGATGAGGGGTTCGCATCGAGGACCAACGCCTCGCGAGGAATGTAGCGGCGAATCTTGAAAGGTCCGCTGCCCGCGGAATGGATTTTGAGCCATCGGTTGCCGGCGTCGGAGTCCAGCGCGTGCGCGGCGACCACCCGTTCGTCGACGATGGAGGCCACCGGCGAGGTCAGTATATTCAGCACGAGGGCGGTGCCGAGTTCGGCCGTCCAATGGATCTCGACCCGGTGAGGGTCGACCTTGACCAGCGAGGCGTCGACGTTGGCGGCCGTCCAGCCGAGCTGGTTGAGGATGAATGCGGGCGCACGGTTCAGCTTGACCGCGCGGCTCAGCGAGTAGATCACGTCCTCCGGTCGAACCGGATTGCCGCTCGAGAAGACCGCATTCTCGCGCAGATCGAACGTCAATACGTGATCACCCGCGGTCCAGCGGGCGGCGAGCGACGGGTCGAGCCGCGCCGGCTGATCGCGGTCCGGCTGGACCAGACGCTGGTAGACGGCGGTGAATGTCTGCTGGCTCGACAGCTCGAAGCCCTCGGCCGGGTCCAGGCTGACGATGTCATCCAGCGACTGCGCTGTCACGAAAACGTTCGGCGGGTTCACGGTGCGTCCGCACCCGCCGACCGCCGCCGCGCCCGCCAGGATCGCCGCCGCCGCGGCGATCAGCGAGCCTGCGCGACACGTACTAGAGGCGATACTTGAGACCGATTTCGACGTAGCGGCCCTCGTCGTTGTAGAGGGACGGATCGTACGGGGTGGCGGTCGGAAACTCCAGCCACAACGGATCGTAGGGCGGCTTGCGATCGAGCAGATTCGTCACTTTCCCGTAGACGGTCAGGTGCTTCTCCGGACTGTAGGTGGCGGTGAGATTCACCTGGCCATACGCGGGCACTCGGCCGGATTCCTGCGTCAGGAGGTAGGGACCGGTGAACAGATACGTCAGCACCGCACCGTACGGGCCTGCGGACCAGCCCACACTGGTGTTTCCCTTCCAGCGCGGGAAGCTCGCACCGTACGGCGTATCGATCGCCCCGTCGTTGCCGGCGAAGTCGACCGTCTGGCCGCCGGCGGTTTGGTCGAAGTTCCAGACGTAAGCCCAGTCGGCGGACAGCGTGAATGTGCCGGCCGCGGTCGGCAGGGCGGTGTGCCCATTGAACTCGAATCCCTCGGTGCTCAGCGAGTTGAGATTCTCATAATCGAAATTGACATAGGCGATCGTGCCGTTGGGGTTGCGCACCACGATGCCCGGATCGTTCTGGTCGATGAGAGTCTGAATGTTGGCGGTCCCAATCACGTTGTGGATCAGGATCCGATAAAAATCGAGGCCGAGAGCGGTTCGGGCGACCGGCTCCCATTCGAAACCCACGTTGTAATTCTGCGTTTTCTCGGGACCGAGATTCGGATTGCCGCCCACCAGAACCGAATAGTTCTCCTGCACGTTCGGCTCCGTGGGCGAATACGGATCGGCGGCGGTTTGCACGCCGGAGGAGTTCTTCAGCGAAGTTTCCGCGAGCGTCGGCGCACGGAAACCGCGGCTGTAGGACGCATAGGCCGTAAAGCCGGAGAACGGCTGGAATCGCAACGCGTAGCGGGGCGAGAACGCCGATCCGAAATCGCTGTAGTGGTCGTAGCGGCTCGATTGGCTGAGGGTGAGCATCGATACCAATGGAATATTCACCTGATAGTACGCGGCCGCGACGTTACGCTGTCCATCGATCGCCTGCAGATAGAACGGCACCGCCAGGGCGTTCGACTGCTGCGTGTAGTCCGTTACGTAATCGCTCTCGTGGAGCACCTGAAGCCCGGCGCCGAACCCCACGTCGCCCGCAGGCAGGTGGAAGAGATCCGTCGTCGATGCGGAGGCGTCGAGCGTATCGAGCTTCGAGATCGCTTCGTTCTGATCGCCCACATACAGGCCCGACAAGCCATCGGGTGTCGCGGCCGGATTGGCGAAGTCGAATACCCCGGTATTGAGGATCGTGGAGAGAC
Source organism: Steroidobacteraceae bacterium (assembly GCA_050012315.1). Classification (GTDB taxonomy): domain Bacteria; phylum Pseudomonadota; class Gammaproteobacteria; order Steroidobacterales; family Steroidobacteraceae; genus Bog-1198. The sequence continues at coordinate 46,578 of JBEKHK010000028.1, read as the reverse complement.
CCGCGACGCTGAGCAGGCCGGTCTCGGCATTGTCGACGATATCCTCAGAATGGCTGATCGATGCCTTCCAAGTCCATTCTCCGCTGCCGATGCCTTTGAACGTGCCGTCGAGGCCTGCGGCTGCGCGATAGAAATTGGACCGCACGGTCAAAACTTCGGGCTCCCCGAGGAACGTGTAGGTCAGCGGCGTGGCCGCCCCGTAGGGATTGTAGGGATTGCTGCCCGGGACGATGTTCGAGACCTGGCTGATGCCGCCCGTCGCCGGATTGAATTTATAGGCGGAGGTGGAATCGTTGATCGCATTGAATCCCTCCGCGGCGATCGTGGTGTTATGGCTGCCCCAAAGATCCGCGAACGCCTCGAGCGTATCCGATGCCTTGAAAGTAGCGTGGATCTTGGTGTCGAAGCGCTCCTCGTGGGGGTGGAGCGATAGTCCGTTCGCCGTGTCGACCGCGCAGGCGGTGCCGCTGCCCGGCCCATTGAGGAGAGTCCCGGCATTGACGACCGAACCGCCCGACGGGCATGGATTGACCGCGGCGCCGCCGTTGCCGACACCATTCGGCTCCCAGTAATCGGCGCCGCGGGTGAGCTTGCCATACGGTTGCGTCAGGTAGTCCTGGGCCTCAGTGTTCGAGCGCTCGGCCAGGGTATATCCGCCCTGCAGAAAGTAATCGGCGCTGGCAGTCACGTTGTAGCGGTCGTTATCCAGATCGCCGACGCCTCCGATCACGCCCACGCGGCGTGTGGGCTCGCCGCCGTGCGTGGCATCGCCGTAGCCGGCGGTTGCCTCGAACCCGGTGAAGTTCTTGCGGGTGATGATGTTCACGACGCCCGCGATCGCGTCGGAGCCGTATTGCGACACGGCGCCGGTCTTGACGATCTCGATGCGCTCGATGGAGGTGATCGGCAAAGAATTGAGATCGACGAATGTGTCGGTGCCGTTGGAGGGAAATCCGTAGGGCGCAACGCGAATGCCGTCCACCAGCACCAAGGTGTATTTCTCGCTGAGGCCACGCAATGCGATACCGGCGCCGCCCGTCGCTCCGTAGGCGAAGTTGTCGGCCCAGCTGCTGGCGGAGTTCACGGAGAGGTCTCTGAGATAGTCGGCGACCGTTACCTCACCGCTGGCCTCGATGTCCTGCGCCGTGACGACTTGAACTTGATTGAAGGTGACCCGATCGGTGCTCCGAATCAGAGATCCGGTGACCTCGATGGGCGCGAGCGTCGGGGTCTGGTCCGTCGTGGCGGAACTTTGCGCGTGGGCGCTCGTCATCGAGAGCACCGCCAACGCGATTGGCGATAGGACGCCGGTCAGCCGGTTCGAGACCAATGAGGTAGGCTTCAAAACAATCCCCTTTTTTTCAGCCGGTTAAAGTCGGCGATGCATCGTATGAACCCTCCCCGGGAGTCTCCAATAACCAAGTTGCATAACTTCATTACCGATTCGACCTTTACGCCCCCTCCTGACTGGGCCCACCATCTGCGCATGGCGGACAAAAACTGGTCGATCAGGGCGGTTGTGCACGGAAGCACGGCTTTGTCGTTCTTTCGGCGAAATGAGGCGTTATTCGCCGGCGGCGAGCGCGCCGCGTCGATATCGCCCGTCGAGCACCTGTTGATCGGCGCATCGGGCTGCCTTGCGCTCAGCTGTCTTGCGGTGCTCAAGGAGCGTCGCGGATCCGCGACGCCGATCGAAGTCACCGCGACGGGAACGAAGGCGGCGGATCCGCCGAGCCGGCTTCGACTCATCGAGCTTGCGGTGCGCTTCGGAAGCGAGATTGGCGAGCACGAAGCGGCATCGATCGTCGATGCCGCCGAGAAGCTGTGCACGGTGACGAATACCCTCCTGGGTTCGCCCACGATTCGGATCGACCGGTCGCGCGTGCCGCAAGAATCGCCGCAAGATCTACCGGAGATTCGAGCCGAAACAGGCTAAAGATCGGCCGGTCTAGCTAGGCCTTTGTCGGCGAGGCCACCAGTTGACGCAAAGCGCAAACCAGCGCGTCGACTTCCTCGTGGGTGTCATACAGCACCAGGGATGCGCGCACGGTGCTCTCACGACCGGAGCGGCGCAAGATGGGCGGTGCGCAGTGGTGTCCGGCACGAACCGCTATTCCTTCCTGGTTCAAGGCCGAGCCGATCGCGGTCGGCTCGAGGCCGTCCACCACGAACGATAGAACTGTCGAAGGCAGGTATTTATCAGTATAAATCAAGGGTGAACGACAACTTTAGAAACAAAGAATTCGGTATTGGACCGAAGTGCGCGTAGCGTCCACGATTGTCGCTTCTTTGTGATATTCCTGTGGCAATAGTCGACAATATTTCTATGATGCCTGTCGCCGCCAAATTCGAGTCGATGGACAATCTGCGCGCCTTTCTCGGCGAACTCGAGGCGTTGGGGGCGAGGATCAGCGCGGACACCATCATCGAGGCACTCGCACGCAGCCACCTTCGTATCGATGATGTGGCGCCGCTCGTCACCCCGCGGCTCGACAGCTACGCTCGCCGTCGCGTGGCCCGAACCGAGGCCTACGAAGTACTGGTGATGACTTGGCTTCCGGGACAGGGCAGTGGACCGCACGATCATGCCGGCTCGGTGTCTGCGTTCAAAATTCTCCGCGGAACGGCGCATGAAACAAGGTTTGCGTTGGCCGCCGACAGCCTGGTGGATCCGACAAGCACCCGCGAGCTGCACGAGGGCGAGGTCGGTCTGGATGCCGGTGACGTAATTCACGCCGTCCGCAACGATTGCTCACGCGAGGAATCCTTGGTGAGCATTCACGTCTATGCGCCACCCATCCCGGAGCTGCGGAGGTTCACGCCACGGTCTGCAGGCGCGGCGCCCGCGGAAGCGTTTCTGCGGCGGCGGACGAGACGCGCGCCAGTCGTTGCAATTATCGGGGGTGGCTTTTCAGGCATCATGGTGGCTGCTCAGCTGCTGCGCATGGCATCGCTGTCCGCCGCAGCCATGCACGTTGTAATGGTCGACCGGCAGACCTCCATCGCGGAAGGCGCGGCGTATCGAACTCCCGATATCAGACATCTGCTGAACGTGCCCGCGTCGGGCATGAGCGCTTGGCCCGATCGGCCGGATGATCTGCTGCGGTGGGCGAGGAACCGCGACCTCCCCGTCGGGCATTACACGTTTCTGCAGCGCCATGTTTACGGGGAGTATCTGCGCGACACGTTCTTTGAGGCCGTTGAGGGGGCGGGTGGGGGAACCAGCATCGAAATTCGTCGTGAGGAAGCGGACCTTATCGAGCGGGCCAAAAATGGCTGGCGGGTTCACTGCAGCGCGAGCCAGTCGATTGAGGCTCACGTCCTCGTGTTGGCGACCGGGCACCGTCCGCCGACGGACCCACTCAAGCAACGCTGGTCTGGCTCTCGCGCCCGTTACATCGAGGACCCTTGGTCGTCGCTCGCGCTGACCGCGATCGAGGCGGATGAGTCCGTTTGCCTGCTAGGGACAGGGCTTACGGCCATGGATGTCTTGCAGTGCCTTCTCCGCTGCGGACGCACTGCCGGGGTCGTGGCGCTCTCGCGCCGGGGCTTGCTGCCGGCGGCCCACGCCGACGCTGCGCTACAGCCGATCGATCCGCTGAGTTGGCTGGCGCCATTTTTGCGCGCCGACAGCGGAATCACAACTCGGGCGCTCACGCGGAGGATCCGTGGCGCGGTCCGCGCGGCCGCATCCTGCGGTCAAGACTGGCGGCAGGTCATCGATGGCCTGCGGCCGCATCTGCCGGAAGTCTGGCAGGCACTGCCGTCTCACGAGAGAAGGCGCTTCCTGCGCCATGCAAGAGTGTTCTGGGAGGTGACGCGTCACCGGATGGCGCCCACGGTTGCGGAGGAGGTCGGCAAAGCGGCGGGTTCCGGCATGTTCTCCACGTCTGCGGCGCGGGTTCTGTCTGCGCGCGGCGCCCTGAACGGCGTAACGCTGACGGTGTGTCGGCGCGGCGAATCGGCGCCCGAGACGCTCGAGTTTGACTGGATCGTGAACTGCACGGGCCCCGCCTCCGGGCAAGAAAGCGGTCTTCCGCCGGTGCTTGCGGGTCTCATCGACGCGGGATTCTTGGAAGAGGACTCCTTGGGATTGGGTGTACGCAGCACCTCTGACGGCCTCGCCTTCGTCGAAGGTCGAGTGCTCGAGGATCTCGTCGTGATCGGTTCGCTGCGCAAGGCTGACGTATGGGAGTCAACGGCTGTGCCGGAGTTACGCCTGCAGGCGGCGAATGCGGCCAACGCGATCATCCGGCGAATCAATCGATCCTAATGCGCCGCCGTCAGATCGGGTAGCATCTCGAGGAGCGCCATGACGAGGCCGCCAAATTCACGGGGAGTTCATGCCGAACAAGATCAATCGCCGCGATTTTCTCAGCGGCACCGCACTGGCGATCGCCACCGGACTGACTCCGTTCGCTCAGATTCGCGCAGCACCCAGCCGCTACTATCCGCCGTCGCTCACCGGCCTGCGAGGCAGCCATCCCGGATCCTTCGAGATTGCCCACCAGGTCGGTCGCGAGGCCAGGTCCTTCGATATCGCCAAGCTGCCGATCGAGCAGAGTTACGATTTGGTGGTGGCCGGCGGCGGCATTAGCGGATTGGCCGCGGCGTGGTTCTATCGAGAAGCCCACGGTCCCACAGCCCGCATTCTGATCCTGGAAAACCACGACGATTTCGGCGGACATGCCAAGCGCAACGAATTTCGGGTCGGCGATCGCCTGCTGCTCGGATACGGAGGCACCGAGTCACTGCAATCTCCCAAGACCTTCTTCAGCGGGACCGTCAACCGGTTGCTGGGCTCGCTCGGTGTCGACCCGAGGCGCTTCGACACCGCCTTTGACCGCAAGCTTTATCCCTCGCTCGGGCTGACTCCGGGTGTGTACTTCGATCGGGAGTCCTTTGGGGTGGACAGGCTGGTCGCCGGCAACCCGATCGTCACCGGCGGCGATTCGTTGGCGAGCGACGCTACGCCGCGGCCGATCGCTTCGGTGGTCGCGGAATTCCCGCTGTCGGATGAGGCGAAAGCGCGACTCGTCGAATTCTTCGATCACCCGAGGGATTATCTCGCCGGCAAATCGATGGAAGAGAAGATCGCCTACTTGAAAAGAATCAGTTACCGCGACTACCTGCGCAAGGACGCGGGGTTGGGTGATGAGGCAATCAAGTTCTTCAATGGGTCGACCTTCGGTCTCATGGCCATGGGACCCGACATTCTGCCAGCACTGGATGCGATGACGAGCCAGTACCGGGGCTTCGCCGCCCTGGGGCTGGGCGACCTGAACGATCCGGAGGTGGCGGCCTTCGCCGAACCTTACATCTATCACTTCCCCGACGGTAATGCCTCGGTCGCCCGCCTTCTGGTCCGAAGCCTGATCCCCGCGGTGGCCCCCGGGCATACCATGGACGATGTGGTACTCGCGGATTTCGACTACGCGAAGCTCGATGCCGACGGTTCACCTGTTCGATTGCGGCTGAATAGTACGGCGGTCGCCATCGCCAACCCCCGGAGCAAGGGCGGGGCGGTGGACATCGGCTATGTCCGGGAAGGCGCGCTGCGCCGCGTTCAGGCCAAGCAATGCGTACTGGCCTGCTACAACATGATCATTCCGCACATCATGCCCGAGCTTCCCGACGCCCAGAAAAAGGCACTCGCCCGCAGCGTCAAGATGCCGCTGGTCTACGTCAACGTCGCCGTTCGAAATTGGCATGCCTTCGCGAAGCTCGGCGTCGATGATATTTACAGTCCGACTGCCTATTTCTCGAATACCAAACTCGACTACCCCGTTGCACTCGGCGGCTACCGCAATCCGCGTGATCCGAGCGAGCCGATGCTGCTGCACATGGAGCACATACCCCTCACGCCGAACCAAGGCCTAACGAACGTACAACAGTTTCGACAGGGAAGGCAGCTTCTGCTCAATACGCCATTCGAGGAATACGAGAGGCGGATCATCGATCAGCTGGACCGCATGCTGGGCGCCGGTGGCTTTAGCTCGGCGCGCGACATCGCCGCGATCACAGTCAATCGCTGGCCGCACGGCTACGCCTACAGTGCGAATTCCTTGTTCGACCCGGAAATATCGGGGCCGCAGCCTTACGAGATCGCGCGCCGGCGCTACGGGAGCGTCGCCATCGCCAACTCCGACGCCGGGTGGAATGCCTACACACACGAGGCGATCGATCAGGCGTGGCGGGCGGTCAACGAGCTGAGGTCAGCTTGAGCGCTGCTGTAGGTCGGCATAGTCCCTCAGCCCGGGCGGCTCGGTCGTCCGAGCCGCCCGCTCGCGATTCACGAATACGCCCTTACGGGAAAAGATCCGGCAGAACGCGTGTGCCTTCGCTTCGGACCGCGTCGAGCGCATTCGGATCGAGTCCAAGAGCGCGCAGGACCGTGGGAGCCACCTGCATCGTCTCGGCCCAAGCGTGGACGGTCTTCGGGGCGATCCACGGACTCGACACGAGCAGCATCACGTTCGTGTCATCGAAGGCGAAACCGCCATGCTCGGCCTGTTTCTTGGTGCTGCCCGAGTAAGTGTGTCCGATATTCGGCTGCACAATGAAGTCAGGTGTTCGCGAGTCGCCGTAAGGCGGAAATCCCGGGGTGTTGAACGTGACGGTGAGCGTGTTTCCGGCGAAGATCTCATCGACCGCGAGCTCACTCGCCGATTGCTCGATTAGACCGACCGCATAGGCGGTGGAACATGACGGGGATAGCCAAATGAGCGAGATGTCGTCCTCGGTAGGGCCGATGCCGGTCGGATTTAGCGGCGATTCCGAGTAAGGAATGCAGTTCGCCTGACCGAGCACGGTGGCCGGGCTCGACCCGACGTTGAGCTGCGCCACATAGCGTGCCGGATCGATGGGCGATTGGCCGTGTTTGGCGGTGATGATGATGAGCGTTGAGTTGAGGAGCCCATGCACCTCGAGCGCGCTCACCATCCGGCCGATGCTCGCATCGACGAAGGCGATCTCGCCCCGCAGCGGATCCGTCGGTGTCGCTTGGGGATCGAGGTAACCGCCGACGATCGTCGGCTTTGAGGTCTTTTCAATGAACTTTTGACCCACGCTCACGGCCTGGAAATTCATGCCGAGGATGGCCGGCACCGGTGCGCTTCGCGTGTTCGAGTGATTGCGGCCGTTGATCTCGTTGACGACGGCTTCGACCTTCAACGCGTCGTAGCATTGAATGTTCGCGAACGAATTGGTCCACGCCGTAAGGTCGGCGGTTGGATCCGGGACGGTGCCGCAGTTTACGCCAGTCGCCGTAACCACACCGGGCAGTGGAATCACGTTCGAGTTGATCTCAGGACTGTAGTAGTCATCGAGATTGCCCGCCGTCGGCCCGGGACCCGACACCGCGGAATAGGAGGGATGCTTGTCGGACCAGGCGGTGTAGCCGCCAGCAGCATGAATGACGCCGAAGATCGTGTTGGTGCGCACGAAATTCCACGGATAGACGGGTGCACAACCCTTCAGCGGATCGCGAATCAGACGGGCGCTGTCGATCGATGCGACTCCGCCATCGGTGAGTCCGGCGCCAGGCGCGCCGCCGTTGAGCAGCGTCTGATTCAGGTCGATACCTTCGTCGAACTCGGTGGTGGTTCCATTGGCCACGCCCGTCGTGCAGCCCCCGCCGGCGAGGCCGTTGCCTGTGGTCGTTTGCGGGGGCGCGAGAACTCGGTCGTACGCCACATCATAGAAGGCACCGACGGTGCGCGGTGTTCCGCCGGTCATCAGCGCCATCAACCCGGGGAATGAATCCGACGGACGCGACGTCGAGGTGCGGTCGTAATTCACGCCGTGCAAGCCGAGACGTGCGAGCGTCGGACAAGTCCCATTGATCGAACAGCGCTGATAGTCGGCGGCATGCATGCCGTCGATACTGATCAGTAGCACGTGCTGCTGTGTGGGATCAGCTTGAGCCGCCAGCGGCAGGGCCGTCGCAATCGCCGCCGCGGTCAGCGTTCGAAGCAAAAGTTTATAAGCCATGTGCGCATCTCCTTGGAGGTTGGACTCAGACTTCGTCGTGAATCTCGGGAAGCCCGTTGGAAATTGTCCGTTTACAAGCGATTGCGCGCAGTCGATACATTGGGCGCCTGGCAAGGCGATCGGTCGACCGACAGCTTTATTCGGCTCCTTGCGCCAGTGGGAACCAAGGGCGGCGCTACTCTGCGAGTTGCGCCGCCACCTCGGGAAGCACTGCCGTCCCTTCTTTGCGTACCGCGTCCAATGCGCTCGGCTGCAATCCCAGCGCCCTGATAATCGTCGGTGCGATCTGTGTGGTCGTCGTCGTTGCGATGACCGTGGAGGCCTTGAACTGCGGGTTGGCGACCAGCATCACGACATTCGTGTCGTCGTGCGCAAAGCCCCCATGATCGGCAATCATGGTGCTGCTGCCGGAATAGGTGACGCCGACGTTCGGCGCCACGATGATATCCGGTGTGCGCGGATCCTGTCCCGGATCGAGGCCGCCGATGCCGTAGTTGAGCCATAGGGTCGGGCCATAGAAGATCTGACCGAGCCCGATCGCTGACGCATTACTTTCGAGCAGATCGACCGCTGCGGACACGCTGGCGCCCGGTTTCAGCCAAAGTACCGAGACATCGTCCTCCGTCGCACCGATTCCGGTCGTGTTCAACGGCGATTCGGAGTAGGGAATGGCGCTGCCGAGGAGCGTCGCCGGCGTGTCATTGCCGTCGGCCACGTACGAGCGTGGGTCGATCGGCGAATCCCCGTGCTTCGCCGTGATGATGAGCAGCGTATTATCGTAGATTCCTGCACTCTTCAATGCGCCCACGATGTCGCCGATCGATGCATCGACGAACTCGATTTCCTTCAGTAATTCGGGGCTCGGCAAAGCCTCGGCATTCTGATAACCGCCGCTCCCGACACCCGGCTCGGCCACGCTTTGGCCGATGTAGACGGATTGAAAGTTCATTCCAAATAGGACCGGGGTAACGGCCGGCGCGCCATCATGCGTTTTGCCCGCGATCTGATTGAGCAAGGCTTTCACTTTCAGCGCGTCATAACATTGAATGTTCGCGAAGCTGCTATTCCATGCGCCCCCGCTGGTATCCCGGATCTTCGAGCAAGATACGCCCAGCGCGGTAGTCACACCCGGCAGCGCCACCACGTTCGAACTCACTTCGGGCGAATAGTAGTCGTTCAATCCCTTGCCGCCGGGTCCGGCCGCCATGGAATATGAGGGGTGTTTGTCGATCCAGGCGGTGTAGCCGCCGGCCTCGTGCACGACGCCGAAGATCGTGTTTGTCCGAAGAAAATCCCATGGATATACCGCAGCACATCCCTTCTGTGGGTCGCGCACAAGTTTCTTCGGATCGATGGAGGCAATCCCTCCCTCGGTTACCGCAGCTCCTGGCGCACCACCATTCAATTGAGTGTCGTCGAGGTCGATGCCCTGGTCGTAATCAGTCGTCGTACCGGTCGGCAATGCGTAGGGCGCGCATGCCCCGCCGGCGAGCCCGGTTCCCGTCGTGGCCGCGGGCGGATCGAGCGAGCGATCATAGGCAACGTCGTAGTACAGTCCGGTCGATTTTGGCGAGCCGCCGGTAATCAGAGCCGCCAAGCCCGGGAAGGAATCGGATGGCTTCGAAGAAACCGCAGCGACGTAATTGATCGCGCGATGACTCAGGTCCGAAAGGTTCGGGCAGTACGGATTACCTCCGTTCGCGCCCGCGATTCCATGCGAGCAGTTGTAGAAATCGACGGCATGCATGCCGTCGATGCTCAACAGCAGGACGTGTTTCACGCGGCCCGCGCCCACGGCCGTCGTCCCTGCCGCGGATATAGGAGTGAATGAGGCCAATGCGGCGAGCGCCACGATTGGGGCCATTGCCAGCCTCCAGCTTCCGCGCATCAGGCATCTCCCTATTGATTGTTAATGGATACCATCAAGGTAGCCCTTTGGTGTTGCGCATTTGTGAATGCGGTGCCGCGATGCAATATGAAGCGAGCGGATGCACCCGAAACCGAAGCGATTCATTTGAAATATGGATCCCGCACGACGAAATAGTGACGCAAGCCTCCCATGCCAGCCTTGGCGATGGTTCGAGCGAATGTGCCCGCGAGAGGACCGTGAATGCGTATCGAGAAAAGCGTGCTGGCGGCAAGCTGATCGGGGAATGATCGAGGAGGACACATGAGTAGTTGGTCAGCCCGATGGCGATTGACGGGTGTGAGAATCATCCGCCCCGCGGAGTTCGACTCCAATATCGCTCAGACGCCGGGATTGCGGCGCCTCGCCGCGGTGACGACGCAGAACAGCGGTGCGACCAAGCTCTGGGCCGGCACCTTTACGGTCGAGGCGAAGGCGAAAACCGGTCCCCATCATCACGGCGACCTCGAGACGGTGATCTACGTCCTCAACGGAGTCGCACGACTGCGCTGGGGTGAGCGTCTGGAATTCGAAGCCGAGGCCTCCGCGGGTGATTTTATCTACGTGCCGCCCTATGTCCCGCATCAGGAGATCAATCCCAGCTCCGATTTGCAGCTGCAGTGCGTGTTGGCGCGTAGCGGCCAGACGGGTCTCGTATTCAACCTGGATATCGAGGGCGTGGAGACGCCTGAACTGGTGCGTTGGATCGACGATCTGCATAAATGAGATAAGCGGCGAATAATCGTCGGACCGCTCGAGGTTATCCGCGGCATCTTAGGGCAATATAAGTGTGTCGGTTCCGATTAGCTGGTCATGGCTAGAACGATGGACAGCACCGACAATCGCGAAACCGCACGGCTGGTATTGGCGCTCACCGCCGTGGTCATGGTCGGCAACTTCTACGTCTACGATTCCATCAGTCCGGTCGCCGATCTTCTACAACGGCAACGCCACTTCAGCGACACGCAAATCGGCCTGCTCAATGCCGTGTATAACTGGCCAAACGTATTGTTGATTGTGGTGGGCGGCGTCCTCGTAGACCGCTACGGCGCCGCCCGCATGACTCTGTATACAGCCGCAGTGTGTTTCGTCGGGGCGGCGCTCACGGCCTTCAGTCCGAACTTCGTCGGTATGGCGGTCGGCCGCCTGCTTTTCGGCGCCGGGGCGGAAACTCTGAACATTGGCGTGCTCGCAGCCATTGCGCAGTACTTTGCAGCCGGCCGCGTCGCGTTCGCCATGGGTGTCGGATTGGCTTTCGGCCGTGCGGGGTCTTTCGCGGCGAATATGTCGCCTACCTGGTTTGCTCGCGCATATGCTCAAGGCTGGCAGCCGCCCCTTGTCATCGCCACTCTGATGGCGTCGACCACGCTGGCCGCGGCGCTTGTCTACTATTGCGTGGATCGTCGATACGGGAATGCCCCGCCGAGCAGCAGAGCCGCCAACCAGCCCCGTGTAGCGCGCGATCTGTTGCACTTTGGAGCAGCCTACTGGCTTTTGTTGGCGCTGTGCATGCTGTGGTACGCGGTCATGTACGCGTTCCGCAGCACATTCTCCATCAAGTACTTCGAACATGCGCACGGGCTCAATCTCCCGGCTGCGGGAGCCATGAACAGCTACGTGTTCCTGGCTGCAATCTTTGCGACGCCCGCGTTCGGCTGGTTGTGCGATAGGTTGGGCCGCGACGTGCCCATGCTCGCGTTCGGCGCCTTATTGCTGCCCCTGTCGATGGTCGTTATGGCCTTTACTCACTGGAGCCTGACTATCGGGACGGTCCTGATCGGTTTGAGTTTCTCATTGGTGCCCGCCGTGATTTGGCCGCTGACGAGCAAGCGTGTGTCACCGGAGCGATTCGGGACGGCTTTGGGGCTCATGTGGGTGTTGCAGAACGTGGGGATCGGCGCGGCCAATTTCATTGCAGGTTGGCTCAATGATGGAGCGCACGCGAGCGCTCAGAACCCGGCGGGATACCAACCCATGATGCTTTGCTTCATCTCGGCGAGCGCACTGGGTTTTGGATTCGCACTGCTTCTATGGTTCACGACGGCGCGTCGGACGTGACCGCCGAAAGGGGAGGGAGAGTGAACTGGATGGCGGCGCCGTATGGCACGTTAGGCGCAGCCCAAATGCGCCCCCCGTGAAGTCCGATAATGGAACGGCAGATCGATAGTCCCATGCCCAGTCCGCTGGATTTGGTGGTGAAGAAGGTATTGAACAGCTGACCCGCGCTTGCGGCGGAAAATCCCACACCGGCATCCGCTACCGTGACTCGCAGTTGCTGGGGATCGACTTGCTCCGATCGAATCACGAGCTCGTGCGGCCGATCCGAGACCGGCTGCATTGCTTCGATGGCGTTGAGCACCAGATTGAGGATCACCTGCTGCAGCTGGACCTTATCGGCGAGAATCAGGGGGAGGGCGCTCGCAGGTTCCATGCGCAACACCACCCCGGCCCCGAGAAGCTCATGCTGCAAAAAGGTCAGCGCCTCCGTCAGGAGGTCATTGAGATCCAGTGGGACCATCTTGGTCTCGGTCTTCTTCGCCAGCGCGCGAACGCGGCGAATCACCTCGCCCGCCCGCGCGCCGTCCCGGGAAATCCGCTCGAGGGCGGCGCGCGCCTCCTTCATGTTGGGCGGCTCAGCATGGAGCCAGCTCATACACGCTTCGGCATTGGCCATGACCGCCCCGAGCGGCTGGTTGACCTCGTGAGCGATGGAGGCGGTCAGCTCGCCCAAGCTGGTCACACGCATCACGTGCGCAAGGTCGGTCCGGGCGTTGTGCAGCTCACGCTCCGCCAGACGGATCGCGGTGACATCCATGACCGCACCGAGGAAGTCCACATCGCCGGTGTCATCTCGTAAGGCACGAGCCACAAGTTGAACATGCTTTACCCGCCCGTCCGGCATCCGCAGTCGATATTCGTGAGCGAAGTCGCGTCCGTCATCGGATGCGCGCTCCACCATCCGCCGAAAGACCGCTGCATCGTCCGGGTGAACCCGCCGTAGCGTCAGCTCGAGAGTGGGGATGGTCCCTTGGGCGTACTCGAAGATGCAATGGGTCTCCTGTGACCAATATACCTCCCCGCTGGCCGGGATCCAGGCAAAACTGCCCGTATGGCTGAGTCTTTGTGCCTCTCTTAAATACGCTTCACTGCGCCGCAGTCCCCTTTCCGCCCGTTGTCGCTCACCGTTTTCCAGGCGCAGCTCCTCATAAAGCCGGACGTTCTCCAATGAAATGGCCGCCTGCGAGGACAGGAGCTTCAGAACCGCGATTTTTGCCGAGGTGAATACGCCCGGCGTCAGATTGTTCTCAAGGTACAACGCGCCGACGAGCTTGGCTTGTTTGACCAGGGGAAGGCAGAGCACGGAGCGGACGTGCTTCTGGCGAACGTATCCCTCGGTGGAGAAAGGTGCCTGCGCCGACGCATCGTCCAGAATCACGCTTTCCCGCGTCCGCACCGCCGTGTGAAGCAAGGACTCGATTAGTGTGTCCGGCGTCACCGCCGAATTTTGCAGCGTCACCTCGATCTTGCCGAGACTGGTGGTCGTCTCCGCCGCAATCCGCGGTTCGCTGTCCGTAAAAAGAACGAGCAGGCCCCGCTCGGCCCCCGCATGCTCGAGCGAGATTCTCATCAGCGTCTCGATGAGCTTACCCAACTCGATCTCGCTCGACACTGCCTGCGACGCCTTGACCACCGTCCCGACATCCAATTGTTCGACAGGCGCGCTGACCGTCGCGCCCGGCGCAGGAGGAGCCGATTCCTCGTGCAACCCGGGATGGCGCTGGTCGAGCTGACGAACTTTGCCGAGCGCACCCCAGCGCAGATAGCAGTCGCGGGCATTCCGCAGATGGCTATACGCCATGCTGTCGATGCCGCGTGCGGCACAGAAGCGCACGGCAACCTCGTAGGCCACGGCTTCGTTTTGGACGAATCCGTGTTCACGAGAGGTCATTATCGCTTGCTCGTAAAGACGCAGGGCATCCGCGTCCCGCCCTTCGAGCCGCGCGATCTCGCCCGACACCAGCGCATGTTTGTCGCCGAACGTCGGCGGATAATTCTCGGCCCATTCGCGCAACTGTTCCCGATGGGCCATCAGGAGATCGCGCCACGCGGCCTGATCATCGGCGGAGGCGTTCTCATAGAGCGCCGCGACCGTCAGGGCGGTGTAATAAGAGTAGTCGAGCAAGTAGATCTGGACGGCTTCCCTGCGAAGCACCGGTTTCGCCTTGTTCGCTGCCGCCAGAGCCTCGGCGTAGTCGCCTGACAGGAATCGCGCCTTCAGTTTCAGGATCCAATACGAGCAGACCATCGTGTTCATCCGGTCGGCCGTGAGTTGTGCCTCGAATGCCGCCTCGTCGAATTGCGCGTCGCTGAAGGTTGAGAAGGTTGCAGTGCGACCCTGCATGGTCGCGATGAATCGTTGCTGCCCCACGATGAGGTCCACGACGTCGCGGTACCTGGATCTTCGGGCGAAATCCAGCGCCATCTCCGACTCGCGCCATACCGCGTCGAGTGGATCGTTGCGCACGAGAGAACCGGTGATGGATTGGTGCATGCTATAGCAGGCATACGTCAGATCACCCGTCTCGCTCGCGTTACGCGTTACTGCTCGGCGGAACTCGATTGCGCTCGTCAGCGGCTGCGTCCAGATGCTGATGGCTCCCATCTCGTGGTAGACCTTCGTGTGGTACTCGGTGAAGTCGTGCTTCTCAACCAGGTGGCAAGCGAGCCTGCCGAGATGATAACCCTCGCGATAACGATGAAAGACCGGGCCGAGGAGAGCCCCGAGACAAGCATAGGCGTGCGCGGAAGGACCGCTCATGCCCTGCTGCATGCTGATATTCACCATGCGGCACACGAGCATGCAATACAAATGGAAGTCCGTGAACCAGCTGACTTCGGCGAGGGTCGAGAACACCTGCATCGCTGCCTGCAGCTCCGGATCGGTCATCCGCGGCAGGTCGATCAGAGTCTCGATCGAGCGCTCCTCGAGGCTTTGCCAGATCGTCTGATATTCGGCCTCGACCGCCTCCCAGCTCGGGTGTGTGGGCAGACCGATCCCGAACGAGCGCAGGCACGCGAGTCCGCTGTCTACGGCCTGCGGATATTGCCCCTGCACCGTATGCGATCGGACCTTCAAGTCATAGACCGACGCTTGGTGGACTTTCGATGCCGCGCGCTGCAGGAGCTCCGCGATCATCTGTCCGGCCTTCGCGAAATTGCCGTTCAGGATCTCGCATTGCGCGCATTCGAGCCACAGGCCGAAGGTCAATTCGTATTGACAGCTCCAGTCGCTCTCGTTCAACAGCCTCATGCCGGACGCAAGATAGGCGTTCGCGGACTCGTAGGCCGCCGATGCCTTCGCCTTTCGGCCGGCACGCAGGTTGATGGCCGCCGCCTGCGCCTTCTCGTCCCGATCGACGATCAGGTTGCCGCCTCGATTGAGCTGATTCGCGACCTCGAATAGCCGTTCGGTGAACTCTTCCGCCGGCAGGTTTGCCAGCAGCTTGCGTCCGATCCGCACATGAACGGCCGGGCGGCGCTCCGCTGGATATAGTGAATACGCCGCCTGCTGGATTCGGTCGTGCAGGAATTTATAACTACTGCCCTGGCGCACAATGAGGCCGGCCCGGACCGCTTCCCAGAGCGCCGCATGCATCGCGTCCTCGGTTTGTTCGTGCACGACGCTCAGCAAGCCGACCTCCGCCATATTGCCCAGGCAGGCGAGGTGCTTCAGGGCATCCTGTGCGGTGATCGACAGTCGCTTTAGTCTCCGGACCATGAGATTCACCACATTGTCGGTGTAGTTCTTGGCGTGGATACGCTCCATGTCCCAGGTCCAAACGCCGCCGACGGAGTCGAACGCGAGCAAACCCTCGTCCGCCAATGCGATCAAGAACTGAATCGCGAAAAACGGATTGCCGCCGGTCTTCTCCTCTACGAGCTTCGCCAAGGTTCGCCCACGCTCCGGCGCGCAGTGAAGGGCGTCGGCGACGAGGCGGCCGAGATCCGCGGGCTCAAGGGGCGCGAGCACGATCTCATGCACCTTCGCATCGGTCTGCCGGATGGCCTGGAGCGTACGCATGAGGGGATGCGATGGACCGACCTCGTTGTCCCGATAAGCCCCCACCAGCAGCAGGTACCGCACTTCCGGGTGTGTAATCAAGTGTTCGAGCAGATCGAGCGTCCCGCCATCCAGCCATTGCAAATCGTCAAGGAACAGCGCGAGTGGGTGCTTCTTATCCGCAAATACGCTGAGGAAACGCCGGAATGTCATCTGTAGGCGGCTCTTGGCATCCTGCGGCGGCAAGTCCGCGACCGCCGGCTGCTTTCCGATGACGAGCTCGAGCTCGGGAACGAGGTTCACGATGAGCTGAGCGTTCGAGCCGAGCGCCTCGCTAAAGGATTCACGCCACCGAGCGAGATCCACCTCGCGCTGGCTCAGGAGTGAGCGCACCAGACTCTGGAAGGCTTGGGCCAGCGTGACGTACGGAATGTCGCGTTTGTATTGGTCGAATTTGCCGGACGCATAGAGACCGCGCGGTTGAACCAGCACCTTGTGCAGCTCGTTCACCACCGAGGATTTACCTATTCCCGAAAATCCTGAGACAAGCACGAGCTCCGGTGTGCCTTGGGACACGACCCGATTGAAGCAAGCAAGCAGGGTTTCGATCTCGCGCTCGCGCCCGTACAGCTGCTCCGGGATCAGCAACCGGTCTGATGCGTCGTGCGTACCCAGTGGAAACGGGTCGATACGGCCCTTCGACTCCCATTCCGCGAGGCATTGCCGCAGATCGGCCTCGACGCCGGCGGCGGTCTGGTAGCGCTCCTCGGCTGTCTTGGCGAGAAGCTTCATCGTGATCAATGATAGCGCCCGGGGAGTCTTCACGGCCGTCACCTCGGGCGGTACAGGCTGCCTGGCAATATGGCAGTGCACCCACTCAAGCGGATCGGTGGCGCGGAACGGCAGTGTGCCCGTGAGCATCTCATAGAACGTGATGCCGAGTGAGTACAGATCGCTTCGCGCATCGATCGAACGGTTCATCCGCCCAGTTTGCTCGGGCGCCATGTAGGCGAGGGTGCCGGCGATCTCGTCGGGCGGGTTTGGGTCGGGGCGCTCGCGCGGCAGACGCGAAGCGATGCCGAAGCCGGTGAGCCAAACACTACCGCTCGCCACGTCGACCAGGACATTCGCCGGCTTGATGTCCTTATGAAAGAATCCGCGCGCGTGCACTTGGCGCAACGCCCACGCGAGAGAAATCCCGATGCGCAGAAACTCCGTTATTTCCAGTGGCTTGCCGAGCAGCCGATCGAGGACCGCACCCCCAGGGTCCTCCAGCACCAGCGCCAGACGGTTGCGGTGGCGGGAAAGTGCGATTGGGTTCACCGCCCAGGCGGGATCGAGATCGGCCCTGAGCGTGTATTCATGTTCCAGTCGATTGAGGCACGCGAGCGAGGTATTCTCCGCCGTGAGCAGCAGGATCGGCGGCAGTCCCCTGCCGGAACCTCGATACAGCGTCAAATCGCCGGCTCGCAGCGGTGAAAATCCGTAACTGGACAGATTCGTCACGAGTCATTCTCCCGGCACTCGTTCCGTTCCCGCAGTAGAACCTCCTCAGCCGAATGTGAGTTGACGGCGGCTAGGACCCGCAAATCGATAGTATCGCAACCCAAAGGCAAGGTCTCGGGCCGAGTGCGCGCGACCGTACGTTAGCGCACTGCATCATTCAGCGGACAATCGAGCCTCGGTCAAAACGCTTCATCTTGACGACAGGGCAATTCGGGGTGCCCAATTCGAAGCGGGGATCGCAGGACATGACACTCTGTCACAAGCCTTTCACAAAGGGCGCAGTCGGGTGCGCCGCGACGGTCGCTTCAGTACTTTCCGCCGCGCACGCATGGGCAACCGACGCAGCGGCTCCGGGGATGTCAGCCGACGGGTCGACCATCGCACTGGAGGAAATCATCGTTACCGCGCAGAGACGCGAGGAACCTCTCGATAACGTGCCGATCAGCGTCACCGCATTCTCTCAGAGAACCATGGATGATTTGCATATCGAGAATCTCTCGGATCTCGCGAGCATCGTGCCCGGGCTGGTGCTGTCAACTCCCGTTGGCGGAATTCAGGACCTTCACGATGTGGCGATTCGCGGCATCTTCAGCGGCGGCAACTCACCGACGACCCAATTCTATATCGACGAAACACCCGTCGCGATCCGAACGCTTCCCGCCGCGGGCCCGGCCTCGAGTCCGTATCCGTTGATCTTCGATCTGGATCGAGTCGAGGTTCTACGCGGACCTCAGGGGACGCTGTTCGGCTCCGGCGCCATGGGCGGGGCGATCCGCTACATCACGCCGCGACCCGGACTGAACGATGAAAGCGGCTACGGGAAGATGGACTTATCGTATACGAATCGTGGTGCGCCGAATTACGAAGCGGGCGTCGCGTACGGCGCTCCGATCGTGAGGGGCACGGCGGGATTCAGAGTGAGTGCCTGGTTTGAATCGCAGGGGGGATTCATCGACAAGGAGGACCCCTACACCGGTGATATATTAAAGCGCAACGCGAACTCGACCGATTCCTACGTCATTCGGCCGGCCTTTACCTGGGCACCCGCCGATGAGCTGACGATTACCCCGGCCTTGTTCATGCAGCATGTCCACTCGGACAACCCGAATTCGTATTGGATCACGGACTTGCCGTATGTCGAAAGCGGCGCGCGCGTGTCCGGAGCGATCGGCGAGCCCTCGAATGACGACTTCAACGTGTGGAGCCTGGCGATCAGGTACAACCTTTCGGGAGCGTCTCTCAAGTCCGATACGTCGTACCTGGATCGAAGATCGGTGGCGATCAACGACTTTACTCACGCATCGGAATTTCTCTACAGCGGCAACGCGTTTGTTCCTGGCCTATCGCCGACCTGGCATGATTACCTCAACGACAACACCTCGACACGTGCGATACAGCAGGAATTCCGACTGTCCTCGCAGGATCCGTCCGCGCGACTCGCCTGGGTGGCCGGGCTCTACTACCGGCATGCCGTACAGGGCGTGGCGCAGTGCCTTCCCGGTACGTTGGATCCGCTAACCGAGGCAATCGCGGCCGAGAACACATTGCAATTTACCGGCTTCCCGAACTACACGGAGCCTGACGGACAAGTCTGCAATGCGTATACGAACTTTCACACCACGGACATCGCGGAAGCGGCATTCGGGGAAATCACCGTCGAACTCGTCCCGCGCCTGAAAGCCAACGTCGGCGTTCGGGTCGAGCACGCGGTGGTCGAGCATCAGAGCCAGATTTCCGCCGGCCCCCTCGACGGCCTCACGTTTGCCAACCAGAATCTGCCGGATCAGGTAGGGAATCCGGTGACCCCAAGATTGGGCCTCATGTACCAATACACCGATGTGGACATGGTCTATGTGAGCGCCGCGAAGGGCTATCGATCGGGCGGCGGCAATGGGGCAACGGCGATTGGCAATCCACTTTGCACGCCCTCGCTGACGGCGCTCGGGCTCTCGACGGTGCCGGCCTCGTACTCCTCCGACAGTCTTTGGAGCTACGAAATCGGGGCGAAGGACATGCTGTTCAATCGCCGGCTCGCGATCGAGGCGAGCGCATTCGTGATCGATTGGAGCAACATCCAGACCTCCGTCAATCTTCCCTCGTGCGCCGAGATGTTCACCACCAATCGTGGTAAAGCCATCAGCCGAGGATTCGACCTCCAAGTGGCGGCGCTCATCACCGACGGGCTGAAATTAGGTGCTTCGGTCGGATACACGGATGCCTATTACCCGGATGCCGCTTTCGGTGCGCCGGTCGGCGCCGTGACTCCGCTGCTCAACGCCGCGGGCGACAAGCTCGCGAACGTTCTTCCGTGGACCGCAGCGGCGAACCTGGAGTATTCGCGTGATCTCAGTTCCCTTTGGGGGAGCGTCCGAGCGTACGTCCGTGTCGACTATCGATGGCTGAGCGCGGCTAATGCGATAAACCCCGCGACCGCCGGCTACGATCCGGAGACCAGCCCGTATCAAAATCAGGCGTATGGCATTCTCAATCTGCGTGTTGGCGTGGTGCACAACGGCTTCGACGCGTCGATCTACGCGAATAACGCGACCAAGTCGGACCCGCTTCTCGGGTACGCCCATGACGTAATCGGCGATCCCATGTTCTACGGCACGGCAATTCGTCCGCTGACCGTCGGATTCACCGGATACTATCGATTCTAGGGACATTCAATCTCTCGCGGTAGGAGAAGGCGCGAGCCGTACGCTACGGATGTAATCTTGGCCATTCTCGTTGAAATTTATATGTAACCCTTCCGATGGAGCATACCTCCAGCAAGCCGGACTCAGGCGCGCGAGACGGTATTACGGGAGGATTCATGAGCACACTGGAAGACGGGCCGCGTGGTTCGGCGGCCACCTCGCCAACGAGGGCCGCGGCCAATGCGGGGTGGCTTCACACGCATGACTATCGAGCGGCTATCGCCAAAGCAGTGGATTGGTTGGGGGATCGCTATCTCTTGGCGAAGCCGATGAGGGCACCCCAGATGCAGCGCAATCGGTACGCGGCTAAATCTTGAGGTCGCCGTCGGATACGAGCAGCTTTCCGAATCGAGGGAGTAATTGTATGGCTCTTACAGTCCAAGGTGTGTCGGTTCCCGACAGCAAGCTCGCGCGAGAGATAACCGAACTGGTCCACGATACGGAATCGCCGCTGCTCTTCAATCACTCCAGCCGCGTTTACTATTTCGGCGCGTTGGCCGGAAGACGCCGCGGTTTGAACTTCGATCCGGAACTTCTGTACGCGGGGGCGATGTTCCACGACATGGGTCTCACCCCACGGTACAGCAGCGCCCAAGAGCGCTTCGAAGTGGACGGCGCAAACGCGGCCCGCGATTTCTTGCGCAGCCACGGCATCCCTCGAGCCGATCTCGACACGGTTTGGACGGCAATAGCGTTGCATACGACGCCCGGCATCCCGCAGCACATGCACCCGGTTGTCGCTTTGGTCACAGCGGGCGTCGAGATGGATGTGCTCGGCCTGACTTATGCCGAGTACGGCGAGGCGGAGCGAAACGCGGTGGTGAAGGCCCATCCACGCAGCGATCATTTCAAAGAAGACATCATCGAGACCTTCTATCAAGGCATCAAGAACAAACCCGATACGACATTCGGCAATGTCAAGGCGGACGTTCTCGCGGACAAGGATCCGACCTTCCAGCGAGGCAATTTTTGCCGTGTGATCCGTGGATCGGCCTGGCCGTCTTAACGTGGAAATGAACCCTCAACCGAGCTCGGCGCCGCCGAGCCTTCCAGGAACCGCACCATGAAACAGAATTCGACCACCTCATCCTTTACTCATGCGACGGGCACGCCGGTAACGGATAATCTCAACATCCAGACCGCAGGACCGCGCGGCCCGGCGCTGCTCCAGGATGTCTGGCTGATCGAGAAGCTCGCGCATTTTGACCGGGAAGTGATCCCTGAGCGGCGCATGCACGCCAAGGGCGCAGGCGCCCACGGAACCTTCACGGTCACGCACGACATCAGTGCCTATACCAAAGCGAAAATTTTCGCGCAGGTCGGCAAGGAAACCCCCATGTTCGCGCGATTTTCAACGGTCGCCGGCGAGCGTGGGGCGGCCGATGCCGAACGCGATATACGAGGATTCGCCTTGAAGTTCTATACCGAGGAGGGCAACTGGGATGTGGTGGGCAACAATACCCCGGTGTTCTTTTTCCGCGATCCGCTGCGCTTTCCCGATCTCAATCACGCGATCAAGCGCGATCCGCGCACCGGCATGCGCAGCGCCGATAATAATTGGGACTTCTGGACCTTGTTGCCCGAGGCGCTCCATCAGGTGACCATCGTCATGAGCGACCGTGGCATTCCGCGCAGCTTCCGGCACATGCATGGTTTCGGCAGCCACACGTTCAGTCTAATTAACGCGAAGGACGAGCGGACCTGGGTCAAATTCCACTTTCGCACCCAGCAGGGCATCGAGAATCTGACCGATGCGGAGGCCGAGGCCTTGATCGGCAAGGACCGCGAGACCCATCAGCGCGACCTGTTCGAAAGCATCGAAGCCGGCCGGTTCCCGCGATGGACCTTGTTCATCCAACTAATGAGCGATGCGCAGGCCAAAGCGTTTCCATTCAACCCGTTCGACTTGACCAAGGTCTGGCCCAAGGCGCAATACCCCTTGATCGAGGTGGGCTTTTTCGAACTGAATCGGAATCCCGAGAACTTCTTCGCCGAGGTTGAGCAGGCCGCATTCTCGCCCGCCAACATCGTTCCCGGCATCAGCTTCTCGCCGGACAAGATGCTGCAGGGGCGCCTGTTCTCCTACGGCGACACCCAGCGCTATCGACTCGGGGTCAACTTCAACCATATCCCCGTGAACGCGCCGAAGTGCCCGTTCCATAGCTATCACCGCGACGGGGCGATGCGCACGGACGGCAATCTCGGGCGCACGCCGACCTACTTCCCGAATAGCCTGGGTGAATGGACCGACCAGCCGCGGCTCAATGAGCCGCCGTTGGCGATCGATGGCGCCGCGGCCCATTGGGATCATCGCATCGACGATGACCACTATCAGCAGCCGGGCGATCTATTCCGCAAAATGAGTCCCACTCAACGGGAGGTTTTGTTCGCCAATACCGCCCGCCAGATCGGGGGAGCCGCCAAACACATCCAGGAACGCCACATCATCAACTGCACCAAAGCCGATCCTGCGTACGGTGCGGGCGTGGCCCGGGCGATCGCGAGCCTCAACGCAAAGGTGCCGGCAGACGACCACGCGGCGGCCGGCCGACAGAGGAATCAGCGTTAGGAGAAACCCGGGTGCGGCGCGCGCCCGAGCAAACTTACGGGCGCGCGCCGGCGATCAGGGGCCTCGGGGGGGCGTTCATTTTGTACGCACCCACTGCAGCAACGCGCGACCCATGGAGGCAAGCACGCCCAATCTGCCGGCGCGCCTCTGCAAGAAAAAGCGCACCATCTCCGCAGACGCATGAGGTCCGCGTTCGTCGGTGTAGGAGCCCTTCGATGATCCTCCCGACCAGGCATGTCCGGCCCCGTGCACGACCCAATGCTCGACCACGGGACGAGCTTTCGAATCACGATAGGTGGTTGCAGTAAATTGCCGGCCGTTTGCGATACCTCGCTCACGGATCGTCTTTTGCAGCGGACCCAAGCGAGGTGCGGCTCGCGCGAGCGCCTGCTCCACGATCGCCAAGCCATTGACCGGTTCGACCGTTGGATCCTCATCTCCATGGAAGACAATGGTGCGAATTGGATCGAGTCCACTAATTGATTCCGTGGTGGGATGCGCCGTGGAACCGGCAGCTATCGGACCTCCTCTGCGCATCGCTGCAAGTGCCGAGGTGACGTTCCGTGCGGCGCGAAATGGCAGGCCCGAATGGACCCCCGCCGCCGAAAAAAGATCGGGGTACGTCGCTCCGAGGATCACCGCCATTGCGGCGCCTGCGGAGAGTCCTGCGATAAATATACGCTCCTCATCAATCGCAAATTCCGTTGCCACTTGCCGCGTGATGCCGGCGATGAGTGCCGGTTCCTCTCCGGCACGGTCCTGGTTCCTTGCATTAAACCAGTTCCAGCATCTCAAGCCGTTGGCGGCGACCGACTGAGCAGGGTAGGCCACCAGAAAGCCTTGTCGATCCGCAAGCTCGTTCATTCCGGTGCCGGTCGCGAAATCATCGGGAGTCTGTGTGCAGCCGTGCAACATGACTATCAACGGGACGGGTGAGCCCCTGTAGTTTGCCGGGATATACACTTTGTAATCGCGGTTGCCGGCATCGCTCGCATAGTTGCGCTCCACAAATCGTGCGGATTCGCCCAGCTTCACCTAGTCGCCCCCCGCGTGATCCGCTGCTCGCTTTATCCGGGTTGCGATCTGATCGACGGCGGTGACAGGGAGCATGTGACCGCCGTCGATCAGATGTAGCGTCGCCTGGGGTAAGGTGGAGGCGAACCGTTGGCCGTGAGTTCTATAATCCAGGATGGGGTCTTGTCGCCCGAAGATGACATCGACGGGAAGCGACAAGGAGGCATAGCGCGGCGTCATGATGGCCAGTTCATCAGCTACCGACACCATGTCCTTGGAGGCGGCAACAAAGCTTGGCGGACGCAGGCCGAGGGTTCCGCCGCTCTCCACATCAAAATTATCCGGTACCAATTCGGGCGCGAACAGGGCGCTCAGTGTCTCTCGATGGGCAAGTTTTCCGAGCGGCGCCATCACGGTCCACGCGATAAGCCATCGCAAACTGGGCGAGTGTATGTTGAGCGCCTTGAAGAGGGGGGGCGGCGCGCGCTCCACTTGGCTCAAGGCGGAAATCAACACGAGTCCCCGCACACTGCTCGGATGATCGAGCGCGAGCGCCAGGGACAGCGCTCCGCCGAGTGAATGTCCGACGAGCAGCGGACGGCCAAGCTCCAGTCTTTGGATAAATCGAGCGAGGATCCTTGCCTGGGGACGTAGCGTCGGATGCCCATCCGAGAGCATGGTTGAGTAGCCGGATCCCGGACGGTCCACGGCGACGACCCGGCAGGTCAAGGCGAGCGCCTCGATCAATCCATGAAAATTGCGCAGATTCCCACCAAGGCCATGCACCAAGACAACGACAGGCCCGGCACCTCGATCTAGATAATGCAGCCGAGCGCCGTCCACATCGATGAAGTGGCCTATCGGCGGAGCCGAAATTCTTGCCTGCCGCGCAGTCAGCGCCGTGAAGAGCACGAGAGCTGCGGTGGCGATAGATGACCCGGCTAGGATTGCGATAGCCATCAGACCCATAGTCGGCACGATAGTGCCCCCTTCCGCACCCGGGAGCAACGTGACGGTCTCTCGCGACCGGTTCTTTAGTCGCGGGGACCGCCGCAAGGCGGCGCCGTCGCGTCGTCGCACAAGCCGGCACTGGAGGCTGTCTGGACGTTACCGAACGCCCCCCCCCGGAACGGCAAGGTTAGAGCAACTCGATCGCGTCTCCGATTTGCTTGAGCGCCTCGTTTACACCAGGCGGAACCTCAGCCAGCGCACGCGCAGTGATTCCTTCCCCGCCCGGCGCAGGGTGCGGCAGTGATACCTTCGGCAACTGCTCAAGTTCGGTCGTTATGGCAAGCAGATCAGATTGCGCACTGACCGCATCGACACACCACAAAGGATCCCCAGGGGTCAGCTTCCGCTCGACCGTCTCGATACGCGCAGACAGCGGTTGCTCCGGCCCGAGCGCCAAGCGAGCCAGGCATAAGTGGTCGTGGATCGCCTTCAGGTCCATTGGCTGCCGCTCCTGACGTTGCTCGTTTACGCGCCAGCAGCATGCAGGCGGGAGCGGGGCAGGTCTGTCAGCGGAAGAAGGGGTTTTGCGTCAGTGGGATGGAGCATTTGTTTCGGACTACTCAGCGAATCGGACTCCCCTCGCTATCTCGCCATCGAAGTATTTGCTCGCTCAGCGTATTGAGACTGTTGACGAGAGTATCGCCTTCGGTTTGGAGTCTGAGCGACCCGGGATGTTGATCGTCGGCTACGCTCATGGCGTGAAAGGCATCGCGTAAGTCCGGAACATTGACCGGAGCGGTTCGGCTTCCGAGGAGCGCCGCCTCGAGTCCCAGAAAAGTCATTTGGACGGCACTGACAAATCGCTCGGCGCCGGGTGAGCGAGCAGAGGGGGGGGTGCCCTCCATGTGGGCGGCGTCGATCCCCATGATGGCGTGTGCCAGACGATGGGAGCTGGCGATCATCGAGCGCAACAGATCGATCGTGATTGCCGTGGTGGCCGGTTCGGCAGCAAGCCGCTCAATCGACGCTTCGAGGTTGGAGCGGGCGAGCCTGGCCGCCAATCTCGGCCGGTCGGTACCGCTCGATTGCGGGGAAACGGTTGAGTGTGCGGCGGCGGTGAAATAATCGCGATACGCCGCCAATAGTTTGGCCAGCGCGTCGTCTGCCGGCTCGCGGGTCGGCCAAAGGGCGTAGGCTGATAAAGCCAGGGTGCCCCCGATGAGCGTAGCGGCCAGCCGCTCCGGCACGACCTCATGCGGCGCGGCGCCGCTCAACCCGAGCATCAACACGATCGCGGCCGTGACGCACAGCGCCAAAAAGAAATAGTTGGCATGGCCGAACCGCCGTAGAAAAAAGACACATAGGCCAATCGCCATGGCCTGAACGGCAAAAATCGGCGGCAGGCAATAAAACAGGGCGGTTGCGCCCAGCAGTCCGACGACAGTGCCGGCGATTCGTTGCAGGCCGCGACTGAAGGTCGCGGCGAAATCCGGGCGCAGCACGAGGATGACCGTCATCGGTATCCAGTAGGAATGCCGCCAGCCGGTCGCCGCCGCAAGTAAACCGGCAACGCTCAAACAGAGGGAAAGTCTCAGTGCATGACGGAACACCGTGGACCGGAAGTTCAAATTGGCGTGAAACGTTGTGGCGAAAGAGTCTCCCTCTGCGCTCGAGCGTTGCGGGGTAGGGAGCGACACGGACGCAAGCTCCACCTCTAGGCCCGCGACCAAACTCTGCGCCGCTCTCAGTTGGCCGGCGAGCGCATCCATCTGATGCAGAACATATTTCATCGCCCTGCCTGCAGGCGAGGAACCTTTGTTGCCGGCCGCGAGGCGCCATGCATCGATCGACTCACTCAGTATCACACGCTGAGAGAGCCGAGGCTCCTGCGCCACGTCACCGGCAAGAGAGTTGCCGATCTCCGTGAGCGCGTGCCCGGCCGAATGCAGGAAGCGGGCAAGGGTCGCCTCTGCGTCGCCGCCGGGCGCTTCAGCGGCGATCTCCGTATGCATCCGCAGCAACGTGATCAAGCATAATCTCGCGCGTTCGGCCTGGTTCAGGAGCGATTGGTACCGCAGGTTCTCCTCATCCGCATCGTGCGGCGAGGAGCGCAGAAATTGATGAACTTGCGAGGCACGCGCGGTCACCGGCGGCGATTCGCCCGCCCTAATGGGTTCGGTGACGATGCGCCCGAGATCTCGATATAGCAATGCCAGCGCCTGTCGCTCCGGCTCGTATCTGCGTACCGGCCAGAGCGCAACCGACAGGGCGACTTGCAGAAGGCCGCCCATCAGCGCCAGCAAGGTCGCGTCGAGCAAGCTCCTCGAGGAAAATGGTTGGCCGGAGAATATCGTGAACATCACCAGGCTCACGCTCCCCACTTCCATGGCCGTCTTGCCGTACGCGGCAGCCATGCCCACGATGAATGCGAGCAGCGCCGCCAGGACGGCGGTGCCCGCGTGGACTTGTGCCGATAGCCCGCCGAGGAGACCGGCGAGCGCAATCGTGACGCCGGCGGCGATCATCCGAAGGGCTCGCCTACGGTAAGGATCGCTTGCATCGGAGTAGGACACGAAAAGTGCCCCGCAGCCCGCAGCGGGACCGCCGAACGGGGTGGCGGCGGCGGCGCCGAGAGTGAGCGACAACACCATGACGACGGAATTGCGCAGGGAGGTGCGAAGGGGAACCATCGCGCCGTGATCAAAGGAGGTGAGGATCCTCCAAAATGCGCGCCCGCTGCTATGCGCCCCAGAGGGTGGGGGGCGGTCGGTAGGTTTGCCTGGCCGCGGCGGCTCGGGCGTCGAGTCGTTCACGCATTGCCCTCCAGCGCAGCCATTTAAGGCAAGTTGGCCGCAGAAGCAAGCCATGGAGTCGGAACTTACGCAGCCTCGAGATTGATCGACCCAGACGGATCAAAGCATCGCGGCCGAGAGATCCTAAGCGTCACGCCGAAACTCGCCTGCCACTTCATGCTGGCTTTCGGGTGCGGGATCCCGACGCCGCACGCGAGCAAAGGCTCTAATAAATGACTTATATATCAATAGCATATGGATAATATCTAACATACAATATCAATATTGGTGTTGGACCAATTCCGACGAGGGAAGCAGGCGGCCTAAGCGCGGTGCAGTGGGCCGCCAGGTTCTTGACTCGCGAAATTCCCGACGCCCCTATTCACCACGTGCTCAGGAAGAACGTAATGAGCGCCGCTGCGGCAAAGGCAAGAAATTGCCGGGTCTTCATGAGTCTCTCCGCGTATACACTTGTCGATCCAATATCGATCAGGCGGAGGTAAAGCGCCGTTAGCGCGGAGTAAATTAGAGCAAAGGCTGTATACCCGCCGAGTCAGGCAGGCAGGCAGATCTCGACGGCAAGCCCGCCTGACGCTCGATTGCATGCGCTAACGCGACCGCCGTGCGATTGGATCACCGCCTGGGTGATGGCGAGCCCAAGTCCATGGCCCGAAGCGGTCTCGTCCGATTGGCCGCGGAAGAAGGGTTCGAAAATAGACGCAAGCTCGGCGGTCCGTACACCCGGACCCTCGTCGGCGATCATCAGCCGGATCTCGCGCTGCGATCCATCGTATTCGCCGACGATGTGGACCTGACCGCCGCTGGGCGTATATCGGGCAGAATTGCGCACCACGTTCTCGAACGCTCGATGCAGCAACTCGGCGTTGCCGGTGACTCTGGCGAATCGGAGCGGCTCTATACGGACATCGAACGCAACCGGTGCCGCCCTGGCTTTGAGCTCGAACGTCGCATCTGACACCACATCGCCGAGGACTTCGGCTACATTCACACTCTCCCTCTGCCGAATGGCGATACCCGACTCCAAGCGCGAGAGCGTGAGTAGCTCATCGACCAAGTTTTCCATGCGATTGGATTCTCGCTCGACGCGATCGATCGAAACGTCGATGTAATTGCGGTTTTGCCGGACCAACCCGACGGCGGCTTGCAAGCGCGCAAGCGGCGAGCGCATTTCGTGCGAGACGTGATGGAGCAGTCGCCGTTGCCCATGTATCAGCGACTTCAGGCGCGCGGCCATGATATCGAAATCGCGTCCAAGGTCAGCCAGCTCATCGCGTCTGCGCGCGACGTGGCCCGCGATGCGGATTTCGAGGTCTCCGTGGGCGGCCGCCTTCAACGCGCGGCGCAGAGCGCGGATCGGCTTCGATACATACCACGCGAGCAAGGAGGCAACTCCCAGACTCGCAAATACGCCGCCCGCCATCACTTGCACCGGAGGTCTCGGCAAGTGCACGCCATGGCGAAGCCAGAATGCCATCGCACATGCCGTGCTCACCAGCTGCGCCAGCATAAAGAAAAGAAGGAACTTCCAGAATAGGCGGCTCATGCTTCACTGCGTAAGCAGCTGATAACCTTCCCGCATCACGGTCTGTATCCACGAGCGGCCATCCGGCATGGCCCCTAGCTTGCGGCGAATACTGCTCACATGCACGTCGATACTACGGTCAAAGCGGGAAAGAGGCCTGCCCAAAGCCTGCTCGGACAAAATGCTCTTGCTCACCGGCTCACCTGCATGGCGCGCCAGCACCTCGAGCAGATTGAACTCGGCGCCGGTAAGAGCAAGCGATTTGCCAGAGCATTCGGCTCGTCTCTGGCGTGGAAAAACTTTTAGTTGTCCGGAGCCGACCACTTCAGATGCCGTTTCGATACCTTCCAGGATTCGGGTACGACGCAGAATTGCGCGGATGCGCGCAACCAGTTCGCGAGGCGTGCAGGGTTTCGCCACATAGTCGTCGGCGCCGAGCTCCAAGCCGACTATGCAGTCGGTATCCTCTCCCTTCGCCGTAAGCATAACCACCGGGATCAGGCTGCTCATGCGGATTCGCCTCAATGCATCGATCCCGCTCATGTGCGGCATCATCACGTCGAGGACCGCCACGTCGTAGTCACCGGACAGCGCCGCTCTGACACCGGTCGCCGCAACGTTTATGGTGGTGGCCGCAAATGCTTCTCCTTCCATGTAGCTCTTTAGCATCTCGATTAGTTCGACATCGTCGTCGATGAGAAGAATCCTCGCGCCGGTCGCTCGCGCCGATCCGTCGGGTGCACTGGCCGGCGTATGGCCGATGGGTGCAGTTGCGTTAGCGGGGAACCGATCCTTCACGATTTCACGGACTTTGGTCCGGCTGTTGCGTCGCTCCCACCGGGTCCGGGCCATACGCTCGTCTCGTATTCCGATCGAGCGCCAGCGGATGAATCACGAGATGCGATACGACATTGATTCCCGTGCCGGCGAATAGCGTCGGTAGTATGTAGAGTGCGACGGTCAATTCAGAGTCGAATACGAACCTGTCGAAGATCGACCCCGACACCCTCGACAAACTCGCCAACATTCTCAGTAGAAACACATCTACGCCGGCAAGAACAATGAGAGTGAGACCAAATATCAGCGCTCGTGTACGGGAGAGGGGCCGACGCGACCACAAGGCTCGATAGATGAGCGCCGCAATGAGTGCCGACACCAAAACGAGGACGACGAACTCGCCCTCGATGAATGTGGATTGACGCGATAGGTGCATTAGTCACAGCTCCGTGGCCGGTGGAGTACTCGATAATCAAGTTAAGCGAATTTGACTCCATCGTTCCCATCGGGTTCCACGGATGAACAAGTCTCTCCGGAAGACCATGAGGTAAAGAAATGAAAAGGAGGGCGCTTATCTCGGCGGGGCGCCGAAGCCTCCGACTTTCAGCGTTCGGCTTTGCTGCTACCCAGGGTTGCGCCGGCCAAAGTGACGATCCGCAACCAGAGACATGATCTCGAACATGATGCTCGCGCCCACCAGGGCGGTATTGCCGGTTTGATCGTAGGGCGGAGCTACCTCGACCACATCGCCGCCGATCAGATTCAGGCCGCGCAATCCGTGCAGGAGGCTGACGGCCTCGCGGGTGGTAATTCCGCCAATCTCCGGCGTGCCGGTGCCGGGCGCATACACCGGATCCAGCCCGTCGACATCGAATGAAATGTAAGTGGGTCCATCGCCGACCACTCTTCGGGCTTCCGCGATGACGCGCTCGACGCCCAAGGTCGCGAACTCCTCGATGAAGATCACGCGCATGCCGTGATCCTTCGAGAACTCGATGCCGTCGAGCGTGTTTTGGCTGCCGCGGATGCCTATCTGGATCGTGCGCTTCGGATCCAGCAGGCCATCCTGGACGGCCAAACGAAACGGTGCACCGTGAGTGAACTTCGATCCGCCGAATTCCGCCCAGGTATCGGTGTGGGCGTCGATGTGCACCATGCCGATCGGCGCGTCGGCGGCGATCGCCTTGAAGATGGGGTAGGTGATGGAGTGGTCGCCGCCGGCGCTTATGGGAAGTACGCCTGCCTGCTTGATCTTGCGATAGAAGGCCTCGATCTCGACCACTTGTCGTTCGAGATCATAGCGATGCTCCAAATGCACATCACCGAGATCGGCGATCCGGCAAAGTTCGTACGGTGCGATGCCGAGCCCCAAATTGAAGGTCCGCATGAGGCTCGAGGCATTGCGGATTTCGCGCGGGCCATGACGCGCGCCCGGTCGGTTGGTCACGCCCAAGTCCGTGGGTACGCCGATCAATCCGATGTCGACATTCTCCATCGCGGTGGCGAGGGGGGCTCGCATGAAGGTTGCGAGTTCGGTGTAGCGCGGCTCCTTCATCGGGTCATAGGGCGCTGCCGTGGCGAGATCGTGTTTAACGTAGCTCTTGTCCTTCATGATCATGTCCTTCGTGTTCAACCCGTGACGGGCTCGATTTCTCGGCGGTTGGGCGTCAAGCTCACGAGCACATACGCGACGACGCTGCCGGCGAGGCCCGCGTAGATCGGGAAGTCCGAGTTCAGGCCGCGCAGCGCGAGCATGACCACGACGAGCACGCTACCCACTGCGATCGAGGCGAGCGCGGCGCGCGCGGTCCCGCGCTTCCACAGCATGGCGCCGACGATGGGCACGAGCAGTCCGCCCACCAGCAAGTCATAGGCCACCGTGATGGCGGCAATCACGTCGTGCATGACGCAGGCCATCCAGGTCATGGCCACACCGAGCGCCAAGGTGACGACCCGGCTCTGAGCCACCGAGCCCTTGCTCTTGAGTTTGCGCAGCGGCAGGTACACGTCCTCGAGGAGCACCGTCGATGAGGCCAACAGGCATGCGCTCGCGGTCGACATAATGGCCGCCAGCGCCGCCGCCAACACCAGCCCGCGAAGACCCACAGGCAGGACGGCGTTGACGATTTCCGCAAAGGCGGAATCCGCGTCGGCCAACGGCGGCAGGAATGTCCGTCCCGCCATGCCGATCACCGCGCCGGCCAGCGCGTAAAAGAGGCAATACAGACCGACCCCGAGGCCGCCGTTACGGGCGACGCGCACGCTGCGTGCCGTAAACACTCGCTGCCACACGTCCTGACCGATAATGATCCCGAAGAAATACAGCATGAAGAAGGAAGTCACCTTGCTCCAGCCGATATTCGTCCACGAGAAGAACTCGACCGGCAGGCGGGCATGCATCCCGGCGAGACCGCCGGCGTGAAGAATGGCTCCGGGTAGCAGGACGAAGAATATACCGACCGTTTTGATCACGAACTGAATGATGTCGGTGAGCGTCAGGGACCACATGCCGCCGAGCACGGAATATGCCACCATGACGGCGCTGCTCAATAGGATCGCCGGCGTGCGCGGAATGCCGACGATCACCTCCATCACGGAGCCCACCGCGACCGTCGCCGTGACACTCACCATCAGATCGTAGGCCACCATGACCGCGCCGCCGGCGACGCGCGCCGAGGCCGTGTAGCGTCGCTCGAGCAGCTCGGGAACGGTGTACAGCCGCAGCTCCAAGATGCGTCCCACGAGGAAAACACTCAGCACGAGAATCCCCAGTCCAAACATGAAGACGAACCACATGCCGGAAATTCCGAATTCATAGCCGAGCTTGACCCCGCCGACCGTCGAGGCTCCGCCCAAGACGATCGCGGCCAGCGTACCTGCGTAGAGTGTCGGGCCAACGGAACGCCCGGCAACCAGAAATTGCTCCTGATTCGTCGCCTTGCGCCGCGCCCAGAATCCCGCCGCCAGGATGCCGGCCATATAGACGATGACGACATATAGATCGAGGTTTTCCATGAATAGACCGTCCTTGTGCGGTTAAAATACACTAAATTCCCCGTGCGTCAGCCCCGACGCACGAGCTCGTATGGCAAATGGGGCGCAGCACGGGAGATTGAGCGAATGACAACGCTGAACGACCCGGTACCCGCTCCTCAGTTGGCCGCACCGGCACCGCGGCTGGAATCTCTGCCCTTGCTCGAGTACTTTCGCGTGCTACGCGACAGCTTGATCGCAACCTACGCCCAAGACGCCTACGAGCGAGACGTGGTCGAGAGAACGCTGTTGGGACACCGCCGATTCCTGGTCAACGACCCGGCGGCGATCAAGCACGTGCTCCTCGATAACGCCGCAAATTATCGAAAGACCGAGATCGCTCGCCGCCTTCTCGAGCCAGGCCTCGGCAAAGGGCTGATCACCTCGGAGGGAGAGACGTGGCGGCAACACCGTCGCATCATGTCCCCAGCCTTCGATCTTCGCAGCGTCGCCTCTTATGCGCCGCTCATGACCGGTGCCGCGGAGGAATTAATGACGGAATGGGGCAAGCTCGGGATGGGCGCCAGTGTCGACGTCTCCCTGGCGATGATGCAGCTAACGCTCAATATCATCTCTCGCACCATGTTTTCGTCGGACTCCGATCACATCGTCGCCATCATGGAACGCGGCGCCGGCCGCTATCAGGCGAAGATGCGCCCGAACATGATGGATTTTCTCGGTTGGCCGGCGTGGCTGGCAGGTCTACCTCGGCTGAGGGTTGCCGATCGCGCGCTCAGGGAGTTCGATGAAGAAATCGACCGTTTGATCAAGTCGCGATCGAGCGGCCCGAAGCAAGGGCCAAGCGACTTGCTGGCGCGCCTCATCGCGGCGCGCGACGAGCAAACGGGCGGAGGTATGAGCGAAGAGGAAGTGCGCGACCAGGTCATCACCATATTCATGGCCGGCCATGAAACCACGGCAATGGCGATGACCTGGACTTGGTATTTGTTATCACAACATCCGGCCGAAGAAGCAAAGCTGCACGCCGAACTCCGATCGGCGCTCAACGGACGCGCTCCCAACTCGGAGGATCTGAGCAAGCTCAGCTACACTCGAATGGTCATCGACGAGTCGATGCGCCTCTACCCGCCGGTGCATACCATCACGCGCGAGGCGGTCGGCGACGACATCCTGGCAGGCACGCCCGTGCCCAAAGGTTCGACGGTGCTGATCGCCCCGTGGGTGCTCCACCGGCATCAGAAGCTGTGGCAATATCCCGCCCGATTCGACCCGGAGCGGTTCACACCGGAACGCGCTGCTGCGCGACCGCGCTTCTCATACCTTCCGTTCGGCGGGGGGCGTCGTATCTGCATCGGCGCGGCCTTTGCCACGACCGAGGCGACCCTGCTGCTGGCGACGATCGCGCAGCGCTACCGTTTGCGTCTCGCGGCAGGGCATCCTGTCGAGCCTCAGGGCCTCATTACGCTACGCGCCCGCCACGGAATGAGAATGGTGCTCACGGCACCAGGGTAGTAATGCGAGGGCAGCGGGCTTCAGCGGCCCGCCATCAAGCAAACGACTTCGGAGCTTTCATCCTCATGATAGGCGGCGCATATCCGGTGGTATCCGTCGGCAATAATCAGTGCTGCGCCTCTGGATGAATCTCCCTGCACCAGGAGGATGGGAGATAAGGCTTTGGCTTTCTGAATCTTCTTCAGCTCTTTGGCAACTGCCGCATCCTCGGACGGGAGTACCGGCAACGTGCTTGCGCGCAGCAAGTCCTTTGCCGCTCGTTTGATGGGCCGTGAATTTCGCAGACGGCCTACCAACCGCTTGGCTTGTGGAGTGGCGAAGATCAAGGACAGGTAGTCGAGCGCGGCCGTGTAGTCCTCGGTGGCCGGTCGCTTGCTCCATCGGATTGCATCGTTGGACATCTGCGGTGATTCTACCTCAAGGGACGCGGCAGACCGGTACCTGCTCGAGCCAAGCGGGTTTTGAGTCCCGGCTCTGCAGGCGGGCGCCCGGCTGCCAGGTTCGATGTCCTCATCGACCGCACTTCCTGGTGCGATCCTTGGATTTAGCGTACCGGCGGGTCGCCGTGCTTTACCGTATTGCTTGCCCCGAAACTGCTGGACGCGCTCCCAGCCATGACGATGTCCGGTGGATCCGGCGAAAAGCGCACGATGGATCCGCGAGCGGCGCACTTCGCCCTATACATGGCCGTATCGGCCGCCCTTATCAGGGAAAGTCGCTCGGCGGCGTCCGAGGGATAAAGCGCGATTCCGACCGTGGCGGAGAGCTTCAGCTGCTCGCCGTTGATTTTGTAGGGTGCGCTCAGCGCGTCGACAATTTTCCTTGCGCACGGAATGGCGGCGCTCTCGCTCGAACAATCCATGAGCAGCGCCAAGAATTCATCGCCGCCTTGTCGGCTTACGGTGTCGGACTCGCGTACGCAGCCAATCAAACGGTGAGCGGCCATCTGAAGCAACTCATCTCCCGCCTCATGACCGCGCGTGTCATTGACTTCCTTGAACTTATCGAGGTCGATATACAGCAGAGAGAACGGGCTTCCGCTCCGTTTCGCCGAGCTGATGGCCTGATCCAGCCGATCGGAGAAGAGGGTACGGTTAGGCAGACCGGTTAGATGATCGTAGAGCGCAAGGCGCGCGAGCTTTTCGGACAATCCACGGGCGGCAGTCACATCATGGGCCACGATGACCGCGCCCACCACGCCACCCGTCCGATCGTGGATCGGGGTCGCAGAGATATCTATGGGCACGCGAGTGTTATCGCTTCGCAAGAGCAGGCAATTTGCGCCGCCCGAGCGCTTCTGATTCTCGATGATGGCTTCCGTAGCTGGATTGCCGATCGGCTCGCCGGTTTCGGAGTCAATGAGACGAAGAACTTCGCCGATGGGCCGATCGCATGCGACGGCTTCCGCAAGCCCCGTGAGTCGTTCTGCGGCCTTGTTTAGATACGCGACATGTCCCGCAAAATCCGTACTAACTACTGCATCACCGATGGAGTCGAGCGTCACTTGCGCGCGTTCCCTCTCGGTAAACAAAACGTCCAGGTAGCTGTGCGTCGTCTGCGACACGGAAGAGGTTCTAACCAAACGATTGATACCCTTGCGACAAGCCGCTATCCAAGCAGGCTCAATTCTCGCCATGTTGGATGCTCCCGGCATGAATGCTACTTTGGCGGGCGGTCCGCCTCGACCCCGTGCGCTCCGCAGCTTCCATCGGATTGCCGGAGCTTATGGCTATGGTTCCAGGTGCTTCCAACGTAATCGGTGTCCTCTCTGAGCGGAACGGCCGGTCCGCTGTCCCAGCTTAGGCTTCGCACTGCCAAGTCGGTGTAGGTCCAAGGCTAGGAGGTGCGTCGGAAGAATTAGTACGTCGCGATTTCCCCAATGTAAAGCCTCTCGGTTGACATGGCGTCAACAACTGACTACCGTTCAATCAATGTCGTACATTTCGCAACGTCGGGGTGAAGAAAAGGAGCGGCGGCGCGCAGAAATTCTGGACGCGGCCGAGGCGCTGTATGCGAAAACGGGATGGGAGGCGGTCACCGTCGATCAGGTGGCGCGCAGTGCGCGACTGTCGCGTGGACTCGTCTATGTATATTTTCATGACAAGGAAGATCTCCTGTTCGCCATCGGCGAGCGGGCCATGCAGCTGCTGCGGGATCGCTTCGGGGCAGCGGTCGGTGGACCCGGCTCGGGCTTGGAGCATGTGGAAGCCATTGGCCGCGCGTACACGGGATATGCGCTGGAATTTCCGCATTATTTTGACTTCTGCTCGAGGTTTCAGTCGCGCTCGATGGGGGTCGAACCGGGCGCAAATGAAAGTGCGTGCCGGGTTGCCGGCGACCAGGTGATCGCTCGGGTAGTCGAGGTGATCGAATCCGGGATTCGGGACGGCAGTATTCGCGCGGATGTCGGCGATCCTTTGCTGCTGGCGTTCAGCTTATGGGCGTTCACCCATGGCGTCACCCAACTCGTGATCGCGAAGGCTGCGGATCTGGCGCGGCAGGGCGTCGCGATTTCCGATTTCAGTGATCACTCCTTCCGCTTGCTGATCTCGGCGCTGCAACCACGCCGGCAAGGGTAGGTGTTTTTGAAGTGTGTTTATAGCCGGTCGAGGGACGGCGGACGCCTGTATGATAAGCGCCCGGCTTTTTTTACAGACAAATGAGAACTCCCATGCCGCCCTTATACCAGCTCGGTTTCGTTACGATTCTGTCGATCTCGCTAAATGCATTCGCCGGCGAGCCCGCATCTGCGCCGGCGTCGGCACCCGTACGGACGATCCTCGAACGTCACGACCAATCGGGAGTACCCGGGAAGGAGGCTTTGTTGGGCACCGCGGTATTGCCGGCCGGCAGCGCGACCGGCTTTCATACTCATCCCGGAGATGAATTCGGTTACGTGCTCAAAGGGCCCTTAGTGCTCAAAATCAAAGGTCAGCCCGATCGAATCCTCAAGACCGGCGACACCTTCTTCAATGCGCGCGGCGTGATTCATAATCTCGCGACGGTGCCTGGCGGCGAGGGCGGAATGGCGCTCTCGACTTGGATTATCGACAAAGGCGAACCTCTCGCCACGCCGGTGAATAATTAGGCAAAGCCCAGAAGAGGCGAACTGCCCGAACCACCAAGACTTCTCGCCATGAAGTCGATGAACACTCGCGTACGCGGCGGAAGATACTGGCGCGACGGATACGCGGCATAGAGTTTGAGCTCATCGCAGGCGTAAGGGGCCAATAATTCGATGAGTCGGCCGGTTCGCAGGTCATCCTCGATATCCCACAGCGCCTTCAGTCCCACGCCGCGTCCGGCAAGCGCCCACGCGTGCATCACCTCGGCGTTGTTGGTGGAGAGCGTGCCGCGAATGTGAGTCTCCGTGACCTTGCCGCTCTCCATGAAAATCCAGCGGTCCATGACGTGCCGGCCGCGTACGTAGCGAATGCAGTCATGGTCACGCAACTCTGCGGGGACGGACGGTGCGGGATGCCGAGCCAGGTACTCAGGCGCGGCACAGGCGACGCGCCGGCTGGCAATCAGAACCCGTGATATGACGTTGCCGTCGCTGGGCAGGTCGACGTGCAGTCCCACATCCAGCTCATCGCCTAGAACGTCGAGCTTGGCATCGTTCAATAAAAGCTCGACCTGAATGCTGGGGTATTGCTTCGTGAAGTCAGCCACCAAAGGCGCGATGCGCTGGCGGCCGATCTGCAGGGGTGCCCCGACTCGTAGACGGCCTCGAGGTGTCTTCGACTTGGCGCTCGCTTCGGCTTCGGCCTCGTCCAGCTCGCTCAAGATGTGCACGGCCCGGTCGTAAAGCAGGCTTCCTTCCTCGGTCAAGGTGAAGCGCCGCGGGCCGCGCTTGATCAGGCGCACTCCCAAGCGTGCCTCCAGCGCGGCCAGCCGGCGGCTCATGGCCGGGAGCGAGCTGTAGGTGCGTCGTGCGGTCTCCGACAAACTGCCCGCGGCGACCATGCGAGTAAACAGACGCAAATCGCTGATTTCATCGGCCAAGGGACGGCTCCTTCCGAATAATGGAAGGCTACCATCCGTACGCGCCGGCTACCAGCTCGAATAGGGCGCGTATTTAATATCCCTACCATTTTTGGAAACCACGAGACTCCGATGAACGCCACCAGCCCATCCGTCGACCCGAACTTCGCCGTCGCCGATACCGCCCTCAAGGAAAGTGCCGCTGCTTCGGACCTGCGGCCGCGCATCAAGCTGCTCGCGACCCGCTTCGGCATCAGCGCACTCATCGTTGCCGTGCTCGCCGCCGGGGTGACATTCGGTCATCACTACTGGACCGTCGGCCGCTTCGTAGAATCGACCGACGACGCCTACGTCCAGGCGGACTCCTCGACGATCGCGCCCAAGGTTTCGGGTTACGTGGCGAGCGTCCTGGTCGATGACAACCAGCCGGTGCGGGCGGGGGAGGTGCTTGCGCGCATCGATAGCCGGGACCTGCAGACGGCGCTCGACGAGGCGGATGCCAGTGTCGCTGCCGCAAAGGATTCGATTGTCAACCTGACCGCTCAACTCGCCGTCCAGCAATCCGTGATCAAGCAAGCGGATGCCAACGTATCAGTCGCAAAAACAGCGCGCGCCCTCGCCAAGCGTAACGAGGAGCGCCGGCAGGAAATGGCCAAGGTCGGCTACGGCTCCGATGAGCAATCGGATGATGCCTCGGCCGACTATGTTGAAAAGGCAGCGCTCGTCGCGCGCGAGGAAGCTGCAGCGGCCACGGCGAGTCGGCAAGTCGGGGTCATCAACTCCCAAAAGGCACTGGCGGACGCGGAACTCGCGCACGCGCTGGCGGTGCGCCATCAAGCGGCGCTCAATCTGAGCTACGCGACGATTCGTGCACCGATCGACGGGACCGTGGGCGCCCGATCGATCCGGGTGGGGCAATACGTGCAGGCGGGTACGCAACTCATGGAGCTCGTACCGCTTCGCCGAACCTACGTCGTCGCCAATTTCAAGGAGACGCAGCTCACGAACATGCGTGCGGGCGATACGGCGCGGATCGCCGTGGATGCCTTTCCCAACCATGAACTGGTGGCGCGGGTGGCAAGTCTCGCCCCCGCGAGCGGCCTGGAGTTCAGCCTTTTGCCGCCCGACAACGCGACCGGCAACTTCACCAAAATCGTGCAACGTGTGCCGGTCAAGCTGCTGATCGACAACGACGGGCAATTGCTGGGCCGTCTGCGCCCCGGCATGTCCGTCACC
This sequence comes from Steroidobacteraceae bacterium, assembly GCA_050012315.1. Lineage (GTDB taxonomy): Bacteria > Pseudomonadota > Gammaproteobacteria > Steroidobacterales > Steroidobacteraceae > Bog-1198. Next base: position 7,042 of record JBEKHK010000028.1, on the reverse strand, counting down.
GTCTCGGTGGATACCAAGCCGTCCGCAACCAATTCCGGAGTCGGCGCAGGGACTGCGGGATAATCATGGCCACCGTACTCACCGCCCCTGCAGCGGACCGCGCCCGTACCGCGGCGACGCCCGCCGCCCCGGGCGCCGTCGTCGACAGGAAAACCTGGATTGCCGTAATCGGGGCCTGTCTCGGCGCCTTCCTTGCGATCTTGAATATTCAAGTGGTGAGCTCCTCGCTTGCCGACATCCAGGGGGCGATCGGCACGGGCGCCGACGAGGGCGGCTGGATCGTCACCGCGTACCTCGTCGCCGAGATCATCGTCATCCCGATGAGCGGTTGGCTGGCTCGCATCCTGTCGCTGCGAACCTACTTGCTCGGAAGCACATTTTTCTTCCTGGTGCTCACCGTGGCGTGCGCTTTTACCAGCAATCTCGAGCAAATGATTGTGGTGCGCGCCTTGCAAGGATTGGCGGGGGGTGCGCTGATTCCGCTCGCCTTCTCGATCATCATGACACGCCTGCCGCCGTCGAAACATCCGATCGGCCTCACGATATATTCGGTCTCCGCCATCTTCGCTCCGTCGATCGGACCGGTGGTCGGCGGGTATTTCAATGACACCTTCGGCTGGCAGTCGATCTTCTACGTCAGCATTCTGCCCGGCGCGGTCATGTTTGGAATGTTGTGGTTCTCCCTCGATGCCACGCCTCGGCAGCTGGGTGAGCTGCGTCGCGGTGATTGGCTCGGCATTGCCACCATCGCGATCGGCCTCGGCACGCTCGAGACGGTGCTGGAGGAGGGCAACAAGAACGATTGGTTCGGTGCGCCGTGGATCTTGCGGCTCTCGATCGTCGCCGCAGTATCCCTGGCTCTATTCACGCTGATCGAACTCAAGCGCAAATCTCCGCTCCTGCACCTTCGACTGTTCGCCCGGCGCAATTTCGGGCTGGGGTCGATCGCCAACTTCTTTTTCGGTTTGTCGATGTACGGCTGGGTTTACATCGTCCCGCTCTATCTCGCGCGAGTGCAAGGCTACGACGCCGAGCAGATCGGCGAGGTGCTCATTTGGATCGGTCTGCCTCAACTGCTCATCCTGCCGATCATGCCCAAGGTCATCAAGGTCGTGGCTCCGAAGTACCTGGTGATTGCGGGCTATATTCTGTTCATATTCGGGAGCCTGCTTGCCACCCATCTGTCGGGAGATTTCTCGGGCCCGCAGTTCTTGGCATCGAGCCTGGTGCGCGCGGTCGCGCAATCGATGGTGATGATGCCCTTGTCCGCGATGGCCGTTGCGGGAATCGAGCACGAATACGCAGGATCCGCCTCCGCGATGTTCAACATGGTGCGCAACCTGGGTGGTGCGATCGGCATCGCCTTGCTGCAAACGTTTCTCACCAAGCGCGAGCAGTTCCATTCCGACATCCTGACCTCACAGGTGTCGCTGCTCGGGGAAGCGGCGCGAGCGCGGCTCGCGCATCTTGCCGCGTTCTTCGGGGAGCGTCTGTCCGCCGCTCCCGCGCTTGCACAGCACGAGGCGGCGATCGCCACCGCGCGAGTGCTGCGCCGTCAGGCGACGATCATGGCATTCGATGACACGGTTATTTTACAAAGCGCATTACTGGGATTTGCGCTGATCGGCATATTCTTTTTGAAAAAGGGCGCGGCCAAAGCGGCCGGAGAGGCACACTGACATGAAATCGACACTGCATGGGTTACGACACCTGACCGTCTTGGTTCTCGCGATCGGTTCCCTGACAGCATGCGCGGCGGGCCCGAATTTCGTCGCCCCGAAGCCACCTTCCGAGAAGACCTACACCGCCGCGCCCGTACAGGCGTTCGGATCCGCCGGGCCGCTCGACCCGGAGCAGCGCCTTGCGATCGGCACCTCGCCCCGGGCCGATTGGTGGACTTCCCTGCGGTCGCCCGAGCTCGACCAAGTGGTCGAACTGGCGCTCAAGAACAACCCAACGCTCGAGATCGCCCGCGCCAACCTGGCGAGCGCGGCGGAAATGATCGCCGCGGCCAACGGGCAGCGATATCCCCAGATCGACTCAGTCAGCAGCGTGGGACGCACGCGATATGGCGCCGCGTTTCTGGGTCCCGAAGGCAGGACCTACCCGGTTTTCTCGGCGTATTCGATGGGGGTGGATGTCAAGTACGACTTCGATATCTTTGGCGGGGTCAAGCGCGGCGTTGAACAGGCGAGCGCAGCGGCGGCTTATCAACGCGAGCAGCTCAATGCGGCCCAGTTGAGCGTAAGCGGCAACGCGGTGCTGCAAGCCCTGCAGATCGCGGCCTTGCGGGCGCAAATCGCAGTGGTGCAGCACGTGTTGGAGTCCGATGAAAAGACCCTCGCTCTGGTGCAACACGCGCGCGCAGCAGGCGTGGTTTCCGACATCGATGTGCTGAGCGCGAGGAGTCAACGCGACAGTGACCGCACGCTTCTGCCCCCGTTACGCCAGCAACTCAATGTCGCGCAGGATGCTTTGGCGGTCCTCATCGGGCGCTCTCCGGCATCGTGGTCGGCGCCGGATTTCGCACTGGAGCGCCTGAATCTGCCGGTAGAGCTCAGATTGAGCCTGCCCTCGGAGCTGGTGCGCGTGCGTCCCGACATCCGTGCCGCCGAAGCGCAGTTGCACGAAGCGAGTGCGGCGGTCGGGGTGGCCACCGCCGACATGTATCCGCGACTCACCTTGAATGCCGGCCTGGCCGAGCAGGGCATCATCAGCGGCGGCACGGCGCCGGCGTGGAGTCTCCTCGGCGGCCTCACCGCGCCCATCTTCCACGGCGGCACACTCTCGGCAAAGCGCCGGGCCGCGGAGGACGCCTATCGAGCGGCATTTGCCAACTACCAGCAGACCGTGATCGCTTCGTTCGGTCAGGTGGCCGATACCCTCCACGGATTGCAAAACGATGCGGATTCGCTGCAGAGCCAGCAACAAGCGCTTGCCTCCGCGGACTCGGCTCTCGAGCTCGTTCGGCAAGGCTACAAGGTCGGCAATGCGGGAATCGTACAGATCCTGACCGCTCAGCGGCTGCAGCAGCTGGCCGAGCTCGGCCTGGTCCAAGCGCGCGCGCAACGCTATGCCGATACGGTGAAGCTGTGTCTCGCCTCGGGCGGCGGAGTCATCTGACCTGGAACCATCAGGAGTCAGATGGTGACTGTTGCTCGCAAACGTAACCAGCGGCGCGAGGCCATTATCGACGCCGCGCGCCAGGTATTTTTCGAGAGCGGCTATACCGCCACAACCATGTCGAGGATCGCGGCGCGTCTCGGTGGAGCGAAGGGCGCTTTGTATAACTATTTTGGAAACAAGGAAGAACTGTTCGAAGCGATGGTGCGCGACTTTTGTACGTGCTGGGCGGATCGGATGGTAGGGGCGATACGGGAAGGGTGTCCCACCGAGAGCCTGACGGCCTTCGCGGAGCAGTATCTGGCGCCTCTGTGTTCCGAGCAGGGGGTCAAGCTGGTCAGGGAGCTGGCGGTGGAGTCGCATCGAAATCCGCAACTCAGCCGCATCTTCTATGCGTTCGGTCCGGTCCGTGGGCGTGAAGGGCTCGCGAGCTATCTCGAGGCCTGCAACGCCAGAGGGCGGATCAACGCGTCCGACTGCGCGCTCGCCGCCGACGAGTTTTTAGCGCTATGCAGGGGCTCGAGGTATCTGGAGCGGCTTTTGAATTTGACGTGCCCGCCGACTGCTGCCGAAATCCGCGCGCAGGCCGCTCAAGCGGCCGGTACGTTCATGAGAATGTATGGCGCCGGCGGCGCGGATTTGGCGGTAGATAGGTAGCTCGCCAAATTCCGGCGGATGGGGAGCGCCTCGCGGGAAGCGGATTTTCGCGCCTGTTCGGGCGGCATTTCAGTTGGAACATCCGGGAAGGCTGTCGAAACTGCGTGGTAACCCCCGTCGTGGGAAATAGCACCCACAATCCGCTAATTCGGGGTCCGCCGTGAAATACTCTGCTTCAGCCACAGCCGCCGCGATGTTCCTCGCGCTCGCGGGCGCGGTAAGCGCGGGGACCTCCGAATCCGTTCAACTCGCGCCGGTGGACTACGCTTTCATCGCCCAGACCAACCTCGGCAACCATTTCCAGATCGACACCGGCAAACTCGGCGAAACACACGCGCGCAGCCCGGCAGTGCGTGATTACGCAAAGCTCATGGACAGCAGCCACGTAGCGGTCGAGGAGAATCTGCTGGCCCTTCTGCAGAAGATGGACTTGGAGCCGCCGCCCGCGGACCTACTCTCCGGTGCGTACAAGAACCAGGTCAGGATCCTGGTCGGCGAGCACGGAGCGGCATTCGACCGCGACTACGTGCGCAGCCAGCTCGACTATCAGCACGCCAATGACGCTCTGTATCGCTGGGAAATCCAGAACGGCTCGAACTTGGCGCTCAAAGCCTACGCCCGCGAGACGTTGCCGAAGATCGACGACCACATGCACCGCGTAGAGGCGCTTCTCGCCGCAGAGTCCGGCGCGCCGGGCTCTCACTAACCGACCCTGGGAGTGTTTCTGATGCGCAGCCCGATTGGCCACAACCGCGCACGAGCTCTGCTACACCGCGGCTTCATCGGCGCAGGTGGGGTCCTGCTGATAGCCGCGTTCGGCACCGACTACCTCTATTACACGACGGCGCTCTGGCAGTGGGCAAATTTCTCCGCCTGGCTCATCACGATCGGCCTGATCATCACGCTCCTCGCCGTCATGTTATTGCTGATCGACTTCGCGACAGGCCGCGCCCGCCGGCTCAACATGGGTTCCTTCATCCTGGTTGCCGCGGCCGGCTTGCTGTCTTTGGTCAACGCGTTCGTGCATAGCCGCGACGCGTGGACCTCCGTGGTACCGCAAGGGATCGTGCTGTCCGCAGTGTCGGCCATCCTGCTGCTCATCGCCGGCGCGCGAGGATGGAGTCTCGTGATGAGCCGCTCGACGGAGGATCGCGCATGAGAACGACATCTCTTCGCCTGAGCGCCGCGCTGATCTCGTTCGTCGCCCTGGCGGCGTGCAGTTCGAAGGGCGGCGACCCGGACCGGCAATATGGCCCGGACCCTTATTTGCCCGAACCCCACGATTATCTGCTGCCGCCCATGAGCGTTCCGAAGGCGATCGGTTGGAGCGCCGGCGAGATGCCGACCGTTCCCGCAGGTCTCAAGGTCGAGGCGATCGCGACAGAGCTCGAGCACCCGCGCACTCTTTATACCCTGCCCAACGGCGATATCCTGGTGGTCGAGAGCAACAGCCCGGGCACCGAGCCTTTTCGGCCCAAGGACTTCATCGCCGGAAAGGTGAAGGCGCGGGCCGGGGCCGCCGCAAAGGGCGGCAATCGCATCACGTTGCTGCGGGACGCCGACGGTGACGGCAAGCCCGCGCTCAGGACGGTGTTCATCGACCATCTCCACTCGCCCTATGGAATTGTGCTCGTCGGCGACACGCTGTACGTCGCCAATACCGACGCGATCCTCGCCTTCAACTATGTGCCGGGGGTGACACGGATCACCTCGCCCGGCGTGAAGCTCGCCGATCTTCCAGCGGGGCGGCTCGACCATCACTGGACGAAGTCGATGACCGCGAGCGCGGACGGTTCGAAGCTCTACGTCGGCGTGGGCTCAAACAGCAACATCACCGAAAACGGCATGGACGTCGAGGAGGGCCGTGCCGCCATTTACGAGGTCGACCGGTTGACCGGCGCCAAGCGCATCTTCGCTTCCGGCACGCGCAATCCGACCAGCGTGGCCTTTGAGCCGCAGACGGGTCAGTTGTTCGCCGTCGTTAACGAGCGCGACGAGATCGGGCCGGACCTCGTCCCCGATTATTTGACCTCGATCCGGCAGGGTGGCTTCTACGGCTGGCCTTACAGCTATTGGGGAAGTCATGTCGATGTTCGAGTCCACCCTCAGCGGCCGGACCTCGTCGCTGAAGCGATCAAGCCCGATTATGGCTTAAGCTCCCACGTCGCCCCGCTCAGTCTGCTGTTCAGCGAAGGTCAGCACTTGTCGCCGGCCTTCGCGAACGGCGCCTTCATCAGTGAGCACGGCAGTTGGGACCGCAGCCCTTTGAACGGCTACCAGGTGATATTCGTATCCTTCGTAAACGGCCGGCCGGTCGGCAAGCCGGTGCCGGTCGTCACCGGCTTCCTCGGCAAGGACAATGAGACGGTCCACGGACGGCCCGTGGGCCTCGCGCTGGACCGGAGCGGGGCGCTGCTCGTCGCGGACGATGTGGGGAACACCGTATGGCGCGTGAGTGCGGCGCAGCCGGGAACCTAGGCCCGGAAGGTTTGACGAGAACAGGAGAGCGCATGACCAAATATCTTCACACCATGATCCGCGTCACCGATCTCGAAGCGACGATCCGCTTCTTTGAGCTGATCGGTCTCAAGGAGGTGCGGCGTATGGAGAACGAAAAGGGCCGCTACACACTCATTTTCCTGGCGGCGGACGAGGATGTGGGCGCGCCGGGTGAGATTGCACCGGCAGAGGTCGAACTCACTTATAACTGGGACCCGCAGGAGTATCGCGGCGGGCGGAATTTTGGGCATCTCGCCTATCGGGTTAAAAATATCTATGAGACCTGCCAGCGGCTGATGGCTGCCGGCGTCACTATCAACCGTCCTCCGCGTGACGGCTACATGGCCTTCATTCGCACGCCAGATGGGATTTCGATCGAGCTGCTGCAGGAGGGCACGCTACCACCTCGGGAACCCTGGGCTTCGATGCCGAACACCGGGACTTGGTGAGGCGATCCAACAGGCCACTACCGCTGATCCGGGGCGATCGAGCGCAATTCCGATCAATTCACGCCAATTGCAAAATGGCCGCTCATCTGAGAGCGGCCTATTGTGTGGTGCGGTGCGGGGCACGCTCCGCGGCTGCGGCGTGCAATTTCAACTGAAGGAAAAGCGTTATGTCCGCTATCCAATCTACTGACTCCCGACAACCACGCTTTGCTGCTCATCGACCACCAGTACCTGCAGCTTCTGACCCTGCGGTCGCACGATGCCTCCCAAGTCATCAGTAACGTCCAGGCGGTTGCCAAGGCCTCGCGGATTTT
>JBEKHK010000027.1:0-56011 GCA_050012315.1 Steroidobacteraceae bacterium | reverse complement strand
TGGTGCGCAGCTTCTTGATGTAGGTGTCGGTGGGCGCATGGTCCTCGCCGAGCGCGATCAGCGCATCGCCGTCCCCGGGTCCGATGGTGCCGGTGTTCTGGTAGGCCATGTTGATGCCTGAGTACGGCAGGCCGATGTTGTCGACGATGCTGACGAGATCCTTCGCCGGGATCACGCTTCTGACGGTGTCCTCGACATTCTCGAACAGCCGCGCGGTCTCCTCGATGCGGGTACCGGGCTGGGCGCGCACGTGCAGCAGGATCTGGCCCGAGTCCACCGAGGGGAAGAAGTTCTCGCCGAGGAATGGGATGAGGCACAGCGAGAACGCGACGATGCCGAAAAAACCGAACATGACCGGCTTCGGCCGCGCGATGGCAAAAGCCAGCAGCGCGCGATACCGGCCGCGGGCGATCGCGAAGTAGTGCTCGAATCCCTGCTGGAAGCGCTTGAACGGATTGCGCGAGCGCGATGTGTCCTGCTCGGCGTGCAGGTCGTGCTTCTTGAGCAGGAACCTCGCCATGGTCGGGACCAGCGTGCGCGACAGGATGAAGGAGCCGATGAGCGCGAACACCACCGCCTCGGCCAGCGGCCGAAACAGATAGCCGGCGACGCCGCCGAGCTCGAACATGGGCGCGAACACGATGTCGAGCACCAGGAGGGTGACGAAGGCGGGGACCACGATCTGCTGCGCGCCGTCCAGGATCGCGGGTTCGACTTCCTTGCCCTGTTCCAGATGGAAAAAGATGTTCTCGAGCGTGACGGTTCCCTCATCGACCAGCATGCCGACCGCGAGCGCGAGGCCGCCCAAGGTCATGACGTTGATGGTCTCGCCGAGCATGGCGATCACGGTGACCGAGAACAGGATCGAGAGCGGAATGGAAATGATGATGATGATGGTCGAGCGCCAGCTGCCGAGGAACAACAGGATCATCAGCCCGACCAGTCCGGCTGCGAGCACGGCCTCACGCAGCACGCCGACGATCGCGCCTTTCACGAACACGGACTGGTCGCCCACTGCGTGCAGTCCGAACCCGGACGGCAGGCTTTCTTCGACCCGGGGCAAGAGGTCCTTGACGCCCTGAATGACGCTCAGGGTCGAGGCGGACCCGGCCTTCAGGATGGTCATCAGCACCGCATGAACGCCGTCGACGCGCACCATGTTGGTCTGCGGCGGGGCGCCGTCGTGGACGTACGCCACGTCATGCACGTAGACGATGGTGCCGTTGACCTTTTTGACCGGCAGATCATTGATCTTCTGCAGCATGACCGGACTCGCATTGAGCGAGACGTTCCAGTCGAACTTGCCGATCTTCTCATCGCCCGCAGGCAGGATGAGGTTCTGAGCGGACACCGCGTCGACCAAGTCTTGCGCGGAGACGTTGCGGGCCTGCATGGCGTGCTGATCGAGGTCGATCTGCACGTCCCGGATCTGTCCGCCGTAGGGCGAGGGCACCGCCGCACCCGCGACCGTGGCGAGCTGCGGGCGGATGAAGTTCTGGCCGAGATCGAACAGCTTCATCTGCGGCAGCGATGTGCTCGACAGGGCCAGCTGGAGAATCGGCACCGTGGCGGCGTTGTAGGACAGCACGTAGGGCGGCGTGATGCCGGGCGGCAGAAGCTTGAGCACCGTCTGCGAGGCCGCGGTGACCTGCGCCAGCGCCGCGCGGATGTTCACGTTCTTCTGGAAGAAGATCTTGATGACGCTGTAACCCTGCAGGGACTGCGACTCGATATGCTCGATGTCGCCGACCTGGGCGCTGAGGTAACGCTCGTAGTAGTAAGTGACGCGGCCGGACATGTCGTTTGGCAGCAGGCCGTTGTAGGTCCATACCACCGCCACGACCGGAACGTTGATGTTCGGGAAGATGTCGGTCGGCGTCTTGAGCGCCGATACCGTGCCGAAGATCGCGATCAACAGAGACAACACGATGAACGTGTACGGTCTCCTGAGGGCAATCTGGACAATCCACACGGCAATGGTCTCCTGTCATCGGGATCGGCTATGGGTCCCAATATCATGCCGGGCCAGGGAAGCTGCCATCGCAACGAATTGAACCGCTTGGTATCTCAAAGCGCCACCGTTACATTTCGTTACATTTCGTAATGTTGCCGCCGCTATGAGTGCACCGCATCGGCTGAGCGTACGCATCATCGATTGCGGTTTGCAGTAGTAGCGGCTTCGCCCGGGTCCGACGTAGCAGACCTCGCCGCCCGAGCAGCAGAATTCCGGCGACCTGACCACGCAAACCGGCCGGAAAAGGCCGGCGCAGGGGGGATCAGGTAGCTACCACCTCCGCCGCGAAAATATAGCCGCCCGCGCGCACCGTTTGAATGAGGACGGGTTCTTTGGGGTTCTCTTCGATCTTACGGCGCAAACGACTCACCTGGATGTCGATGCTGCGGTCGAAGAGGGCAGGGGCGCGGCCTCGGGTCAAATCGATCAATTGCTCGCGCGTCAGTACTCGCCGCGGATGCTCGCAAAACGCGACCAACAGCTCGAACTCTCCGCCGGTCAGGGGTACGGCGGCGCCATCGGCGGATTGCAGCCGACGAGCGCCCAGCTCGAGCTTCCAGCCGGAAAAGCACAGCGACGCCGGCCGGTGGTCGCGAGGCGCGCGCCCTAGATTGGCGCGACGCAGGAGCGCGCGGATGCGCGCCAGGAGTTCATGAGTGCTGAACGGCTTGGTCAGATAATCGTCGGCGCCGATCTCGAGGCCCACCACTCGATCGATCTCGCTGCCTCGCGCCGTCAGCATGATGATGGGAATGTCGCTCGCCGTCCGGAGGCGGCGGCACAGCGACAAGCCGTCCTCCTTGGGCAGCATGATGTCGAGTATGACCAGGTCGATTCGGCTGACTTCGAGTATCCGATCGAACTCGCGGCCATCCCGCGCGACGCTCATCCGGTAACCGTTCTCAGTGAGGAAATCGGCGACCAAGGTGCGGATGTCTGCATCGTCCTCGACGAACAGAATGTGCGAGGTCTGCTCCATGGCTCCCTTTATAGGGCAAGCGGGGCGCCCGGTCGGGAAATTTTTGTAACTGAATGCAACGGTTTGCTTGGACGCCCCGAATACCGGCTCAAACAGGTGTCGCCTATGGCCTTTTGATGCTTCTTTCGCCGAGTCTTAGGAAGCCCGGGGCCGGCAGATGTCTTCTTTCTGCCTTCTCACACTCGACGCCATACCCTTCGACCGGCTTGGGCAGTACCCTCAAAAACCGTCACGGCCGGGCGCGGCAGGCCGTTCCGCGCCCCAAGCCGTCGTCAAAGACGTGGCGCACTTGATTGTCTATTGCCTCGCGCGCTCGGTACACGCGTGAGCGCACGGTCCCGACGGGGCAAGACATGGCCGAGGCGACCTGTGAATAGCTAAAGCCTTCGAAGTCGCGCAAAATTACCGCAATGCGCTGCTCTTCACAGAGCCCTGCGATGGCTGTATTGACCGCATCGCAGATCTCCTCCGTAAGCGCCAGCTTTTCCGGCGTGTCCAGCTCCTTCCGCGCGACAGAGGCTCCATTCCGCTCATCGTCATGTCGGATATCGGAGGTGAAGATGCTCGCATCGCGCGCACGCAAGGACAGTACGGTCTTTGCGGAGTTGATCGCGATACGATGCAGCCACGAATAGAAGGCGGCATCGCCGCGAAAATGCCGTAAACCCCAATAGGCCTTCAGAAAGGTGTTCTGTACCGCATCTTCGGCATCGGCGTGATTGCGCGTATAACGCATCGATAGCTTCATGAGGCGATGTCGATATTTGCGCACCAGCGCATTGAACGCCCCGTGCTCACCTGATTGGGCGCGCAACACGAGGTTCAGATCGCAACACTCCACACTCATAGATGATTCCGGTCCAATTGTTGAAGAACGCCGCCGCGTCGCGGTTGATTCGGCTTCAGGGCAATACCCGAGAGCGCATGGCGAGGATCAGGTTGAGGCTTTTAGATTAAAAGGCCGCTAACGTCGCATTAAAATATACGTGCACGCGTCACACTAATGCGGGCGTCGTGGCCGGCGATCGGCATTTACCCTTTCGAGTGAAGATTGGGCGCGGCTCCGCCCATTGAAAGCGTCGTGTCAACCAGACTTGCGGGCCGCTGTGCAGCTCCGCTCTGCAGTTCGCCTACGGCGCCGGGTGGGCCGGCGACCGGGGCGATTGGGCGCCGAAAAAACCTTACTCGGAAGCAACTGCCACGCTCAACGTGGCTCTCAACATCGATTTCTGCGCCGTGCGCCGAACAAATAGACTTAACGATCGCCAAGCCGAGACCGGCGCCCCCATCGTCGCGCGAACGCGCTTCATCTACGCGAAAGAACCGGTCAAAGACGTGCGGGATCGCGGAGGCGGGGATGCCGATACCGGTATCAGCCACCTCGAGGACGCTGCCCGTATCATCCGAGACCGTACGCAGCGAGACGGTGCCCCCCCTGGGAGTGAAGCGGATCGCATTATCCAGAAGATTCACGATGATTTGTTTGATCCGTGCACGATCCCCCTGGATGACGGTCTTTTGCAGCGCCGATAAGTCGATCTCAATGCCGCGGTCCTCTGCCATCAGATTCATGTGCTCCGCCGTATTCATCGCCAGTATGGCGAGATCGACGTCGCGCCACTCGCCCGGATTTTCGCCGGCGTCCAGCCGGGACAGCACCAGCAGGCCGGACACGAGGTGTTCCAGGCGCGCGACTTCCTCGAGGACACTACCCACACGTTCACGAATGTCACGATCGGTGAGGTGGGCTTCGCGGGTGAGCTCCTCCAACTCGCCTTTGATCACCGTGAGCGGCGTGCGCAGCTCATGCGACGCATCCGCCAGAAAGCGGCGTGAGGTCTGCACGGAGTCTCCCAATCGCCCCAGCATCGTGTTGAATGAGTTCGATAGCCGCTCCAGGGCATCGCCGCTCGGTACAACCGGAAGCCGAAGGCTCAGATTCTGCAGACTCATCTGCTCGGCAGTCTGCGATAATCGGTCGACCGGTCGCAGCGCCCAACTCACCAGCCAATAGCCACCCGCCGCGGCACAGACGATGAGCACCGGGAGGAGCAGGGCGAGCAGGTCCAGCAACCGATTCAATACCGTCTCGATCGGCGCGATCGAGACCCCTAATTCGACCAGGTAATCGCCGGAAGGCGCGTGCACGGGTGTGACGCGGATCATGAGATGTTGGGCGCCTTCGATTCTGGTGGCAGGCAAGGCGGTTCTCGTGAGGTTCATCGGTGAGATGGCGCCCACAGCCGACGGATCGAAGCTATGATCGGCGGGCATGCCGGAGCGATAGATCAGAGTCCCGGGCAAGCGAGTTACTCGTACAAAGCGATTGTTGAATTGCGGGGCAACGCGGGTTTCGATTGTCTGGTCGATCGTGCGATCGGCGGCGTCGGCGGGGGCCTGTACGAGTATTTGCTCGACCTGTGCGGAGCGCCGGCCCAAAGTGTCGCGCAAATTCGACCGCAGGTAATGCTGCAGACCAAAAAACGTACCCGTCCCGACCAGAACAAAGGTCCCACTCAACAAGAGCGTGTACCAGGCGCCCAACCGGAACGAGAGTGAACGAGGATTCATTCTTGTGCGGTGTGGGGCTCCGCCTCCGCCTCGCGTACACAATAGCCCACTCCGCGCACGGTATGAATGAGTTTGGTGGGGAATGAATCATCGATTTTTCGGCGTAGGTACCGCACGTACACATCCACAATGTTGGTCACTCCCTCGAAGCTCTGATCCCAGACGTGATTGAGGATCATGGTTCTCGAGAATACCCGCCCGGGCGAGCACAACAGGTATTCAAAGAGGGCATACTCCTTCGCGGTGAGGTCGATCCGGTGACCGTTCCGTTTCACCTGCTGGGTCAGTCGATTAAGCTCGAGATCGCCGATGCGCAATACGTCGGCCCGTTCGACCGGGGCTCGCCGTAGGAGTGCCTTGATACGCACCAGCAACTCGGCGAAATCGAACGGCTTCGTGAGATAGTCGTCTGCGCCCGCCTCGAAATGCATCACTTTGTCGTCAATCGCGTCTCGGGCGGTAAGCACCAGTACCGGAAGGGCGGAATGAGATTGGCGCACCCGGCGCAATAGTTCCGTACCGCTCATCCTCGGAAGCATCAAATCAAGGACCAAGAGATCGTATGCGTAGGAGTGAATGTGGCTCTCGCCTTCGTGTCCATTCGCCGCGAGATCGACGGCGAATCGTTCGGCGCGCAGACCGCGAGCGACGAATTCCGCGAGCTTGCGATCATCTTCGACAATGAGTATTCGCACAGTGAGCACCTCGGTCCAGCATTCCAGAGCGTCCGCATTAGAGTGCCGTTAGATCTTCATTAGAAGTCTCTCATGCAAGCGCGCTCTTGAGTGAAAAGCAAGCCTTTGCGCGGACCACGACAATTGATCGCAATGCCGAACCGGAACTACACGTGGTAAAGGTCAGTCACATGATCAGTCGCTTGGAGTGCGGAGCAGAGCTGACCCGTGGTCGCTCCAGTTGGATCCACTTTCTCGAGGTGTCGTTATGCGTAACAAACAAAGACAGTGGATGGCCGCCGCAATTTTGGCGCTTTTCGCCGTCGGGTCCTCGAATCTCGCATTCGCACATTCGGGGGGTGGTGGCGGTGGGCACGGGGGTGGCGGTGGGCACTTCGGAGGTGGCGGTCGTGGATTCGCTGGACACGGCGGTTATGTGGGTGGGTATCGCGGCGGCTATGGTGGTGGGTATCGCGGCGGCTACGGTGGTGGGTATCGCGGCGGCTACGGGGGATTTCGTGGTGGTTACGGCTGGCGCGGCGGCTATGGAGGTTGGGGTTGGGGCGGTTTGGGACTTGGGCTGTATTTTGCGACGCTGCCTTTCTATTACACGACGTTGTGGGATGCCGGTGTGCCCTACTACTATGCCGACGACAATTACTACCAGTGGGACGGCAATGTCGGTGAGTACGAAACGGTAAACCCGCCGCCTGAGGTGCAGCGCCAGGCCGCGACGCTATCCCCCAATATGATCGCGTATCCAAAAAACGGGCAAACCGATGCGCAGCAGGCGACCGATAAATCGCAGTGCCGCACTTGGGCGACCGCGCAAAGCGGCTTTGATCCGAACGAGACGGCTCAAGTGAACACAACCGAGTCGGCCCAAAAGCGATCAAATTATATGCGTGCGCAAGCGGCATGCTTGGACGGGCGCGGCTATAGCGTGGAGTAGCCCATGCAAGCCCCTCAGCCAGCGGAATCCACCGGGACCACGCCGAAGGGCACGGCGACGATAGATCACAAGAGGGTGACTTCCGATAGCCCCTATCCCATCCTGAGCACTCGACGATTTCGATTTCGCCCCTTCGCGCTGGCGGACATTGGACCGTTGGCTGCACTGGCAGGCGAGCACCGCATCGCCGACACATGCATCGGTATCCCTCATCCCTACACGATGGAATTTGCGCGAATGTGGATATCCTCGCACTCAGCCGAGTGGGAGGGTCGGCGGGCGCTCCATTGGGCAGCGCATAGAGGTGACGATGACGAAATTGCGGGCTACGCCGGATTGAATAACATTGATAGTGAACGGGGACAGGCGGAACTGCGGTTCTGGGTGGGTCGCGGGGTGGATCGCAGGATCGATGCCGCTGAATGGTCCACAGCGGTGGTGCAGTTTGCCTTGACAGCCCTCAATTTGAATCGAATCTATGCCTTACAGCTGGGCAGACATCCCCTTGCAGGGCGCGTGCTGGCGGACATCGGTATGCAGCGAGAAGGCATCATCCGCCGCCGAGTTTATAAGGAAGGACTGTTCGAGGACATCGTCTGTTGGGCGATCGTGAGCGAACGCGATGCATTGCTGCGTGACTCCTAAGAGGACTTGGTAAACCAACACCGCTAACGGGTGGAAACAGCCCGAGGTCGACGCAGGCGCTTGGCGAGCGTCGCGCGCGACAAGAGGCCCCTTGCCGAGGCTGACCCATTGTGGTCGGCTTCTATGACCAGCAGATGCGTCAACCCGGTACCTTGAAACATCTCGTAGACTTCAGATGCGGTCAGTGATTGCAACGATTCGTATCGCACCAGCGGCAATTCATTCCAGGGCGTCATCACGTCACTCACGCAGACCGCGCGAGGCTCGACGGCAGCTGATGCTTGCGATAATCGATGCGGGTGGCTTCGCTCGATATCACAATAAGTGATCAAACCGACGACTTGTTGCTCCATGCTCTCGACTTCCTGTCGTGTCACGAGTAGCGCATGCACCCCCAGGCGATTCATGTCATCGAGCGCAGCATCGATAGAGCTATCCGCCTCTACCGTGATGAGATATTCCTGCCGAAAGTCCGTTAACCCACAAAACGCCGAATCACCGGATTCTAGATATGCATCGTTATTCGCAGCGGTTCGCTCGATCACCGACGTGGCAGACCGGACCTGTGATGGCACTGCAATCAGGTTCTCCATGATGCGCTCCTCCGGAAGCGTCGTCTGCCTCCAGGCCGCATGGGTCACGGCATTCGCAGACGTATTACCCGGCACTATGCGAGATCAAGATTAGAAGGAAGTTAACGTCATATTAGAATTCGCTGCTGACGATTCCGTAGCCAAGGATCGGGGGGGCGGATCCGCTCGACTATCATCGACACGTGTCCCGTACCCAAAATGATGATCGGGAGGCCCTAGAAGATAGCTCGGTCCCCAGTCGCGAGAGTTGTCAAACATCCTGTAGATATTAACGTCGCCGCCCACACGAACCAGATCATTGCCTCTCCAGAGTTGCCAGTCGTGTCTACCGGGCAGTGCACAACCGCCAAAGAACAATGCGAGCAGCAGGGCTGCGGCGGTGGAAGCAAGTGCTCGTTGATGATGCATAGGAGCGCCACTCGGGAATTTCTGCCTTCACGACCTCCAGTGCGTAAATGTTATCCAGAGCAGATTAAGGTCGCTTTAAGTGCAGATTAAAATATCCGTAGCACACGTCCGGGTGTTTCACGAACCGCGGATTATTCCCCGGTGATTGCGGGCGTAGCGATGAGCGTCATCGGCGCTCTAGCCCAGGTCCCGCGGAGTCGCTGAGTATGTCGCAGGAGAGCGCCCCAAGCTCCGGGAACAGTGCGTAATAGGTGCGTGACCTCGGCGATCAGAGCGATTAGTCCGACGAAGAGGGCGTTTCCCCTTCGAGAATACGGGAGATTTATCGATCGTTCCGACGGTTAGACCTTCTGACCGCGGCGGAGCAGCGTGCGGTAACGTCCAGACATCCTACGACACGCATGCTCCAATGGATCATGTCGCCGCGGGTCGTGCGGTATTTTTGGGGGGGGATATCCAATGAAGTTGATAATCGGCATTCTTGCTGCTGCTTGGTTGTTGTCCGGTTGCGCGAGTGGCGTTTCGCATGACGACAGCCCCGGAGCCAACAATCGCGATCCCCGGACAGGCTTGTGCGACGATGCGAGGCCGCCGCCCTGCGGCGGTGTACGCGACTAACAAATACCAGTGGTAGCCATTACCGGCGCCTCTTTAGATGTCACGAGATGTCACGCCAATTGGGAGCTGGCGTTGATCCACGGGACGGGCGCGCGAATGCCCGGAACCGCGCGCACTCTGACCCGGTCTAAAAAATACGGCGCGCCAATCGCTGCTGGGCGAGCGTCCTATCGTCGCCTCCGAGGTGTTGTCATGCTTGGAAAATCAGCACACCGCATCATCGCGGCAAGTCTGCCGCTCATCGCGACCGGATTCTGTACTCTCGCATTTGCCCATTCCGGCGGTGGTGGGAGCAGCGGGAGCGGGCATGGAGGCGGGCATGGGCATGGCGGTCACAGCGGCGCCGCCCATCGTAGTGGTGATCTTTACAGCGGCAGCTACCGCGGTTGGCGTGGCGCCGGTGGCGACTACGGATGGTACAGCGGCCATTTCTACGGCGGTTCGGGGCGATTGGGGTACGGCCTTTTCTTGGCAACGCTCCCCTGGTATTGCGAAACGTACCAGTGGGGCGGGGCGCCCTACTACTACGCCGATGATAACTACTATCAATGGAACGCCAGCGTCGGTGCGTACGAGACCGTGCAGCCGCCTCCTGGTCTCGTTGATCAACTGCAGGCGCAGGCACCGACGCAGCGCGAATTATTCATTTTCCCCGAGGCGGGGCAGTCGAACCAGCAACTAGCGCGAGATCGCGAGGATTGTCAGCGATTGGCGGCAACCGAAGTGGGCTTCGATCCGCGAACCTCTGCCGCCGGTTCCGCGGCGGCGTCGGCAACCAATTCCTCATCTGCGGATGCTTCGGCGGCGAGACGCGCAGATTACCTTCGGGCCGACGGAGCGTGTCTCATGGCGCGCAACTACAGCGTGGAGTAGCTGCCATTTTGCCGATTCGGGGCCCTGCAGGAAGCTCTCCTTGGTGGTCAGCAAGAATCGCGCGCACTACTGCTGCGTGATCGACTTAGGAATGCTTTTGACGATAGATGCGTTTGCTGTTCTTGTTTTCGGATTTATTCAGACGTTTCTGCTCGGCTTTGGTGATGTGGCCGTTGTGCTTGGATTCGTCGACCGCCTCGCGGTGGGCGATATTCTCGTCATGCTTTTCGTCACGGGCGGCCTGCCGCCCGGTCATGGTACCGTTCGCAAGCCCTTGGTTGATGCGTGCCTGCTGATTGTCGAGCCGCTGATTGACTTCATTTTCGCGCGGATGGTCCGGCACTGGAGTGGTTTGCGCCATCGACTGCAGGGACACTAGCGTGGCACACAAGAATCCCGCAGCGTTAAAATACCTATTCGATTTCTTCATGATACCTCCCGTTTTTTGTCAAACGACTGGCAGCTTCAGTGAAGGACTCTAATGCGAGATCTCTTAAGAAGTGACAGATACAACACTAAACGCTTGTTAAAGCGTGCGGTTGACGCAAGGGTCGTCGGAAATTGTGAGTTATCGCCCAATTGTTCGTTAGTTGCCCGTGGTGGCGGCGGAGCCGGTTGTCGGATAAAAAATAAAACGCGATACCGCACACGCGCGAGCAGGCCTGTATGGTTCCGGGCGTGACATTTCCCGGCGGCAATCCTAGTGGTGCGACGCGTCGGCTGCGACGGGGAGATTCACCGTGACGATAAGGCCGCAGGGCATCCCGTCTCGCAGCTCGATCGTCCCGCCGTGGGCCAGAATTATGGAGCGCGCAATCGACAGGCCGAGCCCCATGCCTTGACGATCCGTGTCGCGCGCGAGTGCGGTGCGGTAGAACGGCTCGAACACCTTGGCTTTCTCCGCGTCCGGGATTCCGGGACCGTCGTCCGTGATCCGGATCTTGAATCCGCCGAACTCTTCGCGCGACAGCGAGACCACCGCGTGAGCGCCGTACTTGGCTGCATTCGCGACGATGTTGGTGAGCGCGCGCATCATCGATTGCGGTTTGCAGTAGTAGCGGCTTCGCCCGGGTCCGACATAGGAGACTTCGCCGCCCGTGTCCGAGACCAGGTCGCAGACCGTCTGAAGCAGCGAATCGAGATCGACGACCTCCGCCGCCTCGACGTCATCGACGCCTCGTATGAAGGACAGCGTCGAGGTAAGCATCGATTCCATGATTTCGATGTCGCCGAGCACTTTGGATTTTTCCTCGGCGGCGCGATCGGTTTCGATGCGCAGGCGCAGACGTGTGAGCGGCGTCCGCAGGTCATGGCTGATGGCGCCGAGCATTCGCGTGCGGTCCGATAGAAAGCGTTGCAGGCGGCTCTGCATTTCATTGAACGCGCGTATCACGCGCTTGAGCTGGGCCGGTCCCTGCTCCGGCAGGATCGGGGCGTTCACGTCGACGCCGACACGCTCCGCCGCGCGTGCGAATGCGATCAGCGGATGATTGACGGTCCAAGTGAGCCATCCCCAAAGCCCCGCCATCGCGAAGACCATGAAAGCGACGATGGCCCATTGCTCGAGATAACCGAGGCGGCTCTCGAGACCGACGGGAGTCATGACTTCGAGTGATCCGCCGCCCCGCAGGCGCACCCCGATGAGTTTCCAGTCCGCGGAATTGCCGCGGAAGGTGGACTGTACCCGCACGGTGTCATCGGACCCGTGTAAGGCGCTTTCGATTTGCGTACGCAGGTCCTGGTCGGGCGTGCCGGGCAGGTCGGCGCGCCGGTTCGCCGTATCGCCGGGGCCGGCGTATCGCACGCGAAAACCGGCATCGCTCCAGAGAGCGGCGAAGCGCGGCCGCTCATCCTCGGGCACGGACTCGAGCAGATGCACCACCATGGCCACCTTGGTGACCGCCAGCTCCGGCCGCAATACCTTCTGCCAATGGGGGAGCAGGACGATATACAGGACGGCCGCCAGCGCCTGGGATAGCAGCAGCCCGAGCAGCAGGATTCCGGCCACTTGCCCGCGCAGACCGGCCGGGAAAAGCCGGCGCAGCAGCGCGATCAAGCGGCCACCACCTCCGCCGCGCAAATATAGTCTCGCGCCATCCCGGCAGATATATGTCGCTTGTGAGTTACATCGCGCATGGGATATTGGATCTGCTGATCGTACCCGGCCTCGGGCGGCGCTGGACAGTATAGCGATACCGGCCCACGTATTCTTCGCCGCCGCCCCAATGGGGGCATCTGGCCGGCGGGCCTGAAACGCAGGTCGTACGTGATACGCGAAGGTGCTGCGCCGCGCTTCGCCGGCTGGTGAGCGTCTCGTTGACGAAGTGGCGCCGGGAATCTGCCGCCCGCACCATGAGCCGGTCCAAGAGCCGCGTCGTAGGACTAGAATGATCGCTGGTCGACCCGAACGATGATCAAGGAGCGGATATTGGGTCTTCAACACGGCATGTTGGCGACGCTGTTCGTGCTTGGTGCGACATGCGCTTGCACCTACCCCCAGAACTCTCAAAGATCTCAAGCCCCACCGTTGGCGTACGTTGCGTCGGACGCGGAACTGGCCGCTCGAGTGAAGGCGGCATTGCATACCGATCCCAACGTCAACGATACGCATATCGAGGTGTTCATCGAGAATGGGAGCGTGGTATTGCGAGGTCTGGTGGAGGATAACCGTGCGCTGATCGACGCTCTTCAGATTGCAAGGAAGGCGGCGAAAGGCCGCAACGTCATAGATGACATGTCGATCATGAAAAATTCGGCTCACTGAGCGGGTGATAGGTCCGCGTCAGGTGGACCATGTTTATTCCAATAGCATATCGTCCGCCATCGATGTTCATCCTCGGTGCCTCGCTGGTGCTCATCCGTCGCTTGATTTAGCAGACTTGAAGTTGCGGAGTTTCTCGCGCATTCTCGCTGCCGAAGAGGCGTACTTGCCGGACAGCAAGGCGATGATTGCGCATCTGCGCAGCGGTATTGAGGAGATGGCTCGCCGATGATCCAACCGCAGCGAATGGTATTTCGGGTGCGCCGATCGATGCGTGCCGCCGCTCTGTGGGCCTGCCTGGCCGCTGCGCTGACGGGATGCACCGCGTTCGGCAAGTGCGGGCTGCGCGAATGTCCCCCCGACGCCAAAATCACCGCCGAGGTGCGCGCGCTGCTCGCGCAAAGCCCGGCGCTCGACGCTCCTAATCTGATCGGCGTGCAGACCGTCAACCGCGTGGTCTACTTAAGAGGTGTGGTATCCACGCCCTATCAGATCGCCGAGGCCGGGAAGATCGCTGGGCAGGCACCGGGCGTGACCGACGTGCAAAACCTGCTGACCATCGATAACTCCCGATAACCGTTCGCGCCCCTCGGCCGCGTAGCCGGTCCAAGCCGGCTGTTGCAAACACGCCATGCGCCGCGAGCAATTGTGACAGCCACTGCGGGAGTGAATTGCGGCATTTCAACCATAGATCCCAGGTGTCGCCGCGCGCGGCCGTCTCGGCCTGCCGTGTGCGCTGCCAGGCGACGAACCCGGGGGCCGCCGACGGGCTTGTGGCGAGAATGTGCATCTCCTGTCATACCGATGTAATATATGAGGCGAATCATAGGGAACATGCCCAAAAGGGAAGGGTGGGGTGGGCGCAACGAAGCGCGAATGGCAAAGTTTTCATAAGCCCAAAACGAATCGCGGGCAAAAGAATCTGAATGGCTGGTCTCCCACGAAGATGCCGCGGGGTGTCGCGGGCCGGATGCGGTCCCGATGAGACGGAAGTGATGGCCCCAGGTAACCGGCAGCCGTGTGTATTTGTGGCTAAAATGCAACAACCAAAACCAATGGAGTTTAATGTGAGGAATTTCAACCCGATCATCGCCGCTGCGATGAAGCTCAATCAAGCTCGCGGCCGCCGCGGACTTTCTTACCTGGGAGGAAGCCTCCTGGCCGGTGCCTTGCTGGTGGGTGGCGCTGCGCAGGCACAGACCACTTCGGCGACCAGTGCTCCGGCACCGGCCGACGAAAGCCTGACCTGGCACGGCATAACCCTCTACGGCATCGTCGACATGGATTTCCAGTACGAAACCCATGGCGCGCCGTTCAGCAATTATTTCATTTCGGGCGGCTCGGACATCGTGCAGAAGAACAGCAACAATGCCGTGTCCGGCTTCACCTCGAACGGCATGAGCCAGTCGCGAGTCGGTCTGCAGGGCAACGAGCCGTTGCACGTCGGGGATTGGGCGGGCGTGTTCAAGCTCGAGACCTATTTCAATCCGGCGTCGGGCCAGATCACCGACGCCCTCAAATCGGTGACTCAGAACAACGGGCGCTCGCTCGCTGACCAGAGCACGAACATCGATTCGAGCATCGCCGGGCAGCCGTTCGAGCAGGCCTTCGTCGGCATGAGTTCGCACACCTGGGGAACATTCACGTTCGGCCGTCAGAACTCGACGCTCGCGGACCTGATCGCCAAATACGATCCGCAGCAGACCTCGTATGCGTTCTCGCTGCTCGGTCTGTCGGGCACCCCGGCCGGCGGCGGCGACACGCAGGATCGGCGCCTCGACAGCTCGATCAAGTACGACGGCACTTTCCTGGACATCGTGCACGTCGGCGCTATCTACAAAACCCAGAACTCATCGGCGCAGAACTACGCCACCGCCGGCAGCGGCGAGGCGTTCTCCGGGTATGAGGTGGCGCTGGGTGCGGTGTACGCGGGTGCATCCGTCGACACGTTCTACACCAAGATGCGCGATGCAGTGTCAGTGAGCGCCTTGAGCGCCGCGCAGGTGGCGGACTTGCCGGCACTGGGCTTGTCTTCGAGCATCTCGCTCTCCGGCACGATCTCGGACAATGCCTCCTACGGAGTCATGGCCTCGTACGCCCTCGCCTCGCTGCTCCCGGTGCTCCCGGTGACCGTCTACGGCGGTTTCCAGCACATCACCTACATGAAGCCCTCGATCGCCCTGGCTCCGGGATTCGACGATATCGGCGGCTACGTGCTGGCCGCCGTGAACAATACGGCTTATAACGCCGCCGACAAGCAGCTGAACGTGTACTGGGCGGGCGCCCGATATTCCGTGACACCGGAATTCACCGCCGCGATCGCTTATTACGGCGAAAAGCAGTTCGCCTACGCGACCGGCGCCGATGCCGGCTGCTCGAGCACCGTCAGCGGCGCGTGCAACGGAAACTTCAACGCCGTATCCGTGTCGTTCGATTATCACTTCACCAAGCGCTTTGACACCTATGCAGGCGCCATGTGGTCGAACGTGTCGCACGGCCTCGCCAACGGGTACCTGAACACGACCATGGTCGATCCGACTGTGGGCGCGCGGTTCTCCTTCTAAGTCCAACGACCCGATCGAGTTCAGGGGTCTCATGGCCGATTCGCGGCCATGAGACCCCGGGCATCGGGCACCATCGCGCCCGCACCGCGGCCCGACGCCCGTCGGCCACGGCGTGGCCCACCTCACGGCGATTCCCTCATTGAGCGGGAGGCTGGCTACTCGCCGAGCTTCCGTATAAATTGTGGCTCCACCAGGGTCGCTCGCCCGTCACCACGAGAGCTACGTCCATGAAGGGTGCGCAAAAGAAAGAAAAGGTGAGTTGGTGGTACCTGCTCTTCGTCCTCCAGTTCGCGGTGATTCTCTGGCCGCCGCTCTACAACAAGGTGGAACCGACGCTGATCGGCTTGCCGTTCTTCTACTGGTTTCAGCTTTTGTGGGTGATCGTCAGCGCCGTGTTCACGGGGGTGGTGTACTGGGCGACGCGCGATTGACTCGGCGAGGTAGGCGAGAGCGAGGCATGCGAGAGCGAGGCATGCGAGAGGGGGAGTAGTGCCGGAAATAAACTGGGTTGCGCTGGTCGTATTCATCCTGCTGTTCGGCTTCATCACCTGGCTCGGCTTCGCCGCGGCGCGGTGGCGCAAGGGGGATCTCGATCTCTTGCATGAGTGGGGACTCGGCGGCCGGCGCTTCGGCACCGTGGTGACTTGGTTTCTGGTCGGCGGCGACATTTACACCGCCTACACGTTCATCGCAGTTCCAGCGCTCGCCTTCGGCGCGGGTGCGGTGGCGTTCTTCGCGGTTCCCTACACCATCCTCATCTATCCGTTGCTGTTTTTGGTATTCCCCCGGCTCTGGAACGTCTGTCACAAGCACGGCTATATCACGGCGGGCGATTTCGTCCGAGGCCGCTTCGGCAACCGCTGGCTCGCGCTCGCCATCACCGTCACCGGCATCGTCGCGACGCTTCCCTATATCGCGTTGCAGTTGGTGGGCATTCAGGTCGTGGTGGGCGCGCTCGGGGTGACGGGAAGCGGCCTTGCGGCCGATTTGCCGCTGATCATCGCCTTCGCCGTGCTGGCCGCATTCACCTATTCGAGCGGACTGCGCGCGCCCGCCTCGATCGCCATCGTCAAGGACATTCTGATCTACATTGCGACCTTCGCCATCATCATCGTGGTTCCCTTGAAGCTCGGCGGCTTCGGCAAGATCTTCGCGGCCGTGCCCGCCGGCAAGGTATTGCTCGCCGTGCCCGGCGAGCACACGACGGGCGCGTATGGCAGCTACGCCACGCTCGCTCTCGGCTCGGCGCTGGCCTTGTTCCTGTATCCGCATTCGATGACCGCCATCTTGAGCGCCAATTCGGGTCACGCCATTCGCCGGAATGCGGCGATCCTGCCGGGCTACTCATTCATGCTCGGCTTGCTCGCGATGATCGGGCTGTTCGTCATCGCCGCGGGAATCGCCGGCATGCCCGCATATGCGGAGGGGTTCAAGCATTACGGAAGCAACTTCGCAGTGCCCGCGCTGCTCCTGCACATCTTCCCCTCGTGGTTCGTCGGTGTGGCGTTCGCCGCGATCGCCATCGGAGCGCTCGTACCGGCGGCGATCATGTCGATCGCCGTGGCCAACCTCTACACCCGCAATATCCATCGCGAGTTCATCAATCGAAATCCCACCGACAAGCAGGAAGCGCAGATGGCGAAATGGGTGTCGCTGATCGCCAAGCTGGGCGCGCTCATATTCATTATTTTCGTTCCCACGAAGTACGCGATTCAGCTTCAATTGCTCGGCGGCATCTGGATCATCCAGACGTTGCCGGCGGTCATGCTGGGGGCGTACACGCGCTGGTTCAACGATTGGGCGCTGCTGCTCGGCTGGGCCGCCGGAACGTTCGCCGGCACGGCGATGGCGATCGCCTCGAAGCTCACTCCCACCTTCGCGTTGACGCTGGGCGGTTACACCTTTCCGGGCTATTCGGCGCTCTACACGGTGCTGCTGAATCTCCTCATCGCGGCGATTTTGACCCCCGTATTCAATGGGCTGAGAGGCGGCCGAGCGCCGGCGGATGCGACCACCCCGGCGGATTATTTCGCCGGATAACCGCGCACTGTCATGGAACCGTCACAATTGCTCCCGACAATTCGCGCAGGATTTTGACGGCCGATAATCCGATCCCGCCGTACCGACTCGGAGCAATTGCAATGAAAATATTACAGCGAATTGCCGTGACCGCCGCGGCGTGCCTGAGTCTGGCCGCCGTCGCCGCCGCCGCCACCGACATCTCGGGGGCGGGTGCGACATTCCCCTATCCCATCTATGCCAAATGGGCCGATGCCTACAAGAAGCTCACCGGTGTCGGCCTCAACTATCAATCGATCGGCTCCGGCGGCGGTATCAAGCAGATCAAGGCCAAGACCGTGACGTTCGGGGCGTCGGACATGCCCCTGAAGCCGGAGGATCTGAAGGCCGCCGGATTGTTGCAATTTCCGATGATCATCGGCGGGGTCGTGCCCGTCGTGAACGTCAAGGGCGTAGGACCCGGGCAGCTGCACCTCGATGGCGCCACCATCGCCGCGATTTACCTCGGCGACATCGCCAAATGGGATGACCCGCAGATCAAGCGCCTGAATCCGAAGCTGGCCCTGCCGAGCACGGCGATCGCTCCGGTATATCGATCCGACGGCTCGGGCACCAATTTCCTGTTCTCCGATTATCTGTCCAAGTCGAGCCCGAAATTCTCGACCACGATCGGCGCGAATTCCTCGGTTCAATGGCCGGTCGGCATCGGCGCGAAGGGCAACGAGGGCGTCGCCAACATGACCACGCAGACCGACGGCGCCATCGGCTATGTGGAATACGCCTACGCCAAGCAGAACAAAATGTCCTTCACGCTGCTCACCAACAAGACCGGTGGGGTGGTTGCGCCGAGCGCCGACTCGTTTCAGGCGGCCGCGGCCAACGCGGACTGGTCGAAGGCCGATTCTTACTATCTCATTCTCACCGACCAGCCGGGCGCGAAGAGCTGGCCGATCACCGGCGCGAGCTTCATCCTGCTCTACCGGCAGCCCGCCGACGGTGCGCCGGTGGCCGAGGCCCTCAAGTTCTTCGCCTGGGCCTACCGGGACGGGGCCGCCATGGCGTCGGAACTCGATTACGTGCCGCTGCCGGCCGCGCTGATCAAGCAAGTCAAGAAGACCTGGGGTACGGACATCAGCGTGGGCGGTCGCCCATTGTGGAACGGCCAATAACAGTTTCGCTGAGGTTGCGGTTGAAAGCGGGCACGGGCTAGTATCGCTGCCCGCGCCCGACAACCGAGCCGGGTAAGCGAGGGACGAAACCGACACGTGGCGATCATTGACCCGAGGCACGCCGCTAAGCAGCTGATTTTCGAGAGGGTCTTTCGGGCGGCCACGCTGCTGGCGGCGATACTCGTGCTCGTGATTTTGGGCGGTGTCGCGATATCGCTGTTGCACGGCTCGTGGCCCGCGCTCTCGCATTTCGGCCTAAGGTTCGTCACGCGCGAGATCTGGAACCCGGTAACGGACCAATATGGCGCCCTGTCGGCCATCTACGGCACGGTGGTCACCTCGGCCATCGCCATGGCGCTCGCCGTCCCGGTGGGCTTCGGGATCGCGCTCTTCTTGACCGAGCTTTGTCCGCCCCTGCTGAAGCGGCCCATCGGCGTCGCCATCGAGCTGCTGGCGGCGGTGCCGAGCATCATTTTCGGTATCTGGGGATTGTTCGTGCTGGCTCCCGTGCTGCAGCGTCACGTCCAGCCGTGGCTGATCGATCATGTCGGACCGCTGCCCGGCATCGGCAAACTCTTCATGGGTCCGCCGTACGGCATCGGCATCCTCACGGCCGGATTGGTTCTGGCCATCATGGTGCTGCCGTTCATCGCGGCGACCATGCGCGATGTGTTCGAGACCGTGCCCCCGATGCTGAAGGAATCGGGATACGGGTTGGGCGCAACGACCTGGGAAGTCATCTGGAAGGTCGTCGTGCCGCACTCGCGCGCCGGCATCGTCGGCGGCGTCATGCTGGGACTCGGGCGGGCGCTCGGCGAGACCATGGCGGTCACGTTCGTGATCGGCAATGCGCACCGCATCAGCACCTCGCTCCTGGCGCCGGGCACCACCATCTCGTCGGCCATCGCAAACGAATTCACCGAAGCCGTGGGCGACCTCTACACCTCCTCGCTGATCGCGCTGGGCTTGCTGCTGTTCCTGATCACCTTCTCGGTGATCGCCGCGGCGCAAGCGATGCTGCGCAGGCTCGAGCGCCAGGCGGCTTTGTGAGGGGCGCCATGAATCGGAGCCGCCGATGAGCCGGCGGGCGCTGCGCAAGATCAAGAATGGCGCCTTTTTGGCGCTGTCGCTGATCGCGACGTTGGCCGGTCTTGCCTGCCTGGCCGCCATTCTGTGGACGCTCATCTCGCACGGCATCGCCGGCATGTCCTGGCATCTATTCACGGAGATGACGCCGCCGCCGGGCAGTCCCGGCGGCCTGCTCAATGCGCTCTACGGTAGCGCGGTGATGACCCTGCTGGGCATCTTGATCGGCTCGCCCATCGGCGTTTTGGCGGGGACGTATCTCGCCGAGTACGGCCGAAGGTCACGTCTGTCGACGCTGATACGCTTCATCAACGACGTGCTTCTCAGCGCGCCCTCGATCATCGTCGGGCTGTTCGTGTACGAAATCATCGTGGTGCGCATGGGGCATTTCTCGGCCCTCGCCGGCGCCTTGTCGCTCGCGATTCTCGCGATACCGATCACGCTCAGAACCACCGAGGACATGCTGAATCTCGTGCCCGTCGGCATGAAGGATTCATCCGCCGCGCTCGGCGCCTATCCCTGGCGCACCACGCTCAGCATCCTCTATCCGGCCGCGCGCTCCGGCATCGTCACCGGGCTTCTGCTGGCGATCGCCCGCATCAGCGGCGAGACGGCGCCGCTCCTGTTCACCGCGCTCAACAATCAATTCTGGAGCAACGATCTGAACGCGCCCATGGCGAATCTGCCCGTCGTGATCTTCCAGTTCGCGCTGAGTCCCTACAAGGACTGGCAGGAGCTGGCCTGGGCGGGAGCGCTCATCATCACGACGACGATCTTGCTGCTCAGCATTTCCGCACGGGTGCTGCTGGCGCTGCTCCAATCGCGCGGCGGGGGAGGGGCCGGCCGATGATGCCTTCCTCGAAGCTGCCGCGGCACTTGAAGACGCGCCTCCCGCTCGCGATGCCGCCGGCGCCCGTCGACAGCGGCGTACCGAAGATCGAGATCCGCAAGCTCAATTTCTATTACGGGCGGATTCAGGCGCTGCGCGGCATCGAGACGACGTTCGGCGACCGCTCCATCACGGCGCTCATCGGCCCGTCCGGCTGCGGAAAATCGACGCTGCTGCGCGTTCTGAACCGGATGTACGGGCTGTATCCCCATCAACGCGCCGAGGGCGAGGTGCTGATCGGAGGGCGCGACATTCTCGGCCCCAACGTCGATGTGGCGGAGCTGCGTTACCGGGTGGGCATGGTCTTTCAGAAGCCCACGCCGTTTCCGATGTCCGTGTTCGAGAACGTGGCATTCGGTTTGCGCCTGGCGGGCGGCATGCACGGCTCGGATATCAAGGCGCGCGTCGAATCGGCTCTTCGCGATGCGGCGATATGGGATGAAGTCAAGGACAAGCTGCATGCCGACGGCCGCAGCTTGTCGGGCGGGCAGCAGCAAAGGCTATGCATTGCCCGGACCATCGCCGTGCAGCCCGAGGTGCTGCTGCTCGACGAGCCCACGGCCGCGCTCGACCCGATCTCGACCCTGAAGGTCGAGGAAACCCTGCAGGCGCTGCGCGAGAAGTACTGTATCGTGGTGGTCACCCATAACTTGCAGCAGGCCGCGCGTGTGTCGAACGTGACCGGGTTCATGTATTTGGGAGAGCTCGTGGAAATCGGTCCCTCCACGGAAATCTTCACCGCTCCCAAGAACCGCAAGACCGACGATTACATCACCGGGCGGTTCGGTTGAGCGCGTTGCACGCCAATCTCTCTGCGGCGGAAAGCGCAGCGCCGGCGGCCGGCCGGCGCATGCCGGCCGCTCGGGACACCATCCAGGACCCGATCATGACGGCCCGGCAAGTGAACGTGCACTATGGCGACAAGCACGCCGTGCGCGAGGTGAGCCTGGACATCGGACGCAATCAGGTGCTGGCGCTGATCGGGCCTTCCGGGTGCGGCAAGTCGACGTTCCTCCGATGTCTCAACCGCATGAACGACACCATCGCGACCGCGCGTGTCGAGGGCACGATCACCCTCGACGGACAGGACATCTACGACCGCAAGCAGGACGTGGCGCAGCTGCGGGCGCGGGTCGGGATCGTGTTCCAAAAGCCGACGCCGTTCCCGCACTCCATTTACGCGAATGTCGCTTACGGTCCCCGCATCCACGGCTTGGTGAAGCACCGGGCCGACATGGACGAACTCGTGGCGACGAGTCTCCAGCGCGCGGGCCTGTGGGACGAGGTGAAGGAGAGGCTCTCGCAGCCCGGGACGAGCCTGTCCGGGGGCCAGCAGCAGCGACTGTGCATCGCACGCACCATCGCCATCAATCCGGAGGTCATCCTCATGGACGAGCCCACCTCTGCGCTCGATCCGGTCGCGAGCGCAAGGATCGAGGATCTGATCGATGAATTGCGCGAGAACTACGCCATCGTCATCGTCACGCACAATATGCAGCAGGCGGCGCGCGTGTCCCAGCGCACGGCCTACTTCCACATGGGCGATCTCATCGAGATTGGGCCTACGGATCTCGTGTTCACCAATCCGCAGCAACGGCTCACCGAAGACTACATTACCGGCCGATTCGGCTGATTCCTGCTCGCCCTTGCGAGTACAGAGCTACTGGGGGTAGGGCCGGATTGCGCAGGCATTTTCCGGACCGCCGTGAATCCTTCCATGGAGGCTTCGGGGAAGACATCCATGTCTTCCACGATCCGGAAAATGCCTGCGCAATCCGGCCTCACCACCACCCGGCTCTGCGGACGCAGAGCGGGGAGAGTTAGACGTTGCGCAGGAGGTCGTTGATGGAAGTCTTCGAGCGGGTTTGTTCGTCGACGCGTTTGACGATGACGGCGCAGGCGAGCGAATACTTGCCGTTGGAGGCGGGGAGGGTGCCGGGGACCACTACGGCGCCGGCGGGGACTCGGCCGTAGGAGATTTCGTCGCGCTCGCGGTCGTAGATGCGGGTGCTTTGGCCGATGAAGACGCCCATGGAGATCACGGCGCCGGTCTCGACGATCACACCCTCGACGATCTCGGAGCGCGCGCCGATGAAGCAGTTGTCTTCGATGATGGTGGGATTCGCCTGCAGCGGCTCGAGCACGCCGCCGATGCCGACGCCCCCCGACAGATGCACGTTCTTGCCGATCTGGGCGCAGGATCCCACGGTCGCCCAGGTGTCGACCATCGTGCCCGCTCCGACGTAGGCGCCGATGTTCACGTAGCTCGGCATCAGGACGACGTTGGGGGCGACGAACGCGCCGCGGCGCACGGTGGCGGGCGGGACCACGCGGGCGCCCGCGGCCGCGAATCGCGCTTCGTCCCATCCGGCGAATTTGAGCGGGACCTTATCGTAGAAATTGAGTCCGCCGCCGCCGGCGAGCGCGGCGTTGGGCGCGAGCCGGAAGGACAACAGCACCGCTTTCTTCAGCCACTGATGCACGTGCCACTCGGCGCCGCGCTTTTCGGCGACCCGCAAGGCGCCGGTGTCGAGCATGCCGATCGCGGTCTCGACCGCGCTTCTCAATTCCGCGGAGGCGCTTTCCGGAGAGACGCCCGCCCGCGATTCCCAGGCGCCCTCGATCAGGGCGCGCGACCGCTCTAGATCGACGCTCACGATCGAGCCGCGTCGCGCCGGTCCAGGGCCCGCACCAGCGAGTCGTGCACCCGTTGGCACGCTTCCTCCGCGAGCAATCGCCCGTCCATATCGGTGATGTAGAACACGTCTTCCGCCCGCTCGCCCACGGTCATGATCTTGGCGCCGTTGATCGCGACGCGCTCCGTTTTGAACACTTTGCCGACCTCGGATAAAAGGCCGGGACGATCCGCGGCCACGAGCTCCAGTATCGTACGGTTGTTGCGATTGTCCAAGCTGAAGTTGACCTGGGTCATGGTGGAGAACATGCGCACCTGACGCGCCGCGCGGCGGGTGACGGTGACCGGCGAGTCCTCCGGTTGCTGCAGATTGCGCCAGAGGCCGCGCTCGATTTCGCGGATGCGCGCCGCATCGGCGATCACCGCGCCGTTGTCCTCGAGCACCACGTAGGTCTCCAAGCTAAAGCCGTTGGCGCTCGTGATCAGGCGCGCGTCGACCACGTTGAGTCCCATCTGATCGAGAACCGCGGTGGTGCGCGCGAAGCTGTGCACGCCGTGCGGCGTATACGTCAGGACCGCGGTGCCGCCGCGTTCCGCCAATTGCCGGATCGCCACCAGCGGCGCATCGCCGGGCCGGCGGTCGGCGAGCAGCATCGTGTGCCAGGCGATCTCTTCGGGCGTGAAGCGCAGGAAGTACGCCTCCGTCCATTGCGACCACACCTCGGCGATGCGCTCATCGGGGATTGCGAGGATTTTCGAGCGTGCACTCGCCTGGGTCTCGCGTATCAGCTCGTCCTGGTCGACCGGCGTTTCCAGGCCGCGGCGCAATGCGCGCTTGGTGCGCTCATAGAACTCCTCGAAGAGCCGCGCTTTCCAGGTGTTCCAGAGCTTGGGGTTGGTGCCGCGCACGTCGGCGACCGTGAGCACATAGAGATAATCGAGGTGGGCCTGATCGCCGACGCGGCGCGCGAAGTCGTGGATGATGTCCGGGTCGCTGATGTCCTTTTTCTGCGAGGTGATCGACAGGATCAGATGGTTCTTGACCAGCCATGCGACGAGCCGCGCCTCGTAGCGTCCGAGACCCTGTTCGAGGCAGAACGCCTCGGCGTCGACCGCGCCGAGTTCGGAATGATCGCCGCCGCGTCCCTTCGCAATGTCGTGAAAGAGGGCGGCGAGATAGGCGAGCTCCTGGCGCGGAAGAGACTGCATGATCTGGCTCAAGGCCGGGAACTCATGGTTGTACTTCGGCATGGCGAAGCGGCGCAGGTTGCTCACCACGAACAGCGTGTGCGCATCCACGGTATAGGCGTGGAACAGATCGTATTGCATGCGCCCGACGACCCGCCCGAAGGAAGGAATGTAGCGGCCGAGCACGCCGTACAGGTTCATGCGCCTGAGCTCGTGCGTGACGCCGACGGGCGCGCAGAGGATCTCCATGAACAGACGGTGATGACGCGGGTTCTGGCGGAACTCCTCATCGATCAGCGATACGTGGCTGCCGATGAGACGGATCGTCTCGGCGCGCACGCCCCGCAGCTCCGGATGCTGCTGCAGGAGCACGAACAGCTCCAACAGCGCGGATGGGTAGCGCGCGAACACCTCGGGGTGCGTGACCTCGAGATAATCGTTGCGGATCTGGAAGCGCGGATTGATGGGGATGGGCGGTCCGCTCTGCGTCAGTATCGCCTCGCGAAACAGCTGCAGCAGCATTTCGTTGAGCAGGCTCACGTCCATCACGGTGCGGTAGTACTTCTGCATCAGCTGCTCGACCGCGAGGGTGAAGCTCGCGTCCTCGTAGCCGAACAGCTTCGCCAGCTTGATCTGGTAATCGAATAGCAGCCGGTCCTCGCGCCTTCCGGTGAGCACGTGCAGTCCGAAGCGCACCTTCCAGAGGAACGCCTGGCCGGCCTTGAGCTTGCGGAGCTCCTCGCGAGTCAGAAACCCGTGCGGCACCAGCTCATCGAGCGTCTCGGTTCCGAAGTGCCGCTTGGCCACCCACCCGATGGTCTGAATGTCGCGCAGACCCCCGGGGCTCGATTTGACGTTCGGCTCGAGATTGTAGGCGGTGTCGAAGTAGCGATGATGCCGCTCGGTCTGCTCCTTCACCTTGGCTTCGAAAAAATCCTGGGAAGACCACAGGCGGTCGGGGGCGAGCGCGCGGCGCATCCCGGCGAACAGAGATTCGGGTCCGGCGAGCAGGCGCGCCTCGAACAGCGTGGTGGCGACGCTGATGTCGGCCAGGCTTTCACGCTGGCAATCATCGATGGAGCGCACGCTGTGCCCGACTTCCAAGCCGATGTCCCAGAGGAAGGTCAGGAAGCGCTCGATGTCGGATTGCCAATCGGCCGAGTCGCTCTTCGGCAAGAGCACCATGATGTCGATGTCGGAGCTCGGGTGCAGCTCGCCCCGTCCATAGCCGCCAACCGCCACCAGCGCCAGGTCGCCCGCGAAACGGCGGGCATGCTGCACCCAGGCTGCGCGCAAGGCCAGATCGACCAACAGCGCGCGATCGCGCACCAGATCCTCGACCGGCTCGTCCGCTTGGAAGCGCTCGCGCAGCAGATCGGCGCCGCCGTCGAGCACCTGGCGAAACGCGGCGGGCGAGTAATGGCCGCTCTTCAGGGCCTCCGGCACGAGCGCCAGATAGGCCCAATCAGCGTTGTGGTCGAGGAAATTGGCTCCGGCGTTCAAGAAGCCGCCGCGGCTCGGGACAACGCCGCTTCGGCGCCGAGGGTGAGCACTTCGTACCCCGCGTCGGTGACCAGGATGGTGTGTTCCCATTGCGCCGAGAGCGACTGATCCTTGGTCACGACCGTCCAGCCATCGTTCAGCAGCCGCACGTCGCGGCGCCCGGCGTTGATCATGGGCTCGATGGTGAAAGTCATACCCGTCACCAGCTCGAGGCCGGTGCCGGGTTTGCCGTAATGAAGCACCTGGGGGTCCTCGTGATACACGCGGCCGATGCCGTGCCCGCAATACTCACGAACCACCGAGAAGCCGTTGCTTTCCGCGAACGTCTGAATGGCGTGGCCGATGTCTCCCAGGCGGGCGCCGGGTTTGACCACATTGATCCCTTCCCACATCGCCTCATGACAGATCGAGGTCAGCCGGCGGGCGGCCACGCTGGCCGCGCCGACCAGGTACATGCGGCTGGTATCGCCATGGAAGCCGTCCCGGATCACGGTCACGTCGATATTGACGATGTCGCCGCTCTTCAGGCGCTTGTCACCGGGTATCCCATGGCAGACCACGTGGTTCACCGAGGTGCAGATGGTCTTCGGGAAGCCGCGGTAGTTGAGGTTCGCGGGGATCGAGTTGAGCTCATCCACGATGAAGTCGTGGCAGCGCTTGTCGAGTTCGTCGGTCGTCACCCCCGGCTGTACGAACGGCTCGATCATGTCCAGGACGCTCGCGGCCAGCCGTCCGGCGGCGCGCATCTTGTCCTGTTCGTCCGGCGTTTTCACAGTCACGTTCATAGAGGCTTTCGGTCCATTGTCACACTTTGTTTCGCCGTGGGGTTCATGGTATAAAGCGCGGCTATTTTTAACAACCCCGCACGCGGGTCGACACAGTCGGCTGGGTGCCCGGGGACCTCGAATCTAAAGGCTTTGCCCGCGGATTCAAGGCCCGGGTTGCCGACTGGGACTCGCGGAGGCTCAACCCAACCAAGGAGTTCATTATGGCCGGCGTGTCGATGCGACAAATGCTGGAAGCGGGTGTCCATTTCGGACATCAGACCCGCTTCTGGAACCCGAAAATGGCCCCGTTCATTTTCGGCGAGCGAAACAAGATCCACATTATCAATCTGGAGCGGACCCAACCGCTCTATGCCCAGGCAGCCGCCTTCATCAAGGGCGTCGCGGCCGAGGGCGGCAAGGTGCTGTTCGTCGGCACCAAGCGTTCCGCGCGCGATGCGGTGCAGAAGGAGGCGCTGCGCTGCAGCATGCCTTACGTGAACCAGCGCTGGCTGGGCGGCATGCTGACCAATTTCAAGACCATCCGTCAGTCCATCAAGCGGCTCAACGAGCTCGACGAGATGGCGCAGAACGGGTCGCTCGACCGACGCGGCAAGAAGGAGGCGCAGATGCTGCGCCGGGAGATGGACAAGCTGCTGCGCAGCCTCGGCGGCATACGCGACATGACCGCGCTGCCGGATGCGTTGTTCGTGATCGACGTGGGCCACGAGGAGATCGCGATCCACGAGGCACGCAAGCTCGGCATTCCCGTGGTGGCCGTGGTCGATACGAATTGCTCGCCGGACGGGATCGATTACGTCATCCCCGGTAACGACGATGCCATGCGCGCCATCCTGCTGTACGCGGGCGGCATTGCCGATTCGGTCCTGGAGGGCAAGGCTTCGCTTCCGGAGGTGCCGGTGGGCGAGGATGAGTTCGTGGAATTGGACGAGGAGGGCAATCCCAAGAAGCGGGCTGCGGCGGGCCGCCGTCCGCCGGCCTCGGGCGGCCGCGGCAGGAAGCCTGCACCCCGCCGCAAGGTGCCCGTCACCGTCATCCCCGGGGCGGTCGCCGTCGCGGCCCAGGTCGAGGATGTCGAGGTGGAGGCCGACGACGTCGATGCGGCCGATGCCCCTCCCGCCGAGAACCGTCCGGCGAGCGCCCCGCGGCGCAGACCCGTCGGCCGGCGTACTCCGGCGCGCGGCGCTTGAGATCCGGGGAGGGGCTCGCACAGGCGGGCTCCTCTCCGATTCATATTGATCAACGCGAGGAAACGGCCGTCGACGGCCGTCTTTTGAACACATGAACATCACAGCAGACTTGGTCAAACAACTTCGTGAGCGCACCGGCGCCGGCATGATGGAATGCAAGAAGGCGCTGGTCGAGACCCAGGGCGATCTGGATGCGGCCGCGGAACTCATGCGCAAGAGCGGTCTGGCAAAGGCCGACAAAAAGGCGGCCCGGGTCGCCGCCGAAGGCACGCTCGCGGTGGAGCGCGCGGGGCTGTCCGCGGTCCTGGTCGAAATCAACAGCGAAACCGATTTCGTGGCGCGGAGCGATGAGTTCCAGGCGTTCGCGCGCGACGTGGCCCAGGCGGCCCTCGCTCACCCGGCGGCGAGCGTCGAGGCATTGGCCCAGACCCGGCACGGGTCGGGTACGATCGAAGAGCAGCGGCGCGCACTGGTCGCGAAGATCGGGGAGAACATCGCCGTGCGCCGCTTCGTGCGCATGACCGCCCCCGGCGCGCTGGGCGCGTATCTTCATGGGACGCGGATCGGCGCCCTGGTCGCATTGCAGGGCGGCGATGAGGCGTTGGCTCGCGACCTCGCGATGCACGTCGCCGCGGTCAACCCGGCCTACGTGGATGCGGGAGGCGTCCCGGCCGAGGTGCTCGACAAGGAGCGCGAGATCCTCACCGAGCAGACCAAAGGCGAGAAGAAGCCGCCCGAGATCGTCGCCAAGATGGTCGAGGGCCGACTGCGCAAATTCCTGGCGGAGATCACGCTGCTCGGCCAACCGTTCGTCAAGGACCCGGAGATCACGGTCGAGAAGCTGCTGAAGAAGTCGGGGGCCAAGGTGGTCGAGTTCGTGCGCTTCGAAGTGGGTTCGGGCATCGAGAAGAAACAGGACGACTTCGTCGGCGAAGTAATGGCTCAGGTGAAGTCGCAGGACAAGGGCAATCCGCCGGCGGGCCAGTCCTCCGGCGGCAAGGGCGCCTAGGAGTCCAGACAGCGCCAGGCTCTGATCCCATTGAATCCAAAGACCCCGCGCCCGCGGGGTCTTTTGTAGTAGGGTACTGCCATATGACGGAAACAACGCCCACCGCGCGCTACCGCAGAATCTTGGTCAAGTTATCCGGTGAGGCCTTGCTCGGCAGCGAGGACTACGGCATCGATCCGGCCATGCTCAAGCGCATCGCCGCGGAGATTCGGGAACTGGCCCAAATGGGCGTTCAGGTGGCCGTGGTGCTCGGCGGCGGCAACATCTTTCGCGGCGCCGGACTGGCCCGGGCCGGCATGGATCGGGTGACGGCCGACCACATGGGAATGCTGGCCACCGTGATCAATGCGCTCGCGCTGCAGGACGCCTTGGAGTCGCAAGGCACTTACGCGCGAGTCATGTCGGCGCTGCGCATCAACGAGGTCTGCGAGGATTACATACGCCGCCGCGCCATAAGGCACCTGGAGAAGGGCCGGGTGGTGATCTTCGGCGCAGGCACCGGTAATCCGTTCTTCACCACCGACACGGCGGCGAGCCTTCGGGCCATCGAGATCGACGCCGAGATCCTTTTGAAGGCGACCAAGGTCAATGGCATCTACGATTCGGATCCGCTCAAGAATCCGAACGCCAAGCGCTACACCCATTTGACCTTCGACAAGGTGCTGAGCGATCGGCTGAATGTGATGGACGCGACGGCGATTGTGATGTGCCGTGAAAACAACTTGCCGCTGCAGGTGTTCAACCTGTTCAATGCCGGCGATTTATTGCGTATCGTTCAGGGCGAGGACGTGGGTACCGTCGTCTCCGCCGGACCGTAAGAGGGAAAGCCATGATCGAGGACATAAAGAAAGATGCGACCGTGCGCATGCAGAAGTGCGTGACCACGTTCAAGGATCAGTTGAAGAAGCTGCGTACGGGGCGCGCGCACACCAGCCTGATCGAGCACATCAAAGTCGACTACTACGGCTCCGAAATGCCCCTGAATCAGGTGGCGAACATCGCGACCGAGGATGCCCGCACCTTGACCGTCACGCCGTGGGAGAAGTCCATGGTGTCCGTGATCGAGAAGGCCATCTATAAATCCGACTTGGGACTCACGCCGAACACCGCCGGCACCCTGATCCGCATCGCGATGCCGGCTCTCACCGAAGAGCGGCGGCGCGACATCACCAAAGTGGTGCGCTCCGAAGCCGAAGGCGCCCGCGTCTCGGTGCGCAACGTGCGCCGCGAAGTGATGAACGAACTGAAAGAAATGCTCAAGGAGAAATTGATCTCGCAAGACGACGATCGGCGCGCCCAGGAGGAAATCCAGAAGCTCACCGACAAGCACGTCGCGGACATCGATCACGCCATGGCCGACAAGGAAAAGGAATTGATGCAGGTCTGAGCGGGCCCGCAGATTCCTGAACGCATCATGGCCGACACGCCGCAACATGTCGCGATCATCATGGACGGCAATGGCCGATGGGCCCGGGCCCGCGGCCTGCCGCGTCCTGCCGGGCACCGCTCGAGCATCAAGGTGGTGCGGCGGGTGGTGGAGGAGTGCGCGAAGCGCAACGTGCGATTTCTCACCATATTCGCCTTTTCGAGCGAGAATTGGCGCAGACCCCCCGACGAAGTCGGCATGCTCATGAAGCTGTTCCTCGACTCGATGGTGCGCGAAGTGTCCGATCTGCACTGCAATCAGGTGCGGCTCAAGTTCATCGGCGATCGAAGCGTCCTGGGCGGCGCGCTGACCCAGCGCATGGACGATGCCGAATCGCTCACCGCGTCCAATCCCGGACTCACGCTCTGCGTGGCGCTCGCCTACGGCGGCCGCTGGGACCTTGCTCAAGCCTGCCGTTCGCTCGCGGCCGACGTCGCCGCCGGGACGTTGCGGGCCGCCGAGATCGACGAATCCCGGATCGCGGGCCGCCTCGCCTTGGCGGGGATCCCCGACCCCGACCTGCTCATCCGTACGGGCGGCGAAATGCGCATCAGCAACTTCCTGTTGTGGAATCTCGCCTACGCCGAGCTCTATTTTACCGAGGTGCTCTGGCCCGATTTTTCGACCGCGCATCTGGACGCGGCGTTGACCTTCTACGCGCAACGAGAGCGGCGATTCGGACGGACCTCGGAGCAGGTCGCCACACAGGCCGATGCGCACGTCAATGCTTAGACTGCGAATCCTGACGGCCTCGATTCTCGGCTGCGTGTTGCTGGCCGGCCTGTTCTTGCTCGAGCCGCGCTGGACCATGCTCGCCTTCGGCGCCGTGTGGCTCGCCGCCGCCTGGGAGTGGGCCGGGTTCGGGGGCCTGAACTCCATGCCTCTGCGGTTCCTCTACTGCTGCGCGATCGCCGCGCTCTTGGCGCTGTCGTGGCGTTGGACCGAAGATCGCGAGCACCTCCTGGTGCTTCTCGCCGCCGCCTGTGCTTGGTGGGCCGCGGCGCTCGTGTGGCTGATCGCCGCGCCGGAATGGCGCCGGCCGCCGCTTGCCCTGCTGTGCGGCGTACCGGTCCTGGTTCCGGCCTTCGTCGCACTCGGCCGCCTGATCGTCGCGGGCCGCGGCACGATCGGCGGTCCCAAGATCGTCCTTTGGCTCGTGCTTCTGGTCATCGCATCGGACATTGGCGCGTTCTTCGTGGGACGTAGCTTCGGGCGGCGCAAGCTCGCCCCGCGGGTCAGTCCCGGCAAGACCTGGGAAGGCGCCTTCGGGGGGCTTGCTGCGGTGGCGCTCGTCGCCGTCTGCGGCGCACGCTACTTCGCTCTGCCGGCCGGACTATCGGTCGGCTTCGGCTGCGCGGTCGGAATTTTTTCGGTCATCGGAGATCTTACGGAAAGCATGTTCAAACGTTCCGCCGGCCTCAAGGACTCCGGCGTCCTGCTGCCGGGGCATGGCGGAATTCTGGATCGCATCGACAGCGTGACGGCCGCGGCGCCGCTCTACGCCCTCGGTCTGTTCGGCTCCGGGGTGATCGCATGAGCGGGCCGCGCGGCATCGCCATCTTGGGATCGACCGGGAGCATCGGCAAGAGCACCCTCGCCGTCATCGCGCTGCACCCGGAGCGATTTCGAGCCGCCGTGCTCTGCGCCCAAAGCAGCTGGCAAGCGGTGGTGCAACAGGCCGTCGAGTTCAAGCCCGATTCGGTGGTGCTCGCTGACCCGCGGGCCGCCGAGCAGGCGCGCGCGGCGCTTCGAAGTCTCGGCTCGGCGACGCGCGTGGAAAGCGGCGCCGATGCGTTGGCGGCGGAAGTGGCCGGCGCCAACGTGGAGATGGTGATGGCCGCCATCGTCGGCGCGGCGGGCCTCTTGCCGACACTCGCCGCCGCCCGCGCCGGCAAGCGCGTATTGCTCGCCAACAAGGAGGCGCTGGTGATGTCGGGCCGTCTCCTCATGGACGAGGTGCGCAAAGCCAAGACCGAGCTCATTCCCATCGATAGCGAGCACAACGCCATCTTCCAATGCATGCCGGCCGGATACCTTCCGGGCGCTGCCGCGCGGGGCGTGAACCGAGTGATCTTGACCGCCTCCGGGGGGCCGTTCCGCTCCACCGCTTCCGGCAAGCTCGAGAGCGTGACACCCGACGAGGCCTGCAACCACCCGAAGTGGAAGATGGGCCGCAAGATTTCGGTGGATTCCGCCACGCTCATGAACAAGGGACTCGAGGTGATCGAGGCGACGCTCCTGTTCGGGCTGCCTGAATCGCAGGTCAACGTCGTGGTCCATCCGCAGAGCCTCGTGCACTCGCTGGTGGAGTACGCCGACGGTTCGTTCCTGGCGCAGCTTGGAGCCCCCGATATGCGCACGCCCATCGCGCAAGCGTTGGCGTGGCCGGAGCGGGTGAGTTCCGGTGTACAATCGCTCGATCTGGGGGAGATCGGGCGCATGGATTTCGAGCCTCCCGACCACGTACGCTTCCCGAGCATCGGGCTTGCGCGTGCCGCCGCCCGAGCCGGGGGGACTGCACCCGCGGTGCTCAATGCGGCGAACGAGGTCGCGGTACAGGCGTTTCTCGACCGGCGCTTGAACTTTACCGGGATTGCTGCGGTCTGTGACAAAGTGTTGCAGCGCCTCGATGCGAGCCCGGTCAACGAGTTGGGTGATGTGTTGGACGCCGACGCCGCAGCTCGTCGCTTGGCGAGTGCCTTGATAGAGCCTGCGCATGGAGCCCTTGCATGAAGATGCTGATTTTTGTCGCCGCCTTCCTGGTCGCGATCGGGATACTGGTCGCGGTTCATGAGTTCGGGCACTACTGGGTCGCCAAGAAACTGGGTTTCAAGGTGCTTCGCTTCAGCATCGGTTTCGGCAAGCCGCTGCTCACCCGCGTCGGCAAAGACCCCGACCGCACCGAATATTGCCTTGCTGCGATTCCCTTGGGCGGTTACGTCAAACTCCTCGATGAGCGGGAAGGCGAGGTCGCCCCGGCTGAGCTGCATCGTTCGTTTACCCGCCGCCCGATCGCTCATCGGGTGGCCGTGCTGTTGGCGGGACCCGCCATGAACCTCATCTTCGCCTCGCTTCTCTATGCGGTGCTGGCCATGGCCGGCACCGAAATCGTCAAGCCGGTCGTGGGCCAGGTGCGTCCCGATTCTCCGGCCGCCGCCGCGGGACTGAAGCGCGGCGACGAGATCGTACGGGTCGGCGACTACCAGGTCGGGGACACCGAAGAGCTGCAGATCGACTTGCTCCGCCAAGTATCCGCCGATGCCACGGTGCCGCTGCGGGTGCGCCGCGGCGCAGACGAGTTCGCGGTGACGCTGCGGGTCGCCGAGGACACGCGCGCCTTGACGGAGCCGGGCAAGCTCCTGCCCGGACTCGGTTTCGATCTCGCGACTTGGCGCGCCGAGACCACGGTCCAGTCCGTCCCAGCCGGCAGTGCCGGGGAACGCGCGGGACTCAAGCCCGGCGACAAGGTGGTGGCCGTGGACGGCCAACCCATCGTCAACAGTTCCGATTTCATTGGCGCCGTGACCGGCGCTCCCGGACGGGTGCTGTCCGTCGAGGTACTCCGAGGCGGTGAGCGGCTGACCCTCGCGACTCCCGTGCCCAAGATCCTGGCAGATGGCAGGGCAATAGGGCGGCTGGGCATCACGCTGGCCGAGGGCCAGAGATCGTGGCCGCCGGGGTTGGTGCAAATCCAGCGCTCGGGCCCGATCGCGGCGCTCGGCGTGGGCGTGAAGAAGATGTGGGAGATGTCCTCGCTCACCGTGCAGATGTTGTGGCGCATGGTGACGGGGGAGGTATCGCCCAAGAACATCAGCGGTGTGGTAAGCATTGCCGAGTTCGCCGGCATCAGCGCGTACCTCGGCTTGACCGCCTACATGGCGTTCCTCGCCATCATCAGCGTGAGCCTCGGGGTGCTGAATCTGATGCCGGTCCCGCTACTGGACGGTGGGCAAGTGGTTTATCAATTGGTTGAAGCTGTCAAGGGAAGTCCGTTGTCGGAGCGTGCCCAGAGCTTCGGCCAGCAGGTCGGGATCGCGCTGCTGGTCGTATTGATGAGCCTCGCTTTCTATAACGACATTTCCAGACATTTGAACTAACGGGATATCATGATCTACCTCGAGTTTGCGCCGCGCATGCGGCGCCGTTCCGCAAGCGCTGCCCATCGAGACTGCATGCGGTCGTTGTCGCGTGCGGATTGAATTTCGGTTGATCTGCTTGATGGCGCTCGCCATCCAGCCCATCGGGTCGTCGCTTCGGGCACAGCCCGCGCCGGAGCCGCAGGCGCCGCCACCGCCGCCGCCCGCTCCGACGCCGTCCCCGGCCGCCGCGCCGCCGTCCCCGGTCGCCGCAACCCCGGCCGCGCCGCCGCCGCCATCGCCCGGCTCATTCACGGTGGGCGACATACGCGTGGAGGGCTTGCAGCGCATCTCCGAGGGTACGGTATTCAACTATCTGCCCGTCAACATCGGCGATCACCTGGACCAGCAGCGCATCGGCGAGGCCATGCGCGCGCTCTACGCGACGGGCTTCTTTCGCGACGTAGAGCTCCGGCGCGATGGAAATACCCTGCTCGTGGTGGTGGTCGAGCGGCCCTCGATTGCGAAGTTCGAGGTCAAGGGCAACAAGGACATCAAGACGGAGGATTTGACCAAGAGCTTGCGCAATGTGGGCCTCGCCCAGGGTAAAACCTTCGATCGATCCGTACTCGACGAGGTCAAGCAGTACCTCACCGACCAGTATTTCAGCCGCGGCAAGTACGCGGTGAGGGTGGATACGAAAGTCACCGACCTGCCGGGCAACAAGGTCGACGTTCTGGTGGACATCAAGGAGGGAAAGCGCGCCAAGATCGAGATGATCAATCTGGTGGGCGATACCAAGTTCAAGGAAAATGACGTGCTCAACACGTTCGAGCTGAAGACGCCGAACTGGCTGTCCTGGTACAAACAGGACGACCGCTACTCGCGCGAGTCGCTCACCGGGGACCTGGAGAAGCTGCGCTCCTACTACATGGACCGGGGCTACGCGAACTTCCAGATCGAATCGACGCAGGTGACCATCGCGCCCGAAAAGGACGACATGTACATCACCATCAACGTCAACGAAGGTGATGTCTTCAAAGTCTCGGACATCAAGCTCGCGGGCACGATGGTGGTCCCCGAGGAGCAGCTCAGAAAACTCCTGTTGATCCATCCCGGCGACATTTTCTCGCGCAAGCTGGTGACCAGCTCGCAGGAGCTCATGAGCTATCGGCTCGGCGCCGACGGCTATGCGTTCTCGAAGATCGATCCGGTGCCGACGCCCGACAACGACAAGAAGACCGTCTCGCTCACCTTCTTCATCGAGCCGGGCAATCGGGTTTACGTGCGCCACATCAATTTCAACAACACCACCGCCATCAACGACGAGACCCTGCGCCGCGAGATGCGCCAGCTCGAAGGCGGCTGGCTCTCCAACTCGGCGGTCGAGCGTTCCAAGGAGCGCATCCAGCGGTTGCCCTACGTCGAAAAGGTCGAGTTCGAGACCAAGCCGGTGGCGGGAAGCGCCGATCTGGTCGACGTCGATTACAACATCAAGGAAGGCCTGCCCGGACAGTTCGGCGGCGGCATCGGCTACTCCGAAGCCCAGAAATTCAGCCTCAACGGCAATTTCGTGCACAGCAACTTCATGGGGACCGGGG
Source organism: Steroidobacteraceae bacterium (assembly GCA_050012315.1). Lineage (GTDB taxonomy): Bacteria > Pseudomonadota > Gammaproteobacteria > Steroidobacterales > Steroidobacteraceae > Bog-1198. The sequence continues at coordinate 19,783 of JBEKHK010000027.1, read as the reverse complement.
ATCGCATCGCGCTCGAGGTCAACGCCGGCAAGTACAGCAAGACCTACACCTTCGCGACTACCGACCCGTACATGACGATCGACGGCGTGTCGAGGACCACCTCGCTCACTTACCGCGACATCACGCAGTTCGTGGCGGCGTCCTCGAAATTCTCCACCAAGCAGTTGACGTTGGCGGAGACCTTTTCCTATCCGATCACCGAGTATCAATACCTCTCGGCCGGCGTGTCCGCCAACAAGAACGAACTCGTGGTCTCGCAAGGCTACAGCTCGCAGCAGGCCATCGACTGGGTGCAGCACAACGGCAGCACGTTCACGCGCTACCTGGACGATACCAACGGCGACAACATCATCAATTCGCTCGACAGCCCCTACACCGTGTACGGAACGGATTTCTATACGTACGAGGTTTCCGCCGGCTGGAATCTCGATACCCGCAACCGGGCGCTGTTCGCGGACCGCGGCATGCACCTCGCGATCTCGGGGCGCATGGCGCTGCCGGTCAGCGATGTGCGCTACTACGCCACCAACTTCCAGTACCTGCAGTACATCCCGCTCGTGGGCCGGTGGCTCCTGACGTACAACGCGAGCGTCGACTATGCCGAGGCGATGGGCAAGACCACGTTCCTACCGCCGTATTTGAACTACTATGCGGGCGGCCCGGACAGCGTCCGCGGCTACCGCGAGAGCACCTTGGGCCCCCGGGACAATATCGGCATCGGCAATCCCTTTGGCGGCAATTTCCGCGTCATCAGCCGCTTCGAGCTCCTATTCCCGGTGCCCGAGAAGTGGAAGAGCGCCGCCCGGGTCAGCTGGTTCTACGACATGGGGAATGTGTTTTACACCGGCAACAAGGTCCAATTCCTGGGCGAGGACGACATAACCCCGGTCAATTACCACTTCGCTTTCGAAAACCTGAAGAGATCCACCGGGATCGCGGTACAATGGTTGGCCCCACTGGGCCTGTTCCGGTTCTCGTACGGTATCCCGCTGAACGCCTATCCGGGCTCCACGGTGAGATTCAACGACGAAACGGAGCGATTCCAATTTTCAATCGGTCAGGCGTTTTGACGTCTTATCAACGAGGTCTTAGAGAAAAAAATGTCGACTTTCACTCGTAGAATTCCGTTCCTGGCGTTGGCCCTGTGTGGGCTTTTCGCTGCCGGCCAAGCGAGCGCAGAAATCAAAATCGGCGTCGTCAACTTCGAGAAGCTGCTCGAGGATGCGCCGCAGACCAAGGCTGCGATGCAGGCACTGGACAACGAGTTCGGGCCGCGCCGCCGCGAGCTCATGACCCTGCAGAACGACCTCAAGGCGAAGGATGACAAGCTGCAGAAGGAAGGTGCGGTGATGTCCGAAAACGACCGCGCCAACGCCGAGAAGACCCTGCGCGATCAGCAGCGCGAGTTTCAGCGCAAGGCGGGGGAATTCCAGGACGACGCGTCGACCCGCAAGAACGAGGAAATCGGCAAGGTTCAGCGATACCTGGTACAGGAGATCCAGACGTACGCGAACGCGCAGGGCTTCGATCTGGTATTGGGCCAGGGGGTGTTCTTCGCCAAACCGGCACTCGATATCACCGCCCAAGTGCTGGCCGTGCTCACCAGCAAACCGGGGATACCTTCGGGGAGCGCGCCGGCCCAGAAGGCTCCCGCACCGGCGAAGCCGAAATAGCCCGCTGATCCTTTCGCACGGGATGTGCGCCAGTGCCGAAGGACTTTAGCCTAGGGGAGTTGGCGGTACGGTTCGGCTTGGAGCTCGCGGGAGATCCTAATACCCGGGTGTCGCATGTCGCGACGTTGGCGCAGGCGACACCCGGGAGCCTGAGTTTCCTCGCGAATTCGAAGTACCGCAAAGGCCTGCGGACGACTCGGGCCGGCGCGGTGGTTCTGTCGGCGGCCGACGCCGAGAGTTGCCCGGTCGCAGCGCTGATCGGGCCGAACCCCTACTTGAGCTACGCGCGCATCGCCGAATTGCTTCATCCGGAGTCCAAGGCCGTTCCGGGCGTCCATCCGACCGCGGTGGTGTCGCCGTCCGCCCGCGTTGCCGCCTCGGCCACGGTGGGTCCGCTCGCGGTGATCGAGGAGGATGTGGAGATCGGTGAGCGCGCCGTGGTGGGGCCCGGGTGCGTGGTGCAGCGGGGCGCGCGGATCGGCGCGGATACGCGGCTCGTGGCGAGGGTCAATCTCTACCCCGAGGTCGTGCTGGGCGAGCGCGGACTGGTGCACGCGGGCGCCGTCATCGGAGCCGACGGCTTCGGCTTCGCGCCGGACCGCGGCACGTGGTTCAAGGTTCCTCAGGTGGGCAGCGTGCGCATCGGGGACGATGTCGAGATCGGCGCGAACACCACGATCGATCGCGGCGCGATCGGCGATACGGTGGTCGAGCACGGCGCCAAGCTGGATAATCAAATCCAGGTCGGACACAACGTGACCATCGGTGCGCACACGGCGATCGCGGCCTGTACGGGGATTTCCGGCAGCACGACGATCGGCCAGCGCTGCCTGATCGGGGGCATGGTCGGTTTTGCGGGTCATTTGAACATCGCGGACGACGTAATGATCACGGGCTGCAGCCTGGTGAGCGCCTCGATCCGTGAGGCTGGCAGTTATTCGAGCGGCATGCCGACCGTGCCTACGCGCGCATGGCGGAGAATGGTGGCGCATTTGCGAAGATTCGGTGAAAAGGAGCGATGATGGCGGAACCCTGCAAACTCGATATCGAAGCGATCATGCGGCAGTTGCCGCACCGGTATCCGTTTTTGCTGGTCGACCGCGTGCTCGACTGCCAGGCGGGCCAGTACGTCCATGCGATCAAGAACGTGACCTTCAACGAGCCATTCTTCCCGGGTCATTTTCCGCATCGGCCTGTGATGCCCGGCGTGATGATCATCGAGGCGCTGGCGCAGGCCTGCGGCATCCTTGCGTTCAAGACCGTCGAAGTCGTGCCGGATTCGGATACCCGCTTCTACTTCGTCGCGATCGACAATGCGCGCTTTCGTAAACCCGTCGAGCCGGGCGACCAGCTCTTGCTCAAGGCGACGCTGAAGCGCTCCTTCAAGGGCATCTGGAAATTCGACTGCCGGGCGGAAGTGGATGGGGCGGTGGTGGCGTCGGCGGAAATCATGGTCGCGCCCGAGACCAAGGCGCCGGCCGCCAAGGTCTCCTCCCCCAAGAGCCCGGATCCGTCGGGAGAAGAGGGATGATCGATGCGCGCGCGGTGGTCTCGCCGCAGGCGGAGATCGCTGCGGATGTCGAGATCGGACCATTCAGCATCATCGGCGCCGGCGTCGTGATCGGCGCTCGGACGTGGGTGGGGCCGCATGTCGTCATCAACGGTCCGACCCGCATCGGGACCGACAACAAGATCTATCAATTCGCCTCGATCGGCGATGCGCCGCAGGACAAGAAGTACAAGGGCGAGCCCACCCGGCTCGAGATCGGCGACCGCAATGTGTTCCGCGAATCGGTCACGGTGAATCGCGGCACCGTCACCGGAAACGGCGTGACCAAGATCGGCAACGACAATCTGCTGATGGCGTATTCGCATGTGGCGCACGATTGCACCCTGGGGGACCAGATCGTGATGGCGAATTGCGCAACCCTCGGGGGACACGTCGAGCTCGGCAATTGGGTGATCATGGGCGGACTGTCCGCGGTGCACCAGTTCTCCAAGGTCGGCGATCATTCGTTTCTTGCCCACAATACGATGGTGACGCGCGATGTGCCGCCCTTCGTGATGGCGGTCGGACGGCCCGCCGTGCCTCATAGCGTGAACTCGGAGGGACTGAAGCGCCGGGGCTTTACCGAGGAGCAGATTCGCAACATTCGCCGCGCATACCGGGTGCTCTACCGGTCGGGTTACACACTACAGGCGGCGCTGCAAGAACTCGAGCGCGCAGCCGCCTCGCAGGCCGAAGTTCAGCCGTTCGTCGACTTCATCAAACGCAGCTCGCGTAGCCTCGTGCGGTAGGCCCTGATGGGATCGAGCATGCCGGCGCCGCTGCGGGTCGGACTGGTCGCGGGAGAGGCGTCGGGAGACACGCTCGGAGCCGGGCTGATCGAGGCGCTGCGGCGGATCGAGCCGGATGCGCAGTTTTTCGGCGTCGCAGGTCCCAAGATGCGTGCCGCCGGCTGCGAGGTGTGGGAGCCCGCCGAGTCGCTCGCCGTCATGGGATTGTTCGAGATACTCAAGGAACTGCCGCGCCTGTTGAGCCTCCTTGCGCGGCTGCGCCGCTCTTTCATCGCGGCCCGCCCCGACGTGTTCGTCGGCATCGATGCGCCCGATACGAATCTGCGACTCGCCCGCAAACTCCATGCCGCGGGGATTCCCACCGTGCAGTACGTCAGCCCGCAGGTGTGGGCCTGGCGGCAGAACCGCGTGCAAAGCATCCACGAGTCGGTCGATTTGGTGCTCTGCCTGCTGCCTTTCGAGAAGCGGTTCTATGATGGGCAGGGGGTGGCGGCGGAGTTCGTCGGACATCCGTTGGCCGATGCCATTCCCATCGATGTAGACCGCGCCGCGGCCCGCAAGGCGCTCGATCTGCCCCCCGACGCCGAGACCATAGCGCTGCTGCCCGGCAGCCGCCGAGGCGAGGTCTCGAGATTGGCCGAGGATTTCGCCGCCACCGCGGCGTGGCTCCTCGAGCGGCGGCCGGGGCTGACGTTCATCGCCCCCATGGCGAGCGCCGCGACCCGGGAGATCTTCTCGCATGCACTCGAGCGGGTCGCGCCGCAGGTGCACGTCCGCCTGATCGAGGGTCGCGCCCAGCAGGCGCTGATCGCGGCCAACGCGGTCCTGGTCGCCTCCGGGACGGCGAGCCTCGAGGCGGCGCTCTGCAAGCGGCCCATGGTGGTGGTGTACCGGCTGGGGGCCTTGTCCGCGTGGATCATTCGCCGTTTGAATCTGGTCAAATCCAAGTTTTTCGCGCAACCGAATCTACTTGCAGATCGCCGCGTGGTCGGCGAGTATTTTCAGGAACAGATCAACCCGGAATCGCTCGGGGCGGAGCTCCTGGCATGGCTCGACGATGCCGGACGACGCGCCCAGCTGGAGCAGGAGTTCGTGGGGCTACACGTCAATCTCAAACGTGACGCCAGCGCCCGAGCCGCGCAGGCCATCCTCGAATTGCTGCGGCGAACCCGGCCGTCGCCTGTTTCCCCGCCATGATGGCGCACATCGCGGGCGTCGATGAGGCGGGCCGCGGACCCTTGGCAGGTCCGGTGGTCGCCGCGGCGGTCATTCTGGGCCGCGGCCGGGGCATACCCGGTCTCGCAGATTCGAAGCTCCTCACTGCCGCGGAGCGCACGCGCCTGAGCGGAGAAATTCGCCGACGTGCGCTGTCGTTCGGTATCGGTTGGGCGGACCCGGCGGAGATCGATGCGCTCAATATCCTGCACGCGACCTTCCTGGCCATGCGCCGCGCGGTGCTCTCGATGCATCGCTGCCCGCACCGTCTGATCGTGGACGGCAATCGATTGCCGCGCCTGGAGGGGCTCGGGGTCGACCTCACCGCACGCGCGATCGTCGGCGGGGACGCCACCGAGCCCGCCATCAGCGCCGCCTCGATCCTCGCGAAAACGGCGAGAGATCAGTATATGGATCAAATGGATGCGGTATATCCTCAATACGCGTTCGCAAGTCACAAGGGCTACGCCACGCGCAAGCACAGGGCGCTCCTCGTGGCGCATGGCCCGTGTCCGCTGCACCGGCGCAGCTTCGCACCCGTGGTAAGCCTGCTCGACGGCACTGCCGGCGACGACGAGTGGGACGCCGAGTTGGAATGGATCCCCGACCTCGAGGACGATCCGGCGCCCGCGGCCTACCGGGAGCGCTCCGCGCCGTGACTCAATTCGTGCATTTGCGCCTGCACACCGAGTACTCGCTGCTCGACGGCATCGTGCGCGTGCCGGAGCTGATGGCGGCGGTGGCCAAAGCGCGCATGCCCGCCGTCGCGCTCACCGACCAGAGCAACCTCTTCGCCATGGTCAAGTTCTACAAGGAGGCGCAAGCCGCGGGCGTCAAGCCGTTGATCGGCGTGGACGCCTGGATCCGGGAAGCGGGCGAACGCACGCCGCCCTCGCGCATCGTCTTCCTCTGCCAGAATCTCATCGGGTATCGACACCTCACTCAGCTCGTCACTCGCTCTTTCCTCGAAGGCCAGTCTCGCGGCATTCCCCTGCTGGACCGCGCCTGGCTCACGGCCGCGGCCCTTCAGGGGCTGATCGTTCTGTCCGGCGGGGCGGAGGGCGACATCGGCCAGGCGCTGGTGCGCGGCAAGCTCGATGAGGCTGCGCGGGCCTTGATGCGCTGGCAAATGTTGTGCGGCGACCGTTTCTATCTGGAGGTGCAACGCACCGGACGCGCCGGCGAGGCAGCCTACAGCGATGCGGTGATGGATCTGGCGCGCGAGCAGGGCGCACCGGCCGTGGCGACCAACGACGTGCGCTTCCTGACGCGCGATGAATTCGAGGCGCACGAGGCGCGGGTCTGCATCCGCGAAGGCGCGCTGCTCGCCGATACCAGCCGGCCGCGGCGCTATTCCGAGGAACAATATCTCAAGAGCCCGGCTGAGATGTGCGAGCTCTTCGCCGATGCGCCGGAGCTCCTCGCCAACAGCGTCGAGATCGCCAAGCGCTGCTCCCTCGAGATCAAGCTGGGCGCCTCCATGCTGCCGGCTTATCCCGTGCCGGCGGGCAGCACGACGGAGGATTTCCTGCGCGAGGAGGCCGGGCGCGGTCTCGCCTCGCGGCTCGAGGAAGCTCGATCCAAGGGCGGGGAATCGCCCGATACGCAAGGCTACGGCGCCCGATTGCAGCTCGAGCTCTCCGTGATCTGCAGCATGGGCTTTGCCGGCTACTTCCTGATCGTCGCCGATTTCATCCGCTGGGCGCGCGAGCACGGTGTCCCCGTCGGGCCGGGCCGCGGTTCGGGCGCCGGATCCTTGGTGGCGTTCGTCCTCGGCATCACGGATTTGGATCCGATCGAGCACGATCTCTTGTTCGAGCGATTCTTGAATCCCGAGCGCGTTTCGATGCCGGACTTCGACGTCGACTTCTGCATGGAGGGGCGCGACCGGGTCATCGAATACGTCGCCAACAAATACGGGCGCGAGCGCGTTTCGCAGATCATCACCTACGGAACCCTGGCGGCGAAGGCGGTGATCCGCGATGTGGGCCGCGTGCTCGGGCACAACTACGGCTACGTCGACAAGATCGCGAAGCTGGTGCCCTTCGAGATCGGCATCACGCTCGACAAGGCGCTCGAACAGGAGGAGGAGCTTCGGCGCCTGTATGCGGGCGATGCCGAGGTCCGCGAGCTCATCGATCTCGCGCGCGCGCTCGAAGGGCTCGCCCGAAACGCCGGCACCCACGCCGGCGGCGTGGTCATTGCGCCCTCGGTACTCACGGATTTCACGCCGCTCTACTGCGAAGAGGGCGGTTCGGCCCCGGTCACGCAGTTCGACAAGGACGACGTCGAAGCCGCCGGTCTGGTCAAATTCGACTTCCTGGGCCTTCGCACGCTCACCATCATCGATTGGGCGGTGCGCGACATCAATGCGATACGCGCCGCCTCCGCCGAGCCGCCGCTCTCCATGGGAGCGCTCCCCATGGACGATCCCGGTACCTACCAGCTCTTGAAGAGCTGCAGGACCACCGCGGTGTTCCAGCTGGAATCGCGCGGCATGAAGGACCTCATCCGCCGGCTGCAGCCCGACCGCTTCGGCGACATCGTCGCCTTGGTCGCGCTGTTCCGCCCCGGCCCGCTGCAATCGGGCATGGTCGATGACTTCATTGCGCGCAAGCACGATACCACCGGCGCGACCATCGACTATCTGCACCCCGATTTGAAGCCGGTGCTGGAGGCGACGTACGGCGTGATCCTGTACCAGGAGCAGGTGATGCAGATCGCCCAGATCCTGGCCGGCTATACGCTCGGTGGTGCGGATCTGTTGCGCCGTGCAATGGGCAAGAAGAAGCCCGAGGAGATGGCGAAACAGCGCTCGGTGTTCGTGAGCGGCGCGGTGGCGCGCGGTGTGCGCGAGGCGCAGGCCACGATGATCTTCGACTTGATGGAGAAGTTCGCGGGCTACGGCTTCAATAAATCGCACTCGGCCGCCTATGCGCTCCTGTCCTATCAGACGGCATGGCTCAAGGCGCATTACCCGGCCGCGTTCATGGCCGCAGTGCTGTCGTCGGACATGGACAAGACCGACAAGGTGGTGACGCTCATCGATGAATGCGTGAGCATGAAGCTCACCGTGCATCCGCCGGACGTGAACGAATCGCAGTACGCATTCCGCGTCGCCGGGCCCACCAGCATCCGCTTCGGGTTGGGCGCGATCAAAGGCGTGGGCGAGTCCGCCGTGCAGGCCATCGTCGACGAACGCTCGGCGAACGGCCCGTATCGCAGCTTGCCGGATCTTTGCCGGCGCATCGATCTGCAACGCGTGAACAAGCGAGTGTTCGAGGCGTTGATCAAATCCGGGAGTCTGGATCACTTGGGCCCGAACCGCGCGACGCTCACGGCGGAGCTCGAGCGCGCCATGCATCTGGGAGAGCAGAACTCGCGCGCGATGAGCGTCGGGCAAGTGGATCTGTTCGGCCTCGCGGCCGCCGAGAATACCGCTGTGGCCGATTGGAGCGACTCTCAGCGATTGGCCGGCGAGCGCGAGACCCTCGGTTTGTTCCTGAGCGGCCATCCGATCACTCCGTACGAACCCGATCTGAAGTTCCTCGTGAGCGCGCGTCTGGTGGATGTCGGCGGCGCGAAGCCGTCCGCGCCGATGGGCGAGCGCGGCTGGAGCCAGGGCAAGCCGGCCACCGTCGCCGGGCTGGTGCTCGAAATCCGCCGCCGTCCCAACCGGGTTACCCTGATTCTCGACGACCGCAGCGCGCGCTTGGAGGTCAGCCTGTTCGAGGAAACCTTCCAGCAATATCGCGACATCATCGTCAAGGACGCGATCCTGATCGTGGACGGCATGCTGCGGTTCGACGATTTCATCGAAGCCTGGCGGCTGCAGGCGAAAACGCTGATGGATATTGACCGGGCGCGCGAGCGATTTGCGCGCCGGCTCTGGTTGCGGTGGCCCGCGGAGTTGGACGGTCCGCAGGGCATGGGGCGCTTCGAGGAGCTGCTCAGGCCCTACCTGAAGGGCCCGTGCGGGGTCAGCGTGGCGGTCAGCCGGGCGGACTACACCGGGCGGCTCAATCTGGCCGACAGTTGGTCGGTTCGGCCGTCGCGCGAGCTTCTCGATAAACTGTCGGCGCTGGTGGGCCGCGACGGCTGGTATTTGGTGTATGGTCCGCGAAACGACATTCGCGGCGAGGAAACTTCTTCATGGCGCTGAATTTTTTGGAATTTGAACAACCGATCGCCGAGCTGGAGGCGAAGATTGAGGAGCTCAAATTCCTAGGCTCCGATGCAAGCATCAACATTGCCGAGGAGGTCAAACGGCTGCAGTCGAAGAGCCGGGCGCTCACCAGCAGCATCTTTTCCAATCTCTCGCCATGGCAAATTACGCAGCTCGCGAGACACCCTCAGCGTCCGTACACCCTGGACTACGTCTCGCTGATTTTCACCGATTGGCACGAGTTGCACGGCGATCGCATGTACAGCGATGACCTCGCCATCGTCGGTGGTTTGGCGCGTTTGGAAGGCCAGCCGGTGATGCTCATCGGCCATCAGAAGGGCCGAGACACGAAGGAGCGGGTGCGCCGCAACTACGGAATGCCGAAGCCGGAGGGTTATCGCAAGGCGCTGCGCCTGATGCGCATGGCTGAGCGCTTCCGGATCCCGATCATCACCTTGATCGACACGCCGGGCGCGTATCCGGGAATCGGCTCCGAAGAACGCGGACAGAGCGAGGCCATCGCCCGAAATCTTTTCGAGATGTCGCATCTGGCCGCGCCCATCCTGTCGGTGGTGATCGGCGAGGGAGGATCGGGCGGGGCGCTCGCCATCGGCGTGTGCGATCGCCTGGTGATGCTGCAATTCAGCGTGTATTCGGTCATCTCCCCCGAGAGCTGTGCGTCGATTTTGTGGAAGAGCACGGACAAGAAGGAGATTGCCGCCGACGCCATGGGTGGCACCGCCGATCGGCTGAAGAAGCTGGGGTTGGTGGACGAGGTCCTGAAGGAGCCGCACGGCGCCGCCCACCGCGATCCGCAGGCGATGGCGGAGACCGTGAAACAAAGCATGATCAAGCACTTGACGGAGCTTTCCAAACAGCCCATCACTACCCTCCTCGACGCCCGACAGGCGCGCCTGCGCAATTTCGGCGTTTTCGGCGACGGGTAGCCGTGTCAGACGGCTAGACGCCAGGAGAGTCGAATGAGTGGCCCCGCATGAGATTCGGCGCGGCCGAGCTCGGCGCCATTCTCGACGAGTATCTGCCGAAGGAAGCCACGGGACTCGTGGTCGGGGTGAGCGGCGGAACCGACTCGGCGTGCCTGCTGAGCGCGCTTGCCGAGCTTCGGAAGTTGCCGGTTCGCGCGGTGCACATCGATCATGGCTTGCAAGCCGCCTCCGCTGCGCTGCGTGCCGCTTGCGCTACGCTGTGCGAGCGGTTCGAGATCCCGCTCACGGTCATCGAGGTGACCGTCGATTCGGCCGGCGAGTCGCTCGAGGCCGCGGCGCGCGAGGCCCGCTATCGGGCTTTCGCGCTGAATCTCGCCCCGGGTGAATGTCTGCTGACCGCGCACCATGCCGACGATCAAGCGGAAACGCTGTTGCTACAGCTGCTTCGCGGCGCAGGGGTCAAGGGTTTGTCGGCCATGCCGGTGCGCCGCCCGCTGGCGGGTGGCTGGCATCTGCGGCCACTTCTGCACCTCACGCGGAGCGATCTACAGGCCTATGGCAAGGCGCACGGCCTCGACGGGTACGAGGATCCCATGAATAGGGATGTGCGCTTCGATCGCGTGTTCTTGCGCACGGAGCTGTGGCCGAAGATCATCGAGCGCTGGCCGGGGGCGGCCGCCGCGCTCGGCCGCGCCGCGCGTCACGCTGCCGATGCGCAGCACCAATTGGAACGCGCGGCGGACGGCGCCTTGGTTCGCCTGCGGGATGGCGCCGCGCTGTCGGTCGCCGGCCTGCGCGTGCTGCCCGAACGCGAGCGGGTGAACGTGCTGCGCCGCTGGCTCGCGGAAACCGGGATCGCCGCGCCGTCCTCGGCTCGGTTGGCGGAGGGCCTGCGCCAGACCCTCACCGCCCATGCCGACCACGTGCCCGCGGTTGTTTGGGGCGAGCATGCGCTGCGCCGCTACCGCGATCGGCTGTTCCTGACTGCGGCGGCCATTCGGCCGCTGGATGCGCAGCGGGAATGGCAGATGCGCTCGCAATCGCGCCTCGATCTGGGCGCGGGCTTGGGGACGCTTTGCTGGGTCCCGCGATTGGGCGGCTTCGATCCGGGCCGGCTGCCGGCAGCCTTGACCGTCCGGCGCCGCAGCGGCGGCGAGTCCCTGAAGACCGGTGTCCGCGCGCGCACGCAGAGCGTTCAGCATCTGTGTCAGGCCGCCGGAGTTCTGCCCTGGATGCGCGACGTTTTGCCGATGATTTATGCGGGGGAGGCGCTGATCGCGATCGGGGATATCTGGCGGGATGCGCGCTGGCTTACGCGGCGCGATGAGCCGGGGTTCGAGTGCGTGTGGGAGGGCGCGCCGGAGCTCTATTGAGGGCCGGAGCTCAATTGAGGGATGTACCGCGGTCCCGGGCGAATCTTGTGCGTAATGGCGCAATTCCGGAGGCGCTGATTGTGGGAGGCGGGGGGATCTGGTAATCTGAACTCCCGTCGAATTTCAATTATTTCCTTCTGGCTCATTGAGTCGCGTGAAAATATCTTTCGTGCGATTCATCATAATTGGCGGCGGTGACCCATCATGACTCGATTCGTTTTCGTCACCGGCGGCGTGGTTTCCTCGCTCGGGAAGGGCATCGCATCCGCCTCCCTCGGCGCCATCCTCGAGGCGCGGGGCCTGAAAGTCAGCATGGTGAAGCTGGATCCGTACATCAACGTGGATCCCGGCACCATGAGTCCGTTCCAGCACGGCGAAGTGTTCGTCACGGCGGACGGCACGGAAACGGACCTGGATCTCGGGCATTACGAGCGTTTCGTACGCACCACCACGGGCCGCAACAGCAATTTCACCACGGGACGCATCTATGAGCGCGTGATCGCCAAGGAGCGCCGCGGCGACTATCTGGGCGCGACGGTGCAGGTGATCCCTCACATCACCGATGAGATCAAGTATCGGATCCGCATGGGCGCCGGCACCGCGGACGTGTGCATGGTGGAGATCGGCGGCACGGTGGGCGACATCGAGTCGTTGCCGTTCCTCGAGGCGATCCGTCAAATGGGCGTCGAGCTCGGGCGCAATCACGTGCTGTACATGCACCTGACCTTGGTGCCCATCGTCGGAGGCTCGGGCGAGATCAAGACCAAGCCCACGCAGCATTCGGTGAAGGAATTGCGCGGCATCGGCATCCAGCCGGACATTCTGTTGTGCCGCTGCATGCAGACTTTGCCGGACGAACAGCGCCGCAAGATCGCGCTTTTCACCAACGTCGAGGAGCGCGCGGTGATTTCGGCCGTGGATGCCGACGACATCTACAAGATTCCCATGCTGCTGCACGAGCAGGGTCTCGACGACATCGTCGTGGACAAGCTGCGCCTGGATGTGCCCGCCACGGATCTTTCCGAGTGGCGCGCGGTGGTCGCGGCCAAGCAGAACCCCGAGGCCGTGGTCGACATCGGCATGGTGGGCAAATACGTGCAAATCCGCGATTCGTACATTTCGCTGAACGAATCGCTGATGCACGGCGGCATCAAGACCCGCACGCGGGTCAACATTCATTACTTCGAATCGCAGGATATCGAGCGCTCCGGACCCTCGATGCTCGCCAACATGGACGCCATCCTGGTGCCGGGCGGCTTTGGCGACCGCGGGATCGAGGGCAAGATCCAGGCGATCCGCTATGCGCGCGAGAACCGCATTCCGTACCTCGGCATCTGCCTCGGCATGCAGCTCGCGATCATCGAGTACGCGAGAAACGTGCTCGCGCTGAAGAACGCGAACAGCACGGAGTTCGACCGCGCCACGCATCATCCGGTGATCGCTTTGATCACCGAATGGCAGGACCTCGCACGCGGCCAACAGGTGCGCGACGAGAAATCCGATCTCGGGGGCACGATGCGCCTGGGAGCGCAGGAGGCCTTTTTGAAGCCGGGCTCGCTGGCGCGCTCGCTGTACGGAAAGGAATCGGTTTTCGAGCGGCACCGCCATCGCTACGAATTCAACAATAACTATCTCGAGGAATTGACCGCCGCGGGCATGAGTTTTTCGGGTTTCTCCGCGGACGGCCTGGTGGAATTCATCGAGCTGGCATCGCATCCCTTTTTCGTGGCGAGCCAGTTCCATCCCGAGTTCACATCCACGCCGCGCGACGGCCATCCTCTATTCAGCGGCTTCGTCCGCGCCGCCCGCGAATATCGGGCCGCCTTGCAGCCGGGCCGCGCCACCGCATGAGGCTGATGTCTTACGAAGTCGGCCCCGATCGGCCGTTCTTCCTGATTGCCGGACCTTGCGTGATCGAAAGTGAGGCGCTGGTCGTCGAGGTCGCCGGGCGGCTCCGCGACATGACGGCGGCGCTCGGTATTCCGTTCATCTTCAAGGCCTCCTTCGACAAGGCCAACCGCTCCTCGCGCTCGAGTTTTCGAGGTCCGGGCATCGAGGCGGGCCTCAAAGCGCTCGCCCTGGTGCGCAAGCAAGTCGGGGTGCCCGTGCTCACCGACGTGCACGAGGATACGCCGCTCGCCGAAGTGGCCGAAGTGGTCGATGTGCTGCAGACGCCGGCGTTTCTCTGCCGCCAGACGAATTTCATCGTCGGCGCCGCCTCGCAGGGGAAACCCGTGAACATCAAGAAGGGTCAATTCCTGAGTCCCTGGGAAATGCAGAACGTGGTCGACAAGGCGCGCTCCACCGGCAATACGCAAATCATGGTGTGCGAGCGCGGCTTCTCCTTCGGCTACAACAATCTGGTGTCCGACATGCGCTCGCTCGCGATCATGCGCGCGAGCGGCTGTCCCGTGGTGTTCGATGCCACACATTCCGTTCAATTGCCGGGAGGACAGGGCAATGCCTCCGGCGGACAACGGGAGTTCGTGCCGGTGCTCGCGCGTGCGGCGATCGCGGCGGGCGTCGCCGGCCTCTTCATGGAGACGCATCCCGACCCGGCGAACGCGAAGTCCGACGGCCCCAACGCATGGCCGTTGGACCGCATGGCCTCGCTCCTCGCCACCCTCGTGGATCTCGATCTCGCCGTCAAAAAGAAACCGTTCGAGGAGTCGTTGCTATGAGTCGAATCGTGGAAGTCCGGGGCCGTGAAATCATCGATTCGCGCGGCAATCCCACCGTCGAGGCCGACGTTCTGCTCGATTCGGGCGCGATCGGGCGCGCCGCGGTGCCGTCGGGCGCCTCCACGGGATCGCGCGAGGCGGTGGAGCTGCGCGACGGGGATGCGAAGCGGTTCCTGGGCAAGGGAGTGCGCAAAGCGGTCGAACACGTCAACGGAACCCTGCGCAGTCTCGTCGTCGGACTCGACCCCGCCGATCAGGGCGGGCTCGACGCCAAGATGATCGCGGCGGACGGCTCCGACAACAAGTCGAAGCTCGGTGCGAATGCGATTCTGGCCGTGTCGCTCGCCGCCGCGCATGCCGCCGCGCGCGACCGCAAGGTGCCGCTGTACCGTCACCTTGGCGGCGGCGCTTCCGATTTCGTCATGCCCGTGCCGATGATGAACATCATCAATGGCGGCGCTCACGCCGACAACAGCATCGATATCCAGGAGTTCATGATATTGCCGCTTGGGGCTCCTTCGCTCGCCGAGGCGGTGCGCTACGGGGCCGAAGTGTTTCATGCCCTGAAAAAAGTGCTGCACGCCAAGGGGCTCAATACCGCGGTAGGGGACGAGGGCGGCTTCGCCCCGGATCTGCCGTCGAACGAGGCGGCGCTTGCGACCATCCTCGAAGCCATCGAGAAGGCCGGATACCGCGCCGGCCGCGACATCTATCTCGGCCTGGACGTCGCCAGCAGCGAGTTCTACAAGGACGGGTTCTACGAGCTCGAGTCCGAAGGCCGTAAATTCAATTCGAGCGAGTTTGCCGACTATCTCGCGGCGCTCGTCGCGAAGTATCCGATCGTCACCGTCGAGGACGGCATGAGCGAGGGCGACTGGAACGGCTGGGCGGCACTCACGGAGAAGCTCGGCCGCAAGGTGCAACTCGTGGGCGACGATATCTTCGTCACCAACACCAAGATATTCGCGGACGGTATTGCGAAGCGAATCGCCAACGCCATTCTCATCAAGCCCAATCAGATCGGTACTCTGACTGAGACGCTCGCGGCGATCGACATGGCGGCGAAGGCCAAGTACGCGGCCATCGTCTCGCACCGTTCCGGAGAGACCGAAGACACGACCATCGCGGATATCGCGGTGGCCACGGCGGCGACACAGATCAAGACGGGCTCGATGTCGCGCTCCGACCGCGTCGCCAAGTACAACCAACTGCTGCGGATCGAAGGCGAACTCGGCGGCAAGGCGTCCTACGCCGGCCGGAATGCACTTTCGGTTCCGGTTTCTTAAGAACTCATGCTAAGCTACTGTCCTCATGAGGATTTTAGCGGTCATCCTGGGTATCTGTCTGGTCTTGCTGCAGTATCGGCTGTGGGTTTCCGACCAGGGGATGCGCGAGATCTGGCGCTTGAACCAGGCGGTCGAGGCGCAGACGGCCGCGAACGCCGAGCAGCGTGAGCGCAACAGCCAATTGCTTGCTGAAGTGACCGATTTGAAAGTCGGATTTGCGGCGCTCGAGGAGCGCGCGCGGAGCGAGCTCGGCATGGTGGGCAATAGCGAGACGTTCTACCAAGTCGTCACTCCGGCGACACCCGTGGCTGCGGCGCCCGCCGCTCCCGTTACCGCACGCGCCCAGTGATTCGGGCGGGTTCAGCGTGACTTCGGCGCTCTCGGCGCGCCGCGTCTTCGCCGTGGTCCCCGCCGCAGGACGCGGTGCGCGATTCGACCCGACGGCCAAAGGCGCCCCGAAGCAATACGCGCCGCTCCTCGACGCGAGCGTGATCGAATGGTCGCTGCGCGCGCTGTTGCAAGAGCCGCGCGTCGAGAAAATCGTGGTGGCGGTGGCAGCCGATGATCTGCGTTGGCCGGCGCTGGCGGCGGCAATCGGCGCGAAGAGTGCGGCTGCCGGCGCGGCGTCGAAACTCCTGAGCGCGGTCGGCGGCGCGAGCCGCCAAGAGTCGGTGCTGAGCGGCTTGAGAGCCCTGCGCAGGGAGGCTCGACCGGACGACTGGGTGATGGTGCACGATGCCGCACGGCCATGCTTGGACGGCGCCGACGTGCGTGCATTGATCGAGGCACTCGATCGCGGCGCCGCCGGCGCCGTGCTCGCTGCGCCGATCGTCGACACGGTCAAGCGCGAGAGCGGCGGCCTGGTGAGCGAGACCGTCGATCGGGCCGGACTGTGGCGCGCGTTGACGCCGCAGGTATTCGCACTCGCGGCGCTCGAGCAAGCGCTGGCCGATGCCGTGCGTCGAGGCATCACGGTCACCGACGAGGCGCAGGCCATGGAGCTTCTCGGCGGCCGCCCGCAGCTGGTGCAGGGTTCTCCGTTCAACATCAAAGTGACGCGCGCCGAGGACCTGGCGGTCGCGTCGCTAATATTGAGGGCCATGAGAGAGCAAACCCAATGAGAGTAGGCCAAGGTTTTGACGTTCACGCGTTCGGCGAGGGCGACCACGTTGTGCTCGGCGGCGTCCGGATTCCCTACGGCCGCGGCGTGGTGGCGCACTCGGACGGCGACGTGGTGATCCACGCGCTCTGCGACGCGGTGCTCGGCGCCTTGGGGGAGGGCGATATCGGCCGGCATTTCCCCGATTCGGATCCCCGATATCGGGGCGCGGACAGCCGCGTCTTCCTGCGTACGGTCGCCGAGATGATGCGCAAGGCCGGGTTCAAGCTGATCAATGCGGACCTGACGGTGTTGGCGGAAGCACCGCGCATCGCGGCGCACCGCAGTGCCATCGCCGCGAATCTTGCGGCCGACCTCGGAGTCGAAGCCCGCTTCATCAACATCAAGGCCACGACCACCGAGCGCATGGGCTTCATCGGGCGGGGAGAAGGATTGGCCGCGCTTGCCTCCGTCCTGCTCGAACATGCTCGATAGTTCGACGTGAGCATTCACGGCCGACGCTCGGACGCATGGACGCGGGCGGCGTTCTCGCCGCCGCGCGCGCATGGCGCGCCGCTGGCGGCAGCGGAGCTCAAGGCGGAGCCCGAGGATTTTCGCGTCGAGGAGCAGCTTTCCTTCGTGCCGTCGGGCAACGGTCCTCATTTCCTTCTGCATGTCGAGAAGCGCGCCGCCAATACCCGCTGGGTCGCTGCCGAAATCGCAAGGCTTGGCGGAATGCCCGTCGCCGAGGTGGGCTATGCAGGCTTGAAGGATCGCCATGCGATCACGGCGCAATGGTTCAGCGTGCCGGCGCGCCCGCAGTCCGCTTCGTTTTGGAGCGGCGTGCGCACGGACGAATTCCGAGTGCTCGACGTGCATGCGAACACCCGGAAATTGAAGCGCGGCGCGTTATCCGGCAACCGCTTCAGCATTCGTCTGCGCAAAGTGACTTGGTCCCGGGAACAGCTGGACTTGAAGCTCGCGGCGCTCCGCGCTCACGGCGCGCCCAATTACTTCGGTCCGCAGCGCTTTGGCCGCGACGGATTCAACCTCGATCGGGCGGCTCACTGGATGCAGAGCGGGACGCCGCCCACGGGGCGCGCGGAACGCGGCTTCGCGCTGTCGGCGGCGCGCGCCGTCATTTTCAACGCGGTGCTGGCGCGGCGGGTGCAAGCGGGTGATTGGTCGGTGCTGAAACCAGGGGATCTCGCGAGCCTCGAGGGCAGCGGCAGCCATTTTCCGGTGGCGGCGATCGGCGATGAGCTCCTGCAGCGCGTGCAATCCTTCGACATTCATCCGTCCGGTCCGCTCTGGGGCCGCGGCGAGCCGCAGACGCAGGGCGCCACGCTCGACACCGAGCTCGAAGTCGCACGCGAGTTCGGCGGGCTTGCCGCGATCCTGCAGGGCGCGGGGCTGGATCAAGAGAGGCGCGCACTGCGGTGTGCGGTGCAAGACCTGCGGGTGGAGGCCGAGGCCGGCACGGTCACCCTGAGATTCGGCCTGGGCCGTGGTCAGTTCGCGACGGCGGTGCTGCGCGAGATCATGGAGTTTGCGGTGGACACGCCGCTCGAGGGAGACAGCGACTAGGCGCGAGCTCGAGGCTCATGCCCCGCGCAACAGCACGTACACGGCGCCTGTTCCGCCGTCGATGGCGCGCGCGGAAGTGAACGCCAGCACGTCCGAATGCCGCTTGAGCCAGGCATTGACCGCGATTTTGAGAATCGGGCCGCGCGCGCCGGAGCGATAGCCCTTGCCATGCACGATTCTGACGCAGCGATGACCGGCGCTTCGATTGAACTCCAGAAACTCGCTCAAGGCGTCACGGGCGGCGGCCTGATTGAGGCCGTGCAAATCCAGCTGATCCTCGACCGGGTACAATCCGCGGCGCAATCGACGCATCACTTGGTCGCGCACGCCGGGCCGCCGGTGCGACATGGGATCGGTGCCGCCGACGATATCCTCCGGCGCCACGCTGTCCGGGAGCAAGGCGAGCTCCTGCGCCGGCTCCGGCCGCAATCGTGCAGCGGGTGCGCGACGCGTACGCGCCTTCGGTGCGCTGCTCTCGTGGTCGATCGCCCTGCCGGTCGGTGCCAAGGGTCTTACATCCCCGACGGCCGCACGAAACATGCCGGCATCGCCGCCCGTCTCGGCCGCGTCCTCGGTTGCTCCACGAGCCGCCGCCTGATCGCCGGAGGCGCCGTGCTCGCGCGCCTTCAGGTCATGCCGCTGGGGGTGAGAGCGAGATTTGGCCATGGGTGCGATTGCTCGATCCGCCTATCCGGGTGTAGGCCGTTACAGTATAGTCCGCAGGGCGCAACGCGCCTCATTGGGCTTGTGTTAAATCTGGTGAAAATTCTACTTTCCAATGACGATGGATATCGGGCCGAGGGCTTGGAGGCGCTCCGTCGAGCGATCGGTCCATTGGGCTCCGTCACCGTCGTCGCTCCGGACCGCAACCGCAGCGGCGCGAGCAACTCGCTCACTCTCGATGTTCCCGTCCGCGCGGCGCGTTACGACGCCGATTGCTATTACGTCAACGGCACGCCGACCGACTGCGTGCATTTGGCGATCTCGGGTCTGTTCGATTTCGAGCACGACATCGTGGTCTCGGGCGTGAACGACGGCGCGAATCTCGGCGACGACACCTTGTATTCGGGGACCGTGGCGGCCGCCGTGGAGGGACGGTTTCTGGGCTTGCCGGCGATCGCGGTCTCTCTGTGCGTCGAGCCCGGCAGTCCGCGCAACTTCGCGAGCGCCGCGCGGGTCGCGGCAAGTCTGGTCGAGCGATTGTCGGCCGAGCCGCTCAAGGCTCCGGTGATGCTGAACGTCAACGTGCCGGATTTGCCCGAGGGGCAGCTGTTGGGACTCAAGGTGACGCGGCTCGGGAACCGGCATCGCAGCGAGAGAGTGGTGCGCGCCAAGGACCCGCGTGGACGCAACGTCTACTGGGTCGGCGCCGCGGGCGCCGGTCAGGATGCGGGGCCGGGCACGGATTTTCACGCCGTCGCCCACGGCTTCGCATCCGTGACGCCGTTGCAGATCGACT
>JBEKHK010000026.1:0-59065 GCA_050012315.1 Steroidobacteraceae bacterium | reverse complement strand
GGCCTGATTGCAGGGCCGCCGTCGCCCCACTGTGCATAACTGGGTACTGTGCATAATGGCCGATCGAGGACGGACGCTACGGACGGTGGGGCCCGTTAGCGGGCAGGACTTTCCGAGAAAGGGAGCCCAATCTTGTGTTCATCAAGTACCGATTTATAGTGAGTGAGAAGCGACCAGAGGTGATTCCGTACCTCATTCAGGCTCTCGAGATCATCGTCGCTCATTACGCCCCGCGCCGCCGCGCATGCCGAGTCCGCAGACACACAAAGTAAGTGCAACGTGTCTCCCTGGATTAGAACACCGGGAAACTTTCTCGCCGGATGCCGCATGACTGTTGCATTCGTTGCGTCAGAGTAGATCTCGACAGATTTAGTATGCATCGCGGTTCCCTCGGCAGGCGTTCGGCAGTCATTTTAAGCCAGCGTCCGCTTTCGGGGTGGCAGTCACAGGCTGGCAACGTCTGGATTTGGCCGGGTACTGCCGGCCAGCGTCCATCGGTAGGCGTCCGTCTCTGATCGACCCCTTTGCTGACCTTCACGAGTGACCGCTATCTCCAACAAACGTACGTAAACTCTCACAGGGATGACAACGACAAGGTATAGACGTCAACTACTCAGGCGCGTCGCTTGGCGGCGTCGAGGCGGGAATTGGTGGCGCTGCCACAGATGCCTTGGCGGCACCCGAGGCTCCTCGTGCCGCGTCGGCTGCGGCGGAGGCGGCGTGACGCAACGCCTCGACTTGTTCCGGCTCAGGCGGCGGCAGGTACGGCACGACGGGGTCTCGATAAGGGAAACCCATTTCCTGGTCCCATTGCTGAACCCGCGTGATTAGGGACGAACGCAAAATATTCGCCTCCCGAGACGTCGGATCCGAGACAGCCGCCAATATCGCGTCATTTCCCCAGCCGGCTGCGCGCATCTTGCTTACTATCTCCGCGATGAGCGGTGGGCGCGAAGACTTCGAACCCTGATCGCTCTGCCCTAGCAGGTCCATCAGCCAAAGTAGGCGATAGGCTTCCTCCGTGCGAGCGGCCCCTGCCTCGATGATATCGACGTGATGTCTAAGATCCGCGAGCACAGACTCGCTTACGCAGGGCGACCGTCCTGGCAGCGATTGTATGGCTCGCACGACTTCCAACAGGCGCCATGATCCATGACTCCAATCCCAGGCCTCCTCATTCGTCGATGAGCGTTCCCGGAGATAGAGGCGTAGTGTCGCGCACGCCCAGTCCGTCTTTAATCGCTGATACTCCGCCGCCTGCGCACCAGGGTGCGCTGGTGGTGTATCCGGAGCCGCTGCACTCGACTGGCCCGACATCGCGATCAGGGCAGCAAGTGCGCCGAACGGTAGCCTGGATGTTTTCATAGGTCAGTCCTTCATGGGCACATGGAGAGGAAAAGACACGATTCCGTTTTAAAGCATCCTAAAGGCCACCGAACGCTACCAGGTGGGCCCTGAACCTCTTGCCGTCGGTGACGGGCGGCTGCCTTCGGGCAAGTTGAAACGACTCCTCGATTATGGAGTGCATAACGGGATGTGAGCGCCCGGCGCAGGGGTTGACTCCGCTAATTCCAGTACGGCATTAGGCGGAATAAGATTTCTTGCGCCAGTTCGCGCTGCATTGATGTCTCGCCGAAATTCCACGTTCTTGTTACCGACAAGAACAAAGTCGCCTAAATAAACCGTGGATCTGGGTGGCGCGATGAAGGCGCTTCCCACCAGCGATGACGCGGAATTAGCGTCCGCGAGGCCCGGATATGCGTACGCGTTCGCAGGTACTTCAAACGCGAGATAAGTGACCTTCGATGGAATCGACGGGCGGGTGGCTTCGATGCGATTGTAGTGAAAGCAATTTCCGGTCATGCCCTGTTTCTTGACCGAGTACTCCGGTAGAGTCAATTGAAACTCCGGGTACGGCCACGTCACATCAATACCGATTCCGAGCACTACAATTGCGTGATCCGAATCAGGGGTTGATCGTGGTTCTGTCGTGATTGGACGAACAGAATTCAGCAGGCAGCCTGGAACGAACGCGCACGTAATAAGGAGTGCCAACCATCGCGATACCACACACCTCATCGCTCCGTCCCTCCCTGGCAGACATCATCAATCCACGCTCACTTTCGAAATTCGTCTCGGAACCAACGCGCGCCCATGGTGGGCGCAAATGACGACAGGATCAGTCTAACGCAACCCGTGATGCTCCAAGGCGATGCGCCCGTTCAGGCCCTCGACGTACTCTTTGACGAGCCGCGAGCGATGCGCCTGCAGGTGGTCCCAGACGATCAGCAGTTTCTTGCCGATCGTCCGAAGTTAATAAATCGCCCACGTGTAGTTAATAATTCTTAGAGAGATCGTAGTCTGCCGGTTCTGGAGGATTGAAGTAATTCGAGTCCAAATGATCTTACGGCGCCCGTGTCAAATGTTCGATTGTCAGTGGCGGCAGCTTATCGGCTGGGGTGAATCCGAAAACTCGGCCGTAGAAGGAGAGCTCGGACTGCAGCGAGCGAACGATATTCTCGGGTTTTCGAAAGCCATGACCCTCGCCCGGAAAGAGCAGGTAGGCCAGCGGGATTCCGCGCGAGCGCAGCGCCTCGACAATCGCGGCGGATTGATTCGGGGGTACCACCGGATCGTCGGCTCCCTGGAAAACGATCAGCGGTGCCTTGAAGCCGTCGAGGTGATTGAGCGGCGAACGCCTGTCGTAGACCGATTGCGCCTGCGGTAGCGGCCCGATCAAGGTGTCCAGATAACGACTCTCGAACTTGTGCGTGTCGCGAGCGAGCACGGTCATGTCGGAGATCCCGTAGTAATCGGCGCCCGCCTTGAACACATCGCTGGTGCTCAACGCCACGAGCACCGTGTAGCCACCGGCGCTCCCGCCACTGATCGCCGTGCGGGTGGGGTCGGTCCGTCCGGTCGCCCCAAGGTAGCGCGCGGCAGCGATGACATCCTCGACGTCCACCACGCCCCACTGGCCATTCAACTCCTGACGGTAGGCACGCCCGAAGCCTGAGCTGCCGCCGTAATTGACATCGACGACGGCAACGCCCCGGCTGGTCCAGTACTGTATCCGCGAAGAATACCCGGACGAGGCCTGTGCCGTGGGCCCACCGTGCACGAGCGTCAACAACGGTGGCAGGGTGCCGGGCGGCTCCCGAAAGTCGGGGTTGAGTGGAGGATAGTAGAATGCGTGCGCCGTACGGCCGTGCGCGCTCGGGAAATCGATCGGTATCGCGGCCGAGACGGCCGAAGGCGGGAGCAGCGCTGCGCCTGTATCGTGCAGGGTCTTCACGGTGCCTGCCTTGACGTCGATGTTCACGATCGCGGTCGGCGCATAGGCGGAAGCGGCGAGCGCAGCGACGTGCGTGGCATCGATCCGCGTAAAATCCGAGAACTCCACGTACGGCAAAGCGAGAACTCTCCCGGTGCCGCGTCGCAGATCGATCACTGTCAGACGCTTGAGACCCCGCTCCCCGAAACACAAGACCGCGAAACCATTACCGGTCAGCGCATAATGAGCCTGCCCCAATGTCCACTGGGGCGTGGCGAAGTCGGCGGCGCGCGTCCAGACTGCGTGCACGCCAGTGCCGCTCCAAGCGTACAGATTCCAATAGCCGGTGCGATCGGAAATGAAATACAGCGTGCCGTCCGTGTCCCACTGGGGATCGACGACCGCCTCCGCCGCCCCGCCAGCCACCGTAATTGGCGCTTCGAGGCCGCGTTCATCGAGCGCTGCGACCTTCAGCTCGGTCGCATCCCAAGGCATGTGCGGATGATTCCACGCAATGAAGGCAAGGTGATGGCCGTCCGGACTGAGGCGCGGAAAGGCGACGAAATCGCTTTCGCCATACAGCACCTCACCCGCGCCACCCTCCGGCAATCGTATACGCACCAGCGCATTGCGGACGTTTGACGGGTCGGTGTGATCCTCGCGCACGCAAATCAATGAGCCGCCTGACGCCCCGCTGCTCGCCGCCGTACAATCCGCGTACCGGTACCCCGCCGGCGTCAGCGCTGCCGGGCTGCCGCCCGCTTTGAGCACATACAGCCGTTGATCGGAGAATTGGCTGTAATAGACGGTATCGCCGACCACTACATAAGGTGCGCCACCATACTCATGGACTCGCGTGCGTACATTAATTCCGTCTGGACTTACCTGTGTCGCGGCTGCGTCGCCGCCCATGCTGAACAGCGCGGAGATTCCGCCGGCGGCGGGCATCGTCTGCGTCCAGTAGAGCCTGTCACGGACGCTTCGTAGGTCGCCAAGGTCGACCCGTGCGCCGCTCAGCGCTTCAGCGCTCAGCGGCGACGCCCACGAGCCATAGGGAGCGATCTGCGGCATCGGCCCATCGTACCCGCTGGCAGTTGTCCACGCGAATAGGCCAAGGAGTACGAGTCCGGGGCTCCGGGCGTCACTGAGTGCCCATCGCGGGGCGATTGCCATGATGAAAACTCCTTGGATGCGATGACCCAATTGATCGAAGGTGCCGCAGAAAGGCCACCATACTACGGCGCACGCTCCGGCGCCTGAGACGCCACCCGCGAACGGGTGCTTCCTGCGCTGTGTTCCTCTGTTGAAGTTCCGCTCTTGGCCGCAGGCAGCCCATCGCCCGGAATCCGGTTGTGCTTTCCGTCCTCGGACCCTCTGCCGACCGTGGTGACGGGCGGCTTCGAAGCGCGGTAATTCGCGCGTTTACGGCGAGGCGGTCATCATCGCTCCGAGTGATGGCCGCCGCACGCAACGTATCCGAGGCCATTCGCGCGGCCGGCACTCGGTTGGTTCGATGCTCGTGGTGAATTCACCTTTCAGCCTTTTCTGATTGGGCTCGCACACGAGCGCCTAGAAATTCATAATGACAAGCGGCGAGGACATTGAACTCTTGGGGGTGATTCAAACGGCTCCATCCGGCGGCGGCCGCTGAGTGGGTCATCTCATCGGGCGGCTGCCAGGTCCGCCTCGAAGGCCGCTCTGCTCTCCGCTACGAGCGATGGAAGCGCCTGCGGATCGATAAAGGCGTCCGCCTCCCCGGCCTCGCGGCGCGCCTCGCGCTCAACCACATCCGCCATATCAGGGTGGCTGGGAAGCAAGATGTCTGCTTTCATGGTCTCGAGCTTGCGGAAGGTCGCGCGGTAATCCGCCGCGATCGTCGGATAGGCGTGGTTGCCGACCAGGATGTTGCCGGCTACCGTGATACTGCACAGGAAGAGGACGTTCAGCTGTCGCCCTTGGTCTTGGACCGTCGTGCTCCAGCTGGTGCAGCCCGGCGTATGGCCCGGCGTCAAGTGCGCGGTGAGCGTCACGTCGCCAAGCTGAAGCGTTTCCCCGTCACGGACCACTCGATCGACCTTGATCGGCGCAAAGCCCTTGGGCTTATAGTTGGTGTCGCCGCGCACGCGACCATGCTCCAAGGCCCACCTGTCTCCGGCACTGGCCAAGAACTCCGCGCCGGTGTCCTGCTTGATCTGTGCCAGGGCGCCGACGTGGTCTTCGTGGGCGTGGTCGCTGATCAGTCGCTTCACGCCGTGCAGCGGGACGCCCACCGCCTCGATGTTGCGTTCGATCAGCGAGGTGTTCGCGGCAGTGGTCCCATCCAGCAGGATGGCGCCTCGATTGGATACAATGAGATAGGCCGCCAATCCTTTCGTCCCGACGTAGTAGACGTTTCCTGCGATCCGGAAAGGCTTCACCGGCGTCGACCATGCCGGCGGGTCATCCGCAGAGGCAGGCGCGCCCATTCCTAACCCAGCGGCCAGGGCCAACGCCCCCAGCCACGCACAACGCTTATCGGCGGACAAAGTCATTCGGAAAGCATCCCGATCGTCCCCAGCCATTTCTCCACCAATCGAGGCCACCCTGACACGGGCAGCGTCGAGGGCCTAAGGCCAAACGCATGACCGCCTTGTGCGTAGGCGTGCAACTCCGCGGGCACGTTCGCCGCTTTCAGTCCCATGTAATAGCTCAGCGCATCCTCGACGCGGTCCACATGATCGTCCTCATTCTGCAGAAGGAATGTCGGCGGGGTCTGGGAGGTGATGTGGCCCTTGATATTGGGGTTCAGCGCGATGCTGTTCTCGGCCTCGGCCAGGTGCCCGGGATAAATGGCAATGGCGAAATCCGGGCGGCTGCTTTCTTGGTCAGCCGCGTCTACCGGGGCGTAAAGACGAGTCTTGAAGCGTGTACTCACCTCCGCCACAAGATACCCGCCCGCTGAAAAGCCGAGTACTCCAACCTTGTGTGGATCGATGCGCCATTCCGCCGCATGAGAGCGGACGAGCCTCAAGGTTCTCTGCGCGTCCTCCAACGAGGGCGTCGATATGGACCTGTTGTGTGGACGGCAATCGCATTGCCAAACATAAGGCGCGCTCGGCACGCGATATTTCAGCAATACGCAAGTAACCCCTCTGGACGCCAGCCAATCGCAGACCTCCGTGCCTTCGAGATCTATGGCGAGCATCTGGAAGCCGCCGCCCGGAAACACGACGACCGCGGCGCCTGCGTTCTTTCCGTTGGGGGCATAGACCGTCATGGTAGGCCGGGTCACGTTGGTCACCGCCCCCTGCGTTTGGGTTTCCGGCCCCGGGACGGATTGCACATCGGGGACGATGCCTGGCCAGATTGGGATCTGCGCATGACCTGGCGATGGCTGCCAAACGGCCGGCTCCGCGTTGCGAGCGGTCCCCTGACAGACCGACGCGAGAAGGAGGGCCGCTGGCGCCACGGCGCAAGAAAGCTTCATGATGCTCAATGCTCCTCTGAGATTCAGGTGAAGCTATCGCCCGTCACGTCGCCCCCCCCGGGGCCCTGTGAGCACGAGTTATCGTTTTTCCTCATGCCGTATTGGCGAATTACGGCTTTTCGCGCAGCCGTCGAAAGGCCGTTCAGCGAACCCGCGGCAATTTTGCAGGACTTCGCCTGCGTTGCCAACGATCAAATTTGTCAGAAGCGATAAAATAAACCAATGTCTTTCCATGGAAAGATCGCGGCTTCCCCTCAACGCGCTCCGCGCCTTCGAGGCGGCTGCGCGACACCTCAACGTCACGCGCGCCGCACTGGAGCTCCGCGTCACTCAAGCCGCCGTCAGGGGGCATGTGATGTCGCCACGGCTGGCGGCTCGATCCACCAGCTGCGCAGCAGCCCCTCGGCGGAATACAAGGCCAACGCGGCCCAGATAATCACGAAGCCCCATATGCGCGCGCCTCCGAATGGCTCGTGGAACATCCAGATGCCAAGCAGCAGCTGTAGCGTCGGGGCAATGAATTGCAGCAGTCCAAGCGTCGACAGTCTTATGCGCCGGGCTCCCGCAGCGAACAGCAACAGCGGTATCGCGGTTATTGGCCCAGCCGCCATGATCACGAGTCGCAATCCGAATTCGGCTCTAATGAAAGCGTTGTCTCCGATGAATGCGGTCCAGGCCAGATAGGCTGCCGCCAACGGGAATAAAAGCAGTGTCTCGAGCGAGAGGCCTTCGAGCGGGCCGAGGGTCGCGATCTTGCGCATCAAGCCATAGAATCCGAACGTCAGTGCCAGAACGATAGCGATCCACGGGAAGTGGTGTCCTTGCCACGTCAACCACAGAACGCCGAGCGTCGCGATGACGACCGCGAACCATTGTGCGGGGCGCAGCCGTTCCTGGAGCAGTACATAGCCCAGCACGATATTCACGAGTGGATTGATGAAGTACCCCAGGCTCGCGTCGATCACATGACCTCTGCTGACCGCCCATATGTAGAGAAACCAGTTACCCGACAGCAGGGCCGCGCTGACCACGAAGCTAGCGACCAGTCTCGGTTGCCGGGTCAGCGGACGAAGCCAAGACCATTGCCGGCGATATGCAAGCACGAAGAAAAGGAAGATCAGCGACCAGATCATCCGGTGCGCGAGCATCTCGACGGGCGAGACCGACCTCAGCAATAGAAAATAGGCGGGGAACAGCCCCCAGGCCACATACGATGAGGCCGCAAGCACGACGCCCTTACGCATGGCGGCGACCTGCTACCAAGCCCAATACCGCTTCGGCCAAACAGCGGGGAAATGCGCAGCGCAGCGCACAGCCGGTGCGGATCCTTCACCGGCTCCGGTCGACCGCAGTTCTGCCGGTGTCCGACCGGCAGCTACCAAGCACCGAAAATGCCAGGCCTCGTGATCAATTTTCAATGCCGCTGCCGGGCACAGGTTCATAGTGTAAGACCGTGGGGAATGGGTCGTAGTATTGATGCAGCAGGTTCTTCCAATCCTGATATTGCGGCGACTTCCGGAATCCCTCCTCGTGCGCGGCGACGCTCTCCCAGCGGACGAGAAGAAGATAATAATCTTTGCGCTCGAGGCAGCGCTGAAGTTCATGCGAAATATAGCCCGGCATGGATGCGATGAGGGTCTGCGCCTCACGGAATGCCAGTTCAAATGCCGCAGACTGTCCAGTTCGGATCTGCAAAGCAGCTGACTCAAGAATCATTGTGAGACGACCACCGCAAGGGACATACCGCCAATTAGCGTACCGCAATCCATGAATATCTGCTCAGCGGCAGGAATTGTGGCTCGGTCGATGACCGGAGTTGGCCGCCATCCAAATCAGGAAAAATCAAGCCACCCGTGCATGACTGGAACCGCTCGACCCGCGATGTGCACGGCATGAACCGTTCCACCGCGCTTTTGGGTGCGCCCTAACAACACGCTTGCTCGCCCCATATCGACCCCCTGTTCGACGCGCCAGGCTACTTCAGCGTCCCTGTCGGCGCGCAGCGAGGCGAGCAGCGCAATCGTCGCCGCTGTGGCGCTTCCGGTAGCGGGGTCCTCAATCGTGGCGTCGAGCGGTGAGAACGTACGGGCATGCAGCTCCCCATCGGCCACACCACGACAATACGAATAAACGGCGTCAGTACCGATCGAAGGCAGTATCCGCTCATGTGCAGCAAAGTCGGGTTTCGCCCGCCGTAGCGCCTCGCGCGAGGCGAGTTCCACCGCCAAGAACGGCAGACCGACGGATACCACTTGCGGTACGTGATGGGTGCAGATGATGTCGGTCTTCGGCAGCGACACACAGGCCGCCGCATCCTCTACGGATATACTGGACCCTATCGACAACAATTGCGGCGCGGTCAGTTCCGCCCCAACCACCGCATCACCGTCACGTAACAAGCGGATCCGGACCAGGCCCGCTGCCTCTTCAAATGTAATGGAATCGATCGGCGCACGGCCGATGGCCTCGGTTTCTCTCGCCACGACAACAGCGGTGCCGATGTTGGGATGACCGGCGAACGGCACCTCGGTTCGCGCCGTGAAAATTCGCACATGTGCTGTATTACCGGGCTGAGCGGCCGGCAAAACAAACGTCGTTTCGGAGTAGTTGAATTCGTTCGCGATGGATTGCATCTGTGACGAGGTCAATCCTTGCGCATCCAACACGACGGCGAGCGGATTGCCGCCGAATACTCGTTCCGTGAACACGTCTATCGTGACATAGCGTCTTCGCATCAAAGCTCCTCGTTCTCGCGTATCGGGCGCGTCCTGGGCCAGTCTACCGCACCAAGATCGAGGACAGTCATCGGGAGTGATGCCGAGTCTATCTCGCGCCGTGAAGTCGGCTACGTGGCGACTCGCGCGTGACAGAAGCACGGAGGCAGATCCTTCTTTCGAATACGATGAACTCCGTCACGTTTCGCGCGGCTTGGTCTGTCGAAGGCGGAGCAAACCATTAAACATTAAGCGGCACATAGGCATTTGGAGAACCAGTCCACCAAAATTGCGCTGCAACTGCGAACTTCGCAGTACAAATTCGGCCGCTTTGTCTTTACCGTTGGACCAAGGAAATCTCGGTTACTGACGTCCCATACTATAAAAGGTCCTATTGACGCCATGTTCCTGACCCGCCTCAGCGTTTCGGCCCGGTTCCTGCTCGTCCTGGCGATGGGATTGATTTTCCAGGCCGGCGTCTCCGTCGCATCGCTGATAGATCTGAAGAATTCGCTTATGCAGGATCGGATAAGCGAAGTGAAGAATCTACTCGATGTCGGCTACAGCACGGTAGCTCTTTACTACGATCTGTCTCGCAAGGGCGTGATGACCGATGCGGAGGCCCGCCGAGCCGCTGTGACCGCCCTGCGGGGTATGCGTTACGATCAGACGAATTACTTCTGTATCTGGGACCTGAACGGCAAGGGAATTGCCCATGGAGGCAGACCGGAGCTGGAGGGTAGGACGTTTTTGAATTCGCCGGATGCCGCGAAAAATCCGGTCGTCGCCAACATGGTGAGCCAGTTGCTCGCGGTGGCGAAGAGCGGCAAGAAGGAGGGAACTGTTTCCTATCGCATTCCGAAGGCCGGCCAGACCATCCCCGTGGAGAAAATCGCTTATACGCGTCTGTTCGAACCTTGGGGTTGGTCGATCAGCACGGGTCTCTACATCGATGACATCGAGCACACGTTTCAAACCAGGGCAATATCGGCCTTGTGGGTATTTATCTGCCTGATTGCCGTGGGGGGCCTCATTACATTCATCATTGGGCGTGATTTGGCCGAGGCGATGAATCGTCTGTCCACTCGGGTCACCAGCGTTGCAAGAGGCGAGCTCGACGGTGACGTGCCGGACATCGAGCGAGTCGATGAGGTCGGCACCATGGCGCGCGCCCTGCTGATATTGCGCGACACCAGCCGCGAAGCGGCAGAACTCAGGCTCGACCAGCTGACGGGGCTGCCCACTCGGAAGCTCCTCATGGATCGGCTCAGAGGGGCCAAGACACACAGTGCACGCAGCGGCAGCTACGGTGGGCTGATGCTGATCGACATGGACAAGTTCAAGGCGCTCAACGACACGCATGGACATGACCTCGGGGACATGTTTCTGTGCGAAGTGGCGCAGCGGCTGAAGTCCATTTTGCGCGAAGGCGACACCGTGGCGCGCCTCGGCGGGGACGAATTCGTCATGGTGTTGAGCGATATCGGCCATACCGAAAAGGAGGCAGCCGGTGTCGCCGAAGTGATCGGCAAGCAATTATTGGCCTTGCTCAGCCAACCACACCAGCTCGGCAACGTTACCCACGTTGGTGGAGCCTGCATTGGCATTACGCTGTTCAAGGGGGATGGTGCCAACCCCGATGTATTGCTGAAGCAGGCGGATCTGGCCATGTACAAGTCCAAGGATTCCGGCCGCAACGTCTGCCGATTCTTCGACCCGCAAATGGAAACCTCCGAACAGGAGCGTGAGGCGCTCGACAAGGAGTTGCGACAGGCCCTGGTGCAACAGCAATTTGCGCTCTACTACCAGCCGCAAGTTGGACCCGACGGCGAACTCACGGGCGCTGAAGCGCTGGTACGTTGGGTGCACCCCAAGCGGGGTGTGGTGCTGCCGGGCGAGTTCATTCCGGCAGCCGAGGAAAGCGGCTTCATCCTACCGTTGGGTCAATGGATCCTCGAATCGGCGTGCAAACAGCTGGCCGAGTGGCGTACGCAACCAATGACGCCCGAATTCAGGCTTGCCGTCAACGTCAGCGCGACTCAGTTTCGGCAGGGCGAATTCGTGCAGCAATTAGCTTCGACGCTGCGCAAGACCGGCGCCGATCCCCGTCGACTGACGCTGGAGCTGACCGAAAGCGTGTTGCTCCACAACGTAGAGGAAGTCATCGAGAAGATGGCCGCGTTGAAAAAGCTGGGAATAAACTTCGCGCTCGACGATTTTGGAACCGGGTATTCCTCACTGTACTACTTGAAGCGCTTGCCCTTGGATCAGATGAAGATCGACCGGTCGTTCGTACGGGATGTGCTGACCGACGCGGGAGACGCTGCGATCGCGAAGACGATCGTTGCGTTGGCCCATACTCTCGGATTGGAAGTCATTGCCGAGGGCATTGAAACAACGGAGCAGCGGATTTTTCTGACCCATGCGGGTTGCAAGCATCACCAGGGCTACCTCTTCAGTCGCCCGCTGCCTGTACATAGCTTCGAGCAATTCGCCTGGCAAGGGGAATCGATTCGGCCGCAACTGCAAGCGATCGGCTGAACGTCCGCGCCAGGCGGCCGACGGCGAGATCGACGACTTCATGACCGTCCCACGCTCGCGCCCAGAGTGACGAGAAGCTCGTCCAATTGCGCGAATGTCTCGGGCATCCCCCCTTCCGTCCCGGCGATAACAGCGTCGAGAGCTTCCTTCGAGGGATAGAGTTCGTGCATGACCAGCAGCGTCTTGCCACCTTGTTCCTCGAAGGTCACCGTGGTGACGGCACCGTCGTCAGTTTCCTCATTAGTCCAGACGAGACGCGAGTGCGGTGTCACTTCGAGGTACCTACCGAAGAACGCCATGGGCTTTGAGGCCTCGTGGCCGAACTCGAAACGGTATTTGCCCCCGACACGAACATCGGCTTCGCAGGAAAGCAGGGACACGCCCGTCGACTTCGGTGCCCACCACCGCTTGAGGAGCTCAGGCTTGGTCCACGCCTCGAACACGATGCGCGCCGGACCGTTGAAGGTTCGCGTAACGACTAGCTCACGCTCGGACTTACGCTCTACCGTGGTGCGGTTCTTCATGGCGGTAAGCTCACTCTCTCTTCTTGCGTCCATCGGCCTTCTCCTTCCGTTTGAGTTCTTCGACAACCTGGTCCAACTCATCGAAGCGTGCGTGCCAGAGCTCGCGGTACTTCTCGATCCATGCCGCCTCTTGCTCCAGCCGGCGCAGGCCGAGCTTACAGGTCCGCACGCGCCCGATCTTTTCCGTGGTGACGAGCCCCGCCTGTTCCAAGACGCCGACATGCTTCTTCATGCCCGTGAGGGTCATGTGAAACTTCTCGGCAAGGTCCGTGATCGAGGCGTCGGCGCGCCCGAGCTGTTCCAGAACGCCGCGTCGGGTGGCATCCGAGAGCGCGGCGAACGAGGCATCGAAGCAGTCCTGGGTATACTGAACCATATGGTTCAGTATTTAACACACGGATTGGCGGCATGCAAGGGGAGGCCGAGCGCGCGCCGCATTGCCGCCCGCCTCCACCCCCAAATCGCCTCTTATCGATGCAGATTCGACCGACTTCCCTATCCCCCGGCCGCGATGCGAACGCGGCCGCTACGTATATTCCACAGTTTTCCGGGTACTTGCGCGCGGTGCGGACGCGCTGCGGACGGGTAAAATTGCCTGCAACCGCAAGCAATGGCTACATCAATGGCTAAACTACTCAAATGGCTCAAGGGTGTATGGAAGGGCACCGTGATTGCGGACGTGCCGCCCAATCTCGCGCAATGCGAGTTCGGATGCAGAGTCCGGGAGTGCAGCCACGGTAAATGGCAAAGCTGCGAGAATAGGATCCGTTGCATGAATGCCGAGATCGCACACACGCAGCGGCAACATGAGGGTGGAAAGGACTTGGAATCTCGCCCATCGAAATAGCGTGCGTCGCATGCGCTAAAGCTCCGCACGTGCCGTCTCGCGCCGCTGCCATTCGAGCCGCGCCGCAGAGGCACAGAGGAAGATGCAGGCGCTGACGCTGCCGAGCGCAGTCGGGAGAGCGTTCGGTCCAAGACGATCCATCAGCGCACCCACGGCGGGAGGACCTAGAATCGTGCCGGCGCCGTAACAGGCAATGAAGGCTGCGTTCGCGCTTACAAGAGTCCGGGCGTCGAATCGCTGTCCAAGAATTGCCAGACCCAAGGTGTAGGTAGCAGTGGCGATGCCGCCGGACAGGAACACCACCACCCAAAGCGCTGGTGAACGCGCCAGCAGCGCCAGGGACGCCATGCACAGAACTGCTCCTGCGCTCGTGCCCAGCAATACGTTTCGTATCGGTCTGCGATCCGCGATCCAACCGATAGGGTAGGTGAGCAATACCTGGCCCCAGTAGAAGACCGGCAAAGCAAAAGCGGCAGCGCGAACGGACCACTTGTTGTCGATGGCGTAAACCTGCATGAGACTCCAGGGGACCATCTCGAGAACGCCGGCGAGAAGGGCGATGGTGAGCAGCAAGGGCGCCCGTCCGAATGCGTGCCGCAGCCGCTCCTCTCCTCCGAGCACGATGTCGGCCGCCTCTTTGGGCATCATGAGGATCGGCAGAATCCCGATGGCCATGGCGGCCGAAGCGGCGAGATATGGGGCGTAGCCCTGATATCCGACGAGTGCGTAGATGCCTGCGCCCAGTGCATACCCAATCGCGGGCAAAATCCCATACAACGAGGTGACCTGGGCACGCGACCGTTCGGACGAGAACAGGTTGAGCCACGCCTCGGTGATCAGCGAAAAGTGTCCGAGTGTTGCACCGCTGATGATCTGCAGAACGACCCATGCCCAGTCGTACGGCAGCAGAGGAAACAACCACACACAGAGCACGTCGGCCGACATTCCCACCAGGAGAGCGGGCTTGGCGCTCACCCGTCCCACGATGCGCGCGTAGATGGGTGCTGCAATCAGAAACGGCAGTGCCCAGATGCTCGTTAGGATTCCGATAACGAGTGTACTGCTGCCGCGATTGAGACAATTTGTGATAATCGTCGGAGTAAGAATGCCCCAGGATGCGCTGGCGCAGACATTGCTGATCAGCAGCAAGGCGAGGTAGTGGCGAGGGCGACCTTCAGTGCGCACGAAACTCCAGATCGTAGAGACATCCGGTATCCATCGCATCCCGGAAACGATTTAATTGCGGGCCAGAGGAGTCTAGAACCTCAAGCATACTTGAGGTCAAATCCGCGTCCCGGATTCCCCGGCTATACCGATTCGGGGAATACGCGAGAGCGTCGCAGCAACTAGGATCGAGAAGTTTCGCGACGCCGGCGCGTTGAGCGTCCGGTTGATCCAAAGCCAGCGGCTCGCAGGGCACAATCGACGACGGTCTCTATGAACCTGCGGGTGATACGGGCGTGAGCGAACAGTACTCGAAAGTAGCAGGGCGCCGTCAACAGGTCGATCAATACTTCGGTAGGTACGTCGCTTCGAATTTCGCCTCGGCCAATACCCCGCAAGATCGCCCCTCGTATCGAAGTGCGTCTTCGAGTGAGCACCTCTTCGCGAATGATTCTTGCAAGCTCAGGATCATGTGCCATGTCGGCGAGGAGCCCCGGCAGCGCCTGACCCAGCGGCCCAGAAAAGGCCCGCCGCAGGGTCTCCACCGCGCAGATCAAATCATACCGAAGCGACCCACTATCCGGCGCGGGTTCCCCGTCCAACGTAGTGACTACCGCATACGCGACGAGATGTCGTTTGCTCGGCCAGCGGCGGTAAAGGCTGGTACGGGCGCGCTTCACCGTCTTGGCGATTCTTTCGATGGTGACGTGCCGGTAACCCTTGGTTCTTAGCGAATTCAGCACGGCGAGCACCACATCCTCGTCAATGCGGCTGTCTTTAGGCCTGCCGCGCGTGGCGCCACGCCGCACGGAATCCCTCGGTGATACGTCGCGTGAGCTCAAAGACGCGCTCCGCTTTCGTCCGCTAGATTTTTCCGATACATTATGTATCATAATTAATGGTCGGATCTTAGTGCTAACGGTACATCAGGAGCATTTATGATCACTCGACACTTCGGGATCCCCGCGATTCTCTGCTGCGCCGCAGTACTTACCGCCTGCGGATCCGCCAAATACGAATGGTCGCAGGCGAGCACACTCAATACCATCGCGGCCTACCAGACATTTTTGTCAAAGTACCCGAACGATGCGCATGCGGCGGATGCGAGAAGCCGTATTACGCAGCTGCAGGACGAGCAGGCGTGGGCGACCGCGCAACTCACCTCGACCACCGACGGGTACCGCCAGTATTTATCGGCCGAGCCGGAGGGGGCGCATGCGGCGGCGGCGCACGAGGAAATTGCTTCGCGCGAACGCTCTCTTGCCTGGCAGAACGCGCAGACCCACGAAACGGCGCAGTCGCTCCAGGAGTTTTTACAAAAATATCCCACCGGGATGGAAGCGGATCGGGCCCGCGAGAAGCTCAAGGTGCTCGCCGGTTATCGGGCCGAGCTGGGGACTGCGCACAGCGAGAAGCAGGCGGATCGCGAACGCGACGCGTTGACAAAGCGCTTCGGCAGCAATTTCCCGCAAGTGCTCGTGCTCGAGCCTGATGCGACCAGGCATGACTATCGGATCACGTCGGCACCGATGAGTGAAACCGACGCAAATGCTGCCTGTGCGAGCGTCAAGCAAGCCGGGCGGTCTTGCAAGGTCGTGCAGGCGACGGGTTAGGGAAGAGGCCCAATCCGCGATTGAACGGAATTCTGCGAGGAGATCAGTCGTCCACTGAAGAGTGCTTGGTTGACTAGATTTTGAGGAGAGGTGCGTGATGTCATTGCTAACACGTGACTACAGCGTTCAGGCTCGCGCCGCGAGCGGCATCAATATCCTGCTCGGCATTTGGCTGCTCCTGTCGCCCTGGGTGTTCGATTACAGCGAAAGAGCCACCGTAGTGAACAGCGTGGTCGTCGGGGCGTTGATCGCGCTGTTTGGCGCTATTCGGCTCGCCTCGTTGCAGAACAGCATCGGATTGAGCGGAGTCAACCTTGTTCTAGCGCTGTGGACCATCGCCTCTCCGTGGGTGTTGGACTACGCGGCGAACGTCGGCGCGATAAAGAATAGCCTGATCCTCGGTATTCTCGTCGGGGTGCTCGCGCTCTGGAGCCTATGCGCCACGATTGCGGGAGAAAGGCACCCGCCCGGCGCGCCTGCGCATTAGAGGCGGCGGCGCTGCATACGAGTTCCCCTGTGCCTTACATCATCGGGCCAGCCGGGAAATAAACGCGGCTATTTTGTACCAGGTCTCCCCCGTTACGATCATCTCACAGTCCTCGACCTCGCTCGCGGTCAAATCCAGAGTTGCCGAAGCTCCATCCACGAGCACCGTGAGCCTGGCGATGCCGGGTGGAGTTTGGATGCCGCCGGATTTACAGTGGATCGCCTGGGTTGCGATACCGGCGCGATCCAGTTCCTCCCGAACGTGCCCAGCAATCTTGAGCTTTCCTAACTCGAATGAGGTGAGTGACATGCGAATCGCTCCATTTGCCCTCGTCGATGTCAAAGCATATTCCCAGTTCCGCCGTTAGACATAAGATTTCTCATTTCATGGTCGCGACGGTTCGCCGCGATTTGCCGATGGAGCGCTTGCCGGTTAAATTGTCGTACATTGCCGGCGGAGAAGACGTGGACCGGGGCGTTAAGGGATAAGGGAGCGTTTGGGATGGATTTGGCAAGGTGGTCGCGCCCGGTTTTCGCGTGCATGATTTTTGGCCTGGCGACGACTGCGCATGCGGCCGTCACCCCGGAAATGCAGCGGGCGATTCGTGATAGCACATTCGAAGTCGTCGTGAAAAAGCCCGCCGATGATTCGGTCAGCTACGAAAAGCCGCTTCCGCTCGATTTACTGCCTTTTATCGAGCGGACCGACGCGTATCGTTCCGTAGGGACCGCCTTCGCGCTCGGGCACAATACTTACGTCACGGCTGCGCATGTCATCGAGGCGACCATCGGCAGCCAATTCGGCCCGCCGCAGCTTCGCCGCTCCGACGGAACGGTTTTCCCGATCGACCGCATTCTCAAATTCTCCATGCATGAAGATTTTGTGGTCTTTTCACTGCGCGACGATCCGAACCCGGCTGGATTTGCGGTCAATCGCGATCCGAAGATCGACGAGGTGGTGTTGGCCGTGGGGAATGCCTTGGGCGAAGGCATCGTGATCCGCGACGGTCTGCTGACCTCGCGAACCGCTGAAGAACAGGACGGTCGATGGAAGTGGATCCGCTTCTCGGCGGCCGCGTCGCCGGGCAACAGCGGCGGCCCGCTTTGCGATGCCGAGGGCAGAGTCCTCGGCATCGTGATCGGCAAATCGCCAAACGAAAATTTGAACTACTCCCTGCCTATCGATCGAGTTCTGGACGGCGAAGAATTCAAAGCGCGGTTTGACCAAAAAATGCTCGTCGGGCTTCCGTATATGCATGGCACTACCACCTACGCGTACCGGGACGAGTTCACGCTTCCGCTACCCTGGGCGAGATTCGTCGAAGCATTTCAGAAGCTGACAGAGCAGCACAGTGATGATTCGCGGGCTCAACTCCTGCAAACGTACGCGGACACGGCATTTCCAAAGGGCCCGGGCGCGGACGAATTGCTGTTCGAGCCGGCCGAAGACGGCGTTGAGCCGCGGCTGATCGTTCAGCAGCCGGATGGGACGTGGACCGCCTCAGCACTGCACTACGACAGGACTGAGCTGCCGGCCGACGGTTACGTCAGCATCACCAATGAGGCGGGGGCGAAACTGGTGCACTTGGTGCGCTCCGCCGCCGCGTCCGATGACGCATTTTACGCCGACTCGAAGGCTTTCATGGATCTGGCCCTCAAGGGATTGAATCTGCAGCGTCCAGTAGGCTCCGATCACGTGAGAGTGATATCGGTCGGA
The DNA here is from genome assembly GCA_050012315.1 of Steroidobacteraceae bacterium. Taxonomy (GTDB): domain Bacteria; phylum Pseudomonadota; class Gammaproteobacteria; order Steroidobacterales; family Steroidobacteraceae; genus Bog-1198. The sequence continues at coordinate 40,719 of JBEKHK010000026.1, read as the reverse complement.
AGAGCCCAATCCGATTCGATCTTTGCCGATCCCTACGGTCGCAAATGGCAGGAACGCACTTGGGCGGTGCCATTCATGGACGCTTATCTGGTGGGAATGTTGCTGCCTACACCCGATGGGTACAGTGCGATCCTATTGTTCACCCCGTCGGGCGCGCTGCACGAAGGCAAGCAAGTGGTACGGCTCCTGGCCACCCAACTCGATGTCTCCTATCACGGTACCTTAGAACAATGGCAAGCGGCGTTGCGCCGGAGCCAATTGTTGTCGGACGCCCTCGCCTCCGTGAAGCTCGACCGGTTGCCAACATGGAGATTGCAGACGCGCCGATTCGCGTCAAGTGTTCCACCCGATGTGCTTTCGCTCACTGACAAGAGCCCGATGACGTTGACCATGGGCTTTTTCCGAGATGGCCCCCGCACCGTATGGGACGTCCAGGAAATCTGGTGGTACAAAGATGATCGCAGGGATGCTGCGATGGGCATCTGGCGCCGCGCGCGGCCGCCGTCCACCGCAACGCTCGATCTGCGGAACCGATTCGACAGCATTCACGCGCACCGCACGCCTTATGATGGGACTCTGAGCAGAGAATCCGCGGAGACCCTCACCGCGACGATCGTGCTCGACGTGCCCGGCAAGACGCCGGGCTCGGTATCGGACGGTCTGGCGTATGGCGTGACATTGGACATGGTCGGCAAACCGGACTTGCTTCAGTCCGCGCAATCGATCGCCACCGTCGCCGGCGCCACTCGCGTGCTCGAACCGGGGATCGGCGGGGATGTCCTAACCGACAAGCCGGCCCCATCGCCGGTCGATAGCGCGTTCGAGGCGCTCGAGCACGAAGCCCTGACACACAGGCAACTCGTCGATAATGTCGTCGGACCAGACATTCGTGGTCGACTCCTCGGCGACGATTCCGAAGACTTCATCGCTGCCATGAAGAAAGACATCGCAGCCCTCCCCTCCGGTTATGCGGCGGGAGATTCTAAGAGGTTGGAGAATGTCGAGAAGCAACGATTGGATTGGCTGGAAGCGTACTGGGCGCAATACCCGGGATTGACCCACGACCGGGATATCTGGCGCGAATTTCTGAGGCGAAATGGCTTACCGCCGGAGACCCCGCACGAGCCGGCTGTAAAGAATGCCGAATCCGCCTTGCTGAGCGCCCTCGCCGGAAGGCCCGATCCTAGTTGGGCCGAGTTCGCGCGTGCGCTTCACGACACGTACGTTCAAGAGCGGCGGAAGCTGCTGAATCAGAATACAAAAATTATCCTCGACTCCGACTGGGTTGGGAGAACCACGCCCTGCCCCGCACCCACCAACGAGACGACCGGAGCAGCGCGACCCAAGCTGGGGCGCAGCACCCGTTCATTGGATGAGCTCTGGCCCCTACAAAGCAAACGCCTTGGAGAGGAAGGCACGGTGTTTGCGAGACTGCGCATCAACTCGGGCGGGTGCGTCACCCAGATGGTGATAGTCGGCTCCTCCGGCTCCGAGATGATGGACAGCGCCGTATTGCGTTTCTTCGAGTCGACGGAGTTCATTCCGGGTGTAGCAGACGGCAAGGCGGTCGACTCGGTCGTGACCGTGCCCGTGGTGTTCAAACTGACAAAGTGAGCCTGCGCGGTACGACGCCAAGCGCGCAGCCACCGGTTATGCGGGGGGGAGGGAGGGGAATCGCGTCTCTCCTCAATCGGAAAATTTCCCCACGAGTTCCCCGATCTTCGCGAGCATGGCAGCACGCTTGCTCTCAGGGCCGGCGCACTGAGTGATGTAGGCGGCAACGATAATCGGCGGCCTGCCGGGCGGCCAGAGGACGGCGATGTCGTTGCTCGTATGCTCGCCATTTGTTCCCGTTTTGTCGGCTGCGCGCCATCCCGCGGGCAGCTTCGCCCGCAGGCGCTCGAGGCCGGTGAGGCTCGCTTCCATCCAGAGCGTCAGTTGCCTGCGGGAGCGCGCGGAAAGCACATTTCCCAGCAGCACGGATTTCAGGTCCGCCGACCGTCATCGTACCCCCGGCGTGCGGCTCAGTGAGCGGAGAGTTGAATAGCAGCGGCTTCGAGGGAATCGCAACAGTGCGGTCTAGAGTTTCTTGGCTGCGATCGGCGCGCTGCAGGACGGCGGAAACGAGCAGAAATTTGAATGTGCTGCACATGGGGAATCGCTCGTCCGCGCGATAGCTCGAGCTTTCGCCGGTGGCCGTGTCGAGGACCGCAACACCGAGCCGGCCGCCGTTAATCCTCTCCAGCTGCGCGAAAGCGGCGGGCAGATCGGCGAAACGCCTCGGGGCGGCACGGAGCAGGCAAGGCAGGGAAACCAGAGCGGCGGCAGAAGTGCCGCCCTCATCCCCGCCAAACGTCCGGCAGCTTCGCGTTGATCCAGGCGGCCAGTGCCTTGTTCACTACGACCGGATTTTCCTGGGCCATCCAGTGCCCGGTCTTCGCGATCATCTCGGTGAGATCCGCGCAGCTCGCGCGCATGGGGTCCGCCAGCGGACCGCCCACCGTCCGGCAGGTGTAATCGTATTCGGCGTGCAGAAACAGGACCGGCAGCTCGAGCCTGCCCCCGTTCACCGACTTCCGGCCGTAAGCGGCATTGGCCTCGTTGTTCATGTACCAGGAGTCCGGGCCGGAGAACCCGTTCCGCGTCAGCGCCTCGGTGTACGTGTGCAGGTCGCGCTCGCTCAACACCGCCGGATCGCGCGGCATATCGGGCGCCGCCGATGCCCCGCGAAACCAGCCGCCGTTGGCTCTGACCGAGGCGGTGAACGCGGGCTGGCCCTGTCCCTCGGGATTCCCCTTTCGGAACAGCAGTTTCACCGTCGCATCGACGTTGGCCTCGAAATCGGCGCGGGCCTTGTCGAAGTGCTCCTGATAGAAGAGCACATAGTCCCACTGGCCGGCCGGGTACTTGTCCGCCGGATAGATGGAGCGATCGATATACGAGGCCATGCTCACGCCGTTCGGCAGATAGGGGACGCAGAGACTGGCGACTCCCTCGCATCGATCCGGATGGTGCGAGGCGATGGCCCATACCACCGGGCTTCCCCAGTCATGGCCGACCCAGATCGCCGTCCGTCGACCGAGTCCGTCCAGCAACTCGAGCATGTCGGCCGTGATCTCCTCGAGGCAGTAATCGCTCTGCTTCGCATGCACGGTCGAGCGGCCGTAGCCGCGCATGTCGGGTGCGATGGCTCGGAAGCCCAGCGCGGCGAACACCGGCAGCTGGTGGCGCCAGCTATGCGACAGCTCCGGCCAACCATGCGCAAAAACGATGAGCGGTGCATCGGCGGCCCCGCAGGCGAGGTAGAAGGTGGCATGGCGCGGTGTTTCGAACAGATGCTCGGTGAGCGGGAAGCCACTGCCCGCCCAGCTCGCGTTCAGGCGCACGGGAGGGAGCGGCGCAGGAGAGCCGCTCACCGTCATTTCACGTCCACGAAGAGCAGTCGCTTGGGGACGTGCCCTACTTTCAGTCGTGCAATTTCCTGTCGGCTCTTGCGGTCGATGATCGATGCGTCGTCGCTCGAACTGTTGCTGACCGCGATGTAACGTCCATCCGGCGATGCCGCGATCCAGGAGGGACACTTCCCGACGTGAACCGTCGCCGAGACCCTCATGGTCGCCGCGTCGTAATCATAGACGCGATCATCCGCGAGGCTGGTGACCCAAAGATCCTTATCCTCGGGCGTCAGCGCCAAGCCATGCGAGGGAGTGGACGGACCCGCTTCGGCGATACAGGTCGAGATCGGTGCGGGCGGAAGCTGCACACGGCTGACGGTCTTCTGCTCCAAAACACTGGCGACGACAAAGCCGTGAAGCATGGAAAGCTGGGCGTAGAGACGCCCGTCCCGAGTGATCACAAAAGGCCGCGGCTCCCCTCCCAGAGCGATCTCGCCCGAATAGGTCATCGTTTTCAGGTCGATTCTGTAGACGGCGTGCATATCGAAGGATGAACAGAATATTTCGGAATCGTTGTTCGCATCGACGCAATTATGCGGGTGCGGAAGTCCGAGCTGCGCGACGATTCGCTTTTGCGAGAGGTCGACGATTTCGATGGTGTCGCTGTAGAACTCGGGGACGGCGACATAGCGGCCGTTCGGGGTCGAGGCGCATTGATTCGGCTCGCCCGCGAGCGCGATCGTGTCGAGCACTTTGTCGGTGTTCGTGTCGATCACCTTCAGGCTCTTGTCGGACTCGACCGTCGCGAAGAGTCTGTCGCCGGCGGCCGGCGAGCACAGGCCATGAACATTCTCTCCCACTTTGATGTCATGGACCGCCTTGAGGGCCGTCGCGTCAATCACCGTGATGTCATCGCCGCGGCTGTTCGTGACATATAGCTTCGATGCCCCCGGCGCAGCGACGGTCGAGGCGATGAAAAGGCCCAATGCCGCGCAACAGCTGATCCAATCCGCTCTATTTCCACCTTTCACAATGTCTCCATTCATCCATTACCGATAGGACCGATTAAGAAGCAGAACGCCCGCTGGGCGAACGCGTTTTACACGCCTTTGATAGAATTGCCGCCACCGGGAGCGTCCGACCAGTTGTGATGGTTGGTATCCGGCCCGCTCACTCGTCAGCGCAACACCTCGTATTCACTCTTCACCATCCCGCTTGAATAGGTCTTGGTAAGAACATGATGTAGCCGTACGTCGTGAGGAAGCAACCCGAACAGCGGGATGCCCTCGCCAATGAGCACCGGCACGCGCGTAATGATTAGACGCTGAATCAGGCCCGCGCGTAGAAATCGCTGCACGGTGATGCCGCCATCGATATAGGCATGACTGGCTCCGCTCGCGGCCAGGCGATCCGTAATTTCCGCAGGAGCACCGGACATATGCTCAATTTTCGCGCCGGTAACCTTCGGGAGATCGATGGCGCGGCCACTCAGAACGACAACGCGCTTAGTCCCGTACGGCCATGTCTCGAAAGTCAGCACTTTCTCGAAGGTATTTCTGCCGATGACCAGCACGTCGACGCTCGCCATGAACTCATCGTAGCCGTGGGGCTCACCGCCGCCCTCGGGGAGAAAGTCGAAGTCCCCATTGCGTCGGGCGATGAAGCCATCAAGACTAGTACCGACGAAGACAGATGCCTTCATATCGAGATCCTCGATTCGACGACTCGCGGACATATTGAACGTCCGCTTTCCGCCAAGCAAATGATGACGGTGGCGCGCCTAGAGATCCTCGTCGGTCAGCACGATGGGGGCTCCGTGCGGTGTACGCTCTGCGGCGTGGCGCCAGGCCTCTTGGAGACGACTGAGCTCCCGATTCGACGCGACGCCCTTGGCGGCGACCAGCGCTTCCAGAGCCTTCAGCCAGTGAAGATAGTAGGTCTCGCCATGGTTCGGCTCGTCGCTATGCGTGGCGGAGCGGATTTCCTGCGATAGCGCGTTCGACCATTCGGGCCACGTGAACACGCCGCGCTCGTGGAGCGACACTGCCATTGCAAAGGCATGCGCTTGCCACGGCTGTTCGAACACCGGCCCTTCGGCATCGCGAGGCAGGCCGGGCAATGCGTCGAGAGGCGACGGGGCGGGGTTCACGCCGGCTCGAGATAGGGTTGCCAGGCGTCGAAGGACACGCGGTGCCCCGGAGCGGCCTCGCTCCCCCACAATTCCCGCGCCTCAAACACCACCGTGTAGAGCCATTGGGGGTCTTCGCCTAGGCCTTGGGCATGGGAATCGGCGAACACATGCGGGCCGAGGATGCGCTCGATGCTGCCGGTCTTGCCCCGAAGATAGGCGGGCAGCCGCGTATGGTGCTCGACCGGCGTCGCGCGCGTGACGACGCGTTGGCCAGGCCGGTAACGCGCGGGGACGGTCGGCGCGCGCTCCGTCGGCGAGCCTTGTGCAAGCCGTGCAACAACCTGATCCGCCGTCAATATCCGGCTGACCGGCTTGGGCGGGTGCCGAGCACGGCCGGCGGCGAGCTCTTCGGCCGTCACAAGACCTTTCGCGACGAGCAACTCTTCGAGCCCACTCAGCCAGATCTCGTAGTAGCTGAGATCGAGATAGTCCGGCAGCGTCTCGCGGGCGGCGCGAGACATGTCGATATTCCAGCAGCCGGTCGCGCCCATTGCCAGAGTCAGTGCCAGAACTCGCGACTCCCAGGCGGCATGGAACAGCCCCTCCTCCGCCTCGTGCACCACCGGGCCAAAGCCTGGCTGGCCGCCCAGATCGGCGTGAGTCGTGTAGGGCACGTCATAGCTCCGCAGGCGACCGCGCGAGGCCGGTGCCGATCATCGAGTCACGGGTCACCAGAATGCTCAAGGCCTCTTCGTCCAGGCCATCGGTTCCTGCGGGACGCTCGGGAATCACGAGATAGCGTACTTCGGCGGTCGAGTCCCAGACGCGGATCTCCGTGTCTGCGGGCAGCCTCACGCCGAACTCGAGCAGCACGCCGCGCGGATCCCTGACGACGCGCGACCGATAGGGTGCGCTCTTGTACCAGACCGGCGGCAGTCCCAACACCGGCCACGGGTAGCAGCTGCAAAGCGTGCACACCACGACGTGGTGCCGCCCGGGCGTGTTCTCCACCGCGATCATGTGCTCGCCTTGCCGTCCTGTGTAGCCAAGCTCCGCGATGGCACTGGTGGCATCGCGCAGCAGCCGGTCGCGATAGCTCCTGTCCACCCACGCGCGCGCGACGACACGAGCGCCATTGCGGGGGCCGATTTTCGTCTGGTAGGTGTCGATCAACACGTCGAGCGCCGCCGGATCGATATAGCCCTTCTGGGTCAGCACAGTCTCGAGCGCCCGAACGCGCCGCTCGATCTCGCTCAGTTCGCTGTGATCGGCATGGTCATGATCGTGTTCCATGCACCAATAGTAGCCCTGGGTCGGGTGCAGTGCTACCTGCGGCGGCGATAACGGTGAGCCGGGGCTAACAAGCAGGGTTGTACGGTGAATAGGCTGGAATGCTGAATGTGCAAGTCCAGTTGATCGTGTTGCCTCCAACTACAGTTCCAGTCATTGTCCAAGTTCCCACTTGAAGCACGGGGTACGCAGCGGTTGATAATTGACCGGTGACGATCAGCACCTCTCCGCTGCTACCGGTGCCGATGCTGAAAGTCTTGACATAGGTTCCAATCGCTCTTGATGAATATGCAGCGGTGCTTCCCGTCGAACACAATGCTGGAACCCCGGTGAAGGTATTGTTGTAATTGAAATGCTGAGGATTCCCTGTTCCTTGCAACGCTGCAAAGCCATTGCAATAGACCTCCGTATTGATATCAGTACGCAAGTATCCCAAGTCGGTGAATGCCTGTTGGACTTGGAGCCGAGCGTTGTGATTCAAATAATTTGGCATCGCGATCATCGCCAAAATGCTCATGATCGCCACCACGGTGAGCATTTCCAGGAGGGAAAAGCCTCTATTTACCTTTTTGAGTGCTCCTTCATTCATTAGGATCAAGCATAGCAAATTCGCGACCGGCCGCTTCGGGGCCGGATTTTATGGGCGTCGATGCTCGCGATCCTTGAATTTTGCACCCCTCGATCGCCTTGTTGTTTCGGCGGCGCAATACGGCAGCGATCGTTTGGCCTGGTCGCCTTCTGTTAGGGCGCTTGCGTCTTTGCGTCTCCCTTGAGAAAGGTAGCTTCCTTGGCGTCGGACACCTCGACCCACTTCGGATTCGGTGAAGCCTCGGCATCGTAGTTGTCGTGCCAATTCCACCACTTGTATGGCGGTGTTTGGGGGTACCCCTCTGGCGAATCCTCCCAAGTCTCCTGACGGCCAAGCGCCGTGATATCGAGATAGCTCCAGGTGGTCCCCATGGCCTCGTCGCCCCGCTCGTTGATGAGATAGGTGCGGAACACCTTGTTGCCATCGCGGATGAAGGCGTTGTGGCCATGCCACTCGTTCACGCCGAAGTCGGTGTCGAAGCTGTCTGTGATGGTGTACCAGGGCATCGTCCAACCCATTCGCAGTTTCAGGCGCTCGATGTCCGTCTGTGGGGCGCGCGAGGCGTACACGAGCGTGGTGTTGCGGGCGTTCAAATGGGCAAGATGGGCGACCTGATCGGCGCCCAGCGAGCAGCCGCGGCAGGCGTGCTCGGGCCAGCCGAACACCCCGGGTTCGAAGAAGGCGCGATAGACGATCAATTGACGGCGGCCTTCGAATAATTCGAGCAGGCTCAGCTTGCCCGTGGGCCCGTCGAACTCGTACTTCTTGTCGACAGCCAGCCAAGGCATCCGCCGGCGTTCGGCGGCCAGCGCATCGCGGGAGCGGGTCAAGGCCTTCTCCTTCACGAGGAGTTGCTGGCGCGCAGCCTCCCACTCCTGCTGCGACACAATCGGCGGCGTTTTCATAGCGAGGTTCCTATCCGAAACAGACGGCGACGATTCGATCTGAGATATCTTCTGAACTTGCCGATGCACACCGCCAGAATTCCTCCGGTGGATCCGGCTCCGGCGACCAGTGCTGCTGCGCTTGCGATGCATGCTGGGCACATAGGTTCATCCTCAGGGGTTGGTGGTGGTCGTGAGATAGATTAAATCCGGCCCATCGAAGAGTGGGAGTAACAAGTGTGGCGGGATTCAAATGATGGAGCCGAACTTCAGCACCTGCTCGGCGCTGCGCTGCAGCGCTTTGCCCGTCGGCGCCCGTGCGTTCTGGAATTTCTCCGAACGCCCTTCCGGGGTTTAACATCTCGATCCAGGTACCGACCGCTTTGAAGGAGATTCTCATGTCTCGAATCGTTCGCTTCCACCGGACCGGCGGTCCGGAAGTGCTTCAGCTTGATGAGTTGGACATCGGCCGGCCGAAGGCCGGAGAGATTCGAATTCGAGTCCGGGCACTGGGCTTGAATCGGGCCGAGTCCATGTTCCGCTCGGGTGCGTACCTCGAGAATCCGAACCTGCCCGCCAAGCTCGGCTACGAAGCGGCCGGCGAGGTCGAGGCACTCGGGGAAGGCGTAACGGGCTTTGCAGTGGGCGATGCGGTGAGCACGATCCCGGCCTTTTCCATGAACCAGTACGGTGTGTACGGAGATGCCGCGATCGTTCCGGCGCACGCCGTGGTCAAGCATCCGGCGAATCTATCCTGGATAGAAGCTGCCGCGATATGGATGCAATATCTGACGGCTTATGGGGCGCTGGTCGAAATCGGCGGCCTTGCGAAGGGCGAGGCGGTGGTCATTACGGCGGCATCCAGCAGTGTCGGTCTTGCGGCAATCCAGATCGTCAATGGCCTGGGAGCCGTGTCCATAGCGGCGACTCGTACCGACGCGAAACGGGACGCCTTGCTCAAGGCGGGAGCGCAACATGTGATTGTGACCCAGCAGCAGGACATCGCAAAGGAAGTCCTGCGCATAACCGGCGGCAAGGGCGCACGATTTGCATTCGACCCGGTCGCCGGCCGGGGTGTCGAGGCTTTGGCAGGTGCGATGGGCGATGGCGGCACCGTTTTTCTTTACGGCGCTCTGGCCGAGGAGCCGACGCCGTTTCCGCTGTTCCCGGCACTTTCGAAGAATTTGGTGATTCGCGGCTATACGCTGTTTTCCATCGTCGGGAAACCGGAGAGTCTGAACCGCGGGAAGCGCTTCGTCATCGACGGCCTTGCCGCCGGACGCTTGAAGCCGTTGATCGCCCGCAGCTTCCCGCTACAAGACATCGTCGAGGCGCATCGCTATCTCGAGTCGAATCAGCAGATCGGCAAAGTCGTCGTGACGGTCTAATTTTCAGCAGCCCGTATGGGAGGTTCCGATGAGCGAGCACAAGGGGAAATGCTTCTGCGGCGCGGTAGAATTCTCGGTGAGCGGTGAGCCCGTCGCGATGGGGTTCTGCCATTGCGAATCCTGCCGACACTGGTCGGCCGGCCCGGTGAACGCCTTCACGCTATGGAAGCCAGACGCTCTGAAGGTCACGAAAGGTGCCGACCATATCGGTACGTACCACAAGACGGCGAATAGCTTCCGCAAGTGGTGCAAGACCTGCGGTGGCCACGTGTTCTCGGATCATCCGCCGATGAAGCTCGTTGACATCTACGCGGCGGTTCTGCCGACCCTCGCATTCAAGCCGGCTCTGCATGTGTCCTATGGAGAGAAGGTGCTGAGCATCAAGGACGGGTTACCGAAGATGAAAGACTTCCCCATGGAGATGGGCGGCTCTGGAGTAACGCTGCCGGAGTAGACGCCGCCGCAGGGCTGAATGACGACTGCCGCGGCCAGGGCTGCCATTCATCGGTGCGCGACTGAAGTCGCTGGATCATCGCCGATGAGTTCCACTTCGCCTTCGATCTCGACCGGGATATCGAAGGGAAGCTCTGCAAGACCCACGGCACTACGGCAGTGCGCGCCAACCACGGGTCCAAACAGTTCTAGTATGAGATCGGAAAATCCGTTGATCACGCTCGGCTGCTGGTTGAAGCCCGGAGCTGAGTTGACCATCCCGAACACGCGCGACCATGCGGCAATGCGATCGAGGTTGCCTAACGTGCGTTGCAGGCTTCCTAGGATAGATAGACCGGTCAGACGTGCCGCGGTGTAACCTTGCTGCAGCGTCAGCTCGCGCCCAAGCTTTCCCAACGGCAAAGCGAAAGATCCATCCGCATTTTGCGGTCCGTGCCCTGAGATGAGCGCTCGGCGCCCAACGACGCGCACGAACTGGAAGGGAAGAATGACGCCCGGAGACGGTTGCGGCGGCGGCGGCAGGAGCAGCCCGATAGCCCTAAGTTTCCCTTCGATCGCAGACATAACTTCTTTCTCTGCCGGAGACCCGGGCGCCGGCCGCTGAACAACGAGGAAAGGCTGCCGCCGAGTGCGCACGTCCCTGTGCGCGCGGGCCTTTTCCGATCCTATTGTCTGTCGAATACCAGCGTCTCGTCGCCCTTGGCGCCGCTCAGTAGGCTCCCCGTGTTGTGTACCGTCAGCGTTTTGCCGTCGGCCGATACCACCCGATGGACGCGGCCAACGACTTTGCCATCTTTCTTGAGCTCAAAGTTCCACGTATGCGCATTGATCCTCTTCGCGAACGTCGTATCTACAGGTCCACCGGTGGCCTGCTTCTCCTCCTTACCGTTGCGGTACTGCGCCCGGTTCGACATCTCCTTGCCATCCGTGCCTGTCAGCTTCTGGTCGAGCGTATACAGCCCGTCGGCTTCGCTATAGACACGGGTCCCTGCCGTCAGCACCGCATCCGCGCTGAATTTCGATTTCGCGACATTGAGCGTCCAGGTACCCACGACCGGATCTGCGGCGAAGGCATGGCTCGTGAAGCACACCGCGGCGAGCGCGATGAGTGAGAGAACCCTCTTCATGTTATCCCCCTTGATTGGTAGCAGTTTGGATTTTTGTTGCAGCGCGCTCGGGTGACAACCTGAACGAGCGCCTGAGGATGCGCGCGCGCGTTCCGAAGATCAAGAACGGAGTCATTACTGATTGCGCGCGGCGCCAGTACGCTCTGTACGACATCGCACATAGCCCTACCTTGGCTCCTCCGCCCTGTCGTTATCCGGGCGGCACGTATCATTTACTCGTCGGAGGGCGCACCCTATCGAAGCGGGGCCATACGATCATCGGATAAGTTGCCCAAAGTGCCTCGCTGCCGAATCACCACCACAAGGGGGATCAATCATGGCGATGTACATGCTGATGGCAAAGTATTCGTCAACCGCGCTAAAAGCGATTATAGAAACAGGCAGCGACCGCGAGGCGGTAGCACGCCAGGCTATTGAGGCCGCCGGCGGTAAGCTGCACGGATTCTACGGAATGTTCGGACAGGAGTATGGGCTTGCGATGATCGTCGAAGCGCCCGGTCACGCGGAGTATCTCGGCGGGGTCTCACCGGCGATCAGCAGCGGGATTTTCGAATCCTATAAGACCATTCCGCTCTATACATGGGCTGACGTCGCGAAGTCGCTGCCGATCGCGAAGAAAGTTCGCGCCGTCTATCGGCCGCCGGGAGGTTGAACACTGGAAGGTCTGGCCTGAGTGATTCGAACGTTTCCAATAACAACCAAGCTTCAAACAAAGGACATGTATGACAATCAAAACTACCCTGGCGGCGTGCGCGACCTTCGCCGCCCTCGCCTTGACCGGTGTGACGGCTTTGGCCGATGACCACGCTTTCACCGAAGGGCCCGTGGTTAACGTGGCCCGAATTCGCACCGTGGACGGTAAATTCGACGAGTATATGAAATGGATCGACACGACCTGGAAGCAGGAGCAAGAGCTTGCCAAGAAAGCCGGAGACGTCCTTAGCTACCAGGTGCTGTCGGTTGAACCGCGCACTCCGGAGGATCCCGATCTTTTGCTGGTGGTCACGTTCAAGAATTGGGCGGCTCTGGATGGTGCCATTGCCAAGGGAGACGCCATCGCCAAGCAAATCGAAGGTTCCGTGCAGGCGGCCAGTCAATCGCAGACAGGTCGCGCGAAGATCCGCACCGTGCTCGGATCTTCGACCATGCAGCAGCTGATCCTGAAGTAACGCATCAGGTCGTCAGCACCACCACCGGGAGGCAAAGGCTTAGGCCGCCTCCCGGTGGCGCGGGCTTCGTAATCTTGGGCACTGCCGATAAGCCCGCCTGCCTTGAAGATGGCCTCACGGCGTTGCCCTGCGTGAGACCTTCATGGAACGACCGAGATCTGCTGGGGCAACCGCGCGGACTATTCTTCATAGGCGCGACCGAATTGTGGGAGCGAGGTTCGTTAATATCGTCTTGGATTTTACCAACTCGGTAGCGTCCGTCGGGGTGCCCGCTTGAAGGGCAGCATCCGGCAGCCAACGAACCACCCCACGGCGCAGCAGCAGGATTCCATCGCGATAACGGACTGAGCGCGGGTAAGCCTGCCATCCCCAGTTTCCGTGCGCATGGTGTCCGCTCGAAGCAATCCCCTGCTTCGATACGGTCACCGTTGTTTCGGCTCCGAAATCTGGGCGGCGTTTGAATCGGTAGAGAACGCTGAGCTTCGTCAGCGCCACCATCGCCGCCGTCAGCAGGACGACGGCGACCGCGGCGATCCCCATGACGGTTCGCGAAGGAGATCTCGTGTTCCAAAGAAAAATGCCGAGCGCGATCAGTGCGATGAATCCGTACTGCACGGGTAACCGGAGGAGGAAGCGGCGCTGTCCGTAATACCTGTTTATGGTCGTTCTGTAATAGGCGGCGTCGGCGCGGAATCTGTAGACCAGTGTGGGCCCGCTATAGCTCATGAGCATCCCAGCCCGTCGCGGCCCGCTCGCGCCTTTTTGCGATAGACGGCGCAGTTTCGTTCGCGTAGCGGCAATCGCCAGCCCCAACTCATGAACTGTGCGTCATCGAGCCTCGCGAGCGCAAAGAAGGAGGCGGGGCCGGTATTGGCCGTCATCGAACTACGGTTGCGCCCAAGTCGAATCGCTCAAATGCTCGTCCATGGCTTTGTCCGGGGCACACTCCTTCGAATAATATTCGGCCTGCATACCGCCTATTTTTCCTCGCATTTGGTAGGTGTTGCGGTAATAGTCGAGCGCGTTTTTCTTGGCCGTCTCGTCAGGGACGCCGAGCAGCTTGGCGGCGCGGTAGTTTCGCTGCACGGCCTCGCATTCGGTGCGTGCCTCATTCATCTCGCCACGCACGTGCATGCTCTCGTGGGTAAATATATTCAGGCTCACAATTTCCATCTCCGTGGCGCGGTCAGGATGAGCCAGATAAGACATCAAGGTGTCGCACCACGGCTTTTGGATACCGATTTCCCCGGTACGGGGATTGGCGTGACCCGCGGCAAGCATTTCCGTGTCCAGCATCGTGTCGAACATGGTATTGCAATGTACTTTGGCGCGATGGTTGTCGGCGAGTTCGGTGGCCTTCTCGGATAAGAACCGCTGAAAATGCCACCGGTGAAGCGTCGGCCAGGCAAACAGCGCGGCCAACGCCAGCACGATGGCCAAATATGGCTTGGAAACCGGCATCGGCAGATCGTATCCAGGGCGAGGGACGAAGCTGCCGCGGATTTCGCGAAAAGCGCACCCAAGGAAAAACAGTGAAATGAATATCCACAGCATGATCTACCCGGCCGCGCTGACCCTGGGGATCATCGCGGCCGACTTCAATGTCGCGGACATTTCACAATTCCCTTGAATGATGGCGAAACACGAGCGGTGGCAGGCTCCCATCAACGGTCATTCTTGGTCATATTTCAAGTTTCAGCTGAGCCCGAGCGCACAGTTTACTGCGTGCCACGCACGGCGGCTTGCAAAGCATCGTACCTCAGGCGGTATCGAACGGGGCCGTTCCGGCCGGTTTGGTGCGTGTGAGCTGTATTGCGCCGACCACGGATTCGCTCCCCATCGGACGCAATCCAATGCCGACCGAGTGCCGCATGTATCTCTTGATCTCTCATAGGGTCCTCCGGCGTCGACCGGCCATCGATACCACTCCTCACGCAAGACACCTGCTCGCCAGTGGAATCAGCGTCCGCGGTAAACACATTGCAACGCGACATCGCCGAGAAAGGGTGGCCCGTGAACATGTAGCTTGTGATTGGCGGCAAACGCGCTTCTGCAAACGGCATGCGGGTCAATTCCACGTGTCAACCGATACCATGGTGCAATAGACGTGAGCCCCGCGGTCGGCTATGTCGCCGGCCGCGCTGTGAGCCATTGCTGGCACGCGCGCATCCCATCGTTGGATACTTGGGCTGCCGACACTGCATGGACCCAATGACGCGAGTATACTTTGACGGGTCACATCCCTTGCTGGAGGATCATCGCGATGAGTACCTGCACCAAGCATCAAGGGCACAACCACCAGCACAAAGCCGCCTGCGGCCATGTGGCTATCACTCATGCCGGCCATACGGATTATCTGCATGATGGCCACTTGCATCATATGCACCTAGATCACGTTGACGATCACGTGCTTGAAGTCAACGCCACAAATCCCGATCGATGTACGCCCGGTCATCACTGCGGCGGACATGACAAGGCGCATGTACACGGTCCCGGCTGTTCACATGAGGCCGTTCCGCACGGTGATCACGTTGACTACCTGGTAGACGACCACTTGCATCATCCACATGGGAATCATTGCGACGATCACGGGCCTATCGCCGTGACTCATTAGCCTGACGGAACCAGACCCTCCCCAACCAGCCGGCCACCCGTGGCCGCCTTCGGCCTGCCCAAAGGTCGGCACCCACGGAGCTGATCTGGAGGAGGTCCACGTTCTACTCATTGAACCTTGCGGAACCCCGAATACCGGGGACGAGGCGACAGCGGCCGCCTGTAGAGTCATCTAAATGGCGCGGACGTGTAGTCGGCGCCCTTGACTGGATCCTGAATCGCGATTGGCCGCTCTGAGTCACCGATTTCCGGCATCCCAATGAGCGGGTTTTACCGGAAGTCGCCGGATGCCCTTCCCGGAACTGTTAATATTACCGCCCGTCCAGCAATCATCCCGTGCGATGAGAACATGTTGCTGGCTACCGCAGCGAGTCGATTTCATGAAGTTTTCCGATCTGTCGGTGCCACCGGAACTCATAGCTGCGCTCGTGAAGCAACAGATATCCGAACCCAGCCCCATTCAAATCGCCGCAATTCCACCGCTCGCTGCCGGGAAGGACGCGTATTTGCGCGCGGAGACGGGTACCGGTAAAACACTGGCTTATCTGCTGCCCCTCTTTTCGCGCATAGATCCTGCGCAAGCCGCGACTCAGGTCGTGATTGTGGCGCCAACTCACGAATTGGCCATTCAGATCCATCGTCAATCCTGTGAACTTGCGCTCAACGCGGCATGCGCCATCCGCTCCGTGTTGCTCATCGGCGGTACGGCGACCGACCGGCAGATCGAGAAGCTCAAGGCCAAGCCGCACGTCGTGGTGGGCTCGCCCGGACGCATCGTGGAACTAATCGAGCGGGGCAAGCTGAAGACGGCGCACATCCGCGCCGTCGTCATTGATGAGGCGGACCGACTGCTGAACGACGAAAGTCTGAATTGGGTCCAGCAAATCGTCAGCGCGGCGGCGCCGGCTCGACAGCTGATTTTCGCATCAGCGACGATCGAACAGCAGACTCGTCGGGTCTTGGAAACGCTGGCTCCGGATGTCGTGATGCTTCGCGCGGATGCGGCGGCGGTCAACGAGAACATCGAGCATCTGTATCTGGTTTGTGAAAGCCGGGACAAGCCGGATATGTTGCGCAAGCTCCTGCACGCGCTCAATGTGCCGCGCTCCATCGTGTTCGTGCATCGCAACGATGTTGCGGAGGTGGTCGCCTCGAAGTTGATCCATCACCAACTAGCTGTTGCGGATTTGAATTCCGAGCTATCCAAGATGGACCGGAAGCGGGCGATGGATGGAATTCGCAACGGCGCCATCCGCATCATGATTGCATCCGACCTCGCGGCCCGCGGGCTCGACCTACCCGGCGTAACCCACGTCTTCAATCTCGACGTACCGACGTTGAGCAAGGCCTATCTGCATAGGGTCGGTCGCACTGCGCGCGCCGGCGCGAAGGGCACGGCAGTGTCACTGGTCACTGAAACCGAGGCCCGCCTCATCCGTCGATACGAGCAGGACTTGGGCATCTCCCTGCAATGCATACGAGTTCTTAACGGCGAAATCACGTCGTCCAGATCCCGCTAGGGAAGACCAAAGCCTTCTGGCGGCTGATCCGCACCTACTGGGCGGACGTGGGCTTACGAAGCGTCGCCTGGCCTTCTCCAGACAGCGGCCGATGCACCATGAGGAGTCATTGGTAAATGTCTTTCGGGTACAGGGTCAGGCGATTTCGGCAGCGCGTATTTGCAACGATTTGCCTCGTGCGCGTGCGCCATCTTGGCCTGCATCGCGCCCAGATCCTCGCCATCGACGTAGTCTTCCGGAATCGGATAGATGAGCTGCAAGACGGTGCCGCCGCTCACGGCATCGGCGGCGAAGCCCGGCGCATCGGGCTTCTCGACTTCGACCGGATCGATGACCGCAATTTTGAGCGCAGGATCACGCAGGCGCAGACGTTCGACGGTGCCCAAAAACTGCGACGAATGAAAGCTGCCCGTTAGGTGCAGCACCTTGTAGCCAGGATGCTTGTGCAACGCGTCGGCAATCGACTCGGCCATGGTGTCGTCGCGCAGGACCTGCGCTGAAAAGCTACGCTGCGCATTCGCTGCAGCATCGGGGGCCGACGCCGCTCCGCCCTCGTGCGCGGGCGAGGCACCCAGGAACTTCATGTATTTGTCGCGATACGCGCCCGGCGTGACGTGCAGATCCGCGGCCACCCAGGTCCGCTCGAGCGGCGTGAATTGTCCGAGAATGTCAGGCCCCCATTGCCCCACGCAGGAGACGGCCCAGCGCGGTGCCTCCGCCGCGACAACCGGAAGATGATGCTCCTTGGCAAAGACCACCAGCGGCCGGTAGGACGTCGCATAGTTAGGCCAGGCCCGCCCCTTGTCGATCAGCGTCGCCTCGCCGATGCGTCCGGCGAGGTAGTCGTCCAGGACGGGCTGAACGTCGCGTTCGAACTGTTCCAATGACAGGACCCAGCGAGGATCGCGCTCGTATAGTTCGCGCAACAGCCTCATTTGCTCGAGATGCACGCCGTCGTGACCGTGGGCTTCGCCGTAGAACACCACGTCGAAACCCGCGAGCGTTTCCGCGGCCTCGGCGACGGTTACGAGGCGCGGCGCGGACTCGCCGGCGCGGGTCAACACCAAGACCGTGTCGTAGAAATCCAGGAGGGGTCGGTTCACCTCATAGCGGCCGTTGGCTTCGCGGAGGGCGCCGCTAAGCTGGGGGGTCCCCGCGGGTGTGCTGCTTCTCGATCCCAGCACGCAGGAACTCAGCAAAAATGCGATCGACACCGATGCCGCGGACCGTCGTGCCGACCCGATCAAAGTCAATCGGCGCCCAATCCTGCAATATTGTTCCCAGAAACGGCTAAAGTTGAGACTGACGCGACATTGCAGGTATCGGGTGATCTTCTTATTCCCGAACAAGGCAGCCAAAGCGACCCCGCGCGGCGCGGCGCACGCAAGAGCCAAAGTCCGCGCCAAGTTCCGAAACCGACGCTTGATACATTCGCGAATCGTCATGCCCCAGCATCCTACCGACTAGGCACAGGCGAAGCGACCGCTTGATGCATGCAGCCGGCAGTCGCCCCAGTCTTCCGGTAACGACCCACTGTGGCCGCTCGCGGACGGCAGCTTCCGGGGCGCAATATTTGCGACGCCATTGGTTCGGGATGCTGGTGCTCCTTGAAGCAACTAGCGCGCAGAATGGGCAGCCCATGCTTCCCCTGCCAGAAATCCTGCCGACGTGCCGAGAAACGCTCCCGCGATTATATCGCTGAGAAAGTGCCAGTCGCCAACGAGCAATAAACCAGCGGCGATCAGCAGCAGCGCAGAAAAAATCCGGACGCTGGCTTTATAGAGCCTCATGAAAACGCCCGCAAACGCTCCTGCCAAAACCATGTGGCCGGACGGAAAGCTGCCATTGTCGGATCCCATCCAGAAATTGAAGTTATGTCCGGCGCCGTGCACTACATCCGCTGGATTTGGCACTCCGAAAAATACTTTGAGCACGTGGTCGTTAACGACGTAGGCGCACATCGAGACCAGGCAGGCTATCGCCAAAGTCTCTCCGAATGCCGAGATATGGCCTCTCACCAAGCGAGCAAGAACCATGAACAAGATCACCGCCGACTCCGCGGACAAAATGATGGCACTTCCGAATGCCGCGTTCAAAGGGCTGCGAAGATGACCGACGTTCCAGAAATACAGCGCGGTCGGCACATCCATGCGCAGGAATGAGAAAGCCACAATTGCAGCGCAGACCACCAACGACACAGACCAGATTCGTATGACAACAAAAAAATTATTCAAGATGAAGCCCCCCCCTCGCAACGTCCGACGCTGCGGAGTCCGGGTCGAACGTTGATTGGCGCAAGTAAGTCATCCATAGTCATCCACATCGAGACAAGACCGTCCGTCGATCTAGGCAACGGCTTTGCTCAGAAAATCGATGAGCAGTTCGTTGACGAAATCCGGTTTCTCCTCAACGAGTGAATGGCCGGCGTTAGGGACGAGATGCGCGCCCCTCAACCGCGTGCAGGCCTTACTCATAGCCTCGAACGCACCCGGCCTCTGATAGACGCCCCAATCCCTGGCGCCGGCGATATAGCAGGCAGGAACATCAATCGTTTTGCCCGCAAAGCTGTGTTGCTCGTTCCAAAGCGCGTCATCAGCGTCGACCCGATAATAGTTGAGCCCTCCTTGAAAGCCGGTCCTCGCGAACTGCGCCGTGTAAACGTCGAGATCCGCCTCGGTCAACCATCGGCACGCGGCAATATAGTCTGACGAAGGTTGATGCTCAGCCATCGTCTCTGCCATTCCCTTGTTTAGATCCATGATGTAGTACGTTGGCATTTTGGCGAACTCGGATGCCGTCTGTGCCTTCAGTGGGAATGGCTTGTTCCCTTCCCAGTCGGCGCTTTTGAAATAGAATTGCTCGCGCAGCAGCGCATGGATGCCCTGCGGCGCGTGCCACATGTCCTCATTGGCCTCACGCGAAGCGCAATAAGTGGCGTAGTGCTTACGCGGCCTTGGTAAGGCCGCGAGATCCTTGTCGATATCGTGTTCGATTCCCGCTGCAGGCGGGTGCGCTGCCGTGTTGAGAGGCAGTCTCGGCTCACGAAAGAAGGGGGTGCTGATCGAAACCACGGACCGAAAGACGTCCGGCCGCAATCGCGCGCACCATTGTGCGGTGGGCCCTCCCCAGTCATGTCCGGCGACCATGGCGACCTTCTCGTGTCCCAAAGCGCGGACGAGCCCAAGCACGTCGCTTACGCGATTGAACATGGAATATGGCACCAGGCTGTCGCTGTAGGCCACTGGCAGCGAAGCACTAAGGCCATAGCCCCGCGCATCCGGCGCAATGACGTGATATCCCGCCTTGGCGAGCGGAAGCATTTGGTTGCGCCACGTATACCCAAGCTCTGGAAATCCGTGCAGCAGAACGACGCATGACTTTCCACGGGGCTCGAAGCCGGCCTCCAGGGCGTGGAGTACTACCTGATTGTTCGTGTCGACCCGGCGCGAACGAATCCCACTGGGAAGAGCAGATTTACCATAGTCGACGCCGGCATTGTCGTGCGAGGCGGCTTCCCGGATCGTGCCCATGCCTCCCACGGCGTGCCGGGCGAGAAGAAACAAGCTGCTGGCCAAGAAGCAACGCCTTGTTGTGGCGCAGATCTCTCGCGTCATCGATGTCCCCCGCCGCCACGCCGGCCGATTGCCGCCGGACATATCGCCATCCTCGAAGACGCCCATCATTCGGCCACTCCTTGGAAAATTCAGGTGTCTGCTGTGGAACTATATCCGTTCAGGTTATCGCGCGCCGTGATCGACAGATTACCGGCACACATTGCTGCCGGTCGAATGTCCCGAATTCGCCGAATGCAGTCCGTCGCCCTGAAAACGGCTGTGCTTCCGCTGTCGACCTACGCCGCTCACGAACGACCGCTTCGGCGAAGTTCAGTGTGTGGTGGATTCGTGGGAATAGATCACTCGCCAACCTTCAGCGCGTCTTTGCCACAAGGCCGATACCGCAAACCGGCCATCCTTCACCTCACCATTTGGCCCGGTGCGACGAGACCTCATGAAAAGAGTCGTTACCGCCAGGTCTGCTTTCAACATTCGGACTTCCGGCTTCCCTTGCACGGTGTAAACGACGTCTGTCTTTCCATCGCCCCACCACTCACGTTGCTTGGCGCGAATGGCCTCCCAACCAACGACTGACTCGCCATTGAAGATGAGCGTGGTCGAGGCATCATGTGCATAAAATCCGACATGCCGATCCACGTCGTGGGCGTTGGCAGCCGCCCCCATCTCTGCAAGCGCAGCCAAGACCTCCGTCTGCGCCAAGCCTGATGTGCCCGTTGTGACACATCCTGATAGAAAAGACATCCAGAGTACGGCGGACAAATGAACGCGCAGGGCGTTAGGGCTCATGGACATGCCTCTTTCTGACCTTGGAAACCTGTAATTAGGACACTATCCTGGAACGCTTGCCCGGGATCTTTACGGCAGCATAGAATAGGTTAGCAACGCAAGGTCAGTGCTCATGCCATCCAGGCTTGACCGCCGCCGCTTCCTGCAAGGTTCAGCCGTCCTTGGCGGATCATTGCTCATAGGCGGCATTCCGCCAAACCGGGCCGCCACTACAGTGCCCGTCCGGATCGACGCGCCGGTGATTGACGAACTCACAGTCCGGGAGATCACCGACAACGCGCATGATATCTTCCTACGAGGCGCGGAATTGCCTGGGCTGGTGGTCCGGCGCACCGGATTTCCCGCGGCGCCGGAAGGCAAGACCCTGGAGAGCGAGTGGGGTTTGGCGTTGTACCTCGAGTCACGCAAAGATCAGGAGTCGCGCCGCTATCTGCTCGACTTTGGCTTCACGCCAGACGTCTACGCGAACAACCTCGAGCTTCTGAAAATCGATGTCGCCCGAGTGGACGCACTTATCATCAGCCATGGGCATTTTGATCATGTCGGTGGCCTTCTAGGATTCCTCGAGGGCTACCGAGCGCGAATGCGTAAAGCCTTGCCCCTGTATACGGGCGGGGAGGATGACTTTTGCAGTCGCTTCAATCGTAACTCGGATGGCAGCTTCGCGAACTTCGGCGCGCCGTTGGACCGACGCAAACTGAAGACGCTCGACATCGAGACTGTGCTGTCAGAAGTGCCGATCATCATGGAGGGCCACGCCTTCACCACCGGCGCGGTGCCCCGAACCAGCATCGAGCAGGTATTGCCAAATACTTGGGTGCAATACGGTGTCCGGGACGGGCTCGGCTGTGACGCCAACGCCTACAAGAACCACCATTTTACCGCCGAGGAACTCGCGGGAAGGCTGGTGCCCGATCAGCACTGGCACGAGCACGCCACCTGTTTCAGGTTGGGGAATCGAGGGCTCGTCGTGATCAGCTCATGTGGCCACGCCGGCATTATTAACACCCTCAGGCGGGCACAAGAAGTGACTGGCATAGACAAGATCTACGCGCTGGTCGGCGGATTTCATCTGGCACCGGCGCCTGACGACTATCTAGCAAAGGTGATGGCGGAGCTCAAAACATTCGAACTCGAACATGTCATGCCGATGCATTGTAGTGGACAGAACTTCATTGATCTGGCTAAACGGCAAATTCCGGAGAAGCTGGTACTCTGCGGTACGGGGACCAGCTTTACGTTCACCGCATAGCACTGCGATTGACGCCGCTGCGATGTCCGGTTCATCTTATCTATCGTAGATCATAGATCGACCGCCCAGGATCAAAGATGCTGACGCCAAAGCAATCAGATGCTGTTGCTTCTTCCTCTATTCCGCTGAAGGATCGCAAGAATTTGCTTTGGCACATTCAGTGCCACGCGTGCAAAAGCTATTTGCGACTAAAGTGGGGTCGTTTGCTGTTGCTGAGCTGCCTCGCAGCACTGGCGCTTCTTGCCGGTAGCGCGTTTATAAAAATACCAGGGTTCCACAACCTTCCCGCTGCTTTGGTAGTTATTTTTAGTTCTTGCCTCGCGATTTCATTCCAGGCGATCAACAGACGCCTCCCGCTCGAGCGAAATCGGTAATCAAGCACGGCAGTTGTCGGGACCGTTTCGGTGCGCTCACTGACGCAGTTGGCGGTCGGAAACGGGGGGTTCCGCGAACTTCTGGGAGTCACGCAACGGTGTTAAAGTTGCCATCCCGCCAAAAAACGATATAGGTGTCGGCATGAAACCTAGAAGCGCCCTGGCGATCGCGGCTGCAACGCTGACTAGCGTAATCGCCTACCTGATCACCACGTCCGGACAGGCAGATGAGAATTCCGCTGCAGTTTACGTGACCCAAATTCCCGCCGGATACCGAGACTGGAAGGTGGTCTCGGTGGCCCACGAAGAAGGCAACCTCCACAGTTTTGCCATCGTTTTGGGCAACGATATAGCCATCAAGGCGTACCGCGAAGGGACGCTTCCCTTTCCCGACGGCGCAATCATCGCTGCTTTGCACTACAGTCACGTCCCGTCGGAGGAGAACAACAAGGTATTTGGCGACCAACAATCCTTCGTCCCCGGCCGCGCCACGAACGTACAATTCGAGGTGAAAAATTCGAAAAAATACGCGTCGACGGGCGGTTGGGGTTTCGGGCACTTCAACGCAGATGGCAAACCTGCTGGCGAGACGCTGCTTAAAACCTGCTTTCCCTGCCACGAGCCTGCCAAAGCCAGCGATTTGATCTACACGCGTTATACACCCTAACAATCGTTCATCGGCGAGCAGACACACTGAAGCGGTCAGCCGGGCCACTCGGCCTGTTGAGTGAGAGCGCGGTATCGTCGAGCGAGGATTCTCGAATAACATCTTGGACGGGGGTCGATAGCATTAGTTGTTGGACGTTAACTGCCGCTCCCGATCGTCGCGCGCCGCAACATGGCCGGCGTTCGCGGCATCGCACATCTTCAGTATCCGGTTACTATTGCGCGCACCAGCAGGCAATGTGCATCACATTCCCGGCCGATGAATTCCGCACTCCGGTTTCGACGGTTGTCGTCCCATTAGCCTCGTTCCGAACCCAAGGGGAAACGCTATGTTGCACACACCAGAAACTAATCCGGTCATTCCTCAACCCCGGAAGCATCAACCGGACGAGGAACAATTTCGCGCCATCCATTCCGAGGACGTGATTTGGAAGCCGTTCCCGGCGTTTCCACCGGCCGCACGACTCGCGGTCCTGGTTGGCGATCCGGCAAAGCCCGGACCCTATGTGATTCGCGTGAAGTTGCCAACCGGCACCAAGATGTTGCCGCACAAGCATCCGGAGGATCGCATTTACACGGTGATCTCGGGCGTCTTTTACATCGGACTGGGAGAGCAGTTCGACGAGACCAAGCTGACCGCCCATGAGCCGGGAAGCGTATTGGTCCTGCCGGGCGGTCAGCCGCATTTCCATTGGGCGAAATCGGGCGAGTACGTTACGCAGGTCAGTGCGATCGGGCCGTTGGGCTTGGCCTACGTCAACCCAGCCAACGACCCGCGAAACGACCCTCAGGCTGGGAAGAGCGAGGGTGACGGCTGACGCGGTGTGGCCAACCTATCGGTCCCAAGAGATTTCCCGGGGGTTAGACCGTATATGAATATCCGCGTTGCGGATATTCAAGCGTGCTATGAACTATGGCGAAGTCGAGGGACCGAGTTCATCACAACGCTAAAGGACAAGTACGGCGAGACGCGCTGCTACATTCGTGATCCTGACGGTTACCTCATAGAAGTTGGCCAAAGCAACGCGGACTTCACTTACGGCCAATCGGCGCGACACATGAAGGCATCTGTTTATCAAGATTGGAGTGTCAATGAACAGCGTACGAATCGAACAAAAGAGCTATGAGATGCCCCCACACGAGGGGTTCACCGTCACACATTTTATCACCGTCGCCGACATCGACCGATCGGCTGGCTTCTATGAAAAGGTCTTCGGCGCCCGCATTCTGAGCAGAGGCGACAGCAAGGGTGCGTCTGGGCACATTCAGATCGCGAATACCTGGCTCATTGTCAACGTCGGGGGCGGGCCGACACCCGATAAGCCAACGATAACGCTCAGCGTCCCCGCCGACCCGGATAAGATCAGCAGCTTTCTGAATATCCGCGTTGCGGATATTCAGGCGAGCTATGAATTATGGAAAAGTCGAGGAGCCGAGTTCATCACGGCGCCGATACCCAAGTACGGCGAGATCCGCTGCTACATCCGCGATCCTGACGGCTATATCATCGAAGTCGGACAGAGTACCGACCTCACGGACGGTTAGCGCTCGTACCGGAAGTAAGCTGGCTGGTCGCCTGTGACAGCAGGCGCTGTTCTTCGTCGGCCGCTCCGAATGCCGGCGCGCTAACTTTTTCCAAATGATCGGGGTAGTGAAGGCGTATCTCCAGCTTAAGGCTGTGACCGCCACAAAGAAAATAGCGAGCGCCCACGCGATGCTTCGCACGCGTGCCAGAGTCTCTGTCGAGAGTCTGCTTAGGAGCCACGCCAATGCCGCCGCAAACAAAAGAGAGGCGGAGAAGAAAAACCCGAACGCGCTGAAGAAGTCCCAATAAGTGCGGGTAAACCCTTGAGCATCAAAGTGGACGGCGCGCATTGACCCTAGAACCGCGTCCGCCCCCCGCTCCGGATTATTCCAGCGGAATCCTACCGTATGCCCGGCGGCCAATAGCAGCAGAAGAACAGAAGAGATTCGGTACAGAATTGGCGCTTTTACGTCACGTCCTCCCCTGGACATGCGCAACGCAGTCATGCCTTTGCATCCGTGCGCGTGTTTCTCCTCCGCCGGACCGCGGCTTCGGCACGCGCTGCGCAGGGTCAAAAAAGAATGTCTCTTCGGCGATGCGCTCACCCTCCCAACGCTGATACGTGAGCTCATCCATCACCACGAGCGTGCCGTCGTGCAACTCGAAGGTGAAGTTCCAGCGGATGACCACCAAATCTCCGTTCACAAAGATCGGACGGACGCATTTCGATGTAAGCGACCTAAGGCGTGACAGGAAGCGACGCTCGTTCGCGATGTGCGCATCACGCCCGACTCGAGGCTCGGCTTGGTTCTCGCGCATCGACGAGTTCTCGGTATAGAACTCCTCGACGGCCTCGACATGAGCGTTGGCTTCCACTCGTGCCACGAATCGATTGAGAGTTTCCGCGCTCGGCATGGTAAAAATTCAATTTACGAGAAAGCAGAGTGCCTCAGTCTAAGTCAGCTGACCGTGCGTCGCCAATGGCTGCTTCGTGGCGCGCCCTTCGGCAGGGTGAGAGGCCGCCTGCCGATGGAGTCTTGACACAACTGGGGCCGACTGCGGCCCGGTGCCGCGGAAGGACCGGCGATTGACTGGGATCGACCGAACCTGTGCGCCCTGGCGTCGGGCCGCGAACGCCGGTCCAATTACCTCCTAGTGCGCCACTTCTATCCAGAATGGCTTGCTCGGGTCGACTTGGGTTGTCGTACCGGGACCCTCGCCAATGATTTGAACAATGACGGCTTGAGCACCGCCCGAGCCGTCCCAGTGCGAAGCTTTCGCGGGGTGCAGCATCACGCTACCCGGCTTTAACTGGACCGCTCGAGAAAGGTCGAAAGTGTCGCCGGTGCCTGTGTACCACGTTCCCTCCAGTACCGTCACATAGCGGGCGTTCGGATGCCAGTGGGGAACATCCATGACATACGGTGGAAACCTGACCCGAATCACATACATGCCGGACTTTTCGGGATCCCCGAGCAGTATCGCCTGCTGCACTCCATGCCCATTCGGAACATCCTCCCAATGAATGTCCGCCGGCCTGATCCGAACGAAGTCGCGGTTATCCTTTGCAATACTTGCTGCGGCCACGACGATACCCGTAACAATCCAGAAAGATGCAAACGCGCGAAATCTTTTTGTGTTCACGGTGTCCCCTACGTCCAATCAAAACCTTACCCCAGCCCTACCCAAAAATAGCAAGGGTCGCGGAAGCGCGGGCCGCGAGGATCGGCCTTCAGTCAATCGTTTCGCTGACCTTAGTGTCCGGGTTTGGCCGCAGGCCGCCCGTCGCTCGTGCAATCGGCCTACTTCCGCCATCGGACCCCTACGCGACGGTCGCGACCGACCGCTCTTGCATGACCAGATTAGCGTTCGTTCTCTAACTCGACCGGCTTGCCATGCGGGGTATGTCGATACGCCTCCGCCCAAGCCTCTTTGCGCGCTAAGAGGGTGGCTGGATCAGACAGCCGCTTAGTCACTACGAGCCGCTCAAGCGCAGCCAGCCAGTGTTGGTAGTACCGCGAACCATCGTCCGGTTCACCGCGCTCTGCGGCTATCTTTAGCTCATCGGCGAGCGTCGCGGCCCATTCCTTCCAAGTAAAGTGCCCCTCCGCGGATAGGCCGACAGCGAGTGCGAACGCCGTTGCCTGCCAAGGTTCAGCAAACACGGGCCCGCCGTCATCAAGCGGCAAGCGCGGCAGGTCCTTGAGGCTAGGCGGATTCAAGATAGCCCTCCCACAGAGCCGCGTACATGTAATCGTGCGGGTTCGCTTGATCACCCCACAGCTCGCGTGCTGCGAAGCGCACGGTATAGACATGCTGCTGCTTTGGCCCGAGTCCGTGAATATCACTATCCTGAAGTTCCTCCACGTCGCCATCGCGCTCGATCGTGCCAATTTTTCCGCGCACATAGCGCGGCAGTCGAGTGTGCCCCACGGGATTTAGATTTCGCGCGCGGACGCGCTGCCCTGCGTGAAAGTGCGCCGTTGCGGTGAGCTTGGGGCTCGTATCGGGAACGTTCCAGCTCGCAACCTCGGCGACGGTGAGTACATGATGTCCCGTAGCGGCCCCACCGACGGCCTTTCCGCTCTCGATCTCGGCCGGAGTCGCCATACCGGTCTTGATCAGGATTTGCGGGAGAACCGTCAGCCATCTCTCGTAATAGCTCATGCGCAGATAGTCTGCTGGAGCGATCAATTCAATCTGAGTTCTGCGATACGGCCACTCCACGTCCACCGCGCTAAAGAGCGCAAATACGCGTCTTTCCCACTCCGTGTGGAACACGGGCTCGTTGTGCTCGGGCCTGATCGGCCCCATGTCCTGCATGCCGCCCATGTCATGTGCCCCGTTCATGCCTTAGCTCCTTGGGGCGGTACCACCTTCGCGACGCCCACCATCGCGTCTCGCGTCACAAGCGCCGCCAATTCCGCTTCGCTCATTTGCTCGGTGCCAGCCGGCCGTTCCGGAAGCACCAGATACCGCAACTCCGCTGTGCTATCCCAAACCCGCACTTCAACTTCGCTTCCGAGCTCCAGTCCAAACTCCCGTAGTACGCCCCGTGGATCGATCACCGACCGCGCACGATAAGCCGTCGACTTGTACCAGACAGGCGGCAGCCCAAGAGTCGACCAGGGATAACATGAGCAAAGAGTGCAAACCACCAGATTGTGTACCTTCGCAGAGTTCTCCACGACAAGCATGGTATCGCCGCCATAACCCAGCTCGGCGATGGCCGCGTTCGCATCCCTAAGCAGCCTCTTCTTGTACTCAGGATCGATCCAAGCGCGCGCCACCACGCGGGCCCCATTACGCGGACCAACCTTGTGCTCGTAGTTATCGATGAGGGCATCGAGCGCGGCCGGATCCACGAGACCCTTTGCCACCATCAGTGATTCCAGTGCCTTGGCACGCAGCGCTGGATCCGAAGGAACGGCCTGGTGATCATGGTCATGATCCTGGTGTTCTTGGCCGCCGGTGACATTCGGCACCACCGCCGCTCCGGCGATCGTTATCGCACCGGTCAATAAGTCTCGACGGGTTGTAGTCATTGGAATCCCTTCACATCCCAAGATTAACCATCGACCATTGGCGTGCTGACTAGGCGCGGGGTCAGTATAAGCAGGGGCGCAGGAGAAGAGAATCCCGAGGGAATCTCTGGCGCGAACGTCCCCTTTGAGGCGCCAATTCCACGAGGTAGGCCGACGGCCTTTGGCCGCTTGGAGCCGATGGCCCTTGGGCCCGGCGCCAGCGGGTCGGCGCGCGCATTGGAGCCGGTCGCGAGCGACCGGTACCCGGAGCGAAATAACGTGGACACGCTGACTGGTGGGATTGCGGCCGCAGTCAGCGTGTGTTTTCGTTTCCATCAATTAGGCCGGATGGTGAAATCGAAACTCCTGGGTCTTGCCCCCGTAACCATAGGTGGTGGGTCGCACATCCTGGATATAGATATAGCTTTCAGGATGTAGAGGGCCAAGTAGTTTTCCGAATGCGGCGAAGATCTCCGTGATGTATTGGGCCTTCTCCAACTTCGTGTTGGTTTCATCGACGACCTTGATGTCGAAGTAGAAACTGGTCATACCCTGACTCGACAACGATTGCCCGCCGACGATCCAGTCATCCGGGTGAACGTAGTCGATTGCGATAGCGGTGAGGTCGCGCTTTTTATGGAGAATCCGTGTTGTGTGTTCGAGGAGCATGTCGGCAATCGACTTTGTAAGCTCGGGTGTCCGAGTGGCACTAACTTTGACGTTGAGGATAGGCATGAAAATCTCCATTAATTCGCTATGCAACTATAAGATCAAAAAAAGGCTCATCTGAGGGCTGTCCGCACACTCCGAACCTTATTCACGGTATCTACAAACATCTCCTCACCCAAGTATCGTTTCAAGCGCTGGGTAACTCTTCCGCTCGCGTCGTTCAGGGTGAGTTTTATCTTGCAGGCTTTCTCCGTCGGGAAAATAAAGACCTCACGGCCATCTTCGCCAGATGTTTTTCGCTCGATAAACCCCTTTTCCGCCAATTGGTCTAAGGCGCGTGTGGCCGTCGGGCGAGCAATGGCCAAGGCCGCCGCCAATTCGCGTTGTGGCACCCCCGGAGTCGCGAGAACCGCGCGCAATAGAAACGCTTGTGGCGGTGAGAGGTCGAATGGCTTGAACGCCGTCACCCATTCCCGCTCTAGGCGCCTGGCCAATGCGGTTGTGTTGAAGTAAAGACAATGGTCAAACATCGCACTATATTGGCATTTTATCGTTAGCTATGCAACTTCTTACCTTCACGGATCTCACCGTTGCATGCCTCTGTCCGCGATTTGATGCACGCCACACCCCGACGGGCGTCTGAATGGCGAGTAACGGGCGAGCCAAAACAGAAGGCCAGTGTCGGGGCTTGGCAGGACGGAGCCCCTGTGGTGCCGCCGACGACCGCCAATGAGACCTCTAGACCCATTTCGGTCCGACACGACGGCCGCTTCCCTCCCGACTCTCTATTGACGCATTATCGAAATCAATAATCCTAAGGAGGGGCAAAATGGCGACAGTAGCTGTTCACTACGAAAAGCACCTTGGTCCCGTGTATACATGGATGATCGGCGATCTTCGGGCGGCGTTCGCGAGAGGTCGAACTGAACTCGATGAGCTCGGCCTGGTACCGTCGGCGAACGGTACAGCCATCGACCTTGGGGCGGGATTTGGCTTACACAGCGTGCCATTGGCGGAACGGGGCTACGCTGTGACGGCAATCGATAGCTGCAAGCCACTCTTGGACGAACTTCGATCGCGGTCGGCATCGCTGCCTATTAACGCGGTCGCAGGGGATATTTCTGCCTTTCGTTCGTATGTGCAGGGGCCGGTTGATGCAATCCTGTGCATGGGCGATACGTTGACACACCTGCCGGACTTCGTGGATGTCGATTCGCTATTGGATGGCGTCGCCGACGCACTCAAGCCCGGCGGAGTATTTGTCACCACATTTCGCGACTACGCTTCCAAGCCCTTGCAGGGGGATGATCGATTTATCCCAGTCCGCAGCGACGAAAATAGAATTCTGACCTGCTTTCTTGAGTACGGTGCAGATCGAGTCACTGTCCACGATCTACTTCAAGAGCGAGAGAAGGATCGGTGGCGGCAGCACGTAAGCAGCTACCTAAAGCTCCGCCTCCATCCGGAGCGGGTTGTCGAGCGATTGACGAAGCTCGGATTCGATGTGCGCCTCGACACCGGAATGAGCGGCATGATTCGTGTGGTAAGCGTCCGGTCTTGACTCCCCTGCAGCAAGATCCGCGAGCGTCCGCTACGGAGTGGGCACTTCGAGGGCATGAACGTCTCCTCATGGGCGCCTGCTGCCGGTGGCCAGCCCATGTTCTTTTCTATCGCCATCCTTTGCGGATTTCGAGCGACACGTAACGGCCGACGGCAGAGGCGTTTGTGCCGTCGAATGGCACCGCGGATCGGCCGATCGCGATATCGCCAGCAGGAATGGCGAGAAAGGGAGGCCTTCGATCAGCGAGGTTTTGTATATTCAAGACCAGGTCAAGGTCGCGCCATAGCACGCTCGCGTGGGGCGGAATGTTTACTTTTATCGAGACATCCTCAGTCGGTCCACGAAGCGATGTCCGGTGCTGGACTGAAGAGCGTGTTCTGGTAGGCGCCCGTATGATAGAGCATGAGATCGGCGGTCAAATTGCGGTACTGCCAGGTGACTCCACCCCGCAGGCGAAATTTCGGCGGTTCGGCAATCGTATCGGTTACATTTGTCAATTGCGGGAAATATGCCTCAGCGGATGCTCGATCCACGAGCAGGTAGTTGCCGGAGAATGAAAGCTCCCATCGTCCGAGCCCTCCCGCATCGTACGTGTACCGACCATCCGCGCGAACGCCCTGTTCGAGAGTCGATTCCGCATTCGCCACTTGGTTGTCGATGATTGCGGTGACTCCCGCGTTCCGAGGCCAAGAGTCCGCCGGCCTGGATCCGTCCGCGCCGGCTGCGCCGGGCGATCGCACAGGTCCTGCCACTTCGCCACACAGCGACAACGACTCACCGCCTCTCGCGCCTCGTCGAAAACGAAGGCCTCCCCGGTCGTTGGTTTTCAGAATTTCGGAATGAGCGGGCGTACCGCGATCGTCAGAATCGTCGATGGGCGTCTTGGAACAATCGTCAGTCGTTTTGGATTCAGCGGGAGTACCTAATTCAGGCAATTCGCGACGTAGGCTTCGACTCCGTGCTCGAGCAGTACGATGGACTCGGAGGCGATATCGCCGAGGAGATGACCGTCGGCAGCTACCGAGTGTCTGGCCGAAGCACGTTTATCGGAATAAAAACCGCGTTCCTGGACGAAGCCCTTTTAGGGCCCAAGATCAGCCCGCCACCAGGGATTCGTCGACGCTAATTGGTTTCGGCTCCACCGGCCGCCCAGCAGGGTTTGCCGCCATGACCCCTCGGTTTCCCACAAACGTTGGCGGCCCGGCCATCAGGCACAATGGCCCCATGAGCGAACATCATCACCCCCTTTCGCCAACCCAACTACTGTCCTACATGCGTGCCCAGCCCTGGGCGATTGAGGCGAGTGTCACGCCCCAAGGTGCCCCCCAGGCCGCAGTGCTCGGCGTTGCCATCACGGACCGCTGGGAACTTCTGTTCGATACCGTGACCCAGTCACGCAAGCATCAAAACCTTGTAAAGAATCCCCGCGTCGCGTTCGTTATCGGCTGGGAGCACGAGCGCACCGTGCAATACGAAGGCATTGCCCAGATCCCCACGGAAGCGGAGTTGCCGGGCGTGCAGGCCTACTATTTCGACCGCTTTCCCGACGGCCCCACCCGACAGTCTTGGCCGGGCCTCGTGTACTGGCGCGTGGAGCCCACTTGGATCCGTTACAGCAACTTCAACGTCAACCCACCCATCATCCAAGAGTGGGACGCCGCGGCGATTGCCGGCTGGTTGAAGTAAACAACTTCTTCCTTCTCCGCGAACTGCAGCGCCCGGTCACCTGACTGCACAGTGGGCGTGTTTTCACCGCTTTGCTCTGAGCCGCGGTTCGCTGGATCCACGGTTGCTGCGTGACGTGCGGGACATCGCATAGCGCGCTTCCCGCCGGCCACTTGCCATCCGCCACATTCAATGTTGCGATTTACTCGGGAGTGACAACGAGGCCTGCGCGTAGACATAGCGCCAACCCTCGGGGGTGCGTACATAGACGTCAGTGAACCACTGCGAGTAGTCAACCTTGACGCCATCCTCTATGCCCCTTGCGCGTAACTTTGCCGTTACCACTCCGGTATCGCCAAACACCGCAACCGTCCGCTCGCTGTCGTCCTGGCGTACATAATGGGTTTTTCCGCTCCTCGCGTCGTTCACCAAATCGGCTTTCGTAGATCGCTTGCCATCGCCTTCCACAAGCACAAAATCGTCTGCGAGAATTGCCGCCATCGTTTTGGTGTCATTCATCTCGACGGCCTTTTGGTATTTTGTATCGAGATCAGCGAGAGTCTGTCGATCTTCCGCTTCAGCGGCTTGGACGGCTGCTGAAGCGAGCCCTGCCGTACCGACGAACAGCATTACGGAGAGCTTTATTGCGCGCGACCAGAACATCGATGGGCCGCTGTGGGGCGTGGTTTTCGCGACGTGACGGTTCATCCGAAAGACCAAATCCATTTGATACATTGCGATCTCCTCGCTATCAATTATGAGGTCATACCCCTAGTTTGGATCCCGCCGAAACTTCGCCAATGCTACACGCTAATGTCGGGTTCAGAGCAGCTCGTCCAACGGGGCGAACGGCCGGTTGTTGTCGGTGGCGTTCCAATTCTCGGTATCGATCCGTTGAAGCCGTAAGTGACGGTCAGCAATTCGGAAGCCTATCGGGCGTCGTCACAGCTCGCTCACGCGCTAGTCATCCCTTATTACAGAGGCATTGGGCGTGCGACTGGCGCATTGCTCCAAGATAGACGAGTATAGACAGTACGAGCTGGATAACGAAAAAAGCGACTGGCCAATCGTGCATTTAAGGCCCGCTCATCGAAGCGGCGTTAGCTTACCGTTGGCCCCGAACGGCCGCTTCCTGGCATGTATTCTTATGTGACGAAATACCGCTTTGGCCGCAGGCTGACCCCGACTCCTAGAGCGCGGGACTCCAGACGCGCAGCGGGCAATGCCTCGCGGCGAGCGTGAAGTCAGCGTCGGTCGTCAGTAAAGTCAATTCGTGGCGTATGCACAGTTGGCCCAGCAGCGCGTCGATCGTCCCGATCTGGACTCCAGCCCGCCGGCAAACGTTGCGAATATCAGCGGCGTCAATGTAGTCCTGCCGATCCGGCACCAGGAGCGGTAGGGCCGCAAATCGCTGCACGATGTCCTTGCGGGCACGCGGGCCAGCAAAGCCCTGCAACAGTTCCTGCAGCACCAGCCCGGTAGTGACAATCGCATCGCCGCCGTCGATCGCGGCTCGCAGTGTCAGCACCTCGGGGCCAGAAACTGGTGCGTCCCTGCGAAAGGCGAGCGACCAGACGCTGGTGTCGACGAGCAGGGTCATCTACGTGAACGCTCGGCCTTGTAGTCGAAGTCGGTGTCCCATTCGAGCTTGCCCATCAGATCGAGCAAGTGCTTCTGCTTTCGGCGGGCGATGAATTCCTCTAGCGCGCGCGTCACCGCGGCCTTCTTGGTGCGCTCACCGCTCACCTTGACGGCTTGCTCGATGAGCTTCGGGTCGAGCGAAAGATTGGTAGCCATGTGTCACCTCTTACACATAAGTCTACACACCGAGGCGGCCGTAGACAATTGGAATTCCTGGCCCATTCATGACCATTTCGCAGCGCGCCGGCAATAGGCCTCGAGCCGCCTGAAACGGAGCGACTAGCGCGTGCACGAGATGATGACTGTCGGCTTCGGGCAGCTTCAGTCAGGGAACTGATTGTCCGGAGTTGGGCCGGCAACTGCCTCAGAAAAGGCTGAGCTTTTTTCCAATCCAAATACGCGGTCGATTCGTTCTTTTCCCAGAACGCTCTTTCCGCGGCCTCACCAGGAAACTTGGGTGGAACCTTAAGACGCTTGTTCATAAATCACGCGCTCCTTCCGATGCTTGTCTCGTGCCGAAATCACCCGAAGGAGTTGGCCGGCATCTCTCAGGGTAAAGGTGATGTGCAGCCGCCGTTTTTCGTTGGTCTTGCCGAGGGTATGAAAGCGCGGCTCGGTCTCGCTATGCTTTGAATCGGGCAGTACCAACAACGGGGCGTTGAAGAAAACTTGCTCCGCCTCAGCCATCGACACGCCGGCCGCTTTGCCGGAATGAATTTGACCCCTTCGACATTCCCCGACTGAGCTGAATCGTCGGGCCCTCGGGTGTCGGAGACATGTCGCCGGTTGACTCTGAACGAGCGCCATCGGTGACTGTTTGCAGCCGATGGACATCGATCGTCACCCGGCCCATTGGCTTTCTCAGCGACACCAGATGCTGGGCCGCGCGCGCGTAGCCCCGCGACCCATCTACCGCTGGCGCAACAACCGCGGAAGACGACGGGACGGGACCAAACGTTACAGCAGCTGTGCCAAAGCCCTGCCACCCGACAGTACCGCCAGCCCCATCAAGAGGCGCAAGACCCAGCGTCGAAAGTTCAGTGGGTCCGCGTTTACGAACCCGCGATTGCCTAGCCAGACCCCGGCAGCCAGCGGCGGCAGAAAGTACAGGGCATGCCACAGCGTCGTTAGGCTGACCAGCCCATTCCAGCCCAGGCACGCAAGCCCGGTAACGTCGGTCAGCAGGAAAAAGGCGATCATCGAGGCGCGTCCCGCTGCCGCTCCCGCCGGTGAACTGAAGAAAAATAGAATCACCGGCGGGCCGCTCATTCCGAAGCTGCCGTTGAAGATGCCTGACGCCGTGCCAGTAGCGAAGGTGACGACGGGCCCGGGCAAGGACTTTAGGGAAAATCCCTGGGCCAGAAGGATCGCGGCCGTGAGCACGAACACCGCGAGCGCCAGGGTCATGGGGGCGGCCGGCACATGAGCAAGCACATACACCCCGATCGGTGTGCCCACCATGCAGCCGGGAGCAAGCCATCGAAGTGCTCCCCAATGAATGTCGCGCCACACGCTGGGCAGGAGATGCACGCTTGCCGCGACGTCCAAGATAAATATGGACGGCACAATCTCCGCCGGCGGCAGCAGGAGCGAAAGCGCTATTACGGCGAGTAGTGCGAACCCGAATCCACCGTATCCGCGTACGACCGCAGCGCCGAAGATACAAGCGGTAGCATAGGCAAGGACCAGAATCTGCATCTGTCAGCGTACCGTGACACCGACGCCGAGGTCACCGATAACCCGAGTGCCTGTCTTGCTGGACTCAGGCTGCCAAGGGTAAGTAGATATGGGTATTGAAGTCGCAGTCACTGAACTAGCGCACTGTAAGGTTCCGTGGAACCTGCAATAGACCATTTGCCGGATCGCTCGTCAAACATCGTCAGAATTACTGCTTTCAGGGCGGCGTTCCCGAACAGAGAATGACTGGGCTTGGCCGCCTGCCGCCCGATGGATAAAGATCCGCATCGAACTCACACTCTCGACCCGAACCCGCCGGCCGCGAACGGCAGCTCCCGGGAAGCCGATTCTGGTCCCCGTGTCTCGCTTGCCTCTACTCCGGGAAATTCATCTTTCGGAGGAATGCCTTGTAGCGAGGGTCGCCTTCGAGATTCCTCATAAGCGGGTCACCCTTTATGAAGTATAAGTCTTCATCCTTCGCTGAGTACGCTCGCTCTAGCCAGTTCATTGCTTGATCACGGTCTCCGCGATACGCATAGACCCGCGCGATCGCGGACGGCCATTCCTCTGCATTCTGCTCAATCGCCTGTTTCAGCGCCAAATCGGATTGAGCCTTTTTACCCAACGCATGATAGACGATCGCGGTCCCCTCGAGTTGCCCGTCGTACAGGGTTTCCCGCTGCATGACTGCGAGCGCTTCATCGAACCGATTCTGAAATACCAGAGATAGGCCGAGGAACCAGTTTACAGAACCGGCTGCGGGGCTAATCTCGAGTGCTCGCCGAAACGACGATTCAGCTTCAGCGAATCGCCCTGATCTCAGATCCACGCCCCAGCCAGCAAGAAGAAGCAAGTCTGGATTCAACGGGTCTGCGGCAAGGCCCGTCTCAAACAGTTCGGTTGCTTGATTCCATTGGCCCCGCACTGCTGCCAGACGCACCGCGGCCTGGATCGCCTCCCCTTGGGCACCAAGATTCAGAGCTTGCTTGATTTCCAGGTCGGCTCCATTCCAATC
Organism: Steroidobacteraceae bacterium; assembly: GCA_050012315.1. Taxonomy (GTDB): domain Bacteria; phylum Pseudomonadota; class Gammaproteobacteria; order Steroidobacterales; family Steroidobacteraceae; genus Bog-1198. The sequence continues at coordinate 4,230 of JBEKHK010000026.1, read as the reverse complement.
CCAGTCGTAGATCACGTGAATATCAGCGAGGACTGCGTGGGCCGCGCCAAGCTTAGGATCCAACTTAAGCGCAAGATCCGCCGCCTGCCGGGCGCGCTCGAAAGCAGCGCGCGTTGGCAACAACCATGCATCCTCTCCCTTGAGTCGATAGACCTTCGCGAGGCCCAATGCAGCCGGGGCAAAAGTGGGATCAAGGCTCAAGGCCTGCTGAAAATCTCCTGCCGCCTGGTCGGCACTCTCCTGTGAATACTCGTCGAGCGCGCGCAATCCTCGCAAATAGACATCATACGCGTCAGCGCTATGAGCTGCCGCGCGCGATCCGAAGTCGCTGCGCACCGTCAGCTGCAGCGCTCTGGCCAGACTAAGCCCGATAGCATCCTGCACCTCGAACACGTCGCTCGACTTCCGGTCGTAGGTCGAAGACCAGCGCTGAGCGCCGTTGTGCGCGTCGATCAGTTGCGCTGCGACCCGTATGTGATCGCCGGTCTTGCGGACGCTTCCCTCGACGATGTATGCCGCACCGAGCTTCACGCCTATGGTCCGAAGATCGTCCGGCGTTGCTTTGAACTGGAAGGAGGATGTGCGGCCGATAATCTTCAGGCCTGGGATTTTCGCGAGCAGGTCGAGTACTTCCGCGGCCATCCCGTCGGCAAAGTACTCCTGGTCCTTCTTTTCGCTCATGTCCGTGAACGGCAGCACGGCTATGGACTTGGCGCTGACGGCGTTCGTGGTAGGAGCTGTCGGTGGTTCCGTCGCGATGTGCTTCGCGAGCCAGAATTTGTCCACTACGATGTAGGCCAGTCCCAGCGTGACCAAGACGCCGAAGGCGAGCACCCAGCGGCTCGGTCCTCGGCTCGCCTGTTTGGCAACCGGCGACTGCTCCGAAGGATTTGCTGCCGGCTTTTGAGTGCTGCCGGTATCGCCCGGTGAGGCGACAGAGTTTGGCGCGATGGCGCGCTGTACGGCATCAACGAGCTTGGGCAACGCGCGTTCGATGCCAATGGCGCTTGCATCGAGCCACTGCGAGGTGTTGAGAAAGTACTCAAGATCCGCCGGCATCGGCGCAAGGTCGATCCGGAACGCGACCACGGGGTGTCGCTTCGAACTCGCGCGTTCCACTTCTCGGAGTACGTGTTGAGAGGCGGCGGCGCGCTCCGACAGCACGAGCACGATGACCTTGGTGGCATCGATCGCGCGAACGATAGCACCGGCATAGGACTCGCCCGGAACCACGTCCCGCGGCGCAATCCAACACCCGATGCCGCCGCGCTCGAGTGCGGCGCAAATAGTATCGGCAGCTTGCTTGTCCGCCGACGCGTAACTGATGAACACCTGTGCCGCTTCCATCGGCGCCTTCGGGCTTGCGGCGGGTCGCTGAAGACCATCTGATTCGGCGTGGTCGGCCATTCAAAGACTCTTTGTTGGCGTACCTTTAGCCTATTCTAAGCTGCGAGCGGCCGCTTCAGGGCGGTGGCCGGTCGGCGACCCGCGCCCCCGACCGGCGCTGCGTCATCACACATCAGTTTGCTCGGCCATTTCAAGCGCGTCATCCACTTCAATTCCGAGGTACCGCACCGTACTCTCAAGCTTGGAATGGCCGAGTAGCAATTGCACGGCCCGCAGGTTCTTGGTCCGTCTGTATATCAGCGTCGCTTTCGTCCGCCGTAGCGTATGCGTGCCGTAACTCGTTGTGTCCAACCCCAATAGTTGAACCCAGGAATCAACTATTCGGGCGTATTGGCGGGTAGACAGATGGGGTGATTCCTGAATTCGGCTCGGAAACAGGTAATCCTCTGAATTCAATGCCGATTTCTTGATCCAAGCCGATACTGCATCCCGGGTGGGTTCAGTGATTTCGAACTGCACGGGCCGCTGCGTCTTTTGCTGCAGGATGAGCGCCCTTGATGCCATGCTCTGACCGTGACAGACGTCGCGCACACGCAGTTGAACCAAATCGCAGGCTCGGAGCTTGCTGTCCACCGCCAAATTGAATAGCGCCAGCTCTCGACATCGGCTTGCTATTTGCAATCGAATGCGGATCGCCCAAATCTCTTGTAGCTTGAACGGCGCCTTCTGGCCAACGAGTTTTCCCTTGTTCCACGGTACGCGAGTAGAAGTAGTGGAATTGATGGTTTCCATGTCGTGCCCCTAGTGGTTGCTGCTTGCCCTATATCATATTACCGGGTATATTACAGGGCATATTTTCGGAGAGAACCATGAGCGATACAGCACAGAAGCGAGCGTTGCGAAATTATCGCTCCCGTCTGACGAAGCGAGGGCTCGCACGATTCGAGGTGCTCGGACTCGATGCAGACCGTGACTTGATCCGCTCCGTCGCACGGCGCCTGGCGGAGGACGGCCCAGATTCGGCCCGGATTCGAGCCGCCATCGGCCGGACGATCTTGGGCGATCCGCCGAAGAGAGGCGGAATTCTTGAGGCGCTGCGTCGGTCTCCGCTTGTAGGCGCCGATCTCGAATTCGAGCGTTCCAGGGAAACCGGCCGCAAGGTTGACCTTTGACCCGCTACCTTCTCGACACAAACGTCATCAGCAATATAACGAAGCCGGACCCGTCCGAATCGCTATTGGAATGGATGGGTGTGCAGTCCGATGGCGATCTGTTTATCTCCTCCCTGACGGTCGCTGAAATCCGGCGCGGCATACTGGATAAACCAAGGGGCAAAAAGCGCGAACGATTGGAGGCCTGGTTTGCCGGACCGGAGGGTCCGCAGTCGCTATTCAAAGGGAGGATATTGCCGTTTGACGAGAAGGCGGCATTGGTCTGGGCTCGTCTCATGTCTGAAGGTCGCGCCGCCGGGAAACCCAGAAGCGACCTGGATATGATTGTCGCTGCCGTCGCCGAAACGAACGAGTGCGTGATTGTAACGGACAATGAAAAGCACTTTTCGGGCCTCGATGTCCTCAATCCACAGCGAACATCACGGTGAATCCTTAATTCGACCGCGCTTGTCTCCGTCTGTCTGAATCACAGGTTTCGACCCGCTGCTGCCGGTCGGCATTCCTAAGACCCGCCGGTCAAATTGCAAGAAGCGGACGTCCGCCGAACCACAAAGTTAGGTCGCCTCGCGCGCGTCGGCTTCCCACAGTACCGCCAAGGCCCACCTTGCCGGCAGAGAGACCGCGGCCCGGAGGTCGGAACTAGGAGCGGAAGCATCAGCAACAGACCGTTCGGCACGTTCTGCAAGAGCATTGGCGTCTTTTGCTAGTTACACCGACCCGCTCTTGAGCCAGACTGAAATTGTGAGCTGGAGGTCCTGAGAGCCATAGCGACCCTGGTAAAGCCGAAACCTCATGAAGGGTGACACCAATGACAACACACGAAACCACGACTCCGGTAAGAGCCTTTGATCGTGCCTATATCAACGGCCGGTTCGTCACTCCCCATGGAACCCAGGTCGTCGATCTGGTGAACCCGAGCGACAACCAGGTGATCGGCAAGGTCACCATGGCAGACCAAATCGACACCCGAAATGCTATCGGTGCTGCGAAAGAGGCCTTCAACACCTTTTCGCAAAGTAGCAAGGAATACCGGATGGAGCTTCTGCAGCGGCTGCACGACGCCGTGGCCAAGCGAATGGATCAACTGGTTGAAGCGACGGTCGTGGAATACGGCGCACCGCAAGACCGTGCGAAGGGCTCCAACAACCTCGCGGCGAACATTTTCCTGCACTTCAAGAAAGTCCTCGAAGATTTCGACCTGGTCAAAACTGTCGGCACATCTAAGGTCGTGATGGAGCCGGCTGGCGTGGTGGGCATATTTACGCCATGGAATTCGAGCGCCGGCTCGATCGCGATCAAAGTGGCGCCGGCGATCGCTGCCGGATGCACGGTAGTCATCAAGCCAAGCGAGATGAGCGCTATGCAAACGGAAGTGTTGATGGACGCCTTTCATGAAGCTGGGTTGTCTCCTGGCGTCATCAATGTCGTGACGGGCCTCGGCGAGGTCGTCGGGACGGAGTTAACGAAAAGTCCCGACATTCAGAAAATTGCTTTCACCGGTTCGACGCAGATCGGAAAACTGGTCGCCAAGAACTCCCTGGACACGATGAAGCGCCTGACGCTGGAGCTCGGGGGCAAGTCGCCCAACGTCATCCTGGACGACGCCGATCTCTCCACGGCGATCCCGATGGCCATCAACGCCTGCTACCTGAATAACGGGCAGGCCTGCATTGCGGCTTCGCGTCTGATCGTGCCGGAAGACCGACTCGAC
>JBEKHK010000025.1:0-57244 GCA_050012315.1 Steroidobacteraceae bacterium | reverse complement strand
GTCGATGTAGACGATGCCCGTCTGCGCCTTCTCGACATCGTAATCGCATTTCTGCAGGAGCTTCTGAATGATGTTCTCGACGTCCTCGCCGACATAGCCCGCCTCGGTCAAGGTCGTGGCATCGGCGATGGTGAAGGGAACGTTGAGCAACCGCGCCAGCGTCTCGGCGAGCAGCGTCTTGCCGGAGCCGGTCGGCCCGATCAGCAGAATATTGCTCTTCGCGAGCTCGACCTCGTCTCTGGAGCGGACCCCGCCTTCGGAGCCCCGCGTCTGAAGCCGCTTATAGTGGTTGTAGACGGCGACCGAGAGCACCCGCTTGGCGCGCTCCTGACCGATCACGTACTCGTCCAGAACCTTCTTGATCTCTTGAGGCTTGGGCAGCTTGTCGCGGGTGCGCTCGGCGCGCTCCTCGAGCTCCTCCCGGATGATGTCGTTGCAGAGCTCGACGCACTCGTCGCAGACAAAGACCGACGGTCCGGCAATCAGCTTTCGAACTTCGTGTTGGCTCTTTCCGCAAAAAGAGCAATACAAAAGCTTGCCGTCATCATGTTTGCCGCGCGAATCTTCGCTCATGCTGCCCTCAAATTTGCCGTGCTCCCCCTGCGGCGGGGCGCGGCGACGATATGACTATATAGCACCCGGCCGACCATGCGCAAAGATAGCCGCGCTCGGGTTGTGACCGAGGTCCCTTCGAAAGTCCTCTCGGGCGGGACATAAGACGGTCGTCCGGACCGAATCGAGCCCCCTCGGGCCGATTCAAGGCGCCGAGACGGGCAAATTAAGCGTTCATTAAGACTTTGCGGGGATTTCCGTGCGTTTCTCCAGCATGGAATCCACTAATCCGTAGGTCCTGGCAGTTTCGGCGCTCATGAAGTTGTCGCGGTCGCTGTCCTGCTTGATCCGCTCGATCGTCTGGCCGGTATGCTTGGCCAGGATCCGATTCAGCCGCTCCTTGGTCTCCATCACGTCCCGGGCGTGAATGTCGATATCCGAGGCCTGGCCCTGGAAGCCGGCGGACGGCTGATGGATCATGATCTTCGAGTTCGGCAGGGAGTAGCGCTTGCCCGCCGCGCCGCCTGCGAGCAACACCGCGCCCATCGAGGCTGCGAGGCCCACGCAAATCGTGCTCACGTCCGGCTTGATGAACTGCATGGTGTCGTAGATCGCGAGCCCGGCGCTCACCGAGCCTCCGGGGGAGTTGATATAGAGCGCGATGTCCTTCTCCGGGTTCTCGGACTCCAGGAACAACAGCTGGGCAACCACGAGGTTTGCCATGTAATCCTCGACCGGTCCCACCACGAAAATCAGCCGCTCCTTCAAAAGACGCGAGTAGATGTCGTAGGCACGCTCGCCGCGCGCGGTCTGTTCGACCACCATGGGGACCAAATTGAGTGCTCGAGTTGTCATGAAGGGAAGCCTTTTAAGTTCGGACGCAGCGAAAATCAAATTGAGGACGACACACCGGATTTCAAGCCGTGCAGCGCGCTCAGCCCTCGAAATTCATCAGCTCTTTGAACGTGGACGGTTTCTCGTGCACCTGGGCATGCGCGAGGATCCAGTCGACCACTTGATCCTCGAGCGCCAGGCTCTCGACCTGACGCATGGCATCCGCGTTCTGCAAGTAGGCGCGCTTCAGCGCCGCCGCGTCGCCGTAACCCGAAACCATCTCGTCGAGGCGCGCGTTCGAGCGCGCGGGGTCAACCACGAGTTTTTCGCGCCTGATGATGTCGTTGATCAACAGTCCCAGCGCCACGCGGCGTCGGGCCGGTTCGACGAACGGCTCGCGGTCGGGAGCCTGCGACACGTCCTTGGCGCCCGTGCGGCGCATGACGTCGATCTGCATATCTCGAATCTGCGATTCCAGCAGCGAGTTCGGCACGTCCACGGGATTCGCCTGATACAGCTGCTCGAGCACCGCGGTCTTGTTCCGATTGCGGATGTTCTGATCGAGTTCGCGCCGCATATTGGCGGCCACGTCCTCGCGCAATTTCGGCACACCGCCCTCGGTCACGCCGAACACGGCGCAAAATTCCTCATCGAGCTCCGGCAGCGAGGGCTCTTCCACGCTCTTCACGTCGACTTTGAACACCGCGTGCTTTCCCGCGAGTTCCACGGCGCGGTAGTCCGCGGGAAAATCCACGCCAACCTCCCGGCTTTCCCCGGGAGCGGCGCCGATCAGCCCCTGTTCGAGCTGCGCGAGCATGCGCCCTTCGCCCAGCACGATGGCGACGTTCTCGCCCTTTCCGCCGGCAAACGGCACGCCGTCGATCGCGCCCAAGAAGTCGACCGTGACTTTGTCGCCCGTTGCCGCCGCGCGCGTCACGGCGCCGTACCTGGTTTGCTGCTTGCGCAGCCGCTCGATCATCGCGTCCACATCGCCGTCCGTGACTTCCGCCGTCACCTTGTCGAGCGTGAGAGCGCTGACCGGCCGCAATGCCACCTCGGGAAACACCTCGAACGTCGCCACGTACGTGAGGTCTTGCCCCTCGCCGACCGACTTGGGCTCGATGCGGGGGCTGCCCGCCGGCGCCAGCTGCTTCTGGCTCACCGCCTCGGCAAAACTCGATTGCATCAGCTCGCCGATGACCTCACGGTGCACCTGCTGGCCGAACTGCTGGCGAATCACCGTCAGGGGGGCCTTGCCGGGGCGAAAGCCCTTCAAGCGCGCTGTACGGGTCAACTGCTTGAGCCGGCTCGCGATCTCTTCACTCACTCGCTCGGCGGGCACCTGCACCTGCATGCGGCGCTCCAACTTGCCGATACTTTCCACGGAAACCTGCATGTCGCTCCTCATTTATGCGTCGGGCGATGGTGCGAAAGGCGAGACTCGAACTCGCACGGGTTGCCCCACCAGGTTCTAAGCCTGGCGCGTCTACCAATTCCGCCACATTCGCATTCAAACAGCCGCGTATTATAACGCGAGAATGGGGTGTTAGCGGGGTTCGCTTTCCCTCGCCAGCAGCCGGGCGAGCTCGCGCATCGCGGGAAGTCCCTTCTCCAACATGAAGTAAAGCGGGCTATCGCCGCCGAACGGCGCACCGCTCTGCGGAGTGTGCAGGAATGCCCATGCCCGATCGGCGTTGCCCGGCGCAGGGGAGATCGAGTGATGGATGTTGGCGACCAAGGCGGCGCGCTCCTGCTGCACCGCCGAGAGACGCGGCGATTGCCCGAGGCGATAGCGCTCGAGCACCTGCGGCGAGGGAATCTTGAGCAGCCGGCACTGCTGCAGCGGTGAGAGCTCCCAGGCGTCGGCAATCGCGAAGAAGCGCTTCAGCATGCTGCGGCTGGTGTGCCGAGCGGTACGACGGGCGGGCGGCTGCAGCACCAATCGCTGACCGCCGCGAGCCTTTGCTGACAAGGCCGTGCTCATCCGACAAGCATACTCCTAGTGTGCCCGGTATCATTGCGACATGCCGCTCACCTTCCCCGAACGCCTGGATCGAGCTCGGCTCGCCGCGGACAGTCTGGTCTGCGTCGGACTCGATCCCGATCTCGCCAAATTGCCCGCGGACCTGGCCCGCGAGCCGAGGCCCTTCCTCGCCTTCGGCAGGCGCATCGTCGATGCAACCCGCGGCATCGCGGCGGCCTACAAGCCGCAAATAGCCTTCTACAGCGCGCTCGGCAAGGAAGACGAACTCCAGGCGCTGATCGAGTACATCCGCGACCGCGCACCGGAGGCGTTGATCATCCTGGACGCCAAGCGCAACGATATCGGCAATACGGCCGAAGCCTATGCTCGCGAGGCGTTCGATCGTTACGGCGCGGATTCGGTGACCATCAGTCCCTACATGGGCGAGGACTCCGTCGCGCCGTTTCTGGCACGCCCGGACCGGGGCGCGATATTGCTGTGCCGAACCTCGAATCCCGGCGCCCGCGATTTCCAGGACCTGTTGGTCGACGGCATGCCCTTGTATCAGCGCATCGCCGAGCGCGCAGCAACGCGCTGGAACACGCATCGAAATCTGATGCTGGTGGTCGGCGCCACCTATCCCGCCGAGATGGCCGAACTCAGGCGCGCGCACCCCGAACTCTGGTTTCTCGTGCCCGGCATCGGCGCCCAGGGCGGGGACCTCGAGCGCACGCTCGCCGCGGGGCTCGATTCGCGCGGAGCGGGACTGCTGATCAACTCCTCCCGCGCGATCATTTATGCGGGCGGCGGGGACTCGAGCGCCATTCGCGCGGCCGCGCTGGAATTGCGCGACGCGATCAATCGGCGCAGAGAAAGGACGGCGGCCGCCTAAACCGGGGCCGACGGAACCGACAGCGCCCTGAGGCGCGCCGTCGCGCTCTTCGATTGCGAGCGACCGAAGGAAATCCGGTCCTTACCGGCGGCTTTCGCTTCCCGCAGCGCCGCATCCGCCCGGCCGTACAGGGTCTTCCAGTCCGGATCGTCGGGCATGCTGAGCGCCAGTCCGAAGCTTCCCGCGAACCGCAGCAGCCCCTTCGGCGTCGCCAGCGGCTCCTTGCCGATTTGGGTGTGGATCCGCTCCGCCACATCGTGCAGGGTCTGCTCGTTGATGTCGCCGAAGCAGAGGATGCCGAATTCGTCGCCCCCCAGCCGCGCGGCCATGTCCGAGGAGTTGCGCAGCTGCGAAGTCAAGATCTGGCCGAGTGTGCGCAGCACCTCGTCCCCCACGTCGTGACCGTATTCGTCGTTGATCCGCTTGAGGTCATCCAGATCGAGCAGGATCAGGCCGTAGGGCTTCTTCGAGTGCCGCAAAGCCTGAGCGGCCTGTTCGCTGCGCCGGCTGAACGTGCGTCTGTTCGGAAGCACCGTCAATGCGTCGGTCGCGGTTTCGGTGGCGAGCTTGGCGGAGGTGGATTGGAGCGCGGCCTGAGCCTCCTGTTGCAACGCCTGAGTCTCGAGCAATGCCTGCTGAGTCGAGCGCAGCGATTCCTGGGTCGACTGCAGCGCTTGCTGGGTCGCCTGCAGCGTGTCCTGCGTCGAGAGCAGCGCGGCCTCGCTCTTGGCGAGGGCCTGACGGGTATCCTGCAGCGAATTTTGACTCTCTTTGAGGGAGTTCTGGCTCTCGGACAGAGCCCGCTGCGAGTCATCGAGCGCAGCCCGGGTGTCGCGCAGATTCGATTGAGCTTCGCGCAGCGCCTCGCCCGCCTCGACGGCCCGCGAACCCCGCGTTTCCGAGGCCTCGGCGGTTTCCTTGAGCTTCAGCGACTGCTGCACCAGCTTGTCCTGCGCGGCGTCGCGCAGTCTCAGCGCATCCATTTCCGCTTGTTTTTGCACGGATAGATCGTCGATGACGACGATGCTGTAGTCGGTCTGTCTCGAGGCGGTTCGCTTCAAGGTCACCGACACGGCAGCCCACAGATAGCTCTGATCCTTGCAGCGCAGGCGCTGTTCCAGCCGGTAGCTGTCGATCTCGCCGGCCAGGGCGCGCTTGAACTGTTTGACGTTGATCGAGAAATCGTCGGGATGCGTGAGGTGGCGGAACGACAGCTCGCGCAGCTCGGCCGCGCTATAGCCGAGCAAGCTGCACGCACGCTGATTGGTCCTCAAGACGACGCCGTGCAGCGAGGTATGCACGATGCCCACCGCCGCCTGCTCGAAGGTGTCGCGGAACAGCTTCTCGCGCTCCATGGCGTATTGGAGCACTCCGTCGGACTTGGAGGCGACTTCCTGGGAGGCCAGGAGTTCTTCGGCGATCTTCGCGAACTCCGACAGCACCACCACTTCGACCTCTCCGAAGTCGCGCACTTCCGTATCCATCGCGCACAATGTGCCGACCGGCTGGCGGTCGCGCGCGTAGAGCGGGATTCCGAGATACGCGCGCACCCGAGGGGCTGCGCGAACCAGCGGGCTGTCGGCGAAATCGATTGACGCGTCGCGCACCGCGAGGGGTTCGCGCCGCAGAATGGCCTGGGCGCAGAACGAGCCCCTGCGGGGCGTCTCGCGCAAGGTCAAGCCGACGCGCGACTTGAACCAGAGCCGATGCTGGTCGACCAGCGAAATCACGAGCATCGGCACCCGCAATGCCGCGGCCGCGAGTCGGGTCACTCCATCGAAGGCCGGCGACGGCGCAGTGTCCAAGAGACCCAGCCGATGCAGGGAGACCAGGCGTTCCGCCTCATCCGCGGGGACCCCTTCTTCTTGCACTGCAACATCAGCCGAATCGAACGCAGCTCTCATGCACCGGAGAGTAGGGGTCCGGCGCTGTTAGGTTAAGTACACTGATCACGGATTTCAAAAGGCGCTCTTGACGACGCCGCCATCCACCCGGAGCGCCGCCCCGGTGGTGGCCGAGGACAGCGGGCTCGCCACGTACGCCACCAACGAGGCGACTTCCTCGGGGGTGGCGAAACGCTTGATCAACGAGGTCGGCCGGGCGGTCTGGAAGAACTCCTTCTCGACGGCTTGCGGCGTCTTACCGGACGCGGCGGCCATCTGTCCCACGAACTCCTCCACCCCCCGGGATCGGGTCGGGCCCGGCAGCACCGTGTTCACCGTGATGCCCGAACCGGCCGTCGCCTCCGCGAGGCCGCGCGCGAGGGCGATCTGCGACGCCTTGGTCACGCCGTAGTGGATCATCTCCACCGGTATTTGATAGGCGCTCTCGCTCGAGATGAAGATGATCCGCCCCCACCGGCGGCTGCGCATGGGCGGCAGATAGAGACGCGCAAGCCGCGCACCGGACACCACGTTGACATCGAAGAGCCGCTGCCAGTCCGCGTCGGAGATCTCCTCGAAGCTCTTTACTTCGTAGATGCCGAGATTGTTCACCAGAATGTCTACGGCCGGATATTGGCGAATCAGCGCCTCGGCAACCGGCGCCGCGCTCAAATCGCCCGCGAATCCCAGGACCGTCCCGCCGACGGAGGCCTTGACGGCCGCCACGGCGGCATCGACCGCCTCGGCGGTGCGGCCGTTGATGATCACTCGCGCGCCCTCGCGGGCGAGCGCGACCGCGATCGCATGTCCGATACCGGCGGTGCTGCCGGTGACCAGCGCCAGCTTGTCGCGAAGCTCGAGATCCATGGAATACCTCCGGGCCCTACAAGGCCTGTTCCGTCGGCGAACCGTTCATCTTGTACACGACACCATCCTTCATCACGAAGTTCACCCGCTTCATGACGCTGATATCGGCCATGGGATCGCCGGGGACCGCGACCAGTTCAATTCGCCAGCGCCAGCATCGCGTGCAGGAGCACGTTCGCTCCGGTCTCGAGATCCGCGGGCGCGGCGCTCTCGGCTTCGTTGTGGCTCAGGCCGCCGGCACACGGAATGAATATCATCGAGGTCGGGACCACCGACGCCGTGTTGCAGGAATCATGACCCGCGCCGCTGACGATCTCCATGGCATCGCATCCGAGCGCCGCGGCCGCCTCGCGCACCGCGGCGACGCAGTCCGGATCGAACGCGACGCCCGGCGCCTCCCACACGCAGCGGATGCTGCCTTCGAGCCCGTGGCGCTCCAGGGAGGCGCTCACCACGCCGTCGATCTCGCTGCGCAAGGAGCGGTACTGCGCGCCATCGGGGTGCCGAAGGTCGACGGTGAAGCGCAATTGGCCGGGCACGGTGTTGGGCGAGCCGGGCGAGGTTTCGATGATGCCCACCGTGAACCGCGCATCTTTCCCATGCCGGGCCGCCGTCGCGTACATCGCGGGCAGCACGTCCGCCAGCACGCGAATGGGATCCTTGCGCATGTCCATCGGCGTCGGTCCCGCGTGCGCCTCCTGTCCGCGGACCATGACTTCGTGCCGGCTCATGTGCTGAACGCCGGTCACCACGCCGATGGCCTTCGAGCGCTGCTCGAGCACCGGACCCTGCTCGATGTGCACTTCGAACGCCGCCCGCACCGCCTGCCGCGTGATCGGCGCGGAGATGTCCACGCCGAGACGCTCGAGCTCCTGTCGAACGCTTCGCCCCGCGCGATCGGTGAGCGCATAGGCGCTCGCCAGCGGCATCCGGCCCGCCCAGACGGCGGATCCCATCATCGCCGCGGGAAAGCGGCAACCCTCCTCGTTGCACCACACGGCGACTTCGATCGGATGCCGGGTGCCGATCGCCCGATCGTTGAGGGTCTCGATGACCTCGAGTCCCGCGAGCACGCCGTAGATGCCGTCGAACTTACCGCCGGTCGGCTGGGTGTCGAGATGACTGCCGGTCATCACCACGGGCAGCGAGTCGTCTCGCCCGGGACGGCGGATGAAGAGGTTGCCGATGGCATCGACGCGCAGCGTGCAGCCGGCGGCCGCCGCCCAGCGGCCGAACAGTTTTCGGCCCTCGAGGTCGCCGTCGGTCAACGCCTGCCGGTTGCAGCCGCCCTGGGGCGTCGCGCCGATTTCGGCCATTTCCATCAGGCGTGACCAGAGCCGCGTGCCGCTCACGCGCGGCGCGATGTGATCGTTGGTTGTCATGTAGTCTCCTCGGGGCGGATATTATGCTTGCAATTAAGGAGCGGCGAGAGGTCGTGCAGGAAAAAGTGCCCGAGCATCCGACGAGCGGCAAGAGCGTGTGCGCCGTGCTGGTCAGCTTTCATCCGGACCCCGATTTGCCCGCGAGAGTAAGCCGCATACTGGCGCAGGTCGGCGCGCTCGTGATCGTGGACAACGGTTCGAACGAGGCCGCCCGTCGCATGCTCGGGGAGTTGTCGGCCGACTCCAGAATCGCGCTCGAGGCGAACCGCGAGAACCTTGGCATCGCTCGCGCTCTCAATATGGGGATTCGGCGAGCGCGCCGGCTGGGGTACGACTGGGTTCTGCTGCTCGACCAAGACAGTGTGCTCGATGCGTGCATGGTGGATGATTTGATCGCGACGCACGCCTCGTTCCCTGAGCCCGCGCGCCTGGCCGTGCTCGGCGCCGGCTTCCGCGACGCCCTGCAGGAGGACCCCTCCCGGCGGGCGCCCGACGTGGCCGCGGGCGATGCGGCGCGAGCGCACGCCGACTCCCGCGCACAGCCGCCGTGGGAGGAAGTCGAGTCCGTGATCACCTCCGGCTCTCTTCTGCGGGTCGCGACGCTCGATCTAATCGGGCCCTTCCGAGATGAGTTCTTCATCGATTACGTCGATATCGAGTATTGTTTTCGGGCGAGAGCCAAGGGCTACCGTGTCATCAAGACCCGAAAGCCGCTCATGTCGCACGCGATTGGAGCGGCGAGTCGGCACGCGATCCTCGGCATACAGAAATGGACCAGCAACCACTCGGCGGACAGGCGCTACTATATGGCGCGCAACGACACCGTCATGCTGAAGGAATACGGCCGATTCCGGTTTGGCTCGTGGGCGTTCAAGAGCTTGGGCCGGCGCGTGCGCACCTGCAAGCGAATCGCGCTCTACGAGGACCGTAAACTCGGCAAGATCGCCGCCGTGGCAAGCGGATGGTGGGACGGTATTCGCGGCCATCTCGGACCGCGTCATCGCGCCGCTCCCCGCTAGCCGTCGCCGCCAGGATCTCTACGCCCCACGCCCTATGCCCCCAGCCACCCATGGAAAATCGCGCATGCACCCGCTTCCTTCCCGTTCCGCCGCCGCGGTTCTCGACATCGTCTTGACCGCCGCATTGGCCGCATCGTTCATGACCGTCGCATCCTGCAATTCGAACAAAGAAACGGCGGACGCCCGTTTCGCCGCCGTATACACCGCCGAGTGGAAATGGCGGCAGGAGCAATTTCCCGACGATGAGGACTCGCAGAAGCCCATCCAGGATCGTCTGCCGAAGGTCGATCCGGACACACAGCAAATGCGCCTTCGGATGTGGCAGGACACCCTCGCGAAGCTCGACTCGATCCGGCGCGACGAGCTCTCGCCGCCCGAGCGGGTGAATTACGACGTCTACCGTCCGCAAATCGAGACGCTGATCGCGAACCAGCGGTTTCGCGATTACGAAATGCCCGCGAACTCCGATACGACGTTTTGGACCGACTTGGGCTACACCGCCCGCCGCCCTTATCGCAACGCGCAGGATTACCGCAATTGGATCGCGCAGATGCGCGACATCCCCCGCTACTTCCGGGAGCAGATCGACGAGATGCGGCGCGGCTTGAAGCGTGGATTCACGCCGCCGCAAGTCACCATGAAGGGACGCGACGCCTCGATCGCGGCGGTCACCGACGTCGAACCCGAGAACAGCCTCTTCTACACGCCGTTCAAGGACATGCCCGGGATGGCGGATGCGCAACGGGCGGCGCTCAGAGGAGAGGCGCTTGCCGTCATCCGCGACTCGGTGCAGCCCGCCTACCGCGAGCTGCTGACGTTCATGCGCACCGAGTACTTGCCGGGAACGCGCACGAGCCTTGCCGCTTACGACCTCCCCGACGGCAAAGCCTATTACCGCGCGAAGATCCGCGAGTACACCACCCTGGACATGGACCCGCAGGCCATCCACGCCCTCGGCGAATCGGAGGTCGCCCGGCTGCACGGTGAGATGGTCGACGTCATGAACCAGACGGGGTTCAAGGGCGGCTTTCCCGCATTTTTGGTGTTTCTGCGCGTCGACGCGCAGTTCCAGGCCTACTCCGCGCAGGAGTTGCTGATGCGCGCGGCTTGGATCGCGAAGAAGTTCGACGGCAAAGCCTCGCAATATTTCGGGCTGTTGCCGCGCGCCCGCTTCACCATTCAACCGGTGCCCGACGACATCGCGCCGTTCTACACCGCCGGCCGCGGCGGTCCGGGACTGTTCCTGCTGAACACGTACGATCTGCCGAGCCGCCCGCTCTACAATCTCACCGCGCTCACACTGCACGAGTCCGCACCCGGACACGCCTTTCAGATTCCTTTGGCGCTCGAGCACAAGCAACAGCCCGAATTTCGCCGGCACACCTATCTGTCGGCTTACGGCGAAGGCTGGGCGCTCTACTGCGAATGGCTGGGCCGGGAAATGGGCATGTACGAGACGCCCTACGACCGATTCGGCATGCTCAACTACCAGATCTGGCGCGCGGCGCGTTTGGTGATCGACACCGGCATCCACGCGCAAGGCTGGAGCCGGGAGCGTGCGATCGATTACCTGCGCGAGTACACGGCGCTTCCGGAGCATGAGATCCAAACCGAGGTCGACCGCTACATCGCCTGGCCTGCGCAGGCGCTGTCGTACTATCTCGGGGAGAATGCGATTCTGCAGGGACGCCGCAAAGCCGAGAAGGCGTTGGGCGAGCGCTTCAACGTGCGCGCCTTTCACGATGCGGTGCTGGAGCTCGGCTCGGTGCCGCTGCCCGTGCTCACCGCGCGCATCGACCGCTTCATCGCCGAGGGCGGCAAGGGCCCGTATCCGGATCTCGAATAGATCGGCGCGCTAGACGCTCGGCCTGAAGGTCGCGATCGGCCGGGACGCGGCCGTGTGTTCGAAGCCCGATGCCAATCGAACGAGCGTCGCCTCGCTGAAAGCGGGGCCGAAAAACGACAGTCCGATCGGCAATCCCCGATGCAGCCCCGCCGGAACCGTGATGTGCGGATAGCCGGCGATGGCCGCGGGCGAGGAACACCCGCCGGTGTCCGAATCGCCGTTCACCTGGTCGATCAGCCAAGCGGGGCCCGAGGTGAGCGTGACCATCGCATCGAGCCGGTGCTCGGCCGTCACCGCATCGATGCCGTTCGCCCGGGTTGCGGCGAGGCAGGTCTCGCGCGCCTTGCGATAGGCCTCCTCGCTCAAGTCGCCCTTGGCCTGCGACTGGCGCAACAGCTCCTGGCCGAACTGCGCGAGCTCGCGCGGCGCCTCCGTGTCGTTGAAGCGGATCAGCGCGTCGAGCGAGCGGACCGGGAAACTCGGCGGCAGACGGGCGAGGTAGGCGTTCAAGTCGCTCTTGAATTCGTAGAGCAGCACCTCGAGCTCGGGCGCTTCCCAGTCGCCGTGCATGGGCAGATCCGCGGGATCGACAATGGTCGCGCCCGCCCGGGAAAGGACGGCGACGCAGCCGTCGAGGAACGCGTTCATCGGTTCGTTCTGGGCGAAGAATCTGCGGGCGATCCCGAGCCTCGCTCCGCGCAATCCGTCGGGATTCAAATACGCGCGGTAGTCGGCGAGGAAACGATTGCCCACCGCCGCGTTCGCCGCATCCGACGGATCCGGTCCGGACATCGCTCCCAGGAGCAGGGCCGCGTCGTGTACCGATCTCGCCAGGGGGCCCGCCGTGTCTTGGCTGTGGGAAATAGGCACGATGCCGCGGCGGCTGACGAGACCGACAGTGGGCTTGAGGCCCACGATACCGTTGATCGAGGCCGGGCTCACGATCGATCCGTCGGTTTCCGAACCGATCGCCGCGGCGCATAGATCCGAGGCCACCGCGACCGCCGATCCGGAGCTCGATCCCGATGGCGTGCGGTCGAGAGCATAGGGGTTGCGGGTCTGCCCGCCGCGTGCGCTCCAGCCGCTGCTCGAATGCGTCGAGCGGAAGTTGGCCCACTCGCTCAAATTGCTCTTGCCGAGAATGACCGCGCCCGCCGTGCGCAAACGCGCGACCAGCGGGGCATCCTCGCGCGCATACCAGCCATCCAGCGCGAGCGAGCCGGCGGTGGTCATCATGTGGTCCGCGGTCTCGATGTTGTCCTTGATGAGGATGGGCATGCCGTGCAGCGGGCCACGCGGCCCTTTGGCCGCGCGCTCCCGATCCAGGGCCGCGGCGATCTCCAGCGCCCGCGGATTGGTCTCGATCACCGCGCGCAGGCAGGGCCCGCGGCGATCCAACGCATGGATGCGATCCAAATAGTGGCGAGTCAAGCCCTGCGAAGTGAGGCGTCCGCTCGCCATCTGCGCCGCGATGGCCGCGAGATCACGCGGGGGTTCGGAGCGCGAGCCGCCGGCGACCCGCGTCCACGCCGTATCCACCGAGCCGGCCAGAGACGCCGCGCCGGCCCATTTCAACAAGCTACGTCGCTGCAACGCTGCGCATCCCCATGGCAAGTGACGGGAGCACTTATATCCCAGCTGCGCGCCCCACGCCAACCGGTTCGCTCAGCGTCCGGTATTGATCCACACCGCCTTGGGCTCGGTGAAATTCTCGATCGCCGCTTCGCCGTGCTCGCGTCCGAACCCCGAGTCGCGCGAGCCGCCCCAGGGCAGCCGCACGTCGGTAGGGCCGTAGGTATTGGCCCAGACGGTCCCCGCCTTCAGCCGCCGGATGAAGCGGTGAATGCGGCCGATGTCTTCGCTCCACACTCCGGCCGCCAGGCTGTAGCGGGTGCCGTTGGCGATGCGAATCGCGTCCTCGTCGTCCTTGAAACGAATGACCGCGGCCACGGGCCCGAAGATCTCTTCCTGTGAGATGCGCATGGAGTGCTCGACATTGGCGAAGACCGTGGGGGCGACGTAGAAGCCGCTGCCGCGGACGCGGGCGCCGCCGGCGGCAAGCTCCGCGCCCTCGCGCTTGCCGATGTCGATGTAGTCGAGCACGCGATGCATCTGAACGGCCGACACCAGCGGGCCCATGGCGGTCGCCTGCTCGCGGGGATCGCCGAGACGGATCGCACCGGCACGCGCGACGAGCCGCTCGACGACCTCGTCGTGAATCGACTCGTGCACCAAGATGCGCGACCCGGCCGAGCACACTTGGCCCGAGTTGAAGAAGATTCCGGACGCCGCCGCCTTGACGGCCGCATCCAGATCCGCCCCGGGGAAGATGATGTTGGCCGACTTGCCGCCGAGCTCGAGCGTCACACGCTTCAGATTGCCGGAAGCGGCGCGCAGAATCTCGCGCCCGACCGCGGGGGAGCCGGTGAATGTCACCTTGTCCACATCGGGGTGTTCCACCAGCGCGGCGCCGGCGGTCTTGCCGAATCCCGGCACCACGTTCAAGACACCCGGCGGAATGCCCGCGGCCAGCGCAAGCTCACCGACCTTGAGCGCCGTGAGCGAGGTGAGCTCCGCCGGCTTCAACACGACCGTGCAGCCGCATGCCAGCGCCGGTGCGATTTTCCACATGCCGATCATGAGGGGAAAATTCCAGGGCACGATGGCGCCCACGACGCCGATCGGCTCACGCAGCGTGTAGGTGAGCGCATCGGTGCGCGCGGGAATCACCTGACCGGTGATCTTGTCCGCCCAACCGGCGTAGTAGGTGAGCGTATCGAGGACCGCGGGAAAATCCTGCCGCCGAATCGCGGAGACCGGTTTGCCCGAGTCGATGCTCTCGAGCTCGATGAGTTCTTCCTGGTGGCGGCGAATCAGCTCAGCCCACCGCAGGAGCAGCCCTCCTCGCTCGGAGGCCTTCATGTGACCCCACTCTCCTTCGAAGGCTGCGCGCGCCGAAGCGACGGCCGCATCGATATCCGCGGCATCGCCCTCCGCGATCAACGCGATGACTCGCTCGGTGGCAGGATCGAGGGTCTCGAAGTAGCGGCCCGACTGCGCCGGCCGGCGTACCCCGTGAATCAGCAGCTGCTCGTGCCCGGCGGGCTGGCTTTCCAGGGCCGCCGTAGAGTTCTCTTGATATGCATCAAACATCATATGCCAAATTCCATATTGACCGGATAACCAAGAGCTTAGGCTCGTAAGATCTGAGAGTGAATATGGCCTGGAGAACCGATATATTTTGTGATATATATGCGGCAACTTGCATATTACAAGGTAGAAAAACGCCATGTCGGCCAGCCCCGAAGCAGAGCCCGGACTGATCCGCATCGAGATCGAGCCCGTCTGGCGCTTTCGCCGCGAGGACGACGGTCGAACCACGCTGGTGATGCTGGATTTCCTCAACGAGATCCGAGCCACGGGGAAGATTACGCGCGCCGCGATCCGCGCGGACATGTCGTACCGGCATTGCTGGAACCTGATCGAAAAATGGGCGGCGTTCTTCGGCGCGCCGTTGGTCGAGCGGCACCAGGGACGCGGCACCCGCCTGACCCCGTTGGGCGAAAAGCTCGTATGGGCCGGGCAGCGGCTGCAGGCGCGGCTCAATCCGCAACTCCAGAATCTCGCACAGGAACTCGAGACCGAGATCATCGAGCTGTTGCCGCAGCGCGCGAAGGTGGTGCGCATTCATGCGAGCCACGGATTCGCCGTGTCCAAGCTGCGCGAGCTCCTCGCTGCGCACGAGCCGCATGTGGGCATCGATCTGCGCTACGTCAGCAGCCAGAACTCGCTCGCCTCCCTGGCCCGCGGCACCTGTGAGCTGGCGGGCTTGCACCTGCCGCTGGGAGAATTGCGGGGCAAGGTCGTGGCGGCGGCCAAGCAATGGCTGGTCGCAAGCGAGCACCGCATCATCGGCTTGGTGACCCGTGAAATGGGCCTGATGGTAAGGCGCGGCAATCCGCTGCACATCGAGTCGCTCGACCGGCTGGTCGACGGCGATGTTCGATTCGTCAACCGGGATCCGGATTCCGGTACGCGCCGCCTGTTCGATGAGCTGCTGAAACAGAAAGGGCTCGACGCGACGCGTATCGCCGGCTATCAGCACGTCGAGTTCACGCACCCCGCGGTCGCCGCCTATGTCGCGAGCGGCATGGCGGATGCCAGCTTCGGCGTCGAAGCCGCCGCGCGGCAATTCGATCTTGATTTCGTCCGGCTCGTGACCGAGGACTATTTCTTCGTTTGCCGCAAGCACACGCTCGAGAACGAGTCGGTGCAACGCCTGCTCAGCGTCATGCGCAGCGAGGAATTCGCCGCGGCCATCACGCAGCTGCCCGGTTATGCGGCCAAGGATCCCGGTGTGGTCAAGGGCATCCGCGAAGCGTTGCGCTGACCTTCGGGCGAGATTTGAGGTCGGCCCGCGCGGCCTGCAGGCCGGACGGAGTGCCCAGGAACGACGGCAGCGCGCTGCAGAATCTCGTCAAGAACCCAGGCAGATCGCGCTGCTCGGCCTCGTGGTATGGCCGACCGCATATAGCGCGATCTTCCAGCGGAAAGCGGCGTAGACTGTGGGCTCGTCCCGCCATCGCCGGCTCCGGTCCGGAATGAGGACATCACGGAGAGACAATGGCACGGGTCAATTATCGGCACCAGAAGAACTTGCGCGAACAATTGAAGAAAAAGCGCAACGATGAGAAGCGGCTCAGAAAAGAGAAGCTGCCGCAGGCAGCAAGTGCGACGGAACCGGCCGATGGTGCGCCGAGCTTCCCTCCTCCTGGAGTAGATAATGAACTCTGAATGGACTCGTATTTACGTGCCTCAGCTTCCCACCGCCGGCGCGAGCCGCAACGAGTGCCGGGAGCGGGCGGCCGAGATCAAGGCCGAGCAGGAGGCGCAACGGCACCGCGCGAAGAGCGAGCAGTCGTCGGACCGGTATACGGCGCAGGAACGGATTCGCTTGTGGGAGAGCCTGCACGGCGCTCAGTTGCCGCGCGACACCAACCATCCCGTGCTCGCGGTAATCGCGGTCAATACGGCGCTCACGCTGGCGCAGATCAGAGCGGAGCAGCAACAGCGCTTTGGCGCCGCCGGGAGCACCGCGGCTCTGGGCGAAGAGGCGCTTTAACAGGATCTGTCGCCGATACGCGATCGCGGCCGGTATTCGGCCGCTGCCAAGATTCTCTAAATCAGTCGTCCGCCGCGTGGATTTTGTCGGCGGTCAGCCGCGCCCTCAGTTCTCCGGCCTGATCGCGCAGCTCGCGACTTTCCGCGCGCAATCTGCTTTTTCGGTCACCGTCGGTATGGTCGTCCAATGCGAGCGCCTCGGCGTCCCGTGAATTCGCCCTCGATTCGAGCGACCGGGTTTGAGCCCACAGTTCATCGATCGGATGGGCGCCGTCGCTGGCACGGCCTGTGAGGAAACCGATGGCGTCGAGCTCCGTATGGTCGACGACGAGACCGGATTCCATCACGGGTTCGCCGCGCCCCCGGATGGTCTCGATCGTAGCCCGCCGCTTGGACAGGAACTCTCCGCCGGCCGGTCCGCCCCGCCGGATGAAGTAGTAAACGCACACGTCGATGACGACTTCTCCCCGAGCGCTGGCAATGGAATCGGTACGAACTCCGCTGCATTCTACCAGACACCGTCGGAGGCATTGATCGAGTCGCACTCGTAAGTGCGGTAACGCACCGACACTCGCCCCTCCCGCGCGTAGCCTGGCGACTCATTCCCTCGGGGCTGGGCGCCTCGCCAATTGCGGGCTGCCCAATCCGCCGACACTACTAAGGACCAGGTGCTGCTATGAGTACGACACTATCGACCCTGATGAAGGGCGTCACCGCGCTCGCGGCAAGCGCCGTGGTTTTGGCGGCATGCGCGACCACGAGCCCCGTTGCCGACGAGAAGATCGCCGTCGCGAAGGATTCGGTACAGCGCGCGGAAGGATCCGGAGCGCCGGAATTCGCCCCGGTAGAACTCGCCAGCGCCCGCGACAAGCTCGCCCGCGCCGAGAAAGCGAACGCCGATCGGAACATTCAACCCGCCACCGAGCTGGCCGAGCAAGCGAACGTCGACGCAGAGCTCGCTGAAGCCACGGCGCAGCAGCAACGGTCGCATAAGGCGGCGGCGGAATTCGACGCGGGCATGCAGACCCTGCGTCAAGAATCCCTGCGCAGCTCGCCCCCCACTCAATAAGGAACGGACATGAACGCAAGAATACGCACATTGATGGCGATCGGCGCGGCGCTGGGCATTGCGGCCTGCGCTTCCGTGCCGACACCGAATCCGCAGTTGGTGGCGGCGCGAGCCGAGGTACACACGGCGCAGGCGAATCCGAACGTCGCCAAGTACGCCGCCGTGGATATCGAGGCGGCGCAGAAGCAGCTGGATCTCGCCGAGGCCGCGGCGATGCATCACGACGATGCCGCCATCGCGCAGCCGGCCTATCTTGCCACGCAGCTGGCACGGCTTGCGCAGGCGCGTGGCGCCGCCAAGGCAGATGACGCCCGCGTAGCCGCCGGCCGCGGCGAGCGCGACAAGATCCAGCTCGACGCCCGCACGCGCGAGGTCGGTACCGCGACCCTGGCGACCAATGCGGCCCTGGAACAGCGCGATCAAGCCACGGAACAGCGCGACCAAGCCACGGAACAGGCGGCCCGTCTGCAGGCCGAAGTCGATCAACTGAAGGCGACCCCGACGCCGCGCGGGCTGGTGCTCACGCTCGGCGACGTGCTGTTCGACACCGGCAGATCGCAATTGAATCCCGGGGCGGCGCGCAAGCTGGACCAATTGGCGCAATTTCTCACCGATCAACCGCAACGCCGGGTGCAGATCGATGGATTCACCGACAGCGTCGGCAGCGAATCGTATAACCAGAATTTGTCGCAGCAACGCGCCGACGCCGTGAAGTCGTCGCTGATATCGCGAGGGATCGATTCCTCGCGGATCGAAAGCCAGGGCTACGGCAAGAGCTTTCCGGTCGCCGATAACGCCGACTCGGGCGGACGCCAATTGAATCGCCGTGTCGAGGTAGTGATCGGCGACGACAAGGGCGGATCGATCGCTGCACGCAGCTGAGCTTCAGGGCACCATCAGCCCGCCGGCCGCGACGGTTTAGTCACGGACCGGCGGGATGACTCCACACGCCTCGGGTCTCTCTCCTTGGGACAACGACGAGATTCTCCGCGCGGAGCTGTTCAGCAGCGAGCGCCTCGAGGAGCACGCCGCAAGCCTCGCGGCAGCCCAGCAGGTGACGAAAAAGCGGTCTGCTCGGCGCTCCCTCAACGCACGCTTGAAGGACAACGAGTCCGTGCTGCTCGCCGCGTATCGGACCATCGGCTCCGCGGTCGGCGAAGGCCGTTCGATAACGCCGGCCGCCGAATGGCTGATCGACAACTATCACCTCGTCGAAGAGCAGATCCGCGAAATTCGCGCAGATCTTCCTCCCGGCTTCTACCGGCAATTGCCGCGCCTCGCGGACGGCCCGTTCGCCGGCTTTCCTCGCGTGTTCGGATTGGCGTGGGCGGTCATCGCCCACAGCGATAGCCGCTTCGACCCCGATGCGCTGTGCCTGTTCGTGCGGGCGTATCAGCGCGTCCAGCCGCTGACCATCGGCGAGTTATGGGCGGTCGCCATCACGCTTCGCATCGTGCTCGTCGAGAATCTGCGGCGCGCGGCCTCCCGCATCGTCAGCAGCCGCGCGGCGCGCCAGGATGCGGACAATGCGGTCGATCGGTTGTTGGGGGTGAACGGATATACGGCCGAGCCTGACGTGTTGGTTCGCCGCGACGAGGCGGGCGGCCCCTTTTCTCCCGCCTTCATCGTCCAGCTGGTCCTGCGGCTGCGCGATCAGGATCCCGAGACCACGCCGGCACGAGGATGGTTGGACAGGCGCTTGACCCTGCAGGAAACGACGGCGGACCAGGTCGTGCATGAGGAGCATCACCGCCAGGGCGCCTCGAACGTCACCGTGCGCAACATCATCACCAGCATGAGATTGCTCTCGGATGTGGACTGGCCGGAGTTCTTCGAGAGCGTCAGTCTGGTCGACGAACTGCTGCGGGAGTCGAGCGGCTTTGCCGCCATGGATTTCCCCAGCCGCGACCTCTATCGCCGCGCGATAGAACAGCTATCGCGCGGATCGAAGCACACCGAGCTCGAGATTGCGCGCGCGGCCTTGTCGGCCGGCGACGGGCTCGCCGCGAACGGCGACGCGGATCGACTGCGCGATCCGGGCTACCATTTGATCGGTGCCGGCCGGCGCGCCTTCGAGACGGCGCTCGGCTATCGAGACCCCCGCTGGAGTTCCTTGGGCCGTTTCAGGATCCACAAGGCGGGCGACTACATCGCCTCCATCTTCACGATCGCCGGTATTGCGCTCTTTCTTCCCCTGATCGTGCTTCAGGGCTGGGGTGTGGGCGAATCGTGGCTCACGCTGCTCGCGCTCCTGGGGTTGGTGCCCTCGATCGACGCAGCCGTGGCGCTCGTCAACCGTTCCGTGACGCGAGGACGTGCCGCGACGATCATTCCCGGCCTCGCTCTCCGGGAAGGCATTCCTGCGCATCTGCGCACCATGATCGTGGTGCCGACTTTACTCACGACTCCCGCGGCCGTCGAAGAACACCTCAAGCGCCTCGAGATCCACTGTCTCGCCTCGCCGGACGTGGAACTGTACTTTGCCTTGCTTTCGGATTGGACCGACGCACCGACCGAGCACACCGCCGGAGACGCCGCGCTGCTCGACATCGCGATCGAGGGCATCGCGCGACTGAATCGTCTGCATGGTCCCGCCCCCGCCGGGGATCGCTTCCTCTTGCTGCATCGGCGCAGGGTCTGGAGCGACGGGCAGAGGCAATGGATGGGGTGGGAACGCAAGCGCGGCAAGCTCCATGAGTTGAACCAACTGCTTCGCGGCGCGGCGGACACGACTTTCATCGCGGCCGGACAAGGATGCGCTGCCGTTCCCGCCGATGTCCGGTACGTGATCACGCTCGATGCGGATACCCGCCTGCCGAGGGATGCCGTGCGGCGTCTGGTCGGGAAAATGGCTCACCCGTTGAACCGGCCCGAGTTCGATGCGGCGACCGGTCACGTCTTGCAGGGCTATGCGGTGCTGCAGCCGCGGGTGGCGCCGTCTTTACCGATGGGCCGCGAGGGCTCGCTCTTTCAGCGCGTATTTTCCAGCGCGAGCGGGATCGATCCTTATGCGGCCGCAGTCTCCGACGTGTACCAGGATCTCTTCGGGCTGGGCTCGTACGCCGGCAAAGGCATCTACGACGTCGATGCCTTCGAAGCGGCGTTGGCGGATCGAGTACCCGAGGGCACCCTGCTCAGCCACGATCTTTTCGAGGGGACCTTCGCTCGGGCGGGACTGGTATCCGACATCGAGGTCGTCGAGGAATTTCCGTCTCGATACGACGTCGCCGCCGCGCGGCAACATCGCTGGGCCCGCGGTGATTGGCAATTGCTGCCGTGGATACTGGGCCGCGGCGACTCGACGGGCGTGGATCGCGGCAGCGGGCGACTGCCCCTCATCGGCCTCTGGAAAATGCTGGACAACCTGCGGCGCACGCTCTCGGCGCCCGCCGCCGTCGCCGCTCTCATGGCAGGGTGGCTGCTTCCGGCGGACGACGCTCTCCTGTGGAGCGGGTTCATCTGCGCGACCATCGCATTGCCGGCCGTGCTGCCGGTATTCACCGCGATCGTGCCGGGCCGCTCCGGCATTACGCTGCGCAGCCACCTGCGCGCGCTGCGCGTCGACGCGCAGCTCAGCCTGGTGCAGACCGTCTTCTTGGTGACGTTTCTGGCGCACCAAGCGACGTTGATGATGGATGCCATCGGCCGGACTCTGTTTCGGGTGTTCGTCAGCCAGCGGAACCTGCTTCAGTGGGTGACCGCGGCGCAGGCAAAACTCAGTTTCCGTCTCAGGCTCCCGACTGCCTATCGCCGCATGTCCGGCGCGGTCCTGATTGCCGCCGTCGGCGCCGCTCTGGTCCTCTATATCCGGCCGCACAACGGCTGGCTGTCGGCGCCCTTCCTAGTGCTTTGGGCGCTGTCTCCCGCCGTCGCGGTCTGGATCAGCCGGTCGCCTCTCATCGGAGGCCGTCAGGAGCTGTCGGCACACGACGCGCGCGCCTTGAGGTTGGTGGCACGCCGCACGTGGCGCTATTTCGAGACCTTCGTGACGGCGGACGATCGGATGTTGCCGCCGGACAACTTCCAGTATGAGCCGCAACCCGTGCTGGCACATCGGACGTCTCCGACCAACATCGGCCTGTACTTGTTATCCGCAGTGAGCGCCCGCGACTTCGGCTGGCTCGGGACCTTGGACTTCACGGAACGCGCGGAGGCAACGCTCGCGACTCTGGGCAATCTCGAACGGTTTCGCGGCCACTTCTACAACTGGTATGACACCCGCGATCTGCGCCCTCTGGACCCTCGATACATCTCGGCGGTCGACAGCGGCAATCTGGCGGGACACTTGATCGCGCTTGCGAATGCCTGCCGCGATTGGATCGATCGGCCGCCGCCTGCGGATGACGGCTTCGCCGGGGTCGGCGATGCTTTGCAGCTTGCACGCGAAGCGCGGCGGGCGCTGCCCGACGACCGCAGGATGCACGCCACGTCGCCCGATCAAATCGACGCGGCCATCGCTTCGCTGGCCGCGGCGCTCGGCTTCGCCGAGGCCGAGCGCACGGACATCGCGACGCGCTTGGAAGCCGTCATTCCGCTCGCCGCGACGCTGACCGACATCGTCCGCACGCTGGTCGGAGAATGGGGCGATGAGGCGGGCGCGGATCTGCTGTTCTGGAGCGAAGCGACGCAGCGCTCCCTGGAAAGCTGGCGCCGGGACGCCGTGCAGACGGCAGCCTCGGCGGCGAACGCGAACGAGCGGCTGGGGGCCATCGGCGCGAGCGCACGCGCGATGTCGGAAGGGATGCAGTT
The DNA here is from genome assembly GCA_050012315.1 of Steroidobacteraceae bacterium. GTDB lineage: Bacteria > Pseudomonadota > Gammaproteobacteria > Steroidobacterales > Steroidobacteraceae > Bog-1198. Next base: position 35,067 of record JBEKHK010000025.1, on the reverse strand, counting down.
CGGCTTCCTATTCGATCGGCAACGGCGGCTGCTGTCGATCGGCTGCACCGCGGATGGCACGCTCGACCCCAATTGCTATGACCTGCTCGCCTCGGAAGCCCGCCTGGCGAGTTTCATCGCCATCGCGAAGGACGACATTCCGGCCCGCCACTGGTTCCGTCTGGGGCGCTCGGTTACCCCGCTCGGCAAAGGGGCGGCGCTCATTTCTTGGTCGGGCTCCATGTTCGAATATCTCATGCCGTCGCTGGTCATGCGCGCGCCGGCCGGAAGCCTGCTCGATCAGACCAACCGCCTGATCGTGCAGCGGCAGATTCAGTACGGCGCCAAGCTCGGCGTGCCTTGGGGAATCTCCGAATCGGCTTACAACGCGCGCGACCTCGAGCTCACCTACCAGTATTCGAACTTTGGCGTTCCGGGCCTGGGACTCAAGCGCGGACTCAGCGAGAACGCGGTGATCGCACCTTACGCGACGGCGCTCGCCGCCATGGTCGATCCAACCCGATCGATGCGCAATTTCGAGAGACTCGCCGGCATCGGCGCGCGCGGCCGCTTCGGCTTCAACGAGGCGCTCGACTACACCCGCTCGCGCCTGCCGGACGGAGCCGAGGTCGCCATCGTGCGGGCGTACATGGCGCATCACCAGGGCATGACCATCGTTGCCATCGCCAATGTGCTCTTCGACGGCAAGATGCGCGCACGATTTCATGCCGAACCGAGCATTCAGGCGACGGAACTGCTGCTGCAGGAGCGCGCGCCGCGCGATGTCTCGGCGATTCCCCCGAGGGCACAGGAGGTGACGGCGTCCGCGCCGCTCGCCGATGCGCGGCTGCCCGAGGTCCGCCGCCTGCACGGCGCTCACGATGCGATGCCCCAGACGCATCTGCTCTCGAACGGCCGCTATTCGGTGATGCTCACCGGCGCCGGATCCGGCTATAGCCGCTGGGGAGATATCGGCGTGACGCGGTGGCGCGAAGATGCGACGCGTGACGATTCCGGCAGCTACATATTCTTGCGGGATGTCGTGAGCGGCACCGTTTGGTCGGCAGGCTATCAACCGAGCGGCGTCGAGCCTCAATCCTATGAGGTGACCTTCACCGAGGATCGGGCGGAATTCCTTCGCACGGATGGCGCCCTCACGACCACGCTGGAAGTCGTGGTATCGCCGGAGGACGATGCCGAGGTACGCCGCTTGTCGATCACGAATACCGGCCATCGAGACCGCGAGATCGAGGTGACCTCCTATTCGGAACTGGTGCTCGCCCAACCCGCGGCCGACGCCGCGCACCAAGCCTTTTCAAAGCTCTTCGTGCAAACCGAGTATGTCGCCAAGCGAAAGACGCTGCTGGCGACGCGCCGCAAGCGCGCGCCCGGCGAGCCCGACATCTGGGCGGCGCATCATGCCGTGGTCGAGGACACGGTCTTGGGCGAGCCGGAGATCGAGACCGACCGGGCGCGCTTTCTCGGCCGCGGACGCGAGATCAGGTCGCCGCTTGCGGTGATGGACGGGCACCGGCTGTCGAGCACGGTGGGAACGGTATTGGACCCCGTGTTCGCGCTTCGCTATCGAATCCTGGTGGCCGCGGGCTCCACCGCCCGGATCGCCTTTTGGACCGGGGTCGCCTCGTCCCGCGAAGCCGTACTCGATCTGCTCGACAAGCACCACGAAGGCAACTCGTTCGAGCGCGCGGCCACTCTCGCCTGGACGCAGGCGCAGGTGCAGTTGCGCCACCTCGGCATGGACTCCGCCGAAGCAGGCCTGTTTCAACGCCTGGCGGGCCGTCTGCTCTACGCCGACGCCTCGATGCGCCCGCCGTCCCCGGCGATACGCGACGGCAGCGGCCCGCCGTCGGGCTTGTGGGCCCAGGGAATCTCAGGCGATGTGCCGATCCTGCTGCTGCGAATCGACGCGATCGAGGACATCGCGATCGCTCGTCAACTGCTGCAGGCGCATGAATATTGGCGCATGAAGGGCCTCGCCGCGGACCTCGTGATCCTCAACGAACGTGCCGCATCCTACGTCCAGGACCTGCAAAACGCCCTGGAAACACAGGCGCGCATGAGCCAGTCGCGGCCGAGTCCGGGAGCTCATCGCGCGCGCGGCGCGGTATTCGTGCTTCGCAGCGACCTGATCTCCGCGCAGACCTCCGCCCTGCTGTCATCGGTCGCGCGGGTCGTCTTGGTGGCGCGGCGCGGCGGCATCGCGGATCAACTCGATCGCACCCGCAAACCGGCCGTGCCGCCCGCGCCCGCGGCGCGAGGTGCGCCGAAAGCCGACCCGCCGACGAGCGCCTCGCCGGGCCGCGATCTCGAGTTCTTCAATGGACTGGGGGGTTTCGACTCGCTGGGCCGCGAATATGTGACTGTTCTCGGGCCCGGACAGTCGACCCCCGCACCCTGGATCAATGTCATCGCCAATTCCCGCTTTGGATTTCACGTGGCGGCCGACGGCGGCGGCTTCACGTGGGCACTCAACAGCCGCGAACATCAGATTACTCCATGGTCGAACGATCCCGTCGCGGATCGCCCCGGTGAGGCGTTGTATTTGCGCGATGAGGAGACCGGCGAGGTATGGGGACCGACGGCCTCGCCCGTCCGTGACTCTACGGCGACCTACCTGGCGCGCCACGGACACGGATACAGCCGATTCGAGGTGACCGCGCGCGAGATCGAGCTCGATCTGCTCATGTTCGTACCGATGGACGACCCCATAAAAATTTTTCGGCTGAAGATCCGCAACGCCTCCAAGCGTCCGCGGCGGCTCACGGTCACCGCTTATGTGGAATGGGTGCTGGGAATTTCCCGGGGGGCGTCGGCGCCGTTCATTCTGACCGAACTCGATACCGAGACCGGCGCCTTGTTCGCCCGCAATCCGTGGGATGCCGCCTTCGGTCGCCGGGTCGCCTTCGCGGATCTCGCTGGCCGTCAGTCGCAGTGGACCGCGGACCGAGGAGAGTTCCTCGGCCGGCACGGCACTCTCGATATGCCGGCCGCGTTGGCCTCGAAAGCGCCGTTGGCCGGGCGGGCCGGCGCCGGCTTCGATCCATGCGGCGCGATGCGCACCTCGATCGAACTCGAGCCCGGCGGGGCCGCCCAGGTCGTTTTCCTCCTCGGCGAGGCCGACGATGCCTCGGCCGCGAGATCGTTGCTGCTTCGCTACCGCAGCGTCGATCTCGATGCCGTCTTTCAGCGCGTGCTTGGCTATTGGGACGCCGTGCTCGGAGCGGTCCAGGTGAAAACGCCCGACCGCGCGTTGGATATCCTGCTCAATGGCTGGTCGCTCTACCAGACACTCGCGTGCCGTATCTGGGCGAGATCCGCATTTTATCAGGCGAGCGGCGCATACGGCTTCCGCGATCAGCTCCAGGACGGGATGGCGCTCGCCGTCGCGCGACCGGACCTCACGCGCGAGCACTTGCTGCGCGCCGGCAGCCGGCAATTCAAGGAGGGCGACGTGCAGCACTGGTGGTTGCCCGCGGTTGTCGCCGGCACGGCCGGTCAGGGCGTACGCACTCGCATCAGCGACGATGTGGTCTGGCTCGCACATTGCGCGCTGCAATACATCGAAACGAGCGGCGACGCGGCGGTCCTGGACGAGATGCTTCCGTTTCTGGAAGGCCGCACGCTGCAGCCCGAGGAGCACGACGCGTTCTTCATGCCCGGCATCTCGGAAGAATCCGCGACGCTGTTCGAACATTGCGCGCGAGCGCTCGATCGGGCGCTGCGAGTCGGCGCACATGGTCTGCCGCTGTTCGGAACCGGGGATTGGAACGATGGGATGAATCGTGTCGGCGAGCAAGGCAACGGCGAAAGCGTTTGGCTGGGATGGTTCCTTTACGCCACGCTCGTGAAATTCGCGCCGGTCGCCTCGGCACGCGGGGAGCGTGCGCGTGCCGCCCGATGGCTCGACCACGCCGCCGCACTTCAGCAATCGCTCGAGCGGGCCTGGGACGGCGACTGGTACCGCAGAGGCTACTTCGACGACGGAACGCCGCTGGGATCGGTCTCGAACGACGAATGCCGGATAGACTCGATCGCACAATCCTGGAGCGTGATCTCCGAAGCCGCGGATTCCGTCCGTGCCGCGCGCGCCATGGCCAACGTCGAGAGCCGGCTCGTCCAGCACGATCCCGGTCTCGCGTTGCTGTTTACTCCGCCCTTCGATCACACTCAGCACGATCCGGGCTATATCAAAGGGTATCCGCCCGGTATTCGAGAAAACGGCGGGCAATATACCCACGCCGCCACTTGGACGGTGATTGCCGAAGCCATCTTGGGAAATGGGACTCAGGCAGCCGCGCTTTTGTCGCTTCTCAATCCGATCAGTCACACGTGCAGCCGCGCCGACGTCCAGCGCTACAAGGTCGAGCCCTACGTGGTGGCCGCGGACGTCTATTCGGTACCGCCGCACGCCGGGCGTGGGGGTTGGACGTGGTACACGGGGTCGGCCGGCTGGATGTACCGCGCCGGCCTCGAATGGATGCTGGGATTCCGGGTTCGGGCGGGACGTCTTCTGCTGGCCCCGTGCATCCCGGCGGATTGGCCGCGCTTCGAGATCATGTTCAAGCATGCCTCGGCGCAATACGAAATCCTGGTGGACAACCCGGATCGGGTCTGCCGTGGCATCGCAAGCATCGAACTGGACGGTACTCGCCTGCCGGGCGGCGAAGCCGAGATCACATTGGCGGACGACGGGCGCAAGCACCAGCTTCGGGTAACGCTCGGAGCGGCAGCGCAGGACGCGGACGTTCGACTCAGCTGACGATGACGCCGCTCGAATCCTCTGCCCAGAACTGAACCCCGCGCCCGTCGGGATGGCGGCTCGTGTGCTTGCCGTCCGGTTCTCGTGTCGTGATGAACCCGCGGCCGCCCTGTAGATGCACCAGATCCTTCATCGCGGCCAGCGCCGTCTCCAAGGAAGCGTATCGACGCGGCTCGCTGCGCTCGATGTTCGTTCTTAGGTAATGATAATCGCTCTTCCGGGTCGCCATCCGCCGAATCCTCTTGTGGTCACTTAAGCGTGAGGCACGATGCAGGATTTTTGCGGTGCCGTACATCGACTGGTGGGCAAGGTCTGATGGAATCGGCGATAACCGAGTCACGCTTTACCGAAATCCAGGATTCCCCCCCGCGATTTTCCGGCTGCAATTTTACAAAATCGGTTTCGGCGCCGCCTTGGGCGTCGGGCGCTAGGGAACGGGGTCGCCTCCGGTTGCCGATGACTTGGTGGCGCGGCGGATGGCTCGGAACATTCCGCTCCGATCCGATTGCCACCGGCGCCGGCCGATGATCGACAGCAGGGTCTTGGCGCTGTTGGGATCAATGCGGGCGACGCGCGAAGAGGCGTCGAACACGAGCGGTTCGCCCAACAACCGCGCGGCCTCGAGCGGCTCGACCGTCTCGAAGCCCAGGATCCATTCCGGGAATTCCCGCTCCGCAATCGGCTCTCGCAGAATCATCCGCATTTCACGCTCATCGGAGGAAATGGCGCGGCACGCGATGTCGACCTTCGCCGCTTCGCCTTCGAGCAACAGCAGCAGGCACCCGCCGACGTACAGCATCATGCCGGAAACATCATTCTGGCGGTTCGCCTTGCGAGCCTCGTTGAGAAATTTGACCGTATCGTGCTCGGATAGATCCGGCGATGCGGCACCAAGGCATATGACGTGGATGAGATCTTCCATAGCAGCCCCTGTCTCGAATGGCGTTAGCTTAGAGGCTTCACTCCGTGGAGTGCGGTCGAGTTCTCGGTTTTGAGACGCGTTTCCTCAAAACTGAGCATGCACCCGTACGGCGACAATCGACACCGGGCCGCGATCGGTGTTGTAGGCCGGGTTCTTGACCCATTGATAATCGAGAGTGACGTGTGCCCAGGCGAGCACGCCCACGTTGTAATACGTCTCGAGAATCTGCTCCGCACCCGGATGCGGGAGCCGCCCGTCGCCGATCAGAATGCCGAGACCTCCGAGGTTCAGATATTCCTCGCGCTCCGCCGAGATGCCGTTGTCGATGACGGCGACGCCCACGGTGTCATCGGCACGATGCCACGCGAGACCTTTGATCGAGGTCCCCACCTCCACCGAGCGATCGATATCGGCGAACTCGTAGGGCTCGACGTTGCCGGCGGCCTTGCTGATGCGCGCGAAAACCCCGACGGCCTCGGTAATCGGCTGCTCCAGGCTGAGCACTCCGCCTAAGCGGCTTCGATACTGGCGCACGTCGACGAGCGCCGTGTTGATGTTCACCCCGGTCGTCTGTGCGAGAGCAATCGTCTCATCCAACAGCGCCATGCGACCACGGCTATCGAACCCGGTGAGCAGCACACGGCCGGTTTGACCAAACAACTCGTACCGCTTCTCGACTTCAGCATCCATCTGAAATTCATGCATTCCGGGCTCGAGGTGAATGCTGTTCGGAACGTTCGAAAGATCAAAGACTCCGGCACGAAACGTCCAGGAGCCGTTGTACCGCTCGGCGGCGGCTCCGACCGTGTAGCCCCATGCATCCGCGGCGTAATCGTAGGCGCCGCCATCCACGGCCGCCCAGTTGAGAAAATCGCTGCGCGGATCGTGCGCGTATTGGTTCGTATCGAAGATATCGGTGACGCCGAACTTGCCCACGGTGAAGACCCATCGATCGAGACCGCGTGAACCGCCGAGTTGATTGGCGGTCCCCGGCACGGGTTCCCGTTCATCGCTCTCGCCGAGGATTTGGCGCACGAAGGCGCGTTGCCAGCGAAAGTAAGGGTGATAAGCCCCCACCTTGTAGGCTTCTCCGCTCGGAAACCCGGCGACGCCGAGCGTGTCGTTTAGTCCAAAGCCCTGGTCCATTTCCGGCTGAACCCAGATTTCCGCGCCGCGCCACAGGCGCGCACCGAGGAACAGCGACACATCCACGGTCTCTTCATTGGCCCCGGGCGAGAGACTGTGTTGGCCGGCGTAGGGGGCGTGGAAACGGTCGGCCGCCTGCTCCACGTAAGTGGCTTGGCCATGAACCGCGAAGCTCTCCTCGAGCGGCTGCGTGCTGCCGTCGGGAGACTCCCCCGCCGCCAGCGCCGACGCATGAGCGCAAACGAAGCCGAGTGCCAGAAACGCGCTGTGCCTCATGTCGCGTCCATCACAGGAAGAAGCCACCTAGTATAAGCAGCAAAACCGCCACGACCAGGAGTCCCCAGAGGAACAGCAGCGCCTCGCATACGGCGCCGCGCACGCGCAGCAGGATCTCGCCGACGCCCGATTGAAAGGAATGAAACGTCGAAAACGCAGCCATGATCGATACTCCTCAAAAATGCTCAAGCGCGGTTGCTCAAGCCCGAGAGGAATGGCTGAAAGGACACTAGCCGACTAGCGACAAATTCCCACCGCGGAATCTCCGGGCCTTCGCTCCGCCGAACGATGGGTTCAGTCGCCGCGAATGCCGGCCGACCGACCCGATGGTTGGGGTGCTAGGGTGTGGACTCATAAGGGTTCGTATACTCTCCGTGCGTTGCAGAATTATTTGGGCGCCTTGGGTGTGCGATTCGATTAATATACCCTACCAGGGTATAGTACCGCAAGGAGATGTCGGCCGTGGGTCATGTGGCGAAGGAAAAGAACAAGCTGCTGAACCGCCTCAAACGACTGCGCGGCCAGCTCGAGGCCATCGAGCGCTCGGTCGAGGCGGACGGCGAATGCGCCGCCGTCCTTCAGCAGGCCACCGCGTGCCGCGGCGCCTTGGACGGATTCATCGCGGAAGTCATCGAGGACCACATTCGCGAACATATGGTGGATCCGCAGGCGCGGCCCGAGGCGCCGCAGGCCGTCGCGGCGGAGGCGCTCATCGAGATCGTGCACCAGTACTTGAAGAGGTGAGTATTCGCGGGAATCGATCAGTGCGGCCTGTCCACCCTCGCCGCCGTGACGTACTCGTACTCGAGGCGCACCTCGGTACCGCCGCCATTCGAGTTGCCCGCATGAAGAAGTGCCCCGATCGCGGAAGCCCGATGGCGCATGGAGGCCCAGCCAAGGCCGCCGCTCGGTACCGAGCCGTCCGGTAGGCCGATGCCATCGTCGCGCACGATGAGTGCGACGGTCCTGTCCGTCGCCGCCAGAATGAGGTCGATCCGGTCTGCGCCGGCATGTCTCACGGCGTTCGTGAGGGCTTCCTGAGCGATGCGATAGATGTGGTCCTTGGCTTCCTCGGGCAGCGCGGACGGCTCCCCGGCCTTGATCGTCACGCTGATCGCAGGCGGCCCGCTGTGCTGAAAGCGATCGGGTAGACGCTGAAGCGCCGCGGACAGATCCCCGCCGTTTTCAGCGAGTGCCGACAGCCCGCGGGCGATGGCCCGGCAGCTCGCCACCGCGCCGAGAGCCACGCTCTCCATGAGTGCGAGATTCCTCAGCTCGAGCGCACCGCCCTTGCTCACGCGGGCGGTCTCGGCGCGCGCGAGCAGCGACAGTGCCAGCAAGTCCTGGCCGAGTCCGTCATGCAATTCTCGGCCCAGTTTCCGCTCGGCACGGTCTGCCGCGTCCAGAAGCGCGCCGCGCAGACGATTGCGGTCCGTGACGTCGTCGCTGAACACCAGCCGTGCCGGACGGCCATCGAACTCGATCGGCTCGGCATGCAGTTCGACCTCGATGATCGCGCCGCCGCGGGTCCGATGCCGGTGCTCTCCCTTGTCCAATTCCGCTGTCGCAGCATCCGGCGCCGCGGTGCCCGGGAGGTCCCGCGAGTCCACGGTCGACACGCGCAAATCCGCGAACTCCGCGCGCGTGTAGCCGTAGAGACGCGTGGCCGCCTCGTTGACCATTAAAACCCTGAGATCGGTTGGATCGTAGACCCACAAAGCACGCGGACTCGATTCGAACAGCACGCGGTAGCGCTTCTCGGAGGTGACCTGCCGCCGGTAGGCCGCGTCTCGCTCCGCGAGGAGCGACGTGATCAACATGCCGAGCACCGAGATGACCAGAATGAAGGTCCACACCACCGCGATGGCGTCTTCCGGCCGTGTCGCCAGCGGTCCGCGGCCATCGATGAATGCGGCGCTTTCGATCAACGCCAGCGCGAACGGGATCACCGCAGCCACCGCCGCCCCGAAGCGGATGGCCGACCAGGTAACCAGTATGAGGGCGACCAGAAACAGCGGCAGGCTGGCCACCCAGGGCAACGGCAGGAACGCGGCGATCGCCCAGCCGATGAGAACCAATGCGATGGACCACAGCTCGGGAAACCGGCCGCGCAGGTTCCGCCATGTCGCCCTGCGCAGCAGGCCCGATGCCGGTATGACGAGGGCGACCCCGCTGCTCCAGTTTGCGATCCAGCAGGCGGCGAACACGAAGAGCGGCCGCTGGAAAATGGGGCGGCCGCCCGCATCGAGCAGCGCGCGCACCATGCCGTGACCGGCGTGATCGAGCTGAAGGCCCGCAACGCCCAAGACGGCGGTAGCCGCAATGCATCCCATGACAGTGGCGCCGAGCGCAGCGGCAAGCCAGAGCAAGAGGGGGTCTTGCCAACGTTCGAGCGCCGGATTCACGCGCCATGCACGGAGCAAGGCGCGGATGGCGCCCGCAAACACCGTGGCCGAAATTCCCTGCAAGACCGCGGCGGCCGGCGGGATGCCTCCGACCACCAGGCCGCCGCCGATGGCGCCGGCCAGCACTCCAGGCCAGCGATTCTGTCCGCGGAAGTACAACACAGCGACCGCCAGGCCGAAGGGTACCCACGGTAACGGCGCCCGAGTGGCGTTGATCGGGTAGGGATCGCCCGCCGCGCGAACCAAGCAAGCCGCGACGGCAGCTAAAGCGATCATGCAACCCATGACAGCCAGCGATTCCCACGCCAACCGCCCGCGCGACTCACCGGCGTTCTCGATCAACTCAACGCTGCTTACGACCTTCCCCTAATAAACGCGAGCCCAATGCCAACTCAGTCTGCCATTATATGGCCATTATTCCCGCGCCGCGCCCGCGACCAACGGCGCGCTCGCTCGGGGTCACCTATGGATTCGCAGACTCCGTACCAGTATGCCGACACCGATCGAGCTCGACGCCCCGAATTGTCTCTATCCCGTCTCGGCGTGCCCACCCGCCGCTTCGCCCGAGCTGACGAGTGAGCTTCGGGTCGAGGTCCTGGTGGTCGGCGGCGGCTACACGGGATTGTCGACCGCGCTGCATCTCGCGGAGCGCGGCCGCTCCGTGGCTCTGCTCGAAGCGCGAGAGCCCGGATTCGGCGCGGCCGGACGCAATGGAGGTCAAGTCAATGCGGGGCTGAAGTTCGAGCCCGATGCCGCGGAGCAGGCGCTGGGCCCGGTGTTCGGGCCGAGGCTCGTCGCTATGGCGCTCAACGCACCGCAATTTCTTTTTGCGCTCATCGACCGGCTCGGCATCGAATGCGAGGTCTGCCGGAGCGGCACCCTGCGCGTCGCCCACTCGCTTCGGCATGTGGGCGCATTGCAGGCGGCCGCCGAACAATGGCGACGGCGCGGCATCCCGGTGGAACTATGGTCGAGGGAGCGCATCGCCGCGGCCACCGGCACCGGACGCTACCTCGCCGCGAGCTTCGACCCGCAAGGCGGATCCCTCAATCCGCTCGGCCTCGCGCGGGAACTCGCCTCGGCCGCACAACGCGCCGGCGCGAGCATCCACGGCTCATCGCCGGTCGTGGCGCTGCTGCGCGAAGGCAATGGCTGGCGGGCCCGGACACCGCGCTCCACCGTACGCGCAGATCGGGTGCTCATCGCCACCGACGGCTACTCGGGCGGCTTGGTGCCGCGCCTTGCCCGCAGCATCGTACCCATCTTCAGCGCCATCATCGCAACTGCGCCCCTGCCGGACGGCCTCGCCGCCTCGATCTTGCCGGGCCGACAAGTAGTTTACGAAACCGGGAACATCACGGTGTACTATCGGCGCGATGCGTCCAACCGCCTGTTGATGGGGGGACGGGGGCCGCAACGGAAAGCGCTGAATCGCCACGATTATCGGCACCTGGTGAGCTATGCCCGAAGTTTGTGGCCCGAGCTCGAGTCTATCGACTGGACCCATTGGTGGAACGGGCAATTCGCATTAACCTCCGATTTCTACCCCCGATTACACACGCCCCAACCAGGCCTGTTCGTGATGCTGGGCTACAGCGGGCGGGGTGTCGCGCTCGCCTCGGCGATGGGAGCCGAGCTGGCATCGGTGCTCGCCGGAGCTCCCGCGGACTCGTTTCCATTGCCGGTTACCCCGATCCGAACGATGCCTTTCCATCGCTTCTGGCGATTGGGAGTGAATGCTCGCGTCGCTTACGGCCGGCTGCTCGACCGGACCGGCCGCTGAACGCCGCGCCCCACGTCTTCTCACGATGCCCGAGGTTCGCATGTCGCTGCAGGTAATACTCTTGTTCGGCGTACTGTTGGTGATGAACGCGGCTTTCTATGTCGCCTGGATCGTCTGCCGTAAAACGTATGTGGGCCGCAAGCGACCGTTGATGATCGAATATCCGGTGGGATTGGTATTTGCCTTCTTCGATACGCTCGGCATCGGCTCGTTTGCTCCGACCACGGCCGTTCTCAAGTTTCAAGGAAAAATCGGAGACGAGCTCATTCCGGGAACCTTGAATATCGGCCTCAATATGGCCGCGATGCTCGAGATGGTCATATTCGTGACCGTGATCGTGATCGATCCCGTCCTGCTCATGGCAACCATCCTGTCGGCCGCGTTGGGCGCGTGGATCGGCGCGGGTGTCGTCAACCGTATGCCGCGGCCGGCCATCCAATTGGCGATGGGAGCGGCTCTGCTCATCGCCGGCTGCGTGTTCGCGGCGACCAACCTGCATCTGCTGCCGGGCGGCGGTGTCGCCTATACGCTCACCGGATGGCGATTCGCCGTGGCGGTCGGCGTGAACTTCGTGCTCGGCGCGTTGATGAGCGTCGGCATCGGGCTATATGCGCCGTGCATGATCGTCGTGACCCTGCTCGGTTTGCATCCGCTTGCCGCCTTTCCCATCATGATGGGCTCGTGTGGACTGGTACAGCCGACCGCGGGACTGCAATTCTTTCGGTCGGGACGCTTCGGATTTGGAACCTCGATAGCTCTGGCCATCGGATCGATTCCCGGCGTATTTCTTGCGGCGTTCGTCGTCAAGCGGCTGCCGCTCGCGGCGCTGCGCTGGCTGGTGGTGCTCGTCGTGATCTACGCGGCCGTCACGATGTTGCGCTCGTTCAGGGCCGGACGCATGGAGCTCGCGGCCGCACGAAGAATTCCTGCCACTTCCTGAGCGGCATTCCGGAATTCTCTGAACGTCTCAGCGCGGGTTCACAATTGCCTCGAGCTCCTGAGCCCGACCCGCCTCGCGCGATCACGCAAACTCGCTGCCATTTGGGAAGTCGCTTGCACGCATTGTACGAAACCGATTCCGTACACGACCCGAAACACCAACGCGAGTACCAATATCGACACCAGGAACGTGTGCCCGGTCACTATCATGCCTCCCCGGCTGCCCTCCGGCAGCATGCTTGCAACGATGACCATGAGGATTGGACTGAAGATCGCAAGGGATACGAATATGCAATCGAACAAGTAGGTGTTCTTGGGGGTTGTCGGCGTCATTTGAGCATCTCCTGGTTAAGTCGCACAAAAAATGTGCCCTGATCATTGCCTGCGGCTTTCATGGTCAAGCGGCTGCCGCTCGCGCCGCTCTGGCTGGTGATGTGCTCGGCGTGCTCTACGCGCCCGTCGCTATTTTGCGCTCGTTCGAGGCGGAGGGATCGGGTCGGTGACCGCACGACGGATTCCGAATGCAACACCCGCGACGCGCGGGTGTTGCAGCGCGCGGGTGTTGCAGCGCAGGCTCAATAACCTCCTCCCGTCATCGTCGTGCTCGTCGAGGCGGTGATCGTCCCGAATACGCCGTCGGTTTGATCGGCAAATCCAGCCGTGTAGAAAAGAGTCGTCAGCGGCTTATCGGAATCCCCGTTGCCGAACACCAACGACCACAATCCGGGAAAGGCGAAGGGTTGCCCATTGCTGCCCATGAGCGGCCCCACCGAGGTCGCCAATTGCGTTCCATTGGGCGTGAAGATGTTGATTTTCCCGTCGCCGAAATTGCCGATCAGTACGTCTCCCGCGAGAGAGCCGAATCCGCTGGGCGCCACCGTGATCCCCCAGGGTGCATTGAGCGCGCCCGCCGAGGCGAAGCGACTCACGAGATTGCCGGAGAGATCGAACACGTCGACGTATCCCAAACCGGCCCCCGGCACCTCATCGTGTTGGGCGGTGTCCTGCATGGCATAGGTCACGTAGAGTTGGTTGTTGACGGCCGATATGCCGAAGGGAACGAATCCCTTCGGAATCGCCGGGTCTTGGAATTTACCCTGCATATCCGCCGGCTTGGCAAAGTTCGTGTCGAACACATCGACTTTGTTGTTGTGCAGATCGGTCGCATAAAGAAAAGTCGCGCCGTTGACCGTGCCTAACGCCAGACCTTTATAAACCGCGTGATTGGCGCCGTTCGCGATGCCGTCGTCGTATGCGGTGACCGCGGTCGAGCCGCTATCCATCGCCCATCCGGCGATCGTGCCGCCCTCGCCATCGAACAAGAACAACGCGGTTTCTTGACCCTTGCTCGTGGTAATGAGGAAACTGCCGGTGCCGTTATAGACTTGTCCCGTCGGGTTGGCCTGCACGCCCGCCGCCGAGGCTGGAATGGCGATGCCGGTGCTGGCGGAACCGGTCACTTCCTGCGTCTCTACGTCCCCCGCGCCGCTGTACAGAGTGGCGAGATTGCTGTTGTTGTCCGCGATCCAAAACGGCAATCCGGTGGCGACCGCGATCCCCCAAGGATTCTGCAAATTGGCATCCACCGTCTTCGCTGATGCGACGACCTCCGCTTTATCCGCGACCAAGGCAGTGTCGGTAAAAACCACCGTCGATGGCTGCGGACTCGCCGCGCTGGCCGCGGGGCCCGCGCCGCTGCTTCCGCCGCCGCTTCCACCGCCGCCGCAGGCCGCGATGATCAAGGCACCGAGGGCGGTGACAGCCGCCGGAACGATCACGCGGCTCTTCTGCAAGTGATTCGATTTCATTGCTCCTCCATATCGAATTGCAAGTAACTACCCGCGTGAGTACCGCACCATCGAGAAAAGGTTATTCGTGCAGTGAATTTGTCTGCCGGCGCTCACCGTTCGGAGAAGCAGACTTCCGATGCGGGAAATTTATTCCGCGTTTTTTTGCGATGGCGGCGATCGCTGTCGCCGCTTCGGTGCGCGTGTTTGACGCAGCATTTGCTGGCATCTTGCTGGTAACGGTGCGATCCTACCGCGGCTTTTTACGTGCGGGCCGGCCACCGGCATGGAGTTTTTGTCAGCGATGTTCGAGGAAGGATCCGATCGTGACGATGCCGGTTGTCCGATAGCGGGTGTCGTCGCCTTGTCGATGGTCCTGTTGAGTGCATCGCCACTCTGCAAGAGCGCGGACCTATGGGGCGGCTCGATCGATCTGACCAGTGACTACTTGGTGCGCGGAGCTTCCCGCAGCGACGATCATTCCGCCCTGCAGCTCGACCTTCACTATGTGAGCTCCTCGGGATTCGTGGCGGGAGTTTTTGCGTCCAGCACGCAGATCGATCCCGAGGCGCGGCGCGATGCGGAACTCAGCGCCTTCCTGGGGTACGCGTGGTCGGACGGCAACGATTGGCAAGGGAAGATTCTCGCGGCCGACTACAGCTATCCGTGGAATCAGGCGGGCTCGCTCTACAACTACGATGAAATCGATGTGCAGGTCTCTTATCAGCAATGGATCCAGCTTGCTCTCGGGTTTTATCCGGACGTGCGACGCTATTCCTACGACGGCGGCCTCGTCCGTGTCATGGCCGAATCGGCGGAGCTGAACCTGCAGCGGCCCCTGATCGGCAAGCTGTCGGCCACCGCAGGCATCGGGTATTACGAGCTGGATGGCGCGGATCGGGGGGGCTACGCCTATTGGAGCGCCGGTGCCGCCTATGATTGGGCCCCCATATCCCTCGGGCTGTCTTATGTCGGGGCATCCGGAGCGGCTAACTCATTGTTTTATAATGCCGCTGTCGGTGGACGATGGTCCGGTACGGTGATTTGGCGCTTTTAGGCGCACCCCGCGCGTTGCAACTTTTTTGCTCCGAACGGGCACATACGGAGCATGATCCACAGAGCTTCAGGAGCGGGGCAAGCCCCGATGATATCGTCGGCCAAAGGCACCAAGGAATGCGATGTCGATCGCGTGATCGCCATAGCGGCGGGCAACCGCTCGGCGTTCGAGGAGCTATACCTCGCTTATCACCGCCGCCTCGCGCGCTTTCTGTTCAGGTTCACCCCGCGATACGAAAACATCGAAGAGATCATCAACGATACCTTCATGACCGTATGGCAGAGCGCCCGGGACTTTCGAAATGACTCGCGGGTCTCGACCTGGATCTTCGGCATCGCGTATCACACGGCGCTGAAGTCCTTACGACGCCAGCGACACCATACCGCCGCGTTGAGCCTCGACGATTATCCCGAGCAGACCGTCGATCCGGGAGCGGAAACCGAAGTGCAGGATTGGTTGGCCCATGGTTTGGACCGGCTGCCTCCCGAGCAACGCCTGACCTTGGAGCTCGCCTACCACCTGGGGCACTCGCTCGAAGAAATCGCCGCGATCACGGGTACGCCGGTCGGCAGCGTCAAGGCCCGCATGTTTCACGCCCGGCGGAAGCTCCGCCAACATCTGCCGGCGCTGGACGGCAGCGCGCACGAATTCTCAGCGAGAAGCGAATGAATCACCCCGACAGCAGCTGCGCGGCAGAACACCAAGAGATCTCCGAACTCATCCCTTGGTACGTCAACGGTACGATCGACGCGATCGACCGCCAAAAGCTCGATGCGCACTTCCTGACCTGCGCCGCCTGCCGCGGCGAGATGCTGGAAGAGCGCCGGATTTACCAGGCGATGTCGGCGGATTCGGGCATCGAATACATGCCGGCCGCATCTTTCAAGCGCCTGCAGGCGAGGATCGATGCAGGCGAAGGTACGGCTGCCTCGGCGCCCAGGGCGCCGGCGGCTCCAATCCCGCGTCGTCCGCCGGCCCCGGGCATCCATCGACACATGTCGCGGCAGCGCTTGATCGCGGCATCGATCGCCGTGCTGGTCCTGTCGATCAGTCTGGTGTCGGCCGATAAGTGGTACCGGCTCCGAGGCCGGGAGGCGCGGCCCGATTATCACACGGTCACCACCTCCGAGCCGCGCCCGCCGGATGAGGTCATTCGCGCGGTATTTTCGCCGACCATCACGCTGGTGGAGCTGCAGGCGATTCTGCAAGAGGCGCAGCTGCGGATCGTTTCCGGGCCGACGGAGGCCGGGGTTTACTCCTTGGCGGCCAGCACCGATCGTCCGGTCAATTCTTCGCTGGCGCTGCTGCGCCGGCATGCGGCGGTTCGTTTCGCGGAAACCACGCGGCTCGGCGAAACCCGCGGGCGCAGCGAATCTCCATGAACCGATGGACGGCGATCGGTCTGACGCTGTCCTTGCTCGGCGCGTGCAGCACGGCGCCGCCGCGGATCGAATCCCACGCCCTCGGCAAGGTCACCGGCCAATCAGGCGATCGTTACATCATCGCGGCGGTCGACAACGATCCCAGCGCCTTTCTCGCCAGTGCCGGCAGCACGCCGCATGGCTACGACAATATTGCGCTGTACGGCCCGACGTCGCGGGCGCAGGCGCTCATGCGTTCGCTGGAAAAGGAATATCGACTGCGTGAGATCAGCGACTGGCCGATCGAGCCGCTGCACATGCATTGCGCCGTGCTCCAGATTCCCGACGGCGCCGACCGCGCCGCGCTGCTCGCGACGATCTCGGCCGATCCACGCATCAAGCTCGCGCAACCCCTGCAGTCATTCGCCACGCGCAGCAACGATTACAACGACCCCTACCTGGAACTGCAACGCGGGCTTCGGCAAATGAACGTGCTCGAAGCGCATCCCTGGTCGACCGGCGAGGGAGTGAAAGTGGCCATCGTAGACACCGGGGCCGACATCGGGCACCCGGATTTGCGCGGCAGAATCGCGGCGGCGGACAATTTCGTCGATTCCGATGCCGATCGGTTCCGGCGCGATAGGCACGGCACGGAAATGGCCGGAGCCATTGCGGCGGTCGCCAACAATCACGAGGGCATCGTCGGTGTGGCCCCCGGCGTGCGCCTTTTCGTGTTCAAGGCCTGCTGGCAACTGCACGACGACGCCGATGCCGCCACTTGCAATTCCTTTACGCTCGCTCGAGCCCTGGTTGCCGCCTTGGATGCTCACGTGCAAATCATCAATCTGAGCCTGACCGGCCCGGATGATCCGTTGCTGAGCGATCTCATCCATGAGGGACTCCGGCGCGGCGTGGTGTTCGTGGGGGCCGTATCCTCCGCGGCGGATGGACGGGGATTGCTGCATCAACCGGGCGTCATCGAGGTCGCAAGCGTCGAGACTCCCTCCCCGTCGGACACCGCGCTGTATGCGCCCGGGCGCGACATTCTCACGCTGATGCCGGGGGGCCATTACGACTTTGCCACCGGCGATTCCATCGCAACCGCCCAAGTGAGCGGCGTCGTCGCCCTCTTGCTGGCTGCCCATCATGCTCTGACGGCCGCCGCTGCCTACAAACTTCTACAGAGCACCAGCGCTCATCCCGGCAGCGGCTCCGGCGCCGGCGCCGGCTCCGTCGCTGCCGTGGCCGGCGCAGTGGATGCGTGTGCCGCGGTGACCGCCCTGCTGGGCCGAGGGAACTGCACTCGGCCGACGGGGACCGACCCCGCGGACGATCCGGTCCATCATCTCGCGCTTCACTGAGCGTGGGCCAAAACCAACCGCGTTAAGCCGCTTCTGGAGGAATCGGCACCCCCTCTCCATCCCCACCGAGAGCTAGGTTGGGTGTTAGCCGCAGGGTGTTCACTTGCCCCGTAGTCGTATGGATTATCATGGCAACGAGCCGTGAACGTGGAACCCAAGGGGGAATTTTGAATACCGCGCAAATGATGGGGTGTCTTGTGATCTTCATGGCTGCATCCGGTGCGCATGCGGAGAATTGCAGCAAGCTCACAGGAATGAAAATTTCCCATGCGACCGTCACCCATGCCGAGGAAATGCCGGCGTCGGACGCAACCGGCCTCCCCTACTGCCGCGTGCAGGCGAGATCCACCCCCACCGAGGACTCCGACATTCGATTCGAGCTCTGGATTCCGATCGGATCTGCGTGGAACGGCAAATTCGAGCAGGTGGGTAACGGCGGATTTGCCGGCGAGATTCCCGCCCGTTCGATGGCACACGTGCTCGCATTGGGATTCGCGGTGGCGGGCACCGACGACGGTCACCGGTCGGCCGATATGACGGACGCCGGCTGGGCGCTCCATCACGAGGAGAAGGTCAAGGATTATGGATGGCGGGCGATCAGCGAAACCACCTGGGCATCGAAGGCGATCCTCCGAAAATTCAAGTCCCGGGCGCCGGCGAAATCATATTTCGTCGGCTGCTCCGACGGCGGCCGCGAAGCAATGATGATGGCGCAGCGATTCCCGACTTTCTTCGATGGGATCGTGGCCGGCGCGCCGGCCTATGCCATGAGCAAATTATTGACCGGAGGTGCGCTGCACTTTGCACGACTCGGCTCGGTAGACGGGCATTTGTCGTCGGCCAAGTTGGCGCTGCTGCAAACCTACGTGCTGAAGTCCTGCGGCAACGGCGCCCCCTATCTCACCGATCCGCGCGGCTGCCGCCCCGACTTGAGCTCCTTGAAGTGTGGCGGGGTGGAGACCGACGCCTGCCTCACCGACCGGCAGATCGAAACGGTGGAATCGATCTACCGGGATCAAAAGGATCCGGCGAGCGGCGGGACCTTATACGGCGTGCTCCCGGGCGCCGAGGCGGTCAAGGGCAGCTGGGATGCCTGGCTCACCGGCACCGACAATGGCGGCAAGCCGGCCGCGCTCGGCTTTACCTGGAATTATCTGGCGAACATGGTGATGAACGATGCACACTTCGATCCCGCCAAGGTGACGGTCGCGGATATCGAGCGTGGCGAGCTTCATTACGCCCCGATCATGGATGCGAACGATCCGAACCTGGCCGCATTCAGCGCTCATGGCGGCAAGCTCATTCAATATCACGGATGGAACGATCCGGCGATACCGCCCGGATATTCGCTCGCGTACCGCGACCGGTTGGTCGCAACCATGGGCAACGTCGAGGACTTTTATAGGCTGTACATGGTTCCGGGAATGCTTCATTGCGGAGGCGGCGATGCGCCGACCGATATCGATTGGCAGGGCGCCATCGAGGCGTGGGTGGAAGGCGGCAAGGCGCCCGCGGCCCTGACGGCCCGCGACCGGCAAGGCGGCACTCAGACCGTCTTGCCCTTCACCGCCGGGGGCGGGGCTGCCGGCGCTCAGTAGCCCGTGTCAGCCCTGCCTGTCACGCACGGTTTCACGGAAGATCGAACACCAGCACTTCCGCCGCGCGCCCGTCGCCGATGTGCACGGCGGCGGCATCGTCGACCTTGAGGGCATCGCCCGCGCCGAGTTCGATGCCGTTGGCCCGGACCTCGCCGCGCACCACGTGAACATAGCTTCGCCGGTTGGGCTTCAGCTCCAGAGAGGCCTGTTGCTGCGAGTCGAATCGGCCCACATACAGTGTGGCGTCCTGATGAATCAGGACGGAACCGTCGCGGCCGTCCGGTGAAGCGATCAGCTTGAGGCGTCCTTGCTTCTCCTCATCGGAGAAATGCTTCTCCTCGTAGCTCGGCTCGATGCCCACGACATTGGGCGTGATCCAAATCTGCAGGAAATGCAGCCCCTGGGTGCTGGAGGGATTGAACTCGCTATGCCTCACCCCCGATCCCGCGCTCATTCTTTGCACATCGCCAGGGCGGATCACCGAGCCGGTACCAAGCGAGTCCTTGTGCGCGAGCTCACCCGACAGCACATAGCTGATGATCTCCATATCGCGATGCGGATGGGTGCCAAACCCGGCGCCGGGCGCCACTCGATCCTCGTTGATCACCCGCAATGGGCCGAACTCGACGTGCTTGGAGTCGAAATAATCCGCAAAGGAAAAGCTGTGATAGGAATCGAGCCAGCCATGATTGGCGTGGCCGCGCTCATTGCTCCGTCTGATTGCGTTCATGGTTGATCTCCTGTTGACATCACTATAGGGTCCGATGTTCGAATTAAAAAGCGTGATTTTCGAATCCCATCGATCTAATAATCGAATCATTCAGGAGAGGCCTGTTGGCAAGAACGTCGCTTGAACAGTGGGCGGTATTGGCATCGGTCATCGATGACGGCGGCTTCGGCCAGGCGGCGCAGGCGCTTCACAAGAGTCAATCGGCCGTCAGCTACGCCGTCGCGCGGCTCCAGGAAGCGCTCGGGCTCGAACTTCTGACGATTGACGGGCGCAAGGCCGTGCTGACTCCGCACGGCAAAGCGCTGCTGAAACGTGCCCGCCCCTTGCTGCGCGATCTGGAGTCGCTCGAGGCCCTTGCGCAATCGTTGAAACAGGGCTGGGAGCCGGAGTTGAAGCTGGTCGTCGACGTGGCGTTCCCCCGTCAGCGCCTGCTCGCCATCGTGGGAGAACTGCAGCAGCTTTGTCCGAATACCGAAATTCAGCTGTCCGACGCCGTCTTGTCGGGGGCCGAGGAGGCCATCACGGATAACCGCGCCGATGTGGTCGTGACTACCCGGCTCCCGGCCGATCGGCTCGGGGAGTTGCTCCTGACCGTCACCTTTATGTCGGTGGCCCGTCCGAGTCACTCGTTATTCGAGCTCGATCGCCTGTTGACATCGGACGATCTGAGCAAGCACGTCCAAGTAGTCGTTCGCGATTCGGGGATCAAGCATCCGCGGGACGAGGGATGGCTCGGCGCGGAGCGGCGATGTACGGTGAGCAGCGTGGAGGCGTCCCTCGCGATGGTAAAGGCGGGATTGGGATACGCCTGGCTGCCCGAGCACCTGATCTCGGAGGCAATACGGCAGGGAGCGTTGCGCGCGCTGCCGCTCGAAGCGGGAAGCTCGCGCCCCGTCCCGTTGCACCTCGTGCTGGTGCGCCCGGATGCGGCAGGCCCGGCTGCGCGAGCGGCTGTGGAGGTCTTTCAACGCCATCGTCCGTATCAAGCCTGAAAGATTGGATCGAGTGGGCGGTTTCGCGAGCTCATTACCGCTACGCATCAAGGAACGCGAGTTGTTTTGCGGTAGCACCCGGGGTATAAGTCGCGAGATGGGTCACCACAAAGTGTTCGTCGCGGTCGCACGGCTCGAGGATGAACTCGCGTTACGATGGCTGCTCCGGTCCATCAAGAATGCGGAGGACGTGAGGACGGTGCTGCGCCGAGTACGGACATCGATTCTGTGCCCGCTCTATGATGACGAGATGCGGGTGGCGAGATATATCGTGCTCGATATAGACAGCCACATGGTGGGCTGTCACTCCGTCACCGACATATCGCCGCAGGAGGCCGACAGGATCACTGCGGGCTGCGTCGGGGTGTCGAACTGGAGCCCCTCGGCATTCGATGCCGTGGTTGACCGCGTCCTGGGCGGCACAACACAGCACGTGCAGTAGGCCGAACTAGGTCCTGTTGGAGATAGCCGTGAGAATGCCGCTCAAAATCTCACGGGGGCTCGGAGGGCATCCGGGCACCGCCACATCGACCGGTATCACATTGGACACGCGGCCGCAGCTGGCATAGCTCTCCCCGAATATACCGCCCGTGCAACCGCAGTCGCCGACGGCAACGACGAGCTTCGGGTCCGGAGTCGCTTCGTACGTGCGGCGTAGGGCGACGTGCATGTTTTTTGCAACGGGTCCGGTCACCAACAGCAAATCAGCATGGCGGGGACTCGCGACGAAGCGGATACCCAGCCCTTCGATATTGTAGAGCGGGTTATTGAGCGCGTGGATCTCCAGCTCGCAACCGTTGCAAGATCCGGCATCTACCGCTCGGATGCACAACGCGCGGCCAAGCACACCAAGAATCTGCGACTGCAACGCGTCGGTAACGCGCAGCGCCTCGTCACTCGACGGAGCAGGCTCCGTGATGATCCCCACGCGGCCGATTTGGCATAGCGTTTTCAGCATGGCTATAAATCGTGACCGCTGTAGGAGAGGTTGAAGGATTTATTGATCAGCGGGAAATCCGGCACGATGTTGTCGATGACGGCGTGCTCGATGACCGGCCAGTTCTGCCACGACGGATCGTGTGGGTGGCATCGCCGGATCGTTCCGCCGCCGCCCGCCTCCAGGGCGAGAAATATCGGACCTCGCCATCCCTCGATCATTCCGACGCCGAAAGCCCCTGCGCTCGGCGGCGGCAGCCCGACGAGATGGGAGCCGCTCGGCAGTTGCAGCAAGATCCGCTGCATGAGGCGCAACGCCTCGACGGCTTCGTCGAAGCGCACCGCGACCCGCGCCGCGACATCGCCGTCGGTGCGTAGGCTCTTCTTGGGCTCGAGCTCCGGATAAGGATCGCATGGCAGATCGCAACGCAGATCGAACGCTTGACCGCTCGCACGCCCGGCTAGCCCGCAAAGACCCAATCGGGCGGCCAGGGCCGGCGTGACGATGCCGGCACCGACAAATCGATCGCGCAATCCGGCGTGCTCCTCATAAATGCCGCGCAACGTCTCGATTTCAGCGCCGATCAGCCGCAGGGCTTCCATCAACAGATCCGCCGCCGATAGATCGGCTCGCGTGCCGCCGGGCACCACGAAATCCATGAGATACCGCTGCCCGAACGCTCGTTCATTGGCGCGCAGCAGTTGTTCCTTGAGGCGGGAAAACTGCGCAAGGCCGAAGGCGAAGCCGGCATCGTTGCCGATCGCACCGATATCGCCGAGGTGATTCGCAAGCCGCTCCAATTCCAACGCGAGCGCTCTCAGCCAGACGGCCCGTGGGGGCAAGTCGGCGCCCGCCATTCCTTCCAGCGCCTGGCAATACGCCCAGGAGAACGCCACGGCGGAATCCCCGGAGACGCGGGCGGCCAGCCGGCTGCCCGCGAGCAGCGGCATCTCGGTAAAGCGCCGTTCGATGCCCTTGTGTGCGTATCCCAAGCGCTCTTCGAGCCGGAGAACCTTCTCGCCGACGACCGAGAAGCGAAAGTGCCCGGGCTCGATGATTCCCGCGTGGACGGGACCCACGGGGATCTCATGCACGCCGTCGCCCTCCACCGGCACGAAGGCGTAGCTATCGACTGCGGAGGGTAATGCGGTCGTATCGGTACTGATCAGCGGATGGAAGCTGTCGGGCCAAGCGGCATGTCGAAGCCAGGGCCGCGCGTCAGCATCCGTCGACCGCAATCCGCAAAGGTCCGCCACCGCACGTTGCATGCGGCCGGCGCTCGGAAACCAGCCCTCAATCCCCGGATAGGCGGCCTCCCCGGGCCTCAGAGCCAGGCTCAGTACGAGCGCACCTGCTTGCGCCAGATACGCCGCCTGGACGATGTTCCGGCCGTCATCGTGCCGGCTCGCCCACAAGGCAAGCAATCGCCCGCCGGCTGCCGCCATGTCTTCGGCGGCCTGCCGCCATCCATCGTCCGTCACGGTCAATCCGTACGCCTTCGGGGCGCCCGATATCGCGCCGCCCGTACCCCCGTCCGAGCGCCCGACCGCTTGATCGAACCATGCTTGCACGGCCATCTCAGTCTCCCCCGATCAAATGCGCCGCGGCGCGGTACCAGTCAGCGAGGTAGGGAGGAATGAAGAAGCCCAAACCCAGCACCAAACCGAGATGCGCAAACACCGGAATCAGCGCGGGCGAATGCGGCAAACGCTTCGCCGACGTATCCCCAAAAACCATCGACTGCACCCGGCCGAAGATCGCAGCGAACGCCACACCGAGCGCCAGCAGTAAAATGGGCGTCGCCCATGGCTGCTGCTTCATGGCCGTCGTCAAAATTAAAAATTCACTCGCGAACACGCCAAACGGCGGCATGCCGAGGATGGCGAGAGTGCCCATCATCAAACCCCAGCCCACGGTTGGACTCACGGTGATGAGCCCGCGAATGTTCTCCATGATCTGCGACCCCGCCTTTTGTGTCGCGTGCCCCACGGCGAAGAAAATCGACGACTTCGTCAGCGAGTGCACGGTCATGTGCAGCAGTGCCGCGAAATTCGCGATCGGCCCTCCCATGCCGAACGCGAACGCGATGATGCCCATGTGCTCGATCGAGGAATAGGCAAATAAGCGTTTCACGTCGCGCTGCCGCCACAGAAAAAGCGCGCCCAGCACCACCGACAGGAGTCCGAAGCCCATCAACATACGGCCCGGAAGGCTCGAGTGCAGCGAACCCTCGACCAGCACCTTGCAGCGCACGACCGCGTACATGGCCACGTTCAGCAGCAGTCCCGACAATACCGCGGATATGGGTGTCGGGCCTTCCGCGTGCGCATCCGGCAGCCAATTGTGCAGCGGAGCGAGGCCTACTTTGGTGCCGTATCCCACGAGCAGGAAGACGAACGCCAGGCCGAGGACCGACGGTTCCAACTGGCTCTTGACCGCATTGAGGTGCGTCCACAGGAGCGCGCTGACGCCTTCGGAGCCGAGAACTTTCTCTGCGGCAAAATACATGAGAATGGTGCCGAACAGCGCTTGAGAGATACCGACGCCGCAGAGTATGAAATACTTCCAGCCCGCCTCGAGACTTGCGGGCGTCCGATACAGCGTCACGAGCAACACGGTCGACAAGGTGGCGGCTTCCATCGCCACCCACATGAGACCCATGTTGTTGGTGGTGAGGGCAATCAGCATGGTGGCCGTGAACAATTGGTACATGCTGTGATAAAGCCGCAGCTGCCCGGCCGACACCCGCCCGTGGTCCGCCTCGATGCGCATGTATGGACGAGAAAACAAGCTCGTCGTCAATCCGACGAACGCGGTCAGCGCCACCAGGAACACGTTGAAGGCGTCGACGAAAAACTGTTCGTGGGCGACGGTTAAGTTGCCATGGGCGATGACTCTCGAGGTGAGCGCGCAGGCGGCGAGGAACGTGACCATGGAAAATACCACGTTGGCTTCGGGCGCCCGGCGCCGGCCCCCGAACACCCCGAGTATCAGCGCCCCCACGAGCGGCGTCGCCAGCAGCGCGATGAACTCCATGTTATTGATCTTCCTTCAAGGTTTCGAAATTCTTGAGATCCAGGCTGTCGAATTGCTCGCGGATCTGGAAAAAGAACACGCCGAGGACCAGCATCGCGACCAGCACGTCGAGTGCAACACCCAATTCGACGATCATCGGCATGCCGTAGGTCGCACTCATCGCGCCGAAGAACAGACCATTTTCCATCGACAAGAAGCCGACCACTTGGGACATCGCCTTTCGGCGGGTGATCATGGTGAGGAAAGCGATCAGAATCACCGCCACCGCGATCCCGATGGAATTGCGTGTAGCCGTGCTCGCGAGCGCGGAGATCGGCTGCGCGAGTCCAAACGCGAAAATGACCACGAGCACGCCCACCAGCATGGTGCCGGTCATGTTGAGCAAGGGCTCCGTATCCCAATAGACGCCGAGGCGGCGAATGAGACGGTGCAATAGCCAGGGCAGGAATATGACCTTGAGCCCCAGGGTGAGCGCGGCGGACACGTACAGGTGGCGATTGCCGGTTCGCCACGCAAGCAAAAGGGTGGCAATGCATAGAAGAGCCCCCTGCAGGGCGAGCAGATCGACGAGCGCGACGATTCGGCGCTGCGACAGCATGGCGAAGGACAGCAGCAGCAATAACGCCGCGAGCGTGTTCAAGACCTGAAGATCCCACGTCAACGCAAACATTCACGCCCCCAGCAGCAATCGCACCAGCAAGCCGAGCACGGCGAACAGAAACGCGGTGGCCAGGAATTCCGGCGCCCGAAAAACGCGCAATTTGGCCGACAGCGTCTCGATCAACGCGAGCCCGGCGCCCGCAATGGCCAGCTTTGCGCCCAGCGACACGACCGCCAGGGTCAATCCGGCCGGCGCGTCGTCGGTCGCGATGCCCCAAGGGATGAACACCGCGAAGCCGATGCAAGCATAGTTAAAGAGCTTCAATGCGGCGGCCCATTCCATGAGCGCCAGATGCCGCGCGGAGTATTCCAGCAGCAGGGCCTCATGAATCATGGTCAATTCAAGATGGGTGGCGGGATTGTCGACCGGGATCCGCGCATTCTCCGCCAGCAACACCATGGTGAACGCCACCGCGGTAAAGGCGAGACTCGGATTGAGCGCGAACGACTGCGCCGATAGGCGCTCGGCGATAATCGGCAGGGCCGTGGTGGCACACGTCAGGGAAACGACGAAAATCACCACGAGCAGCGCCGGCTCCGCAAGGAAGCCGATCATCATTTCGCGTCTTGCGCCGAGCGTGCCGAACGCAGTGCCTACGTCCATCGCGGCCAGGGATAAAAAGACTCGCGCGGTTGCGAGCAGACCAACCAACGCAATGGCGTCCGCCGCCCGCGTGATCGGCAAACGGGTCGCAATCGAGGGAATGACTGCGGCGGCCGTCACCATGGCCCCGAAGACCACGTACGGGGCCAGTCGGAATAGGCGCGACGCGTTATCGGCGATCGCCGCATCCTTGTGAAAGAGCTTCCGTATGCCGCGGTACGGCTGCAGGATGCTGGGCGCGGACCTGTTCTGCAACCATGCCCGGCACATGTTGACCCAGCCGAGCAACATGGGCGCCGCGGCGAGCGCCAACACGATGCCCGCCAATTGCACCGTCCAGTCGAAGGCCCTCATAGCATGAGCGCCAGCAGAATCACGAGCGTGGCGAAGCTGTAGAG
The DNA here is from genome assembly GCA_050012315.1 of Steroidobacteraceae bacterium. Lineage (GTDB taxonomy): Bacteria > Pseudomonadota > Gammaproteobacteria > Steroidobacterales > Steroidobacteraceae > Bog-1198. Next base: position 8,316 of record JBEKHK010000025.1, on the reverse strand, counting down.
CAGATAGTTCGCAATGCGGCCCTGCTGCAGCCAGGCCACCTTATCGGCCGCCCGCCGGACCAACGGGCCCAAAGGCTCATATAGGGCGATCCAAAAGCGATCGCCGATTTCCAGGCGGTAGCTCGGCGCAATATCGAAGGGACTGGGCAACTTTCGCACGATGGCGAAGAGCGGCTGAAACAGGTGGCGAATCGGTTGGCCAAACCCTTCTGCCGTGTCCTGCATTCGGCTATTGAGCCGGCCGAATCCGCAGTCCCAAGCGGGGCTTCTGCGTATGCGCTGATGATAGAAGAGGCGAACACCGAGGATCGCGAGCACCACCACGGCCAGGATCACGGCGAAGAATATCAGCGGTGCGTAGGATGACTGTCGCTCTGGAACAGGCAAGAGCAGCCACCAGGGGGCGTCGCTTGCCGGCAGCGCGCCCAAACCAAGCTGTTGAGTGACGATGCTGAAGATTGAAATGATATTCGACGGAAACAGCCCGAGCAGTACGCAGCCGAGCGCGAGCACTGCGAGCCCGAGCCGTTCCGCAAATCCGGCATCGTGAGCGTGCCGGAGGCTCGGCTCCCGCGGCTGCCCCAGAAAGATGACGCCGAAAAACTTGACCATGACATAGCCGGCAAGCGCCGCCGCCAACGCGAGCAACGCGGCGCCCAGCGGCAGCAACATGTTGACGAACGGGTGCGGCACTTTATAAGCGAAGAGGAAGGACTGGAGTAACAGCCATTCCGACACGAAGCCGTTCAAAGGCGGCAATCCTGCGATGGCGAGCACTCCAATGAGCGTGAGCCAGGCGACCCAGGGCATTCGGTGGATCAGGCCGCCCAGGTGGCCGAGGTTGCGCTCTCCGGTTGCATGCAACACCGCGCCGGTACCCAGGAACAGCAGGCTCTTCATGACGGCATGATTCAATGCGTGATAAAGGACCGCGATCAACGTGAGTGCCGCCGCCGCGCGCATGCCCACGCCTGCGAATACGATGGCGAGTCCAAGGCCGGTAAACATGATCCCGATGTTTTCGATCGAGGAGTACGCCAGCAGGCGCTTCATGTCGGTCTGCGCCGCGGCGAAGACAACTCCGTACAGCGCGCTGAAAAGCCCGAGGGACAGCGGCAAGAGACCCCACCACCATAGCGGGAGGCCGAGTAGATCGAAACTCACCCGGATCATTCCATAGAGCGCGATCTCGAGCATGATGCCGCTCATCAGCGCGGAAACGGGAGAAGGGGCAGCCGGATGGGCTTCCGGCAGCCAAACGTGCAGGGGTACGAGGCCCGCCTTCGCACCAAATCCGATCAGCGCGAGACAGAAAGCAACGCTTGCACCATGGACGCCCAGGTGCGCGGCGCGCATGGCGTCGAATGTGAAATGCCAGCTGCCGCCCTGAAGGATGCCGAAGCTCAGGAGGATGGCGATTGCACCGAGATGGGCCATCACCAGATACAGAAAGCCGGCCTTGCGGATCTCCGCCATACGATGTTGCGTGGTGACCAGAAAGTAGGATGAAAGCGCCATGGTCTCCCACGCCAGCATGAAGGCATAGGCGTCATCGGCGAGCAGGACGAAGCCCATGCTGGCTAGAAACAGGTGGTATTGCAGGCACATGAGTCCAGGTGCCGTGCCTTCACCCCGCCGAAAGTAGCCTCCCGCAAAAATCGAAATGCCGGTCGAGGCCGCGCCGAGCAAAACCAAAAACACGCTCGATAGCGCGTCGCGGCGCAGATGTGCCGGCAAATCCGGCAGGCCGATCGGCAGCACGAGTTGTTCGGTGGGGTGGAACAGACCCATCGCCGCGACCACTGCCAATGCGGCGCCGATCGCGGCCCCCAAGGGAAAGAGCACTCGCCTCACGAAATCGAGGCTCGACGGCCGCACCAATCCTGCCAGGCCCACCACGCACCAGGCGGTGAGGAGCACCGCACATAGGGTCAATGGCGAATTGAGATCGCAGCTCAACAAGGCACCTGGCTCCCCAAAGCGTCGGGAACAGTCGTTGACTCACTATACGCAGCAACACGACAGTTTACGGCTATGTGCGATCTATTATAATCTTATGCACATTGACGTGTCACTTGATGTGAGTACCACTTGGCAAACGAAGACCGCACTGCCCGGCTGACCATTTTGATCGACCCACGCAAGAAGGCGTTGTTCGAGCAGCTGTGCGCGGAGGAAGACGCGACGCCGTCGCAGGTGGTTCGTCGCCTGATTCGGCGATACATCGAGGAGCGTACGGGTAAGCCATGGGCGCCGGCCGAGGACCGCGCGGCCGGCGTGCGCCGGCGCGGACCTGTTCGCTGACGGCCGGGCCCGCACCGGCGCCACCCGGGTGGCTGGCTTAATGCGCGGTCACCAGGTACTTTCTACGCGATCGGCGCCGCGGCCCCAGTGTCGCAGCGGGAAATTGGAGAGTGGCCGTGAAGAAATTCAAACACGAAGCGGAATTGTTCAAAGCAGCCTTGCTCGCCGGTGTTGAATATGCGGAAGGCCGCAAGGCGGTAGAGTTCGAACCGACCGATTCGGCGAGCAGCAAGGCATTGTACGTATACCGGCTGCTCGTGCATGACAAACTCATTTCGCCGATGCCCGAAGATCAAATCGGCGAGCAGACCATTCGCCATCGGCTCGCAGCCTGGTATGCGCATCAATTGCCCAAAGGGCATCCGCTGTTGGACTAGCCGTCGATCGGCGGACCACGGCGCAGGCGCGCGCCTAGCGCCGCCTTCTACGGCACCGAATGCCGGCCACGAAGGCGACCGGTCAGTGACCGGTCGCGTCGCCCCGCCTGCTCGCCTCGAACAAAAACCAGGCGCGCCTTTCGGTCTCGTCGATCCAGACCTCGATCAGGCTGGCGCTTGCGACATCGCCGCCCTCGTCGCAGATGCCATGCACTTCGCGCAGGCGGCCCGCGAGCGCCTTGTTGTCCCCCTGCAATTCCGCCAGCATGTCGAGAGGCTCGACGTATTCGGCGTCATTGTCGAGCAGCCGCTGATTTCGCGCGATATCGCCGATCGAATGCAATGTCCAGCGTCCGATCTTGCGAACGCGCTCTGCAATCGGGTCGGTCATCGCAAAGAGTTGATCGCTCTGCTCATCGAGCAGGAGGTGATAATCGCGGAAATGAGGCCCGCTCATGTGCCAGTGGAAATTCTTCGTCTTCAGGTACAGGGCGAACACATCCGCGAGTACGCCGTTCAGTCCGGCCGCGATATCTCGGGTCGCCTTCTCCGGAAGATCCGTCGGAGTGGCAAGCGGTGACGCCCGCCGCTGCTGAAGTTCGGTCCGCTTGTTGGTGTGAGTCGTGATCATGGGAACTCCTTTATTGAGGCCTATGCACAGGTACTCCGCGGCGGCGCCGATCGCCTGCCGCCGACCCCGTAGGCCGAATGTACTCATTTGCCCCGGTGTGCCGGATCGTCATGAACAATGCGCCAAGGAGGTTACACCGCTGTTTTCGAACCCCGGCCGCGCGTTTCAGATGTAACCTTTGGCTGCGTTGCAGGATCGTTGCGTGGACTACGCATTTATGGACCTACGAGGCGCCCTTCGCCGCGGTCGAGCGAATCAGAGGATACGTCGCCTTTTATCCGATTCGGGTCGATTCGATCATCGAAAGCTGATTACGAACCAGCCGCGAGGATTCGCGCAATTTCCCTCATTCGCGCAGTTCATGGGCGGGGTACCGGTTGATGCTCAGGCATTGAGCGCTGCTAATCCCGAAGATCCCGCGGCGACCGGAACGAGCAATCTGCGCGCGGCACTCCGCCGACATCATGCGGCACATGAGAGTGGCGGTATCGTTCAAAAAATAGTGAATTAATTCGCATCATTTTCCAACTCCGCGTGCTGTGCCGAGAGGCTGTGCCAGCCGCGAAAACATCGATGGCAGGTGCGCAGCCGTGGTGTTTTCGGATTCCTAAAATACATTGCGGAATCCCCTTAATACCGACGTCATGTGAAGACACGCACATTACTTAATGCCATCGGCACAAGAAACTCCCGCCCCGATGCAATCGCGCTGATGCGAGCACTACCAGGGGATGATGCAATGATTGATATTCGTGCAGAGTGGCGTCGGATTTCGGGAACGGCGTCGTGAGCCGCACATGGTTGGTGTCCCGCCGCGCGCACGCGCTGGCCTGCACTGCTCTGTTCTGGGCGATGACGGGCGCCGTGCATGCGCAGACCGCTCCGGATGCGGGGTCGTTGCTTCAGCAGATCGAGCGCGAGCAGCACCCGGCGCTGCCGCCCAAAGCCCCGCCGGAATTCGAGCCACCCGCGCCGATGGAATCCCTCGGCGGCGTCACCGTGACCGTGAAAGCGTTCACATTCGCGGGCAACAAGCTGTTGACCGGCAAACAGCTCGCGCCCGCGGTCGCCAAATTCATCGGCCGTCCGCTCGGCTTCGCGGATCTGCAAAATGCCGCCATCGCCGTGGCGACCCGATATCGCCGGGCCGGTTGGGTAGTGCGCGCCTATCTGCCGCAGCAGGACGTGACGGGAGGTAAGGTCACCATCCAGATCGTCGAGGCCAAGCTCGGTGAGGTCCGGGTGGAGGGCGACGCCAAACACGTCTCGTCCAAGCAGGTGACGCGAATCATCGAGGATGCACAACCCGTCGGCGCACCCATGAACGCCAACGCGCTCGACCGTGGCTTGCTGCTCGTCGGCGATCTCGCCGGTGTCACCGCCGGCGGCAAGCTCGCCGAAGGCGAGAAGCAGTCGCAAACCGACCTCGTGGTGAACGTGGCCGACAGCGCGCCGATCTCGGGCAATGTGACTTCCGACAATGCGGGACAGCGCGCCACCGGCGCGGGTCGCCTGATCGCGGACGTGGATCTCAACAGCCCCGCCGGTCTCGGCGATCGCGCCGACATCCTGCTGCTCGGCAGCCAAGGCAGCAACTACGCGCGAGCCGACTATTCGCTGCCCGTCGGCGGCGACGGCTGGCGCGTCGGCGTGAACGGCTCGCACCTGGGCTATCGCGTAATTACCCAGGAATTCGAGGCGCTGGATGCGCACGGCACCTCGACCACCGCCGGACTCGAGGCGAGCTATCCGCTGCTGCGCTCGCGCCTCGCGAACCTGTACCTCGGCCTCAATGCCGACGACAAGCGCTTCGACAACGACTCCGCCGGGGTCACCACCTCCCACTACAGCATCCAGACCGCGCGCGCGAGCCTGTACGGCAATGCGTTCGACAGCCTGGGCGGCGGCGGCGCCAACAACGGGAGCATCACATTCGAGCAGGGGATCGACGATTTGGGCGGCTCACCGAACGAAGCGGCCGACGCGCTCACCACGCACGCCGCGGGGGCTTTCCGCAAGCTGAACCTGTCGCTCTCGCGTCAGCAAACGGTCAGCGAGCGGCTCTCGCTGTACGCGGCCCTCTCCGGGCAGCTCTCGAACAAGAACCTCGATTCGTCCGAGAAGTTCTATCTGGGCGGCGCCGACGGCGTGCGCGCGTATCCGGAGAACGAGGGCGGTGGCACCGAAGGGCTGCTCGCCAATCTGGAAGGGCGCGTGAAACTGCCCGCCAACTTCAACGCCGCTGCATTCGTCGACTGGGGATCGGTCCATATCAACAAGGACAACGACTTTCCGGGCGCCACGACCCTGAACACGGACGATCTGAAAGGCGCGGGCGTATCGCTCGGATGGGTGGCGCCCTTCGGCCTGAGCGCGAAAGCCACCTGGGCGCATCGAATCGGCACCAACCCCGACCCGACCAGCACCGGCGACGATCAAGACGGCTCGCACATCGAAAACCGCGTCTGGCTGCAAGTCAGCATGCCGTTCTGAACACACCCCACCGCCAACACCCGACCACCGTACAAGCAGAGACCGCCCGATGAACAGACACGCCAGCATCAACCGCATTTACCGCCTCATCTTCAACGAAGCGCTGGGCGCTTGGGTGCCGGTGTCCGAGATCGCGCGCGGCCGCGGCAAGCGCAACGGCCGCCTCGGCCGCGCCGCCGCGGCGCTCGCGCCGCTGCTCGCCGCCATGGGCCTTGCCATGCCGGCGTATGGCGGCGCCCCGACGGCCGCCGCCGTTCCGGCGCCCACTCAATTGCCGACCGGCGGCACGGTGGTGACCGGTTCGGCCACCATCACGCCGGGGAGCTCGCCGGGTAGCGCGGTGCTCAACATCGACCAGACCAGCCAGCGCGCGGTCATCGATTGGAATACGTTCAACCTCGGCAGTGCGGCGCAGGTGAACTTCGAGCAGCCGAACAGCAATTCGGCGACGCTCAATGAAGTGCTCGACAGCAATGTGAGCCAGATTTTCGGCAAGATCACCGGCACCGGGCAGATCTTCCTCGTCAATCCGAGCGGCATCTATTTCGGCAAGAGCGCGTCCGTCAACGTCGGCAGTCTCGCCGCCACGACGGACAGCATCAGCCCGGCCGACTTCATGGCGGGGAACATCACGTTCGCACGCAATGGCGCAACGGGCAGCGTCGTCAATGAGGGCCAATTGAGCGCCGGCCTCGGCGGCTACATCGCCCTGCTCGCGCCCCAGGTACGCAACAGCGGCGTCGTGGTCGCGCGTCTCGGCACGGTCGCCATGGCCTCCGGCGAGTCGGTCACCCTCACGTTCGACGATAACCATCTCGCCGGCATCACCGTCCAGCCCTCCGCGATTGCGGCCTTGGTGCAGAACAAGGGCGCCGTCCTCGCGCCCGGCGGACTCATCATCCTCTCCGCGCAGGCCGCCGACCATCTGCTCGGCGGCGTGGTGCAGAACTCGGGCACCGTGGAGGCGACCGGCCTCGCCGCCAAGGGCGGACGCATCGTGCTCGAGGCGAGCGACAGCGTCGAGAACAGCGGCACCATCAGCGCGGACGCGGGCGCCGGCACCGGCGGTCCGGCAGGCAGCGTCACGGTCAGCGCACCCGCCATCGTGAACAGCGGCACCATCAGTGCCGCGGCCGTCGTGCCGTCGCTCCCGACGCCGGCCTTGCCGCCCATAGCGGGCGGCAGCATTACCCTCAATGCCGCCAATATCACACAGACGGCGAGCGGCTCGCTCGATGCGTCGGGCGCGAGCGGCGGCAGCGTCAAGCTTGCAGCGACGCAAGACATGACTCTCGCGGGCAGCATCTCCGCCGCAGCGGTCGACACCACGCCCGTTGCCGCCTCCGCCGCGGCGCCAGGCAACTCGGGTACGGCCGTATCGGCCGGCCTCGGCGGAAGCATCACGCTCGGCGCGGGCGTCAACATCACTCTCGAGAGCGCCCGGCTCGACGCCTCCGGCGACGCGGGCGGCGGCGAGATTCAAGTCCAGGGCGGCGGTCAATCACCCTCCCAGCCCCCGGCCGATCCCCCGACGCTCGCCTTGCTCGGCGACACGGAGCTCTCCACCTCGAGCCGCCGCGGCAAGGGCGGCAGCATCACGCTGACCGCCGATAACGTCAGCTTGCTCGGCGCCTCGTCCATCGACGCCTCCGGCGCTTTGGGCGGCGGCGATGTGTTCATCGGCGGCGGCTTCCACGGCCAAGATCCGTCCATCGCGAATGCACAGCAGACCGAGGTCTCGAGCGCGGTGACGATCGACGCCAGCGCCACGCAGACGGGCGACGGCGGCCAGGTGGTGCTCTGGTCCGATTCCCAAACCACCTTTGCGGGCAGCATCGCCGCGCGCGGCGGCGCCACCTCCGGTTCGGGCGGCACGCTCGAAGTGTCGAGCGAAAATCAGCTCAATTTCACCGGCAGCGTCAATGCCGGCGCCGCTCACGGCACCGGCGGCTCGCTGCTGCTCGATCCGCAGAACATCACGGTGGATGACTCGGGCTCGGACTCCCTGTCGAATGAGACCTTCACGACGAATGAAGGCACGACCAGCCTGATCGCCCCCGCGACCATCACCGCGGTCACGAACACCGGCACCGCCGTCACCCTGCAAGCCAACACCGATATCACCATCAACAGCGCGATCATCTCCAGCCCCACGAGCGGCAACGGCGGCGCGATGACGTTCCAGGCCGGGCGCAGCATCACGGTGAACGCCAGCGTGATCTCGGACAACGGCAACATCACCTTCAGCGCGAACGATCCGAACGCGGTCAGCGCCGATCGCTTGTCAGGGACCGCGACGTTCACCAACAACAGCATCATCGACGCCGGCACCGGCACCGTGTCGATCACCATGAACACGGGAACCGCGGGTGCCTCCGGTTCCATCGAAACCGGCCACGTCAACGCCGCCAACCTCACCGTCGTGCAGGACGGTCCGACCGGCGGTGCGACGGCCGGCGCCATCGATCTCGGTGAAACCAATCTCACCAACAATCTGTCGATCAGCGCGAA
>JBEKHK010000024.1:0-58280 GCA_050012315.1 Steroidobacteraceae bacterium | reverse complement strand
GAGAACACCAGCGTGATGTCGGCCTGTCTTGCGAACTCGTTGAGAGCCGATGCAGCCGCTTGCGATTGGATGTCGAAATGCCGCACCGCGCCGTCGGCATAGGCTTGCGCGCCGATCAACGCGAGCGCCAGACAGCGAATCATCCATCGCGTGCGCATGACACTCCCCCACTTCGCCCACCCCGTCGTCGCCAAGCAGCGATGCGCGATGAGCTTTATAAGGACTAGACGCGTGGCTCGAAAAAAACCGCCATCCGAGGCAATCAATTTGGCGCAAATCCGCAGGGATAGAGGATTCAGCGCCGTGGATCGATATATATCACGCCGTCCGGGGCACGCCGGATCGAGACCGGCAAGGCGGACTCGAGGCCCCGGAAGAAATCCTGGACATCGTCGGTGCGAAACCGGCCGCCGACGCGCAGCGCCGCGGTGTCCGAATCGCTCACGACGATTCGAGCGTCCGTGTAGCGCTCGATCTCGGCAATGGCCTCCGACAGCCGCTCACCGTCGAAAATGATGGCGCCTTCGCGCCACGCCATCTCGCTCGACAATTGCGCGGGCGTGACCGCCCTCACCGCGTAGTCCGCGCTGGCGGTCGAGAGCCGCTCTCCGGCGTGAACGGCCCGAAGCGCCGGCGCGGGCCGCTGGCTCGATGCCTGGCCGGTCTCGGGACCGGCGCCGGTCGGCGTCGCCTGGACCTCGACGCGTCCCTCATTCACCACGATGTCCACGTGTTGATCGGCCAGCAGCCGAACCTCGAACTGCGTGCCGACCGCGCGGACCACCGCATCGCCCGCGTGAACCAGAAACGGGCGCGAGCGATCGTGCGCGACCTGGAAATGGGCCTCGCCCTTGCGCAGATAGATCTGCCTGAGCCGGCGGCTCAAGTCGGTCTCGACGATGGAGTTGGTGTTGAGGCTCACGACCGAACCGTCCGCGAGCGTCACATCGCGTTTCTGGCCGACGGCGGTGGAGAAGGTCTGGATGTCGCTGCCCCCGCGCATCCAGAGAGCCCCGGCGAGCGCCCCGATGAGAACGGCCGCGGCGGCACCGAGCCACCAGCGCGGCGATAGGTGCGTCGAACGCCGCGCAGGCCTGGCGAAGGTCGCCAATTTCTCATCGCGCTTGGCCTCCCCCAAGCCGTCGAGCGTCCGCCAGACCTTGGAGAATTCGTCGAATACCCGCCGGTGACGTGCGTCCTGGCGGAGCCAGGACTCGAATGCTTCGCGATCCGCCGGGCTCACCTTGTCGCCGTCCAGGCGCCAGGTCCATTCCGCCGCCTCCTCGTCGATCTCGGCGCGCGTGCGCAATTTGACGATGTCACTCACGAGCCGTCCCCGCGGTCGAGAGCGCGGCGGCGCGTATCACCGGCGCTCGAGGGCTCGGAGGAGTCGAGCATGCCGTGCTCCCGGAGATAATCCCGGCAGCGCAACAAACCCTTCGCCACATGCTTTTCGATCGTACTGTGAGACACACCCAACACTTCCGCGATTTCCGTATGAGACAGCTTGTAGACCTTGCGCAGCACGAAGACCCGCCGGCACAGCGGCGGGAGACGGTCCACCGCGGCGCAAAACGACTCGAATCGCCGCTGGGAATCGATTTGCTCGTCCGGCGGCGTCTCCAAGGTATCGACGTCCAGCGGGGCAAAATCCGCTACCGTATCGGTGGCTCGGGAGATCTGCCGGCGCGCGCGCTCCACGGCGAGATTATGGGCGATTCGAAACAGCAAGGCGCGCGGCGACCCCACCGCGTCGCGGTCCTCGATCGCGTAGATGCGCACGTAGGTCTCTTGGACCAGGTCCTCTATGTCTTCGGCGCCCGATGTGAAGCGACGCAAATACCGGTGCAGCGCCGCCCCATGCCGGAATATCTGATTGAGAAACCATTCATGCCGGTCGTTCGCCATGCTCATCCCAGCGACTGAGTCATCCCCCTCGTACGACACCGCCAGTCTACGCGCTCGACCGGCGAACTGTCGCGACGCGTTGCATCGAAGACCCCTCGCCCGAAGTGGGGACGGTTGACGTTTCTGCGTAAACTCGCACAATGGGATGCGCTGCGGGATGCCCTGCGTCAGCCCCAGGGGTGGTTCTATGTATCTACTGAACATCAACGGCGAGAAGCACTCGGTCGAGGTACCGGCCGACATGCCCTTGCTCTGGGTCTTGCGGGATGTGGTCGGGCTCACAGGTACCAAGTTCGGCTGTGGCATCGCCCAATGCGGCGCGTGCACCGTGCACCTCGACGGCCAACCGGTGCGCTCCTGCGTTCTGCCGGTGAAAGCCGTCGGCGACAAGGCGATCACCACCATCGAGGGAGTCGGCGCCACACCGAGCGGCAAAAAAGTCCAGCAGGCGTGGCTCGACGTCGATGTGGTCCAGTGCGGCTACTGTCAATCGGGGCAGATCATGTCCGCGGCCGCCCTGCTCGCGCAAACCCCCAATCCCACGGACGGCGACATCGACGCCGCCATGTCGGGCAACATTTGCCGCTGCGGCACCTACGTGCGCATTCGCGCCGCCATCAAGCAGGCGGCGACCGGGACCCCCGAGGCGCTGCAGACCCTGGCGGCGGGTGCGCCATGAGCTCCGTGGGCGCCCGATCGGCGGGCCCGGTCGAGCCGGCGACCTCAGCCGTCGATCTCGAGCGCCGGCGGGCACTCGCGGCCGGGGGCTTGGCGCTGGCCTTTTTCTGGCTCGGGTCCGGCAAGGCCAACGCCTTCATCTCGGCGCGGCGCCAGGACGGCGACGCCGCCGCGGCGGCGGCCGACGGCAATCCGGCGTTCGCGCCGAACGCCTTCATCCGAATCGACGCCACGGGGCCGGTGCGCCTGGTGATGCCGAGCGTCGAGATGGGCCAAGGGATCTACACCGGTATCTGCGCGATGCTGGCCGAAGAGCTCGACATCGGCATGGATCAAATCGCCGTCGAGCATTCCCCGCCGAATGAGGCGCTCTACGGCATTCCTCTGCTGGGCGGGCAGATCACCGGGGGCTCGACCAGTACCCGATCGCAATGGGGAGTGCTGCGCGAAGCGGGCGCCGTAGCCCGTAGCATGTTGGTCAGCGCCGCCGCCGCCCGGTGGGGCGTGGACCCGGGGAGCTGCTCGGTGGCGCGCGGCGTCGTCACTCACGACAAATCGGGACGCAAGCTCGCGTACGGTGCGCTCGCGAAGGCGGCCGCCGCGCAGCCGGTTCCCGCCAAGGTCGCGCTCAAGGATCCGGCGCAGTTCGCGCTCATCGGCAAACCGCTGCGCCGCGTCGATTCGCCGGCCAAGGTAGTGGGCGCCACCGAGTTCGGCATCGACGTGAAGGTTCCGGGCATGAAAATCGCCACCGTGAAGGCATGTCCGACTCACGGCGGCACGCTAAGGTCCGTCGACGACAAGCGTGCGCGCGCGGTGCCCGGCGTCATCGACGTGATCAAGATCGACAATGCGGTCGCCGTCGTGGGCGAGCATTTCTGGGCCGCGAAGTGCGGTCTCGAGGCGCTCGACATCGTCTGGGATCGCGGGGCCAACGCCGATCTCACCACCGCGAAGCTCACGCAGGGGCTCGCCGAGCGCTCGCGCAACGGCCCGGTCATCCCGGGCCGCACGGTCGGCTCGAAGCCCGCCGAGGGCTCGGTCATCGAGGCGCTGTACCAGCTCCCGCTGCTGGCGCATGCACCGATGGAGCCCTTGAACACCACGGTGCAGGTATCGGCGGATCGCTGCGAGATCTGGGTCGGCACCCAGGTGCCCGTGCGATGCGTGAGCGAAGCCGCCAAGATCACCGGACTTCCCGAAAGCAAGATCATCGTTCACAACCACTACATCGGCGGCGGCTTCGGCCGGCGCCTGGAATCGGATTCGGTGGAACAGGCGGTGCGCTTCGCGAAGCAGGTCCCCTATCCCGTGAAGATCATCTGGACGCGCGAGGAGGACATCCGCCACGACATCGTGCGCCCCATGTACTACGACCGCATCTCCGCGATCTTGGGATCGGACGGCAAGCCCGTCTGGTACGGCGATCACATCACTTCCGGCACCGTGCTCGCCCGCTGGATGCCGGGGGCCATGGGCAAGGACGGCATGGATGACGATGTGATCGAATGCGCCGCCGAGACGCCGTACGCCATACCCAACCTCGACGTGAATTGGGCGCGACACGACATGCCCGCCGGACTGAACGTCGGCTGGTGGCGCGGCGTCGGACCGACCCATAACCTGTTCGTGATCGAGAGTTTCATGGACGAGCTCGCACATGCGGCGGGAAAGGATCCGGTCGACTACCGGCGCTCGTTGCTCGCCAAGAACTCGCGGCCGCTGGGGGTACTCGAATTGGCCGCACGCAAGATCGGTTGGGGCTCGGGGAGCCTCCCCCCGCGAGTCGGACGCGGCGTCGCGCTCGGCTCCCCGTTCGGCAGCCATGTATGCCTCATCCTCGAGGCCGAGGTGACCCCGCAGGGCGAGGTGCGGTTGCGCCGCGCGGTGGTCGCGCTCGACTGCGGGATCGCCATCAATCCGAGTTCGGTCGAAGCGCAGGTCCAGGGCGGGCTGCTATTCGGCCTGAGCGCGGCGATGTACAACGCCATCACCTTGAAAGACGGCGCGTTCGAGCAAAGCAACTTCCACGATTACCGCAACCTCCGCATGAACGAAGTGCCGCGAGTCGAGGTATACCGAGTCGACAGCTCGGAATCGCCCGGCGGACTCGGCGAGGTGGGCACCGCCATCGCCTCGCCGGCGCTCGGCAACGCCATCTTTGCCGCCACCGGAGTGAGGCTGCGCTCCTTGCCGGTGGACAAACATCAATTGATCGAGAACCGCGCGGCGCTGAGGGTAGTTGTATGAAGCGAGTCCTGACCGTCCTTGTCGCATTGGTGATCATCGGTGTCATTGCGCTGTTCGCGCTGAACCGCACCGATTCGGCCGCCGGCACCGCACCGGCAATCGCCGGTGCGCCCGTCTCTGCGGATCTCGTCGCGCGCGGCGAGTACCTCGCCAAAGCGGCGGACTGCGTCGCGTGCCACACGGTGCCGGACTCGGGCAAGCCGTTCGCGGGAGGCGTCGCCTTCAAGCTGCCGTTCGGCACCATCTATTCGAGCAACATCACCCCGGACCCCAAGAACGGTATCGGCGCGTACAGCGATGATGAGTTCGTGCGTGCGGTGCGCGAGGGGGTCCGAAAGGACGGACAGCATCTGTATCCTGCCTTCCCGTATACCTCGTATACGCAGCTGAGCCGCGACGATGTGCTTGCGATCAAGGCGTATTTGATGACCTTGCCCGCCATCGCCGAACCCAATCGGCCGAACGACCTGAGTTTTCCCTTCGATCAGCGCTGGGCCATGTCCTTCTGGAATGCGGCGTTCTTCAAGAGCGCGCGCTTCGCTGCCGATGCCTCCAAGCCCGAGCAATGGAACAGCGGCGCCTATCTCGCCACCGCGCTCGGCCATTGCGGCGAATGCCACACGCCGCGAAATTTCGGTTTCGGACTCGAGCATGGCCGCGAGCTCGCCGGCGAGGAGCTGCAGGGATGGCGCGCCTACAACATCACGTCGGACCCCAAATACGGGATCGGCGGCTGGTCCGACCCCGACATCGTCGATTATCTCACCACCGGCCACGCCCCGGCACACGCCTCCGCGTCGGGCCCCATGGGCGAGGCTGTGGCGCACAGCTTGCAATTCCTGAACCCGCAGGACTCGGCCGCATTGGTCGCCTACCTGCGGACCATACCCGCGCACGAGGGCAAGCATCCGATCGCGGTGGATTCCGCGCCGCCGGCGACCGCAAGTTCCACGCCGATGCTGCCCGGCCCGGACGAGATCAAAGCGGAGAGCGACGGACTCAAGCTGTTCGAGGGAGCGTGTGCCGGCTGCCATCAGTGGAACGGCCAGGGACGCGAGACACCCTACGCCTCGCTCAGCGGCACTCGCGGGGTCAACGATGCCGACGCGGTCAACGTAACCGAAGTCATCCTGCAGGGCACCAAGTATCACGTGGGCGACAACGAGGTATTCATGCCGGCATTCGGCGATGCGTATTCCGACACGGAGGTATCCGCGCTCGCCAATTACGTGGTGGCGCATTTCGGCGGCAAGCAAGGTACCGTGACGCCCGAGGAAGTCGCGAAGCGGCGTCAACTATAGATGGCGGCGATCGGCAGCGAGCGTGTGTTGTCGGTTCGTCATTGGAACGAAACCGTGTTCAGCTTTACGACCACCCGGGACCCGAGCCTCAGGTTCCAGAACGGTCACTTCGTCATGCTCGGACTCATGATCGAAGGCAAGCCGGTGATGCGCGCCTATAGCATCGCGAGCGCGAATCACGAGGATTTTCTGGAGTTCCTGAGCATCAAGGTGGCGTCGGGTCCCCTCACCTCCCGCCTCCAGCACATCCGGCCGGGCGACGAGGTGCTCGTCAGCAAGAAGCCCACGGGCACGTTGCTGCTCGACGATTTGCGGCCCGGCAAGCGCCTGTATCTATTGAGTTCGGGGACCGGCCTCGCGCCGTTCATGAGCCTGATCAAGGATCCGGTGATCTACGAACGCTTCGAGAAGATCATCCTCGTGCACGGCGTGCGCTTCCGGAGCGAGCTCGCGTACCGGGATTTCATCGAATGGGATTTGACCGAGCACGAGTATCTCGGCGAGCAGGTGCGCAACCAGCTGATCTACTTTCCCACCGTGACCCGCGAGCGATTCCGCTACCAGGGGCGGGTCACGGCGCTGATCGAGACCGGCAAGCTTTTCGACGACATCAAGCTCCCTGCGCTGAATCCGGAGGAAGACCGCATCATGATCTGCGGCAGCCCCGCGATGCTCACCGATCTGTCGGCCATGCTCGACGCGCGCGGCTTTCGAATCTCGCCGCACGTCGGCGAGCCCGGCGACTACGTGATCGAGCGGGCCTTCGTCGCGCGATAACGGGTCGCTCGATGACGGAGCGGGGTCGCGCGATGACGGAGCGGCGCCGCGCCCGGCGATGATCCTCGATCAACACCGCTCGAGCCTTGCAACCGTCTCCACGTGTTCGGTAAACGGCATGAGATTGAAGGCCGTGAGTTCCGTGAGCCGCATCGTTCCCGCCGAGGTGAGGCGCGCAACGTCCTCGAGTAAGGAAGAAAGTCCGCAGCTGATGTACAGGAGCCGCTCCGGTGGATGCTCGCCAAGATACACCGCGAGTTCCCGGTCGAGTCCCTTGCGCGGCGGGTCGACGATGACGATCTGCGCTCGGTCTGCGGCCTCGATCGCCGTGGCCGCGGTGCCCGCGACGACCGATACCTTGGCGCGATCGGCCGGCGCGAGATTCTCGATCCCGAGCGCAAGTCCGTGCAGCGAATGCGGGCTCACCTCGTTCAAGCGCATCTCGCTCGCGCGATCCAACGTCGACAAGCCGATGGCGCCGACACCCGCGTAGAACTCGGCGACGCGAGCGCCCTCGGGAATGCGCTCACGCACGTGCTCGATGATTCGTTGCGCGATGTCGAGGTTGCTTTGGCCGAAGGCGCCCGGCGGATAATGGACGGTTGCGCCGCCGAAATTCTCCACCACGCTTTCCGGTCCGCAGAGCTTCTCGAATGCGGGCCCCAAGATGGAATTTGTAGGTTCGAGGTTCGAATTGGACCAAAGACTGTGCAAGTCGCCGCCGAGCCTCTCGCGAATCAAGGCGAAGCACTCCGCCAACGGCTCGGCGGTTGCGCTGTGAGCGACGATCACGACCTGAGCGGTCTGCGAGGCCCGCTCGACCACCACCTGTAGATACCGCGCAACCCCCGTGCGCGCCTTGTCGGAATAGCAGGTCACGCGCGCCTCGACCAGGGCGCGCCGCACGACGCTTGCCACCCGGTTGATCAATGGATGCTGGACCCGGCAGTTTGGAATGTGCACCACCCGGTGAGTACCGAGCTCGAAGAGCCCGATCTTCGGCGACCCGAGCCGGCCGCGAATGGCGAGACGCGCCCGCAGCCGAAATCCGGAATTCACGCCGGAGACGACCTGCACCTCGGGCAGCCCGCACGCCCGCGCGAGTCCATCGAGCGCGACCTTGGCGGCGCCGGCGATACCCGCCTCGCCGAAACGCGGGCAGCCCGGGCAAGGCGGCCGGTGCGGGCACCGCTCCAATCCCTCCGGGTGCGCGAGATTGGCCGGCGCGGCGCGCGGCCGGCTCAACGTCGGTGTCCGGCCGGCGCAAGCGCGCGGCCCCGCGAGCGCAACTGGCTCTCGACGTTCTTCAGCCAGTTCTCCGCGATATTGCCCGAGTTGTCCGGGTCGGCGGCAAGCAGGGTCGCGAGCTCCGGCCTGCGGACCGCCGTCTTCAGCCAGCCCGCAAGCGCCGGGGCGAGCGTCCCGATGCGCACCAGCGAGGCCAGCAGCTTCGCGGATCGTTGCTCGGGAGTCGCAGGGCCGGTCGCGCGGTGCCGCTCCTCCGGCGACAAATTCGGCGGAATCACGACCGCACACCTCGCATCGATTCGATCTCGCAGCCGAGCGGCAAACGCGGGATCGATGAGGTATGCCGCCGTCACCAGTTGCGGCGTGACCCAGCTGCCGGCATCGATGGCCTTCCACAGAGGCGACGGATCGAAGCGCCGGCCCGCGTCCAGAATGAGCGCCACCGCACCCAACAGATGCGGGCGCCAATCGGGACTCGCGAACAGCGCATCGACCCCTCGAACGGCATCTTCGGAGGCCGCCGCCTGCTCGATTCCATCGATCACCGCGCCGACCTCGAGGCTGCGCATGGAAAGCAGTTTCAGCGGCGCCGGCTCGCCGGGCAATTTGAGGATGCCGCCGAACGGCCCGAATTCCGCATAGGTTTTATCGCGGCTCGAGAAAATCCACCCGAGGAGCGAATGCAGCCAAGATCCCACCATGTTCCGCGCCCTCGCCTGGCTTACGGCGCCTGCTTGCTTTCCGGCCGCCAGCCCCCGCCCAGCGCCTTGAACACGGCAATCTGATCGAGAATCAGCGCGGCATCGGAGGATGCCACCGAGGCGTCGAGAGCGACCAGAGACTGTTCGGTGGTAAGAAGATCTAGGTTGCTCACGGCGCCGGCTGCGAATTGGTCATGGGCCATGCCGAATGCGGCATGGATCTTCGCCTGGGCATCGCCCAGCGACTGTCGATTGTCGAGCGCCGCGCGGTACAGCGCAAGCGCCTGTTCCGTCTCCTTGAGCGCGTTCAGCACCACCGCATCGAAGGCCGCCAGCGCCGCCGCCTGCCCGGCCTTGGCCTGGCGCACCCGCGCGCGCGGGGCCGCCATATTCGGGAAAGTCCAGCTGATCGAGGGGCCGACGCCCCAGGCGAGCCCGGCATTCGTGGTGAGCTGAGCCGGTTCTAACGCGACGCCTCCATACAGTCCGGCCAAGCGGATTCGGGGGTAGAGATCTGCGGTGGCGACGCCGATCTCGGCCGTCGCCGCCGCGAGCTTGCGCTCCGCCTCGCGCACATCGGGGCGGCGCTTGATCAGCGCGGCACCGTCCCCCACCGGTATCAGCGCATCGAGGTGCGGCGGGGTGAGGCAGCGCTCCACGTCGGTCGGCGCCTCGGCGGGCGTTCGGCCGAGGAGCGCCGTCAATTCGAACAGCGCCGCCTGGCGCTGACCCTCGAGCGGCGGGATGGCGGATCGGACCTGCGCCGCCAGCGACTCGGCTCTGGCGACGTCGAACTCCGAGCCCGCTCCTGCCTCGAAGCGATGTTCCGTGATCTCTGCCTCGTGGCTCACCACCTCGAGCGAATGACGCGCGGCCGTGAGTTCCTCGCCGAGCGCACAGACCGCCGCGTAGGCTCGAGAGGTCTCGGCAACCACCACCACGCGCACGCGGTCGCGCGCTGCGGCGATCGCGTCCGCATTGGCGTTGGCTGCCTCGATCGCGCGATGCACCCGTCCGAAGAGATCCACCTCGTAGGAGGCCTGGAAAATATCCTCGAGCAGCCAGATGGTCTGCGGCGGATGGCCGTTCAGCTCGAGAATCTCCTCGGTGACCGGATCGCGGCCGTAGATGCCGACGGCGGAGGCCTCGGTCGATGGATAGCGGTTGGCGTGAACGGCGTTGAGCACGGCGCGCGCGGCGGCGAGGTTCGAATCCGCCGCGGCCAGATTGAAGTTGGCCCTGAGCGCCTCCTGCACCAGCTGGTCGAGCCTCGAATCATTGTAGAGGCGCCACCACGCATCGGGGGGAGGATCGGGTGTCTCGATCGACGGATCGACGGAGACCAGCGGCGTCTCCGTTTTCGCGGGCAGCGCAGGTGCGTGATAGTTGGGTCCGACGCGGCAGCCGCCGAGCGCGGCGACGGCGAGGAGGATCGCCGCGGCGGAGGCAACGGTGGCACGGCGGTCGGGGCGCCTCACGGCGGCTTCGCTCCACGCACCGGGAACAGCGGCACGGCGGAGGCCGGTCCCTCCGGAGCCGCACGCCGGAATACCAGAATGAGGAGGGTAATCGCGGTGAGCACGCCGATGGCGGCGAAGCCATCGATGATCGCCTGCAGGGTCGACGCCACGCGAACCGCGTTTCCCAGCACCAATTCTCCACGGTGCATCGCCCCGACCGGATCGATCACTCGCGTGGTCGCGGCGCCATAGGCGCGCAGGCGTTGCAGTACGTGGGGGTCCCCCACCTGGACGTGCTGCCCCAGAAAGTTCGATGCCGCCTGGGCGCGCTTCCGCGTGAACGTGACGATGAACGCCGTGCCGATCTCGCCGCCCATGATCCGAGCCGTCTGCAGCGCTGCCCCGAAGGTCAGGGCATCCTGAGGTTTCAAGTGCAGTATGCCGAAGAAAACCACGCCCGACAGCGCGAAGCTTTGGCCGACTGCTTGAAGCAGCTGCGACGGCAGAAACTGCAGCGAGCCCCAGCCCGGCGTGATGGTGTAAACCACCATGAGGCAGGCGACGCTGATGAACACGAAGCCGATCGAGGCCACCAGCCGCGGATCGGACCTGCGCAGCATCAGCGCGGACAGCGGGCAGAGTATGAGCTGCGGCGCGGCGATCCAAACCAGGCTCTGGCCCACCTCGAGCGCCCGAAAGCCGCGTACCGAGCCGAGATACAGCGGGATCAGGTACGAGGTCGCGAGAATGGTGAGGCGCAAGAAGCCTATCAGGAGCAGCTGGCTCGGCATGGGCGGCCCGAAGACCACTTTGAGATTGAGCAAGGGTCGCGGCGTGATCAGTTCATGGATGAAGAAGACGGCGAGGAGAAACACGCCCGCCAGCATCAGTCCCCACACCAGGCCCGAGTTGAGCCAGTCGAGCCGATTGCCTTGATCGAGCGCGGCATAGATGCATGCAAGTCCGGCGGGTCCCGTCAGCAGGCCAAACAGGTCCAAGGGCAGCGGCGTGGTCGGCTTGCGGGGAATGCCCCGGTGCAGGCACAGCGACATGATGAGGGCGAGCGGAACGTTCTGCCAGAAGATCCAATGCCAGGAGGCGTGCTCGCTATACCAGCCCTCGAGCGAAGCGGAAATATTCAAAGACAGCTCGAGGTTCAACGCATAAACCGCGATGCCGAAGGCCCAAAACCTGGGCGGCGTATTCAGTATGACGAACCCGAGCGTCAGCGGGATGAAGAACCCCGAGGCCAGCCCCGAGAGAAATTGCATGACCAGCAGCATCGGCAGCGTCGCCGACAGCGGCGTCAGCAACGAGATCACCGCGAAGGCGATGGACGCGCCGATCAGGACCCGCCGCGGTCCGTAGGCGTTTCCCATCCAGATCGCGGGCAGCGTGATGAACATCTGCGCGACCGTCTGCGCGGTGGTGATCCACGCGCCTTCATCGAAGCCCGCCCCCAGCCCGCCGCGGATGTCGGCGAGACCGAACGTCGATAACCGCCCGATCAGGGTCGAGATGAACGTGCCCATGAGCACGCCCAAGAGGCCCAACCAGGGAATGCGGGTCGGCGCCGCCGATGCGGGTCCCGGCGCTGATGCGGCGGCCGATGCGGTGGTGCTCATCGATGCCGCTCCCTGCGCGCGTCCACATGAGCCTCGACCGACATACCCGGCACCAGCCGGTCCGCGAGGCCGTCCGCGTCGTCGATGACGATCTTCACGGCGATGCGCTGCACGATCTTGGTGAAGTTGCCGGTCGCGTTGTCGGGCGGCAGCAGCGCGAATTCCGCGCCGGATGCGGGCGCGAAGGCCAGCACGTGACCGCGCAGCTTGTGGCCCGGGAACGTATCCACGGTAATCTCCGCCTTTTGTCCCACCGCCATGTGCGTGAGCTGCGTCTCCTTGTAGTTCGCGATCACCCAGACGTTCGGCAGCGGCGTGAGCGTGGTGATCTGGGTGCCGACGCCGACCAGCTGCCCCGGTTTGACCTGGCGCACCCCGATGACTCCATCCTGGGTCGCCGTAATGGTCGTGTAGCTCAAGTTGAGCTGGGCGACGACGAGCGCCGCCTCGGCGGCCGCGATCGCGGCCTCGCTTTGCTCGATTTGCGCGGAGAGCACCGCGAGTTCACGCTCCGCTGCGCGCGCCTGGGCGCGATTCTGGGCGAGTTGCGCGGTGAGCTGCGCGCGGATGGTCTCGAGCTTTTCGGACGCCTCGATCGAGGACGAGCCCGTCTCGAGCAGACGCCGATCGCGGGCCACGTCGCGGACATTTTGCTCGGCCGCCGCACTCGTGGAGGCGACCACGGCCCGCGCCGCCTGGACGTTGGCGAGTTGCAGCTCGCGCTGCGCCTTCAGTGCCTGGGATTGTGCGCTGGTCGAGGCGATGCTCGCCTGCGCCTGCGAGACCGCCGCACGATAGTCATCGTCGACCAGTTGCGCGAGCACCTGGTCTTTGTGCACGCGCTCATAATCTTGGATCGGCAGCTCCCGCAGGTAGCCCGCCACCTTGGAGGCTATCGGCGTGAGATCGGCCTGCAGATACGCGTCATCGGTACGCTGCCATCCCGCCCCGCCCTCCCATCGGTTCCAGTTGCTCGAGACCACCACGATGATGCCGATGGCGACGATGAATACGAGAATGCGCCAGGTGAACTCGAACGCCTTGTTCCAATCGAGCTTTTCCATATTGCTCTCGTCTTATAAGCTTTGCGGCCACTTCGGTCAGAGCGGTCCTCACCGCTCGGCGACTTCAGGATAGGGTTTCTGCTACCCTGCCAGCAACCCCAGACTTGCTGCGCCCGTGCTCATGAGCCGATCCATCCCCGAACTTTCGCCGCACTTCTTCGAGGCCCGCGACGGCGCCCGGCTCGCCTACCGGGAACTCGGTGCCGGCCGCCCGGTCGTGCTCATCCACGGCTTTTTCTCGACCGCGACCGTGAATTGGGTACGTTACGGGCATGCGGAAAAGATCGCCGCGAGCGGCTTTCGGGTGATCATGCCGGATCTGCGCGGCCATGGGGACAGCGCCAAGCCCCATGATCCCGCCGCCTATCCGCCCGATGTGCTGACCGATGACGCGCTCACGCTGGTCGAGACCCTCGGACTCGACGATTTTGACCTCGGCGGCTATTCCCTGGGCGCTCGCACCACCGTGCGCATGCTGGCTCGGGGGGCCGCTCCGCGGCGCGCCGTCGTCGCCGGCATGGGATTGGAAGGCATCCTCGACTCTCGGGGCCGCGGCGAGTTTTTCCGCCGCATCCTGGTCAATCCGGGAAGCTTCCCGCGCGGAAGCGCCGAATGGATGGCGGAAGCTTTCCTGAAGACGGTGGGGGGAGATCCGGTCGCATTGCTGGCCGTGCTCGACACGGCGGTCGATACGCCGGCGGAAATGATCGCCCGCATCCGGATACCGACGCTCGTCGCCGCGGGCGCCGAGGACCGGGACAATGGCTCGGCGGCGGCGCTCGCGGAGGCGTTCGAACACGGACGCTACCTGGAGCTGCCGGGCAATCATATGAGCGCCGTGGCCAAACCGGAGCTCGGCGCGGCGATCGTCGACTTCTTGGAGCAACGGGCATGAGCCGGGCGGAAGCCTTCGAGCAATGGATAAGGACCTCGTTCGTCGAGATGAACACCGCGCTCGAGGAGCTCTACTTCGCCAAGGAGGATCGCGGGAACGTCATCGGATGCGGCGACTCCATCAAGGCGGCGCTGCGCGACGAGGGCAAGGTGTTCGTCTCGGCGCTGCTGGCCGAAGGCAATACGGGGGACGGATTCGACAGCGCGTTCGGCGTGCTCGGCAGCGTCGGCATGTATCTCGCGGCGCTGCGCCGGCATGAGCTCACCAATCCGGTCCGGGAGGAACGCTCGCCGTTTCCCGAGGCCTCCTCGCTGGCGATGCATCTCGGGGCCTCCTTGGGCATGGCGCCGAGATTTTCCACGGCGCACTTGGCGACCCTCAACCGGGCTCGGGCCGGCGTGCGCAAGAGTTTCACGTCGCTGCCGGACGAATTTCTGTTCATCGACGAGAACACGCGCGGCATCCTTTCGCTGCAGCGCGCGGCGGACGCGCTCGGCCGAATCGTTCATCTCGGTGTGTCGAGTCCGGTGGCGGACGTGATGTTCGAGGAAGCGAAGCTCGCGCTGCGCGATGTGATCCGCTTCAACGGGCGGCTGCTGGAGAGGCTCGACATTGGCCGCTTTTTCTACTCGGTGCGGCCCTACTACAAGCCCTATCGCGTCGGACGCCAAGAGTATCGCGGCGCCAATGCGGGCGATTTCGCCGGCATCAACGAAATCGATCTGCTGCTCGGGCTGTGCCGCGCGAACGATCCTTATTACGCGCAGTTGCTGGTCGACAAGATGATGTTCATGATTCCCGCCGATCAGGCGCGGCTGCGCGATTGCATGACCCGCACGAGCTTGATGGACGAGCTGTTGCAACTGCTGGACGAGCACGCGGCCACCGATTGGTTTCAGGCGAATACCGCGGCGTTCCTCGAGGTCTGCGACCTGTTCGGCGCATCCGCCGCCCAGCATCACGACGGCCTGGTGAAGCGCTTCATCGAGGGCCCGGCCGCCGCACTCGACGCGAAGGCCCTCGAGGGCCTCACGGCGAGCGGCCCGCCGCTATCGGTACTGATGCGCTCGCTCGAGATACTGCGCGATATGCGCATCGCCGCGGACCGCACGGACATTGCGAGCCGCCGCGCCGACCTGCAGCGCCTCCGCAACGCCGTCGGACGATCGGCCGGCAATTGAATCAACGGCGCTCGACCCGTTCCCAGATCTTGCGCCGCAGGGTCTCCTCGCCGTTCGCGCCGCTCCGATTCGAGAAGATCAGGCGACCTCCTTCGAGCGACACTTTCTGCGTGTAGGTCACGCCGTTTTCCGCGGGAAGGAGCGATCTGACCACGTGGTGAATCAGTTCGGAGGTTGCCGCGTCGAACTCCCACGTGCCGTCGTACGCGTAATAGCCGTCGAACGCCGCCGCCTTCATCGCGGCCAGGTTCCCGTCGGCGTCCGGCGAGAGTCGTTGGCCGGGAACCTCGAAGGCGCGCCGCCCCGGAGCCGCAATATCGACGCTCA
Organism: Steroidobacteraceae bacterium; assembly: GCA_050012315.1. Lineage (GTDB taxonomy): Bacteria > Pseudomonadota > Gammaproteobacteria > Steroidobacterales > Steroidobacteraceae > Bog-1198. The sequence continues at coordinate 42,865 of JBEKHK010000024.1, read as the reverse complement.
TCCACCCGGATACATCGTAGATCAGCAGTCCGCTCGAGCCCGCTTGGTAGAACGGATCGACAGTCGATCCGTGGGGACCGGAATACTCGATGCGCACCAGTCGCCAGACGCCGAGCAGTCCGTCCCGGGTCAAGCGCTCGGGTGCCGCCGCGTGGGAGGAACGCAAGCCTGCGCCGGCGAGCGCGCATGCACCGATCAGGAATAATAACCAGGCTCGAACAGGTCGACGGTGCGCGGCGCGGCGGTCACACATGGTGCGAGAGGATGTCCTTGATGCGTTGCTCGATGTCCGTCAGCAAATACGGTTTGGGAACGAACCAACGAGTCGGCCCGGTTGAAACGGACTGTACTGCGCCCCGGTCTCCCGAGGTGAGGAGCATCGGGACCGCGGGATAATGCTTGGATAGCCATCGAGCCAGCGCATGTCCGGTGAGCTCTCCTTGCAGATTGATGTCGGAGAAGACCAGATCGATATGAGTGTGGCTGGAGAAAACCACGATCGCTTCGCTCACGGTCGAGGCCTCGATGACTCGATAGCCGGAGTCGCGCAGATACTCCGAGGCGGGCCACCGCAACAAAAATTCATCCTCGACGATGAGCACGACCGGCCTGCCGTCTGTTGGATCTCTAGCTGGAGTTTCGACAGGCTCCACCATCCCGCCTATCCTCAACGTCTATTCGATGCGCGTCGACGCTCCACCAGCATCCGGATTCGAGCCTCGATGTCCTTGGGTTGGTAGGGCTTTTTGATCGGCCCTTCCTCGCACAGGTCATGGGACTCCTGCGCAGTGTCGGCAATTCCCGAGGTCAAGATAACATCGATGTCGGAACGTGTCTGTCGGATGCGGCGAGCGAGCGCAAAGCCGCCGACTTCCCCGCCGAGTTTCACATCGGCAAGCACGATATCGATTCGCCGGCCGCTCTCCAGCAGCGTCCAAACATCTTGCGCCGCCGCTCCTTCGATGACCCGATAGCCGCAATCGCGCAGATGTTCCGCGATCACCAGGCGTATCAACACATCGGGCTCCAGCATGAGCACGGTCTTGGTCTCGTTGTCGTGATCCATGCGCCTACGTTAAGGCCCCTTTCGAAGTCCTCCTACCAGCCCCGACGAGGTGATCGTGACGGCGCATGCCTACTGCGCATACCTGCTGCACGTGTAGAATTTACAATGAGCCGGCCTGCCGGTTTGGCACCTCGAGGCAATCGGTCATCGGCGCGCCGCGACTGTCAAAGATCCGGAGCGCGTGCGTCCCGGCTGGGCGCGCTCACCGCGGTGCCCCGGTCGTGTCCGGCCGCGCGCAAAATCTCCGCGGCTCGGGCGGCCCCGTCGAACGCGAGCGCCGGGCTATAAGCCGTGACCGTATAGCGGGTGACCATGCGCTCGTCGCGCAGCGCGCCGCCGTTAGGCGTGTAGTGATCCTCGGTGACAATCGCAATCCCGCAATGCTGAACCTCGAATTGGAGGTCATCCGCCGATTGCTTCAGCGAAATGTTCTCGCGTTCGCTCGCGACCCGCAAAGATCCGAGTCCGCCGAGCACGCCGCGACGGCCGCAACTGTCGCCGACGGTCACGGTGCCGCCCGATTGGTACCACCAAGTCGCCGAGGCAGGCAGGCCGCCGGCGGTGGCCAGGCCGCCGTACTTCTCCATGAGTCCCGTCTCGAGCGCCGTCTCATGGATGGCGTCGGCCGGGGAGTAGCCGACGGTGTGTACGATGGCCATCGCGCGCTCGTGCCCCGGCACCGGCGTGAACATGACCTCGAACGATTCGCCCTTGGTTTCGTAATTCCCCTCGGCGGCCGCCGCGGCCGCGTTCGAGGCGGCGATGACGCTGACGAAGCGTCCGTTCGCAACCGGTTGCGTCCTGCCCGTCGCGGCCTCGCGATAGCTCAGGTTCTCGCTCCACTCGTTGTGGTCGTGCAGATTCTTGGATTTGAGTACCGCTCTCACCTCGTCGGGCGACATCCCGAGCTTGACGCCCGAAATATCGATCATGCCAGAGGAGAAGCGGCTGATTGCGGCGGGTGCCGCCGCCGCCGGCTGGACCGCCGGCGGACTTTGCGCAACCACCGGAGCGGATGGTGCCGGCGCCGAGGGCGTCTGCGCCGCGGCGGCTGCCGGCTGCGCGGAGGCCGCGGGCACGGCTGCCGCCGATCCCCCGGAGCGCGCGGGCACCATGTATCCGGACGTGATCAGCATTCCTTGCTGCTCGGCTTTGTCGCAACGATAAAGGGAAACCGCGCTGGTCTTGATCCCCGTCATGCCGTCGGGCCGCGGGATGGGATCGCCGACCACGCCATTGGGCTCGCGCCGGCGAGTCTTCGGATCCATCAAACAATAATATCGATGGACGTTGGGGGGCGAGCCCAACTCGAAATGCCCGCGAATGATTTCCTGGTCGCCTTCTCTGAGGTTTTGCTTGATCGAGGAAAACAGGCCGTCTTGCGGAAGGCTCTTCGGCTCGTCGCTCTCCGCGTTCGCCGACGCGCTGCCGGCCGAGGCGCCCTCTGCAGCCGGCGGATCCGCCCGCGCATCGAGCCGCGCACCGAAGCACAACACCAGCCCCACTGCCCAAGCCTGCGAAGCGCCGCATCGAACTCGTCGCGATGTCTTCAAGGTTCCCCCCTCAAGCGCCATTGTAGAAATTATTGCTCGTGCTCGTGAATTCTAGACGCTGACGGACCGTTCCGCACTATCGCGATGGCATGACCATGAGGCGGCCCATTTGTGCGAAACTGGCCCCGGCGTGTCCGATAAATACAGCATCAACCCGCACGACTGTATTCTCTTGCCGACGGCATTCGCCGCAGGCGCGGTGGACCTCATCAGCTTCACCACGCTAGGCGGGGTGTTTGCGTCCGCAATGACGGGCAATTTCGCGCTGCTCGCCTACTACGTTGCACAGGGCCGCTATCAGCCGGCCGTGGGTTCGGTGGTGGCGCTCGGCGGTTTCGTCCTCGGCTGCGGACTGGCCGTTTTCCAACGCAGGGGACGCCCGCAGTCTCAGGCGATCACGTTGCTGCTCGTCACCGAAATGGCCTTGCTGCTGTTCTTCGCGATGTACGCCTGGTGGGCTCCGCACGCGGCAGAGGTCCCGTCGTATCACTTGCAGGTCGCGCTGCTCGCGGTGGCGATGGGTCTACAAGCGGTCATCGGTCAAGCAGTCAGCCTGACCACCATCGTTTTCACCACGACCCTGACCAAGCTGGTGACAACCATCACGGATTCGATCGGCACGCGAGGCGCGGGCGCATTCAAGGACGTGAAGCTTCAAAGCTCCGTGGTGCTTTCGTACTTGTTCGGCGCGCTTCTCGCCGGGACGCTGATCGTGCACCGGCTGCACGTCGTCGTTGTGCTGCCCTTCATCGGCGTGGTGCTGGCATTCGCCTGCCAGCGGCGTGCGAAACGCCGCTAACGGCCGACAAGCGGTCCGGTAGGACGCGGATCATCCGCAGTCAGTGGCTGCGGATGATCCACACCGCCGCCGCGATCACGCACGCGGCCGAGGCCCGCATCCAGGTCACGTGCTCGCGGAGCACGACCGCGCCCAGCACCGTGCCGAAAACGATCGATGTCTCCCGAACTGCCGCCACCGTGGCGATGGGCGCCCGAGTCATCGCCCAGAGGGCGACGAGGTACGATGCCAGGGAGCACGCGCCGCACACGATGCCGATCGCTATGCCCGAGCGGAGCTTCGCCCATCCATCGTGCCGCTGACCCACGGCTGCCCAGAGGAACCAGGGGACGCCGATCAGCGTGAACAGCCAGAGACCATAGGAGACTGAGTTCCCGGACAACCGCGCCCCGACCCCATCGACCATGGTGTATCCCGCGATCAGAAAGGCGTTCAGCAATGCGAGCCCCGTGGCGGAAGACGCTTGCCTTCTCGAGCGGCCCTCGAACACCAAGGAAATCAGGGCGCACGACAAGAGTGCGATCCCCAGCCACACGCGGCCGGAGAGCCGCTCGCCGAGCAAGGCACCGCTCGCCGCGGCGACCAGAAGCGGCGCGGTCCCGCGCATCAAGGGGTATGCGTGACTCAAGTCGCCGACCCGATACGCCGTGGCCAATACGACTCCGTAGAGGAGTTCGAGGACGGTGGATACCGCCATGTACGGCCAGCTGGCGGCGTTGGGGGTGGGCAGGAACGGCAGCGCCGCCGCCGCGAGAAACCCGGAGCTCGCGTAGAGGACGGCCGCCGCGACGTGCTTGTCGGGCCGTGCCTTGACGAGCATGTTCCAACTGGCGTGCAGCAGCGCACCGAACAACACCACCGCCAGGACCTGTAAGCTCAACGGCAGCCGCTCACGAAATCGTCATCGGGATCCATGCGCGGCACGAACGACGCGACGGTTTGCCTTACCTGCTGTTCTGACCATCTGTACGGTTCACCCTTGACGCTACGGCGTGGCGCCGTCGTAGCACCAAAAAAATGACCGTACCGTACGGTCAACATAGCCCGATCGACGGATTCTAGGGACTGATCGATGGGAAATTCAATCAGCCACATCGCCGGGCGCGGGGTCGGCCGCCGCGCGGCGGCGCGTGGCGGCCGCGATGTACCATAAGCTGTCGGTGCTGTGACCCGTGTTCGGGGTTCACGATTCTTCACTCCAAATTCTTCCCACCGCCGTAAAATAAGGCATGGACAGGGATCTGTTACCGTGGATCTTGGGTGCCGCGCTGATCACCACCGGCGCCATTGCTGCGGCGTTCCAATTTGGCGGTCACGCTTCGAGCGTCGCGATCGCCCCGAGTACGCCGCATGCACCCAGCACCGCGTCCAGTCTCCCGGTGAGCGTGCCGGCGTCACCTGCTCCTACCTCCGCGCCCGCTCCTACCTCCGCGCCCGCCGCTGCCCCCGCGGCCGCGGTGGCACCGCCACCGCCCGAACCTTCCGCCTCGACCGGCGGCAGCACATCCGAGCTGCCGAGCGGCGAAGTCTGGCAATGCATCGTGAACGGCCAAAAAGTGTTCTCCGACAAGCGCTGCGGAGACGGTGCCTCGGTCCGGCAACTCAGCGATCTGAATGTCATGGATGCACCCGTTGCGCCGGCGCAGGGCGCCTACGGAAGGTATCCGCCAGGATATGGCGGCGCCGCATACCCACCGTCCTACCCGAACGATCAGGACGACGCGGGCGCAGCCGGCGATGTCTATCCGGGCCAGCAAATCATCCTTGCGCGCGAGCGTGCGCGGCGCGAGCAGTTCGCACGCCGCGATAACCACGCTCGGCCGTCGCCGCCGATCCGCGGCGCGACCGGGTCGCGCAATCCCCACTAGGCGGCCACGCCGGCGCCGCCGGACTCAGCTCCAATCGCCCGAGTGATCCGAGCCTCGATCCGACAAAAGGCTGGCCAACAGGCCCCCGACGATGGCGCCGCCGACCTGCAGCGCGACATCGCGCCCGAATCCGCCCGGACCGTCGCCTTCCTGGCCGCCCGCCTCATCCTGTTCGATGCGTGAGACCACCCAGTCGAACTTGCCGCTCGTGACCGCCGCACGGCAATAGCGGCACTCGCCGATCTGGTTGAGCGCGATCGGCGCTCCGCAGCTCGGGCAGGTGTTCTCCAAGGTGCCGGGCTTGTTCGTGGTCGCAACGCCGACCGAGCGCTGAAAAGTCCAGTCCTCCGTGAACGATCGCACAGTGCGGTCGCCGAACACGATCCGATTGTCCTTGTCCACTTCGAAATCCGCGGCGGATGCGGTGACGCGCACGGTGAGATCGTCGAACACCCGCCCATGCACGATCTGCACGGGGTCAATGCGCTCTACGGAGACGTTCTCCATCACGTTGCGGCGCCCGTCGGCGGCCAAGGCCTCCAATTGGGCGCGCCAGGTGAAGTAGGCTCCCGGGCTCAAAAAGGCTCGACCCGCGTCGAGGTTCTGCTTGCACCACGCGTCCTGCAACACCAGGAATGCCGTCTTCGCCCGCGTCTGAAAGGCATCGATCGAGAAGCTCGGATCCGTCCCCCGCAAATTCGCGGCACCCTCCTCGACGGTGGCCGCGGCGACCGCGAAAGACGATCCGGCGGCATACCCGATGAAGGGCGCCCCCTGCACGTCCACGACCACCCAGTCCACCGAGCCGTTCGTGACGCTCGCGCGGCAGTGCGCGCAGGTTCCGTCGAGATTCAAGCGCAGCTCCGCTCCGCACGCCGGGCAGCGCGAGGCCGCCACGCCGCCATTGTCGGCCGTGCGCGCCGTCGCGCTTCGCGCGAAAGTCCAGCGCTCCCCGTGACGCTGATCGCTGCCCTCATCCGCGATCACTTGGTTCGAGTCGTTCCGCATCTGTGCGCGATAGACGAGATCGAAGTGGATGACGATGCGCTGACCCGATTCGTCGCACGTTGCGCTGTCCACATGCACGGCGCGCACATTCAGGCTCTCGAGAAGCGCGTGCTGGTGGCTGCTCTTGGCCTGCGCGATGCCGCCCGCGACGGCGGCGAATACACGGTCGCCGACATAAGGCCTGACGGCCGCTGCGTCGTTCTGCTGGATGCCGCGCTTCACCAAAAAGAAGATCATCTCGGCGCGCTGCAAGAAGACTTCGAGCTCGAAGCCCGGATCGCGGGCACGGATCTCGTCGGCGGCCGCGCGAACCCCCAGCGCAGCTGCATCATCGAGCGACGTCCCGCTGCCGCGCCGCGCGACCGGCCCCCCGAGCGCGGTCCCGAGCACAGCCAGCGCTGCCGGGATGGCGGCCGATTGCATCGGTTGCGTCGGCGCCATCGAGCCCACGGGTGAGCCGCGCGAAGAGCGTCGGATGAAGAAGTACACGATGAGAGCAACCACGAGAAGTCCGACGAGACCGTCGACCGAGCCCCCCGAACCGGAATGACTCGAGGAGTGTGCGCCGCTCGAAGAGTGTCCGGACGAGCCTGCGTGGCCGCCGCCGCCGGCGCGCCCGAACGCGGCGCCGGCGGCGCTCAGTGTGGCGCCGGCCGCCCCGAGCGTGGCGGCGCGCGCACTCCGCCTCATGGCGCGAGCGCGGCTCCGCAGTTGCCGCAAAACTTCGCCCCGGGCCCCGCGACCGTTCCGCACTGGGTACAGTGCAGCGCCTTGGGCGGGGAGATGCCGGTCCCGCAGCTCGAGCAGAACTTCGCACCGGACGGATTGGGCGCGTGGCAGTTCGGGCAAATGACCGCGCCGCCGGCGGCACCGGAGGGTGCCCCGCCGCCAGGTGCAGGCTGAGGGGCGCCGAATCCCGGCTGTGCGCCGGGAGGAACCATGCCCACGCCGGCCACGATCCCGCCGAGACCCATGCCGACTCCGAGCGCGGCCGTTCCGTTGCCGCCCCCCGCTGCCGCCCCCTCGCCGATTCCTTTCAACGCGGCACCGACGCCGTATTCTCGAAAGCCGCCCGCGAGCCGTGTGTAGGCGCTGTCTTTGCGCAATCCCTTGAGGGTCTTCTCGTCCTCGGGTGAGAGGCTGATCGTAACGTTTCCGAGGCGCGTAATCCTGACGCCGTAAGGAGTCAATGCCGCCTGCACGTCGGTGAGAAGCGCGGACTCGATCTCCGCCGTGCGCCCCGCGAGTCCGAGCACCGGCCATTTCTCCGCCGTCAACTTGCGCACGACCCCCGTGCGCAATGCCTTGAGGATCTGCTCGCGCGTCCAGTCGGTCACGAGCTCGTTGGATACCTGTCGCGTGCCTACCAAGGAGAGGATCAAGGTGGCGGGATCGACCACCGAGAGGGCGTATTCACCGAACACCCGGAGGCCGACCGCCAGGCCGGTCTCCGGATCCTCGATATTGTCGATCGGTCCACCGAACGGAAGATCGACGAACTCGCGCGTGCCGACGAAATAAAGCTCGGCCCGATACATGTTGCCGCCGCTCGCCCAGTCGACGATGTCGCCGAGGAACGGAATCAACGCGCCGTCGAGGGTTGACCGTCCCTGCGGCAGGGTGCCTGCGACCTTGCCTTCCTTGATGAAGAGCGCCGTCTCGTCCGGTTGTACGGTGACCTGGGTGAGCTTGCGGATGGTAAGATCCGGCCACTTGTAAAGGATGTCTCCCTTTGCCTCGTCCGGCCGCGCGATGAATTGGCGGTTTAGATCGCCTTTCCCGAATAGACTCACGATGTGGCCCTCCCGGTGACAAGTCGTCAGACTACGGAATAGTAAGCCCAAACGGCCCCACAGGTATCGACGGCGTCGGGCATTCGAGGCCCTCGCACCTCACGGGAGGACCCGAAACATGCTAGAAGGTGCCTCCTCGAGTAAAACCACCGACACTAGGGTTATCGAATGACCGATCGATCCGCCTTTCTCCTGTTTGCCGGCCGCCCGCGCGGCATGCGAAAACTTGCCGCCACCGTTGCCGTGATGGCGGTCGCGGCGTTCGGCCTGGCGGCGCAGCGTAGCGGCGCCGCCTCCGCTGCGGATTCGGCGGGCACCGCACCCTCGCCGGCGGCGTCATCCGGCGCACCGGCCGGCGCCATCCCGGCCCAGTACGCCGCGCTCGCCGCCAAGCTGCACAAGCAATTTCCCGAATACGCCATCGACGGCATCCGGCCGAGCGGCGTCGAGGGAATCCTCGAGGTTCTGTTGGACGGAAACCGCATCGTCTACAGCGACACGGCCGGCCAGCACATCTTCAACGGCCACTTGTTCGACGTGGAGGGACACCGCGACTTGACCGACGAACGCCTCGAGGAAGTCACGCGCATCGATGTCAGGCAGCTGCCGCTTGCGGACGCGTTCAACGTGGTTCACGGCAACGGCAAGCGCGAGGTCTATCTGTTCGAGGATCCGGATTGTCCCTACTGCCGCAAACTCGAGGAACAGCTCCCCAAGGTCAACAACGTGACCTTCCATGTGTTCCTCTATCCGCTGACCTCGCTCCATCCGCACGCGTATCAACATGCCCTCGGCATCTGGTGTTCGAAGGACCGCGTGAAAGCTTGGACCGACAAGATGCTCAAGGGCATCGACCCGGCTGCGGCGAAGTGCGACAACCCCCTCGACCGCAATATCGCGCTGGGCGACAAGCTTCACATCGACGGCACGCCGACGCTAATCCTCGCGAACGGACGGCCGCACGCCGGAACCTTGACCGCGGAGGAGTTGGAGCAGTTGCTCGCGGGGGTGCCGGTGCATTGACCCGGCGGTCTCGACCGCGCTTACGGGATCAGTACGATCTTGCCGAGCGCACCCGGCGAGGCGATCCGCCGATGTGCTTCGGCGGCGGCTGCCAGCGGCAACTCCAAGCCGACCACCGGATTGAGAAAGGACTTCTCCAGACCGGCACGGATGGCGTAGCCGATCCTCCGAAGGCCCTCCACCGGCACGTTCCAGAGCGTCATCGCCATGATCGAGGCGTCGCGCGACATGAGATCGCGGGGCGTGATGGTCGCATCGCCCCGGCTGCCGACCACCACGACCCGGCCGCCGCTCGCCAGCATTCGCAAGTCGTGACCGAGATTGACGTTCGCCAGCACCTCGAGGATCGCATCGGCGCCGCGACCCTGGGTGAGTTCGACGATCTTCGCCTGATAGTCCGGCCCGTGATGATTCACGGCGTAATGCGCGCCCTGCTGGGCGATCAGTTCGAGTCCTTTGTCCGTGCCTGCGGTGCCGATGACCGTCAGGCCCGCCGCGCGCGCGAACTGCAGCGCCGCGAGCCCGACACCGCCGCTGGCGCCGTGCACCAGAAGGGTTTCTGCCGGCGCGATCCGTGCGAGCTGGAAGAGCGCACGATAGGCGGTCGCATACGGAACGAACAGTGCGGCGCCCTGCGCGAAGTTGACGTGGTTCGGTAGTTTTTGCACACGGAGTCGCTCGCACAGAGCGAGCTCCGCGTAGGAGCCGGTGAGCGTGCCCATGGCGAAGACGCGGTCGCCGACAGCCAGATCGCGAACGCCCTCGCCCAGGGCCTCCACCGTCCCGGCGGCATCCGAGCCGGGGGTGTACGGAAGCGTCGGATTGCGCGCGCCGTAGGCACCCGCGCGGCCGTAGGTCTCATAAGGATTGACCCCGGCCGCTTTGACCCGGATCAAAACTTCCTGGGGCCCGGGTCGAGGGTTCTCGGCATCTTCGAGCACGAGCACTTCGGGGCCGCCAAAGGCATGGACACGAATTCGTTTCATGATGGGTCCTCCACGATCGATAAACTCTATCTGCGCATGAGCCACGCGATGATCGACAGCACTGCGCTGGCCAGCAACGTGGTCGTGATGGGAAAAAAGAATTTGAAACCCGGCCTGTCCACCACGATATCTCCCGGCAACCGCAGCCAGGGTATTCTTCCGAGCCAGGGCCAGAGCAATCCGGCGAGTATCGCCAGCGATCCGAGGATGATGAGCATCCGGTTCATTTGGCCCTAGGATACTATTTCAACATGAATGTCACCGACGCAATCTTGAGCCGCATGAGTTGCCGTGCCTTTCTGGACCAGCCGGTGCCGCCGGATACCCTCCGGGAGATCCTGGAAGCGGCCAAACACGCGCCGTCCGGCGGCAATTTACAGCCCTGGCACGTCCATGTGCTGGCAGATCGGCGCCTGCGCGAGTTCGTGGCGCTGATCCGCTCGAAACTTCCCGCCGAGCCGCAAGGGGAAGGCACCGAATACGACATCTATCCGCCCAACCTCAAGGAGCCCTACCGCTCGCGGCGATTCAAATGCGGCGAGGACCTCTATGCGACGATCCCGATTGCACGCGAGGACAAGCCGCGGCGGCTCGCGCAATTCGCCCGTAACTACGAGTTCTTCGGCGCACCGGCGGCGATGTTTTTCGTCATCGATCGCATCATGGGCGCGGATCAGTGGGCGGACGTCGGCATGTTCATGCAGAACATCATGCTATTGGCGAGAGAGCGCGGCCTGCACACCTGTCCGCAGGAGTCCTGGGCATCGTGGCATCGCACCGTGACGGCATACCTGGGCTTGCCTGCGGAGCAGATGCTGTTTTGCGGTCTTGCCATCGGCTATCGCGACGAATCGGCGCCCATCAACCGGCTGCGTACCGAACGCGCCCCACTCGAAGAGTTCGCGACCTTCCACACGGATTGAAGCGCCCGCTGCGTCGCCCGAGAGCTCAGCACACCTTGGCTTCGGGCGCCGTGAACGCCGGCAGCGCCACCGCCTCGCGCCGACGGTTGAAATCCAGGGCCGCCGCCAGATTCCTCGCCGTGCGATCGCGCAGTCTCATCGGCTCGAGTCCCCAACGCCATTCGATCATTCGGAGCACGGAACAATGCTCGTAGGGTCCTGCCTTCTCGACCTTACGCGGGGCGAAAGGGCCCATCGCGATCGCCGGAACGCGAAAGCCGAGGCGCTTCAGGTCCGGAAACGGACCGCTTCCCGGCTGGACCGTATCATCCTCGCATCGCGGCGGCGCAACGTGGTCGAAAAAACCACCGTGCTCGTCGAAGTTGAGCACGAACACCATGCGATGCCATTGCGGGCTGCTTTTCAGCGCATCGTGCACTTTGGCGACGAATTGCTCGGCGACCAGCACGCTGCCTTTGGGGTGATAGTCGTTGGACGTACCGTTATCCTCGGCCGCATCCGTGTAATCGGGGTCCACGAACACCACGTTGGGGAGGGTGCCCGCCCGCGCATCCTCCCAGAATCGCTCGATCCGACGCGAGATAGCGTCGTAGCGCTTGCTCTTGAACAAGCCGGTCATCGGTTCGCCATGGTAGTAATAAGCGGCTTTGAGACCGGCATCCCTGGCCCGGTCGAAAATCGTGGTCGAGATCACGCAGGGACGCTCGGCGTCGGTCTTGGGGAAGCCGTCGGGCATGTCCACCTGCGTGGTGCCGCTCAATTGATACAGCCGGTTTTCCCAGGTCGGACCTTGCATGGAGCAGAAATAATTATCGAACGTCGTGTACCCGGCGGCGAGCGCACTCAGGATCGGCAGATCCTCCTTGCGGTAGTAGCCGATCGGGAAGCGGTCACCCAGCGGAGCGGTTTTTAGAAAACCATCGCAGCGGCCTTCGGCGAATTGCGTCGCCGACCCCTGCCAGGTGTGATCCGGGTCGCTCAGGGTGCAACCCTGCCATTCCGGCGCGAGAGGATACGTCTCGTGGAGCGTTCCTCGAGCGTCCGCAAAGCGTAGACCATGTTGCCGGCCGTTGGCCCCGGGCAGCCAGCCCAGAACATGATCGAACGAGCGGTTCTCCATCATCAGAACCACCACGGTATCGAACGGCGCCTGATCCGCGCGCGGCAGCCCCACCGTTGAGTCCGCTGCAGAACTTGGCGCGAAGGCATCCGCGACCTGGGCGTGGCCTGGCAGCTCCGCGGCCGCCGCGCCGGCGGCGAGCGTCAAGAACTCGCGGCGTGTGAGATGGGCGGTCATACGGGTTATTGTATGATGGGTGCCCGAGGGGCGATACCAGGAGAGACGCGTGGCGATCTTCCCAAGACGCGGACTTGAACGGACGACGCCTCAGTCGGGAACCGCAACCGGCCATCCGGTCGCCGCTCGCGGTTTCATGGCGACTTTCGGCCTCGACCCGAGGGTGGCGCTGCTCACCGTGATGATCGACCTCATGGCGAACAGCGCGACCATCGTGAGCGCGGGGTTGCTCTATGAAGTGGAGCTCGGTGCGGCGGTCGTGCTCACCTTCATCGCGTACAAGGCGCAACGAGCGTGGTACGGCGACGACCACGATTCGGCCCTCATCAAGGCCTTGGCCGTGGGTCTTCTTACCGCCATTCCCGTCCCCATCACTCCGCTATTTGCGCTTCCCGGAGGCGCGATCGGATTATTGCGGCTGTTTCGGCGCAAGTAGGCCGGTCAGGCGGAACCCTTCACGAAAGGGAACTGGTGCACCCGCTTGCCGGTGGCCGCGAATACCGCGTTCGCGACCGCCGGTCCGATCGGAGCGACGCCCGGCTCCCCGACTCCCGTCGGCGCCTCGGTGGACGGCACGATGTGCACTTCGACCTTGGGCATTTCGTTCATTCGAAGCACCCGGTAGCTGTTGAAGTTGGACTGTTCCACGTGACCGTCTTTGAGTGTAATGGCGCCATACAACGCTGCGCTCAGCCCGAATCCCACGCCGCCCTCCATTTGCGCCGCGATGATGTCCGGATTGATGGGTGTACCGCAATCGACGGCGCACACGACGCGATCGACTTTCACCTGGCCGTTGTCGTCGACGCTCACTTCGGCGACTTGGGCGACATAGGTCTTGAAGGCTTCGGCTACGGCGATTCCCCGGCCTTTCCCTTTGGGCAAAGGAGCGCCGCTCCAGCCGGCTTTCTCCGCCGCGAGTTCCAATACACGCTTCATGCGCGGCTCCTCGTCGCCGAGGAGCTTGCGGCGGAACTCGAATGGATCCTGCCCCGCCGCGTGCGCGACCTCGTCGATGAAACTCTCGACCGCAAAGGTGGTATGCGAGGAGCCGACCACCCGCCACCACAAGACCGGTATTCCCACCTGGGTGGTTGACAGATTCACGGCAATGTTGGGAATTTTGTAGGCGAGACTTGCGGCGCCCTCGACGGAGGTGGGATCGATGCCGTCCTTCATCATCGCGGCGAACGGAGTGCCGGCCATGATGGACTGGCCGACGATGACGTGCTTCCAGCCGATGAGTTCGCCTTGCTCGCTCAATCCGGCCTCGAGCTTGTGGAAGAACATCGGCCGGTAGAGACCGCCGCCGATGTCGTCCTCGCGCGTCCACTGGAGCTTGATCGGCGTCCCATCGGCACCGTGCGCCTTGGCGATGGATACCGCCTCCACGATGAAGTCCGACCATGCATTGGCGCGCCGGCCGAAGCTGCCTCCCGCATACAGTGTATGAATGCTCACCTGCTCGGGCTTGAGGCCGCAAGTCTGGGCGGCGTTCGCTTGATCGACCGTCTGAAACTGGTCCCCCGCCCAGATCTCGCAGCTATCGGCCGACAGCTTGACCACCGCATCGAGCGGTTCCATCGGGGCATGTGCCAGATACGGAAACTCGTAACTCGCGGAAACCTTGTGCGCGGCACGCCGAAGCGCATCGTCGGCGTCTCCCTGCTTGCGGGCCGAGCGCGCCGGCTGATCGGCGAGGCCCCGATATTGCTCCATCAGTTCGGCGGAGCCTCTCTTCTCGGCGTGAGTCTCATCCCAGCTGACCACCAGCGCGTCCCGCCCGCGCTTGGCGGCCCAGAAGCTGTTGGCGATCACGGCGATGCCACGCGGTACCTGCACGATTTTGACCACGCCGGGCACGGCGGCGGCGGCCGTGCCGTCGAAGCTTTGCACGGTCGCGCCGAAGCGCGGAGGACGCCGCAGCAAGGCGACCAGCATGCCGGTGAATGTGGTGTCCAAGGTGAACTGTGCGGTGCCGTCGCACTTGGCCGGCACGTCGACCCTCGGCACTTTTTGCCCGATGAGCTTGAAATCGCGGGGGTCCTTGAGGACTACTTTGTCGGGAATCGGCAAGGAGCGGGCCGCCGGGACGAGAGACCCGAACGTCGCGCGCCGATGGGTGTTCGGGTGCAAAACCACCCCTTTGTCCACGACGAGGTCCGACGCTGGAACATGCCACTCCTTGGCCGCCGCGGCCACCAGCACGGCGCGCGCCTTGGCGCCGGCCTCGCGAAGCTGCATCCAGGAGTTTGCCATGGCGGAGCTGCCGCCGGTGCCTTGCATCGTGCCGAACGCGAGGTTGGCGTAGCGCTTGGCATCGGCCGGCGCACTCTCTACCCGGATATGCTCCCAATCGGCATCGAGTTCCTCGGCGACGATGGTCGCGATACCCGTATAGGCGCCTTGCCCCAATTCCACGTGTTTGGCGATCACGGTCACGCTGCCGTCGGTGCCGATCCGCAGGAACGCGTTGGGAACGAGAGCACTGTCGGATGCCGGCGCGGCGCTGGCCGCGAGGGCGCGGCGCGGCGACAGCGTCCATTCGAATCCGATGCTGAGCGCCACCGATGCGGCGCCCGCGTTCTTGAGAAATGCGCGCCGATCCTGGCGAATGTGCGAAGGTCGAGTAGCCATGGTCATGCCTTCAGGGATTGAGCCGCTTCGTGGATCGCGGCGCGGATTCGGGAATACGTCGCGCAACGGCAAATGTTGCCGCTCATCGCAGCGTCGATGTCGGCATCCGTGGGCGCAGGATTCTTCGCCAGCAGCGCCGTGGCCGACATGATCTGGCCTGACTGGCAATAGCCGCACTGCGGCACCTGCAGTTTGATCCAGGCCGCTTGCACCGCCTTGGCCGGCGGACTTTGCAATCCCTCGATGGTCGTGACATGCCGATTGGCCACCGAAGCGAGCGGCGTCACGCAGGAGCGAATCGCTTGGCCGTCGAGATGCACGGTGCATGCCCCGCACATGGCGATGCCGCAGCCGAATTTCGTGCCGGGCAGCCCCGCCACTTCTCGCACCGCCCAAAGGAGCGGCATATCCGGATCCGCATCGAGCGTCGCGTTCTTTCCATTGAGCGTGAAGGTCGTCGGCATACTCGCTACTCGTGGAGGTTAAAGGCCGATTCTACAGCCTAATGGCTGCGCCCGTACGGAACACATCGCCGCACACATTCGGAAGGCTCCGCCACACATTCGGAAGGTATTGCGAAACCCGATGACCCGCTCCGGCGGGGTCCCGAGCAGCATGTCCTTCCGATCCGGAATCCGGGCATCATAGGGCTTCAGCCACCAACGAGCCTGGGAGGAAGAGCACTCATGATCGACTGGAGAATCTATGCGCTCGGCTCCGCGCTGTTCGCGGCGCTGACCGCGATTTTGGCCAAGATTGGCGTGATGGATGTCGACTCCAATCTCGCCACCTTCGTGCGCACGGTCGTGATCCTCGCCCTCTGCGCGTTCGCCGTGACCATCCGCGGCAGCTGGGCTTGGGAGACGCTCTCGCCGAGGTCACTGCGGATGTTGACCCTGTCGGGGGTCGCGACGGGGCTGTCGTGGCTCTGTTACTTCAAGGCGCTGCAGGCCGGGCCCGCCTCGCGGGTCGCGCCCATCGACAAGCTGAGCGTGGTCTTCGTCGTGCTGCTGGCGACACTGTTCCTGCGCGAGCCGCTCACTCTCAAGGTGGGTATCGGCGCCGTTCTCATCAGCGCAGGTGCGATACTCATGGCCATATGAAACCTTTCCGTCACGTTAAAAATTCGTACAGGTCGACTGCCTCGGATACAGGCACTGTCGGTGTTTTCGCAACTGCCCTCATTCAGTCATGATCAACAAGTCAACCGTCGCTGTCATCGGACTCGTCCTGCTGAAGGCATCTTGCGCCCTCGCCGCGGACACCCCTCCTGATGCGGCTGCAACCGCCGCGCCCCTCTATCGGACGGCTCAAAGCATCCCGCTCGGGGCACCCGACCGGTGGGACTACCTGACCTGGGATGCGTCATCGCACCGGGTATTCGCCGCACATCAAGCGACCGTGACGGTCGTGGATGCCGACCGATCGACCATCGCCGGCCAGATCCCGGTCGCGGGAGCGAACGGGATCGCCATCGCGGCGGACCTGCACAAAGGCTATGCCGGGAGTTCCGAGGCTCATGTCATCGTCGTATTCGATCCCGAATCATTACATGTTCTCAAGCAGATTCCCGCGGACGAAGACACGGACGGCGTGGTCTACGATCCCTACACTGAGCGCGTATTCGTGATGCATGGCGATCCCAAATTGGTAACGGCGGTCGACACGCGCTCGGACACGGTCGCCGCACGCATCGAGCTCGGCGGCAAGCCGGAGTTCGCGGCCGCGGACGGCGCCGGAAAGCTGTACGTGAATATCGTGGATCGGGGCGAGGTGCAGCGAATCGATACGCGCTCACTCAAGGTGGACGCCACCTGGCCGCTCCCCGGCTGCGAGCGCCCGCACGGAATCGCGCTCGATGCGAGCGCCGGACGGCTTTTTTCCGGCTGCGTCAATCAGCGGCTAATGGTGCTCGATACGCACGACGGGCACGTGGTCGCTCAGCTGCCGATCGGCAGCGGGAGCGATGCGCTCGGCTTCGATCCCAAGCGCCGCTGGGTGCTGAGCTCGAATGGAGCGGGAACGCTGTCGGTGATTCGAGAGACGAGTCCGGATCGATATGTGCCGATGCCGGATGTGTCCACCCAGATCACCGCCCGCACCATGACCATCGATCCGGATACGGGAACGGTTTTCCTGGTGGCGGGGGAGCGGTTCGAGAAGAATCCGGCCGCCACGGATCCTCACAAACGCTACGGCATTCGCCCCGGCTCGGTGCGAATGCTGGTCGAGCAGCCATCGGACAACGTCGGTGCCCCGCCCGCCGGGAATCGATGATCAGCCGCGCGGAAATTTAACGCTGACCGCGAGCCCCGGGGCGGCGTCGCCGAAGACGAGAATCGCCTGATGGAGGTCGGCGATTGCCGCGACCAAGGCGAGCCCCATGCCGTGCCCGGGGGTCGATCGGCTGGTAGAGAGCCGGTAGAACCGCCGAGTCACCTTGTCGTACTCCTCTCGCGGGATTCCCTCCCCGTTGTCGCGGACCGACACCACGGCTTGACCCCCGATGTGGTCGACCCCGATGCGAATCGTCGAGCGGCTCGGCGTATGGCGGATGGCATTTTCGATTAGATTGCTGAACATCTGCATCAGCAGCTCCGCATCCCCTCGGACATGAATGTCCCGCCGAATGTCGCTTTCGAGATCGTGCTGATAATCCTCCGCCACGGGGCGGTACATCTCGAACAGCCTCTGCACCACATCGGACAGCGACACGTCCGCGAAGGCGCCCACCCGTGTGCCCGCTTCGATCTGGGAGATCCGCAGCAGCGCGGCGAACATCGCCAGCAATTGATCCGTATCCTCGAGCGCGCGCGACACCGCACCGGCATAATCCGCCGCAGTGGTCGAGCCGCTATGCGCGGCCTCCAAACGATTGCGCAGGCGCGTCAAGGGCGACCTCAGGTCGTGCGCCACATCGCTGGAGACCTGCTGCAGATTTTCCAGCAGATTCGCAATGCGGTTCAGCATGTCGTTGATCGCGCGGGCAAGACGGTCCCATTCGTCGGCACGGCCGCGAAGCGCGATTCGCCCCGACAGATTTCCTCCGATGATGCTCTCGCAGGTCCTGGCAATGTCGTCGACCCGCTGCATGAACTTGGATCCGAGGAACCATCCCGCGATCGCTGCGATGATCGCCGCGCCGGCCGCGACCCATGCGAATGCATCGAGAATGCGTGCGCGCGTATTCGAGACGATGCGCCAATCGCGGCCCGCAAAGACGTACCAATCCGAGCCGAGCAGCGTGCCTCGGCCTCTCACGTCGAAGGCTGCGCCGCCGGCGCCGGTCGGGGGACCCACGAGTCCCGCGGCGGCGCCCGCGACCTTGAGGTCGAAGACTCCCACCTTGGGGGCCATCGGAGCCATGTTGCCGGCGAGCCTTCGGCCGTCGGCATCCTGGATGAGCAGATAGGAATTGCTCGGACGGACCCCGGAACTGGGCGGTGCGGTCAATCTCTGCCGCACGACCTCGATTGCTTCGGAGATACCCTCCTCCCGATACCCGTTGGCGATCATGGCGATGTCGGCATCGTTGGCGGCCTGCAGGGCCCCGCGCTGGGTGCTCCCCACGATCCACATGACGGTCAGGATCAGGGCGCCGGTCAAGGCGAGAAACAGCACGGTGAAGAATGCCGCGAGCCGAAGCGCGCTCGAACTCACCCGTTTAATGTTCGGCAAGCAAGCGATATCCCACGCCGCGGACGGTCTGGATCGGATCGACGGCGAAATGTTCGTTCAGGTGGGCCCGCAGCCGGCTGATGTGGCTTTCGACCACATTGGTGTGCGGGTCAAAATGAATGTCCCAGACATTCTCCAACAGCATCTTTCGAGTCACTGCGCGGTTCACATTGCGCATGAGATATTCGAGCAGCCTGAACTCCTGCGGAACGAGCTCGATAACTTGACCGTCCCGGCGCACCGAGCGCTGAACGAGGTCCATCTCGAGCGTTCCCGCGACGAGCTTCGAGACAGGAGATGCTTCGCTCCGGCGGGTGATCGCCCGCACCCGTGCGAGCAGCTCCACGAACTCGAATGGCTTGACCAGATAGTCGTCGCCGCCGGCTTCGAGCCCCTGGACCCGATCGTCGATCCCCGCCATGGTGGTCAAATAGATCGCGGGTGTCATCTTCGACCGGCGGCGCAGCTCCTTCATCAAAGACAGCCCGTCCATTCCGGGGAGCATGCGGTCGATGACCAGCACGCCGAAATCGCGCTCCAGCGCAGCGGCCAGCGCGAGCCGCCCGTCGCCGACATGCTCGGTCTGGTAACCCACCTCCCGAAAGCGCGAAATCAGCGATTCAGCCAGTTCCCCGTCGTCCTCCACCAATAACAGATTCATGCGCCGACGAGCCTCGACTCACTTTGCCGCATAGAGCATATAAGCGTAGCTCCTGCCCCCATTCCCCACAACCCGGGGGGGCATGAAATTAATAAATTGCACAACCGGCGTGCCGCTGGGCATGCTAGCGTCATGCTTCCGACCGAAAAGCCTTGGGGGTGAGATCATGCGCGAATTGGACCGGGCGCTGCTCGATATCAACTTCGTCCGCGAGCACATCGCGCGGACCACGCAGTTCAAAGGATACGGCCCCCTGACCCTGGCGGCCACCGGCGTTTTCGCGCTGGGCATCGCGGCGCTGCAGTCGGAACTGCCCACGCCTTCGCACGGCGGAGCGCTCGAATTCATCGCCATTTGGTGCGCCACCGCCGCTGTGGCGGTTGCCCTCATCGGCGCCGAGGCCGTCGTGCGCTCCCGCCGCCTGCATGAGGGAATGGCCTTGGAGATGCTGCAATCGGCCATCGAGCAATTTCTCCCGGCGGTAACCGCCGGGATCCTCATTACCTTCGCCTTGGCACGCTGGTCACCGGCTTCCCTATGGATGCTACCGGGACTTTGGCAAATGCTCTTCAGCCTCGGCGTGTTTTCGACCGCACGTATCCTGCCGAAGACCGTGTTCGTCGTCGGCATATGGTATTTGGGATGCGGCCTCGCCTGCCTCGCCCTGGGCCAAAGCGATCCGCTGTCGCCCTGGTCCATGGGCATACCTTTCGGCGGGGGCCAATTGCTTGTAGCATGTATCTTGAAAATCCGCCGTCGTTCGGGCGATGCCGATGAGTAAGGCCGCAGAGGATGGACCAATGAGGAAAGACAAAGGTCGCAAATCCGACGGGCGTTACGCCTATCCGAACCTCGATCTGGTCATTCACGAGCGGGCGCGGTTGAGCATGATGACGTCGCTGGTCGCCCACCCGAAGGGACTGCGATTTTCCGATCTGAAGCGGCTCTGCAATCTCACCGACGGAAATCTGAGCCGCCATTTGCAATTGCTCGCTTCCGAAAACCTGATTGCGATCTCGAAAAGTTACGAGGACAACAGGCCGCAGACCTGGTGCAGGCTCACTGCCGACGGAAAGCGCCGTTACGTCCGCTATTTGTCGGTGCTCGAGCAAATCGTCGAGGATTCCGCCGCGAAGAACAAAGCCGGCGACCCCGCCCTCGCGGTCTCTGCCGGCAACTGACGCGGGCGACTCAAGGCGAGGTTCCCAGCGAGCGGCCATAGTCGCTCAACAAAATCTGTACGCCGAAGTAGCCGACGAATTGCGGGTCGCCGCCCACCCCGCGGCCGGCCATGAATAGCGCGATCAAACCGCGCGTCAACTTGTAGCGCCCGCCGAGATCGAGCGTGGTCGTGGAGTCCGATTGCGGGCCCAGGGGATGATCACGGTAGAGTTCCGCGGCGAGATCGAAGCGCTCCGCGAACGTGTGGCCGGCGACCAGACCGAAGATCTCCTCCCGCGGCCCGCGCTTCGGGAAGTAATAGCCAGCCTCCATGTCCAGATCCACGGCGCCCACCTTCGTCGCCGCCTCCACCGGCATCAGCAATCGCGGGCCGGGCGAGCCGATACCCCGCTGCTGAGCCGAAAGCGTCGAGCCCGTCTCCGCCTGAGGAAACAGCGAGACCTGCCATCCCTCATCCCCCTGATCGATGAAGCGCCACTTCACGCCTGGGTAAGCGTTGCCCCAGCCGGTATGGCTCGACTGGCCGTCGACGGTCTCGGCGATGTAGGGGACCTCATACGTGAGCTGAATACGATCGCCGATGCCGTAATTCAAATCGACCTGGGGAACTTGATACGAACCGCTGCCGCGCTCGATGGTTTGCGCGGCGGCGAGGTTGATCTCCCAATTGCCATTGCCTGGCGTTCCCGGATCGTTCGACAGAAATGGAGGGCCCGCTTGCGCGTTGCCGAGGCGCGGCATCGACGCCATCAGTCCACATACCCACGCCATTGCCCATGCCGGAACGCCGCGCGACAACCGCAATTCACTCACCGCCGATTCTCGAGCGCTGCTCAAACGAATAATGCTGCATCGGCGGGCGGCCCACGAACTTTACGAATTTATAACATTAATCCTGCGTCCCGCTGCTGCGGCGTGTCATGAATTGTAACAATTCGAATTGAAACTCCGCGCTTCCAAAAAAGCCTCGGCGGCGAGTCGACGGAATTTCCTCGTCGACTCGCCGCTCAGGCACTTACGTTGCAGAGGGGTTTCATGTCTACGAGATGTCTTAATCGCCATTTGGTCTTCTTCGCGCTCTTGGGCGGGTCGCCGCTCGCCTTTCAATCCGCCATGGCGGATCCGAGCGCGGATGCGGACGCGGGTAACGCGGGTAATCAGAGCACCCAATCCCACAACTTGAGCAGTCTCGATCCCGTGCTGGTGACGGCCGAAAAGCTGAAGGGGCCCCAGATGGCACCCTCGCAAGGCTCGCTCATCGCAACCCAGCCGCAATCGATCGTCGGCCGCGATTTCATCCAGGCGAATGACGCACCGACGGTGAACTACACGGACATCATCAAACTCACACCCAGCGTCTGGACGGTGGATCCGAACGGCCCGGGCTTGATGGAGAACCTCGGAACGTCGATCCGCGGCTTCCAGGATGGCCAGTTCAACGTCACCTTCGACGGCATTCCCTGGGGCGACTCCAACGACTTCACCCATCATTCCACCAGCTATTTCATGGCCTGGGATGTGGGCAACGTCATCGTCGACCGCGGACCCGGAAACGCCGGCACCCTGGGCGATGCCACGTTCGGCGGCACGGTCTACGTGCAGTCGGACGATCCGAAGCACACCATGGGCTTCTCGACGATTGCCAGCTACGGCAGCTTCAACACCCAGGTCTACGGGGTGCGCTACGATACCGGCGACGTCGATCAATGGGGCGGCGCGCGCGCCTATCTGAGCCTCAAGACCATGTCCTCGGACGGCTATCTCACGAACGCCAACCTGGAGCGCAGCAACGCCTTTTTCAAACTGATCCAGCCGGTCAACGACTCGACCGAAATCACCGTGGCCTCCAATTTGAACAAGCTCCGGCAGAACCCGCCGGTGGGCGCGACCCCGGCGCAGCTTGCGGCGTTCGGCGCGAACTATGCCTACAACACCAACCCGGACAGCCAGGGCTATTACGGCTACAACCTGGATGTGATCTCGACCGATTACGAATATATCGGCCTCATTTCGAAGGTGTCCGGCTTCACCTTCGACAACAAGCTCTATACCTACGGGTATTTCCACGACGGCTACAACGGCGAGGACGTGGGCGGGGTGCTGCCGAACGGAGTCACCGGCGCGGGCGATGTGCCGAACGGCACCGTCAACGGCGCAAACAACGTGCCCGGAGAGCTGCTCATCAACAATTACCGCTCCATCGGCGACATCTTCCGCGTATCGCACGACTTGGGGCCCGGGGAAATACAGGCCGGCGCGTGGTTCGATCATCAGACCAATCTGCGTGCGCTGTACGAGGTCGATTTCACCGATAACTTGGCCTACAACCCGGACATGACGGTGCCGGCGGGCGCGTTGGCGCAGGCCGCCTACACCGACCGCCTGCAGCACAACCAGCTGTTCACCCGGCAGGCATACGCCCAGTACGTCTGGCACATCGTTCCCGGACTCGACATGACCGCGGGCGACAAGTACGTGAACTTCCAACGCGTCATCGTCGCGCCCGTCAACCAGGGTACGCAGCTGCCGCTGGACTACAGCCAGACCTGGACGCGCAATCTGCCGTCGGCGGACTTGCACTACAAGATCATGGACAACTGGTCGGCGTACGCGCAGTACTCGAAGGGATTTCTGGCCCCGAACTTGAACGTGCTGTACGTCGATGATCCCGCCAAGAACACCTTGCAGCCCGAAGCAACCACGAACGTGCAGGTCGGCACCACCTGGGTGGGAGACGGCTTAACCGTGTCGGCGGACGCCTACACCATCAATTACAGCAATCAAATTGCGCCCTTCTACGTCCTTTACGAAGGAGAAGAAGTCAAGCAGTTTCAAAACCTGGGCGGGGTGAAATACAAGGGCGTCGAATTGGAGGGGACGTATGTGCTGGGCATGGGATTCAGCCTCTATGGGAATGCCAGCTACAACATCGCGCGCTTGACCACCGACGATAGCTGGGTTCCCTTGACACCCAATCGCCTCTCGGCCATTGGACTCTTGTACCGCGGAGGACCGTGGCAAGGTTCGCTGATCGAGCGATATGTCGGCCGGCGCTACGGCGATACGGAGGATACTTACCCGCTCGGCGGCTACGGCACGGCGGATGCGGCGGTGAATTACTACTTGGGTCCTTGGACGGGCGCCTTGAAGAACGCCAAGGTCGGCGTGACCATGGAAAATATCACCGATCGGAAATCCATTTACTTTCTCGATGGCTATTCGGCCGGCGCCACCCCGCCCGGATACGTCAACGGCAATCCGATGTTCTTCACACTGCCGGGACGCAGCGTTCAGCTGAACTTATCGGCGAATTTCTAAGGATGGTGGGGTGAGCCCGGGAATCGGGCTCACCTGATTCCCGCATCGCGGCGAGCGGCCTGGCGCCGCCGCGATGCGGCCTCGCTTCACCGAAATTGCACGGAATAACCGGCCTGCCAGCCGTTCTTGGTCGGCTCGATGTCGAATGATGTACGGACATCGGGGTGTTCGCGCCGATTCAGCACGAAGCGTGCGGTGGCGATGCCCAGAGCGGCCCCCGCCACGGTGTCGGAGGTCCAGTGCACGTTCTCTTTCACCCGGATGTAGGCGGTGGCGCCGGCCACGCCATAGCCGATGATGCGGCGAATCCAGCGATATTCGTCATTGCCGGATTCGGCGAATACCGTCCCGACGGCGAATGCGGCGCTTGCATGCACCGACGGGAAGGAATCCCCGCCCGCGCGCCAGCTATTCGGCGAGGTGGTTCCGTCGGGGCGCTCCCGGCCGGCGGCATATGAGAGAGCCTCCCCCGTGACCGTGCTCAACGCTCCCGCCTCGACCAGAGACCAGCTTTCCCGATAGCCGTCGGAATCGCCGAGGAAGGCGGCGGAGAGGAAGGTGCCGCCGATGATGGCCACCGTCGGAAGCGCATCCCGGACGGCGTTCTTGTCCTGGCCCCCGTTCAGCACTGCGTTCGAACCGGTCGCGAAGTGGTCGCGCACGCGCGCATCGAATTCGTGCGCCACACCGATCGCGGCGAGTGAGCCCGCGAATGCGAGCCAGTCGTCCCCGTCCCAGCGTATGGGCGCGGTGAAATAGAGCTTCACGTCCTCGAGAGTATCCGAGACCACCGATGAATCGGCGTGCGCCGCGAAGGGGAACAAGGTGAAGGCACAGGTCAGGCCCGCCGCCAGTACCGGTAGAGTCGAACGAATCGCAGATCTCATCAAAGCCATCGCCGGCATGAACGCATCGGAATCCCCTTCATTGGGTGTGGCCAATTTGTGATAATTTTATGCAGCAGAGTATATGAAACTATACTCTGCGTTGCAAAGTAGTGCATCGACTACAATGCGCCATAAGAGACCATGAGTACGTCCTCCCTTCCCCTCTCGGCGGCATTGCATTCATCGGCTCGCGAGCGCTTGCGCGGCATCGCCTCCATGGCGGCCGCCGTGTTCACCTTCTCGATCATGGATGCGACGCTGAAGCGGCTGTCTTCTCACTACGGCCCGTTGCAGGTCTCCTGCATGCGCTGCCTGTCATCGGTGATCTGGCTGGTGTTGGTCATCGGATACCGGCGCTCCTGGGCGATGCTGCGCGCCACCCAGCCGCTGTTGCACGCCGGCCGCTCCGTGCTCGGCATCTGCATGCTCGCAAGCTTCGTCTACGCCGTGAACCAGATGACGCTGGCACAGACGTATTCCCTGTTCCTGGCGGCACCCTTGCTGATGACCGCGCTCTCCGTGCCCATGCACGGCGAGCGGGTCACGGCGCGGCGCTGGGCCGCAATCGTCGTGGGACTCTCGGGCGTCCTCGTCATCCTGCATCCGTGGAGCAAGGGACCGGTGCCGCTGAAGGCGGCGCTCGCGGCCACCGGCGCGACGATCTGCTACTCGCTGAGCGCCTTGACGGTCCGGTCGCTGGGGCGCGGCAACTCGATCATGTCGACGGTGTTCTGGAATCTGATGCTGGTGGGGATCGGCGCAGGGTTGCTGTCGGTCGGCAGCTGGCGGGCAATACCCGCAGCCGACTGGCCTTGGCTCGCGGGCACCGGTTTGGCCGGCGCGCTTGGACAATTCTGGATCACGGATGCGTTTCGGCGGGCGCCTCCGGCCGTGGTGGCGCCGTTCGAATACACCTCCATTCTCTGGGCTTTCGCGATCGACTGGATCTTCTGGTCGGCGACGCCCTCCTCGAGCTTGCTGCTCGGCGCCGCCATCGTGATCGCCACCGGGATCTACGTGATCTGGGACGAGCGTCGATCGGTGGACCTGCCGTTGAACCCGGCGAGCCCGCCGCCCTGAAATCCCGGCGTCCTTGAGTATTGCCGATCGCTCGGGGACCGCGAATCGGTACGCCGCCGGAATCGATAGGTCGACAGGCCCACCCAGTTGCCCGAATCCGCCAGACTCGCCAGCACGACGAAGTCGAAATGGGTGGGGTATGCACCCGCCTCGTGAGCCGGCCGGGCTTCGGATTCGCGGCCGGGCGCTGCGCTCATGCTCATCGATAGCAGCAGAGCGGCAATCAACGATTTCGCGAACGCGTGGCGCATCCGCGCGGCTAGATGCGTCCGGCGACGACCAAGACGAGCAGGATGATGACCACCAAGCCCAGTCCGCCCGAGGGGTAGTAACCCCAGCCGCCGCTGTACGGCCAGGTCGGTAATGCACCGATCAGCAAGAGGACCAGGAGGATGAGGAGGATGGTGCTTATGGACATGTTGTTCTCCCAACGCGAGGCAGTTGCGAATCTGTGCGCAACCCTATCTCGGATGGGCGCCGCCGGAAGCCGGGCGGCTGCGACAGTATCTGTAGGGTGGCTCCTACCGTGGCGCTCGGCGCGACCAGAACCAATAGAACGGCAGGCCGACGAGCAGCATGGCGACGCCTTGGAGCGCCTGGCGCGGCGTCGCCACGAACGTGTTCACGAGCAGTGCCGTGGTCACCAGGAGAAATGCGAGCGGGATCATCGGATACCCCGTCGCTCGATAAGCGCGCGGCGCGTCCGGCAGCGTTCGGCGGAACACGAACAACGATCCGGCGGCGAGGCCGTAAAACAACCAGGATGCGAAGACCACCGAATCGGTGAGCGTATCGTAGGTGCCGGACACGGCGAGGATGCTTGCCCACACGCCTTGGGCGATGAGCGCTCGCACGGGCACATTGGATCGCGGCGACAGCTTCGCGAGGCCACGGAAGAACAAGCCTTCGCGCGCCATGGCGAAGGGAATACGAGAGTTCGAGAGGACGCTCGCATGCAAAGATCCGAACGAGGAAATCATCATGGCCACGGCGGTGAGAGAAACCGCCGCGGGCCCCAGGAACCGCTTCAGCACCTCGGTGGCGACCGAGGAACTCGTCGGGATGCTCGCGATCTCGAGCGGCGTCAGCGTGTAGTAATACGCCGCGTTCACGAACAGATAGATGCCGCCGACCAGGAGCGTCCCGCCGATGAACGCACGCGGCAGATTCCTTTGCGGATCCCGGATCTCGCCCGCCAGCGGAGCGACGTTGTTCCAGCCGTCGTACGCCCACAGCGCGCCGAGCATCGCGGCGCCGAAGCCGGCGACACCGCCGCGCGCGCTCGCGGCCACCCCCTCGCAGGTCCCGGAAAGTCCCGATCCCTGGAAATGCGCAAACGTACCCGGGGCCAGCAAAAAGGCGCCGATTCCGACGCCGAGAACCAGTCCGATCTTGGCGATGGTCACCACCAGCGCCGTGCGGCCTCCGGTGGCGACCGTCGTGCAGTTGAGTACCGTGACCAGCCAGATGGTGCTCAAGGTGGCGACGGTCAAGCCGTTGATGTCGTGCCCGCCCGCGAGAACGCCGCCGAGATGCCACTGCTCCAGCGCGCCCCCCAAAGACACGTTCATGAAAATGGCGAGGCCCACGGCCAACGCGGCCTGCGCTCCGGACCTGAATACGGTAAACGCCATCCAGCCGAATAGAAATCCGACGAGGCGGCCGAACGCGCGGCGCAGATACACGTAATCGCCGCCCGCCTCCGGCATCAGGGCCGCGATTTCGGAATAACAAAACGTGCCGGCGAGCGAGAGAAGTCCCGCCGCCACCCAGACCAGCATGACGGTTTTTGCGCCGCCGACGTTGCAAGTCATGACGCGCGTCTTCAGGAACACGCCCGCCCCGATCATGTTGGTCACGTTGACGGCAATCGCGGCCCACGTCCCCACCCCGCGGGTCAACTCCGGA
Organism: Steroidobacteraceae bacterium; assembly: GCA_050012315.1. Lineage (GTDB taxonomy): Bacteria > Pseudomonadota > Gammaproteobacteria > Steroidobacterales > Steroidobacteraceae > Bog-1198. Next base: position 15,198 of record JBEKHK010000024.1, on the reverse strand, counting down.
CCGCCCGTTCTATGCGCGATGGATTGACTCATCCCTGGTGTAGTATCCGCCAGATGCCGCCGGCGTACTCACGAATTTGGCCTTGGGTGTTCGCGGCGCTGGTGGTTCTGATGGTCTACCGGCGATTCCGGCGCAATTTCGGCCGTCAGCCGGTACGCGCAACCCGAATGAGCGTGCGCATGGTCATCTTACTGGCGCTCGCGCTGACGCTGGCGCCCGCGGCATTGCGCGGGGCCGAGTATGCGGCGGCCGAGGCGCTGGGCGCAGTCGCCGGCGCCGCGCTCGCGTTCTGGGGCGCATCGCGCACGAGGTTCATGCGCGAGGGCGAGCGTCTTTTCTATATTCCGCACACGTACACCGGCATCGCCGTCTCGGCGCTGGTGCTCGGTCGAATCGGGTATCGGTTGGTCGAACTGTATTCGACGGGCGGGTTGCCGGTGCCGGCGAACTCGACGCCCGACGCGCCGGCCGCGATGGTCAAAACACCGCTGACGGCCGGGCTGTTCTTCGTGTTGATCGGCTACTACGTGTGCTACTACGGCCGGGTGCTATGGAAATCCAAGCGGCTCAGCGCCGCCGATCTCGAGGCCGCGCCGATGCCCCCGGATTCGCCGCCCGAGGCCTCACCGGGCCAAATAAAAGAAAGCCACGGTCAATAGGCCGGTGCCGGCGAGCAGCAAATTGTGGCCCCAACGGGCGATCATACTCAGCATGTGAATCTCCTGATTCCTGTGTCCTTCCGAACTCCCGCCTGCCGCGGGTGAGGCACCTTAAGTGGGGGCGCAAACCAACATTTCCAGGGGCGCCGACAGCTTGAGCTACGTCGCAAAATACCCAAAAAGCCCTATGAAATGAGAGTTTTCGCGCCGCAGCGCGGACCGGGCGGCCGCCTGAACACCCGTTCAGCGGCGCGCCTGTGCGCCCGGGTTTACTGCCCTGTTTTGATGCGCGTCCAGACCCGGGTGCGCGCCCGGTCGTAATCCGCGCCGAACTCCGCCGGCAAATACAGCCGCGCGCGCAGCGCGGGCGGAGGATAAACGGCCGGGTCATCCAGAATTTTTTTATCGACGTAGGGCCGCGCCGCCAGATTGTCGTTTCCGTAGTGAATGTCGTTGGTGATCTCGGCGATGACCTTGGGCTCGAGTATGAAATTCAGGAATTCATGCGCCGCCTCCTGATGGGGCGCCGAGGCCGGAATCAGCAGCGCGTTGTACGTGATGTTCGAGCCTTCCGTGGGGAGCGTGAAGGCCAGATGAGCGCCGGTGCCGTCCTCGCGGGCGCGCTCCTGCGCCACCGAGTAGTCGCTCGACCAGGCGATGGCGAGACAGATCTCCTTCGAGGCGAGCAGGTGCCAGTACGAATTCGAGTCGAAGTTCTGGATATAGGGACGCACCGCCATGACCGCCTTCTCCGCCGCCTCGAGATCCTCGATGGACTGAGAGTTCGGATCCTTGTGCAGATAGGCGAGCGCGAGCTGAATCACGTCATCGGGAGAGTCGAGGAAGGTGACGCCGCAATCGGCGAACTTCGACACTACCTTGGGATCGAACAGCATGGCGAGGCTGTTCACCGGCGCGTCGGGCATGCGCGCCTTGATCGCGTCCACGTTGTACACGAAACCATTCATGGCGTGCAGGTACGGAACGGCGTAGCGATTGCCCGGATCGACCCCCGCCTGGATCGCGAGCACGGCGGGATCGATGTTCTTCCAGTTCGGGAGCTTCCCCTTGTCGAGCGGCAGATACGCGCCCGCCCGGATTTGGCGGCCGTAGAAGCCCGTGGTGGTGCTCACGATGTCGTAACCGGAGTGCCCCACCATGAGGCTCGCTTCCAAGGTTTGATTGGAATCGTACGTCTGATAGACGACCTTGATGTGGGTCGCCCGTTCGAATTCGGCAATGGTGTGGTAGCCGATGTAGTCGGCCCAATTGTAGATGTTGAGCACCCGGTCCCGGCTGCCATCGACCGGCGCGCCGCCGGCGGCCGACGGATCAGGGCGGCCGCCGCAACTCGTGAAAAGCGCCGCGGCGGCAAGGGCCGCCGCGGCCGGCCAGATCCGCTTAGACACGCGTGAGTTCGGCGGCAACCCACTCGTGGAACTGACGAATGACGTATTCCTCGGGCATGACGACTCCGCGCACGTGCGGAGCCGCACGCAGACCCCGCTGGTTCAACTCGCAGACGTCGGCATCCTCGGTCATCACCAGATTGGTGAATTCCACCACGTTGCGCATGTCGAAATCCGGACTCGCCAGCGTTTCCGCGGAAAAGAGGTATTCGACCCGCATCTCGGTCTGCTCGGGGCCCAACGGACGCAGTCTCACCACGCGCACGTAATCGACGTGGCCGACGATGAACATCGACGGCAAAGCGGTCATGTAGACATGCCCAAGCTTGCGATCCTCCTCGGAGAGCCCGGGGAATTCGCGGCCCGTGAGTCTGCCGTCATTCGACCAGGTCGCCGCCCCCTCGCGAAGACCGCCCTTGTACTTCGGATCGGAGTCGCTTCGATGCACGTTCCATTGAGGATCGTCCCGTTCCTCGAGCAGTCCGCGCCCGAAGATCGGCACGAGATTCGAGAGCCTGGGATGCACGCTCGGACAATGCAGGCACTCGTTGTAGTTCTCCCAGAAGATCTTCCAGTTGCTGTTCACCGTCTTCGTGAGCGTATGGCCGAGCACGAGGTCCTTCAACGGCCATGCGTCGAGGCGGTTCACCGGCGTGTCGAATATCCGGTCGAATGCCGGCGGGTCATCCGTCAACGCCACGAAGACGAAGCCGCTCCATTCGTGCACCTTGACCTTGTAGAGCGGATAATCCGCGACATCGAATCCTTGAACATGAGCCTTCGAGGAGGTCCGCAACAGATCGCCTTCCAGGTTGTACGTCCACGCGTGATACGGGCAGACGATGGCCGCGCTCCGCAGAGTCCCTTCATTTTCCCGGCAAAGCAGCGCGCCGCGGTGACGGCAGGTGTTGTGGAAGCCCTGCAGCACGCCCTGATCGTCGCGCACCAGCAATATCCTCTGATCGCCCACTTCGAAGGTTCGGAAGGCGCGTTTGGCCGAGATCTCGCTCGACCTGCCGACGTAGATCCAGTTTCGATACCAGATGCGCTGCAACTCGCGCTCATAGTGGCGCGGGTCGAAATAGGCCTCAGCGGACAACCCTTGGGTAAGCTCCGTCAGGCCGTTGTAGCCCGCCGCTTTATCGCTCGATGTAACCAGCACATTCCCCTCCTACAGACTAGAGACTAAAGACGCATCATCGCTCAGGTGCGCATCAACGCGCCCTTTGGATCGTACGCGGGCCCGCTCAATCGAACCGCGGCGCGCCGCTCACCGATGATTTCGATCTCGAAACCAGAATCCGCGCCGGCCAGGGCGGCAGGTACGTAGCCCAAGGCGAGCGAAGCACCGACCCGATGCCCGTACGCGCCTGAGGTGACCCACCCCACGGTCTTGCCCTCGTGCCATATCGGTTCATCGCCGATGGCATCGGCATCGGCGGCGGCCACCTCGAAGCATAATAGCTTGAGCGCCCCGCCGCCATCGCGCTCCTCCGCGGCCGCCGTGCGTCCGATGAAGCGGTCTTTCTTGAAGTCGACGAAACGCCCCAGCCCGGCTTCGAAAGGGCCGTAGATCGGCCGATATTCGCGCGCCCAGGTCCCGAAACTCTTCTCGATGCGCATGGCGTTCAAGGCGCGCCCGCCGAAGAGCGCGAGCCCGTGGTCGCGGCCGGCTCGGACCAAGAGATCGTAGAGCGCCCGCTGATAGTCGCTGGTGACCCAGATCTCGAACCCCTGCTCGCCGGTGAAGGACACGCGGCCCACGTAGCCCGGCACCATGCCGATTTCCATGCGCCGGAACGACATGAACGGGAACGCCGAGCTCGACAGATCGTCGCGCACCAGTGCTTGCAGCAATGCACGCGCATGCGGGCCCGCAATGGCAAGACCCGTGTATTCCATCGCGCAAGGGCGCACCGAGACGCCGCTCGGCGGCAGATGCCGCTCGAACCAGCGCATGTAGTAGGTCTCCGCCGCATAGGTGCCGATCAGCAGGAAGCGCTCCTCCGAGGCGCGGCACACCGTGAAGTCCCCGATCAGCTTGCCGCGCTCGTTGAGCATCGGCGTGAGCGCGATGCGTCCGACGTTCGGCACGCGGTTCGCCATCGTGAGCGAGAGCCACTCGGCGGCGCCGGGACCTTGAACCTCGAACTTGCCGTAATTGGAAATCTCCAGAAGTCCCACGGCATCGCGCACCGCGAGGCATTCGTTGGCGACGTGGGGGTGGGAGTTCGAGCGCCGGAAGCTCACCTCGTCGTGCGCCTCCGCGGCACTCGGAGCGAACCACAGCGGATGTTCGAGTGCGCAATAGTCGCCGAATACCGCGTGCTCGGTCTGCAGCCGCTCGTAGATCGGCGTGGTCCGCAACGGACGCGCGGCGTGCAGCTCCTCGTTGGGGAAGCGAATGCGAAAACGGCGCGAATAATTCTCGCGCACCTTCGCGTTGGTATAGGCAAGCGTGGTCCAGTCGCCGTAGCGCGCCACATCCATGCCCCAGACGTCCGCGCCCGGATCCCCGTCCACCATCCAACGCGACAGCGCCAGGCCCACGCCGCCTCCCTGGCTGAACCCGGCCATGACGCCGCAGGCCACCCAGAAGTTGCGAAGCCCGCGCACCGGGCCGACCAGCGGATTGCCGTCGGGGGCGAAAGTAAACGGGCCGTTCACCACTTTGCGGATTCCCGCCGGCTCCAGCGCCGGGAAATGCTCGAAGCCGACCGCGAGACTCGGCGCGATGCGCTCGAGATCGTTCGGAAGCAGATCCTGCCCGAAATCCCACGGAGTCGTATCGGGCGACCACGGAACACCCGCCCGCTCGTAGGTTCCCATGAGCATGCCGCCGCGTTCCTGCCTGAGATAGATCTCACCCTCGAAATCGATGGCGTGCAGCTGTTCCTTCTTGCCGGCGAGCTCGGGCATGTCGCCGGTGATCAGATACTGATGCTCCATCGCGAGAATGGGGAGCTCGATGCCGACCATGCGCCCCACTTCGCGCGCCCACAATCCCCCGGCGTTGACCACGTGCTCGGCGCGCACGGTGCCTTTTTCGGTGACCACGTCCCAGGATCCGTCGGTGCGTTGCTTGAGATCCATCACCCGATTCTGGCGCACGATCTCGGCACCGCCGATCTGCGCGGATTTGGCGTACGCGTGGGTGACGCCGTAGGGATCCACGTGACCCTCGATGGGATCGTAGAGCGCCCCCACGAAATGCTTCTTGTCGAGCAGCGGGAAGAGCTTGGCGGCCTCCTCCACCGAGATGATCTCGAGCTCCATGTTGAGGTAGCGGCCGCGCGCCTTGGCCATCTTCAACCAATCGAGGCGCTCGCGGGTACCGGCGAGCATGACGCCGCCGGTGATGTGCACCCCGCAGGATTGACCGGAGATCTGCTCGATCTCCTTGTACAGGTTGATGGTGTATTGCTGCAGCTTCGCGACGTTGGGGTCGCCGTTCACCGTGTGCATGCCGCCCGCGGCATGCCAGGTCGAGCCTGACGTCAATTCCGCCCGCTCCACCAGGAGCACGTCCTTCCAGCCTGCCTTGGTGAGGTGGTACAGGACGCTCGCGCCGACCACTCCGCCGCCGATCACTACTACTCGCGCATGACTCTTCATCGAATTACTGGACTCATGTTGATTGAATTACTCGTTGGATACCGCCAGATGCAGATTGGAGGCCGCCGTGCCCGTGACGTTGCCGAAACGCTCGATGAGCCAGGAACGGAACAAGGCGATCGCCGTGTCGGCGAGCCCCTCCGCGTGGGTGATCAAATAGTACCCGTACCCGTCGTCGAGCAGGTTGTCGAAGGGTGCGACGAGGCGTCCCGTGCGGATATAGTCGCCGAACAGGTAGGTGTCGATGAGCGCGATTCCCTCGCCGCTCAAGGCGTACTGGACCGCCAGCAGCGCCGTATCGAACACCAGCCCGCGCTCGACATTCAGGCCATGAAGGCCGGATTGGCGCGCGAATTGCGACCAGAGGTGGTGCCGCGGCAGTTCCGACAGGCGCACGTGAATCAACTCGTTCGCTTCGATGAATCCCGCAAGGCTCCTGCCCTTGTGCTTCTCGGCGATGGCCGGATGACAGATCACGCTCAATCGCACCGGCCACAGCAGATCGCGCACCATATCCGTGACCATGGGCTTCGAATAGACCACCGCCACGTCCACGTCGCTCAAAGGCGCCCCGACGCCGTAGGGGCTCACCAGATCGATCTCGACATCCGGCGCCGTCTGCCGAAAGTCGCGCAGAATGGGCACCGCGAGATGCGCCGCGAAGGTGGGCGGCATCTGTACGCGCAGCGTCCGCAGCACACTCGTGCCGTCGTTGCGGATGTCATCGAGCGCGTATTCCAGGCGGTCAAAGGATTTCGTGACTGCGGCGAGCAGATGCTGGCCCGCTTTGGTCAAGACCAGCGCGTGCGGGCGGCGCTCGAAGAGCTGAACACCGATCAATTTCTCGAGAGCTATCACGTGCCGCGACAAGGCGCTTTGTGAAATCAGCAGCGCGTTTGCCGCCGCCGTGAAGCTCAAGTGCTGAGCGACGCCCTCGAACGCGCGCAGCGCGTTCAGCGGCAACCAGCGGCGATCCATGGAAGACTTTCCCATCGCTCGGCGTTCCGCTAAGGCGACCAAGAGCGGGTATAGCCGACCGCTCTCTTTTGATCCTCGACGATGGTGCGCGAGGCAAGCCACAGGTGATAGGCGGCCCAGAAGCCCGTCGGGGCCAAGCACAGCAGCGCCAGCCGGAGCGAGGCGGCGTCGACCGCATGGCTGCCGGCGAACCAATCCGACAGCGCGCCCACGGCCTGAGGAGCGACCACGAGGTTGAGAATGTTGGCCACCAGCAGCGAGATCGCGATGAACATGTTGCGCATATGGCAAGGCGACAGATTGTTCAGCAGGCCGAAGCACGGTCCGATGTAGAAATAGATGGCCGGAATGAACAGCCAGAACATCACCTTGCAGACCAGGAGCGAGTGCGTCCAGTACGCGATGATGGAGGGTACGGTCGCCAACCCGATGCCCGCGGCGAGAAATAGCGCGACTCGGCGAGGATCGGCCATCCAGGGCCTCGAGAGCAGCCACGCGGTGAATATGCTCGCGGCGACGCCGCCCACGAGATGAATGTCGCCCGTCACGTCCGCGGCCTGACTGACGTTCAGATCGTAGGTACGCCGCAAAAACGTCGTCGTCCAAAAAATCAGCCCCCATCCCCACAGAGCGCAGAGGCCGCCGCCGATGACCACGTGGTACGCCGCCTTCTGTTTCCACAGGAATTTCGTCGATTGCCACAAGGTCGGCTTGATCTCGTCCTGGATGCCGTCGAGCCGGCCCCGCGCCGGCTCGCGGACGGTCAGATAAACCATGACCCCCACGACCAGGCCCGGGATGCCGAGCGCAATGAACGCCATGCGCCAAGAATAGACATTCGCGACCCAGCCGGCGAAATTCAGGCCGAGAAATGCGCCGATCGGGGCGCCGAGCGCAAGCACCGTCATCGCCATCGGGCGCCGGTCGCACGGAAAATAATCCGACACGATGGCGGTCGAGGGAGGCGTTCCGCCCGCCTCGCCGATGCCGACGCCGATCCGACCCAGCAGGAACTCGAGATAGTTGCGGGAGCGGCCGCAGAGCACCGTGAACGCCGACCAGACGATCAGCGAGATCGCCAGAATGTTGCGCCGGTTCATCCGGTCCGCCATCCAGGAGAGCGGAATTCCGAACGCCACGTAGAAGAGCGCGAGCGGCGTGCCGGTCAAGAACGCGACGCCTTTGTCGTTCAAGTGAAGCTCGAGCCGGATGGGCTCGAGCACCGTCGACACGACATAACGATCCGCGATGTTGATCGCGTAGATGAAGCACGTGAGGATCAATACGTACCATCGCAGCAGCGAGGTGGGCGCGCGGCTCTCGGCGAGGTCGACGGTGGTGCTGCTCACGATGATGCGGCCTGTCGTATGATCTTGCGCACCATACAGGGTTCGCATCGGATATGCGACGGTGTGATGTGGGGCGCGACGCATTGGCCGCGCACCGTCCGCCGGAGCCGTTTCTCCGCCCCCCCTCCAGCCTAAAAATGACATGGGCGGATCGCGAAATGGCATGGCAACCGGGCTCGATAGGATTAAGCTTTCGCGACAGTGGAGAGCTTCGACTACGTCATCGTCGGCGCGGGGACCGCGGGCTGTGTGCTGGCCGATCGCCTATCGGCGAGCGGCCGGCATCGCGTGCTCGTTCTCGAAGCCGGCGGTTCGGATGCGCGCTTCTGGATCAAGGCGCCCATCGGTTACGGCTTCACCTTCGCCGATCCGGCCGTCAACTGGAAATACCAGACCGCCGCGAGTCCGGGCCTCGATGGCCGCTCCATGTATTGGCCGCGCGGCCGCGTGGTCGGCGGCTCGAGCTCGATCAACGCCCTGGTCTATTGCCGCGGGATGCCCGCGGACTTCGACGACTGGCGCGCGCTCGGCAACACGGGCTGGAGCTGGGACGAGGTGCGACCCTATTTCGAGAGGACCGAGCGTCGGGTATCCCCCGATGGGCGCGCGAGTACCGACGGTGCGCTCGACGTGAAGGACGTGACTCCCTTCCTGCATCCCATGCGCGAGCAATGGCTCGCCGCGGCGGCGGAGTTGGGGCTGCCGGTCACCGATGACTTCAACGGATCGGCGCCCGAGGGCTTCGGTTGCTATCAGGTGTCGATCCGCGACGGCCGCCGCTGGTCTGCGGCGGACGCGTTCCTGCGTCCCGCTCTTCGCCGCAGCACGGTGAAGCTTCAGACCGGGGCGTGGGTCCGCAAGCTCCGCTGCGAGGGCCGCCGCATCACCGGGGTGGAGTACGTTCGCGGCGGCGTCACTGCCTTCGCGCGCGCGGATCGCGAGGTCATCGTGTGCGGCGGCGCCGTGAATTCACCCCAGCTCCTGCAGCTTTCGGGGATCGGTCCGGGGGCCGTGCTCGCCGCGCACGGGATCGCGCCCGTGCTCGATAACCCGGCCGTCGGTGGGAACCTGCAGGATCATTTGGCGGTCGTGTATTCCTTCAAAGCCACCCGCCCGACGTTGAACGACGAACTCGGTTCGCCGCTCGGTCAGGCGCTCGCGGGAGCGAGATACCTGCTCACGCGGCGCGGCCCGTTGAGCTTGAGCGTCAACCAATTCGGCGGATTCGTTCGCGCCCGCCCCGGCGCCGCCCGCCCGGACGTGCAGCTGTACTTCAATCCGGTCACTTATGGGGCGGGCGATGCGACGCGCAAACGCATCAAATTGGACGCATTCTCGGGTTTCTATCTGTGTTTCCAGCCGACGCGGCCGACCAGTACGGGCCGCATCGACCTGGCGAGCGGCGACTTCCGGGACGCGCCGCGCATCTCTCCGAACTATCTCTCCACCGACCAGGATGTGGAGGACGCCAGGTTCGGCGGGCGATTGATGCAGGCGATCGCGCGCACCCGCGCCATCGCCGGCCTGATCCGCGAGCCGATCGCGCCCGATCTTTTGCGAATGGGCGAAGCGGACCTCGTGGCCGATTTTCGTGCGCGCGCGGCCACGGTCTATCACCCGGTGGGCACTTGCCGCATGGGGCGAGGCATCGGCGAGTCGGTGGTCGATGCGGCGCTGCGCGTGCACGGCGTGGAGAGACTGCGGGTCGTCGACGCCTCGGTGTTCCCGACGGTCACGTCGGCGAACACCAACGCGCCGACGCTCATGGTCGCGCAAAAAGGGGCTGACATCATCTTGGCGGGGACATGATCGTGGAGAGTTATGAAACTCGATAGTGTGAAGGTATTCGTGGTCGGAAATCCGCCGCCGAGCTTCGGCGGCCTGTACTTCGTCTTTCTGAAGCTCAAGACCGCCTGCGGTATCGAGGGCGTGGGAGAGGTGTACGCCGCGACATTCGGCCCCAAGATCATCGCCGCGATGATCGAGGATGTGTTCGCGCGCCGATTCGCCGGCCGCGATCCCTTTCACATCGAAGCCATGTGGCGCGATAGCTACGGCTCGGGTTTCACGTTGCGGCCGGACCTCTCGCTGATGAGCGTGGTGAGCGGGCTCGAAATGGCCTGCTGGGACATCATCGGCAAGGCGGTCGATCAGCCGGTCTACCAACTGCTCGGCGGCAAAGTGCATGAGCGGTTGCGCAGCTACACCTACCTTTATCCAGGCGAGGGCGAGGGGGACGATTTTTATCATGATGCGGACCGCTCCGCCTCGCGTGCAGCCGAGTACGTGAAGCTCGGATTCACCGGCCTGAAATTCGATCCCACCGGCGGCTATTCGGTGTTCGATCCACGCCAGCCGACGCAGGAACAGCTCGAGCGCACCGTGCGCCTGGTTCGCAGCGTGCGCGAGGCGGTCGGCAACAAGGCGGATCTGCTTCTGGGCACGCATGGACAGTTCACCACCTCCGGGGCCGTGCGGCTCGCCAAGCAGCTGGAAAAATACGATCCGCTCTGGTTCGAGGAACCCGTGCCGCCGGAGATGCCCGAGGAAATGGCCAAAGTCGCGCGCGCCACCAGCATTCCCATCGCCACCGGAGAGCGGTTGACCACCAAGTACGAGTTTGCCCGCGTGCTCGCGACCGGCGCCGCCAACATCCTGCAGATGAATCTCGGGCGGGTGGGAGGACTTCTCGAGGCCAAGAAGGTGGCGGCGCTCGCGGAAGTGCATTACGCGCAAATCGCGCCGCATCTTTACTGCGGGCCCGTGGTCGGCGCGGCCAACATTCAGATCGCGACCTGCACGCCCAACTTCCTGATCCTCGAAAGCATCCAGCAATGGGGCGGCTTTCACGCCAAGATCCTGAAGAATCCGATTCGTTGGGAGGACGGCTACGTCATCCCGCCGACCACCCCCGGGCTCGGCGTCGAGCTCGATGAGGCGGTGGCATTGGCACATCCCTTTGCCGGAAAGGGCTTGCACCTGGAGATGGCGGGCCGTCCGCTGGGCTGAAAATTAGGAGCATCGATGCGATATGGTTTTGTCGGCCTTGGTCATTTGGGCAAGCATTTGGCGGTCAATCTCGCCCGCGGCGGCTTCGCGCTCGAGGTGCACGATCTCGACCGCGGTTCGGCCGATCTCGTCCTCGCCGCCGGGGCTCTGTGGTCACCGTCGGTCCGCGAGCTTGCGGCGGGATGCGATTGCCTGATCACCTGCCTGCCCTCGCCCGCCGCCACCAAGGCGGTCCTGGGCGAGGCGCTGACGGTCATGCGCCCGGGCACCACCTGGATCGAAATGAGCACCAACGATTTCGCCGAGGTCGAAGCCCTCGCGAAACTCGCCGAGGCGTCGGGCATCGCGACTCTCGCCTGTCCCGTGACGGGCGGGGTACACCGCGCCGAGGCCGGCGACATCACCGTGTTAGTTGGCGGTACGCAACATATTTTCGAGACGCATCAGGCGGCGCTGCGCGCCATGGGTGGGCGGGTCATCCACCTGGGCGGCATCGAGCAAGCGGCCGTCACCAAGGTGGTGACCAATATGCTCGCGTTCATTCATCTGATCGCCGCCGGCGAAGCGTTGATGCTCTGCGCCAAAGGCGGCGTGGACCTCAAGGCCGCGTTCGATGCCATCGCCGCAAGCTCGGGCAACAGTTTCGTCCACGAGACCGAGGGCCAGGTCATTTTGAATGGCAGCTATGACATTGGTTTTACGATGGATTTGGCCTGCAAAGACGCGGGCTTCGCGATCGAGTTCGGGCGCCGATTCGGGGTGCCTCTGCGGCTCGCGGGTGTGATGGAGCAAATCTTCATCGAGGGCCGCGCACGCTATGGCGGCGCAGCATGGTCATCGATGATCGTGAAGCTTCTCGAGGACGCCACCGGCACGCCGTTGCGCGCACCCGGGTTCCCGGCGCGGCTCGGTCCGGAGCATTCCTGAGTCAATTCGATACGCCGGCATATCGAATTTTTGCATGGCGGGATCGATATTTGGCATGTGACGATGCTTGCCAGCAACAAAAATATTAGTTTTTTTCCCGAAACGCGATGCTATTCTCTGTCACAAATCGGTAAGACCGCGCAAGGGCGACGCGGCGACATCGGATTAGTTAATAAATAAAACGGGATGGGACGCATGAACTCGAATTCAAAGCTGTCTTACGCGATCGCCGCCATATTGAGCGGCACCACCGGGGGATTCGCGCACGCCGCGACCGCCAACGGGACCGACACCGCCGCCGCTGACACGTCCTCGGACGAGATCCAAGAAATCACGGTGACCGCGCAGCGTCGCGTGGAAAACGCGCAGGACGTGCCCATCACGATCCAGGCGCTCACCGGCGAAACGCTGAAACAGCTCAACGTCCAAACCTTCGATGACTTGCAGAAATACACGCCCAACGTGACCTCCGCCAACTTAGGGCCGGGCCAGAGCAGCATCTTCATGCGCGGCCTGTCGGTCGGTGTCACCGGACAGCAAGGCACGGGCACCACCGGCCCCATTCCCAACGTCTCGGTTTATCTCGACGAGCAATCCGGCGCCTTGCCGGGCCGCAACCTCGACGTGTACGCGGCGGACATGGAGCGCATCGAGGTGCTCGAAGGCCCGCAGGGAACTCTGTTCGGCTCCGGCGCCGAGGCCGGCGTGCTGCGTTACATCACCAACAAGCCGAAGCTCGACACCACTGAGGGCAGCGTCAACGCGGGCTACAGCTACACCGCGGGCGGCGATCCGAACAGCAACGTGAATGCGGTGCTGAACCTGCCGCTGATTCCCGACACGCTGGCGATTCGCGGCGTGATCTACAACGACAGCCGCGGCGGCTACATCAACAACGTACCCGCGACCTTCACGCGCCAGCAAACGGATGAAGGGTTCGCGCTGCACGACGTCGCGCTGCCCACCGACTCGGAATCGATCAACAACAACAACCTGGTCGGCAACGCCATCAACCCCGTGACTTACACGGGCGCGCGATTCTCCGCCTTGTACAAGATCAACGACGGCTGGAACGCGCTGCTCACGCAGAGCTACCAGAACATGAATGCGCAAGGTGTGTTCTACGATCAGCCCTACGGTCCGGAAGGCCTGACCTTTACCTCGCCGGCCACGGGCGCAGAGCCCATCGGCGTGCAGAAGCTGCCGCCGCTCTCGGTGACGCTGTTCACCCCGTCCTACGACAAGGACAAGTTCGAGAACACCTCGCTCACCGTCAACGGGCACATCGGCGACATCAAGATGGTCTACGCGGGCGGCTATCTGGTCCGCAACATCGAGCAGCAGCAGGACTACACCAACTACTCCCGCGGCGTGTACGGCTACTACTACCAGTGCAGCGGCTATTCCAAGGTCGGATCGAAAACGGCCGGCAGCGGTCAGTGCTTCTCCCCCGCCGCGTCCTGGCAGGAGACCGAGAAGAACACCCACCAGAGCCACGAACTGCGCTTCAGCACACCGGACGATTGGCGGCTTCGCGGGATCGGCGGCCTGTATTGGGAGGAATTCAAGATTTACGACGACACGGGCTGGACCTACAAGACCGTTCCGACGTGCTCTGCGACCTACAACGACAACTGCTTCAACAACGTGCAGCCCTGGCCGAATTCGACGGCGTTCATTCCGGGCGTGCGCAACGACAACATCGGCTTCTTCGATGACACCACGCGCACCATCCTTCAGCGCGCGCTGTTCGGCTCGGCGGACTTCGAGATCATTCCGAAGACCTTGATCGTGACCGCGGGCACTCGCTATTACCACTTCGACGAGAGCGAGCTCGGCGGCGACGTTGGCAGTTTCTATTGCAAGAACTACAGTGCGACCACCTATTTCGGTCCCTGCACCTCGACCACCAATCCAGCGTATGACACGCCTGCTGAGCGGCAGCAGGGCGGCACAGGAATCCCGTACACGGCACCCTACGGAACCAACCTGAACGCGGCGAGCTTCAACAACTCGACCTATCACGGCTTCCGGAGCCGCGCGAACCTGAGCTGGCATGTCACCGACGACGTGCTGGTGTACTACACCTGGTCGCAGGGCTTCCGGCCCGGCGGCTTCAACCGCGGCATCAAGTACACCCAGCCGTACGGTAACGATGCTTACCAATACGCCACTCCGGCGACCTACCGTCCCGACACCCTGATCAACAACGAGATCGGCTTCAAGACCGAATGGCTGAATCATCGCTTGCAGGTCAACGGCGCGCTGTACGAGGAGAACTGGAAGAACACCATCGTCGAGTTCTTCGATCCGCAGCAGGGATTCGGCAACCTGACCTTCGTGACCAACGGACCGAACTACACGGTGCGGGGCGGAGAGCTGCAGCTGGTTGCGCGCGTGACCGAGGGCCTGACCGTCCAGTCCTCGGCCTCCTACAACCGGAGCTTCCAGGCGAACTCGCCGTCGGTCATCAACAACAATCCGGCCAGCGTGAACTTCGGCAAACCCGTGCTCGGGACGAATGGAGCGCCGATTCCAAACGTGTTCGGCATGCAAGGCAGCCCCTTGGGCGAGTCGCCCGAGATCCAGGCGAATCTGCGCCTGCGGTACGAGTTCCCGCTGGGCGAGTACAAAGCATTCAGCCAGATCGGCGGCCAGTACTACGGCCGCTCGTTCTCGACCGTCGGCACGGTCGACAACTATGAGATGGGCGGGTGGGCCACGGCCGATGCATCGGTCGGCGTCGCCAAGGATGCTTGGAACGTGCAGTTCTTGGTGCAAAATCTCACCAACCGGGATGCCAGCACCTACACGAACTCCGCCCAGTTCATTCTCACGGAAACGCCGCTCCGTCCGCGAATTGCCGGTGTGCAGTTCGGCTACAAATTCTAAGAGAGCAGCCGCTAGGGTAAGAACAATAAGCGGGAGCCTCATCCCGCCGGTTAAGTTAGAATCTGAAGCGGGCAGCAATGCCCGCTTTTTTGTGGCAGGTTAAACCCCGCGAGGCCGCCCGGAGGGAAATGCAACCAGCGATCATCAGCCCTCCTCCGTCCCCGATCGAGACGGAAGTCAAGCGGGTGCGCGCGCTGTTGGAACGCGACGAGTTCGCGCAGGGCCTGGAGGCGGCGCAAGCTCTAGCCGCCGAAGTACCCGACAACCGCGACGTTTTGTACATGATCGCGGTGAGCTTGCGCTATCTGCAGCGCATCCCGGAAGCGCTCCAAGCGCTCGAGCGCCTGGAGCGCGCGCACC
>JBEKHK010000023.1:0-70341 GCA_050012315.1 Steroidobacteraceae bacterium | reverse complement strand
GCGGCTGCGGCGGCTGCGCCCGAAGAGACGGTCCGAACCTCGATGTGCGCCGAAGAGCGCGAGGGGGTGCTGTACGTCTTCATGCCGCCGACGCGCTGCCTCGAGGATTATCTCGAGCTCATCGCCGCGGTCGAGGCCAGCGCCGCCGGGCTGCGCCAACCCGTGATCATCGAGGGCTACGAGCCGCCGCCCGATCCGCGCCTGGTCAATTTCAAGGTGACGCCGGATCCGGGCGTCATCGAGGTGAACGTGCAGCCGAGCGCCAGCTGGGACGAACTCGCCGCGCGCACCGTTCAGTTGTACGAGGACGCCGCCGCCTGCAAGCTGCGCTCCGAGAAATTCATGATCGACGGCCGGCACGTCGGGACGGGCGGCGGCAATCACATCGTGATGGGAGGAGCCACCCCGGAAGATTCTCCGTTCTTGAGGCGCCCGGATCTGCTGCGAAGCCTCATTTCCTACTGGCACAATCATCCCTCGCTCTCGTATCTGTTTTCCGGCCTGTTCATCGGCCCCACGTCGCAGGCGCCGCGGGTGGACGAGGCGCGCAACGACTCGCTCTACGAACTCGAGATCGCGTTCAGCCAGTTTCCTGCGCCCGGCACCCATGTCCCGCCGTGGCTCATCGACCGGCTGCTGCGCAATGTGCTGATCGATGTGACCGGCAACACGCATCGCGCCGAATTCTGCATCGACAAGCTGTATTCCCCCGACTCGAGCAGCGGGCGGCTCGGACTCGTCGAGATGCGGGCCTTCGAGATGCCGCCGCATGCACGCATGAGCCTCGTGCAGCAGGTGCTGCTGCGCTCGCTGGTGGCTCGATTCTGGCGCGAGCCGTACGCGCCCCGGCGCCTGGCGCGCTGGGGAACCGAGCTGCACGATCGCTTCTTGCTGCCGCATTTCGTGCGGGCCGATTTCGAGGATGTGCTCGCCGAGCAGGCGCACGCCGGCTTCGATCTGCGGCTCGAGTGGTTCGCGCCGCATTTCGAATTTCGCTTTCCGAAGCTCGGCGACGTCGAGCTCTCCTGTGGGTCGCTCGAGCTGCGGCAGGCGCTCGAGCCCTGGCATGTCATGGGAGAAGAGGGAACCGGCGGCGGCACGGTGCGCTATGTGGACTCGTCGGTGGAGCGGCTCGAGGTGAAGGTGAGCGGCCTCGCGCCCGATCGCTATGTGGTCACCTGCAATCGGCGCGCGATACCGCTCAAGTCCACGGGGCGTTCCGGCGAGTTCGTGGCCGGCGTGCGCTACCGCGCCTGGCAGCCGTGGTCCGCGCTGCATCCGAACATCGGCATCCACTCGCCCCTGACATTCGATATAGTGGACACCTGGATGAGGCGATCGGAAGGCGGCTGTCAATACCATGTGGTGCATCCAGGCGGCCGCAGTCACGACACCTTTCCGGTGAATGCCTTCGAGGCCGAGAGCCGCCGGCTCGCGAGGTTCTTCCGCTTGGATCACACACCGGGCCTCATGAGCGTCGAGCCTCCCGTGCCCAACGACGAATTCCCGCTCACCCTGGACTTGCGCCGCGGATAGGCCCGTCACCGACAAGCCCATGGAGAAGATCAGAGACATCCCCGGCGAGACATCCGGCGCGACGCAGAACGATCCGAGACTTGCGACCTACCGAAGCTACGCCGGCCGCTACGATGAGCTGATCGCCGACGACGGCCGCATCCGCGGCCACTGGCGTCCCCTGATCCGCGGCGTCTCCGAGGACGACGCGCGCGCCGCGCGCCGCGCCACCGAATTCACGCGCCGCATGATCATCGAGAACGGCATCACCTACAACGTGTACGCCGACGAGCAGGGACGCGATCGGCCGTGGATCCTCGATCCGCTGCCATATCTCTTGACCGCGCAGGATTGGCAGACCATCGAGGCCGGGGTGGCCCAGCGTGCGCGCCTGTTGAACGCGGTGCTGGCGGATCTCTACGGCAAGCAGGAGCTCTTGTCGAGCGGCGCGCTGCCCGCCGATATTCCGTTCGGCCACCCGAACTTCCTCTGGCCCTGCCGCGGCATCCGTCCGCGCGACGATCGGTGGCTGTGGATCTACGGCGTCGATCTCGCACGCTCCGCGGACGGCCAATGGTGGGTGCTCAATGATCGCACCCAGGCGCCCTCGGGTCCGGGCTACGCGCTCGAGAACCGCCAGATCGTGCGGCGCGCGCTGCCGGAATTGGCGCAATCGATGGATGTGCGCCCGCTCGGCGCATTCTTCGCCGCGCTGCGTGACGAAATGCTGCGCGGCGCCGGCGACGAACCGCTGGCGGTGGTGCTCACGCCCGGCTCGTTCAACGAAACCTATTTCGAGCACGCCTACCTCGCACGCCAGCTCGGCTTCCCCCTGGTCGAGGGGCACGACCTCACGGTGCGCGGCGAGACCGTGTTCCTGAAAACCCTGGCGGGCCTCAAGCGCGTGCATGCGGTGTTCCGAAGACTGGACGATGATTTCTGCGACCCGGTGGAGCTGCGCGTCGATTCCGCGCTCGGCGTACCGGGATTGCTCGCCGCCATCCGCAAGGGAACGGTGGTGGTCGCCAACGCCCTCGGCAGCGGCGTGCTGGAATCGGCCGCGTGGCTCGGGTTTCTGCCCGCGCTCGCCGAGTCGCTCATCGGGGAGCGGCTGACGCTGCCGTCGGTCGCCACGTGGTGGTGCGGCGAGCGGCCCGCCTTCGAGTCGGTGATCGGGCAGCTGCCGCGCCTGGTGATCAAGCCGACGTTCCCCAATCAGCGCCACCCGCCCGTGTTCGGCCGCGACCTGTCGGCCGAGGAACGCAGTCAGCTGATCGCACGGATGCGCGCCCGGCCGCACGCCTTCGTCGCTCAGGAGCATCTGCCCTTCTCGCAGGCGCCCGTCTGGTACACCAAGAACTCCGACGGGTTCTCGGCGCGCGCGCTCGGCATCCGGGTCTACGCCATCGCGACGCCCGAGGGCTACCGGGTGATGCCCGGCGGCCTCGCACGATTCGCCGCCGACGATCACGCGGAAATCGTGTCGATGCAGCAAGGCGGCGGCAGCAAGGATATCTGGGTGCTGTGCGACTCGAGTGAGACCTCCGAGGAGTCCACCGCGCCCATCGCGCGCGCCGACCCGCGCGCGACCGGCCGGCACCAAGATCTGCCCTCGACGCTGGTGGAGAATCTATTCTGGATGGGCCGCTACGCCGAGCGCTGCGAGGACAAGACGCGGCTCCTGCGCGCAACGCTCGGCCTGCGGCGCAATCTCCCCTTCTGGGCGGAGGCGCTCGAGATTTGCAAGGAATTCGGCGCGGCCTCGGTGTTCGACCCGGAGAAGCGCCTCACCTTGAGCGGCGACATCCGCCGCCTGGGCGAATGCGCCGCCCAGGTGCGAAGCTCGCTCTCGGCGGAGAACTGGCGCGCGATCACGGTACTGCAACGCGAGTTCCGGCGTGCCGAAGCCGCGCGCAGCGATGCCCGCGAGACGCTCGACCGATTGCTGCTGTCGCTCGTGTCGCTCGCGGGGTTCGCACTCGACGACATGACGCAGGACGATGGCTGGCGCCTCATGATGATCGGGCGGCGCCTGGAGCGGCTGCAGTTTCTCGGCGACGTGCTCGCGCGGCGCCTCGCCGCGGCGGACACGCCGCTGCGCCAGGAACTCGAATGGCTGCTCGAGCTCGGCGACAGCGCCATTACCTACCGCACGCGCTACCGCGCGCCGCCGGCATGGGACAACGCCATCGAGCTTCTGGTCTACGACGATCACAATCCGCGCGCGCTCGCGTTTCAGTGGCGCTCCGTCAACACGCTGCTGATCGAAGTGGCGGAATCGCTCGGCACCCGTCCGCAGGACTCGCTCTATGAACCCATCGAGGATTTGATCGCTCTGAAGGAAAGCGCGCCGAGCGACGATCCCGTCATGGCACAAGCCGCGCGCCGCATCTTGTCGCAGTGTTTGAAGGAGCTCAGCGCCGCGGCCGCGCAGGTCTCGGATCAGCTCACCTCGCAGCATTTCTCGCACATCGATTTCGAGCTCAAGGCGGTGACGGCGTGACGCGTTACGCCGTGCGCCATACCACCGTGTACGAATACGGCGGCGACGTCGCCCATTCGCATCATCTGCTGCATTTGACGCCGCGCGAGTTCGAGTACCAGCGCTGCCTCTCGCATGCGCTGAACCTCGACCCCCAGCCGAGCTCATCGCACGAAGATCGGGACGCTTTCGGCAATGCCATCGTGCGCCTCGAGTACGACCGCTCGCACGACCGCCTGGCCGTCACCGCCGAGATGCAGGTCGAGGTGCTGCCGCGCGACCCCCGTCCGCTCGAGGACAGCGAGGCCTGGGAGCGGGTCCGGGAGCGCTTGAGCTATCACGCCTCGCCCATGAGCCCGGCCGATCTCGAGGCCTGTCAATTTCGCATGCGCTCGAGCCATGTGCCGCTGAAACAGGCGGTCGAGGATTACGCGCGTGGATGCTTCACGCCCGGCCGCCCTCTGGCCGCGGCGGCCCACGCGCTGACACGGCAGATCTACGGCGACTTCGACTACGTCCCCGGCTCGACCACCAACCGCACCTCGATCACGGACGTGCTCGCGAAGCGGCGCGGCGTTTGCCAGGACTTCGCGCATCTCATGATCGCGTGCCTGCGCTCCTCAGGTCTCGCCGCCCGCTATGTGAGCGGATACATCCGGACGGCCCGCGACGGCGAGAGCGAAACCCTGGTGGGCGGCGATGTCTCCCATGCCTGGGTCTCGGTGTACTGCCCGCCGCGCGGCTGGATCGATTTCGATCCGACCAACGACTGCGTGGTCGGCGAAGATCACGTGACCCTGGCCTGGGGCCGGGATTTCGGCGATGTGTCGCCGCTGCGCGGCATGATCGTCGGCGGCGGGCGGCACAAGCTGAGCGTGGACGTGGGCGTGCGCCGCCTGGGCTGAGCGACTACCGCTTCAACCGATAGCCGCCGTCGATGAGGTAGGCGTGAATCGCATCCACGTCCGCCGGCGACAGGACATCGTCGAACCGGCCCATCCCCTTCGACGCGTAGGCGCCGCCGAGCACGATGCTCGAGAACAGCGCCTGTGTGGCCGGCTCGATGCGCCGCAGGTCCGGCAGATTGCCGCGGCCCATGACGTGGCATCGGGAACAATAGCGGTTGTAGAGCACCTTGCCGGCGGCGATCTGCTTCTGATCGGTGGGCCGTGCGGGAAGGTCGGGAAACGGCGGGTCGGTGCGCAGCTGCGGCAGCGGCGGCGGCGGACCGCCGATCTTCAAGGCGATGATGCGGCCCTCGTTGCCGTAGCGGTAGGCGGCCGACGCGGGGTCGAGCGGATCGCCGCTGATGACCGCGCCGCCGCCGTAGCCCGCGGTGATCGCGACGTACTGAACGCCATTCACCCGGTAGGTCATGGGCGCCGCCATCATCGAGGTGCCGAGGGGAATCGATGCCAGGCGCTCGCCGGTGTCCGATCCGTAGACGTTCAGATTACCGTTGGCGTCGCCCTGGAACACGAGGCCGCCCGCGGTCGCGAGCACGCCGCCGTCCCAGGCGGTGGCGGTTTGCGCTTCCCATTTCACGCGGTGTTCCTTGACGCTGTAGGCGCGCAGGAATCCGCGCGAGGCGGGATTGGTCTTGATCGGACGCTCGAGGTCCGCGAGCGGCGGGAGCACGCCGTACAGGGAGCGCAGGGCGACGGGGTCGTAATCTTCGGGCGAAAATGCCGGCGTCGTAAATTGACCCTCGACGAGTCCCGCTCTGCGCGCGCTCGTCTCGATGATGACGTTGCCGATTTCCTGCACCGAGATGTAGGTCAGCGCCCGCTCGGGATCGTAGGCCATCGGCTGCCAGCTGTGCGCGCCGACCTCCGACGGAAACACCAGGGCGGGCCCGCGAACGTACTCGGCGCTCGGGTCGACGATGGGCCGCCCGCTCTTCGGATCGATGCCGCGGGCCCAGCTCACGTAAGCGAAATTGCTCGCGGACAGGAGCGCGCCGCTCGCCCGATCGAGCACGTAGTAGTAACCGTTCTTGTCGGCCTGCATGATCACCTGCCGGCGCCGGCCGTCGAGGTCCACGTCGGCGAGCACGAGCTTCTGGGTGCTGTCGAAATCCCACCGGTCACCGGGCGTGGTCTGGTAATACCACGCGAGGGTGCCGTCGCCCGCATGAACGGCGATGATCGAGGCCGCATAGAGCTCATCCCCGCCGCGGCGGCCGCCGAGCTTCATGTTGTAGGGAGCCGCGTTGGCGGTCCCGATGTACACCAAGTTGAGCGCCGGATCGTAGGCCATGCCGTCCCAGACCGTGCCGCCGCTGCCGGCCGCCCAGGGATGTTGCGCGTCCCAGGTCTTGAGCGCCGCCACGAGATGCGGCTGCTCTTGCGGTCGTAGGCGGAGACGTAGCCGCGCGCGCCCGCGAAGTCCGCGCCGCCGTTGCCGATCACGACGAGATCCCCCGCGAGCTGGGGCGCGCCCGTGATGGTGTAGGGCTTGCGCTCGTCCCGGCCGACCAGGGTGTCGACCTTCCAGACGAGCCGGCCGGTACGCGCATCGATCGCGTGCAGCCAACCGTCGATGGCGCCGACGTACAGCGTGCCCTCGAACGCTGCGAGCCCGCGATTGACGGCATCGCAGCAGGCATAGCGCGCCCAGCGGCCGTCGATGTGCGGATCGTAGGTCCAGAACTCGCGACCGGTGGCCGCATCGAGCGCATAGACCCGTCCGAAATTGCTGGTGGCGTACATCACGCCGTCGATCACCAGCGGCGTCGACTCCTGCCCGCGGCTGGTGCCGAGACGATAGTCCCAGGCGAAGCCGAGCTTCGCGACGTTGCCGGCGTTGATGTCCTCGAGCGGCGAATAATAGCTGCCGTCGGCATCCCGTCCGGGCGTGAACCATTGATCGGGATCCGCCGCGGCAAGGCGCGCGGCGTCGACATCCGCCGCCTTGGGCGGAGCCGCGAGCGGCGCACCGGTCGCCGCCGCCGTGGCCGGTGACGAGGCCGGTGACGAGACCGAGGCCGGTGACGAGACCGAGGCCGGCTGCGGTGCCGAATCGTGCGGCCGGCATCCGGCCACGACGGTGAGAATCGCGGCGCCCAACGCCGCCGTGATCGTCTGCAGTCCCGATTTCGTCATCCCACCCTACCTCGTCGTCGCGCGGAGTCGTTGTTGGTCGAACCTCGGGATGCTACCTCAGTGCAGCATTCTCAGCGCAGCATTGCCGTCGCCGCGCCGCTGTCGCATCATCTTGTTCCAGCCCCCGCATCGCAGGTGACCCCCATGGCCGAGCAATCACCCTCCTCCCAGCTTCCCGATTGGGTCCAGAAGCATCTTCAGCGCTATATCGCGAGCGACGGCGCGGACGGCTATCTCTGGGACGCCAGCCTCGGCGGCGGCACAGGCATGATCCCGACGCTGCTGTTGACCACCGTGGGCCGCAAATCCGGCCGAGAACTCACCATGCCGCTGATCTTCGGACGATCGGGCGAGAACTACGTGGTGATCGCCTCCAAGGGCGGCGCCCCGGCGCATCCGGCCTGGTATCTGAACCTCGAAGCCAACCCGGCGGTGCGGGTACAGGTCAAGGCCGACAAGTTCGCTGCCCGCGCGCGCACGGCGCATGGCCCGGAGCGAGACGCGCTGTGGAAGAAGCTAGTGGCAATCTACGCGCCGTACGAGCTTTATCAGACCAAGACCGACCGGCAAATTCCGGTGGTGGTGCTGGAACGGACGTAGCGTTCGCGCACCGCCCCTGAGCCGAGCTCAGAGCGCTGCGACCGCCGGGATGATCTCGCGGCGGAATCTCTCGATCGGCGCCAGCTCGTGCACGGTCGGCATGTTGAACACCGCGTGCTGGACGCCGATCGCGGCGAGCGCCTTGCACTGGGCAATCACTTCCTTCGAGCTCATCTTGCCGGGTTGCGGATCGACGGTGCCCAAGGTGGTGATCTCGATGGTGCGGTAGTCGCGGCCGAGCGCCTCGCAATGTTTTTTCAGAATGTCGAGCTTGGCGCGCACGGTCTCGGCGCTGCCGAACAGGTTGCAGGCATCCGCATATTGAGCGACCAGGCGCAGGGTCTTTTTCTCACCGCCGCCCGCGACCAGAATCGGCGGGTGGGGACGCGACAGCGGCTGCGGAACGCACAGGGTTTGCTCGAGCTGATAATGCTTGCCGCGATACGGCCCGTTGTCGGCGGACCACATTTGCTTGGCGATCTGGAGCGTCTCTTCGAGCATCTCGAAGCGCACGCCGAGCGGCGGGAAGGGCACGCCCAGGCCGCGGGATTCCTGCTCATTCCACGCAGCGCCGATGCCGAAGTAGGCACGGCCGCCCGAGAGCACGTCCAGCGTCGTCGCGGTCTTCACCAGGATGCCCGGGTGGCGATAGATCACGCCGGTCACCATGGTGCCGAGCTTCACGCGCCGGGTCAGTCCCGCGAGATACCCCAAGGTGGTGTACCCCTCCAGCATGTCGTTCTCCGGCGGCCCGATCATGCTGATCTGGAAGAAGTGATCCATGACCCACAGGCTGTAGAAGCCGGCCTCTTCGGCGGCACGCGCGATGTCGGCGAGCCGCGGAGCGATCCGTGCCGGACCTTCCGGCCAGGTGAAGTTGGGCAGTTGCAGACCGATTTTCATGGGCGCTTTCCTCGCCCGTAAATTCTATATCATCCGCCGATCGCCAAAGCTCGGGGAGAACCTGCATGACTGAGACCAAGCACGATCGGCCGGCCCACGGCAGCGGAACCATGTCCGTCTGGAGCGGTGAGCGTGGGCATGCGCCCTATGAACGCGCGACTCAGGTGCCCGTGGTCCACAGCGTTTCCTTCGGATACCAGGATCTGGACACCTGGCTTGCGGTCGCGCTCGGACACGAAGAGGGCCATATCTACTCGCGCAATACCAACCCGACGGTGCGCGCGTTCGAGGAGAAGATCCGGGATCTGGAGGGGGCGCAGGCGGCGACCAGCTTTTCGACCGGCATGGCGGCCATCAGCGCCACCTTCTTCACGTTTCTGCGTCCGGGCGACCGGGTGGTGTCGATCAAGGACAGCTACGGCGGCACGAACAAGCTGTTCACCGAATTCCTGCCCGCGTTCGGCATCGGCGTGGAACTCTGCGCGACCGGCGACCATGCGGCGATCGAGTCCGAGATCGCCCGCGGATGCAAACTCCTCTATCTGGAGTCGCCGACCAATCCGACCGTGAAGATCACCGACATCGCGCGCCTCGCGGACGCGGCTCACCGGGTGGGCGCCGTGGTGGCGGTGGACAATACCTTTGCGACGCCGATCAACCAGAATCCCTTGAGCCTCGGGGCCGACCTGGTACTGCACAGCGCGACCAAATTCCTGGGCGGCCACGCCGATGCGCTCGGCGGCGCCGCCTGCGGGAGCCGCGAACTCATTGAGCGGCTCTATCATTTTCGCGAAATCAATGGCGCCACCCTTTCTCCGGGAGATGCCTACAGCCTGTTGCGCGGCATGAAGACCCTGAGCTTGCGCGTCGCACGCCAGAACGAAAGCGCCATGACCATCGCCCGATGGCTCAGCCGTCACCCGGCGATCGAGCACGTCAATTACCCCGGACTCGATTCGCATCCGCACCATGAGATCGCGGCCCGGCAGATGCGCGGCTTCGGCGGCATGCTGAGCTTCAGCGTTCGCGGCGGACTCGATGCCATCAAGGTGTTCCTGCCGAAGCTCGAATTTGCGCACCGGGCCGCCAATCTCGGCTGCGTCGAGACCGTGGTCGGTCCGCCCTCGGTGACGAGCCATGTGGAGTGCACGGCCGAGGAGCGCGCCGCCGCCGGTATTCCGGAAGGCCTGGTGCGCTACTCCACCGGCATCGAGGATGTCGCCGATTTGATCGCGGACCTCGAGCAGGCGCTGGCTCAGCTTCGTTGAGCATCAGCCCGCGCGCCGGGCTCGAGCTCCTGGCAATGCGCGATGAACTTGGCGAGGCCGGCGGAGAGCGTTCTTTCGCGGTGCCAGACGAGCGACAGCCGCCTTCTCAAGGGAGGTAGCCGCGTTGCGAGGATCACGAGGCGCCTGGCGCGCACGAGATCCTCGACCACCCAGCGGGACAGGCAGCTCACTCCGAGCCCGACGGCGGCGGCGTTCTTGATCGCCTCGGAGCCGCCGAGAATACGCGCCTCCCCGAACGCATGAATATAGGGCAGTACCGCGAGGTCGACCGCCTCGCGGGTGCCCGAACCTTCCTCGCGCAACAGCCAGGGGGCGGCCGCAAGCTGCTCGATGGTGAGCGGCCGCCGCTTCGCGAGCCGTGCGAGCGGGTGCGCGGGCGCCGCGACCACCACCAGCTCATCGAGGACCCAAGGCGTCACCACGAGGCCGCTTTCGTGGCATGGCCCCTCGATCAGCCCGAGTTCCGCCGAGAAATCCTGGACGGCGCGTATCACCTCGAGCGTATTGCCGATGCGCGCCTCGACCCGGCCGTCCGGACACCTTTGCCGGAAATCCGCGAGCAGCCGCGGCACGAGGTAATTGCCGATGGTGGTGCTCGCATGGATCTGCACTTCGAACGCCCCCGACCTGCCGGCGCCGGATTCCAGCTGGCGCGCGCCATCGAGAATGCCGAGCGCCTTCGGCAACAGCGCCTTGCCGTCGGCATTGAGCGCCAAGCGCTTACCGATCCGATCGAAAAGGCGAACGCCGAGCGAGCGCTCGAGTTGATTGAGGCCCGCGCTCGTGGCGGATTGAGATAGCGGCAGGTGCTGCGCCGCGGCAGCGGTGCTGCCCTGCGCAGCGACCGCACGAAAAATCTCCAATTGCCGCAGCGTGAGCCGGAACATACCCGTCCCTTATCAACCTATTAGCTAGGTTGATTATAGAGAAACTATGCGTTTCCTCGCTCATCTTTCCTGCCGCATAGTAATCGCAACGGTAATTCGAGGAGTCCGCCGCCATGACCATCGAGTCGATCAAATCCAAGAGCGCCGGCCTCGCATTGGCCGGCGCTCTCGCGCTCGCGTCGATCCTGCTCGCGCAAATCCCGTGGATCGATCGGAGCGGTCTCAGCGCGCTCACGCTCGCGATCATCCTGGGGATGCTGGTTGGCAATCTCTTCCTCGGCGCGGGCGAATCACGCTACACGGCAGGCATCACCTTCGGCAAACAGGCGCTGCTGCGCTTCGGCATTGTGCTCTATGGCCTGCGGCTCACGTTTCAGGATATCGCCCACGTCGGCGTCGCCGGTCTCGTCATCGACACCATCATGCTGAGCTGCACCTTTCTCCTGGCCTGGTGGGCGGGCACGCGATGGTTTCATCTCGATCGGACCACCGCGATGCTCATCGGCGCGGGTAGCGCGATTTGCGGCGCGGCCGCGGTGATGGCCACCGATCCCGTGGTGCGTGCACGTGCGGATCAGGTCGCCGTCGCCGTCTCGACCGTGGTGGTGTTCGGGACGTCCGCCATCTTCCTGTATCCGTACCTC
The DNA here is from genome assembly GCA_050012315.1 of Steroidobacteraceae bacterium. GTDB lineage: Bacteria > Pseudomonadota > Gammaproteobacteria > Steroidobacterales > Steroidobacteraceae > Bog-1198. The sequence continues at coordinate 58,917 of JBEKHK010000023.1, read as the reverse complement.
TACCACCTGAATCTCGCGCACCACCTGGTGACGATGAATGCGGGGTCCTACGGCGTATTCGCCGGATCCACCATTCACGAAGTGGCGCAGGTGGTGGCTGCGGGCCGCGCGGTGAGCGACAGCGCGGCCAACACGGCGGTGATCACCAAGATGGTGCGGGTGATGATGCTGGCGCCGTTCCTGTTGATGCTGTCGGCGTATCTGGAACGTTCCCGACAGAGCAAAGCCGCCGGTGCCGCCGGTGCCGCCGGTGCCGCCGTTGCCACCGTTGCCACCGGCGCTGCGCGCCGCCCGACGCTCACCATTCCCTGGTTCGCGCTGTGGTTCGTGGCGGTGGCGGCATTGCACTCGGCCGTGCATCTGCCGGCGGCGGGGGTGAGAGCGGCGGTGAATGTCGACACGGTGATTCTCGCGATGGCCATGGCTGCCCTCGGCCTCACGACTCATGTGTCCGCGATCGGCAAGGCGGGCTTCAAGCCGATCGCCTTGGGTGCGCTGCTCTTCACGTGGCTGATCATCGGCGGCACGCTGGTCAACATCGTGATCGACCGGGTGCTGGCCTGAGGGCCTTGGTGCTGGCCGGAGGCCCTTCAGGCGAGGGTGAAGGTTCGCTTCAACAGGTAGGAACCCAGCCCCCCTTCCATGCAGTAATAGAGCCAGTCCGAGTTCTGGTAGTCGGCCAGGCTGACGAGGCCGAAAAAGCCCGCGCAAAGAATCAGCGCCCCGAAACATGCCGGCCAGACGCCGGAACCCCCGTCGAAAAATCGCGTCACGGGGCTTTCGGGCTGATCGAGCAGCCAGGAGGTGGGTTTCAATTCGGCGGCCAGAGCGGCCAGCGCTAAGAACCACATGGTCGGGCGCCTCTTGCGTAATTCCATTACTGCGAGCATTGATTTTGCATAACCGCACTGCAGCGCTCTTAGAAATGAGTCTCACGAAGGTTATGTAATGCGTGATCGTCGTCACGAGAACGCACAATCGACGCCCGCCGTGACGCGTAGGTGGAAACACGTAGTTTCGCGAACCGCCGTTTCCATTATGTTCTTTTCGATGGAAGTTCCGCTCAACCTGCGATCCGATCAGTCGTTCGTGACGACGCTTCCTTCCCGCTACCTGGCCGCGCTCGAAACTCACCCGCAAAGCGTCTACGGCCTTTGGCCGGACTTCACCCTGGCTTATCTGAATCCTGCGTGGTACGACTTCGCCTCACGCGACGATGAGCTTGGCGTCTCCCGCGACTGCCGGGTCGGCGATTGCGTCCTCGACGCCGTCGAGGAGAATCTGCGCGACTGGTATTGCGCTTTTTTCACCGCCGCAATGGCCGACAGCGGGCTGATACCCAAGCACCACGAGTACCTGCGCCCGACCCCGCAGATGCTGCGATGGTTCGTCATGATGGCCTATCCGGTGCGCGAACTGCCGCGGGGCGGACTCATCGTGGTCAATTCACTGCGATACGAGGGAACGCACGACCGCACGAGCCATCTTCGCATGCCTCCGCGGCCGAGTGATTACACCGGCGAGTTCGGATTCATTCGTCAATGCATGCACTGCCGCCAATTCCGGTCCGAGGTGGATCGAACGGCGTGGGACTGGATTCCCGAGTGGATTTACCACACGCAAAGCAACGTCACCCATTCAATCTGCCCCCTGTGTTACGCGCACTACTACTCGAGGACCGGCGGCGACATCGAAAAGGGGTTGCGGCTAATGGGTGCGCTCAGGCGGCCAGCAGCGCGCGCAGCAGGGCCAGGAGCTCATTCGCCTTGATGGGTTTGCTGATCATCCGCAGGAACGGATCGCTGGGCAGCTGCTTGATCACCGAGGAGGTGTCGCCGGTGGTCAACACCGCCTTCATCGAGGCTCCCAGGATCTCGCGCAGCTTCGCGATGACTTGAATGCCGGTTTCGCCATCGTTCAGATGGTAGTCGCTGATCAGCAGATCGACGCGATTGCCCGCCTGGACGTGCTGCAATACCTCCTTCAGCGAGGCAACCGGCGTGACTCGATATCCCTCCAGTTCGAGCAATAGGGCCGTCGCCTTGCGCACCGCTTCATTGTCCTCGACCAGCAGCACACAAGCCTCCCCGAACTTTTGCGGGCCGCTGACGGCCGGCGCCGATGCGGTCGAGTCCGCGGCCACATGGCCGCTGCTTGCCGGGAGGAGGAGCGAGAACACCGAGCCCTTGCCCACCTCGGAACTCACGTCGAGCCTCAGCGTGAGGAGTTTCACCAGCCGCTGCACGATGGAGAGGCCCAAGCCGTAGCCGTCGCGCGAAACATTGGTCGGCACACCCACCTGATAGAACTCGTCATAGATGTACCGCAGCTGGTCCGCCGGGATGCCGATCCCGGTATCGAGCACCTCGACACGCACCAGCGACGCCTCGGTCAGGCAGCGCAAGCGCACGGAGCCTTCATGGGTATACTTGATGGCATTCGACACGAGATTCCTCAGGATCTGCTCGACCAGCGAGGCATCGCTGTGCACGACGTCATTGCAGGAATCGATCTCCAGCTTGAGACCCTTGTTGGCCGCGATAGTCGCAAATTCGAGGCGCAGCTCCTCGAAAATGGCCGCGACGCTGAAATCGCTGGGCTCGGGCCTAACCGCTCCGGATTCGAGCTTGCTGATATCGAGCAGTGCATTGAGGAGCCTGGACATCGCCGTGATCGCCTGCTCTTGCTGCGCCAGGGCATCGAGGGAGTCGGGGTCGGCCGTGCGCCGGCGCAATATGCCGTTGAGCATTTCGAGGGTTTGCAACGGCTGCCGCAGGTCATGGCTGGCGGTTGCGAGAAAACGGCTTTTTCCTTGATTCGCCCGGTCGGCCGATTCGCGTGCCTGGACCGCCAATTCCCGCGCAACCTCCGCAGCCTCCCGCGCAACGATGAGTTCGGCCTCGACGCGTTTGCGGTCGCTCACGTCGCGAATGGCCGCGGCGACGAGCGTCTGCCCGACGCCATCGACGGGGCTCAAGCTGATCTCGACGGGAAACTCGGTGCCGTTTCGGCGGCGTCCAAACAGATCGAGGCCCTGCCCCATGGGACGCACGCGCACGCTGCCGACATAGTTCTCACGATGGCCGATGTGCCGGGCACGAAAACGCTTCGGCAGGAGTATCTCGACGGGCTCGCCGACGATTTCGTCGTGCTCGTATCCGAACAAGGCGCAGACCTGGCGGTTGGTGAAGCAAATGATGCCGGACGCATCGATGATGATCATTGCGTCAGGGGCAGCATCGAGCGCGCTGCGTGCAAGGTCTGGCGGCGTCGTACGCATTGCGGTCAATCCGTGGGCTGCGATCTCCCAGCCAACAAGCTACCGTGCAAGTATTACATGTTGAGGGCCGCGACCGCGATACGGTTCTCCGCGGCGGGTGCGCCGCGCAGATGTGAAGGTTACCTTTGTAGTTTCCCTTCATACTTGATACCATGGCTCCATGAAGAAGAGCCCCGACCGCGCGGCGACCATGGCCTCGGAGCTGCGCGTGGTGCTTGGACGCCTCAAGCGCCGGCTGCGCGAGCATGCGAACCAGGGTGATTTGTCCCTGTCGCAGATGGCGGTGCTCGGTTACCTCGACCGCGAGGGCCCCGCGACGGTGACGGCGCTGGCGCGCGCGGAAGGCGTGCGACCGCAATCGATGGGCGCGACCGTCGCCGCGCTGGAGGAAGCCGGGCTCGTGGCCGGCAGGCCGGACCCGGGCGACGGCCGACAGATCATGCTCTCATTGACCGCGGTCGCGCGCGAATGGATCAAAGCCAGCCGCGCCGCCCGCGAGGACTGGCTGTCCCAGGCGATCCGCTCTCACTTGAGCTCCGGCGAACAAGAAGAGCTTGCGAGGGCCGCGGGCTTGCTGCGGCGAATCGTCGACTGAGCTCGGGCCACGGCACACAGACTCACAGGAAAACGACCATGGCAATTTCACCGTTGGATCTGAAGACCGCCCTCGTCATCATCGACTTGCAGAAGGGCATCGTGGCCTACCCGACCGTGCACCCGATCGACGGGGTGGTGAAGCATGCCGGCGAATTGGCCGCCGCGTTTCGCCGTCACCATCTGCCCGTGGTGCTGGTCAACGTGGCGGGCGGCGCACCCGGTCGCACGGAGCAGCCGTACAGCGCCGCCGCGCGCCCCGCGGACTGGGTCGAACTCGTTCCGGAGCTGAATCGTCAGCCCCAGGACCATGTGGTGACCAAGAATACCTGGGGCGCGTTCACCAATACGAATCTGCATGCGCATCTGCGCAAGCTCGGGGTGACCCAGATCGTGCTTGCGGGCGTCGCCACCAGCATCGGCGTCGAGTCGACCGCGCGCCAGGCGCACGAGCTCGGGTTCCATGTCGCGCTCTCCGTCGATGCGATGACCGATCTGGATCTCGACGCGCACAATCACGCAGTGACCCGGATTTTCCCGAGGCTGGGAGAGAACGGCACGACTCACGAGATTCTCGATCTCTTGAAGAAGCGGTTCGAGTAGCGGTGCGAGGCGCCTTTCGCTCGCTGCGGAACCGCAACTACCGCGTCTGGGCCGCCGGCGCGCTGGTGTCCAACGTCGGTACGTGGATGCAACGGACGGCACAAGACTGGCTGGTGCTCGCCGAACTCACCCACAAGAATGCGACCGCGCTCGGAATCGTGATGGCGCTGCAGTTCGGACCCCTCGCCCTGATGCTGCCGCTGTCGGGGTTCGCGGCCGATTATCTCGATCGCAGAAAGCTGCTGATGGCGACGCAGGCGATCATCGGATTTTTGGCGCTCGGACTCGGCATCCTCACTGTCTGCGGCGCCGTGCGCTTGTGGCACGTCTATCTGTTCGCTTTCCTGCTCGGATGCGTCAGCGCCTTCGATTCGACGGCACGCCAGACCTTCGTCGCGGAGCTCGTGGGAGAAGAGGACCTGTCGAACGCGGTGGCACTCAACTCGACCTCGTTCAACGCTGCACGGATGATCGGACCCGCGGTCGCCGGCGTGCTCATCGCGGTGGTGGGCTCGGGGTGGGTGTTCCTGATCAATTCGGCGTCATTCGTCGCCGTGCTTTGCTCTCTTTACGTCATCCGGGTCGATCAACTGCATCGGAGCCCGAGGACCGGCCGCAGCCGCGGCGGGCTGATCGACGGCTTCCGCTACGTCTGGCGGCGGCCCGACATCAAGGCCATTCTGGTGATGCTGTTCTTGATCGGCACCTTCGGCATCAATTTTCCGATCTTCATCTCGACCATGGCGGTCGGCGTGTTCCACGCCGGCGCTAGCCAGTTCGGGTTACTGACGTCGATGATGGCGATCGGATCGGTGTCGGGCGCGCTGCTCTCCGCGCGGCGCGAGAGGCCCGGGATGCGGGTCATTACCGCCGCGGCGGCGATCTTCGGATTCGGGTTCTGCATCGCCGCCGCGATGCCGAGCTACGGCCTGTTCGGCTGTGCGCTGGTCATCATCGGGCTCTCGGCGCAGACCTTCACCACGACGGCGAACAGCACGATACAGCTCTCGACCGAGCCCGAGATGCGCGGCCGCGTCATCGCTCTATTCCTCGCGCTCGCGGTGGGTGCCACGCCCATCGGCGCCCCCTTGGTAGGCTGGGTGGCGGATACCTTCGGGCCGCGCTGGGCGCTCGGAGTCGGCGCCGCCTCGGGATTCGGCGCGGTGATCGTGGCGATCCATTATTTCGCGAAGCATCGGGGACTGCGCCTGAGATTCAACGGCGGGCGGATCCGCTTCGGCAGAAGGCCGTACGCCCCGGGCGCGGGCCGCCTCGCCAAGCAATCGCTGCGATGATCCGGGGAGATCGCCGTGGCGGCGCGCGCCAGCCGGGCGCGCCCGCCATCGCGGTGGTCGTCAGCTCGCGACCGCCAAACGGGTTCCGTCGACCGACGCGGCCGATCCGGCGGAGCGTCGCTCGACCACGCGCCGATCGGGAAACGCGATCGGCTGCCGCGACCGCCGGCGGTCCAGCAGGCGCGGCTCCTGCGCCTTTTGCGGGGCAGCACGGCCCTCTCCCTCTCCCGAATACGAATATTCGCGGCTGGCCGTGAGCAAGGCGAGATTGAGCAATTGCAGGCTGCGCCGCGCGGCCGCCATGACCTTCATGCGCGCACGCTCGGTTTGCGCATAGCGCGCGACGATCTGCAATGCGATGCGCGGATGGTCGTCGTCGTACTTCGCATGATTGCGAAACCACTTCGTGGTACGCGGGTTCATCGTCACGCCTTCACGCGAGCCGTAGGCTTCGAAAGCATTGATCAGCCCGCGGGTCAGGTCGCCGGTGGCGCCCTCGATCGCGAAGCTGGTGGCCGCAACCGCCTCCGCGAGCGATCCCTTGGCGTTGATGAACCAGATCCAGTCGCTCAAGGACTGCACGTCGCGCAGCAAAGGCCGTTCGCCCTCGGCCATGGCCATCATCTCGCTGCGGGGGATGCCGAAGCCCTCGCCCATCCACAGCCAGTGCTCGGCGTGGGCCTTCTCGACCCGGATGTTGTCGATCAAAAAGGAGCGCGAATACTCGTCCTCGACCTTGATCAGCGCCTCGGCCAGGAACTTCGGGAAGGCGTGAACGAAGGGGTAGAGTTGCAGGCACCAGCCCCGGATGGCGTCCGTCGACCAGGTCCCTTGCACCAGATTCGTGGCCCATTCCCCGGCCACGAGCTCGTTCCAATCGGGCTGAAGGTAAAGCTTCAGCGTGTCGATCCAGTCGGCTGTCGATTCTTGTGTGGCTTCCACCCCAATAACTCCTACCATGGATTTAACAAAATGTGGCGCTGCGGCACCGGTCCGTATTATGTAAGAGTCTAGGACGCGGCGTGACGCGCTGCAACCATTGCGCCCGAGGCGTGATCCCTTTCTCGGTATGAATCTCGCCGCATGGATACCCTTAATATGTTTTCTTCATCCGGACGTCACGCGGAGGTGGATACCCATTCGCCTCTCCGCCGCGCGGCATGCGCACGACGTCCGCGTCCCGCCAGGGAGGAACGTCAACATCGAAGGCCCCTTAGGGATGAAGCGACTCGACAGCAGCCCAGAAGATACCAATGGGATATCCCGATTGGCGATCCGCTTCGTCGCGCCCGTGCTGCTATCGCTCTCGGTGATGCTGGTCGCGGCCGTGCTCAGCATCGAGCTGCTTTCCACCATTCGAGCCTGGGTGGGCGGCGAAGGCCTGTATTCGAAGGGTCAAAAGAACGCCACCTACTATCTCTCCGAGTACACGCGCTCCCATGCCGAGAAGGATCTTCGGCTCTATCAGGCTGCCATCGCCTTCCCCTTGGGCGATTGGAAGGCCCGTCTCGCGCTGCAGCGCCGTCCCGTCGACCTCGAGGCGGTGCGAGCGGGCTTCTTGGAGGGCGGCAGCGCTCCGGCGGACATCGACAGCATCATCCTGGTCTTCCGGCTGTTCGGGAACCTCGGGCCGGTGCGGCGCGCGATCGACATCTGGACCGAGGGCGATGCTTACACGCTGCAGATCTGCGCGCTGGCCGCCCGTGCGCATCCGGCGGATGGCTCGGAGGTGACGCCGGCCGAACAAGCCCGGATTCAGGCCGCTCTGCATCGAATCAACGACGAACTCACGCCGCTCGCGGCGCGCTTCTCGGCCACCTTGGGAGATTTGGCGCGGACCACCCGGAACCTGCTGATCCTGTCGCTCGCGGTCGGTACGCTGATCACCGGCTTGTTGTGCATCCGCGTGACTCGCGCACGCGTGCGCGAGCGCGACGCCAAGGAGCAGGGTTTGGCGCGTCTGACGGAGCTGTACGCCGCCCTGAGCCAGACGAGCCAGCTCATTTCCCGGGTCAGCGATCGCAGCCAGCTGTTCGATGAATTGTGCCGGATCTGCGTGCGCACCAGCGGATTGACGCTGGCGGGGGTGGGATTGGTCCGGCACGATCCCGCAAGCATCGACTTCGTCGCCGTTCACGGCGAGCAACCGGCTTATCTGCAGACCCTGAGGACGGTCGCCACGGACGGCGCAACGTCCGGCGCCGACGCGCTGCAAGCGCCTTTATGGACGCGTAGATCGCGGGTATTCAACGGCGGCGACAACCCGCGCGGAGTATTTCCGTCGGAAGCCTCGTTTCCCCTGATGTGCCAGGACGAGGTGGTCGGCGTGCTCTGCGTGTTTTCGCGGGAACAACAGTATTTCCGCAAGGACATCGTCGAACTCCTGGAGCAGCTCGCGATGGAGGCGTCGTTCGCGCTGGACAGCCTGCACCGGGAAGCCGACCGGCGCCAACAGGCCGCGGTGATGGCAGACCAGAATCGCATCCTGAATCTGATCGCCACCGGTGCGGAACTCAAGGTCATCCTGACGACGCTGGCCGAGTTCGTGGAAACGCAGTCCGGAGGAGTGCTCTGCTCGCTGGCCGCGCAGGACGCCGTCGGGACGGACGCCTGCTGGGGACTGTCTCCCTCGATGCCGCCGGGCTTCGACGGCGTCGCCTTGGACAGCTTCGGCCGGGCACCCGCCGGCGCCCTGCAGCCGGTCAGCACGCGTCCGATCTTCGGCAGCAAGGACCAACTGCTCGGCACCCTGTCGCTGTACCGGCGGCGCGACGCGACGGTGCCGGAGTTGAATGCTCAGCTGGTCGGCATCTGCGCCAACCTTGCCGGCATCGCGATCGAAAGCTGCCAGGCGGCCGAGCGCATCCGGCATCTGGCCCACCATGACGATTTGACCGGCCTTCCGAACCGCTTGCTCTTCAATTACCAGATGCACAGGGCGCTCGCGCGCGCCCAGCGTTCCTGCAGCACGGCCGCCGTTCTGTTTCTCGATCTGGACCGGTTCAAGATCATCAACGACACGCTGGGACACGACGCGGGCGACACGGTGCTTCGCCAGATCGCCAATCACTTGCGCGCCAGCGTGCGCAGCACGGACACCCTGGCGCGCGTCGGCGGCGACGAGTTCACCTTGCTGATCGAGCAGTCGCTCGGGGCGCACGAGCTCAATGCGATCGCTCACAAGCTTCTGGCGGCCATGTCCAGCCCGTTGACGGTCAACGGCAGCATGTACCAGCTATCCGGAAGCATCGGCGTAGCCATGTATCCGAAGGACGGCGCCGATGGCACCGCCCTGCTGAAGAATGCCGATATCGCGATGTATCGCGCGAAATCATCCGGCAGGAACAATGTTCAGTTCTATTCGACCGAGATCAACGAGCACAGCGTCGAGCGCCTCACTCTGGAAAACGAGCTGCGCCAGGCGGTCGTACGGCGCGAGTTCGAGGTGCATTATCAACCCAAGGTCGACATCTCGAACGGCCGCATCGCCGGCGCCGAAGCCTTGGTGCGCTGGCGGCATCCGCAACGCGGGCTGTTGTTGCCGGCGGATTTCATCGGCGTGGCAGAAGATGTCGGCCTGATCGGGGCCATCGGCAGCTTCGTGCTGGATACCGTTTGCGTCGACATCGTCCGATGGCAGGTCGAAGGCTTGCCGCCGACGCGGGTGGCCATGAATCTATCGGCGCAGCAATTTGCCGACTCGCGGCTGCTCGATGACTTGAATCTGACCTTGCAGCAGACGCAATGCGACCCGCGGCTGTTGGAGTTCGAGATCACCGAGAGCGTGGTCATGACCCACCCCGGCAAGGCACTGCAGCTGCTCGAGCAGATCAAGGAGCATGGGATCACGCTGGCGATCGACGACTTCGGAACCGGCCACTCCTCGCTCGCCTACCTCAAGCGCTTTCCGGTCGACAGCGTGAAAATCGATTACACGTTCGTCCGCGACATCGCCATCGATCCGAACGATGTCGCGATCATCAAGGCCATCATCGCACTCGGACACTCGCTCGATCTGAAGGTGGTCGCGGAAGGCGTCGAGTCCGCCTCGCAACTGGAGATTCTGCGCCGCTTCCAGTGCGATGAGTTCCAGGGGTTCCTGTTCAGCCGGGCGGTGCCCGCCGCGGAGTTCGAACAACTGCTGATGCACTACGTTCCGCGGTCGACATCGCCGGAGGTCGCGCGGATCGCCACGCGCTAAGCCCGGCGCGGCCGGCTCCGGCGCGGCGGGCCGGCGCTACCGGCTCCGGCGCGGGCCCCGCACGGAGGCTAGAAACTCTCCGAGTACGGACGCAAGTCCAGCTCGTGCGTCCAAGCGCTGCGCTGCTGGCGGTGGATGTCCCAGTAGGTCGACGCGATGGCGTCCGGATCCAGCAAGCCGTCGGCGCCCGCCTCCGCCAGCCGTTGGGGAGCGGCTTTTCTCAGGCGTTCGCCGTCGATGCCGCCGTCGATGATGATGTGCGCCACGTGCACACCCTTTGGGCCGTACTCGCGCGCGAAGCTTTGGGCCACCGATCTCAATCCGGCCTTCGCGGAGGCGAAGGCGACGAACGGGCCGCGGCCGCGCAACGATGCGGTGGCACCCGTGAACAATAAACTGCCGCCGCTCGAGAGCAGGGCCGGCAGCGCGGCGCGGGCGAAGACGTATCCGGCGTAGGTGCTGCCGCGCCAGGTGGCTTCGAATTGCTCGGGCGTGAGCTCGAGAGGCGCGCCCCGAACGGCGTTGCCCGCGTTGAACACCGCCACGCGCAGCCGACCGATCGCCCCGATGTCGGCGATCAGACGCTCGACCTCGGCGGGGGAGCTCACGTCACCGGGCAGGCCGCGTGCCCGGCCACCGGACTGCGCGATCTCGGCGGCGACGGCATTGACGCGCTCGGCGTTCCGTCCGCTGAGGACGGCGAGGTAGCCTTCCTTGGCGAACCGGCGCCCGAGTGCGGCGCCGAGCCCCGCGGACGGACCTACGCCCGCGATCCAGGCGACGTCGGGTTGGGATGGCGATGCGGCTGACACCGAGGCGGCCTCCTTGAAATGAAATCCGGGTTTTAGATCGAGGGTACTCGAAACCGGGAGTCATCGCCAAACCGAGGGCGATGGCGGCCGAGCGCGCCGATGACCGGCGCACGGAGCCGGCGTTTCCGCGGAAACGCCGTTTTTGGCAGTGCGACAAATTCCTACAGAAAGTCTGGGCGATCTGGAGCGCGAGACGTGGTTTAATAGATCTCCGCCCTTCGGCTTTGGTTCGCTGATTATCGTCACCGGTTGCCGGCACAACACCGTTCCCCACTCGCGAGGCATGTCACCATGTCCATCAATGCATTCGATGCTGCGGTTGCCGGAGAGAGCGTGCTCGTCACCGAAACGCGGATGGAGGACCTGCAGCTGTTGGGGCGTGTGGGCGGTACGTCGTTCGTGATCTCGGGAACGCGCCGGAATTTCTCGCCCGAGAGCTTGAATCCCTATGAGCTGCTCGGCGCCGCGCTCGGATCCTCCACCGCGATGACCCTGCGGCTCTATGCGGACCGGGTGGGATTGCCGCTGGTTCGCGTTCAAGTGAGCGTGTCCCATCATCCGAGCGGCGCGGACTACGGAGCGGCCTTCGAGCGCAGCATCATCTTGGAGGGCGACTTGAGCGACGAGCAAAGGCATGAGCTGTCCCAGGTCGCGCGCCATTGCCCGGTCGACCAGACCCTGAGCCACGGCGCCGAGATCCATACCTCGGTCAGCACGGACATGCATATCTCCGCGGCCCCCGCGACCTCCGACTACCTCAGGGACGTCGACGAAAGAGTCAGCGCTCTGCAGGAGAGCGTCTCGCACACGGATTGAGTTCCGTCCCGCTCGAGCTTCGGGATACACTTCGGGCGCCCCGTCACCTGATCGACAGTCATTCACCTTGAGAACCGTCACCGCCGTCCGCTACGTCACGCCGCTGCGCGAGGGAGGATCGTTGCCGGCCATCGTCGAGGGCGACGACGAGGGACTGTACGTGCTCAAGTTTCGCGGCGCGGGACAGGGGCCGCGGGCCTTGATCGCGGAACTCTTGGCCGGCGAGATCGCCCGGCTCCTGAAGCTGCCGGTGCCGGAGATCGTGTTCATGGAACTGCCGGTCGAGCTTGCTCGAACCGAGCCGGATCCGGAAATCCAAGCCCTGATCGGCGCAAGCGGCGGGCTGAATCTGGCGCTCGACTATCTCCCGGGGTCGATCACGTTCGATCCGCTGGTGTACCAGCCCGACGCCGATCTCGCCTCGGCGATCGTGTGGTTCGACGCCTTCGTGTGCAACGTGGATCGGACGGCTCGAAACGTCAACATGCTCTTGTGGCATCGTCATCTTTGGCTGATCGACCATGGCGCGGCGCTCTATTTTCACCATGACTGGAATCGGCGGGACGGTCAGGCGTCGACGCCGTTCCCGTTGATCAAGGATCATGTGCTGCTGCGCTTTGCCGGCGCGCTCGGCGCGGCCGATGCGCGCTTGAAGCCGCTGCTCTCGCGCGATGAGCTGTCGAGCCTGGTCGAGCTCATTCCCGACGCCTGGTTTGCCGCCGATGCCGGCGCCCCGGGCGCCGCGGAGCAGCGCGAGGGGTATCTGGACTTCTTTTGCGAGCGCCTGAAGGATTCGGAGGTGTTCGTGCGCGAGGCAATCCGCGCGCGCGAGGCGCACCCATGAGCCGTCTTTGCACCTACGACTATGCGATCGTTCGAGTGGTCCCGCGCGTCGAGCGGGGTGAATTCGTCAATGCGGGCATCATTCTGTCGTGCGACCTCGAGCGCATCCTGATGGCCCGCATCGAGCTCGACGAACAGCGGGTGCTCGCGCTGGATCCTCGGGCGGACCTCGCGTCCATCCGGGATGCGCTCGCGATCATCCCCGCGCTCGCCGCCGGCCGCCCGGACAGCGGGCCGCTCGGTGCGATGTCCAAGCGCGAGCGCTTTCACTGGCTGGTATCTCCCAAGAGCACCATCGTGCAGACCTCGCCCGTGCATACCGGGCGATGCGCCGACCCCGAGGGAGCCCTCGAGCACCTGATGGCCGCGATGGTGCGGCGCTGAGGCGCCTATCGGGTCAGGGCGCGAAGTTCGCGCAGCGCGAATTCGAATTGTCCGCTGTGATCGAACCGGTCCCATTGCGCCTGCAGCAGAGTTTGGGCTTTCGCGCGCTCGCCCATGCGCACGTCCGCGGCGGCGATGACGGTGGTGAGGTAGGCTAGATCGCTGTTCGAATCGGCCGACGGCGGCGCGAGCAGCCCGGCGCCGAGCCCGGCGATGGCGGGCGAGTCCCGCCGCGCGATCGCCGCCCACAGATCCACCCACGCTTTGTCGGCGCCGGTCGCTTGCCGATAACAGGGGCTCGATTGCACCTGGCTCCACACGGCCTCGAGCTCCGCGGGATTCAGGTAGGCCGCGGTCTCGTCGCTGATGTTTCGCACGGCATCCTGCCATTCACTTCGCGCAGGCGCCGTGGCGCAGTGGTCCGCGGCGGCGCGGGCGAGCCATAGATATCTCGCCGTGGCCGGATCCAAGTCATCGAGGCGCCCGCTCAACAGGGCCCGCCGGATGTCGAGCGCCCGTTGCACCAGACGATCCCGAATCACGCCGCTGTTCGCCGACGGCGGCAGCGTCGCGCCGCGCGGCGCCGCGCCGTCGATCAGCTCGAGGAACGGAATGGGCAGTACGGTGAGCGCGGGAAGCTCCATGGCGTTCGAGCGCAGGTAGCGCAGGCGCGGGGCGTTCAGATCCACGTAAGGATAGAAGTCGGAATTCGCCGGTACCGCAACGGCCTCGAGCACCGGACCGATGGTGCGATCATCGCCGATCTTGCGCGCGCGGAAGTCCGCGACCGACTGTACGCCGATGCGCGCCAATTCGGCGCGCAGCTGCGGGGATTGCAGCAGGCTCTCGTCCGGCGTCCCGAGCGAGGGGCCGCGAGTCGCAATGATCAGCACATCCAGATCGTCGACGTTGTAGAGCGCGTAGGCGCCGAAGTGCGGCGCGAGCGCCTTGATGACCGAGGCCAGGATCCCGAGGTTCGTCTCGTAGACCTGCATCCACTGCACGAAGTATCCGTCCGGCGTCAGATAATGGGTGATCCGGCCGTAGAACTCGTCCGAGAACAAGGTGGCGACGCCGCTCACCCAGGGATTCGAGGGCTCGGAGACGATGAGATCGTAGGGCTCGCGCGAGCTCGCGAAGAAGGTCTTTGCATCCTCGTACACGATGTGACTGCGGGGATCCTCGAAGACGTTGTGGATGCGGGCATCGAAGCCCTTGCGCGCAGCCTCCACCATGAACGGCTCGATCTCGATCGAGTCCAGGCGTTCGAGCCGTTCGCTGGTCAAGAGCGTATGGGTCGTCAGTCCCGACCCGAAGCCGATGTTGGCGACGCGTGCCGGATGCGGCTGCATGCTGAGCGGGATGGCCGCGGCCAGCACCATGGTGCTTTCATCGACCGTGGGGTCCCCGGGACCCATCTGGATGCCCGCGTCCGGCTTGCCGTTGGTGGCGATGGTCACCGTGCCGTCCTTCTCGACCAGGCTGATGGTGGCGGTTTTGCCGTCCCGGAGGTACGCGACCGTGGCGCCCTGCGGGAGGGTCGCGGAGCCCGTGCGGTAGACCCCGGAGGTCATCCGCAGCGGGTCCAATCTCACCGCGAACGCGACCGCGAAGAACGCCGCGACACCGACCAGTCCGAGACCGAGCGCGGTCGCGCTTCGCGCACCGGATACCGGATGGCGTCCGCCGGCGAGCAGCCGCGAGAAACCCAGGGCGAGGTGGATGGCGCCGCCGCCGAGAATCACGCCTTTGAGGCCGATGAGCGGCATCAGCAGATTGATCGTCAGCAGCACGCCGGCGATGGCGCCGAGCGTGTTGGCCGAATAGATGGTGCCGATGGCGCGCTCGCCGACTCCTCGGCGCAGAAGCTCGTGCGTCAGCAGCGGCAGAGTCATGCCCGCGCAAAAGGTGGCCGGAATCATGATCAGCGCGGCGATCAGTTGGCTGAGCAGGTTGAATCCGACGTAGCCCTGCACGGTGCGCGCATAGGCGCCGAGGAACCACGCCATGAAGTCGAACGTCAGGTTGTACGCCGGCAGCGTGAGCACGGCCAGAGTGCCCATGGCGATCATGACGCAGGCGATGTAGGCCACCGGGTCCTTCAGCCGCTCGATGCGGCGCCTCACGTACAGCCCGCCGAAGGCCAAACCGAAGATGAACGCGCTCAACATCAACTCGAATGAGTGGGTGGAGCTGCCGAGCACCAGGCTCAGCATCCGAATCCAGCCGAGCTCGTACATGAACGATGCGGTCCCGGTGAGGAATGCGGCCGCGAGCAGCCAGCGGTTCAGCCGCTCCCGCCCCAAGTGGCCTTCGGAGGCGGTCTGCCGCAACGGCACTGGCGCCGGCTCGGCGCGCCCGCGCACCGCCGACCAGATGGCGAGCGCGAGGACGAGGTTGAGCAGTCCCGCGATGCGAATGGTGCCGGGCAGACCGACCGCCCCGATCAATATGAAGCCGCTGACGAGGACGCCGACGGCGGCGCCCAGACTGTTGGTGAAGTACAGGGTCGCGAGCGTCGCGCCCGGCCGATCCGGCCAGCGGCGGATGAGTCCGCCGCTGATCAGGGGGAAGGTCATGCCGAGCAGCACCGATTGCGGAAAAATGAGGAGCGAGCCCAAGGACCACTTGTAAGCGTGGATCCAGAAGGGCGAGGGAAGCGCCGGAATGGCCGTTGCAAACGAGAAGCCGTAGGCCGCGACGAAAGTCTGGTGAAACAGGAGGCCGAGCACGCCGATCACCGCTTCGACCACGACGTACGCCAGCAGGAGCCGCCGCAGGCGCAGCGAATAGCGTGCGATCAGCCACGATCCGAGCGCCATGCCGCCCATGAAAATGGCGAGCACCAGGGACTGTGCGTACGCCGCGTGCCCGAGGAAGAGCTTGAGGTAGTGCGACCAGATGGACTCGTAGATCAGTCCGGTAAATCCGGACACGACGAACACCGCCAGCAGAAAGCGGCGGCGTGCGATATCGAGCGTTTGCATGGCAGCCGACAGTCCTTGGCGCGATCGCACTGACGCAGGGAGGGCATCTTAGCCCCCGCCATCGCGCTGCGCTCAAGGTGCGCGGCCCTTCCGCCCTCCGGCGGCGTCGGCCCCCGGGGCCGCGCGGGCGGCCTCCTCTCGATCCTAACTAATTGATTAAATTTAACTTTATGGGCGATACGTGGCTCCCGTCGAGGCCCTGGTTGACATCGCCCGCTCGCCATGGATAATACTTGCCCAGGCAGTAATCGTTCAAGGCAGTAAATGCCAAGGCACTAAATGTCCAAGCAGCATTATCAGGCGAAAACCTACCGCGCGCAGAACAGCATCGGCTACCTCATCAAGCGCGCCCACTCCATGATGCTGGACAACATCGAGCACGTGTTCGCAGAGCAGGGCTTCAGCTACCTCCAGTACGTGATCCTGTCGTCGCTGCGGGATGGCATCGCGGTCAACCCGAAGGACATCTGCGTGCAGTTCCGCCATGACAGCGGCGCACTCACCCGCGTCATCGATCAGCTCGAGGAGCGCGGACTGCTCGAGCGGGTGCGCCGCGACCGCGACCGGCGGAAAGTGGAGCTGCAGCTCACCGAGGCGGGCCGCCTAACGATCGAGGCGCTGATTCCGCTGGTGGTGGAGAAGCTCAACCTGGCGCTCAGCGATTTCACCAGCGAGGAGTTCCACGAGTTCCTGCGGCTGCTGCTCAAGCTCAACACCCGGCTGCAGATCTCGCTCGATGCCAAGGCCACCGATCTCGACCCGAAGGCGGACGCTCCCGCGAAAAGCGCCGCCGACAAGGAGGGCTGATCGCCATGCAGCTCAAGGCATGCTTGTTATTCGGCACCCTGGCGTTGGGCACGCTGGCGCTGGCGGGATGCGTGTTGCCGCCGAAGGAAACCGCGCACCCGAACGCGCTCGCGAACAATGACGTGGGTCTCACGGGCTCCGCGGTTCCGCCGGCGGCGGACGGCTGGTGGGACTCTTTCAAGGATCCGCAGCTCGATCGGCTGATTCGCCTCGGGCTCAAGGACAGTCCGACGCTCGCTCAGGCGAAGGCCCGGGTGAGCGCAGCGCTCGCGCAGACGCAATCTGCGCAGGCGGCGCTGTTGCCGAGCGCCAACCTCGACGCCAGCGCGTTCTATCAGCGCGCGCCGGAAAATTACCTCATCCCGCCGCCGCTCGCAGGGCATAGCTTCTCGATGGACCAGGCCGGCGCGAGCTTGGGCTGGGATCTGGATTTCTGGGGACGCCAGGCCGATGCCGTACACCGCGCCCAGGATCTCGCGCAGTCCGCGAGCTTCGATGAAGACAACGCCCGGCTGATGCTCGCAGGGGCGATTGCGCAGGCCTACATCGAGCTCTACCGCGAAAACGCGCTCGCCGACATTGCCCAGCGCTCGGAGATGCAGCGTCAGCACATCGTCGACATCACGCGCCGCCGCGTCACCGCCGGGCTCGATACACAGCTCGAGATTCGCGAAGCGGAGGGGCAGTTGCCGCAAGCCCGCGTGGCACGGACGCAAGCGCAAGCGGCGGCGCAACTCGCGGTGCACGAGCTTGCCACCTTGACCGGCCAGGGCGCCGCCGCGTACCCGACGATTCAGCGTCCCGTGCTGCAGGTGGAAGCGGCGTTGCCGGTACCGGCGGATCTGCCCATCAATCTACTCGCGCGCCGGCCGGACGTACTGTCGGCGCGTTCGCTGGTGGCGGCGGCCGACGCAGAGCGGCTCGCCGCGAAGGCCGCGTTCTATCCGGACGTGAGCCTGCGTGCCTTTGCCGGGATCGGCGCGTTCGGCATGAGCAACCTGGTGCAGTGGAACGCGCGCGGCTACGGGGCGGGTCCGCTCATCTCGTTGCCGCTCTTCGACGGCGGCCGCCTGCGCGCGCAGTATCGCGGCAGCGAGGCGCAGCTCGATTCGGCCATCGCCGGCTACAACGATACGGTGCTGCACGCGGTGGAGCAGACCGCCGATCAAATCACGCGCCTGGACGCACTCGCGCGCGAGCAGGTCGACCAGCAGCAGACGCTCGACGCGACCGAAGCCGCCTACAAGCTGGCCGAGGAGCGCTATCGCGCCGGACTCGCGAGCTACCTGTCGGTGCTCAATGCCGAGACTCAGGTGCTCGCCGCCCGTCAGTCGATGGTGGACATTCTCGCGAGCCAGGCGGTGGCGCGCGTGACGCTGCTCCTGGCCGTCGGCGGCAGCTTCGACCCGCATCCGGCCGGCGCCGTCGCCGACACGCATCATCCCGCGATTTCTTCCGAATCTCTGACACGAGCAATCCCATGAATACGCCAGCATCCAATGTGACCCCCGAAAAATCCCCGACCTCGACACCTCCCCGCCGCACCCGGCGCGCGGGACTCGTGGGACTGAGCGCCGCCGTCGTGCTCGGCGCGGTCGGCTACGGAGCGTACTGGTTCCTCGACGGCCGCTACTACGAATCCACCGACGATGCCTACGTCGACGGCGATGTCGTGCAGATCACGAGCGAGGTACCGGGCACCGTGCTGTCCCTGAACGTCGACGACACCCAGCGCGTGCGTGCGGGCCAGCCGCTGCTCGAGCTCGATCCGGCGGATGCGAAAATCGGCGTGGCGAATGCCGAGGCGGACCTCGCCCGCGCCGTGCGCCAGGTGCGCGGGCTGTTCGCGCAGAGCAAGGAGCTGCGCGCGCAGATCGACCAGCGTGAGCAGGCGGAGCGCACCGCGGATGAGGACTTGAAGCGCCGGGGCGGTCTGTTGACGGACGGCGCGATCTCGCAGGAAGAGCTCTCGCATGCGCGCGATGCGGTCACCACGACCCGCGCCAACGTCGCCGCCGCGCGGCAGCAGTTGAGCCAGACCGTGGCGCAAATCGACGGCACCACCATCGCGGACCACCCGCAGGTGCTCGCGGCCGCGGCGGCCGTGCGCAACGCGGAACTCGCACTGCATCGCACCGAGCTCACCTCGCCGGTGACCGGGGTGATCGCGAAGCGCTCCGTGGAAGTCGGGCAGCGGGTCGCCGCGGGCACGCCGCTCCTCGCCGTCGTGCCCCTCGACGACGTGTGGGTCGACGCGAATTTCAAGGAAGTGCAGTTGACGCGCATGCGCGCGGGCCAGCCGGTGACGGTGCGTGCCGACCTCTACGGCCGCAGCGTCACCTATCACGGCCACGTGGTCGGCATCGCGGCGGGCAGCGGCAGCGCCTTCGCGCTGCTGCCGGCGCAGAACGCTTCCGGCAACTGGATCAAGATCGTGCAGCGCGTACCGGTGCGGATTCTGTTGGATGAAGCGGATCTGAAGGCGCATCCGCTGCGGGTCGGACTCTCGACCAGCGTGCGCGTGGACCTGCACGACACCTCGGGACCGCTCATGAGCGAGGCGATGCGCAACGTGCCGCTGCCGCGCCAGGCGAGCGCGGGCGATGACCCGGCGGTCGATGCGCGCATCGCCGCGATCATTGCGGACAACGCCGGCCCGAAGGCCAACGAGCCGGCGCGGCTCAGCCGCAATGCTCGCCGGCATGAGCACGCCGCCGGCGAGGGGCCGGCGGTCGGCGAGGGTCAGGACGACGATGACGACGCCGGCGGCGGTGCCAACAGCGACGCCGCCCTGGTGGCTGCAAGCCCGTGAGCGCGACTTCCGCCACCGCGGCGCCGGCGCCGGCACTTGCCGGCACCACCAAGGCCATCACCGCCGTGGCCTTGGCGTTGGGCACCTTCATGCAGGTGCTCGACACCTCGATCGCGAACGTCTCCATCCCGACGATCAGCGGGGACCTGGGCGTGAGTTCCGATCAGGGTACCTGGGTGATCACCTCCTTCGCGGTGGCGAACGGCGTCTCGGTGCCCTTGACCGGCTGGCTGATGCAGCGCTTCGGGGTGGTGCGCACCTTCGTACTGTCGGTGGCGTTGTTCACGATCGCCTCACTCCTGTGCGGGGTGGCGTGGAGCCTGCCATCGCTGATCGCGTTCCGGGTGCTGCAGGGCGGAGTGTCGGGCCCGATGATTCCGGGCAGTCAGGCGCTGCTCATCAGCGTGTTCGGGCCCGCCAAGCGCCCGCTCGCGCTCACCATCTGGTCGATCACCACCCTGGTCGCGCCGATCGCGGGACCGCTGCTCGGCGGCTACATCTCGGACAACTACGTGTGGCCGTGGATCTTTCTGATCAACGTGCCGGTGGGCATCGTCTGCGCCTACATCTGTTGGACCAATCTCAAATCGCAGGAGACCCCGACCCGCAAGATCCCGATCGACCGCGTGGGCCTCGTGCTCTTGTTCGTCTGGGTCGGCGCGCTGCAGATCATGCTCGACAAGGGCAAGGACCTCGACTGGTTCAACTCGCCGACGATCGTGGCGCTGCTCCTCGTCACGGTGGTCGCGTTCGCCGCATGGCTCATCTGGAGCCTCACCGAGGAGCATCCGATTGTCGATCTCTCCCTGTTCAAGTCGCGCAGCTTCGCCTTGGGAACGGTCGCCATGTGCCTGGGCTATGCGGTTTTCTTCGGCAACATCGTGCTGATGCCGCTGTGGCTGCAAAGCTACGAAGGATATACCGCCACCTGGGCGGGAATCGTCTCGGCGCCGAGCGGCGTGACCGCCATTCTCACCTCGATCTTCGTCTCGCGGCTGCTGCGCCGCTTCGACCCGCGCATGCTGGCCGCCGCCTCGTTCGGCATTTACGCCCTGTCCTATTTCATGCGCGCCGGTCTCACGGCGGATGCGAACCTGTTCGCCTTCGTGGCGCCGCAGCTCGTTCAAGGGTTTGCGATGGGATTGTTCTTCGTCACCATGCTGGCGGTCATCTTCGATGGGCTGCCGCCGCAGAAGATACCGGCCGCGTCCGGGCTCTCGAACTTCCTGCGCATCACCGCCGCCAGCTTTGCCACCTCGTTGACCACGACCTTCTGGGATCGGCGCGAAATCCTGCATCAGTCGCATCTCGCGGAGTCGGTCAGCGTCTACGCGCCCGCCTACCAGCAGTCGCTCGCGCAGATGCATCAATTCGGCCTCACCGACCAGACGGCGACGGGCCTGATGACGCGGGGGCTCATATCCCAGAGCTATCTGTTGTCCTCGCTCGACCTCTTCTATTTTTCCGGCTGGCTGTGCGTGCTGCTCATACCGCTGTGTTTCCTGGTGCGGCGGCCCGCAGTGCACGGCGAGGCCGTGGCGGCGGCGGATTGATCCGCCCCGCCCTGCCGGCCGCGCGAGGCGCGGCGCCGCGAGCCGCCGCTGCGCGAGCCACCAGGCGAGCCGCGGCCCGCTAGGCCAGCCAGGCTAGGCCGGCCAGGGCTAGGCCAGCCAGCGATCCATCAAGGCCTGCGCATCCTCGCCGGGGCGGATGCGGCCGGGCGTGCGGGAGAAGCGCGGCGCCGGGGCCGCATGCCAATGGCCGTCGATGCGGCGGTAGACTTCCCGCGCCCGCATCTGCGGATCCGCCGGCACCTCATCGAAGCCGAGCACCGGCGCGCAGCAGCCGTCGGTGAACTCGAGCAGCGCGCACCACTCATCGCGGCTCTTGGACAGAAAGATCTCACCGAGCACGCGTGCCTGCTCGTCCCAGGTGGCCCGATCGTATTGGCCGTCGACGAAACGCAGCGGCGCTCCGATGCTCTCGAGGAGCTCGCGGTAGAAGGCCGGCTCCAGCGCGCCGATGGCCACCTCCAGCCCGTCGGCGCATCGATAGGTCCGGTAGAACGGCGCGGCTCCGCCCAACAGGTTGTCGGCTCGATCGAGCGATAGCTTGCCGCTCGGAATCAGGCCCGCGAACATGGTCATGAGCGATGCGACCCCGTCGACGATGGCGGCGTCGATCACTTGGCCCCTGCCCGATCGCCCGCGTTCCAGCAGAGCCGCCAGAATGCCGAACGCCAGGAACAAAGAGCCGCCGCCGAAATCGCCGACGAAATTGAGCGGCGGCACGGAGCGCCTGCCGGGCTCGCCGATCGCCGCCAGTGCGCCGGACAGCGCGATGAAATTGATGTCATGACCGGCCACCCTCGCCTTCGGCCCGGTTTGTCCCCACCCCGTCATACGGGCGTAGATCAGCCGCGGATTCGCTGCGCCGAGCGGCTCGGGTCCGAGGCCCAGGCGCTCCATCACCCCGGGCCTGAAACCTTCGATCAATACATCGGCGCGAGCGGCGAGCTTCGCGCATTGCTCGCGCCCGGCCACACTGCGGATGTCCACCGTGAGCACGCTGCGGCCGCGGTCCACGACCGGATTGGGCCAGCCGTTGCCTCCCGGCCGGTCGATGCGCAGCACCTCGGCGCCGAGATCGGCCAGCAGCATCGCGCAATGGGGTCCGGGGCCGATGCCCGCGAACTCGATTACGCGCACGCCGGTGAGAGGGCCGTCCGATGAAGTCATGCGGCTACGATACGCCGAATCGATCGCCGGCTGCGAGACTACCTCCTGATCGGGCAGCGAGTGGGTGCCGCGCTAAGCGCCGCGCCTCACTTGATGCTTCGACGACGCACCCAAAACGACGCGAGCGCGCAGGATGCGAGGCGTGCCATCTCGCTATCCGCCCGGCTGGTGAGAATGATCGGCAGCCGCGCGCCCAACACGATGCCGGCGGCCTCGGCGCCGGCCAAGTAGATGAGCTGCTTGACCAGCATATTGCCGGCCTCGAGATCCGGGACCATGAGAATATCGACCTCCCCCGCCACGGGACTCGAGATGCCCTTGGTGCGTGCCGCTTCGCTCGAGATTGCATTGTCGAAAGCCAGGGGCCCGTCGAGGACTCCGCCCACGATCTGCCCGCGCTCCGACATCTTGCACAGGGCGGCCGCATCGATGGTCGATGGCATCTTGCCACTCACCGTTTCCACTGCCGACAAGATCGCCACCTTCGGCGATTCGATGCCGAGCGCATGCAGGAGATCGAGCGCGTTTTGGATGATGTCGCGCTTGCAGTCGAGGTTGGGCGCAATGTTCACCGCCGCATCGGTGATGAACACCAGCTTCGCATGGTGAGGCACATCGAGCGCAAACACATGGCTCATCCGCCGCTCGGTGCGCAATCCCCCGCTGCTGTCGATGACCGCCGCCATCAATTCATCGGTGTGAAGCGCGCCCTTCATCAGGGCATCCACCTTGCCCTCCCGCGCCAATGCCACGGCACGCTCCGCCGCCGCGTGACTATGGGGCACATCGAGGATCTCGATGCCCTCGAGTGTTCGCCCGGCCTCCGCGGCCACCTTGCGGATCTTCGCCATGGGCCCCACCAAGATCGGCACGATGAGCCTCGCCTCCATGGCTTCCATCGCGCTCACGAGCGACACCGTGTCGCAGGGGTGCACGACCGCGGTGCGGATCGGATCGAACTGACGGGCGGCATCCAGAAGCCGGCGAAAGTGGGTGCCCGCAGCCGGGAGCGCGGCATCGGCCTTCAGGGCGCGGGGCCAGCGCAGCTTGCTGCCCGGCGCGATGACCCGCGCCAGACCGTCCATCAGAATCTCCCCGGAGGCCGCGCGGCACTCGCAGCTCAGGGTGACCTGCCGGGTCTCCGGTATCAGGTCGCGAACCCGGATGCGGGTGGTCACCAGGTCGCCGACGGCCGCAGCGGCCTTGAAGTGCAGTGCGAGCTCCAGATAGGTCGTGCCGGGACCCGGTAGATCGGTCGACAATAATTCCGATAGGACGCTCGCACCCCAGAGAGCTTGAACGGAGGTGACCGGCATTGCGCCGCCGCTCGGCGGGGACGTTGCGATATCCTGGCTTCGAAGCACCCGCGTGAGCTTCGCGGTGTCTCCGACGTGCAATTCCTCGAAGGCTCGATTCTCGATGAACGGCCCCGCCCGGTTCGCTTCGGCTTGCTCAGGCATCGATGTTCACGCGGCGCGCTCCCTTGCTTGGCGAACTCGGCCGACGCCCTTCGCACCGGCAGCGCGTTGCGTGAATGGCTCACCATGATCAGGGCGCGACGCCTGGTGATGTCGTCCGTCCCATGTGGCCCAGTGCAAATACGCCAACTGGGCGAGGGATTCCTCGTACCGCACCACGCGGCTGAGCTGCTCATGGAGCGATCGGGGGCGCAGACCAGGGCCGGCGTGATCGATTCGCATAACTCCCTCCGCAGGACTCTCGAACGGTACTTCTACCCCAACGGCTGCTCCCCAGGAATTCGCATCACCACGTAGGTCGTTACGGGTCTCCCGATTGGCGCCTGCGGCGTGGCTCATCGGACATGCTGCAAGCTCTCCCCTCGGTCGCCCGCCTCATCCCCGCGATTCAATTTACGCGGCGGCCCGCCGAGGCCAATAGGTACTTTCTCGGATCGTATCGCTCACCGTTTGGGGGCAGCATCGTTGATGCGCCGATCCGGCGTGCAATGAACAGGGGAAATACAATGAATCTCGTACGTTGGTCGCCGTTCCGCGAAATGGATTCCTTATTCGATCCGGTGTTGCCGAGCGCATTCGCGAATTGGCAACGTCTCGCACTCGGAAACGGCAAGAAACTCGATTGGGCGCCGTCGGCCGACATCAGTGAGACCGACAAGGAGTATGTCATTCGGGCCGAGTTGCCCGCCGTCAAGAAGGAGGACATTCAGGTGAGCCTCGAGGAGGGCTTGATCACGATCAAGGGTGAGCGCAAGCAGCAAAAAGAGGATAAAAATGAGAAGTTCCACCGCACCGAGAGCTTCTATGGCAGTTTCGAGCGCCGCTTCTCGCTTCCTGACAACGTGAATGCCGACGCGGTTCATTGTGAGAGCAAGGACGGGATTCTGACGGTTCATATTCCGAAGACCGTCGACCCGCCGAAACAGGCGAAGCAGATCACGGTGCAGTGACAATCACTGCATGCGGCCGGCTCCATCAGCTTGGCGGCGCCATGCGCGCCGCCATTCTTTTAGATGCCCGGAACAGAGCGTTCTGACTCAACGATCCTCTGCTCCCCTCAGGACGCTCGGGCCACCTTCTTCGATCTCGAGCAACGCGCGCTCCATCGGGGTTTCCGCCTCATGCGCTCGAGCCGGACACTCCGGCAACCCCAGATCGTCCGGGTCGAGATCATCGTACGGACCCACCCAATCTTCGGGCTGCTCGCATCGCTCGAGATTCCTCACCGCCCAGTCATCGAAGCCCGCCTCCTCCAATGACCCGTCGGCATTTTGAATTTCGACGGATCCTTCATCCGGATCGACACTGACAATCTGAAATGTGCTGCCGGAATCCCGATCCAAGTACCACTGTCCCGGCAGCGCAGCGATGCGATTGTTCATAGATTCCTCCATCATGCAGGCGACAGCGCAAGCCTGCGCAATCGGCCGCGCCAACGGTATGAGGTGAACTACCTAGGCCTTCGGCCCAGCCTCCTCCCCATAGGTGTAACTGCCTATTGGACAGGCGGCGCAATGATCGCAGGATGCCGTGACTTCCTCAGGGTTGATCGAGGCAATGCTCATGAATGCTGACTTGGCGGGAGTGATCCTGCACATCGACGATGATCGCTCGGTGCGGGAATCCATGGCGTTGCTGCTGGGCATGGAGGGTTACGCCATGAATAGCGCGGCGAACGGACCGGACGCGCTGGAACTCGTGCACGCCGGTCTCGAACCTGATGTCCTCATTGCGGACTTCAATCTCGAATCTCGGATGAATGGGGCCGAGACCACCGAGAAGATTCAGAGAACGCTGAGATACGCTCCGCCGGTGATCATGCTGACCGGCGATTTGAGCGCCGCCAAGATTCCACGCGTCGCCGAAGTCATTCTCTGGATGACCAGCAAACCGTTGGATCCTCGAGTGCTGCTCGCCGCACTGCCGGGGCTGGTGCAGGTGTCACGGGTGACCCGCCGCATGCCGGCAAGGACGAGATGATCGTTGGTTACCGCGGGGCCAGGGCAGACGCTGCGGCACGGCTCGTGCTTCGCTTGCGCAGCTCGACCTGATCACCGGACTTCAGCCCCAAGGCGTTGGCTTCATCCGCATCCAGGTGCAGCTCCAAGCGAAACTCCGGGGACACGCGCACGAGCACGTCGCGCAGAAACATCAGCGGGCGCTGCACGCGAATCACCGCATCGACGTGCTCTCCGTCATGCACCGCGACGCGCGCGGCATCGCCGGGTGTCATATGCACATGATGCAATGCGCGAATCACGCCGTGTTTCAGCCGTAAGCTCGTTCTGGGTCCCTCGATCAAGATACCCGGAGTGCGCACGATCTGGCCGGATCGCCGCAGCGGCGCGGCGATGCCCAATCTGAGCGCATCGGTCGACGATAGCTCCACTTGATTCGCGTTCCGCGGCGGCCCGATGACGGGAACCTTGTGCAAGCGCCCGCGGGGTCCAATGAGCGTTACCGTCTCTATCGCCTCATAGAGTGCGGGCTGCCCAAGACGGCGGTGCTCATGCAGACGATAATGATCACAGAACAAGGCCTCGATGGATGCAGCCGTCAGGTGAGCGTGCGTCGGCGATACGGCGACCGGCACCCGCAACGGCGGGCGACGGGGGCGACGTAATTCGGGATGCTGCTTGCGCATGGGCCACTCGACTGACGTGCGATCACTCTGCGTCAAGCGCAATCGAACTCCTATTCGCACCTCCCCCTACTGAGCCGGTAATTGCCGCGCCGCGCATCGGCGCCTAAGTATATATCCGCATGGCGCGACATCCGACGGCTCGCATAATCGCGGTATCGGGCGAGGAGAAAAACGTATGGTGACCAATGCAGAACCGGCGCAGACGCTGATTGCGAGCCAGGGTCGGCGTGCCGTCGCCTCGATGGAGACGATTCTCTGGTTCGACGATCCGCGATGCATCGATGTGGGTCGGGTGGGCGGGAAGAATGCGAGCCTGGCGAACATGACCTGCTCGCTCGCTCGCGCGGGGATACGCGTGCCTCCCGGCTTCGCGGTAACGGCCGGGGCCTATCGCTCGTACTTACAAGCGAATGGGATCGACGCCCGGATTCGCGATCACCTCGATTCCTACCACGCCGGCCGCCAAACCCTCGTGCAATGCGGCGCCGCGATTCGGCACTCGATCCTGGGTGCGGAGTTGCCCCCCGAACTCGCGGCGTCGATTCTGGCGGCCCACCGGGAGCTCGCCAAACGCTGCGGATCGCGCGATCTGGCGGTCGCCGTTCGCAGCAGCGCCACGGCGGAGGATTTGCCGCAGGCCAGCTTCGCCGGACAGCAGGAAACGTTTTTGAATGTGCAAGGCGAGGCCGATCTTCTACTCGCTTGCCGCAAATGCTATGCCTCCCTGTTTACCGATCGTGCGATTGTTTATCGGGAAACCAACGGCTTCGATCATCTGCAAGTGGCGCTGTCCATCGGCATCCAGCGCATGGTCCGTGCCGACCGCGCCGGCGCGGGAGTGGCCTTTACCCTCGATACGGAAACCGGCTTTCCCGCTGTCGTGGTGGTGAGTGCCGCCTGGGGACTCGGTGAAAATGTCGTGCAGGGAACCGTGACGCCGGACAAGTACGTGGTGTTCAAGCCATTGCTCCAGGACGAGAAGTGCCGGCCGATCATCGAAAAATCCCTCGGCGCCAAGGAAAAGAAGCTGGTGTATGGCGGCGTTAGCGGTCCCAGCACCCGGAACATCGACACGACACCTGCCGAGCGCGAAGCGATGGTGTTGAGGGATGAGGAGATCTTGCAGATCGCCCGCTGGGCAGTCGCGATCGAGAAGCATTACGGCAGGCCCATGGACCTCGAGTGGGCGAAAGACGGCGACACTCAGGAGATTTATCTGGTCCAAGCCCGACCGGAGACCGTGCAATCCGCCAGATCCACGACCGCGATGAGATCTTACAGCCTGGTGAAGAAATCCAAGCGGATCGTCACGGGCGCCGCCATCGGTGAATCGATCGCCGCGGCACCCGCGTGCGTTCTGCACAGCGCCAAGGATATCGACCAGTTCCGCGAAGGCTCCATTCTGGTGACCGAGTCCACCGATCCGGATTGGGTGCCGATCATGAAGAAGGCGGCCGGCCTCATCACCAATTACGGAGGCACGACGAGCCACGCGGCCATCGTCAGCCGCGAGCTCGGCGTGCCGGCGATCGTCGGAACCTTGCGCGGAACGGAGCTGATACGCGATTCGCAGCCCATCACCTTATGCTGCGCCGAAGGCGAGCTTGGGGCCGTCTACGAGGGAATTTTGGAGTTCAAGGCGACGGACATCGATTTCTCCGAATCGCCCAAGACCCGCACCGCCATGATGGTGAACATCGCGAGTCCGGCCGCGGCGTTTCGCTGGTGGCGGTTGCGGACGCAGGGAATCGGGCTTGCGCGGATGGAGTTCATCATCAACAACATCATCCGCGTTCACCCGATGGCCTTGGTGCATTTCGATGCCGTGAAGGATGAAAGCGCGCGCCGTGAGATCGAGAACCTGACGCGGGGCTACCCCACCAAGGCGGATTATTTCGTCGATACCTTGGCGCGTGGTATCGCGAAGATTGCCGCTCCGCATTTCCCCCACCCCGTCATCGTGCGGCTGAGCGACTTCAAGAGCAACGAATATGCTCATTTGATCGGCGGCGCCCAGTTCGAGCTCAGCGAGGAAAATCCGATGCTCGGATTGCGCGGCGCGTCGCGCTATTACAGCGAGCGCTACAAGGATGGCTTCGTGCTCGAATGCCGGGCCCTTTGCAAAGCGCGCGAGGAACTTGGATTCGCCAACCTGATCGTGATGGTTCCCTTCTGCCGCACGCTGCGGGAAGCGGACCAAGTGCTCGCGCTGATGGCCGCGCATGGCCTGCGGCGCGGACAGAACGGCCTGCAGATCTACGTGATGTGCGAGATTCCCTCGAATGTCATTCTGGCGGAGGAGTTCGCGGCGCGCTTCGATGGATTCTCCATCGGCAGCAACGATCTGACGCAACTGGTGCTCGGCGTGGACCGGGACTCCGCCGAGCTCGCGAGTCTGTTCGATGAGCGTGATGCGGCCGTCAAGCGGATGATCGTCGATGTCATCGAGCGCGCCCACGCGAGCGGCACGAAAGTCGGCATTTGCGGCCAGGCGCCGAGCAACTATCCGGACTTCGCAGAGTTTCTGGTGGAGTCCGGCATCGATTCCATCTCCCTGAATCCGGACAGCTTCATGGCCACGGTGCAGGTCGTGGCGGCGAAGGAGCGGGAGCATCCGTGCGGCGGTTAGCGCTATTGACCAGCGGCGGCGATGCCCCCGGCATGAACGCGGCGATTCGCGCGGTGGTGCGCTCGGGTATCGCGCAGGGATTCGAGGTGGTGGGCGTCAGCGACGGCTACCGGGGACTGGTGATGGAGGAATTCCATCCCATGGGAAGGCGCGATGTGGGCGGGATCATCCAGCTGGGGGGCACCCGACTCGGCACCACCCGTTACGAGCCGCTGAAGACGAGCCGAGAGGGGGCTCTCAAGTCCTTGGATCGGCACAACATCGCGGCGCTGATCGTGATCGGCGGCAACGGCTCGCAAACCGGCGCCCAAGCGCTTCACGCGGAAGGAGCGCCCGTGATCGGCATCGCCTCGACCATCGACAACGACCTTTGCGGTACCGACATCAGCATCGGCGCGACCACCGCGGTCGATGTGGCCCTGGAGGCGATCGATCGCTTGCGGGTGACCGCCTCGGCGATGCGCAGGGCCTTTCTCGTCGAGGTGATGGGGCGGCACTGCGGGCATCTGGCCCTGATGGCAGGCATCGCCGGCGGCGCCGAGGTGGTTGCCCTGCCCGAGGAGAGTGCGTCGCCGGAGCAAATCGCTCATGGATTGTGCGCAGCCTACGATCGAGGCAAGAGCCATGCAATCGGAGTGATCTCGGAGGGCGCCAAGTTCGACGCCGATGCGCTTGTGAGCTATTTCGACGCGCATCACGAGCGCTTGGGCTTCGAGCTGCGCGTGACGAGACTCGGACATATCCAGCGAGGCGGCTCTCCGGGCGCGTTCGACCGCATGCTCGGCACCCTGCTCGGCGTCGCCGCCGTGGATTTGGCGGTTGCGCGGCGTTTCGGATTTTTGGTTGGAATGCGCGATGGAAGGACCGCCAGTACGCCGCTCGCCGAGGTGGCCGGTCGAACGCGTCCCGCCGATTTGAGCTTGCTCAAGCTCGCCGGCATGTTGGCGCTGTAAATCAGTCATCAGTTTCGGAGGTAGTCACGATGTTAATCAAAGAAATCTGCATGGGGAACGTGGTGGTCTGCGACCCACAGACGAGTGCCTTGCAGGCCGCAAGCCTCATGCGCCACCGGCACGTGGGGGACGTGGTGGTCGTGGATAACCCGGTGAGCGAGGGCGTGCCCCTCGGAGTGGTCACCGACCGGGATCTGGTGGTCGAGGTGTTGGGTAATGGACTCGATCCTGCCAAGACCAACGTGGGAAGCCTGATGCGTACCCCGGTCGTGATCGCGCGCGAGTCCGAAGACACGGCCACGGTCATCGAGCGCATGCGCACGCATGGGGTGCGCCGGGTGCCGGTCATCGCCGGCGAGGGAGAGATCATCGGCATCGTGACTCTCAACGACCTGCTCAAAGCCGTGATAGCGGATGCCGGCGCGCTGTTGGAAGTGATGACCAAGGGTCAGTTGAACGAAATGCATAACCGCCGCTGATGGGCCGGGACACTTCAGGAAATCATATGAAAGCTTTTGTATTTCACGGCGCCGGCAAGAAGGCGCTGGAGAGTCGCCCGAAGCCGGAGATTCTCGGATCGGGCGATGCCATCGTCGAAGTCACCAAGACCACGATTTGCGGCACGGACCTGCACATCCTCAAGGGCGATGTGCCGACGTGCACACCGGGCCGTATCCTCGGCCATGAGGGGGTGGGCGTGGTGGACAGCGTCGGCGCGGGCGTGAGCACCTTCCATCCGGGGGATCGCGTGCTGATCTCCTGCATTTCGGCGTGCGGCAAATGCGACTATTGTCGCCGCGGGATGTACTCGCATTGCAGTACCGGGGGCTGGATCCTCGGCAACACCATCGACGGCACGCAAGCGGAATATGTCCGCATCCCGCATGCCGATACCAGTCTCTACCCGATTCCGCCCGGCGCCGATGAAGAGGCGCTGGTCATGTTGAGCGACATCTTGCCGACGGGGTTCGAGTGCGGGGTCCTCAACGGCAAGGTGGCCCCCGGCTCGACGGTCGCGATCGTCGGCGCGGGCCCCATTGGCCTTGCCGCGCTGCTCACCGCACAATTCTATTCGCCGAGTCAGCTCATCATGATCGATCTCGACGATAACCGCCTGGAAGCCGCCCGGCGATTCGGCGCGACATCGACCATCAACAACGGCGACGGCATGGCGGCGGCGAAAATCCTCGCCTTGACCCAAGGGCGAGGCGTCGATTGTGCTATCGAGGCGGTCGGCATACCTGCTTCATTCCTCGTATGCGAGGACATCATCGCGCCTGGCGGCACGATCGCGAATGTCGGCGTTCATGGCGCCAAAGTCGATTTGCACCTCGAGCGTCTGTGGTCGCAGAACATCTCGATAACCACCCGCCTCGTGGATACCGTGACGACGCCGATGCTGTTGAAGACCGTTGCATCCGGGAAGATCGAGCCGAAGAAGCTCATCACCCACCACTTCAAGCTCGATGAGATTCTTGAAGCCTACGACACCTTTGGACGGGCCGCGGAAACTCATGCCCTAAAAGTCATCATAGAGGTTTGACCCATGACCACACGCATAGGAATCAATGGCTACGGACGCATCGGCCGCAATGTCTTGCGGGCGCTATACGAGAGCCGACGCGCCGAGGAGATCCGGATAGTCGCCATCAACGATCTCGGGGACGCCAAGACGAATGCCCATCTCACGCGCTTCGATACGGTTCATGGCCGGTTCGACGCGTCGGTCGGCGTCGAAGACAACGTGATGATCGTCAATGGGGACCGAATTCGGGTCCTCGCCCAGCGCGATCCCGCGCAGCTGCCCTGGCGGGAACTGGATGTGGATCTGGTGCTGGAGTGCACGGGCCTGTTCACCAGCAAAGCCAAGGCGTCCGCTCACCTCACGGGCGGGGCACGCAAAGTACTGATATCGGCCCCCGGCGGATCCGACGTCGATGCCACGATCGTGTACGGAGTGAATCACGAGATGCTCAGATCGAGCCAGACCGTGATTTCGAATGCCTCCTGCACCACCAACTGTCTCGCGCCGCTCGCGAAGGTCGTGAATGAGGGCGTCGGCCTGGTGGCGGGCGTGATGACCACGGTGCATTCCTATACCAACGATCAGGTGCTGACCGATGTCTACCATGAGGATCTGCGCCGCGCGCGCTCGGCGACGCACTCCATGATCCCCACCAAGACCGGCGCCGCCGCTTCCCTGGGTCTCGTGCTTCCGGAACTCAAGGGCAAGCTCGATGGCTTCGCCATTCGCGTGCCGACCATCAACGTGTCGCTCGTGGACCTGACGTTCACGGCGAAGCGCTCCACCACGGTCGAGGAGATCAACGCCTTGATGAGGCGCGCGGCGGAGGGCTCGCTGCGGGGAGTGCTCTCCTATACGGACGCTCCTTTGGTTTCGGTCGACTATAACCACGATGCGCATTCCGCGATCTACGACGCCACCATGACCAAAGTCATCGGCGGCACGCTGATCAAGGTGTGTGCCTGGTACGACAATGAGTGGGGCTTCTCCAATCGGATGCTCGATACCGCCATCGCGTGGTCGGCGGCCAAGTGATGTCCGGGAGGCGCCGATGAACATGCTTCGAATGACTGATCTGAATCTCTCCGACAAGCGGGTGCTGATCCGGGAGGATTTCAACGTCCCGATTCATCGCGGTGCAGTGAGTAGCGATATGCGCCTTCGTGCCGCGCTCCCGACGTTGCATAACGCGTTGCAGCAGGGCGCGGCGGTCATCGTGATGTCGCACCTCGGGCGTCCCAAGGAGGGCCGCTTCGATCCCGAATGCTCGTTGGCGCCCGTGGCGGCAAAGCTCGGCGAGCTTCTCGGGAGGCCGGTGCCCCTTTGCAGCAGTTGGCTCGACGGCGTCGCCTGCGATCCGGGATCGGCGGTACTTTGCGAGAACGTGCGTTTCAACTCCGGTGAGCAGGCGAACGATGAGAGTCTGGCGCGCAAGATGGCGGCGCTGTGCGATGTGTTCGTCATGGATGCGTTTGCCACCGCCCATCGAGCCGAAGCGAGCACGCAGGGAGTCGCCCGATTCGCTCCGGTGGCATGCGCAGGACCCTTGCTGATAACCGAGATCGAGGCGCTCGAACGGGCGCTCGACAACCCGGCGCGCCCGCTCGTCGCCATGGTCGGCGGCTCCAAAGTATCGTCGAAACTCGCGATCCTCGAGGCCTTGCTCGACAAGGTTGACAGCCTCATCCTCGGCGGCGCGATCGCCAACACCTTCCTGGCCGCCGTGGGCGGCAGAATCGGCAGCTCGTTTTGCGAGAAGGACATGCTCGGCAGCGCCCGTCGTTTGATCGATAGAGCCCACGCGAAAGGCACGCCTATCGCGCTGCCCCTGGATGTGACCGTGGCGAAGGAAGCAACGAGGACGGCGCGAGCCCGCGGAGTCTGGCTCAGCCAGGTCGAACCCGATGACCTGATCCTCGATGTGGGACCCGCCACCACGTCGGAATATGGCCGGATTCTCGCGTCGGCGAAAACCATCATCTGGAACGGCCCCATGGGCCTATTCGAGATCGACGCGTTCGGCGAAGGCACCCGCCGGGTGGCCGGGGCGGTTGCGAGGAGCGGTGCGTATTCGCTGGTCGGCGGCGGGGAAACCGTGGCGGCGCTCGAGAAATACGGCCTTGCCGACCGCATCTCTTACATCTCCACCGGCGGCGGCGCCTTTTTGGAATTCGTCGAGGGCAAGACACTGCCTGCGCTTGCCGTGCTGGAAGAGCGCACACGAGATCTCAGGCCGATGATCGCGCGAGCCGCTTCTCAGTAAGAGGAAATCAGTTCATCGGAGACGCCCTGCACGCCGGGCACGGATTCCGCCAGTGCAAAAAGCGCCTTGCGCTCCTCCGAGGAGCCGACCAATCCCCAAAGATGCACCACGCCATCGGCTACGATCACGTTGCGCTCCCCAAACCCGGTCCAAGGCTGGCTTCCCAGGCGGTCCAATATCTGCGATCGAATAGCCTGGTCGCTGCCGGAGTTGCGCGTCGACGGCATCGGCACAGGTGCCGATGCGAGCGCCTGGATCAAGTTGGCACGGCTGACGATGCCGACGAGTTTGCCATCCTCGACGATGGGTACCCGCTTGATTCGCTTTCGTTCGAGCAAAGCGGCAATTTCCGACAGCAGCGCATCCGGAGCGGCGGTAATCACCGTCTCCGACATGAGCTCACGGACCTTTCGTCCGTGAGCTTTCGAGTAATCGGCCGCCAGCCTGCTCGAGGGCGTCACCGCCTCGAGCCAGGCGGGGCGCCGCTTCTCCGTACCGATTTCCTCACGCCTCAGGAGGTCCGCCTCACTCAATATGCCAAGCATCCGCCGCTGCTCATCGACGACCGGCAGAGCACTGATATCGTGATCCGCGAGCATCTGCGCGGCTCGCGACACGTCCTCATCCGGTCCGATGGTAATGACGTCGCGCACCATCACATCGCGTGCTTTCATGATCGTCCTCCAGTCAGATGTAGCCTGCCGATGCACTCGTGACGCAGTGTAGGTCGCGGATCGTTGCACGAGCATGTCAGCGATGACTGGAAGACCATTGGAGATCCCCTATCTCCGTAGGGATATGTGCGTAGCGGCAGAATGCGCACCGCCCACCCGATGAGGCCAGGCAGGCCTCGCGAGGGACTCGCGATGACCGTGCCTGGCTAAGCACCGTTCCGTCAAGCTACTGGATGGTCAGGTGATTCTCCACGGTGTTGACACCGGGCGCCGCCCAGGCCGCCAGCGTCGCGTCTTCGCGTTCTTGCCAGGTATGCACATGCCCATTCAGGCTGACGCTCGCGTTATGAACGACCACTTGAATGTCCTTCGCATCGAGGATCGCGTGACGCTTGAAGGCATCCTCGATCTTCTGCTTCACATCCGATGCCTTGACGCTCGGCTTCACGCTGATATCGTTGGAAACGCCCTTGACGCCCATCAGGTTTCGCACGGCGCTCTCGGCCGCGATTCGCTGGTAGCCCCAATCCACCTGACCGCTCAGCGACACCCAGCCGTCCTTCACCACGGGTGGCTTGATCTCCGTGCCGCTCAAGGACACATTCCAGCGCAGCGCGTTCGCCACGGCCTCGGCGACTTCGGTATCGGATCGCGTGCCCGATGCCGGGATCTTGATTTCGATATCATTTGCGATGGCTCGAACTCCCTTGACGCGCTTGGCGGTCTGCTCGGCCGCCCAACGGGCAAAATAGTGGGGCACATCCCCGGTGAGGGTAACCACGCCATTGCTGACGGCCACCCCGATTCGCTGGTCGTCGACGCTCGGGTCCCACTTCAATTCACTCTCTACATCTCGACGAATGTCCGTATCGGCTTTCATTGGCTTCCCCTCAGTTGGCTGCTGTTGAACAGTCTCATGATTGCTCCTCGAGCATCGCCATACCATTCGGGGTTGCCGCTCCGGGTTGCCGGATTTACCTAAGGAAGCGATCGTTTAGGCGGTGCGCACCCGCGCACGGGCCGTGGACGCCCGTCGTTCAGCGGTGATGCCCCACGCCCGCGCGTCGCGCGACCGCCATCGCATTGGCCGTATCCGCATTGGTCAGCGGCGTTTGCGTCGCACAAAATCTTGACGAGATCGATGACGGCACCTGCGTAGCCGGCAAGGACCCCGCCGTGCCATTGAAACGGCGGACCTGACGGCGGATGTCCTCGAGGGCCTTCATGGCGGTCAAAGGCCGAAAGGATAGGTGTCGGGGAGACCCTCGAGCTCCTCGCTCGCCAGCGGAGTCACCGCAGAAGTCTCGTCGAACCAAACGTACTCGTCGAACTGGCGCGGCAGGACGGCCTCGAAATAGTGACTTTGCAGCTCGGTCTCGGGCCGATAGATCACGCCGATCGCACGCTCGAGTTTGGGCTGCATCAATCCCGCGATCTGCGACGAGCGCGAAAGTCCCCGTAGCGGCAGGAAAAAGCGCGGATCGCCGGTCTCGTGGCAGAGCCGCTCGTAGCTTCCAGCGAGCGAGGCGCGCACGTTCTGCACTTCCATGGGCTCATCCCAGTTGGAAGCCGCCGCCACCGTGCCCGAGTGCGTGCCGAAGCCGATCGAATAGCAGTCCTTGCCGAATTCCTCGCGACAGAGGTGACCGATGTTGTATTCGTCGCGCGCGGCCATCTCGGTCGCGGCCGAATCGCCGACATGCGAATTGTGCGCCCAGACGATCGCCTTGCTCTGCGGGCCGTGATAACTCATCAGGTTCTTGAGGGTCTCGAACATGTGGCTATCGCGCAAATTCCAGGAGGCGCGCGAGCCGTAGTACATGATCCGATAGTAACGCTCGGCGTTCGCCACCAGCCGCGCGTTCTGCACGGCGTCCATGAATCGCTCACCGTCGTTCCCTGAATAAGCGCCGCGTTTCCTCAAGAGATCGGTCAGCATCGTGGTGACTTCCCGCTCGCAGGTGTGGTATTGACCGGTGAGGGCTGCGTGGCCGTAGACGGCGGGATCGGACTGCCACGGAGTCAGGCAGCCGTAGCGTTCGCGCGCCAGCTCGGCGGTTTTCGGGTCGACGCTTTCCAGGTAATCCAGGATCACCTGGATCGAGTTGTACAGGCTGTAGAGATCGAGCCCATGAAAGGCCGCGCGGCGGGCGGGTTTCGTATGCGCGTTGTGCTCGCGCAGCCAATCGACGAACTCGCGGACCTCGCGATTTCGCCACATCCACGTCGGAAACCGCGCGAATGCGGTCCACTCGGCGCGCGGCACGTTGCTATGCCGGACATAATTGTCGATGCGAGCGGCGTCCGGCCAATCGCCCTCGATGGCGACGAAGGAGAAGCCCTTCTTCTCGATCAGCGCGCGAGTAATCCGTGCGCGCATGCGATAGAACTCCGAGGTGCCGTGTGAAGCCTCGCCGAGTAGAACCACCCGGCAGTCACCGATCCTCTCGAGCATCGGTCCGAGATGAGCCGCTTCAATCGAGGCAAATTTCTCGCTCGATCGCGAGATGGCCGCCGCCAGCGCGCCGTCCATCGGCTTGGCGACACTGCGACTTTGCGCAGCCCAGCCTTCGGCGCCCACCAGCGGCACGAAGCTCACGTCGGCGAGCTCCTCTGTTCGATATTCATGCTGGCCCACCCGGGTGACGCGCACGAGCTCCTGCAGACGGCGATCCGCGCCCACCGGTATCACCAGCCGGCCGCCGATCTTGAGCTGCGCCTTGAGCGATTCGGGCACCTCCGGGCCGCCGGCGGCGACCACGATCGCATCGTAAGGCGCGTGATCGGGCCACCCGAGCGTTCCATCGGCGTGCAGCACGTGGACGTTGTGATATCCGAGTGCGCTCAACGCCGCGGCCGCTTTCTCCGCGAGCTGGCCGAGTCGCTCAACGGTGTACACATCCTTGGCGATTCTCGACAGCACCGCCGCGGCGTAACCGGAGCCGGTGCCGATCTCGAGCACCTTGTCGCCGCCTTCGAGTTCCAGCGCGTCGGCCATCATCGCAACGATGTACGGCTGCGAGATGGTTTGCCCTTCGGCGATGGGGAGCGGCGTATCCTCGTACGCGAATTCCCGCAGCTCCGGCGGCAGGAATTTTTCCCGCGGCACGCCGCGCATGGCCGCAAGCACCGGCTCGGATCGGACGCCGCGGCGCAAGATATGGCGTTCGACCATCTCGGCGCGCTGATTTGCAAAGTTAACGTCGTTCATGTGGGCAGGCCCTCACCCTCATCCCCTCCGCATTCCTGAGCGTTCCGTCCTCGAATATCACGCTTTTTCGGCCGCGAGGCATTGCGAGTTGCCGCCGGCAGTTAGGTATCGTCCCCGATTGATTCCGGTCGCGGCGGGGCTAAAACTGAGGCGCAGGTGCCGCGATAAAACGCGGCGATCTATTGCTGCCGTCATCCACGCTCTAAGACTCGGGGCAACCATGCGAATCTACGCGACGATGCTCTCCATTACGACGATGGCTGCGCTGATGGCCGCGCTGATGGCGGCGGCAAGCTGCGAGGCCGGCGAAGCCCCGGCAATGGCGGGCGGAGATCTATACAAAGAGTTTTGCAGCAGCTGCCACGGGGTGAATGGTCACGGCGACGGACCGGTGGCACCGAGCCTGACACGGCGAGTACCGGACCTGACCTTGATCGCCAATCGCCACGGCGGCACGTTCCCCGCAGAGGCGGTACGTCAAAGAATCGATGGGAGGTCCATGCC
The DNA here is from genome assembly GCA_050012315.1 of Steroidobacteraceae bacterium. Lineage (GTDB taxonomy): Bacteria > Pseudomonadota > Gammaproteobacteria > Steroidobacterales > Steroidobacteraceae > Bog-1198. Next base: position 20,864 of record JBEKHK010000023.1, on the reverse strand, counting down.
ACGGGAGCATGGCACGTCCGAGATGCCCGTGTGGGGATGGGAGTTTTATGGTTACGAGGGCGAGGATGCCACCCGGCGCCGTCGTGTCGGTGAATTGATCGATCAATTGGTCGACTATCTAGGATCGATTCAACGCCATTGAGGCCGACGGCCGCGCGCCGCCAGGCATGATCGTGGATCATGCCTGGCGATGTCCCGCATGGTTTTTGGTTACTGTACCGATAGGCGATTTTCGACGGCATCGACACCGGGTGCTGCCCACGCCGCGAGCGACGCTTCTTCTCGTTCTTGCCACGTACGCACCTGGCCGTTCAAGGTGACCGTTGCATGATGGACGACCACCTGAATGTCCTTGGCGTCCAGGAGGGCATGCCGTTTGAAGGCATCCTCTATCTTATGCTGGACATCGGAGGCCTTGACGGTGGACTTGACGCCAATCTCGTTGGAGACCCCCCTCACGCCGATGAGATGTCGCACGGCGCTTTCGGCCAGGAATCTCTGATAACCCCAGCTCACCTTCCCGGTCAGCGACACCCAGCCGTCCTTCACCACCGGCTGGATCTCGGCGCCGCCCAAAGACACGTTCCACCGCAGCGCGTTCGCCGCCGCCTCGGCGATCTGGGTGTCGGTGCGGACGCCCGACGCGGGAATCTGTATTTGGATGTCGTTGGCGATGGCCCGGACTCCGAGCACGCGCTTGGCGATGTCTTCGGCGGCCCATCGACCGGAATAATGAGCGACGTCGCCCGTTAACGTCACCACACCATTGTTGACTGCGACTCCTACCCGCTTATCGTCGATGCTCGGATCCCACTGCAATTCACTCTCTACGTCCCGACGGATATCTGCATCGGTTCTCATGGGCAGCTCCTTAATGGCCTTTTAATCAATCCATTGCGGTATTGCAGTTGAAATAATTGAATATCACCGCCCTTCAGACCATTCGTAATTTCCGCTTCAGGTTGCGTGATTTACCTAAGGCGATGCTGAAGACGGCGACGTGAATCGACGGAGCCTTCGCGGCGGCGGGTTGTACAGGCGATGTCGCGGCCTCATAATTCTCCTCACATCTCTTCTGGTCTGCCGCCTCGCCGGGCGGCGGCCTGCCCAAACAAATCAACGTGAGGACTCGATGCCATGCGCTATCGTAAATTCGGCAATACCGGCTTGTTCGTCTCGGAGCTCTGTCTGGGCACCATGACATTCGGCGGCACCGGCGGGATCTGGAGCCAGATCGGCAATCTCCAGCAGGCGGAGGCCGAGAGGCTGGTGGGCCGCTCCCTCGACGCGGGCATCAATTTCATCGACACGGCCGACGTTTATTCCGAAGGGCGCTCGGAGATCATCACCGGCCAGGCGTTGAAAAATTTGCAAATATCGCGTGACAAAGTCGTGGTCGCCACCAAGGTATTCGGCGAGACGGCCGCGAACGACGTGAATGCGCGCGGCCTGTCGCGCTATCACATCATGGAGGGCGTCAAGGCAAGCTTGAAGCGTCTGCAGCTCGAGCATATCGATCTCTACCAGGTCCATGGCTTCGATCCGGCGACTCCGATCGAGGAGGCGCTGCGCGCGCTCGACAATCTCGTGCAACACGGTCACGTGCGCTATATCGGCGTGTCGAACTGGGCGGCCTGGCAGATCATGAAGGCGCTCGGCATCTCGGAGCGGCTGGGGCTCGCGCGATTCGAATCCTTGCAGGCGTATTACACGGTGGCCGGGCGCGACCTGGAGCGCGAGATCATTCCGCTGCTGCAGAGCGAGGGCGTGGGGTTGCTGGTCTGGAGCCCGCTCGCGGGCGGTTTGCTGAGCGGCAAGTACGGCCGCGACCAACGGGGTGAAGCCGGCAGCCGTCGCACCACTTTCGACTTCCCTCCGGTGAACCTCGAGCGCGCCTACGACTGCATCGACGCGATGCGCGACATTGCGAGTGCGAAGCGCGTATCGGTCGCCCAGATCGCGATCGCGTGGCTTTTGCACCAGCGCGCCGTGACGAGCGTGATCATCGGCGCGAAGCACGTCGAGCAGCTCGACGACAACATCGCCGCGGCCGATATCCGGCTGAGCGGCGAGGAGCTTGTCGCACTCGACCGGTCGAGTGCGCTGCCGGCCGAATATCCGGGCTGGATGCTCGGACGGCAGGGGGAGAATCGCCGCAAGCAGCTGGCGGAATCGGCGTCCTGAAGATCGCGCCGCCGAGGAGGCTGATCCCATGTTGAAAATTGGCATTCTCGACGATTACGCCCGCATCGCGCTGAACTCGGCGGATTGGTCGCGGCTGCCGGCCGGGACGGAAATCACGGTATTCGACCGACACCTCACCGAGGAGGAAGCCGCGACGGAGCTGCTGCCCTTCGAGGTACTTTGTACCGTCAGGGAACGGATGGCCCTGCCGCGGAGCCTCCTGCAACGCCTGCCCCGCCTGAAGCTCTTGACCATCGTCGGCATGAGCCTGCCCAATCTGGACATGGCGGCGGCAACCGCTCTTGGCATCGTCGTCAGCCACTCCGATTTCCAACGCGCGGCTTTCGCCAAGGCTGCCAACGCCACGCCGGAGCTCGCCTGGGGGTTGATGATCGCCACGGTGCGCCATATCGCGCACGAAGATCGGAGGCTGCGTGAAGGCGGCTGGCAAAGCTCGATCGGGATCATCCTCGCCGGGCGTACGCTCGGCCTTTTGGGGCTTGGCCGCATCGGTAAGCGCATGGCCGAATATGGCCGTGTCTTCGGCATGGAAGTGATCGCCTGGAGCCAGAATCTCACGGCGGAAGCGGCATCGGCGGCGGGCGTGCGTCGCGTGGAGAAAGATGAGCTGTTCCGTTCGGCCGATATCTTGTCCATTCATCTTCAGCTCAGCGACCGGACGCGGGGGCTGGTTAGCGCACGCGAACTCGCGCTGATGAAGCCCGAGGCCCATCTGGTGAACACCTCACGCGGTCCGATCGTGGACGAAGCCGCCCTCCTCGCATCGCTCAAGGACGGCCGGTTGGCGGGCGCCGGCCTCGACGTCTTCGATGTGGAGCCGCTGCCGCCCGATCACCCGTGGCGCTCGCTCGGCAATGTGACGCTCACTCCGCATCTCGGCTATGTCACCGCCGAGACCCTGCGCGCCTTCTACGGGGACATGCCGGAGGCCATTGCCGCGTTCGCAAGCGGCACACCGATCCGAGTCGCGAATCCTGACGTGCTGCGGCATCGCGCGGCTGCTTCGTAGCCTTGCATGAGACCGCACGTTACCTGCCACATGATGAGCTCGGTGGACGGACGCATCCAATCCGCCCACTGGGGGCTGAAGAATCCATCGAGACTTTTCGAAGACTCCGCGGCAACGATCAAGGCCGACGCCTGGATCGTCGGCCGTACCACCATGCAGGAATTCTCCAGCAAGCAGCCGCATCGAAAGCGCAGGGGCGTATTTTCAATCCCGAGAACCGATTTTGTCGGCGATTACCGCACCAAGACCTTCGCCGTGGCGATAGACCCTCACGGAAAATGCCGCTGGGACTCGAATATGGTCGACACCGAGCATGTGATCGAGATCCTCACCCAGTCGGTCTCCGGGGAATACCTCGACCATCTGCGCTCCAAGAATGTGTCGTATCTTTTCGGCGGCAAGGAGCGGCTCAACCTGGCCTACGTGCTCGAGAAGCTGGGACGGCTCTTTCCGATCCGGCGCGTTCGAATCGACGGCGGAGGGAGGGTCAACGGCTCCTTTCTGGCCGCTGGTTTGATCGATGAATTCAGCCACATCATCGTGCCGGCCGCCGACGGCACGATGGGCTCGCCGGCGGTGTTCGACGTCGATCCGAGCCCTGGCGGGCGACGCGCCGATAGACTGCGGCTCATCTCGGTCAAGCGTTTGCCCGGCAGCGTTCTATGGTGCCGCTACCGGGTCCTGGACCGCTCGCGCCGCTAGTTGTTGACGGCTGCTTCGGACAGTTCTTCGGCTTTACGCCAGCCCGCACCCGGGTCATAAGTCTTCATTGCCTTGGCGATTCCGGGGGTGCTCGTTCCGAGATCCTTCTCATACACGACGCCATCGCTGCCGACGATGAAGGTCATGACGCCGGAGGAACGATATTCAGCCGGAAAGGCGACGAACGCGAATCCCTCGGTCATCCGGCCATTCACGATATAGGACTTCGCCCCACCCGGCGCATCATTGCCCTGCCGTACCAGCATGTGGAAATAATAGCCGCGGTAAGGGGTGGGGATGCGGCCGTGCGCGACGGCATGAGACTCCTCGATGACCGCAGATGCCACGAGCGGCCCGATGGGACTGCGGGCTTCTCCCGCGGCCGCTTTCCAATAAAGACCGTCGCGCTGCCCTTCATCACTGAAGATCTTCCGGGCATACCCGTCGTGCTGCATGTCACGGTATTCCTTCTGTGCCGCGACGAGCTCCTGGCAGATGCGAATGGTCGATAATTCATTGCGGCCGACCCGTCTGAATAAAATCTCCTCCTTGCCCGCATCCGTATCGAAATACCACGCGTTGGCCTTCTGCACGAGGGGTATGGGGGTGGGCCAGTTCTTGGCGCCGATATAGAGAGTCGTGGTTCCATCCGGCTCTACGACCAGCCGGTGCATTTGCCGATATCTCAGCACGAACTCGGCGCGGTTATGAGTATCTTCGGCTGCGTCTCCGGACGAAACAATCTGCTTTCCGTCCGGCCCCAATAGATCGAGCAGTGCTTTTTCATCGTTGTCTTGCGCTGCCGTCACCAGCGCATTGCTAGCCTCCTCCGGCGAGGCGAATGTCTTCTGACCCGGTTGCTGGGCCATAAGTGGAAAGCATCCCATCAAAAGGAGGGCGAAGGCGGCCCGGCTTGCGCGATTGCGCCGGCAAGATCTCTCGATATTCAGCGTTGTTCGACGCATGTGGCGTCTCTCCAGTTACCAGTTGTTACCAGCCAGGGACCCAATGAACTCACCGCGGCCTGCCGCCGCCGCTATGGGAGGCACCGCCGTGGCCGCCGACGCTCGCACTGCCGCGTGAAGAGAATCCTCGCGCTTGCGCCCCATGATCGTAGCCGCTGAATGCGCCCGAGCGGGTGCCGCTCTCACCGCGAGGCTCGGCGTATCCTCGTGCCGCCTGGTTGCGCTCGCCATTCGGCTGGCTGCGCTGCTCGCCGAACGGCTCGGTTCTCGCCGCCGGTCTGTCGTAATTCCCCGCTCGGCCCGCCTCTCCCGCTCGGCCCGCCTCTCCCGCTCGGCCCGCCTCTCCCGCTCGGCCCGCCTCTCCCGCTCGGCCCGCCTCTCCCGCTCGGCCCGCCTCTCCCGGGCGACCTCCATTCACTCCGTGCTCCACGTTGGCTCGCACGCCGCGCTCGCCTCCCGCGCGGTAGTAGCTGTTTCGGTTGTAAAACGTATTGCTTCTCGAGTAGTACCGGCGATGATCATAGAGTGGATAGCGGTGGTGCCAATCGAATCCCCAATGGCCCCAGCCCCAGCCGAATCCCCCGAGAAACCCGATGCCGAAGCCGAGTCCAAAGGAGAGATAGGGGCCGTCGAACCAGATTCCCGGATACGGATACCAGTCCGGCCAGGCGACCAGCGGATATCCGTAAACCACCCAAGGATCATACGCGGGGACGTAAACGACATCGGGACTGGCGGGTTCGATATCGATCGTCCCGTCCTCGGTTTGCACGGTTTGCTGCGGCGTGGTCTGCAAATTGCCCGCTGCCTGCGCCCGTTGACGCATGACCTGTACGGCGGCCATCACGTCCGGCTGCTGATTGTAATAAGCGTCCCCGAGAGATGACGTCCATGAGAGGTTCTTGTCCATATTGCCGAGCACGGACGGAAATGCAGTCAGTGCCTTGACGCTCGGATCCCAGGGTTGCTGGTCCACCGCCTGCGCCAACGCGGCCCCCTGCACATTGGGCTGCGCTTGCAGCCATCTCTCGGCCTCGACGATTTGGTCGGGAAACGTGGACGCCGCCAGGATCTGGGCCAGCAACGAATCCGGATAGAGCGCGATCGGCGCGACCAGCCGCTGCAGCTGCTCGGGCGACTGTTGCATGTAAGTGGGCGCTTGAGCGGCGGGAGCCAGATCCGGCGCGCCCGGCTGCGGCGCATCCTGATCGGCCCACAGAGCATGGGGCCAAATCGCGAACAGCAGCGCCAGTGGCAGGAGAAACGCTATCGCGCGCTTACCGAACCGGGATCTGGAGATTCCTACGACACGTTCGAAACGACTCATTTCTTGTTCCTTTCGCGTTTCGATTCGCGCGACCGCGCTTCGACAATGACGAATGACCCATACTGGCCTCCTGCCGATCACATCACACTAGGTAATTCCCACGATCGATGCGAGTCCGCAGCGGCATGGTGCGTGTTTTGCGGTGTTTCCTCGTATTCCCACGGGACTCCTCGAAGTGCAATCTCGAAGCGGATTTCAACGAATCCGGTAGCTTAAATACCGGGGGCGGCTGGCAACGATGCAACTCAATCAGCACCATCTCCCCGAATCATCCATGAAGGGTTCGGGGAATACGTGGGCGATAGTACTGGCCGGCGGCGAGGGAAGCCGTTTGCACAGCCTGACGAGGATGGAATCGGGAATTGCGGTACCGAAGCAGTATTGTTCATTGCGCGGCGGCGACTCCTTGCTGGTCGAAGCCCTCGAGCGCGCTGCCTCGGTTGCCTCCGCGGAGCACATCGTGACAGTGGTTTCGCAGGGCCACCGCCGCTGGTGGGAGCCCGCGCTCTCAGCAATGCCGCACATCGGGATCGCCGTCCAGCCGCGAAATTGCGGCACCGCCAATGGCATTTTATTGCCGCTGTTGTATATCCTCGAACGGGATCCCGCCGCGCGTGTGGTGCTATTGCCTTCCGACCATCATGTTCGGGATGAGCGAGTGTTGGCAATCGCGCTGCAAGATGCCGCCCGCGAGTTGGATACGCGGCCCGACGATATCATTCTCATCGGCATTCAGCCCGAGGAAGCAGACCCGGAACTCGGCTACATCCTACTGGGGCCCGCCGATGGCGCGGTTTGCACGGTCGATCAATTCATCGAAAAGCCGAGCGCGGCGCGGGCCCGAGCCCTCGTTGCGGCCGGCGCGCTGTGGAATTCGTTCATGGTGGCCGCCCGTGCGCAAGCATTGCTGAGACCTTACTTGCGGCAATTTCCGCGCATCGTCGGCGACATGCGCCGGGTCGTGGCAAAAAGCGGTCTCGCTCGCGACCCCTCGATCGCCGCGGTGAATTTGTACAAAAAGCTGCCGAGCATCGATTTCTCGCGCCAGATCCTGCAGGGCGCCGAGCCCGTCCTGCGGGTACTGCGAGTGCCGCGCTGCGGATGGAGCGATCTGGGGACCCCCAAGCGGCTCGCCGAGACGCTGCGAAGGCTGCCGCCGGCCGAGTGGACCAAGAGCTGCTCGTCCCAGCCGGCGGGTCTCATGAGCCTTGCCGCCCGATACGAACTCGCACGCCATCAGGCGGTGTGAGTCGATCGGCTCACGCCGGCGCCGCCTCGATGTGCTGCACGAACCGATAGCAGTCACCAAATGCCATTGCGAATGCCGTTACGTTAAATCCGGGTAAACATGATAGAATTTGATTTCGCTTAGGATTCGCTTCCTCTGGTCACATGAGGCAGCACTGACCGCAACACGGAAGTGAATCGCATGCCCGACGCTGACCGTTCTTCGGTCGAACTTCCGCTTCATCTCGCTCGCAGCGCGTTTGACGCGGCACCCGATGCGATGCTCATCGTCGACATGCTCGGCACGATCCGGCACTCGAATGCGCGCGTGCTCGAGCTGTTCGGTTATAGGCCGGATGATCTCATCGGCCGCAGCGTCGAAGAGCTCCTGCCCGAGCGCTTTCGCGCTCGAGACCTCGACCACCTCGGTCGTTACGCAGCCCACAGGCGCATTCGAGCGATGGGGGCGGGATCGGATCTTCTGGGGCGGCGACGCGACGGCAGCGAATTTCCGCTCGAGATCAGCTTGAGCCCGGTGGACGATTTCGGCCACCCGCTCGTGGTCGCCGCCATTCGCGATGCCACCGCCCACAAGCAACTCCAGGACCGATTGGGCACCGAGGCGCACGAGAGCGCGGACCTGTACAACTCCGCGCCCTGCGGCTATCACTCCCTCGACCAGCACGGCGTTTACCTGAAGATCAATGACACTGAACTCGCCTGGATCGGATGCAACCGCGACGACGTCATCGGCAAGCTGAGTCCGGCCGACTTCTACACCGAAGAAGGCAGGATTCGATTTCAAAGCATGTTCCCGGAATTTCTCCGAGCCGGTCATGCCTCGGGCCTGGAATTTGATCTCATCGGCCGCGGCGGCCAGCGCCGCCACGTGGCGGTGTCGAAAATTGCCGTCAAGGATTCCTCGGGGCGAGTCCTGATGACTCGCGGCATCACTTTCGACATCTCCGATCGGCGCGTGTTGGAGGAAGCGCTCCAACGGGCACGGGATGCCGCACTCCAGGCGAACGAAGTGAAATCCCGTTTTCTGGCGGCTGCGAGTCATGACCTGCGCCAGCCCCTGCAGACGATCTGGAGCGTGCAAGCGATGCTATCGCGTGTGCTCCAAAATTCGGATTGCACCCCGCAGCTCGAATTGCTCGGAGAAGCGGTGCGCAACATGGACCAGATGCTCTCCGCGCTGGTCGACATCAACCGCCTGGAACAGGGTGCGATCCGCCCCGTGGTTCGCGATTTTTCGTTGGAAGAAATCCTTCCGCGCTTGCGCTCGGAATTCGGCTACGCGGCGAGCAGCAAGTCGATCGATTTGAGGATCGACGGATCTGCCGAGTTCGTGCGCAGCGACCCCATGCTCTTGCCCGTCATCCTGCGCAACCTGCTTGGGAACGCGATCAAATACACTCAACGCGGACGCGTTGAGCTGCGCGTGCGCGTCGTGGATACACAACTGTTCATCGATGTCGCCGATACGGGACCCGGGATCGCCGAGGAACATCTGCAGCGGCTGTTCGATGCCTTTTATCAGGTCGATAATCCCACGCGGGATCAAGGTCAGGGCGTCGGGCTCGGTTTGTCCATCGTGCAGATCATCTCTCGTCTTCTCGAGCATACCGTCACCATCCAATCGAAAAGCGGTGCGGGGTCCACTTTTTCGGTGCAGATGCCTCGCGGGATCGCCACCGATAAGCCGCTCGAGGCGACGCCGCTCGCGATCAGCCGCGCGGTGCCTCGAGCCGCCGGCGTCACCGTGCTCCATATCGAAGACGATCCCGGCATTGCGCGATCCATGGCCATGCTGTTGACTCTCGAGGGCTACAAGATGGTTGCGGCCGCCACTCGCGACGAAGCGCTTCAGCAGATCAACGAGCGGGGCGTGCGCCCTGACCTCATCCTGTGCGACTTCAACCTTCCGATGGGATTTACGGGCGACGAGATCGTCTCGGAAATCACCCTGGCGCTCGGCTACAAGCCGCCGACCATCATGCTTACCGGCGACATTGCCGATCAACACGTCAAGAAGGCGCGGCGCGTGGCTGAGCGGATATTGCCGAAACCGGTCGATATCGCCTTGTTGCTTCGCGATATGACCGAATTGCTGGGCCAAGGCGCCGTCGGCGAAGAATTCGCCGTCTACGCACGCGAAATCTCCGTCGAGCGGCCGCTCGAGACTCGATGCGATGGCGCATTTGCCGAACTGCTAACCTCCAGTCACCTTCATCTTCTCGAGGATCATCCTCATACGGTGTACGGCGTCTGGTCCGATCTTACTTTGGCCTATGTGAATCCGGCATGGTTCGCGTTCGCGCGCCGCAACGGCGCCGATCAATCGATTCCGGGCGGGTGGTCGATCGGGCGATCGACGATCGACGCGGTTCCCGAATGCCTTCGAAGCTGGTACGCGTCATTTTTTTCCCCCGCATCTCTCACCGAAGGTTCCGCCCCACGGCAGCACGAATACGAATGCTCCAGCGCCGATCTGCACCGGCGATTTCTAATGAAAGTTTATCCCTTGGAAGGAGCCACGCGCCGCGGATTCATAATCGTCAACACGCTGCGCTTCGAGATCCCGCACGTGAAGATGGATCGTGTGGCCATGCCGCCGCTCGAGAAGGCGTACACCGATGAGGCGGAGTTGATGACCCAATGCGTCAGCTGTCGGCGCGTGCGACCCTTGGCCGATGCGTCGAGTTGGCATTGGATACCCGAATGGGTTCGTCAGGTTGGCCCGAATGTCCGACACGCTCTCTGTCCCGCCTGCCTCGAGCGCTTTCCATCCGGGAATCCATGACCCCGGTGCAGCTCGCACCGGCGGGTGTGCTGCGTAGAATTACCTATGTACGGCACGGTTGAGGCGGCTAAGCTGGCTCGATAATGGCCTTACCGGACAACTCCATCGCGGTATTCGCGCCGGCCGCATCGGCAACGGTGGGTGCCCGAATCGCCGCGGCTCTGGGGGTCGCGCTCTCGCCTCATGAGGAGGCGGAATTTACCGGGCGTGAGTACAAACTTCGTGCGCTCGGGCGCACGCGCGGACGGTCCGTCTATGTGGTCCAATCCCTTTTCGGGGACGCGGTGGGATCCGCCAATGACCGGCTCTGTCAGCTGCTGTTTTTCATCAATGCGCTGAAAGATGGCGGCGCGAGCAGCGTCACCGCCTGCGTGCCCTATCTGGCCTATGCGCGCCAAGACCGCCGCGCCGCGCCGGGCGACCCGCTCTCGGCACGCTACGTCGCGCAGCTGTTCGATGCGGTCGGGGTCGACCGAGTGGTGGCGCTCGACGTGCATAATCTTGCCGCTTTCGAGAATGCCTTTCGCTGCCCCACCGTGCATATCGAGGCAGCCGCCCTGTTCGCGAAGCACTTTGCCGCAAGTTCCGCGGAAGCCGGGTATGTGGTCGTGTCGCCCGACATCGGCGGCGTCAAACGCGCGCATCGGGTTCGAGAGCTTCTCGAAGCCGCCCTCGGCCGCGCGGTCGGCTTTGCGCTCATGGACAAGGTGCGAAGCGCCGGCGGCCTCAGCGGGAGCCTGTTCGCCGGCGACGTTGCGGGACGGCGCGTGATCGTCGTCGATGACTTGATCAGCTCCGGCAGGACGGTGCTGCGAGCGATCGATGTGTGCCGCCGCGCGGGCGCGGCGCGCGTCGACATTGCGGCCACCCATGCGTCCTTTTCCGCCGAGGCGCAGCACTTGTTCGAGGCCGATAGGCCGGACTCGGTGGTGGTCACCGACTCGGTGGCGCTCGACGCCAGTTTCGCGCGCCATACGGGCGGCTCGCTCACCGTGCTCAACGCCGCGACGCTATTTGCCGATGCGATTCGCGCACTCGAGCCGGATGCGCCGCTCTAAGGTCTCGCCATGCCAGAAGGGCGCGCGCCAGCGGCACCAATCTTCGTGCGCGCGAAGGGTATCGAAGACGAACCAACCGCCCAGGCCGGCCAGCCCTTAGCCCACGGCCGCCACGGTGCGCTGCGCGATCGCGCCCGGCGGCCTTGCGCCGCGCACCAAGAGCACGGGGACGGAGCACGAGCGTACGACTTCCTCGGCGTCGCTACCCATGACGATCCGAGCAAGGCCGCGGCGCCCATGGGTGCCGAGGACCAGAAGATTCGCCGACCATGCCTTCGCCTCCGCGATAATCAGCTCCGCCGCCGGCCCGCCGACCGACTCGAGCAATACCGACGTGCTCTTGATGCCCTCGCGCCGCGCCGTCGCCTCCGCCGCATCGAGAATTTCGCGACCCGTCTTGCGCAGCACTTCGAGCGCATCAGCTGCGTAGAGCCGACTGTTGTAGCCATAGTCGTAGATCAGATCGTGCAAGATATGAACCAGCCGAATTTCACTTTGCAGACTCTTGGCGATCTTGATCGCCTCGCTGAGTCCGGCCGCCGACGTTTCGCTTCCGTCGATAGGTACTAAGATTTTTTCGTACATACTCGCTCCGTTCTCCGCAGGATGCCCACTTACCGTAAGGATCCGTCGACGATCCGGCAATACGGGCGTACCGTTATCGCCTACGCGTCACTGCGGATACCTCGCAGGCGATGCGGCGGCACCGCAATCGACTACGTAAAGCTCCCGATGGTGCGCCCTCTTTGGAGCGCTCAGAATGATATCCGCCGTTCCGCGAGCATTTAGGGGAAAAATCACATGCCGCTTTCCATTCGCCGCATCCTCGTGGCCGTCGCGGACGGAACCGCCAAACGAGTCACGCGCCGAGCGGCTGAGCTCGCCCTCAAGAACTACGCCAAAATCGAGCTCTTCAGTGTCATTCGACCCGACTCGAGGGTTCTAGGACTTCGCAACGTCACACTCACGCAGATCAATCACGCCATCGCCGAGGCTCGACGGAAGGAACTCGACAAGCTTGCCGCCCCGTGGAGGCTGCAGGGTATCGATGTGCTGTGCACGGTGGTCATCAGCAATTCGTTGACCGAAAGCATCACCCGCCGGCTCAAGGAAGAACCCTGCGATTTGGTCGCCATCGAGGCCCACAAGCATCCGCTCTACACAAGATGGTTTCTGCTGCATAGTGACTATGATCTGATCCGTCATTGTCCCGCGCCTCTGCTCATCGTCAAGGGTAGCCGACGCGCGAGTCGACGGCCGGTATTGGCCGCCATCGATCCTTGGCATCAAAACGATAAACCCGCATCGCTCGACCGGCGGATCGTCGATGCCGCGCGCAGCATGGCCAAGGTACAGAGCGCGCCCCTGCATAGCGTGCACGCTTATCTGCCGATCATGGGGTTCACGGCAGGGGCGGCATTTTCACCCGCCGCAGTAGCCATCGCAGTGCCCGATGAGGCCAGTCAAACGGCAGCGATCCGGCGCCGCTTCAAGGCACTCAACACCCTCTATCGGATTCCCCCGCGGCACGCGCATTTGAAGTTGGGCATTGCCATGTATGTCCTTCCGGCAGTCGCGCGATCAATCAAAGCCCAATTGGTCGTCATGGGCGCGGTCGCCCGATCCGCCTTCGACCGGCTTCTCATCGGCAGCACCGCCGAACAAGTGCTCGATGCGTTGCCGTGCGATGTCTTGATCGTGAAACCGAAGCGAGCACGCTCCGCCTGATCAGGAGACACACGTGATCAAGACCGTTTTGGTACCGGCAAGCGGCAGTTCCACAGATGATGCGGTGTTCGCCACGGCATTGGCCGCCGCACGCGCCTTGACGGCGCACCTGGATTTCTACCACGTTGCTCTCTCCACGGGCCAGGCCGCCGTGCGCGCTCCCCACGTCGATTTCTGCATCGGCGAAGCGCTGCCCGCGGCGCTGCAGGTCGTCCGCGACGATACGGCGCGCTTGTCCGAGGAGGCAGTCAGGCACTTCCATGCCTTCCGCGCCCGGCACGCGTTGGACCTTCGTGACACCCCTGAGCGTGCGCTCACCGTGTCGGCCAGCTTCCTGGAAGAAAAGGACTACGCCCAGGACCGGCTGAGGTTTCACGCGCTGCATAGCGACCTCGTGGTTCTAGGTCGTCCCTCCCATACCGATTATCTGCCGCCGCACCTGATCGAGGATCTCTTGGTGGGGTGTGGCCGGCCGATCTTGATCGCGCCCGATTACTCGCCGAAGACCTTGCCGGGTACCGTCGTGGTCGGGTGGAAGGAGACGGCCCACTGCGCGCGCGCGCTGGCTGCGGCGTATCCGTTCTTGCAAAAGGCCGAGAAGGTGATTTTGCTCAATATCATCGAGGACGGCGTCGACCTGTCCGAAGCCCTCGAACACCTCGCGCAACGTCTCCAGTGGCACGGGATCCACGCCGAAACCCAGAGTATGGCAGGCACCTCGCGCACGATCGCCAAGGAGCTGGCCCGCGCCGCAGCCGGTTTGCATGCCGACCTCCTGGTGGTGGGCGCTTACAGCCACCGACATCTTCGGGAAGAGATCTTCGGTGGCGTCACGCAGTCGCTGCTCGAGTACGCGGACCTTCCCGTCTTCATGATGTATTGAAGCGGCCCAGCATCTCGGGGATCTGAAATGAGCCCAGTCAACCACATTCTGGTCGTCGTGAATCCAAAGGGAGGCGATCGGCAATCGCCGGTCGACAAAGCGATGATCTTGGCTCGAGGCATGCATGCGTCCGTCGAATTGCTGATTTGTGATCTTGCGCCTCGCTCGAGGTGTGCCGCCCTCTCCCTCATTCCGTGGGAGGAGCCGGTACCCGTCGTTCTCGCGGACGCCCTGCTCGAAAAGCTGGCCGCTCCTCTGCGCGCTCAAGGAATCGAGGTGACCCTGCGCGTAGTTCGCGGCGAGGCCCTGCACCTGTCGATCCTTGAATATCTCCATTGCTCGAATGCCTCGTTGCTCGTGAAGGAGACCCACCATCATTCCTGGGCCCGGCGGACGCTGCTGAAGAACACCGATTGGTATCTCGCGCATGGATCGACCGTTCCGCTATTGCTCACCAAGGAAGGCGCATGGGCCAGGCCCCCGAAAATCATGGCCGCCATCGACCCACATTCCGACAAGGCGGGCGGCGCGGCGTTGAACCGCAAGATTCTCAGATGCGCCACCTCGCTCGCCGTGGGTCTCACCGCTGAATTGCACGTCATCCACACCTACATCCCGCGGGCACTCGCGGCAGCCGTAGCGACCGGCGCATTGCCGGCGACGGCCGATATCGCGCAGAACTTGGAATGCGAAACATCGTTCAAACAGGCTCAGATCCGCTCCCTTGCCCGCGCGAGCGGTGCCGCATGCGACGATGTTCACGTCGAAATAGGGTCTCCCACCGAGCGGTTGGCGCATTCCGTCGAACAATATGGGATCGATGTGGCCGCCATCGGCGCTTCCTCGCACGGCCTATGGCACCGCATGATTGCCGGCAGCACGGCATCCGCCGTGTTGGAGTCGTTGCCCTGCGATCTGCTGGTCGTACGGCCGGACATCAACGCCCTCGTTGACGCCGGGTGATGGGCAAGAATCCGCCGCGGCCATCCTCATTCGCCATGGTAAGCCTCAGACTCCAAAAACACTGCTAAATAAGGCATATTGGTGATGCCGGCCGCAGCCGGTTGGATTCCTTAGAACCTGCTCCATCCGGCCAGCCAATTCTCGGCCGGCATCCAGGCAACGCGCCGGCGAATGCGGAAGGGAAAGTGACAACGAACCGTCGACCCGAGGACCATCTTAGCGGCGCTGAACAGCTTCATCGCATGCAGGAGATGTTTGCCCGGTCACCGAGCTTTTCGGCGCTCCTGCCATCGACCTCTTGATCTCCGATGTCATATTGCCGCACGTGAACGGCAGAAAGCTCGCGGAGATCGCACGGACGTTACGGCCCGATTTGAAGGTGCTTTTCGTCTCGGGTTATGCAGAGCATGCGCTCATCCGCGGTGACTTTCTCGATGCAGGGATGGATACGCTGACCAAGCCTTTCGCAATGGACACTCTCGGGGCGAAAGTCCACGCGATGATCGAAAAATAAGCGGCCCGGCACCGCTATTTCAAGTACTTGTCGAACCAGGCGAGGGTGCGCTCAAGCGCATCCTGCGCGTTCTTCGGATCGCGCAGCCCATGGCCCTCGCCCGGGTAGATCATGATGGCCGTCGGCACCCCCAGGGTCTTGAGTGCATGCCAGAACTCCTGGGTCTGGGGCGCGGGACATTCGATGTCGCGCTCACCGACGTACCCGAAGTACGGCAGCATCCAGGCGTCGATGCCATTCTCGCCGTAATACGACAGCATGTCGCTGACGCCCGCGGCGGCGACTGCGGCCTTGAAGCGGTTCGTCTGCGTGACCGCCCACATGGTTATGTAGCCGCCGTAACTGCCACCCGTTATGCCGAGGCGCCTCTCATCGATCGGAGCGGCGGCCTCGGCCGCGTCGATGCCGGTGAGGTCATCACGCAGGTCGCCATAGCCAAAATCACGGATGTTGGCTGCGGTGAAGCGCTCGCCCTGCCCGAAGCTGCCGCGGGGATTCGGATAAAAAACCGCCCATCCTCTTTGAATCAGAGCCGTTCGCAGACCCGGTCCGGAGAATGACGGACGCGAGGCCGCGGCGGGCCCACCGTGCACAACGGTTACCATCGGGATCTTGCCACTCGCGTGGAGTGGCAGCAGCAACCAGCCCTGCACGTCGAAGCCCTCATTGCGCCAAACGAGACTGCGCGCCTCGAACGGGGCGGTCATTCCGGCGTTCACGTGGGTGAGATCGCGCCATTTACCGAGGCGGCCCACGCGTATTTCCGGCGGCTGGGTATAGGTTTCATACGCGACCGCCAACGTATCGGACGGACACGCCCAAGACGCACCGGCGTACTTGCCGTGCAGAGTTTCCGAACCGGTCCACAGAACGTGGGGTGTCGACGGCGAACGCCCGGCACCCAAATCGACTATTTGCTGCTGGTCGCCCGCGAGCAGCGCCGCGCGCAGCTTTCCCTGGCAGCTCCAGGCCAGGGACGTGCCCGAGGCTCGAACGGAAGGTGTCACGTTGGTGGCCGCGCCGCTATCGAGGTCCGCGGTATACACGTCCCCGCCGGTTGACCCGAAATCGCTCATGATCCCGGCAATAAAGGCGACGGTCTTCCCGTCCGGCGATACAGTCGGATCGGCGAGCTGCTGCCGAAGGTCCACGGGCTGGTACAACACCCGCGCCTCACCACTGGGTGGGAAGGCGTACAGCTTGGCGATCCACCAGTTATTATCGCCGTCGCCGGGCGCGGCCGTGCCTACAAAACCGGCACCGGCCGGGCGCCAGTCATATTGGTAGACGAAAAGGTTCGGCGGTGACGCCCACCGCAGAGTCCCGTCAATGAGCGTCGCGATCCGCTGCTCCGGGGGCGCCGCGTCGAGGTCGCCGGCGATCGCTGCGCCCGCTTCCGTGGCGCCCACCTCCTTGCGGGCATTCTCGACCGCGAGCAGCGCAAGCGTGCCCTCTTTGCCGTACTTCAAATCGGTGATCGTGCCACCGAAGGTGAGCAGCCGCGTCAGATCGGTGCCGACCGGCGTGACATCGTAAACAGCGTACGAATGAGTGCCTGGAGTGCGTAGCGCAAAGCTCAAATGCCGGCTGTCGGGACTCCACGCCGGCGCGCTCGGCCAGCACTGCGGGACGCGACCGCAAGGCAGCGCGACATGTGTTTCCGCGCCATCCGCGACGCGCCGCACGACCAGTTCGCGAATCTCGGGAGGACTGCCGCCGGGCGGCGAATCGCCTTCTACGGATGCCACATAAGCCCCATTCGGCGCGATGACAACCTCCAAGAAGCGATGGACCAATCGCACGCTCGAGGCATCCGGCGTGGCAGCCGCGCTGCTCGTCACCAAAGCGCATCCACTTCCGGCCAAGGCGATGCCGACAACCATCCGCGCTGCTACGGCGGTCAATCCAGCACGATACACACGACGTTCCATCATCGCTTACCTCACTTGCAACGGAGTCCCTTTATTCGACGATTCGGCAATCGCTTCGCGCATTTCGAGCATTTGCTCGACAAGGATATCTCAAGCCATCAATAACCTCGAAATTCATGACGCCTTCAGTGATATATGTCTCGCGGCCCGCTCCGACGCAAGACGGACCTCGGTTCTCACTCGCTCGGCTATTCAACCTCACTCGATCCGGCAGGCGCTCGCGGCCTTCTCGCAGAGCGTTGAATCCAACTTGATGGACGCCGCTGCCTGCTCTAGGTAGGCGATGCGCTCGCGGGTCATATTTATTAGGCAGTCACCTGTCGCTACCACCGTTCCAGACGCGGACGCCTGACTCAGCATCCCCGCTTCTGCGGCGCACTGGGCATCTCGAAACCTTACCCAGGCGCGCTCAGCAGCTACCAAATCCTTTTTCTTGTCGTAGAAGAACGCGCTCATCGGGTTCACGGCACCGGCATCAAACATTTCACGATCAAACCGTAAAGCTCGTTAGGACGCTTATCCGCCGCATCCAACGCGCCGTTGAGGCACTTGCCCAATTGCGTGGCGCCAACAATGCCATCACGCTTCGGCCACGCAAGATCCTCCGCTTGGACATGCGACCACGCGATTATTCCGACCGCCGCCACCATTGCGAAGTGCTTCAAAGTAGGTCTAACTCGTTTTAATCATGCAACTCCAAGGGAATAACATAGCAGGCGAAGATTCGCCTGTCGTGCTCCGGCACTCAAAACGAACGGCGTGGGCGGGAGTCGCCTTTCGGACCCGAAGCCGCCGGTCGCGAGTGACGGCTATCGGGAAAATCGATTTACGGGCACCCGCCGAAATCGAACAGTCAATGCAGATGTTCGTGGGAATGCTCGATACCGCCGTCGTGGGTGTGGGTGTGGCAGTGCGAGATGGCTACGTTTCCATATCGCTCCTCCATGCGACCGAACTTCCACGCCGCGACGGATAATCCCCAGGCCAGCATGAACAAGCCGACTACGACGTACCCGAGCTTTCCAAAGTCGAGCAGAGCGATGGCGTCAAAAAGGCCACCGTGAAGACTTAGAATGTTGATGAGCACCTGCAGTAACTCAATGGACCCGATAACAAGCGCAACGCTGACCGAAAGACCCGTGGCCGTGACGTTGTAGAAGATCTTTCGGATGGGATTGAGCAATGACCAGTTATATGCCTTCGTCATCAATACGCCATCGGTGGTGTCCATGAGCGTCATTCCCGCTGCAAATAGAATTGGCAGCGACAGCACCGCGGGAATAGATAGATTGCCGGCGGATGCGCCGGCGGTCATGGCCAGCAGCCCCACCTCCGAGGCGGTGTCAAATCCCAGGCCAAATAGGAGACCCAGCGGATACATCTGCCAGCTGTGATTCATCAGTTTTTGCAGGTGTCCCCGGAAAAGCCGGTTGAGAAGGCCACGTTGCGCCAATAACTCGTCCAGATGTTGATGGCTGTGATTGCCGGTCTTGGCTTGTTGACAAATCTTGAGAATGTCGAGCAACACGAGCAGGTTGAGTATCCCGATGATCCACAGAAACACGCCGGAGACGCAGGCGCCGATGACTCCTCCCGCCTTCTGGAATTGGGGCAGATCATGGGTTACGGAAGTGGCTGCAAAGGCAATGGCGATCGCCAGAGCCAAGACGATAGTGGAATGGCCGAGCGAGAAGAAGAATCCGACGCCGAAGGGTCGCTTTCCTTTCTGCAGCATGATGCGCACGGTGTCATCAATTGCTGCGATGTGATCGGCATCGAAGGCATGGCGCAATCCCAACATGTAGGCCACGAAGCCAAAGCCGATCAGCGCGGGGTAATGAGTTGCGAAATGCAGATACAATCCCCAGCCGATAACGTGCAGCATTGCTACAACGCCATAGAGACCGCCGAGCTGGACGCGATCTTGCGACGTGAGGCCAATGCGCTTTCGGCTTATCGGGCGCGGCTGCGCAATATAGAGCAAATCTGACACTGTGGACGCCTAGGGGCCTTCGCCACGCCTCTCGGTTCGATTGCGGCAAGTACCAGTATTCTTGGCAAGCCCCGCTCACCTACACCTGCTTGGTGGCTTCGACTTCGATGGCCCTCGCGATCCTCACCGCAATTACCGCGATATCGACGATCCTGGATTCTTCCATTCCGCCGAACTTGCCGTACCGACTGGCCGCCATTACGCTCGCGATGCTGGCCGCCGCTTGGATGAGTTCTGATGTTTCCATGATGAGTTCCCTACTGTGATAGCAACCTTAAAATGCTCGCGACCTCCGGCCGCCGCCGACGTGATAGGCGTAACCATCCGGTAGGTACCATCTTGACTGTCTAGGCCTCACAGTCAACCTGCAATTTTAGCGCCACAGGTGCGTTGCGCGATTGGCATGGCTGGCGCCGACAACCAGACTCGGTGTCGGCCCATGGTGTGTCATTCGATGGGCGCTGGCCGGAGCGGTGAGACCCAAGGCAAGGGGCCGGCAGTGCCGATAAACGTCATGCGACGAGCGAAGTGAATCCCTCGTGCCAATTCGCGCGGAATTTGCGCCCCAAGGGCGGACCTGGGTTCCTCTGCGGCCACCCATCCGTGACGTGTCCGCTCCGTGCGAGTTATCGGAACTCGAGGAAGCTTTCTTGATACGGAGAAGTACGTAGGAGGTTTCCTACCTTTACGCCGCTGCACCCATTGGGGCGCCCGGATCGGGCGCAACATGGCATCATACCCATCGCTGCGATTGCATTCCGTTGATTGGCCGGCATTCACGATGCGAACAAATGGAATCCATGCCCAGACACCATTCGGATCGAATCAAAGCAAGAATGAACCCTCTCGTCAGTAAGGTTCACGGCGAGGAAGCGCGCTGGAGCGCCGAATATGCGGCGCTCCGCCAACTCTGCCTTGCATCCGGTCTCAATGAGGAATTGAAATGGGGCCAAGCTTGCTACGATCTACATGGTGGCAACGTGGTTTTGATCCATGGCTTCAAGAATTATTGCGCCTTGCTCTTCATGAAAGGCGCTTTGCTCAAGGACGCCAAGGGCATCCTGATTCGGCAAACCCAGAATGTGCAGGCCGCGCGGCAAATCCGGTTTGCTTCTGTAGCGGATATCGACGAGCGGAAAGCGACGGTCAAGGCCTATATCAGGGAGGCCATTGCAGTTGAGAAATCCGGCGCCAAGGTGCAGATGAGAAGCGCGGCGCAATTCGATGTACCCGAGGAGTTTCAACGACGTTTGGATGATGACCCTACACTGGCCGATGCCTTTCATGCGCTCACCCCCGGAAGGCAAAAAAGCTATTTGCTGCATTTCGCCGGGGCGAAGCAATCGGCGACTCGCAGCGCGCGCGTGGAGAAACATGCGCCCAGGATTCTGAAAGGGCTGGGACTCGATGATTGAGCCTTCGGCGCCTACGGCGCCCTTGGGTGCGCTTCCATGCCTTCAGCCGTCCCGTCGGACCATTTGGTCACCGGAATGAAGAACGTGGTGGCCGGCTCCGGGTTGCCCGCTTGGGAAAATATCGGCGAGCTGTCGGCC
>JBEKHK010000022.1:0-63622 GCA_050012315.1 Steroidobacteraceae bacterium | reverse complement strand
TTCTACGGCATGCTGTCCATTCTCGTGCTGTTCTTGACGGCCGGCCCCGCCCACGGCGGATTCGGCTGGTCGGCAACCGAGGCGCTCGCCCTCCTCGGCATCTATTCGTTCGCGATGTATGCGTTTCCGGCGATTGGTGGGTTCTTCGCGGATCGGGTGCTCGGCAGACGCCGCGCGGTGACGGTCGGCGCGAGCTTGATGCTCATCGGCCAGGTCATGCTGTCCTCGCCCGTGTTCCTGCCGGAACTTCTGGGATGGTTGCATGGCGCACCGCTGCTTCGAGACTTGCACGAACTCGGCACGCCGCTCGGGCGGCTGAGGGATTTGGGCGCGCTGGATGCCGCGATCGCACGGCACGGCGCCCGATTCGGGGCAGAGGCCGGCTGGCTGACCCAAGCCTACGTGGCGGCCAGCGCCGGATTCTTCGTCGCGCTCTTCTGCCTGGTGCTCGGCAACGCCCTCATGAAGTCGACGCTGGTGGTGCTGTGCGGGGAGACCATGTCGACGCACGACCCGCGCCGCGAGGCGGCCTATGCGTATTACTATCTGGGCATCTCGGTCGGCGCGATGCTGTCGGGCATTGCTGTCGGCTGGGCGGCGCAAACCTTTGGATGGCATGTCGGATTCGCGCTCGCGGCCGCGGGCATGGCAGTCGCGCTCGGCGCTTACCTGCTACTCGCACGGCGCTGGTTGGGAGAAATCGGCGTATATCCGGATGCGCCGGCGCCGCCCGGGGGCGGGGTCGGCGGTATCGCAGCGACCCCGGCGCGCGGAGGCCACGCGCGAAGCGAAGTGCTGCGGCGAATCGGCCTGCTGGCCGTGCTGGCCGCATTGCTCTGCGCGTTTAGCGTCGGCTGGTTTCAACTGTTCGGCAGCTGGTTGCTCTTCATCGAGCGCGACGTCGACCGTACGATCGGCTCCTTCGTCATTCCGGTTCCTTGGTTCACCTCGATGAATGCGGCGGTGGTGATCGTCCTCGCACCCATGGTCGCGGCTCTCTGGGTGCGCCTGGGAACTCGGAATCAGCGGGTGGACATCGTGCAAAAATATGCATTCGCGCTGTCGATGGTGGTCGGGGGTCATGTGCTCATGTACCTCGCCGCGCGCCATGCCACACCGGCCGCGCCGGCTCCCGTCTGGGTTCCGATGGCATCATTGTCGATGCTCGCAATCGGCGAGCTCGTAGCATGGACTGCCACTTACGGGATGGTATCGAGAGCCGCGCCCGCGGGATTCGCCTCGGTGGCCATGGGTGCATGGTATCTGTTGACACTCGGACTCGGCGGATATCTTTCCGGCTTCACCGGCCGGCTGATCGATTCAGCGGGATTTGCGGCGGCCTTCGGCACGGTCGCGGCGGTCATGGGTGCTGTTTTCATCATTGCCGTGCTGCTGCGCGCCCCACTGTCGCGGCTCGCGGAACGTGCGGGCGTGACGCTCTAATCGGCGCGGGACCCCGAACCCGCACCGATTAGATTAAGCCGGCCGAGCCGATCGGCGATCTCCGATCCCAATACTCGATTGCTCGATCAAAGCGTAGGTCCGCGCCCCCGGATCGCCGATCTGGTGCCGGTTCGGGTAGTCAGTGTAGCCTTCGGGGCCGCCGCCATAAAACGTCTTGCGGTCATACACATTGAGCGCAGTGCCTTCGCGCAGGCGTTCCGGAAGGTCGGGGTTGGCGAGAAACCATCGCCCGAACGCGATGAGGTCGTAGCCGCCGCCGCCCACCGCTGCTTCGGCGCTCTGCGGGGTGAACCCGCCGGCGCCGATCAAGGTACCGCGATATTGGCTGCGAAACCGCATATTGCGCATCGGATGCAGGTGCGAGGAGTCGGTTTCCGGGTCAACCGACAGGGCGCCTACACGCGGTTCGGTCAACATGAGATAAGCCAGCGAGAACTCATTCAATCCCGTGACCGCATGGTCGTAGAGCGTCTCCGGGTCGGATGCGATCGCTCCGAAGTATGTTTGGTAGAGCTTACCCGTCGTTCGGTCGACCGCAGTCGGCGATAGGCGCACCGCGACGCGGTGGGGTCCCAGCTCGGCCGTCAGCGCTGCGACGATCTCGAATAAAAACCGGCAGCGATTCTCGAGGGAGCCGCCGTATCGATCTGTCCTTTGGTTGATCCCGTCGCAGAGAAATTGTTCGACGAGGTATCCATGCGCAGCGTGCAGTTCGACGAAGTCAAACCCGGCGCTGGCCGCGTTGCGTGCGGCCAGGCGATAGTCGTCAACGACCCGGGCAATTTCGCCCGTTTCGAGCGCCCGCGGGAGCGCCGCCGGTTGATCCCAGTTGTAGTCGCCCGCATCCGGCCCGGGACGCAGCGCGACCGCCGAAGACGATACCGGCGGCAGCGGCGCGGCGCTGCCGCGTACGATGGGATGATCTCCGATCCCCGGCTGCGCCACCCGGCCTGCATGCAGCAACTGGCAACAAATCAGCCCGCCTTTGCGATGAACTGCGTCGGTCACCGCGCGCCAGCCGTTGACCTGGGTCTCGGTCCAGATGCCCGGCACGTGCCCTTTGCGTTCGCGCACGGCTTGATAGATCGTCCAGATCGGAGTTGCCTCGGGCGAGATGTGGATCGCCTCCGTGATCAAGAGGCCGCCGCTCGAGGCGCGCTGGGCATAGTAGACCGCGGTTTGTGCGGTCGGAGCGAGCGTCGCGTCGTCGGCCCGTGTCCGGGTCATCGGCGCCAAAACGACGCGATGCGCCAGATCGCGACCACCGATCCGGCAGGGGCTGAGCAGGGAACGACAGGCCATATCAACACCTATCTTTGATTATCGGTGCCTTCCGGCCTAACTCTTCGTGCCTCTGGCTCTTGCGTGGATCCTCTTCGGCTCCGCAGCCGCGGCACCCCTGCGTCCGGAAAAGCGCCGCTCCATATATTCCGATTCCGCCGCCTTGGCGCCCGATGCCGGTGGACCGTCCGACTCGCTTCTCAATAGTCTTTCCACCCCGGCCTTCTCAACCGGTTTGCTGAAGAGATAACCCTGCATCTGGTCGCATCGAAGCAGGCGCAGCAGCTTATTCTGCTCCTCGGTCTCGACTCCTTCGGCAACGACACTCAGATTCAACCCATGGGCCAGGGTGATGATGCTCGATACGATCGACATATCGTCGGCGTTGTCGGTCATGGCGGTGACAAACGACCGATCTATCTTGAGCGTATCGATGGGCAGGCGGGCCAGATACCGCAGCGAGGAATAGCCCGTTCCAAAATCATCGATCGCGACTTTGACACCCATGCGGCGCACCGCAGCCAATCGCTCGATGACTTCCTCGGTCTTTTCCATCAACACCCCTTCCGTGATCTCGATATCGATCGCCGCGCCGGGCTCCTCGGATGCGTCGATCACGCCCTGGAGCATCGTCAGGAACCTGTTATGGCGCAGCTGCAACGGCGAGACATTGACGGCGATTCGAGGCGCGCTCAGCCCCTGGCGCAGCCAATCTCGATAATCCGCGGCCGCCTGCCGCAAGACCCATGCGCCAACCTCGACAATCAAGCCCAATTCCTCGAGTAGCGGGACGAACTCGAGCGGGCTGATGAGGCCGTGGCCGGGGCGTTCCCAACGGATGAGCGCCTCGAGCCCCACAATACGTCCGCTGCGCAGGTCCACTTTCGGCTGATAATGCAATCTGAACTCGTCCGCGCTGATCGCGTGGCGAAGGGCGCTGAGTGACTGGTGGCGCGAGGCATCTCCGCGGGTAAACATGGCAAGCCGGCGCCTCAACTCGAGCTGCGCCATGACGTGGCGGCTCAATATCTGCAAGGCGTCATTCTGCTCTGCGCTCAGCTCGCGAGGAACAAAGTCGATGACACAGAGCGTACCCAACGCGTGCCCGTCGGGGGTGATCAGTGGCGCCCCCGCATAAAAGCGAATCTTCGGCCCATCGGTGACGAGCGGGTTATCGGCAAAGCGCTCATCCTTGAGCGCGTCTGGAATGACGAACACATCCACGCTTCCAATGGCGTGTGCACAAAAGGCGACATCGCGTGGGGTTTCTGTGGCCTCTATTCCGATCTTTGCCTTGAACCATTGGCGATTGCCGTCCACGAGGCTCACGAGTGCGACGGGGACCCCGACAACGGACGCCGCAAGACGGGCGAATTCATCGAACACCTCTTCGGTAGGTGTGTCGAGTATGTCGTACGACTTCAGCGCGAGAAGGCGGCTGCGCTCGTTCAAGCTCGCCGCGGTCGCGCTAGCGGCGACATACATAATAGAGTGGTTCCGCGTGGAACTTCATTGCGTCCGCCCCAAAGCCTTGGTCTTGAGTTTCTTATCGGTTGGCCGGCGGAAAGCTTGAGCATCGCTTCGCAGATTACATAACGGCCCGGTCAAGCCTTGCCACCGCCTCGGCGGTCGAGTCGCGACCGCTAAATTGACGGGAATCGCGGACACAGTAGCGCCAATGGTGCCACGCAATAGTGTTCTGGGTCCCAATAAGCCAAGTTCGCGCCGGAAGCCAGTTGAATGCGCGGACAGGGAATTGAATGGACGCCGCGAGCGCGAACTGGTCGCCGGACGGAGCGATTCTTGACGAGTCGCCGCGGGTTTCGGGTATCAAAGAGCTTCGCCGCCTCATTGATCAGAAATTCTTACGGCCGCTTAGGTTTTACCCCTCTAAGCGCGCCTGGAGTTACCGGCGTAGAATGTTGCGGGATGAACAAGCCGCACAACGTACGCGCGCTTCGGCCGCAACCACCCGCATCGATTTCCCGTTGGCCTTCGGAACTGGGCATTGCCTCGACCAGCGGAGGGTCGGCAGAGATGCGGTACGCATACTTCCCGCAAAATCGGCGGTTGGCCGTCGAATGGCGTGGCGTTCTTACGATTTACGATACCGCTGAATACCAGTTTCGCGGCATGCTCGAGGGGCATTCAGCAGAGGCAGTGGGCATCTCGATCTTGACTCAGCGCGGCCGGATCCCGCTCAGCGATCTCGCGCCCGTGTCGATACCGGCTCCTGGAGTCTGAATAACGCCAGCGGTCAGGACAACCACATAACCGCGCGCCGAGCTTCCGGCCCATGGAAGTTCCTGCTTGCCAAACCGACCGATCGTGCTATTCTTCAGGTAATGGCCACGAAACCCTAGCTCCATGCGGCGACCCGCCCATGATCCAAGCGCCCCCCAACCGCAGCCGACGCGGGGGAGCCTCAGCAAAGGGGAGCAAACCCGGCACGCCATCATCTCTCGTGCGTTGGCCATCGTCAGCGAGGTGGGCTACGAGGGACTTTCGATAGGTGTGCTTGCGGAAGAAACAAAGCTGTCCAAGAGCGGACTCTTTGCGCATTTCAAATCGAAAGAGGCCTTGCAGCTCGGTGTGGTTCAAGAGGTCGTCAACCGGTTCACGCTGCGCGTGGTACAGCCGGCGCTCTCCTCGCCTCGCGGGGAACCACGTCTGCGCATGTTGTTCGATAAGAAGCTGGAATGGATCCGCGGTCAACAGGAACTGCGTGGCTGCCTGCTGCAGAAAGGCTCGCTCGAGTATCACAGCCGCGTCGGACATCCCGTGCGTGAACGCGTCGTGCATGCGTTGCAAGATTGGCGGGAGTTGATGGTGCGGTGTGTCCAGACGGCGATCACCGAAGGCCATTTCCGGACGGACCTGGATCCCGAACAGTTTGTTTATGAATTCGACGGCATCACGATGATGTATGGGCAGGCCCAAGGCCTGATGCGCGATCGCGACGCCGGAGTGCGTGCGCAGACAGCCTTCGAAGCACTGCTCGATCGCAGCCGCCGCTCTCCTCGCCCACGCTAGGCTGCCAAGTCTCGATCGGATGAGCCTTTTCACCGCAACCTCGCCCACACTCATGAGCCAATTACAGCACGATCGTTCGGTCTTTTTTAAAAATGTAACACATGGCCGAGCAAGGCCAAAGGGTGACTGACATGAAGACGTTACAAAAATCCTCAGCGGCAATGCTGTTGGTTGCCGGCGCGCTGTTCATGGCGGGCTACGCTTCGGCCGGAGCGGACATCGTCATCGATGCGGCCCCGCCGGCGCCCCGTGCCGAACATGAACCCCCCC
Source organism: Steroidobacteraceae bacterium (assembly GCA_050012315.1). Lineage (GTDB taxonomy): Bacteria > Pseudomonadota > Gammaproteobacteria > Steroidobacterales > Steroidobacteraceae > Bog-1198. The sequence goes on along the minus strand of JBEKHK010000022.1, from coordinate 57,574 downwards.
ATCGCGACGGCTATGTCTGGGCGCCGGGATATTGGGAGTGGAATGGTCGCTTTTTCCATTGGACCTCGGGCACCTGGATATCCGAACGCCGTGGCCACTGGGTCGCCGACCATTGGGATCAGATCGGCAATCAATGGCGCTACGTGCAGGGTCATTGGGAGCCGTAGTCGCAGCCGTTACCAAAACAGGATCGAACGAACCTCGATGCTGCGGCGGGGCGGCGCATTTGGCGCGCTCGTCGGATCGTCGAACGCGGTGTGCGCGGTCATCCGTGCGCGTCCATCCGTTGCGGAATCATAGATCGAAGACCACCACTTTGTCGGCACCGGTGCGCGCCTTGAGAGCGGCCTCAATTTCCGGGTAATCGACCGCCTTCACCCGCTTACCATCCTGGAAGGATGCCCAATCGGTGAGCGTACTTCGGTGCGAGATCATTTCGAATCCGCTGACATCGAGAGTCAAGTCTCGAAATCGACGGGCGTTGCGGATGGTCACCGTCCGGGCGTCGATTTCTCCGCTGCTCCTGGGCACGCCCGGGGGCGGATCGAAGGTATAGTTGACCGGCCGTACGCCGCTGTCATGCGTGTAGTTCAGCACCGCACGAACTTCGGTGCATTGCTCGACGGCGGATTCGTCAATGACGGCGCTCATCGGAAGCTCTCCTCCTACGGCCGAAGATCCAAGTTGTGAGTGTGCCCAAGCGCTGCCACTGTGCCCAAGCGCTGCGACTTTGCCGGTGCGACGCGTTTACACTAGGCGCTTGGTCGAGACATCGGAACTACGAATTGCGAATCAACATATGCCGACTGAGCATTAAAAGCCTCGGCGGTATAGTCGCGATCCGTACAGGTTCCCGGGCTTTGCCACCGCGATCGCGCGCGATGGTGCATTGGTTCACAGTATCAACGATCTGAGCGGCGTGTCCGGGACATCCTGCGACGGCGGAGCCTACACTTCGCCGCAATATGAAAAAGATCCTCTTGGGATGGTTGGCGATGAGTGCGGCCCTGATGCTTAGCGGCTGCAGGGATAATGCCTCCGGGTACATCGTGGCCGGCACCATCGGCGGCCTGAGCGCGACCGGATTGGTGCTGCAAAATAACGGCGGCGACGATCTGACGGTGCCAATGGGTGCGTCGTCCTTTCAATTCCCGACAGCGGTCGCTCCGGGCGGTAGCTATGACGTGACGGTCGCGTCGCAGCCAGCCGGACTGATCTGCACCGTCACCTACGGCATGGGTGCCAACGTCCAGGCAACGGTCATCACCAACGTAACGGTCGCGTGCAGTGCCACCACCTACCAGGTCGCAGGCACCATCAGCGGTCTGACCGCGAGCGGTTTGGTGTTGCAGAACAACGGAACGGACCGCTTGACGGTGGACGCCGACGCCACGACCTTCCAGTTCCCGACGGCGATCGCGGCCGGCGGCGGCTACAGCGTCGTAGCCTCCGGGCAGCCGGCGGGCCTCACCTGCACTGTGAGCAACGGTGTGGGCAGCAAGGTCAGCGCCAACGTCGGCAGCATCCGGGTGACCTGCAGCCCGACCACGCTGGTCCTCGGTGGAACGGTCACGGGCCTCAACGCAACCGGATTGGTGCTCCAAGACAATGGCACGGATAATCTGCCCATCCCCGCCAATGCCACGACCTTCCAATTTGCGACTCCGATTGCGTATGGAAGCAGCTATTCGGTCACGGTGTCGGCACAACCGCTAGGCCAGACCTGTTCGATGACCGATGGCGCGAGCACCGCGACAGCCAATGTCGCCGATATCGCCGTTACTTGCAGTAACATCTTGACGTTCACGCTGACCGCCGCGAGTGGGGAAAACGGATCCATCTCTCCCACGGGCTCCCAGACGGTCAATCGCGGGAATAGCCCGAGCTTCGTCGCTACCCCCAACGTGGGCTACGGGGTTTATCAGTGGCTGCTCGATGGCACCGTGGTGCAGACCGGCGGCGACGTGTACACCGTCTCCAACGTCCTCTCCGATCATTCGGTGCAGGTCACGTTCGCGAAGACGACCCTGACACCGAGCCTCGCCGCCCTCGCGCTTGCCGTCAATGGTACGGCTGTGAATGCCGCCCTGACGGGCAACGCGAGACAGGTCATCATCTCCAATACGGGATCAGTCGCCGCGACCAACGTGTCGATCTCTTATCCGGCGTGGCCTTCCGGCACGACGGCCTCCTCGACCTGCGGCAGCACGTTGGCGCCCGGCGCAACCTGCAGCATCATCGTAACTCCCGGCCTAAATGCCACCTCCTCGTGCACGAGCGGAATCGCGCCCATGCCGGGCGTGGTTTCGATCAGCTCCGATGAGTCGGGCTCGAGTTCCTTCACAGCCACGATTCTCGGCTACGGTTGCATCTATCAAGGCGGTAACCTATACGCCATCGATGACACCACCCCGAGCACCGCCAGCGTCTCAGGCAAGGTGGCCGCTCTCACCGATCAGGCGCCGGCGTTCCCAAACGGCATCGACTGGAGTCCCAACGGCGACCTCTTCGATATACCCGGAATCTACGAGACTTCGACCTCGCCCTGTGCCGGCAACACCAGTGGCGCTTGCAACACTGCCCAGATTGCGGCCCAGTATTCGGCATTTTCGCCATCGCTTTATGCGGCCGGACTCTGCCTCGGCACCATCAACGACTATTCGGATTGGTATCTACCCGCCATTTGCGAGATGGGCTTCGACGGCGCTTCCGGTTCCGGCTCCGGTTGCGGCTCCTCCGCGAGCCCCCTGATTCAGAATATGCAATCCAGCCTGGTGGGCCTGAGTAACTTCCCCGCAGGGTATTACTGGAGCTCGACCGAGTACTCGGCCGATCCGGCCGGATCGGCCTGGGTGCAGGACTTCACTGCCGGCGGGTCGTATCAAAGCTATCCAGGCAAGAATAACCCGCCCGGCGTGCGCTGCGTTCGAGCCCTGACGCAGTAGCGGGGCCCGTCGCAAACTGCCGAGCCAAGGGACATTCGGTCAGGGAAATCGCCGAGACCTTGGCGCGCCTCGCGAAGACGGTCGCCAACCACCAAACCGCCATCAAACAGAAGCTCGGGGCCGATACGGCGATCCAGCTGCTGAGCAAGGCTGTCGAACTGGGGTTGGCACCGCAGAGATGATGCGGAGGGCGACACCGCGCCGCCAGACTACTCCATGCTGAGGGCAACTTTCCCGATTGCGTGGCCGCCTTCCAGGTAGTCGTGAGCCGCTGCCGCTTCGCGCAACGGGAAGGTGCGATCGACAATGACCTGCAACTTGCCCTCGGCCAGAAGCGCCAAGCCGCGGCGCACGTGGCGCGCCTGCGCGCGCAGCCTCTCCGACAACCCCCGCCACATCGGCGTCAGCATCATCACGTTATGGATGGTGAGGTTCGAGTTATAGGCGTCGCTCTCGCTCGTATCGCCGGGCGTTCCCATCAGAGTCACGACACGGCCGTAAGGTGCCATCGCCTCGAACGTCTTGCGCATGATGTCCGCACCCACGTTGTCGAACGCCACATCGACCCCTTGTCCCCCCGTCCAATCCATCGCCGCCGCCACGAAATCTTGCTCGCGATAGGGAATCGTCAGCTCGGCGCCGAGATCCGTGGCGAGCGCGGCCTTCTTGGCGCCGCTGACCGTAGTCGCCACGCGAGCACCGCGAAGCTTCGCCAGCTGCACGCCGATGTGACCGGTTCCCCCGGCGCCGGCATGAATCAACGTGAACTCGCCGCTTTTCACATCGGCCCGGTCGTACAGTGACTCCGCGAGGGTAATGAAGACCAGCGGCAGGGCGGCGGCAGTCACGAAATCCACTTGAGCGGGAATGACCGCGAGGACATCGCCGGGAACGACCGCGTATTCCGCATAGGTCCCGTATGTGGCGCCGATGCCGCCGTAGCAGAAGCAGACGCGATCGCCGGGTTTGACGTTGGTTACTCCTGCGCCAACCGCCTCGACGGTTCCGGCCCCGTCATGACCGAGAATGAATGGGCCGGGCCGTTCGACATAGCCCCCCAACTGCCGGAAAAAGACATCCGCCGGGTTGATGGATGCCGCGCGCAGCCGCACCAGCACATCGCCGCCGCCCGCCGGCCAAGACAGCGGCACCTCCTGCGATTCGAGGACTTCGGACCCTCCTCTCCCCGTGGCGACGATCGCTTGCATTCTCAATGACATAAGTGGTGGTCTCCGCGATCGAAAGCTGCTCGCATTACAGTGCCTCTCATCGATATACCAATGTCCTTCAAAGTTTGACGGTGAGTTTCACACCAATCGTGCGCGGGCGTCCCACAAATTCTTCCTTGACGAACTGATCGGCGTTGATGAACGTCGCGTAGCGAGCATCGGTGATGTTTTCACCGTATAGCTGCACGAGCCACGGGTCCTTCGCGACACCCAAGGCCGCATCGTAAGTGGTGAAGCCCGGCTGATCGAAGTCCTCAACGTGTCCCGTCGCCGAATAGGAATGAGCCTGATGCACGCCCCCCAACTGCCAAAAGGCGCGATAGTCGCTAATCGAAAACTCGTACCGGGCCCGCAAGTTTCCTTGAAACGGGGGTGACTGCGCAAGCGGGCTGTTGACCGCTCCGTAGGGGTTTGGAATCGATGTGATCGGCTGCCCGTTCACACCGATCAGGTACGGAGAGTTGGTCTGATTGCTGCTGTTCCACGAGGCTGCGCCGGTGAGCGTGAGCCCCCGAGTCACGCGAGCTTCGATTTGCGTCTCCACTCCCCGCACCCGATAGTTGGGCCCATTGGTGATGAACGTCAGATTACTGAGGCCCGCTTGCGGATCGAAGAACTGCACCTGCACATTCGTCCAATCCTCCTGATAGATCGCGCCATTGAACTGAAGCCGCTTGTCGAACCACTGGGTCTTCCAACCGATTTCGTTGTTGACCAGATTGTCGGGCGCGAACTTCAGCGGCACTGCGAACGCCCCATCGAGTACGACTTTGGACGCGGGATTGAATCCGCCGGGGCGGAACCCTTGCGACCAGGTGTAGTACACCAGACCGTCTTCGGTCACTTTCCAGCTGAGGTTGGCTCGGCTCTTGAATCCCGAGTAGCTGCTGCGCAGGTTCTCGGCATTGAGATTAGCCTGGTACGATGGGGTACTGCACGGCGTCGTCGTGGCGTAGCCTACGAAGCAGCCAAAGCTGCCCGCCGAACTGCCGGCCTCGAAATTATCGAATTTGTAGTATCGGGTCCCTGCCGTGAGGGTGAGTTTCTTCGGGATGATGTCGAAATCGACGGACCCGAAAACTGCCTTCTGCTTGTAGCCCCGCGTGATGTCATCGTAAAAAGCGGTATTGTAGCTGCGGACGTCAGGATCGTTGGAGGTTGCCCCCGCAGGAGGAATGAGCGGCGCAAAGCCGGGAGCGGTTTTGTACAGCCAATTGGCCTGCTCCGCGATCGTATAGTCTTCCCAGAACAGTCCGCCGATCGCGCGAGTTCGCCAATCCTCCGGAGTGCTCAAGCGCAGCTCTTGGCTGTCGTGCGTGTCCCGCTCCGTATCCTGCCACGTGGTGCTTGGGGAGTAGCACTGTCCGGCCCCGCCGTTTGCCCCCGGGACACACTGATAGTAGTCCGCGTAGACACCGCGCGCATAGGCGGTGTAGTCCTGGACTTGATCGACGTTGCGAACCAAGTAGCTCCCGGCATACACGAGCTTGAGCACGCCCAGCATGCCGTTGACCGTCAACGAGGTGTTTTCAAATCGATCCTTGTCGAACGATGGATTGTAGAGCTGAACCGATAGATCGGGTAACGCGGTTGCGACCGGCCCCCCGGGGTTTGGCGCCACCGCGGGACCCGAAGAATAGGGCATCTCGTAAAAAACCCCCTGTGCGTTCATGTCCTGATAAGACTGCGCCAGGAGGGCGTTCCACTCATCGTTGATCTTGTAGAGGGTCGAAAGTCGAAGCCCCTGGTAGGTCACTGGATTGATCGCGTTCCCGACTAGATCGTGATTATTGACCGTGCTCTGAGGCGAGGTGTAGCTCGGCACGTTGTTTGTGTAGTTCGCGTAGTGAATTCCTCGGTCCGTGCTGCTCCGAACGAACGTTCCCGGGACGTTATCGATGTAGCCGCCGCGACTGTCGCTATAGACGACACCGCGGACCGCCAAGGTGTCTTGGATCAGGGGCAGATTGATCACGCCGGTGACGTTGCTGCTCGGATCCCCATGGCTGGTTTCCGCATAGCCCGCGTCGATACTCCCCTCGGTCACATCCAGTTTGGGTTTGTTGGTGATGTAACGCAGCACACCCGCCTGGGCGCCTGCCCCGAACAGGGTGCCTTGGGGGCCCTCGAGCACTTCGATTCGCTCCAGGTCCGCGGCATACACGTCGAGGTTGCGTCCGGGGACCTGCCCGGACTGTTCATCCAGATAGATCGCGACATTGGGGAAGCTGCCGACCACGCCGCTACCCTGATTGCCGAGCCCCCCTGTGCTGAGTCCGCGCATGTAAATGTTGCCCTGGCCCGGGCCATTGCTCGCCGCCGTCACGTTGGGCAGGTACTTCACGAAATCATCGAACGTTTGCACGTTCAGCTGGGCCAATGTTTCGCCGGTCAGCGCCTGGATGGAGATCGGGACCTCCTGCATGTTCTCCGTACGCCGTTGCGCCGTGACGACGATCTCCTGGATCTCCCCGGCGGTCGAATCGGCATCAGACGCCGTAGCGGCGCCGGCAAACTCCGCGGCCGTGGTGCCGAGTATCGCGGCTATGGCAAAAGACAATCGAGTCATTGAGTTCATTTCGCATCCCGGATTCTTGTAGAGCGTCCCTGCGACTCATGCCGTCATATCTCAATCTGCTGCCTTGCCTGCCAATGTTCATGCGGCAGCTGCTTCAATCCCGTGCGGCACTTACAGGATCGCCTGAATCGCTCAGTCCCCGGTGGATAGTTGCGCCCGCATGTCGGCTATGTACTTTGCCGTCAGCGGAATACCCCACTGTTCCAACTTCGAGTATGGGCCCGGAACATAGGAGCGCGACCGAACTCCGGCCGCATTGTCCTCAATGATGGTTTTGTCTTGTAACGTGGTTACGTCCCACAACCAAACCATGCGCTCGACATCCACGGCGTCGGGCGGCGCCGCTCCGTCCACCAACCAGGTGACGGTTACGTCGGTCTGCTCGACAGCCCGCGGCAGGAACTGAAACAGCACGGCGTGATCATTGAGTCCGAAAAAATAGGCGAAGGGTGGCAGCCCGAAATGAGCGACCCCGCCATCATAGCGAGGGTACCGCCCCATCAAGGGTGCAACCGGCCGGCCATCCTCGGACTGTGTCTTGTGACCGGCGCCGATCGGAAACCTCGTGATCTCCGTAAGGCCCCACTCCGCATCCGCCGTTTCGAAAATGGCGCCTGGAAAATCGGTGATCGCCTCCGTGCGCACCCAGGTCTCCGCCTCGTGATCCCACTCCGCAGCCTTGACCGGCGAGTCGAGCGAATACCGCTTCACGTGGCGCATCATGGCCGAATATTGGGGATGAGCGGGAAGACAGTGATAGCACTCGAGAAAGTTGTCTATCACGAGCTTCCAGTTCGCCGCAGTCGGGTAGTGCCGACGCGCCGCAATCCTCGCGCCACGCACGCCTTGATACTCGAGGGCCGGCACGAAGCTCTCTGCCCCATCGGGATTCGCAGCCCGGGGATCCAAGGCACAAAATATGAGGCCGCCATATTCCCGGATTTGTATCGGCCTGAGTCCGAGTTCGCTCCTCTCGGTCCCTTCCATGAGCGCGATAGCGCTCCGCAATCGGCCGTCGAGCGCATAGCTCCATGCGTGATAAGGACAGGTGAACGCCGTGGTAGATCCATCCTCGCGGCAAATGCGTGAACCGCGATGCCGGCACACATTGAAGAATCCGCGTATTTCCCCGTGCGAAGCACGCACGATGATCAGCGACTCGCCTAGCAGCTCGCGAACGATGTAGTCCCCGATCCGCGGCACCTCGCCCGCTTGTCCGATCAGATACCACTGCCGTGCGAGCCAAGTCTGGCGTTCGTACTCGAAGAGTTCTTCATTGGTATAGAAGAACTGCTCGAGGGACCAACCCGGGCGATATCGATCGAGCGCCTCTTCGAGGCGTGGGCGTACTGACAAAGCGACCCCCCCAAGAAATAGTCCGGACTAGCAGCACCCCACGACCGTACACAAAGCAGGCCGCCGAATGCCGCCCTCGATCAAGGACCGAAGGAGTACCGATCGAACGGCCGCCCAGGTTCGATGGCGATCCTAGCAATAACTTGACAATCGTTCAATATACCGGCCGGCCGCTCACGACCGGGCGCGCGGCAATCACTGAACGACAGGCATGCACCGAACCAGCCAACATCACTATACTGGGCGCGTGACCCACCGACCGCTTCGCCCGATCGCACACACCATTCACCGGCACCACCAACATTTGAGCTGGGACAATTGCCGCCCGCCTGCCGTCACGATCGCGCCGGGAGAGTCGGTGGAATTCAGGGACATCGACGCCCTTTGCGGTCAGATCACACCTTCGTCGACGGCGCAGACGCTGTTGATGATCGACCCCGATCGCGTCAACCCGATTGCGGGTCCGGTATATGTCGATGGCGCAGAACCCGGTGATATTCTGAAGGTGACGTTGACCGACTTCACCACAGCCGGTTGGGGTTGGACGGGTATCTTTCCGGAGTTTGGGCTGCTTGCCCAAGACTTCCCGAATCCCGCGTTGCATATCTGGTCCTACGATTCCACGTTTTCGGTGCCGGCAGCTTTCGGAGATTGGGCGCGCGTACCGCTGAAACCATTCTGTGGAACAATCGGCGTCGCGCGCGAGGAGGCGGGTGCCTTCAGCACGCTTCCCCCGTACGCCACGGGTGGCAATATGGATATACGCGACCTCACCGAAGGCGTGGAATTGTATCTGCCGATCGCAGTGAAGGGTGCCTTGTTCTCCATCGGTGATCCTCATGCCGCCCAAGGCGATGGCGAGGTGTGTGGAACCGCGATTGAGTCGCCCATGAGCGTGACGGCGCACATCGATCTCATCAAGGGGAGGAAGTTGACCTTCCCGCAATTTCGCTCATCCGGCCCGCTTACCCGTCACCTCGACACCAAAGGCTACGATGTGACGACCGGCATTGGACCTGATCTGATGGAATCCTCCCGGGATGCCGTGCGCGGAATGATTGATCTGCTCGGACGAACCCAAGGATTGAGCGCCGAAAACGCGTACATGTTGTGCAGCGTCTGTGGGGATCTTCGCATCAGCGAGATCGTTGATCGCCCAAATTGGGTTGTTTCCTTCTACATGCCACGTGTCGTCTTCGAGTAGCCGTTCGCAGATGCTCCTCGACGGCACTTCCACGGATCCGGCATGGACCCCCGCCACCGCCGCTCGTTCCGCGGCTGATCGGACGCCGGCCATAGCGGCCTGCCTAGCACTGGCGACCGTGGGATTCGTGACCAGCATGGGCATGCCCATGGTCGTAGAGGCGCTCATCGAGCAGTATCGTTATCATGAAGGCCAGGCCGGCTACGTAGCGTCGGCCGAATATCTGGGGATGTTCGCCGCTTCTGTCGTCGTGTCATCCCTCATCCTTCGGGTAAGCCGCCGAAAGTTGGCCGCCGCGGGCATTTTGCTCGCAGTCGCGAGCAATGCGGTCAGCTTATTTGTGATTGCCCTGCCCCATCTGCTCATCATTCGGTTTTTGTCGGGCCTCGGTTGTGGCATGGCGTATGCGGTGGCGGTCGCGGTTCTCGCAGGCACCAGCCATACGGTGCGGAACTTCATGTTCCTGGTCTTCGCGAATGCCGTGACCAATGTGGTCGTCCTGTACTTGTTTCCCACGGTACTGTCGCGTTGGCACCTTGCGGGCATATTCGTTGCGTATTGCGCGATACTGGTCGCCACTGCGTCCTGTATCCCCTGGCTCCCCAGGGGTTTCCAGTTCACGCAGAGTCCGGGTGAGGCCGCCGTATCCAGGGAACGGTCGCCGCCGCGCTTCGTGCCGTGGCTTTGCCTCTTCGCCGTATTCTGGTTCTATATGATGATAGGGGGCTATTGGGCTTTCGTCGTGCCGATCGGCACCGCGATTGGCTTCGACGACCGCTTCGTCGGCCAGATGCTTTCCGCCGGCATCCTCCTGAGCCTCCTTTCCTGTCTCATCGCTTATCGGCTGAGTCAGCGCATTGGCCAGTCCAAGCCTCTTCTGTTCGCGCTGGCCATCATCGCGGTCACGCACATTGCCGGCGGCCTTTGGTTCGGATCCGGAGCGTTCCTTTTCGGACTCGGAGTCGTCAATTTCTTTTGGAACTTCACCGATATCTATCAGTTCGGCACGATCGCCAATATCGATCACACCGGTGTATTCGCTTCTCGCATACAAGGCGCCCAAATGTTCGGGTATGTGATTTCGCCATCGGCAGCGGGATGGCTGCTCGATCACCACCTCGGATACCCGCACCTATTGACCGTATTTGGTTCCTATGTCGCCGCCGCGTTCGCGGTCTACGTGGTGGTCTACGCGATTCTCCGCCGGACCGCGCCGCAACTCGCCGACGCCGGTTGAGGCCGAACACTTCGGCCCGCTGGAGCTCGAATCATCGACCGAAGCTGCCTCGATGGTATTGCACCGCACAAGAGACATTGGGCATCAATCGCTAAAGGATTGGCTCAAGATTGCTAAAATCGACACTGAGAAAATAAAGTAGCTTAATAGGCTCCTGCAAGTCTGGATTAGGAACCGTGCGTTTAAGGATTCCCTTAATCTTTGCTGGAGTTCTACCATGCAGCTTTCCCGTCGCCGTTTTCTTAAAATCACCGGAGCGGGCTTGGCCGCATCGACGTGTGGGGTGTTGGGCTTTGCCGCCGCGGGTGTGGCGCTCGCCGCCGCCGTCCGCCCATTCAAGCTCGAGCATGCGAGCGAGACTCGCAACACCTGCACCTATTGCTCGGTCGCTTGCGGCATTCTCATCTACAGCCTGGGCGATCGTGCCAAGAACGCCCGATCCGACATCATCCATATCGAAGGGGATCCGGATCATCCCGTGAATCGAGGTACGCTATGCCCCAAGGGCTCGGCTCTCCTCGACATCGTCCACGCGCCCACACGCCTGACCGCACCCAGATACCGGGCGCCGGGAAGCGCGGTATTCAAAGAGGTCTCGTGGGACTTCGCACTCGATCGAATCGCGCGCTTGATGAAGCGGGACCGCGATAAGAACTTCATCGCGAAGAGTCCACGCGGCGTCACGGTAAATCGGTGGACCAGTACCGGCATGCTCGCCGCCTCGGCCGGCTCGAGTGAAACGGGCTACCTGACTTGGAAAGTGGTGCGATCGCTCGGCATGGTGGTCTTCGACAATCAGGCGCGCGTCTGACACGGACCGACGGTGGCCAGTTTGGCCCCAACATTCGGCCGCGGTGCGATGACCAACACGTGGCAAGACATCAAAAACGCCAACGTCGTCATTGTCATGGGTGGGAACGCGGCGGAGGCGCATCCCTGCGGCTTTAAGTGGGTGATCGAGGCCAAGATCGAGAACAAGGCCAAGCTCGTGGTCGTCGATCCGCGCTTTACCCGCACCGCATCGGTCGCCGACTTGTATGCACCCATTCGTCCCGGTACGGACATCGCCTTCTTGAGCGGCGTCATCCGATATCTTCTGGAAAACAATGCCATCCAGAAGGAATACGTCCGCGCCTACACGAACGCAAGTCTCATCGTGCAGGACGGCTTTGGCTTTAAGGAGGGGCTCTTCAGCGGCTACGACGAGCAGACGCGCACCTACGATAAGTCGAGCTGGGACTATGAGCTCGATGGCAAGGGCTTCGCGAAGGTCGACGACACGTGGCAGCACCCGCGCTGCGTCATCAATCTCTTGCGGGAGCACGTCGCTCGCTATACGCCTGAGATGGTGTCGCGCATTTGTGGCACGCCGCAGGAGAAGTACCTCGCGGTCTGCGAACTCATTGCCTCGACGGCGGCCCCGGACAAAGCGATGACCTCGCTATTTGCGCTCGGCTGGACGCAGCATTCCGTGGGAGCGCAGAACATCCGTACCATGGCGATGATCCAGCTTCTACTCGGTAATATCGGCGTAGCCGGCGGCGGCATGAACGCGCTTCGCGGTCACTCCAACATCCAGGGGCTCACCGATATCGGCCTGCTGTCGGACCAGATGCCCGGGTACCTGGGGCTGCCGAAAGAGACAGAACCGACTTTCGAGGACTACATGAAGACGCGGCAATATAAGCCGCTGCGGCCTGGCCAGACGAGTTACTGGCAGAACTATCGCAAGTTCGTGGTAAGTCTGCAGAAGGCGAACTACGGGGATGCGGCGCAAGCGAACAACGACTGGGCCTATGACTGGCTGCCGAAGCTCGACCTCCCGATGTACGACATCATCCGCGCTTTCGAGATGATGGTGAACAACCAGATGAATGGCTACATTTGTCAGGGATTCAATCCTCTGCAGGCGTTCCCGGACAAGGGCAAGATCCGAAAAGGGCTGGGCAACCTCAAGTACCTCGTCGTGATGGACCCGCTCGATACCGAGACCGCCCGCTTCTGGGAGAACTTTGGCCCACAGAATCCCTCCGACCCTGCAAAGATCCAGACCGAGGTCTTTCAGCTTCCCACAACGTGCTTCGCGGAAGAAAATGGGTCGCTGGTCAATTCTGCGCGTTGGCTGCAATGGCATTGGAAGGCCGCCGATCCGCCGGGCGATGCGCAGTCGGACATCTGGATCATGTCGGGCATCTTTCATCGCCTGCGCGAGATGTATCGCAAGGAAGGCGGCGCCTTTCCAGACCCGATCCTGAACCTCACCTGGGATTACACCAATCCGGTGGATCCGGACCCTGAGGAACTGGCGAAGGCGATGAATGGCCGAGCCTTGGCCGACATCAAGGATGCAAGCGGCGCGGTGGTATTGCGGGCGGGACAGCTCCTCGACGGCTTCGCTCAGCTCCGGGACGACGGAACGACCGCCTCAGGTTGCTGGATTTTCTCGGGAAGCTTCACCGAGAAAGGCAACATGATGGCGCGCCGCGATGCGACGGACCCTCGGGAGCAGGGCATCGCGCCGAACTGGGCGTGGGCGTGGCCCGCGAACCGCCGTATCCTCTACAACCGTGCGAGCGCCGATCCGGCCGGAAAGCCCTGGAATCCAGTCAAGCCGATTATCGAATGGGACGGCAGCCGGTGGGTCGGGATCGACACACCCGACTATACACCGACGACGAAGCCGTCCGATGCCGTGGGACCCTTCATCATGAATGCCGAGGGTGTCGGGCGGCTTTTTGCGCTCAACACGATGGCGGAAGGGCCGTTTCCCGAGCACTACGAGCCTTTGGAATCCCCGTCGGACAATGTTTTGCATCCGACTGTGAAATCCAATCCCGCCGCCCGCGTATTCGCCGACGACCGCGCGGCATTCGGGAGCTCCAAGGACTTTCCCTATGTGGGAACGACCTATCGGCTCACCGAGCACTTTCATTTTTGGACCAAGCACGCCTTGATCAATTCGATTCTGCAGCCGGAGGAGTTTGTAGAGATCGGTGAGGTTCTGGCCAAAGAGAAGGGTATCGATCAAGGCGGATGGGTGCGGGTCTCCTCTAAACGTGGCGTGGTGGTCTGCAAGGCGTACGTGACCAAGCGGATCAAGCCACTGATGGTCGACGGCCGGCCCACGCACGTCGTCGGCGTTCCGCTGCATTGGGGCTTCACCGGGCAGGCCCGCAAAGGCTATGGCGCCAACACACTCACTCCATCCGTGGGCGATGCCAACTCGCAGACCCCGGAATTCAAGGCCTTCTTGGTGAATCTGGAAAAAACGAGTGGCCCCGCGGGTTAGGAGGCATCGATGTCAGATCTTCAATCACAGGACTACATCCGAATCTCGGCCTCGACCCTGACTCCTCCCTCGACGCGGCGTCACGAGGATCAGGTCGCAAAACTCATCGATACGAGTCGCTGCATCGGCTGCAAAGCGTGCCAATCCGCCTGCATGGAATGGAATAACCTGCGGCAGGAGGTCGGCCACTTCGAGGGCAGCTACGACAATCCCATGGATTTGAGTCCCTCCGTGTGGACACTCATGCGGTTCGCGGAGTGGGAGGATGACAAGGGTAACCTCGAATGGCTGATCCGCAAGGATGGCTGCATGCATTGCGAGGATCCCGGGTGCCTCAAGGCATGTCCCGCGCCCGGAGCGATCGTGCAGTATGCGAACGGCATCGTCGATTTCATCAGCGAGAACTGCATCGGCTGCGGCTATTGCGTGAAAGGATGTCCGTTTGACATCCCGCGGGTGAGCCCGGTTGATCACAAATCCTACAAATGCACGCTCTGCTCTGACCGAGTGGGTGTCGGACTCGAGCCCGCGTGCGTGAAGGCTTGCCCGACCGGGGCCATCATGTTCGGGGCGAAGACCGACATGAAGGATTGGGCCGGCGAGCGCATCGCCGATCTGAAATCGCGCGGCTTCGAGAATGCCGGGTTGTATGATCCGCCCGGTGTCGATGGCACCCACGTGATGTATGTGCTGCATCACGCGGACAAGCCCTCGATCTATGCAAACCTTCCTGACCGGCCGCGGATCAGTCCCCTCGTTGACCTCTGGAAGGGCGTCGTCAAACCGCTCTCGCTGGTCGGCATCGGGTTCGCGGTGATTGCCGGCTTCCTGCACTGGATTCTCGAGGGTCCGAACGAAGTCGAGCCGCAAGACGAGGCGCAGGCGGCGGAGATTCTCAAGTCCGCGGGTAAATCGCCATGACGCGCCCGCAGGGAACCTTGATCCGCAACACGATGGCGGCGCGCGTCAACCATTGGATCACGGGCGGCTGCTTTGTCCTGTTGATGTTGTCCGGTTTGTCCATGTTCCACCCCATGCTGTTCTTCCTCGATGATCTGTTCGGCGGGGGACAATGGACCCGTGCCGTTCATCCATGGATCGGGATAGTGCTCTTCGTAAGCTACCTCGGCTTGATCGTGCAGTTCTGGCGCGACAATCTCTGGAGCCGCGATGACATCGCGTGGATGATGGCCATCGACCGCGTTCTTGCCAATGAAGAGCACGGCGTGCCCGAGGTCGCGCGTTTCAATGCCGGGCAGAAATTCGTCTTCTGGTCGATGACCTTGTTGGTCCCGGTGCTTTTCCTGACCGGCTTGACGATTTGGGAGTTTTACTTTGGAACCTACACCTCGATCGAGGTACAACGGATCGCTCTGCTGATCCACAGCCTCGCCGCCATTGCCGCGATCATCGTGTGGATTACTCACGTTTATGCCGCTCTTTGGGTTCGAGGCTCGGTCCGAGCCATGACGCAAGGCTATGTGACGCCGGGCTGGGCTTGGCGCCATCATCGCAAATGGCTGCGTCGGCTGGCAGCCACGGGCTCGGCCGGCCCATCGCCTCGGAATGAGCGATGAGGCAAGGTGAAGTCGCCCCGCAAGGTAAATGGGCGGGAGCCATCGCTGGGGTGGCGGCTCCAGTTCCGATCATTGCTCCCGATCCAGCGAGGCGCTTTGCCGCTACGGCAATGCGGCTCGAACTGCTCGCGCTCGGACACCCGATGGAGGAGTGGCTGCGTTTCATGGCCCAGCTCGCGTGGGCTCAGCAGAAGGCCGTCACCACCCTCCCCCCTCCGCCGGCGCTCGACTCGGCCGGAATCAGGCGTGCTGTCGAGGCGCGCGCGGCGCCACTCGGACCGGATCGGTATCGGCCGGATCGCCTATGGCAGCGGGGCCTCCTGCGAATCCTGCAACATTTCGAGAGTTCTGCGGTGCCGAATCAAGCGGAAGCCGTCATGGCTCATCTCAAGGCCTGGGACGCGATGACAATCGATGCATTGGCCGATAGCTTTCTGCAGGGCGAATTAGCAGCCGACCGGATCGGCCATGCGCTGTACGTCGCAGCCGCCCTCCAGGTCCATTTCACTGCGACGGCAGGCGCTCTGGCCGCCGAGGCCTTGCGACTTCTGCCGGAGCGCGGACTCTGCCCCTGCTGCGGTTCGACACCCGTCGCAGGGATCGTTACCGCCTCGGGGTCCACGCCGGGGAGCCGCTACCTTTACTGCTCGCTTTGCTCCACCGCATGGAATCACACGCGGGCGGTGTGCATCACCTGCGGGCAATCCGGCCGTCTAGCCTTGAAATCCATTGAGGGGGATGGCGGAGCGGTCAAGGTTGAAACATGCGGCGACTGCCATACGTACGCGAAACTCCTCTACGCGGCGAAGGACACGCAAGTGGATGCCTTCGCGGACGACCTCGCCAGTTTGGCGCTCGAGGTTCTCGTGGCCGAGGCTGGTTGGTCGCGCCATGCCCCCAATCCGTGGCTGCTGGTCGGATAGCTGCCGTGCCATCGCTCGGATCGGCCTGGAAGCATCACCGCGCCTGGTTTCGCGAGGTGACCAAGGGTATGCAACAGCGGTAGACTTGCGTCCACCATGGCGCAGCGCGCCTCTGTCACCGACATCCCGTCGCTCGATCGGCTGTTGAATTCGAGCCCCTTCACGCCCCTGCTTGCCCGCTATTCGCGCACCCCGGTGACTGCGGCCCTGCGCCGGGTGCTCGCTGATCTGCGCAAGGGGGCGATGGCAGACGCGCTGGATCCCGAGTCGTTGCGAGCCGAGTCGCTCGCCGTCCAGACGGAGGCACGACTGCAGAACGAGACCCGGCCGCGGTTGCGACCCGTGTTCAATCTCACCGGCACCGTGCTGCACACGAATCTCGGACGCGCCGTGTTGCCGCCGAGCGTCGGCCAGGCCGTCCTACAGGCGCTGAGCGCCCCCATCAACCTCGAGTACGATCTGCCGAGCGGCGGTCGCGGCGATCGGGACGATGCGGTGAAGCCGATACTTCAGGAGTTGACCGGCGCAGAGTCCGCGACCGTGGTGAACAACAACGCCGCTGCGGTATTGCTCTTGTTGAATACCCTCGCCAAGGGCCGCGAGGTCGTCGTGTCGCGCGGCGAACTGGTCGAGATCGGCGGCGGGTTTCGAGTTCCCGAGGTAATGCGCAGCGCCGGCGCGAAACTGATCGAAGTGGGTACCACCAATCGAACGCATCTGTCCGACTACGCGGCGGCGGTGAATCCCCGCACCGCGCTGCTGATGAAGGTGCATACCAGCAACTATGCCATCACCGGCTACACCGCCGCGGTGCCGATCACCGAGCTCGCGGCACTCGGCCGGGAGCGAGGCGTACCGGTTGCGGTGGATCTGGGCAGCGGTGCTCTGGCGGATCTCGCCCGCTTCGGGCTGCCCAGCGAGCCGACCGTGCGCGATGCCGTCGCCGCAGGCGCGGACCTGCTCACCTTCAGCGGCGACAAACTGCTCGGCGGGCCTCAGGCAGGCATCGTGGTGGGCCGCGGCGATCTCATCGGACGCCTGAACAAGAATCCCCTCAAGCGTGCGTTGCGCGTCGGGAAACTGACACTCGTCGCCCTCGAGGGCGTGCTACGGCTCTATCTCGCCCCGGAGCAGCTCTGCGAGCGCCTGACCACACTGCGATGGCTCACCCGGCCAGCCTCGGACATCGAAACGCAGGCGCAGCGCGTGCTCGCCGCCGTGCAGGCGGCGCTCGGTGACGGTTTTGTCGTCACTGTGGCGTCGATGACCTCGCAGATCGGCAGCGGTGCATTGCCGTCGGACCGGCTTGCCAGCGCCGGACTGCGGGTGCAGAAGGCGCGCGCCCGCAGCACCAGCCTGAATCGACTCGAGGGCATGCTGCGCGAGTTGCCGCGGCCCGTGATCGGGCGCCTGGCGGACAAGGCGCTGTGGCTCGACTTGCGATGCCTGGAGGTCGCGGACGAGGCCGACTTCATCGCGCAGTGGAGCCGCTTCGGTCGATGATCGTCGGGACCGCCGGTCATATCGATCATGGCAAAACCAGTCTGGTGCGGGCGCTGACGGGTGTCGACACCGACCGACTCCCGGAGGAAAGGCGACGCGGTATCTCGATCGAGCTTGGCTATGCCTACGCCACTCGCGCGCTCGGTGAACCCCTGGGATTCATCGATGTGCCCGGTCATGAGCGCCTGGTGCACACCATGGTCGCCGGCGCCGGCGGCGTCGATTTCGCCCTCCTCGTGGTAGCGGCGGATGACGGCGTCATGCCGCAGACGCGCGAGCACCTCGCCATCCTCGAGTTGCTCGGCGTACGCCACGCTGCCGTGGCGCTGACCAAGGTGGACCGCGTGGAGGACTCGCAAGCGCTCGCCGCCATCGCGCAGATCGAGCATCTGCTGGCCGCCACCCAGTTCAGCGACGCGCCGGTATTTCGGATGAACGCGACACGCGCCGATGATGCGGGAGTGGCTGCCTTGCGCGAGCATCTGGAGCAGGTGGCGCAGCACTGGCGCATGCGCAGCGATGAGGGTTTGTTTCGCCTCCCCGTCGACCGCGTGTTTACCTTGCCGGGGCTCGGCACCATTGCCACGGGTACCGCGATCGCCGGACGCGTCCGCGTGGGCGATAGCATCAGCGTGATGCCGTCCGGTGCGGTGGCGCGGGTACGCAGCATCCACGCCCAACATCACAGCGCCGAGATCGGGCGTGCCGGCCAGCGCTGCGCCTTGAATTTGGCCGGTATCGACAAAGCCGAGCTGCACCGCGGCGATTGGCTGGCCGACCCGCGTGCGCTGCAGCCCTCGACACGCATCGATGTGCGGCTACGCTGGTTGGCGGGAGCCGCTCCGCTCCAGGATCGAGCGCCGTTGCACGTGCACCTAGGCACCGCGGATCGCGTCGCGCAGGCGGTGTTGCTCGAGTCCAAGACTCTGGAGGCTCAGGGCTGCGCACGCGCACAGTTGGTTTTTGAGGCGCCATTCTGCGCCGGCGCGGGCGATGCCTTCATCGTGCGCGACGCCCAGGCACGGCGCACCGTCGGCGGCGGGATGGTCATCGACCCCTGCCCGCCGGCAAGACGGCGGCGCAGTGCCGAGCGCCTCGCCCGGCTCGGCGCCATTCAGCGTCTGTTGCAGGAAGGAAGCGCGCTCGCGCTGCTCGAGAACGCCTCGACCGGTGTCTCGATGCGGGAACTGGTGGGTCTCACCGGCCTCGCACCCGATCGGATCAAATTGCCGGCTCGGGCGCGCCTCGTGGGAGCGCCAGAGAACGAGTTCGCGATACTCGATTCGCACTGGCAAGCCTTGTACGACGTTGCGCTCACGACGTTGCGCAATTTTCACGCACAGTATCCGGATGAGCCGGGCGTTGATCGGGCTCGACTGCGCCGGCTGGCAGCACCCGGCGTGAACGACGACCTATGGCGGGCGCTGATGGATGAGCTGCTGCGCGACCACGCGGTGGCCCGCAGCGGCTACTGGCTGCGCCTGCCGCAGCACCAGGTCACGTTGAACGAGCGCGAGCAACAGCTGGCTGCCGAACTGCAATCGATATTGGCCGCCGCGCGTTACGACCCGCCGTGGGTGCGCGATTTGGCGGCGGAAGTGTCATCGTCCGAAGAGGAGATTCGGCGCGCGCTTTGCAAATGCGCGGTGCAGAGGCAGGTTTATCAAGTCGTGAAAGATCTTTTCTATCATCGCGATTCCGTGCAGCAGTTGAGACGCGAAATACAGGCGCTGCAAGCGCGGCACGGCGTCATCGCCGCGGCGGAATTCCGCGATGCCATCGGCATCGGGCGCAAGCGCGCGATCCAGGTCTTGGAGTTCTTCGATCGCGTTGGCTATACTCGCCGCATTCCTCGTGGGCGGATCGTGCGCGCCGACAGCAGCTGGCACGAATCCTCGTGAGGGCCTGAGCGTCTGGAAGGCACGCGCATCCGGTGGTGCGGCCGGGCTTCAAACCCGGTGGGGGACGTCAAGCGTTTCTCGGTAGGTTCGACTCCTGCTACCTTCCGCCACTCTTCGAGACAGCTCGGCTCATGTTGCGGATTTGCTTTTCCATGCCGCGGCGCGTATTTTTTGATGCGGCATTAGAATCCGTCTTAGCAGCAACGGGGCGGCAAACTGTGAGCGCACCGCGTGCAGTCATGTCCGATGCAACCCCACCGGTGGGTGCCGAGCCGAGATTGACCTCGCTCTCCCATGGTGGCGGCTGCGGCTGCAAGATTGCACCGGGAGTGCTCGCTGAGCTCCTCAAGGGCTCGCCGTCCACGCGGCGTTACGCCGACCTCCTGGTCGGCACCGACACGTCCGACGACGCGGCCGTTTACCGCCTGAACGAGGCGTTGGCGGTGGTTGCGACCACGGATTTTTTCATGCCCATCGTCGATGATCCCTTCGATTTCGGCCGCATTGCCGCTACCAACGCACTATCGGACATCTATGCGATGGGCGCGCGGCCGTTGATGGCGCTGGCGATCGTCGGGATGCCCATCAAGATCCTCTCGCAGCAGACGATTCGCGACATCTTGCGAGGCGGCGAGGCGGTATGCGAGCGCGCCGGGATTCCGATTTCGGGTGGCCACAGCATTGACTCGGTCGAGCCGATTTACGGGCTCGCCGTCACCGGCGTGGTCGATCCCGAGAAAGTGAAGCGCAACAGCAGCGCACGCAGCGGCGACCTGCTGATTCTAGGCAAGCCTCTCGGCGTCGGCATCTTCTCCGCAGCCTTCAAGCAAGGTCAGTTGGATGAGGCCGGCTATCGCGCGCTGATCGATACCACCACGCAATTGAATTTGCCCGGAACGGAGTTGGCGAGTCTTGCCGGCGTGCACGCCATGACCGACGTCACGGGCTTCGGCTTGCTGGGTCATCTGCTGGAGATGTGCCGAGGAAGTGGGCTGACCGCACAGATAAGCGCCGCCGACCTGCCATTGCTGCCCGGCTTGCTCGAACTGGCGCACTCCGGCGTGGTCACGGGAGCCTCGGCCCGCAATTGGCAATCCTATGGAGCGGATGTGCTGCTCGCCCGGCATATCGATTCAACCTTGCAAGCCGTGCTCACCGATCCCCAGACATCCGGTGGTCTGCTCATCGCCGGCGATCCGGGCGAATTGCCGGCGGTGAGGCAGATTTTTGCACGTCTCGGCATGGCCCCGCCTGCAACGATCGGCCGGCTGTGTGAAGGTGGGCCGAAGGTTCGGGTGGATTAGCCTCGGTCGGAGTGGCGCGGTTTCTCGGTTAGGAGATCAGCGTTGCATATCGCAAATTGGGGTCAACACGAACGGTGCCTATCCCCCGCCACGGGAGTGGTGCTGCTGCTGGTTCTTGCGATCGGCGGTCTTTTTTACGTCAAATGGCTGCCGTATTACCACAAGGCAATCGTCGCTTCGGCCAGCCACTCCATCGGGCGCTCCATTTTGACGGGCGCCGCCGCGCAAGCGCCGGCGCCGTCCCTCAAGGCGGCCGTTGATTACTCGTGGGCTTATGGCAAGGCCATTTGGCAAGCGATGTTGCTGGGTTTGCTCCTCGGCTCCGCGTTGCAAGAGTTTGCGCCCAGGGCATGGATCGCAAGGGTGCTGGGTCAATCGGGCTGGCGGAGCGTCGCGACCGGCGGACTGTTGGCGATTCCTGGGATGATGTGCACGTGCTGTGCGGCGCCCGTGGTGATCGGACTTCGCCGCCAAAATGCCTCGGCTGCGGCGGCCACGGCGTTTTGGCTCGGTAACACCCTGCTGAATCCAGCCACTTTGGTATTCATCGGATTTGTTCTGGGTTGGAAGTGGCTGGGTCTGCGCATCGCGTTGGGTTTTCCGCTGGTATTCGGCACCGGGTACCTCATCAATCGGCTAACCCCGCCCGACGAAGTGCTCGCCCTGCAGACGCAGTGGAGCCGCACCATTGCCGACGGGGAAAACGCAAACCCCACGATCAAAGGCTGGCTCAGTCGCTTTTTTCGCCTGCTTGTCGGTCTGATTCCCGAATATGTCCTGTTGGTGCTGCTCTTGGGTGCGGCGCGCGCCTGGATCTTTCCGCCTCTGGGTCCTGCGATCGGAAATGAAATGCAATGGGTCATCGCCATGGCGGGCGCGGGACTACTGTTCGTTATCCCCACCGCGGGCGAGGTTCCCATCGTTCAGACCATGTTGGCCTTGGGTGTTGGAGCGGGTCCTGCGGCCGCGCTGCTGATGACCTTGGCGCCGATCAGTTTGCCATCCCTCGCGATGACCACGAAAGTGTTTTCGGTCCGAGTCCTCGCCATCATCAGCCTGGCAGTCTTCGCGACGGGCATTCTCGCAGGCATGCTTGCGACACAAATCAAATTCTGAGACGTGGGGACACCCGTGTGCCGGCCGCATGCGGTGCCCGTCAGAATGCGCCGACAGCTACTAAAGCAGTTTTCCTACAGGGATTTCCCCACGTGAACGCTGTAGAGTGACTGCAGAAGACTGCCAGCATTCGATCGAGAAGGCTCTCGATGGTCTGAATCCAGGCTCAAAAAAAGGATTCCTCATCGACAATATACTGAGATCGCTCCGCGCCCTAGGCGCGCGGTTGCCGTGAACAACGATTTCCTGGCAGGCGGCGGGGAACTCGGTCGACTTCTCCGCGAATTCGACTGGACCACGACGCCGCTTGGATCAACCGACACCTGGCCGCAGAGCTTGCGCATGGCGCTGCGGATCATGCTCACGTCGCGACAGCCGATGTGGATCGGCTGGGGCTCTAGGCTGATCTTTTTTTACAATGACGCCTACAAATCGATCATTGGAGGCAGGCATCCTTGGGCGCTCGGACGCCCGGCCTCGGATGTATGGCGGGAAATTTGGGGGGAAATCGGTCCGATGCTGGACACCGCCATGCGGGGTGACCAGGGCACCTATGTGGAAGCCCAGTTGCTCATCATGGAGCGCAACGGCTACCCCGAAGAGACTTATTACACTTTCTCCTACAGTCCCATTGCAAATGACGACGGCTCGGTCGGCGGCATCATTTGCGCCAATACGGACGATACTCAACGGGTTATCGGCGAGCGCCAGCTCGCCCTATTGCGGGATTTGGCGACCAGTCTCGCGCATAGCCGCAATCGAGACGAGATTTGCACGCGCGCTGCCTGCCAGCTGGCCTCGAATCCCCACGATTTGCCGTTTGCGATCATCTATATGCCGGTGGAGATCGATTCCGACCTGCACCTGGCAGCGACTTCGGGATTTGATCTGCAGTCATCATCGGCGCCCGAGCGGTTGAGTCTGCAGGAGGGCTCCGACTGGGCCGCCGGGGATGTGCTCAATGCCCGCAGCCCGCGCATTGTCTCGGATCTACCACCGAAATTCGACGGCCCCATTCCGCGAGGCCCCTGGCCAACAGCACCGGATAAGGCTGCTGTCCTGCCCATCGGCGAAGGCGGCCGGCCGGGCGTGTTGATCGTGGGTCTCAACCCCTTCCGATTCTTCGATGAGAGCTACCAGAGCTTTCTGCAACTCATTGCGGGACAGATTGCGGCGGCGATTGCAAACGCACAGGCCTATGAGGAGGAACGGCTGCGCGCTGAAGCGTTGGCCGAGATCGATCGCGCCAAGACGCAATTCTTCTCCAATGTCAGCCACGAATTTCGAACGCCGCTCACTTTGATGCTCGGTCCCCTGGAGGATGCACTTGATGACCGGTCGGACGGGCTGCCGCCTTTGCAACAGGAGCGCATACAAACCGCCCACCGGAACAGCCTTCGCCTACTGCGGCTCGTCAACACGCTGCTCGACTTCTCGAGAATCGAGGCGGGACGGGTCGAGGCGAGCTTTCAAGCGACTGATCTGTCCGAACAGACTGCAGCGCTGGCGTCCACATTCCAGTCGGCCGTGGAGAAAGCGGGGTTACAGTTGAGCGTACTGTGCTCACGGTTGCCCGAAACCGTATACGTGGACCCGGATATGTGGGAGAAGATCGTTCTGAATCTTCTATCGAACGCGTTCAAATTTACCTTCAATGGGCAGATTACCGTCCAAACTCGAGTCTCGAGAGACGAGCGGTCCGCCGAACTCATCGTGCGTGACACAGGAGTCGGGATACCGTCCACGGAGCTGCCCCGGCTATTCGAGCGTTTCCATAGGGTGGAGGGGCAGCGCAGCCGCTCCTTTGAAGGCTCCGGTATCGGGCTCGCGCTGGTGCAAGAACTGGTGAGGCTTCAGGGCGGAAGCATATCGGTAGAAAGCACCGAGGGGATCGGGTCGTGCTTCACAGTCGCCGTTCCGTTCGGCAGAGCCCATATCGCCGCGGATCGGGTTGCGGCGGAACGCAGCCGCGTATCGACCTCGACGTGCGCGGAGGCGTACGTCGAGGAAGTACTGCGTTGGCTTCCCGATCCGACATCGACTCCGGGCGAGTCAATCGCGACGCGGCCGGATGAGGATGTTGATCTACTGCTCGGTGCGAGCACCCGGGGTGCGCGCATCCTGATCGCCGACGATAACGCGGACATGAGGAATTACGTGCATCGTTTATTGAGCGCGCGCTGGGCGGTGCAGACTGCCGCGAATGGCGCGACGGCGCTCGATATGGTGCGCGCGCAAAAGCCCGATCTCGTCCTGAGCGATGTGATGATGCCGGGGCTGGATGGATTCGGGCTATTGCGCGCGATCCGGGCTGATTCCGCGCTGCGTGACTTGCCCGTGATCTTACTATCGGCAAGAGCCGGCGAAGATGCGCGCGTCGAAGGCCTGGATGCGGGAGCGGATGACTACCTGACCAAGCCGTTCTCCGCACGCGAACTCATCGCGCGAGTGAACTCCAATCTGGAAATGGCCCGGCTCCGCCAGGAGGTTACGCGGGATCTGCGCGAAAGCGAGTCGCGCTTCCGTAATATGGCCGAGCACGCACCAGTCATGATGTGGGTGACCGATCACTCCGGCAGTTTGGTCTATTTGAATCGTCGATGGACCGAATTCACCGGCCAGACTCTGGAGACCGCGGTCGGCCAAGGCGCCTGGGAGATGGTGCACCCCGAAGACCGGGAAAGATCGCTCCGCGCCTTCTTGCATGCGAACGCCCGTCGAGCCGCATGGCGGCAGGAGTACCGACTGCGCCGTCAGGATGACGGCTACCACTGGGCGTTGAGTGCCGCGAGCCCACGCTTTTCAGACGACGGGGAGTTCCTCGGATACATCGCATCCGTCATCGATATCTCCGACCGCAAGGAAGCCGAGCGAATATTACGAGAAGCCAACGAACTCCTGGAAGCGCGAGTGCAAGCCGCCATCGCCGAGAGGGCGGACACCGAAGCGCAGCTGCGGCAGGCGCAGAAAATGGAGGCGGTGGGACGGCTGACCGGTGGAATTGCGCATGACTTTAACAACGTATTGCAAGTCATCTCCGGAAACCTGCAATTACTGGCCCGTGACCTGAGCGGCAATCTTCGTGGCGAGCACCGATTGACGACCGCAATGGCGGCTCTCGATCGAGGATCCAAACTCGCCTCTCAGCTGCTCGCGTTTGCCCGCCGCCAGCCGCTGGCACCGAAGGTCGTGAACCTCGGAAGATTGATTCGCGGTACCGGCGACATGCTGCGCCGAGCCCTCGGCGAGGGCATAGAAATTGAAACCATCGTCGCCGGGGGTCTGTGGAATACCTTCGTGGACGGAACGCAGGTCGAGAATGCGCTCTTGAATCTCGCGATCAACTCACGCGACGCCATGAAGAGCCAGGGAAGGCTCACGATCGAGGCAGGAAACGCGGCGCTCGACGATACCTATTCCGAGCAGCACTCGGAGGTCGTGCCCGGCCAGTACGTGATGTTGGCCGTGACCGATACCGGCAGCGGTATACCCCCTGAGCTGATGGAGCGGGTGTTCGAACCCTTCTTCACGACGAAACCCGAAGGACAGGGCACCGGTCTCGGGCTCAGCATGGTATATGGTTTCGTCAAACAGTCCGGCGGCCACATCAAGATTTACAGTGAGCTCGGCCAAGGCACGACCATACGCATCTATCTCCCCCGCGCACGGCAACCCGAAGATGTCGAAACGAGTATCGACGGGGTGACGACGGTGGGAGGAAGCGAGGTCGTCCTCGTGGTCGAAGATGATGATGAAGTACGTAGCACGGTCATTGACATGCTTTCGGACCTCGGTTATCGGGTGTTGAAGGCCCGGGATGCCCAAAGTGCGTTGGCGATTGTCGAAAGCGGAGTTCCCATTGATTTGCTGTTCACCGACGTCGTCATGCCGGGATCGCTGCGCAGCCCCGAGCTCGCCCGCAAGGCGCGAGAACGGATTCCCACGATCGCGGTGTTGTTCACCTCCGGCTACACGGAGAATGCGATCTTTCACGGAGGGCGCTTGGATGAAGGGATCGACCTGCTCAGCAAACCCTACGGTCGGGATGCGCTCGCCCGCAAGATTCGCCACGTCCTGAGGAATCAGCAGCAGCGCAATCTGAGCCGCTCATCGAACGGGCAACGCGATCTCCGGCTCGCGGTACCGAGCACGGCCGCCCGCGTACTCTTGGTGGAGGACGATCCTGACATCCGCGCGGTTGCATCCATCATGCTGCACGAGCTCGGTCACTTGGTGACCGAGGCGAGCGATGGCACTGAAGCGCTGACGCATCTGGCAACGCGACCGTTCGATGTGCTGATGACGGATCTTTCGATTCCCGGAATCCCCGGCAGCCAATTGGCTACGCGAGCACTGAGCCGACTACCCGCGATCCGCGTTATCTTTGCTTCAGGCTACGATCCCGGCAAGGCAGCCGGGGAAATCGCAGGCGCGATATTTTTGCGAAAGCCGTATGACGAGCAGGCGCTTAGGACGGCATTGAATTCTGCGCTTCAATCATAAGTATCGGCGAGTCAGAGTCGCGACCCTAACTCGCCTCTCGGGCTCTGGCCAAACCGCCTTCGATTCCGTTGCGCTGTCCTTGCCGCAAACCTCTTCTCGCCCGATTCGATTAGGCCCGGCGCTCTATCGATCTGAATCTAACGCCGAGCTTCATCGCCTTCTGCGCGACCGCACCGGCGGTACGCCCCAGCGTCTTCGCAATCTTGGGCCCCGACATCCGTGCTTTAGCCAGGCTCCGCAGACGCTTCACATCGTCCGATGACCAAGGCCGAATGACTCTTCGCTTCTTTTTTGCCATCAATATCTCCAGTTCCACATACGCAGATGCACATCATACCGCGCCGATGGAAGAATCCCATTCCGTTCCTGACGGATTCCTCCATGCCGGCGGTGAAATACATTCGATTTCGCTCCCGTTGCCGTTGAAATTCCTTTGCTCGGCATGCGTTTCGATTGAAATGGGCATTCGCCCGAATTTCCGGTAGTGCGTGTGAGAATGCTTGCCGGGCGATGCGCATCCGTCGTCCTATCATTGCCAATCGTCAGGAGTATGGAATCGTGGAATATCGCCAGCTCGGCCGCTCCGGCCTCAAGGTATCCGTTCTCAGCCTGGGCACCATGACCTTCGGTGGCAAGGGCAATTTCGGCAAGACGGGCGCGACCGACGTGGACGGCGCGCGGCGCCAGGTCGATCTCTGCCTGGAAGCGGGCATCAACCTGATCGACACGGCGGATATCTACTCGACGGGTCTCGCGGAGGAAATACTCGGCAAAGCGCTGCAGGGCAGGCGTAACAGCGTGCTCGTGGCGAGCAAGGCGCGCTTTCGCATGGGCAGCGGCCCGAACGACGCGGGCCTCTCGCGCCAGCACCTGATCGAAGCCTGCGAAGCGAGCCTGCGGCGGCTCGGCACGGATCGCATCGACCTCTATCAGTTGCACGAATGGGATGGATTGACGCCGATCGAGGAAACCATGCATGCGCTCGATGATCTGGTGCGCTCGGGCAAGGTGCGTTACGTAGGCATCTCGAATTTCTCCGCCTGGCACCTCATGAAGGCGCTGAATGCATCCGAGCGCGGGCGCCTGGTGCGCCCCATCAGCCAGCAGATCCACTATACATTGCAGGCGCGCGAGGCCGAATACGAATTGGTACCCGCCTCTCTGGATCAGGGGCTTGGCATCCTGGTTTGGAGCCCGCTCGCCGGCGGCCTTTTGTCGGGAAAATACCGGCGCGGCAAGGACACGCCACAGGACACGCGCCAGTTCGCCAAGTGGGGTGAACCACCGGTGACCGATGAAGGCAAGCTCCACGACATCATCGACGTACTGGTCGAGATCGCGGCGCAACGGCACATCTCGCCGGCGCAAGTCGCGCTCGCCTGGTTGACCGGGCGAGCCGCCGTCACGTCGGTCATCATTGGCGCGAGGACCGATGCCCAACTCATCGACAACCTCAAGGCGGCCGATCTCATTCTGAGCGCGCAAGAGCGCAGCCGGCTCGACGCGGTGAGTGCGCCGACGCTGCTTTATCCCTACTGGCACCAGGCCAGCACGGCGTCCGATCGACTCTCGCCGGCGGACCTCTCGCTGCTGGGACCACACCTCAAACGCTGATCGGACGCCGCCGTCAAGGCCTCGACCCTTGAGTGTAAGAAAATGCCTACGAAACGCCCTCCCTTCCGCGGGTGGACGAACCTTTCGCAATGCATCGTTGTCAACACCTTAACAAGAGCCGCGTTGTCGAGAGGGAGCGTTCGAGGACACCCGGATGAATGCCAGATGCTTTAGCGCATTTTTGCTGTTCGCGATGTCGGCACCGGCGTTGGCCCAATACGCGCAGCCCGCCACAGGTCTCCCGGGCGAGCCGGCGATTTCGCCGGAGCGCGGCCAGGACCCAGAACAGATGTCTCGCGACCGGTACGAATGCTACGGCTGGGCGAAGGGCCAGAGCGGCTACGATCCGGCTCAGCCTGGCAACGGCACGAACCCAGACCCGTATCGGCGGGCCTTCACGGCCTGTATGAGCGGACGCGGGTACAGCGTGAACTACGGCGCGGCGACCGCCGCCGCCCCTCCCCCCGCACCGCCTCCGCCGATGCAGCCCGTGTATATGAGGCAGTACTGGTGGGAGTCGCCGGAACTCGTATACCGCCCTGTTCATTTCGCGCTTGAGGGGGGCTATACCGCAACCGCCGGTTCGACCGGCGACAATTTTGAGGACGGCGGCAACGTCGGCATCGGGATCAGCTTCTTCCCTTCTCGCTCCTTGCCCGTCGGACTGCGCATCGACGGCAGCTGGAGCCAGTTCGAAGCGAGCAACGCCTACTTCGATACGAACGGTGACTACTACTTGCACAGTCACGAGAACATCTACGGCGGCGATGCCGACCTGCAATTCGATCTGCCGCATTCCTCCTCTCGCTACCAGTTCTACCTGCTCGGCGGCGCCGGCTGGTACCGCGAGCAACTCGTGCTGGAGCAGTTCGCGACTGGCTGCGGTTTCTACTATTGCGGTGCGTTCCGTGCGGGTGAACAGTCGAGCACGACGGGATGGCGCAGTTCCTGGAATGCCGGCGTGGGCGGCGAGGTCGCCATGCCGGCGGGCACCTCGTTCTTCGTGGAAGCGCGTTATCAGCGCATCGCACCTAGTAATAGCTACATGCAGTTCGTGCCGCTCCGGTTCGGCCTACGCTTTTGAGCCGGCGCCGGGAGACCGCCTCCGATCGGATGCAACGGCCGGCTGAAGTAAAGACCCTGAATTTCGCCGCACACGTGCGGCAGTGCGGCAAGGCTCAGACCAGCTCCGTCAGCACCGCCCGCAACTGGCGGAGCTTGGGCGGCTTGCTCAGCACGCGGTCGACGTGCTCGGGCGGATCGGCTTCGCCGAAGGTTTGGCCCCAGCCGGTGAGCAGAACGAAGGGCATGCCGGGGGCGGCGGTTTTGACCGCCGTGGCGACGGCATGACCATCCATATTGGGCATGCCGAGGTCGCTGATGACCGCCGCGAAGGGCTCGCCGCGCGCTCTCGCGGAAAGAAGCAGGTCGATGCCCTTCTGCCCTCCATCGGCGGTTACAACCGTGTGTCCGTCGGACTCGAGCATGTCGCGAAGCGATCTCAATAGCAGCGGATCGTCGTCGATTACCAAGAGGCGCAACGGTGGCGCTGCGCGCGTCGCGCCCGCACCGTGCTTATTTTGCGCGGGTGCGGCCGCCGGAAATATCAAACGCATGGTTGTTCCGAGCCCCAATTCGCTCTCGATCTCGACATCCGCGCCGTGCCGCTGAGCCATGCCGTAGACCATTGCGAGTCCCAGCCCCGTACCGCGCTCCCCCTTGGTCGTGAAGAAGGGCTCGAGGCATCGATTGCGCACCGCCTCGGTCATGCCGACGCCGGTGTCACTGATCTCCACGAACACCCGCTGCGGTGCGAGGCCCGCCGGACGCCCGGCCATATCGGGTCCGATCCTGGAGCTCAACGTGAGAGTGCCGCCCCGCGGCATGGCATCGACGGCGTTGAGCACCAGATTGGTGAGTGCATCACGGATGTCATGCTCGACCCCCAGGATCGGCGGAACACCCGCAGCGAGGTCGCGCCTGAGATCGATCACGAAGCCATGCTGTTGCGGCATGGCGCTCCAGCGGGCGCGCGTGAGCTCCGCCACTTGCTGAAGCAACTGATTCAGGTCCACCGCCGACAAGGTGACCTCGTGATCGCGCGGCCGGGAGAACGTACGCAGGCGCGAGATAGTACCGGCGATGTCTTCCAGCGACCGTTCGATGATCTTCAGATAGTCGCGCGCATCGCTCGTCAGGCTTTTCTCGTGCTCGAGCAGCAATTGCACGTAGATGGCGGGCGGCGATAGCGCATTGTTGATGTCGTGCGCGATGCCGCTCGCCATTTGCCCGAGCGCCCGCAGCCGCTCCTGTTGCATCATGGCCTGCTGCGACTGGCGCAGGTCCTCGTAGGCCTCCTGCAGCGAGCTCATGAGCCGAGCTTGGCTCGCGGCAAGCGCCAGATGCTCGCTCAGCTGATGCAGGAACTCGCAATCGTTGCTGGTGAAGCTCGCAGGATCACAGCGCGCAGCGATCATCACGCCGAAAACCTTGCTCTCGACGCTCAAGGGCGCGAACACGACGGCGCGATATCCCGCGCGCACCAAACGCCGGGGGAACTCGAATGAGTATCCGCCGATGTCGGGCTCATACACGAGCGCCCCTTGCACACATCGCCCGAGACCGTTTTGATCCACGCTGATCCGGAAATGCTCGGGGGCCGACAACTGCGTTGCAAAGGCCTGACCCTTCGCTCCAACGCAAGTGACGGTAAGGTACTGACCCGCCGGATCGTAAAGGGCGATGCACGCGAAATCGACCGGCAGCTGCTCCTCGAGGGCGTGAGTCACCACCTGGTAGATACTGCCCAGATCGTGGTGCTCGCCGATTGCGCCGGTGATCTGCTGCAGCAGATCCAGGCGCCTGAGCTGCGATTGCAGCCGCCGCTCGTTTGTCTTGCGCTCGGTGATGTCGCGCGCAATCTTTGACGCACCGATGACACGCCCGGTGCTGTCGCGGAGCGGGGAGACCGTCGCCGAGACATCGATCAGCGTGCCGTCGGCCCGGAGCCGAACGGTCTCGAGATGGTCGACGCTCTCCCCTCGCACCAGCCGAGAGAGAATTTCCAGCTCCTCCGCCGCCCGCTCGGGCGGCATGATGAACAGCATCGACCGGCCGACCGCCTGTTCGCGTGTGTAGCCGAAGATCTTCGTCGCTCCCGGGTTCCACGAGGTGATGATGCCCGTGAGCGACTTGGTGATGACGGCATCGTCCGTGTATTCGACGATGCCCGCGAGTTCCGCCGTGCGCTCGTGCACACGGATCTCGAGATCGGCTTTGGCCTGCCGCAGTGCCTGCTCCGCGCGCGCGCGGCCCGCGAGATCCCGCCGGATGGCAAAGAGGGCGAGGCCCGCCACCGTGATGGCGAGGAGTCCCCCGGCGAGGATCACGGCTTCGGTGATCGCTGAGGCCTCCTGGCTGCGAAGCTTCCGCTCTCTCAGGAGCGAGGACTCGACCGACTTCATCGCATCGATGCCGCCGTGCAGGTCGTCATAGATTCGCCGGCCGTTGGCGGGATCGGCGCGCTGCGCCGCCTCGGCACCCCGCGTTCGGCGCAGCTCGATTCCGGCTTCGAGGTCGGCGATCCGGGCAGTCACGAGCGCCTCCACCGCGGCGAGCCGACGGCGTTGTCCGGGATTGTCCGCAGTCGCATCGTGCAGCTGTGCTATGAGGCCGTGAACGGCGTTCACTCCGATGTCGTAGCGCTCGAGGAACTCGGGATCCCCCGTCGTCACGTAGCGGCGCCCGCCGATCTGAGCATCGGTGACGGAGGCGAGAAGCGCGTCCAGGCGGTTCAGCACCAGATACGTGTGCTCGACCCAGGCCACATCATCGTTGAGCCGCAGCACGCTCAAATAGGACATGGCGCCCACCACGCCCAAGCACACGAGCGCAAAGGCGAATCCCGCATGGATTATTCGCTCGGTGGACAGTCTGCGTGTGCCGCTCTTGTCGTCACCGTGCGTCACGACGGAGGCCGATCCCATGTCGCCGGTTGCGAGATCGTCGCGAAGACTCACTAGGGGTTCGCGCCAGGCGCCAATGCGGGCGACGGTCTTCCAAACAGATACCCTTGCAGCAAATCGACGCCGATCCGCTTGACGGCATCGGCTTCGTCGGCCGTCTCGATACCCTCGACGATGATCCGGCAATTCGTCGCTCTCGCGAATCGAGACAGAAGATCGACCAGCCGCTGCTTGCGCTCCTCGCGATCGATGTTGCGCACGATGCTCATGTCCACTTTCATAAATGCCGGCTGCAGCTCCGCCAGAATCGACAGGGAGTTGTAGCCGGCCCCAAGGTCATCCACGGCGATGCGAAATCCCGCCGATGTCAAAAATTCTATCGCACCACGCCAGGCGGAGAGCTGTGCCATAGGACTGCGCTCGGTGATTTCCAGCACGATGCGGTGGGCCGAGTGCATGAGGCCCGAGAATCGGCGGCGGACCGCCTCTTCATCCGCGAGTTCCTCCGGGTGCACGTTGATGAAGAGGTTCATGCCCGCCGGCATCGTCTCCAGGCAGGCGGCGGCCCGCGAAACGACGATGTCGGCGAGCCCGCTCAACCGATCGTGCGTCTCCGCGGCGGCGACGATCCTGAGCGGCGAATCGAGCGATCCGTGCCGGCTGCGAAGGAGAGCCTCATAGCCGAATACGGCTTCATCGCCGGCTCCTACGATGGGCTGGAGCGCGAGCGTCAGCAAGCCGCCGCTCAGGCATTCCTCGAGATGCCGGCGCTCGGCTTCGAAGCCGTCGCTGCGGGCGCCGATACACAGCTCCTCGAGCCGGCCGCGAGCGGCGATTGTCTCCTCCAGCGCCGTCAACACCGAGCCTCGCAAGAAGGGCTTCGCGAGCACACGCGATACTTCACCACGATTCACGGCGCTCATCACCAGCGACAAATCGAGCGCGCCCGACATGAGGACACGCACGCACCGTGGCTGCGTCTCGCGCAGATGTGCAAGGATCTCGAGTCCGTTGGGAGGAGGAAGCTGGTGGTCCACGACTGCGACGTCGTAATCGTCCCCGCGGACCTTGCGCAGCGCCTCGAGGCCATTCTGCGCC
Source organism: Steroidobacteraceae bacterium (assembly GCA_050012315.1). Taxonomy (GTDB): domain Bacteria; phylum Pseudomonadota; class Gammaproteobacteria; order Steroidobacterales; family Steroidobacteraceae; genus Bog-1198. Next base: position 24,232 of record JBEKHK010000022.1, on the reverse strand, counting down.
TCCTCGACTTCATATCCTCGGCGCTGCAAGGTCACTCGCAGAGCGGTTCGCACGTCGGAGTCGTCGTCGACGACGAGTACTCGCGTCACGCTGGTAACCTGCAAGGCGCAGAACATGGACGGGTGATCGATTGCATATGGACGGCCTTGTCAGTTTCCCGCCGATGCTCCAGCATCGCGCCGACAGATAACAAAATGATGCTGTGCGTCGCGTTTGGATTATAGCCCCCTGTTTGAGCAACGGGAAACGCGAAGAGCGCTCAACGCAGCCGATCGATGCGCTCATCCGAACCGAACGCCTTTCAAATCGGGACGTGATTCCATTTCTCCGATGGCGAATAGCTGCCGACTGCCGAGGAAGTGGCTTCGCGATAAATAGCCCGATAACTGACTGATTATCATGCCGTTTAAATCTCTTGAGAGGAGACTACGGGACCCCGCGGTCCTTTCCGTGATGAACACCACAGACAATGTAAGTCTTACCTGTCCTCGACGTGTACGGCCACAACCCACGGCGGCGGGTCACAGGAACTCCCGAATGCGACCTCGGATACTACTTAGTCCGCACCTCGATCGATCGTGCGGGAGGCGGGAGAAGTTGTGCGCCGGGGGCCTCGCGCGCGAGAATGGCCGGGGGACGACGATTTGCGCACCGCGGAATGCGTGCCGGTCAGTTCGATCACCCCTCAAGGAAGAGAATAGCAAGTCGATGGAGAGATGACCTGATGGTCGTCATCGAACGGAAACGAACGTGATTAGAGACACGCAGGAAGTCGATGGATGGATCCGCGACCATCTCACGGATCCACCATGAATTCCTGTGCCCACCCTTCGTCGGAGGCTCGCGCGGAAAGCTCCGGCCGGCCCCGCATCCTAATTGTCGAGGACGACGCGCTGGTCGCGCGAGACCTTCAGCAGTCACTGCGCGACTTCGGCTACGACGCCTACGCCACCGCCGCCTCCGGAGAGGCGGCACTCGAACAGGCGTGGTTGAAGTCCCCGGACATCGTGCTCATGGATATTCGCCTGAGAGGCGCGCAGGACGGCATCGCGACCGCTGCGATTCTCCAGGAGCAGCTACGCCCGGCGGTCATCTACCTCACCGCCCATTCCGATGCGGCGACCCTCGAGCGCGCCAAGCACACGGCGCCCTACGGCTACCTGTTGAAGCCCGTCAATTCTGCCGAGCTGCGCAGCCTGATCGAGATCACCTTGTACCGCCGCGAGCTCGACCACACCCGCGATGAGGCGGCCCGGCTGTCGACGAGCCTGCAGCAAAGTGAAGAGCGCTTTCGGCAGCTCGCCGAAAACATACAAGACGTATTTTTCATCCTGTCCGCCGATTACAGCGAGATGATCTATCAAAGTCCGGCCTTCGAGCAGATCTGGGGGCGGCCCTACGATTCGTCGAACCCTTTGGACTGGACAACATCCATCCACATCGATGACTACCAGCGCATCATGGATCAGCTCGCGGCACACGCGGGCAAACCCGCGATCGACGAATTCGAATTCCGGATCGTGCTATCGACCGGGGCCGTTCGTTGGATCTTCGCACGACACTTCCCGCTGTACGACGTGACGGGCACCCCCTATCGCATCGTCGGAGTCGCCACCGATATCACCGAACGCAAACTCGCCGAAGAAAAGATACAGCACTTGAATCGCGTCTACGCAGTCTTGAGCGGCATCAATGCTTTGATCATTCGCGCGCAGACCCAAAGTGAGCTGTTCACCGGCTCGTGCCGCCTGGCGGTCGAGCAGGGCGACTTCGCCCTCGCGTGGATCGGCTGGCTCGAGGGTGAATGCGACCTCCTCACGTCGCTCGCGTGGGCCGGCCCCGATGTCACCGCCGAATTGCAGAAGGACGGTGATTGCCTGGCCATCGGCGACGCCGCCGTCGCGGCGATTCGCTGCCGCGAGCCGTGGGTCTGCAACGACCTCGCCGCGATACGGCCTTCATTCCCCTATCAAAGAAGTCTTCTGGACCACGGCCTGCATTCCGTTGTAACGCTGCCTCTCGTGATGCACGGCAAGACCGTGGGCTGCCTGGTACTCGCCACCGACGAGCGTGACACCTTCGACGATGCCGAAATGCGGCTCCTCACCGAGCTCGCGGGGGATATCTCCTTCGCGCTCGATCACATCGAAAAAACCGAGAAGCTCAATTACCTCGCCTATTATGATTCGTTGACCGGTCTTGCCAATCGGACCTTGTTTCTCGAGCGCCTCGCCCAGCAAGTCGATGCCGGCGCACGCAACCACGCCCAATTTGCGGTCGTGGTGCGCGATCCGGAACGATTCCAGACCATCAACGAGACATTTGGCCGGGCGCAGGGTGATGACCTCCTCCGGGAAGTCGCTGTTCGATTGGTCCGAGCCACCGGAGACGCCAACGCCACCGCGCGCATTGGCTCCGATCAATTCGCATCCGTCCTGCCATTTTCCGGAGATGTCGAGGTGATCGCGCGAGTCTTGCAAGAGCAATACCGTCTTTGGCTCGGCGTGCCTTTCCGAGTGCGCGGTCACGACGTGACGTTGACCGCCTGCACCGGCATCGCCATCTATCCCCACGACGGGGAAGACGCGGAGTCGCTTCTCAAGCACGCGGAGGCGGCTCTCGAGAGAGCCGGCTCCCAGGGGGAGCGCACCGTCTTTTTTACCCGCGAGATCAGCGACCGAATCACCGAGCGCCTGTCGCTGGAAACACGCATGCGCCGCGCTCTCGAGAACAACGAATTCGAGCTCCATTATCAGCCCAAGGTCGACCTCGAAACACGCAGATGGGACGGGCTCGAAGCGCTCATCCGCTGGCGAAGCCCTGAGCTGGGCTTGGTGCTTCCGTCAAAGTTCATCCCGCTCATGGAGGAGATCGGCATGATCGTCGAGGTCGGTGCTTGGGTCATGCTTCAGGCCTGTATGGATCGAGCCGCCTGGCTCGAGCAAGGCCTGGCGGCTCCGCGAATCGCGGTCAACATATCGCCGGTGCAGCTGCACCGCCCCGACTTCCTCGAGACCGTGCGCACCGCCTTGAAGCGCGCCACCCGCAATGCGGTGTTGTTCGGGGCCGCCGAGGCAGGTCTCGATGTGGAGGTGACCGAGAGCTTGTTCATCGATCATGTCGAAAGCAATATCGAGAAGCTCCGCGCGCTGCGCGCCCTCGGCGTTGGCATCGCCATCGACGACTTCGGCACCGGCTATTCATCGCTCGGCTATCTCGCCAAAATGCCGGTGAGCACCCTGAAAATTGACCGCACCTTCACGGCCACGATGCTCGACGACCCGAGCGTGACCACGCTGGTTTCCACCATCATCACGCTCGCGCACTCCCTAAAGCTCAAGGTTATCGCCGAAGGCGTCGAATCAGAGGAACAAGCCAAGATCCTGCGCTTGCTTCGCTGCGATCAAATGCAAGGTTATCTGATCAGCAAGCCGCTGCCCGCTGCGGAGATTGCACATCTCCTCGCCATTGCGGATCGCGCGAATTAGTGCTATGCATGCGGAAACTACGTATACCAATTATTAGCCTTTTCCCCTTACATGCGATCTAGGCCCACCCTGATGAGGGTGGTGGCCTTCTTTTCAATCAAGGGAGCACCATGGCCGAGTTCCTCAAGCGAAAGAGTTTGCCGATCCAGAGAAAGGCGGCGGTTGACCCGTCTACTCCCTTTCCTGGACTGGTATTCGAAGACAGCTTGACTGCATTCGAACATGCATGCGGCGGGGAGTGCACACTGCAGGCGGGCGTCATGTTACCGGCACTCGTTCTGGACGCCCGCGAATTGCTCGGCGCCGCAACTGCCGTGGAGATTCATGGCAACGGCTGCCAATCGGCTTCCGTTCGCGTTGCCTCCGCTGACGGTGGTTTCATAGTGACCGCGTTGACCGACGGCTCACGCGGCCCAAGACTTCAGCCGGGGCACTTTGTCGCGTGGCAGGCGCAGCACTACGACCCGCAGGTGGCCAAGCAAGCACGGGCGACGCAGAAGCGATTCGGCTTGTTTAGCTCGAAGGACAAGCGTTTCGGCTGGGTTGGTCTGATCGCCGGGACGCTAAAGCCCGAATACAGGGATGGCGGCTGGATTGGCGATGAGAGGTTCTCCTCCTAACCGCGCCAAAAGGACTGGATGCACTTGCTGCCCTGCCCCGGCCATCGTTCGCCGCCCAATCACCATACTCGCCTCGGATATTACACTCCAGGGTTAATATATCTCCGGCACCATCATGTCCAACGGCACCGCCTGGCGCGAGTAGTGCTCATGATGCTCTCGCTTGGGCAGCACGATCAGCGGGCGCTCCTTCTCGTGGTATGGAAATTGCTTTAGCAGATGATCGATGAAATTCAGACGCGCGCGCTTCTTGTCATCAGCATGCACTATCCACCATCGAGCTTCTGGGATGTGCGACCGCTCGAGCATGACTTCCTTCGCCTTGGTGTAGTCCTCCCAGCGGCGGCGCGATTCCAGATCCATCAGGCTTAATTTCCATTGCTTCAACGGATCATGGATGCGGCCGAGAAAACGCACGTGCTGCTCTTCATCGGTGATTGAGAACCAATATTTCAATAGCTTGATGCCGGAGCGAACCAGCATGCGTTCGAACTCCGGCACGGAGCGGAAGAACTCCTCGTACTCTTCGGCGCTGCAAAAGCCCATGACATGCTCTACGCCGGCGCGGTTGTACCAACTGCGGTCGAATAGAACTATTTCCCCGGCCGCCGGCAAGTGCGACACGTAGCGCTGGAAGTACCACTGCGTCCGCTCGCGGTCATTCGGCGCCGGCAGCGCCACTACCCGGCAGACGCGAGGATTGAGTTTTTGGCTGATGCGCTTGATCGCACCGCCCTTGCCGGCCGCGTCGCGCCCTTCGAATAGGATCAGCACCTTTTCGCCGGCTGCGACAACCCAATCTTGCAACTTCACGAGTTCGGCCTGAAGGCGGTACAACTGACCGAAGTAATCCCGCCGATAATCCTTCTCCGAGTCGCTGGTCTCAGGCGTTGACGCCTCCGGCAGCGGATGGCGATCCTCGATCTCCATTTCCAACTCTTCGTCGTAGCTGTCGGCGATGTCGCGGCTGATGCGCCGCATCAATTCGTCGTGCTCCAGGGGCATGAAAGGGCTCCCATCGATGCGGTTTTCAGTGATCACGGGCTCGCCATCCATCGTTACGCACGATTGTTTCAGTTTGAGGACGAGCGCGAGTGTGCTCCTGCGCGCGCAGCATCCGCTCCGGGCAAGGATTACTGGGGATTTCGGCCGGCACCGACTCCGAGGGGCTCTTCCCGACGGCTTATAGATACAGGCGGCTGCCGGACTGCGGCAGCCATAGCTCGACGATGGTTCCAACGCTCCGTGCCCTGTCGATGCTCAGCAGACCGCCGGACTGAGCTGCAATTTCATCGGCTACGGACAGTCCGAGGCCGGTTCTCATGCCGAGGCCTTTCTCTGTGAAAGTCGGCTCGGCCGCATTGGCCCGCGTGGCTTCGTCCACGGGTGCCCCGATATCGGCAAGCTTGATTCGGACATACTTCCCGGACGGAAGCGATGCGTTATCGGAGCCATTGGTCTCCTCTGCGCTGATTACAAGCTCCCCGCCGTTCGGCATGGCATCGCGTGCGTTCAGGGCTACGTTGAGCAGCGCCAGCTCGAGTTGATTAACGTCTACCAGCACCGGCGGCAGCATTCTGGGGATTTGATACCTGAGTTCGATGCCGACCCCCAAGGCGCGAATCAGCAGTTCCTCCATGTCCTTCGCGGCTTTGCCGACGTCTACCGATACCGGCTTGAGTTCTCGGCGCCGCGAGAACGCCAGCAGCCGCGTCGCCAGCGACGCGCCTCGTTGGCCGCCTTGAATTGCATTGTGCAACAGCCGACGGCAATCAGGGTCGTCCGGCAGATGCTTCTGCAACAGCGCGAGGCTGCCCAATACCGCCATGATGAGGTTATTGAAATCGTGAGCGACTTCCCCGGTAACCTCTCCGACGGTATCCATGGTCCGCGCTTCCAAGAGTTTCGTCAGCGCCTGTTCGCGTTCACGGGTGCGTTCCTCGACGCGCTGCTCGAGCTGCTCGCGTAGGCGGCACAGGGCAAAAGTGCGTTCCTGGACTCGCTGCTCGAGTTCGGCGTTGAGCCGCTCCAATTGACGGGCTTTTCGGTAGAGGTCTACGAACATTTTGACCTTGGCGCGCAACTGCTCGGGGGCCCATGGAACCGGGACGTAATCGAACGCGCCCAGCTCATAGCCACGCAGTTGGTCCAAGCTCGTCGTCATGACGGCGGATACGAAGATGATGCCGGTTCGCTGAAAGCGCGGGTGATCCCGAATCAGGGCCGCGAGCTTGAACCCATCGAGGTCCGGCATACAGACATCGATGAGGATCAGCCCGATTTCATTCCTCAGTAGAAATTCGAACGCTTCGCACGCCGAGGATGCCTTGATCAGCGTCTCGCCGATCCCCGCGAGAACCACCTCATAGCTCAAGAGCTTCGCCTGCTGATCGTCGACCAGCAAGATTTTCACCTTGTCCGTCTCATTCACAGGCACGACATTTGCTCGCATGCGTCCCTCCTGCGCTCCGGTGACGCAGAGCACAGATCGAATCTTGCCAAGAGACGATTCGGATGGGTAATGTCGCATGGCAACGACAAGCTCGAGAGAGCTGTGTGGATGCCGGCGGCGCGCGCGCCGCCGTCAGCGCTTCGACGTATTCTGCGCGGGTGGATCGGCATCGACGACCTGCAGAAGCGGGCCGGACGTGCTGGGCGACATGGGCTGATCGGTGACGATCAGCGTCGCTCCCGGCGTCAGCACCGAGTTCACCTCTTTCACGAACGCCGAGGCAATCTTGATCCTCGCGACGGTCGCTGGATCCGGATCCCCACCGGCCTCTCCCATTTGGCCCGGCACGCCGATGCGCAGCCAATGATACTTGTTGGCGTCGGGCACGTACGGGTCGGGAAAGTCGCTCGGCCCGGCCTCGAGCACCAAAGCGTGGGTGGCGAGCGGTTGGCCGCCGGTGACGGAGATCCTCGCTCGACCAATTTCGATGCCGTTGCGGTACACGACGATGCTTTGACTCTGGCGGCTGAGCACGATACTGACCGGACCGCTCAGCGACGCCTCGGGCTGCCAGCGATCTTGATCGCTCGATCCCAGGGGATCGTCGTCGAGGGTTTTCCCATCGACGAGGCTGATTGGCGCGAGGTAGCCGGGATGCGTGACCCAGGTGGGCTCGCTCGCGGTATCGGCGATGACCACCGTCATGCCGGGCGGCGAGATATCGTAGAGATCCTTCGCAAATTCGCTGGGCAGGTGGATGCATCCGTGCGATTCCGGATAGCCCGGCAATCCTCCCGCGTGCAGCGCGACACCGCCCCAGGTGAGCCGCTCCATGTAGGGCATCGGCGCGCCGTCATAGATGGTCGAGCGATGCTCCTTTTGCTTCTGGAGGACCGTGAATACGCCGGTCGGCGTCACATGCCCGGGGCGGCCCGTGCTCACCGTGGTCGCACCGATCAGAACGCCGTTGCGATACACGTAGGCCTTCTGCTCCGTGATGCTCACCACCATGACGATCGGACCCGAGGTCACGGCATCGGCCATCCACAGGAATTGACCTTTTTTGAGATCGTTGATGGGCGTACCGGCGGGAACCGATTGCTTGGCGCCCCAGAATGGCACCGAGTCGGCGAGCGCGGGCGGCGCGAGCGCGAGGAACCCGGCGGCAGCGAACGCCGCGATGAGCCCCGTCAGGGCCGTGATAGGGAGGTCTCCGTCGCGCAGGGCTCCTGACCGAAGGATGGACGAAAAAACGGACACGAACGGCCGATTCATGGTTGACGGGATCCCCTTTTGATTCCCGGCCCGTGACTGGGTCGCAGGCGGCACCGGAGCTGTTCCGGAGATAATACCGGCAGATCGGGCTTGGGAATTGAACGGAAGCGCCCTCCAAGCGTCCAATTTTCATGCTTTCCCGATTGTGAACTGCAGGTGCCGGGGCGCCCAGAGGAGTTTTGCATTGCGAGTGACACGTCGATCGTTCATGGGAGCCGCCGTGGCGGGTCTGGCCGGCGGCGCCTTGAGGCCGGCAACCGCGTCCGAGCCGAGGGCCGGCTCGGCGCCTGCGGGTGTGGGACCCGTGTCCCCTACGCTCCTGCAGCGTGCGCTCGGGGCGTTGGACCGTCACCGCGATAGCATCGATCATCGAGACGCCATCGGTATCGCCGATTTCTCGCTGCACTCGCGCGCACCGCGTTTCCATGTGCTCAACCTCGCCGACGGCGCCGCGACCTCCCATTTCGTCGCGCACGGCAGGGGATCGGATCCGACGCACACGGGTTGGCTCGAACGGTTCTCGAACGAGCCTCGCTCGCAGGCGACTTCGGCCGGCGCCTACCGGACGGGCACTCTGTACGTAGGCGAGCACGGCCGCTCGATGCGCCTCGAGGGTCTCGATCCGACCAACGACAACGCGGCCGCGCGAGCCATCGTCGTCCATGGTGCCTGGTACGTGAGCGAGCAGATCGTCACGCACTTCGGAATGCTCGGGCGCAGCGAAGGCTGCCTCGCCGTGGCCAATTCGAGTCTGGAGCAGGTCCTCGCCAGGCTCGGTCCAGGGCGGTTGATCTACGCGGACAAGGCGTAGGCTCGTGCGGCGCACCGGCCCCGTTGCTTGGGTCATGGACAGCTAGAGCTTTGGCAATTGCTGCGCGGACCAGCCGCCACCGAGCGCTTTGATCAATAGAACGCTGACGTCGAGTTGCCGACGCATGAGATCGATGTCGTTGCGCTGGTTGGCCAGGGCCACGGTCTGCGAAGTAACCACTTCGAGATAGAGTTCGAGACCGCCCTCATAGCGCTCCTCGAAGGTACTGAGGGACTCGAGCGCTGCGGCCGTTGCGCGATGCTGTTGCTCCTCTTCCGTCCGCAGAATCCGCATTGCAGCGAAGTTGTCTTCGACCTGCTGGAATGCCTGCAGGGTGGTCTGACGATAGGTCGCGATGGCGGCGTCATAGTTGGCGCGCGCCTGCTGCGAGAGCGAGCGGCGCCGGCCGCCATCAAAGATGCTCTCCGAGATCGAAGGTCCGGCGGCCCAGAAGCGGCTCGGCCAGTTGAACCAGCTCTCTGACGAGGTTGATTCCATGCCCACCAAACCGCCGAGGGACAGGGAGGGATAGTAGGCCGCCTTGGCAATCCCGATCTGCTCGTTGGCGGCGGCCATGCGGCGCTCCTCGGCGGCAATATCCGGCCGCCGCTCGAGCAGAGCCGAGGGCAGCAGCCCGGGAATGCTGGGCACCTTCGGCGGATTGATATTGATCGGGTCCGGAGCAATCGTGACGGATGCGGGAGCCTTGCCGATCAACACCGCGATGGCGTGTTCGAACTGGGCTCGCTGCACTTCGACATCGGTGCGCTGGACACGTGCCTGCTCCAATTGGGTCTCCGCCTGGGTCACGTCGGAAGATGCGGCGAGACCTCCATCGAAGCGATCCTTGGTCAACTGCAAGGCATCCTGGTAGGCCTTGATCGTATCGTCGAGCAGCTTGGTTTGCCCATCCGCGCCGCGCAGGCCAAAGTAGTCCGTGGCCAGTTCGGCATGCAGACTGAGACGGGCGCTCTCCATGTCGGCGGCGCTCGCCTGCGCCTCTGCCCGGGCATAGGTCACGCCGCGGCGAATGCGCCCCCAGAGATCAATCTCGTAATTCAGATCGAGCGGCAGCCTAAAGTCTCCGGTTCCATTGTTGGCGAGAGTCGGCAGGAAATACGGTTCATTGGTGGACTCGCGCACCGAACTCACGCTGGCTCCCGCGCCGACCGTCGGGACTTCGTTCGAGCGTGCGATTCCAATGGCCGCGCGTGCCAAGCGGAAGGTCTGCTCCGCGATCTTCAATGTCTGATTCGCCTCATCGACTTGGGCCTCGAGGGCATCGAGTTGAGTATCCTGGTACACGAGCCACCAGTCCCCCTTCTGTGCCTGGTCGCTGGGTTGAATTGGCTTCCATCCATCGCTCGCGGGCGCCGGATCGGTCGGCGCCTCCTTGAAAACCGGTGCCGTGATCGCGGCCGGCCGCTTGTAATTCGGACCCACCATGCAACCGGCCGCCAAACACACCAAAACGCAGGCGCTGAGCGGTAGAAGTCGCTTCATCATGTCGCTCCAGTCTTGCCCTTGCGTCCGGGTCCGCGTCCTTGCATTACTCCACAATGGAGACCCTCTCCCCGTCCCTCAGCAAATCGCTCGGATTGCTGACCAGCGTCTCTCCCCCGCGCAGTCCTTGGGATATCTCGACTTGAGATCCTTGATCCTGCCCGATGTCGACGGCGACAAAATGCACGCGCCTGTCCGCTGACACCGAAACCACGTGCATGCCGTTCTTGTCGATGACCAGCGCCGTCGACGGAATGATCAGCGAAGGATGATTCACGGTGATGTCGAAGTTCACCTCGCCATACATGCCCGGAACCAGCGACCCGTCGCGGTTGTCCACCTGCACCTCCGTGAGCATGGTTCGCGCCGCCACATCGATCGACCGGGCGCTGCGCGTGACCGTGGCGACATAGCGGCGGCCGGGCCGCTCCTGTACGGTGATCGTGGCTTGCTGTCCCACCTTGATGGCCAGCGCGGCCGACTGCGGGACCTCGACCTGGACTCGAAGGACATTGCTTTGCGCAATGCTGAATAGGCTCATTGAGCCATTGTCGCTGCCGGCGCTCACGAGATCGCCCACTTCGATGTTGCGGGCGGTGATCACCCCGTCGAAGGGAGCAACGACCCGCTCGAATCCCTGCATTTGCGTCAATCGTTCGACATTGGCCTGCCTCGACTTCAAAGTCGCCTCGGCGGCGCTGATATTGGCGGCCGCGGCCGACACATCGGCAGACCGCGCCCGGAACGCTTCGTCGGCTTCGTCGAGGGACTGCTGTGTCACCGCGCGCTTGTCGATCAGGGACGCATAGCGCTTTTGAGTAATGCGCGCAATCCCCCGATTCGCCTGCGCCTGCTCGAGCGCGGCCTTCGACTGCGCCACAGCCGCCGCCGCTTCGAGTGCGTCCGCGTGTGCCTGGTTCAACTGTTGGTCGACTTCAGGCGCCGAGATGACCGCCAGCACCTGTCCGGCCTTCACCTCCGATCCGATGTCGACGGATCGGCTCTCGATATAGCCATTTGTGCGCGCGAAGACTGCAGCCCTGTACAGGGGCTGCAGGTTTCCCGGCAAAGAGATATCGGTCCGGGCGGCGCCGAGCCGCGGGTGGACCACGATGACTTCCGGAAGAAGTACGGGGCTGGCGAGCGCCGCATCTCTGGCTTCGCGGTTCTTGAGTACGCGGGGGATGATGCCGATTGCCAGTAAGACAGCAAGCAGACTCACCGCCCAGGCGATGCGGAATTTCCGTTTGGGCGGCGAAGTCGTATCCAGGGGCGTCATGGTGTCATCTCCTCTTCGGTGACTCCGCGTCCTCCGTGGATGAGGCTATACATAAGAGGAACGAAAAATAATGTCGCGAACGTCGCCATCGCGAGGCCGCCAATGACCGCGCGCGCCAGCGGCGCGTTTTGTTCTCCGCCCTCGCCCAACCCCAGGCCCATCGGCAGCATGCCCACGATCATCGCGAAGGCCGTCATGATGATGGGTCGCAACCGCGTGGAACCTGCCGACACGGCCGCTTCGCCGGCCGTGAGGCCGCGTCTCTGCTCCCCTTTGGCAAAGGTCACCAACAGGATGGAGTTTGCCGTCGCCACGCCGATCGACATGATGGCCCCCATCAGGCTGGGCACATTGAAGGTCGTTTGCGTCAGAAACAGCGCCCAGACGATGCCGCAGAATGCCCCGGGAAGGGCGCAAATGATGATGAACGGATCGAGCCAGCTTTGGTAGTTGACGACCATCAGCAGATACACCAGCACGGCCGCGAAAACCAAGCCGATGCCGAGGCGCGTAAACGCCTCATTCATGCTCTCCACTTGACCGCGCACCTCGATGACATTGCCGGCCGAAAGCTTCTTTTGCTCCTCGTCCACAACCCTCCGCACCTTCTTCGCGATCGCCCCGAGATCGGTGGCCTGGGTATTGAGCAGCACGTCATAGACGCGCTGTACATTGTGATGGTTGATGACGATTGGCTCGAACGACGGCGTAATGGTCGCTATGTTGCCGAGCAACTCGGTGCGGTTCGGCAGCGTTCTGATCGGAATCGGTGTATTTCTCAGCATGTTCAACGAATCCAGCCGGTATTGCGGTGTCTGTGCCGTGACCGTATAGGTGAGATTCATGTTGGGGTCGACCCAGAAATTCGGGGCGACCGCGTAACCCGAGGCCATGGATACGAACAGGCTGTTGGACACATCTTGCTGAGTCAGGCCGAACTGCGCCGCGCGCGTTCGATTGACGTCGATCTTAAAGGTGGGACCGTCCATCACCTGTTGCAGATGAACATCGACCGCACCCGGTATCGCCGCTATCTTGCGGCGCAGCTCGCGCGCCACATCGAAGTTTCCCGGATCGGTCCCTTGCACCTGCACATCGATCGGCGCGGTTACTCCGAAGTCCAAAATCCGCGTGACCATGTCGGCCGGCTCGAAGTAGAAGGTGATCGACGGAAAGGCCTTCGGCAGAACCTCTCGCAGCTTTTCGATGTAAGTCTCCGTCGACGCATGGTCCTTGTTCAATGAAACGAGGATCTCTCCGTCGAAAGCGCCCACGTTCGGTGTGAAACCGAAAGTGAAGCTGATCGGATCCTGGGGAAGACCGATGTCATCGAGGATCAGGTCGAGCTGTTTCGCCGGGATGACGCTGCGGATCTTCTGCTCCACCTGGCTGAATTGCACGCTCGACTCCTCGATCCGCGTTCCCGGCATGGCGCGTACGTGCAGGCGGAACTGCCCGGTATCCACGCTGGGAAAGAAGTCCGTTCCGATGAATGGCAGCAATATGAAGGCGGTCGCCATCACGCATGCGCAGGCGATGAGCGCGCTCCGCCGGTGCGCGATGAAGCGACTCAACAGGTCGGTGTAACGGATTCGCATGCGCAGGTAGCCGGCATTGAACCCGTTGTTGAAGCGCTCGAACCAGGTCGGGAGCGGGTCCTCCGCGGTTTGGTCTGGCGCCTCCGCCGAAAAATGCGTCTCGCCCGCCAACATGTAATTGACCAGCGTGGGTACCAGGGTACGGGACAGAAGGTACGAGGCCATCATGGAGAACACCACGGCCATCGCCATCGGAGTAAAGAGATATCTGGCCGGCCCGGTGAGAAAGACCACGGAAACGAAGACGATGCAGATGGTGAGCGTCGACACGAACGTCGGCGCTGCGATCTCCGACGCTCCCTGGAATACCGCGTCGAAAAGTGACTTCGAGTTCATGTGGCGGTGAATGTTCTCGATCGTGACCGTCGCGTCGTCGACCAAGATGCCCACCGCCAGTGCCAGGCCGCCCAGCGTCATGGTGTTGAGCGTCTCCCCAAGCGCATCCAAGATGATGATGGAACTCAGAATGGAGAGCGGGATCGAGATCGCGATGATCAGCGTGCTGCGCCAACTGCCCAAGAAAACCAGGATCATCAGCGCGGTCAACAGCGAGGCGATGACGGCCTCCCGAACCACGCCATTGATTGCCGCGCGCACGAATACCGACTGGTCGAATAGGCCGGTAATCGTCATGCCCTTGGGCGCCGCCGCCTGAACTACCGGAAGTATGTCGTTCTTGATCTGGTTGATGATCGAGAGCGTCGAGACGGAGCCGCTTTTATAGATGGGCGTCAGTACTGACGGCTTGCCGTTGGCCCGAGCGACGTTCTGCTGGACCATCCAACCGTCGCGTACATGAGCTACGTCGCGCATGAAGATCACCGAGCCGCCGACGACCTTGACAGGAACGTCATTCAAGGCGAGCGCATCGGTCGGACTGTTGTTCACGCTCGTTCCGTACTCGCGCCCGCCTATCTTGATCGAACCCGTGGGCATGGTCACGTCCTGGTTGCTGATGACGCTCTCAACATCCATCGGCGTCACATTCTTCGATAGCAGCGCCTGCTGATCCAGGTCGACCATGATCTGCCGCACCACGCCGCCATGAGGAGCCTCGAGCAGCGTGCCCGGAACGACCGATAGCTTCTGCCGTATGCGGAATATGCCGTAGTCGTACAACTCTGATTGCGAGAGCGAATCGCTCGAGAGAGCCAGTTGATAAATCGGCACCGTCGATGCGCTGAAGCGAAGCACCCAGGGCGGATTTACGCCCGGCGGAAAGCGAAAACGGATCGACTGCGTGGCCGCGCCGACCTGCGCGATGGCCGCATCGATATGCACCTGGGGCTGAAAGTAAATCATCAGGACGGCGTAGCCGCGGACGGTCTGCGAATCGATCGACTTCACGTCGTTCACCGTCGACATGATGAACTCATTGAACGTGGTTATGCGTTGTTCCAGCTCCTGTGCCTGCAGGCCCCGGTAATCGTAGACCACCGTGATGACGGGAATATCGATGTTCGGCAGGATATCGGTCGGCATCGTCACAACCGCCGAGACGCCCAGCAACAGAATCAAGATGGCGGCGACCACGAACGTGTATGGTCGATTCAGGGCCAGCTTGACGATCCACATGGTTGAGGTCTTCGGCGTCTAGCGAAGAAAGGGCATCGTCGGGGAAACATCGCGGCCGCCCGGCCGACACTCGCCGGCGAGCGGCCCCTTGGCCGGTTCGCAAGGGGTGGCGTTCAACCGCGGGCGCAACTAAGCGACCGTCGCGTCCCGGACCGGAACGCATCAGCAATATTCCACGATGGAGCGTCAGGAGCGCGCATCCCGCTTGCGTTCATGAATCAGACCTCTCCTCTTGGTTGGGCACCCATGCGGATTGGCGGCTCTTATAGGCCAAAGCATGCGCGGGTTTCATTCCTGGAGTATTGCGCCGCGAAGCCCGGTCATTTCGAATGAAATGGATGCCCAATTCGCGCCGCAAACTTCATCTCGGATGATGTCCGTTGCTCTCCATCGAACGCCGCGCGCGAAGGCGCGCCTACACGCGGATCAGCGCGCACGGAAGGGATGTCGGGCAGCTTGCCCGTTCAACGGGCGCATGGAGAGACAGGTGGGTAAATCGCGAATCGTTCGAATTGTGGCCCTTTGGTCAGTCACCGCAGCGCTTCTTTGCGGATGTGCGACATTCCAAAAGTGCGGAATCAGCGGTTGTCCTGGCGATGCACAAATCACCGCAGGCGTGAGGGCGCTATATGCTCAACATCCGGAATTGGGCACCGGAATCGAGGTGCAGACGCTCGATCACGTCGTGTATCTATATGGCCTGGTCGATACCCCCTTCGATTCCGAGATCGCCAAATCGGTGGCCCTTGAAGCCCCCGGCGTCGCGCGCGTCGTGAGTTCGATAGCAAGCGGCAACTAGCGCTCGATCAGCTACCGGGCCGCGGCATGTCACCGGGTTTGAGCGGCGTATAACTTGACCAGCGCATACAAGAAATCCCGTCCGTCATACAAGGACTGCACTCGGATGCGCTCATTCAGTCCGTGAACATTGCTGAGATCGGGATCGATGAACATGCCGCTGACGCCGTAGGTCGGTATGCCCGCCTCGGCCAGATAAATCGCGTCCGTACCCGCGGCCTGCAGCACCGGCACCACGTCGATGCCCGGATAGATCTGATGGGTGACCTGCTCGATGGGCTTCATAACCTCGGCCGTCAGCGGCGGCGGCACCACTACCGGATCTGGCGGCTCGACGGTCGTCACGGAAATTTGCGGGTCCGCCATGATCGTGATCAGCGTTTGACGCACCGCCTCGACGGCAACCCCGGGAAAGATGCGGCAATTGACGGTGGCGCGCGCGCGCTGCGGCAGGGCGTTGCTGGCGTGTCCGGCGTTCACCAGGGTCGCGACGCAAGTGGTGCGCAGCATCGCGTTCAACCGAGGGTCCTCCGAAAGCGCCTCGGCAGCCTTCACGTCCGTCGGATCATTCACCAATGCCTTCATGGCGGCACCGGTCTCGCCACCCACGATCGTTGACATGCGGCTGAAATAAAATCGCGTCGTGTCGTTCATCTGCACCGGGAACTCGTAATCGCTCAGGCGCGTCAAGCCGGCGGCGAGATGATAGATGGCATTATTCTTGACCGGACGCGAACTGTGTCCGCCCGGATTGACCACCTCCAGCCGGTAATTCTGGTCGGTCTTCTCACCCGCTTCCACCTCCATGACCACACGATGCCCCTGCGCATCGAGGACGCCATAGGCGAACTCGTTGAGGGCAAACGCAGCATCGATCAACTGCGGCTCATGCTTGACGAGGTACTCCGCTCCTGAGAACGCGGCCCCCGCCTCCTCGCCGCAAGTCAACGCCATCTTGATGGTGCGCCTGGGTTTATAGCCCGCCTTTCGCAGGCGAATGAGCGTGTCGACCCAGACGGCATCCATCGATTTGTCATCGAACGTACCACGGCCGTAGAAATAACCACCCTCCTCGATCAGCTTGAAAGGATCGCGCGTCCAGTCCTCACGCCGAGCCTCAACCACATCGAGATGCGCCAGCAGCAGCAGCGCCTTGAGACCCCGGTCGGTGCCCGGCAGCACCGCGACCAAGCCGCCGTCTTTCGGGTGCTCGGCAACCGCAAACAGATGGATATCCGATTCCGGGAACCCCGCCGCACGCAGATGCACCGCCATCTTCTCAGCAGCCGCCGTGCAGCTTCCGATGGAATGACTGGTGTCGGTCTCGATCAGCTCGCGAAAGATCTCTCGAAAAGCGAGCTGGTCCGGACGCGGAGCCTGGGCGGGAGCCGCCGGGGAAGCCGCCTCGACCGCCCCGATCGCCCCGATCGCCGCCGGGCTTCCGGCCAAAACCGTCGCCGCCGCCGTTCCGGCTATCGCAGCAAGCTGCAGCGAAACCGGCACACAACGGCGGGTCCAACGGCGCAACTGCTCAATCATCCGATGTTTCCTTTGAACGATGTTTCCAGCCAGGGGTAGCTAAGCTAACGGAATTCAGCTCCAGGGAACCGCTCATCGAAGCTTAGGAGGTCCCCTGACACCTCCGGTTTACCTATAAGCGCAGGGGCGCCTCGCGGTCCTGATTTGAGCATTGACATGCTAAGATGCGAATGCATATCATTCTCATAACGATTAACGTTCTCCAACTATGAAACAGATCGGTAGTTTTGGCGTGCTCGTGCTCGGGCTTGAACTGCTGACGACCCAACCGGGGATTGCGGCGGATGCCGTTTCATTGACGCCAGAGAACACCACGGTGGCGGTGGCCGCCTCCGCGCAGAGCGAGCTCGAGCCGATCGTGGTGAGCGCCCGCCCCCTGACAGAATCGCTGTGGCACAAGAATACGGAACTGGACGAGGCGCGCGACGTGAATCTGCTGCCCAAGCTCGGCGCCACTGAATACCACATCGATCAGCAGGCCCTGCAAGCGCTGCCGCAGGGCAAGAACACGCCGCTGGACAAGGTGCTGTTACAGGTTCCCGGCGTCTCCTACGATTCGGCCATCAGCAATCCCGATTTTCACGTCCGCAATGAATACGCGAACGTCCAATACCGCATCAACGGCATACAACTTCCCGATGGGGTATCGGCGCTGGGTCCCGTCCTCGAGACCGGCTTTATCGGCAACCTCAATCTGCTCGACGGGGCCCTGCCCGCACAGTACGGCCTGCGCACAGCGGGTGTGATCGACATCACGACCAAGACCGAGTTCGATCCGGGCGGGAACGTGGACCTCTATGGCGGCAGCTGGGCCACGTTCAGCCCGAGTCTCGAATACGGCGGCGGCATGGGTCAGACCCAATACTTTCTGACCGGCCGCTACTTGCTGAGCAACCAGGGTCTGGAGAATGCCACGCCGATGGAGAATCCGATCCACGATCGCACCACCCAGGAGAAGTTCTTCGGCTACGGATCGACGCTGTTCGGGGATTCGAGCCGCCTGACCTATATGGCCGGCGGCTTTGTCGGCCATTTCCAAATTCCCGACGTCGAGGGTGAGGCGCCGCTGGGGGACTTCGGCTCTCCCACCCTGTCCTCGACTAGCCTCGATGAAAGAGAGACGGACCGCTTCTTCTTCGGCGTCGTGGCACTGCAAACCCACTACGACAGCGTGGATACGCAGTTCTCGGTCTTCACGCGCTATGCCACCGTCGATTTCGTACCCGACGTGTATGGCGACCTGGCCTTCAATGATGTCGCCTCGAATGTGATGCGTAAGAGCCTGCTCAATGGAGCGCAGTTCGATCTCTCGAACCGGCTAAGCGATGCGCATACCCTGCGCGCCGGGCTCGAAGTCGGCGTCGAGAAGACCCAGGTCCAGGACTTGTCGACGGTTTTGCCGCTGGATGCCGAGGGTGATCCCTTGCCCGATCCCCTGATCGTGAATGACTACAGCGCGAAAGTCGGCTGGAACGCGGGAGGATACGTTCAGGACGAGTTTCGATTGCGCCCGGATTTTACGCTCAACGTGGGTTTGCGCTTCGACCAGATGAACCAATTCGTCTCCGCCAATCAATGGAGTCCGCGGATTGCGCTCATCTATAAGCCGCTCGCGGACACCGCCCTGCACGCCGGAGTGTCGCGCTATTTCACGCCGCCCATGCAGGCGCAAGCGACACCGAGCAATCTCGCTCTGTTTCAAGGCACGGTGCAACAGCCGCTGATCCCGCTCGCGGATCCGGTTCGACCGGAACGGGCGACCTATTTCGACGTAGGTATGGACCAGCAAGTGTTGGCCGGCCTCACCCTGGGCCTGGACGCCTATTACAAGCGCTCCACCGATACGCTCGATGATGGACAGTTCGGCCAGGCGGTGGTGCTGGACGAATTCAATTACGCGCGCGGATTCAGCCGGGGCGTGGAACTCAAGGCCAACTACTCCCAGGGGGGGCTTCGCGCGTATGCGAACGTGTCGCACGAAATAACGATGGTGAAGCAAGTGGTCTCAAACCAGTACCTCATCGACGATCCGGTGGAGCTCGCCTACCTTGCGGCCCACTACACCTACGCATCCGACGCACAGACCATCAGCGCATCGACCGGTGTCTCCTACCGCTGGCGCAATACCCTCGCGAGCGTCGACGGCATCTACGGCAGCGGGCTGCGGGCGGGCTTTGCCAATGAGCAGCACTCGCCGGGATATACGCAGTGGAATGCCGCGATCGGGCAATATTTCGACCCCTGGCATAACCAAAAACTACTGACGTTGCGCTTGAGCGTCATCAATTTATTCGACCGCAGCTATCTTCTGCGCGCTGCGACCGGGGTCGGTGAATTCGCGCCCCAATATGGGCCGCGGCGCGGCCTCTTCGTCGAGCTCAACCAGCAGTTTTGATTACGCGTGCCGCTCCTCGGACAGATCGAGATCGGCGCGCACGGTTTCGCGAATCAGGTATTTCTGCACCTTGCCGCTCACTGTCATGGGAAAGCTGTCGACGAAACGCACGTACCGGGGCACTTTGAAATGCGCGATCTGGCCGCTGCAAAAATCCCTTATCTCCTCCTCCGTCGCCGACCGTCCCGGGCGCAAACGAATACAGGCACAAACCGCCTCGCCGTATTTGTGATCCGGCACGCCGACCACCGCCACGTCGAGCACCGCGGGATGGCGATACAGAAACTCCTCGATCTCTCGCGGTGAAATATTCTCGCCCCCGCGAATGATGATGTCCTTGGCGCGCCCGACGATATTGCAATACCCCGCCTCGTCGATGACACCCAAATCGCCGGTATGCATCCAGCCGCCTTCATCGATCGCCTCGCGCGTGCGCTCGGGGTCCGCCCAGTAGCCGCGCATCACGTTGTAGCCGCGGGTCAGGAGTTCACCCGGCGCGCCGCGCGGGGTCACCCTTCCTTGCGCGTCGATGATCTTCACCTGCACGTGGGGATGCACGCGGCCAACGGTGCTCACGCGCCGCTCGAGCGGGTCGTCCGGCCCGCTCTGAAAGCTCACCGGACTGGTCTCGGTCATACCGTAGCAGATGGTCACCTCCGGCAGGTGCATCTCGCGCACCACCCGGCGCATGAGCTCGATCGGACAGGGCGATCCCGCCATGATGCCGGTCCGGAGCGAGGATAGGTCGAACTCCTGAAAACGCGGATGCTCGAGCTCCGCAATGAACATGGTCGGCACCCCGTGCAGCGCCGTGCACCGCTCCCGAGCGACAGTCTCGAGCACGGCGAGCGGTTCGAAACCCTCGCCCGACAGCACGCTGGTCGCGCCATGCGTCATGGCCGCAAGCACGCCGAGGACCATGCCGAAGCAGTGATAGAGCGGCACGGGAATGCATACCCGGTCCTGGGCGGTAAGCCGCATACCCTCGCCGACGAAGAAGCCATTGTTGACGATATTGAAGTGCGTGAGCGCGGCGCCCTTCGGGGTGCCGGTGGTGCCGCTGGTGAATTGGATGTTGAATACCTGGTCGGCGTCTTGCTGCGCCTCGATCGATTCCATGACTGCATCGTCGAGTTCACACCCACGACTCTGCAGATTCTCGAACGAGAGGCTGCCGCTCAGCGCCTCGGCACCCAGCTGGATGAGCGTGCGGAGCTCGGGGAAGGCCGCACTCCGAAGTTGTCCCGGAACGCTGCCGGGCAGCTCCGGGATCAGCGACTGCAGCATGGCCGCGTAGTCGCTGCCTTTGAATCTCGGGGCGAAGACGAGCGCGCGGCAGCCGACCAGGCGCAGCGCGAATTCGATCTCGGTGCGCCGGTAGGCAGGATTGATATTGACCAAGACCAGGCCGGCTCGCGCCGCGCCGAACATGGTCAGGAGCCACTCGAGACAATTCGGCGCCCAGATGCCGATGCGCTCTCCCGGCTCGAGTCCGCACATGATCATGCCGCGCGCGACCCGCTCGACCGCCCGATCGAATTCCGCAAAAGTATATCTCGCCGACTGGTGGGGCACGATCAGCGCGATCCGGTCGGGTCCCTCGGCTACGGCAGCCCGGAGAACGCCATTGACGGTACGGTAAACGAGCGGCCGCTCGCCGGCGCCCGAGACGAAGCTCGGAGCCTTTGGCGCCGCCGCCGGATACGAACGGTCTGCATATGGGGTTTTCATTGGGTGCGCAACTCGTCGAGGCCGAACAGGGCGCACGGCAATGAGCCAAGCCCGCCCGCATTGGACACGGCCAACGCCAGCTCACTTCCTTGGACGCCCGCCATAGGCGCCTGGACGATCGGCAAATCTACGCCGATCAGTTCGCGCACACTCATGATTTGACGCCCCCTTGAAGGTACCGAGGATTATAAGCTCAGCCCATCGACTTTGCGGCGCTTCACCAAACCTCTGTCGGGATCACGCGGCCCAAATCAGTACAATCGAGAAAGGTTCGACCAGCTCTTGGAGGACGTTCCATGACGACGACGACGGCTGATCTATCGGACGCCCATCCGCAGGCCCGGATTGCCGAGCCGCTGTTTCGCGATTTCGGTGCTCTGAAAAGCTTTCACGGTGCGGTGGTACCGATCAAGGTATTCGAGGACAACGCGCTCGTTAGAACGCTGCTGGAGGAGCCTGGCGCCGGACGTGTTTTGGTCGTCGATGGCGGCGGATCGATGCGGTGCGCTTTGGTGGGTGGCAATTTGGCGCAGCTCGGGGTGGCGAACGGCTGGCAGGGCTTGATCGTGTTCGGCTGCATTCGCGATTCCGAAGAGATCCGCGAAATGGCGATAGGGGTGAAAGCACTGGGCACGCATCCTCGCAAATCCGAGAAGGGCTTACACACCGGCCACCGGGATCGCGCAGTCACGTTTGCCGGCGTGACCTTCGAGCCTGGCCGGTGGTTGTATGCGGACTCCGACGGCATCCTCGTCTCGGAGGGCCCGCTGTAAGCCGCGGCCCAGGACCGACCGGGCCACGGACCGCCGCGCTGCAACTCAGGCTTTTACATAAGCGCCTTCCCTGCGCTTGTGAACTTTACCTTGTGAATTTTCTGGAGTGAAGTTTCCGAAAATTCGGTGCCTATACTGTCCGGGTGGAATCCTGGATGTAGGTCTTACAGGTGGAGATCAGTGTTATGGACAAGTTCTCGAGTGCGGATGCGCAAGCGGCGATCAGCCGCGATTGGCGGGAAAACCCTCGCTGGCGGAACATCACCCGCCCCTACTCGGCCGGGGACGTGGTCAGACTGCGCGGCTCGATTCACGTGGAGCATTCCATTGCCACGCTGACCGCCAATAAGCTGTGGCACTATCTGCATCAGAAGCCGTTCGTGAACTCTCTCGGCGCTCTCACCGGCAACCAGGCCATGCAGCAGGTCAAAGCCGGGCTCGACGCCATCTATCTGTCGGGCTGGCAGGTCGCCGGCGACGCGAATCTCTCTGCGCAGATGTATCCCGACCAGTCCCTTTACCCGGCGGATTCCGTTCCCGCCGTGGCCAAGCGCATCAACAATTGCCTCTTGCGTGCGGACCAGATCTATCACGCGGAAGGGGATGCATCCATCGACTGGCTCAAGCCCATCGTGGCCGATGCCGAAGCGGGCTTCGGCGGGGTGCTCAATGCCTTCGAGTTGATGAAGCAGATGATCGAGGCCGGCGTCGCCGGCGTGCACTTCGAGGACCAACTGTCGTCCGCCAAGAAATGCGGGCACATGGGCGGCAAGGTGCTCGTGCCGACGCAGGAAGCCATCCACAAGCTGGTTGCGGCGCGGCTTGCCGCCGACGTGAGCGGCGTGCCGACGATTTTATTGGCGCGTACCGACGCGGAGGCCGCCAATCTGATCACCTCCGACGTCGACGAGCGCGATCGGGAGTTCATTACCTCCAACAAGCGCACGCCCGAAGGTTTCTTCCATGTGCGCAATGGATTGGACCAGGCCATTGCGCGCGGGCTCGCGTACGCGCCGTACGTCGATCTGTTGTGGTGCGAGACCGGCAAGCCCGATCTGGAAGAGGCGCGAATTTTTGCCGAGGCCATGCACAACCAATTTCCCGGCAAGATGCTGGCATACAACTGCTCGCCCTCCTTCAATTGGAAGCGCAAGCTGGACGACGCCACGATCGCGCGCTTCCAGCGCGAATTGGGAGCCATGGGATATAAATTTCAATTCATCACCCTGGCCGGCTTCCATGCGTTGAACTACTCCATGTTCGATTTGGCGAGCGGCTACCGCGAATCGCAGATGTCGGCTTACGTCCAATTGCAGGAGGCCGAATTCAAGGCCGAGAAGCGCGGCTACTCCGCCACGCGCCATCAGCGCGAGGTCGGCGCGGGATACTTTGACGACGTAACCCAGACCATCGTCGCGGGCACCTCGTCGATTACTGCCCTGAGCGGCAGTACGGAGGAGGAACAATTTCATGAGGCAGCCCACTAGAAAGTACGAGCTCAAGGACCTGACCACCGGAAGAACGGCGTTGTTGGACGCCGTTTCGGGGACCATCGGGCCCGACGTGCTGAACATCGCCCACCTGACCCAGGATCTCGGCGTGTTCACCTTCGATCCGGGCTTCGCCGCAACCGCCAGCACCGAGAGCAAGATCACCTACATCGACGGCGATGCGGGTTTGCTGTTGTATCGCGGCTACCCGGTCGAGCAGCTCGCCGAGCGGTCCAGCTTTCTCGAAGTCGCGAATCTGTTGATTTACGGCAGGTTGCCGACGCATGAGGAACTCGATTCATTTCGCGCTTCGGTGATGCTCCAAACCGGAGTGAACGGTCAGCTCATGCAGGTGTTCCGCGGGTTCGATCGCGATGCCCATCCGATGGCGATGGTGTCGGCGGCGGTCGCCTCCATGGCGGCGTTCTACCACCGCACCATGGACATCAATGAACCGAACCATCGGGAGATTTTCACCCGCCGGATCCTCGGCAAACTTCCGACCATCGCGGCAGCCGCCTACCGGCACGCCCGCGGTCAGCCAATCATTCAGCCGCGACGCGAGCTCGGCTACTGCGAGAATCTGCTCCGGCTGCTGTTCGCGGATCCCTCGGAAACCTATTCGGCCGACCCCGTGGCGGCCGAGGCGCTCGACCTGTTGTTCATTTTGCATGCCGATCACGAACAGAACGCCAGCACCTCCACCGTGCGCCTGGCCGGAAGCACCGGCGCGAATCCGTACGCGGCGATTTCCGCCGGGATTTCGGCGCTTTGGGGACCGGCGCATGGCGGCGCCAATGAAGCGGTGCTCGACATGCTGGAACAGATAGGATCCGTCGCGCGGATCGACGGATTTTTGGCGCGGGTCAAGGACAAATCCGACCACGTGCGATTGATGGGGTTCG
>JBEKHK010000021.1:0-65755 GCA_050012315.1 Steroidobacteraceae bacterium | reverse complement strand
CCTGTTCCATGTAGTCCATGACGGCCGCACCGTCGTGCACTTCGCCGATCTTGTGCGAGACGCCGGTGTAGAAGAGGATTCTTTCGGTCGCAGTCGTCTTGCCCGCGTCGATATGCGCAGAGATACCGATATTGCGATATCGCTCGATGGGCGTCGTACGTGACACGATCCGATTCCTCGATAAAAAGGGCGGCCCGTCGCCGCCCTTGACTGTCTCTATATAAGGTCTGCCCGGCGCTTTACCAGCCAGCCAGGGGCCTCGCAACTACCAGCGGTAGTGTGCGAACGCCTTGTTGGCCTCGGCCATGCGATGCGTGTCCTCGCGCTTGCGCACGGCGGCGCCGCGGTTCTCGGCGGCCTCCAGCAATTCGGCGGCCAGCCGGTGCGCCATGGATTTTTCGCTGCGGGCGGTCGCCGCCTCGATCACCCAGCGCATGGCGAGCGTCTGGCGGCGGTTGGCGCGCACTTCGACGGGCACCTGATACGTGGCGCCGCCGACGCGGCGCGACTTCACTTCGACCACGGGCTTGACGTTGTCGAGCGCCTGCTGCAGCAGAGCGATGGCGTCGCCCCCGGCGCGGCCGCTCTTGTCGCCGATCCGGTCGATGGCGCCGTAGACGATCTTCTCGGCCACGGACTTCTTGCCCCGCTCCATCACCATGTTGATGAACTTGGCCAACATGTCGTTCCCGAACTTCGGGTCCGGAAGGATGGTGCGATGCGGTGCTGCTGCTCTGCGGGACATGGAAACCTTCTCTGCGTATGAGCCTTAAGGGCTTATTTCTTGGGGCGCTTGGCGCCGTACTTGGAGCGTCCCTGGCGACGATCGCCGACGCCGGCGCAGTCGAGGGCGCCGCGAACCGTGTGATATCGAACACCCGGGAGATCCTTGACGCGGCCGCCGCGGATCAACACCACCGAGTGCTCCTGCAAATTATGGCCTTCGCCGCCGATATAGCTCGACACTTCGTAGCCGTTGGTCAGGCGTACGCGGCACACCTTGCGCAAAGCCGAGTTGGGCTTCTTCGGCGTCGTCGTATAGACGCGCGTGCATACCCCGCGCTTCTGGGGCGACGCGGCCAACGCCGGCACCTTGGACTTCCAGGCGGGCTCGTTCCGGCCTGTACGGATGAGTTGGGTCGTCGTCGCCATAAATACCTTATTAAGGAGCCGCCAAAGCGGGTCCCATACCTTGGAAAAACGTAAAGCTAGCCGCGCCTGGAGTCGGGGCGACAAAGGCCGGCGATTGTAGGAACCGCCCGCCTGGGTGTCAAGGCGACGAGGTGCCAAGGCCCCCCTTGGGCGTCAGATTAATGCGCCGCGACAATGCGCGGCCAGCCAGCGGAGGCTCCTGCTGGCCTATGGGATGCGCCTCACAGTTCGAGAACCTGATCGGCACTCATGCCGCGGCAAGACGCATCTATTGTTAAGAAACGTCGGCATTCATCCGATACCTCAATGGAATGGACGCCCCCCCTATCGGGGCCCAGCCGGCATGGAGTGTCGTGTGCTTGGATTGTTCGGAAAAACACTGGCCGGGAAAGGCCGCGTGGGAATAGCCTTCGGGACCGACCACCTGGCGCTGGTGGTCCTGCGCCGCGACGGCGCGCACCCGGTCCTGGAACGTTGCGAGATCCTCGCCTTGGACTCGTCCGCCGGCGCGGAGGCTCCCTTGGCTGCCGTACGCGCCGCGGGGATACCGCGAATACCGGTGAGCACCGTTCTCGGCCCGGACGATTATCAGCTTGCCCTGGTGGAAGCGCCGGAAGTACCGCCGGCCGAGCTGCGCGCCGCGATGCGCTGGCGCCTCAAGGACAGCATCGACTTTCGGGTCGAGGACGCGGTCATCGACGTGTTCGACCTTCCCGACCAGAACCGGGGCGGCCATGGACGCATGATGTATGCCGTGGCCGCGCGGCGCGCGGCGGTCACCGCTCACACTCACGCCCTCGCCGGAACGCCGGGATTCGACGCCATCGACGTGCCGGAGCTTTGCTTGCGCAATCTCGCCGCGCTTTTGCCCATGGCCTCAGCGGGGGTGGCGCTGCTGCACCTGGGGGAGCGCGCCGCCACCATCGTGCTCGTCCGCGGCAGGACATTCTATCTGGCGCGCCATGTGGATCTCTATCTGGCACCCCAGGAAGATCTCTCCAGCGGGGGCGGCGCGGCAGGCAGGCAGAACGGTCGGATCGATGCGGCGGGCGTCGTGCTCGAGCTGCAGCGTTCCTTGGACTACTACGAAAGGCACTTCGATCAGCCCCCCATCACCCGCATCGCGGTCTCGCCCGCCGGCAGCCGTGCCGACGAGCTTGCGCGGGAGCTCGGCCGGGAGACCGGCTTCGAGGTCGGCACACTCGACCTGAACGCCCTGCTGTCCTGCAAGACCCCGATCCAGCCGTCCGCTCAGGCCTCCTGCCTGCTGGCCGTCGGCGCCGCTCTGCGCGAAGAGCACCGTTCGCTGTGAGCGTCGTGGAACAACAAGTCAATCTCTACCAGCCGATCCTGGGCGCCGAGAAGCATCTTTTTTCCGCGCGCGCCATCGGCGTCTGCCTCGCGCTGCTCGCGGTCTCTCTGTGGACACTCGGCAGCTACGGCGCGTGGCGCACTTCCCGAGTCGAGCGCTCGATCGCGGAACTCGAAAAGCGCCAGGCCGCCGAACTCGTGACGGCGGAACGCATGGGCGTGACGCTCCATCCCGGCAAGAGCGTCGCTGAGCTCGATGCCGAAGCCAAGGATCTCGCAGCCGATATCGCCGCACGCGAGCGGGCTCTCGCCATCGTGCGCCTCGGCGCGGCCTCGCCCGCGACCGGCTTTGCGGCGCGGCTCGAAGCCCTGGCGCTTCGCCAGGTCGACGGACTCTGGCTGCAGGATGTCCTCGTCGGCTCGGGCGACGGGCGCTTGGCGATGCGCGGCAAGGTACTCGATCCCAAGCTGGTGCCCGCCTACCTCGCAGCTCTGGCGCAAGACCCTGCGCTCGCCGGCGTCCGCTTCGACAAATTGACCATGCGCCGTGCCAAGGAAGACGAGGCGCCCGCCCAGGTCGTGTTCGAGCTCGGTGCGCCGGGCCTCGCACTCGCGTCCGCGGAGGCTCACCCATGATGGCGCTTCAAGGAATGCTGGCCCGGACTCGTCCGCTCATCGAGCGCTTGGACGCGCTCACGCTCCGGGAGCGCCTCATCATTTTCGGCGCGGGCGTGACCTTGGTCTACATCGCCTGGCAGACGCTGCTGATGGATCCCTTGGCCGCGCGCGCCAAATCCGCGGAGCAGCATCTCGCCGAGGTCCGCCGGCAGGCGTCGGTGATCGATCAAATCGGCACCGCGTCCTCACAAGACCCCGCGGTCGCGGCGGCGCTTCGCAATCGGGCGCTGAGCGAGCGGCTGACGGCGCTCGACCGCGAGATCAATTCCGCCGCCCAAGGCTACGTAGCGCCGCAGCGGATGAACGAGCTCCTTCAGGCATTGTTGGCGGAACAGCACGGACTCAAGCTCATCAGCCTGACCAATCTTCCGGTCGAGAGTCTGTCGCAGCCGGACGGCCCCAAAGTCGACGGGCATGCCGGCAACTCCATTGCCGCCGGCGATCGCGGGCCATTCCTGCACCCGGTCGAGATCGTGGTCGAGGGCGACTATGCGAGCGTGGTCGCCTATTTGCGCGCCGTCGAGGGGCTGCCCTGGCGCATTCATTGGCGCAAGCTCGAGCTCGCCGCGGGCCACTACCCGGTCAACCGGGTGAAGCTCGTCATCGGCGCGCTCAGCTTGTCGCCCGATTGGATGAGCGTATGAAGCCGGCGTTGCTGCTGGTCGCACTCCTGGCGTCGAGCGCCGGGGCCCGAGCCGACGAACCGCGCGATCCGATGCGGCCGCCGGCTCGCGAATCCCGCCCGCCCGGCCTCCCCGCCCGCGAGGCCGCGCCGGTTCTGTCCGCGGTAATGACCTTCAACGGCAGACGCACGGCGATCTTCAACGGCCGCTTGGTGCACGACGGCTCGGTGGTCGGCGCCTACACCATCGACTCGGTGCTCGCGGACGGCGTCCGCTACCGCAGCGCTCACCTCACGGGCGAGATGCATCTCCCCCATCCGGAATCCCCCATCAAGAAACCCGCGGCGGAATCCGCGCGCGCGCCGAGCGGAGAGTCACCATGATGAGCTTGAGATCCCTGTTGATCATCGCCGCGCTGTCGGCGGCGATCGTTCCGTCCGCCCGCGCCGAGGACGCGCGCTTCGACGTATCGGTCAACGAGGCGCCGGCGCGCACCTTCTTCGAGGGCCTCGCCGACGGCACCCCGTACAACATCGTGCTCGAGCCGGGCGTGGCCGGCACGATCACGCTCAAGATGAAGAATGTCACTCTGGTGGAGGTGCTCGACGCGATCCGCGATGCCTACGGCTATGACTACCACCGTCTGCCCTCGGGTTTCGTGATCGATCCTCCGTCACTGCAAACGCGGCTCTTTCAAGTCAACTATATCGACCTCGAAAGACGCGGCACCTCGCGCACGCGAGTGGCATCCGGGCAGGTCGGTCAGAGTTCGAACGCCCAGATTCCTGGAGGGACCGGCGGCCAGTCCTCGGATCAGGGCACGCAGTTCTTGAGCGAGCCCCCCGGCTCGGTCTTCGCGATGTCCGGCAACAAGGATTCCGAGCACGTCAAGGAAATCACCGGGACCAGCATCTCGACGCGTTCTTCCTCGGATTTCTGGCCCGAGCTCGAGGACAGCCTGCGCGCGCTCGTCGGCAAGGACGGGGGCCGTGCGGTGGTGGTCAACGCGGAGTCCGGCATCGTCGCGATCCGCGCGACGCCGCGGGAGCTGCGCGACGCGGAGCAATACCTGCGCAGGATTCAAAAGATCGCCACCCAGCAGGTGGTCATCGAGGCGAAGATCGTCGAGGTGCAGCTATCGAGCGGGTTCCAGGCCGGCATCAACTGGGCGGCCATCGCGTCCAAGGGCAATCAAACTTACAGCGCGTTCCAAACGGGACCCCAACAAGGTTTCCCCGCCCCGGGCCTGGGCACCAACAACCTGCAGCTGCTCAACCAGCCCTCCACACCGGTCACGTTGGGATCGGGCAATGCCATCACCAGCACGGTGACCAACACGTTGGGAGGCGCCTTTGCGTTCGCCGTCAATACCTCGAACTTCAGCGCCTACGTCGAGGCGCTCTCGACCCAGGGAAAGGCGACCGTGCTGTCGAGCCCGAGGGTGTCGACGCTCAACAATCAGAAGGCGGTCATCAAGGCGGGCGATGACGAGTACTTCGTCACCGGCGTGACCGCCAACACGCTGGTGGGGACGGTCGGATCGCAGACCGCCAATCTGGACCTGGCGCCGTTTTTCTCCGGCGTCGCGCTCGATGTGACCCCGCAGCTCTCCGAGACCGGCCAGATCATCCTGCACATTCATCCGACCGTCAGCAATGTCACCTCCAAGACCCTGAACGTGACCGCCAACGGCGTGGCCAACTCACTGCCTCTCGCCTACAGCGAAGTGCGCGAGGCGGATACCGTGGTGAAGGCCATGAGCGGCCAGCTGATCGTGATCGGCGGACTCATGCAATTGAACAAGACCTCCCAGGACTACCGGGTACCCGGCCTCGGCGACATCCCGCTGGTCGGCAATCTGTTCCGCAGCCAGCAGAAGACCATGACGCGCACCGAGCTCGTGATCCTGCTGCGCCCCATCCTGGTCGACGACGACGCGCAGTGGGCGCAGCTCACCAAGGAACAGGAAGACCACGCCGCCGCGATCGATCCGAAAGTACGGAGCGGCTTCAGCCAATGAGCGGCGGCACTCCCACCATGGGCGCGAAGCGCAGGATCCGGCTCGGCGAGATGCTGGTGCAGCACGGCGCCATCAGCGATACCCAGCTCGAGGCCGCGCTCGTGGCGCAGCGGCGCACCGGGCGCAAACTCGGCCGCGTGCTCGCGGATCTCGGGTTCATGTCGGAATCCTCGCTGCTCGAATTCCTGTCGAAGCATCTGCAGGTTCCGGTGGTGGACCTCAAGCATGCGAAGGTCGACCAGGAGACGGTGAAGCTGCTGGCGGAGCCGCTGGCGCGCCGCTACCGCGCCATCGTATTGCTCAAGGATGCGCGCGGCCTGCTGATCGGGATGGCCGATCCGTCGGACCTTCATGCCTATGACGAGCTGCAGGCCAAGCTCAGGCAGCCGCTGCGCCTGGCGCTGGTCGGCGAAGCCGAGCTGCTCAAGACCCTGGATGCCGTCTATCGTCAAACCGACGAAATCGCCTCGCTGGCCGAGGCGGTCCGCGACGACCTCCGCGCAAACGATGTCGACATCGAGCAGCTTTCCGCCGAGGAAAGCTCGCCGGATGCCCCGGTCATCAAACTCCTGCAGACCATGTTCAACGACGCCGTGCAGGCACGGGCCTCGGACATCCACATCGAGCCGGGCGAACAGAAGCTGCGCATCCGGCTGCGGGTCGATGGCGTCCTGCAGGAGCAGGTGATCGACGGCCGGCGCGTGGCCAGCGCGCTGGTCACGCGGCTGAAGCTCATGTCCGGGCTCGATATCTCCGAGAAGCGCCTGCCGCAGGACGGACGCTTCAGCGTACGTGTGCGCGAGGCCGCGGTGGACGTGAGGCTCGCGACCATGCCCACCGCGTATGGCGAGTCGGTCGTGATGAGGCTCTTGAGCCAATCGAGCGCACTCCTGTCGCTCGAGAGGCTCGGCATGCCGGCCATCGCCGAGCAGCGCTTCAAGCGGTTGGTGGAACGCACCTCCGGCATGGTGCTCGTGACCGGGCCGACCGGCAGCGGCAAAACCACCACGCTCTATGCGGCGCTCAACCACATCAACCGCCCGGGGGTGAAGGTCATCACCGTCGAGGACCCGGTCGAATACCGCCTCGATCGCATCACCCAGGTGCAGGTGATGCCGAAGATCGGGCTCGATTTCGCGCGCGTGCTGCGCACGGCCCTGCGCCAGGACCCGGACATCCTCCTCATCGGTGAAATGCGCGACCGCGAGACCGTCGAAATCGGCCTGCGCGGCGCGATGACCGGCCATTTCGTCTTCTCGACGTTGCATACCATCAACGCCATTGCGAGCGTCAATCGCCTGCTCGACATGGGCGCCCCGGGCTACATGATCGCGGCGGCCCTGCACGGCGTCATCGCCCAGCGGTTGGTGAAGCGGGTGTGCACCGATTGCGCGCAGCCGACCATGCCCACGGCGAACGAGCTCGCCTGGCTCGCGGCCTGCCGGCCGGACTTGAAGCCCGAGGATCAACACTTCCTCGCCGGCGCCGGCTGCACATATTGCAATCTGACGGGGTACCGGGGCCGCGTCGCCGTTTACGAAATTCTCGAGATCGACCGCACGTTGGCCGACGCGGTTCGGCGCGGCGACCTCGAGGGTTTCGCCCAGACTGCGCGCTCGCGCGGCGACTATGTGCCGCTCGCTCAGGGAGCCATCGATTTCGCGTTGAGCGGCGTCACCTCGCTCGGCGAAGCGATGGCCGTCGGCAGCGGCCTCGAGGAATTCGTCGAGATCGACGAGCCCGCCCGCAGGCGCGAGGCCGAGGTGCAGCTCGAGGACGACGCGGCGCTCGAAGACACGGGCGTCGACGCACTGCTCGAGCGCCGCGTGTAGCCCGTGACGGATTTCCGCTACCGGGGAAGATCGGGTCGCGGCGAGCTCGTCACGGGACGGCTCGAGGCCGAGGACATCGACGGCGTCGCGAACCGGCTGTTGAACCTCGGCATCACGCCGCTCGACATCGCGCCGGCCGCCGCGCAGGGCACCTCCTTCCGCGAGCTCTTGCAGCGTTTGGGCGCGGGCCGGCCCTCGGCGGCCGACCTCGTGCTGTTCTCACGGCAGATGTATTCCGTCACCAAGTCCGGCCTGCCGCTGCTGCGCGGCCTGCGCGGCCTTGCGCAGTCCACGCACAACATGGTGCTGCGCGACGCGCTGCACGACGTGTTGCTCAGCCTCGAGTCCGGCCGCGACCTCGCGTCCTCGCTCGGGCGCCATCCGAAGATCTTTTCGCCGTTGTTCGTCAGCATGGTCCGCGTCGGAGAATCCACCGGCACGCTCGACAATGCGTTCGCGCGGCTCTGCGAATACCTGGGCCACGACCAGGATGTCCAGGACCGGGTCAAGGGTGCGATGCGCTATCCGCTCATCGTGGTCGGCGCGATCGCGGTCGCGGTGACCATCATCACGGTGTTCGTGATCCCGAATTTTGCGCCGCTGTTCAAGGCCCTCGGCAACGACATTCCCTGGCCCACCCGGGTCATCATGGGCACCTCCGGATTCGTGCGGCATCACGGTGTGGCGCTCGTCGCGGCCGCCGCCTTCGCATTCTTTGCGTTCAAGCGGCACATCGCCACGGACGCCGGCCGCTACCAGTGGGACCGGTTCAAGCTCAAGGTGCCGGTGCTGGGCGCGCTGCTGCATCAATCGGTGCTGTCGCGGGTGACGCGCTCGCTGTCGATCTCGCTCGAAGCGGGACTGCCGATGATCCAGGCGCTCACGCTGCTCGCGAGGGCGGCCGGCAACGATTTTCTGTCCGAACAGCTGCTGCGCCTCCGGGATGCGGTCGAGCGCGGCGAGCCGCTCTCCCGTGCAGCGGCCGCCTCGGGCATTTTTCCGCCGCTGGTCCTGCAGATGGTGCTGGTGGGCGAGGAGACCGGCGAATTGACGCGCCTGCTCGAGGAAGTGTCCGGCTTTTACCAGCGCGAGGTCGATTACCGGCTGCGCAACCTCACGGCCATGCTCGAGCCCCTGCTGATCGTCGCGGTCGGCGGCATGGTGCTGATCCTGGCGCTCGGGGTATTCCTGCCCATGTGGAACCTGATAGGCAAGATCGGCCACGTGGGGTGAGACGGTTGTTCGAATGTGCTGCAGTGCCGCAGGAATCGCGGCCGCCGGCGTGACGCGAATCGCAGGCTGGACAAATTGCGGCATCGTCCGACACGTACCTGCTCAAGGGACCCCCTTGGCGGCCGATTGCTGGGGGTAGGGGCGTACATCGCCATGGATTTACATCGAGGCGCCGAGGCGCCGGGAGAGCTTCAAGATGAAAGCGAAAGTTAGCGGATTCACCCTGATCGAGCTGGTGGTCGTGATTACCATCCTCGGCATCCTGGCGGCGTTCGCCGTGCCCAAATTCATCGCGCTCGACTCGCAGGCGCGCACCACCGTGGTCAACGGGTTGGGCGGTACGGTGAAAAGCGCGGCGGCGCTGGCGCGGGCCCTGGACATGGCGACGGCCGCCGGAGCCACGGGACCCGTGACCATGGAAGGCGCTTCGGTCGCGCTGGTCAACAGCTATCCCGACTCCACGTTGGGAGGCATTGGCGCCGCGATCAACGCCAGCTTCTCCAGCAGCGACTTCACGGTCGCCTACGGCGGCACCGGCACCACGGCGGTGTGGACCAAGGTGGGGGCCACCACCCCGGCTAGTTGCACAGTCACGTACACGGCGGCCGCGCTGAATTCGACGCCGACCGTGGCAATCCTAACGACCGGCTGCTAGGCCACCGCCCCAGCCACTCACCGCGGGACGGATTCCCGCCCGACAGCAACCCATGCCCAAGACAGCCCCTCAACGCGTCCGATTCGCGCGCCACAGGGGCTACACCCTGGTGGAGCTGGTGGTGGTCATGGCGGTCGCCGGGATCCTCGCGGCATACATCGCGCCGCGCTTCTGGAATCAGCAGACCTTCTCCGACCGCGGCTACGTCGATGAGCTGGCGTCCGCGTTGCGCTCCACCCAAAAGGCCGCGGTGATCACGGGCTGCCCGGCAGAGCTCAGCCTGCAGGCGAGCTCGTACTCGGCCGCCCAGCAAGCCGCCTCCGGCAACACCTGCAATTCCGCGGACACCTCCTGGTCCACGCCGCTCATCGGCGCGGACGGCTCCGCGATCCAGGATTCGGCGCCGGCCAGCACCAGCGCGAGTCCCACCGGAACCTTTCAATTCGACACGCAGGGGCGGCTCACCTCGAATCCCGGCACCACCATCACCGTGGGCACCCACACGATCACCCTGGTGCCCGGCACGGGATTGATCCAGGTGCAATGATGATTCGCACCCCGCATCGCCATCGAGGCGTCACCCTGATCGAATTGGTGGTCGCCATCACCGTGGTCGCCATCGCCGTCACCACGATTCTCGGCCTGATCGGGGCGATCGCCTCGCGCAGCGCCGACGCCATGGTGCAGCAGCAGGCCGTCGCCGTCGCGCAGGCCTATCTGGACGAGATCCTGCAGCGCTGGGTGGTCGACCCGAACGGCACACCCCCCAATACCGGCCGCGGCAGTTGGGATCTCGTCGATCAATACAATGGCCTGGTCGATGTCGGCGCCCACGATCAGTTCGGCAACGCCATCCCGGCCCTGAGCGCCTACACGGTCAGCGTCACCACCACGCCCTCGAGCGCGCTCACCGGCGTGCCGTCCGCGGCGGCGCGGCGCATCGACATCACGGTGACCTATGCACCGAGCGGCAGCGTCATGCTGTCGGGCTACCGGACGAATTACTGATGCGCGCATCGCTCGGTGGTTTCACCCTCATCGAGATGGTCGTCACCATCGCGGTGGGCGCCGTGGTGGTCGCCTTCATGGCGATGTTCATCGTTCTGCCGATGGAGGCCTATACCGCGCAAACGCGCCGCGCCGGCCTGGTCGATGCGAGCGACAGCGCGCTGCGGTTCATGGCGCGGGACATTCGAAGCGCGCTGCCCAACAGCGTACGTGTCGCTTCGAGCGGCACGGTGACCGCTCTGGAGCTGCTCGCGACCGCGGATGGGGCTCGCTATCAAGACAACGGCCCGGTGTCGAACCCGGCGCTCGCGCTCGATTTCACGGCGGCCGACGGAGCGTTCGCGACCACCGTACCCTTTACTCAGCTGACGCTGCCCTTCTCATCGACTGCCTATTACCTGTCGATCTACAACGTCGGCGTGCCCGGGGCCAATGCCTACCAGATGAGCAACGTCATCACTCCGGCCGGAACCACCATCACCGTCTCGGCCGGTGCGGCGCCGAATCAGAATCTCGTCACCCTGAGTCCGCCGTTCCAGTTCGCGTACGGATCGCCGGAGAAGCGGGTGTACCTCGTGAGCGGTCCCGTCTCTTATCTCTGCGACACCTCCGCGGGAACGTTGACCCGCTATTCGGGTTATGCGATTTCGAGCACCCAACTGACGAGCGACGCCGCCCTGTTGGGCGCCGGCGCCGCCTCGGCGCTGGTGGCGGCCAACGTGGCGTCCTGCTCGTTCACGTACTCCGCCGGCACGGCGCAGCGCAATGCGCTCGCGACGCTCTCCCTGCAGATCGCCCAAAGCGGCGAAGCGGTGCAGTTGCTGAACGAGGTCCAAGTGGTGAACGCGCCATGAGCACCCGCGTGGCGATGCGCGGCTTCGCGTTGGTGCCCGCGCTGTTTCTAATCGTCGTTCTGGGCGCGCTCGCGGTGATTGCGGTCCGGGTGGGCACCGGACAGCAGCAGGCCGTCACCATGAGTCTCGAGGAAGCCCGCGCGCTCGCCGCCGCGCAGGCCGGTATCGAGTGGGGCGCTTATCAAAGTCTCGACGGCGGCGCGTGTGCCGCCAGTACCACGCTCAATTTGACCGAGGCATCGCTCGCCGGATTCACGGTCACCGTGACCTGCACCGCATCGACGTTCGCCAACGGCGCCGCCACCGCGAACTCGTATGTACTGAAGTCGACCGCGGTCACCGGTATCTATGGACAACCCGGCTACGTTCGGCGCGTGGTGAGCGGCACTTTTTCGAGCGCCACCTGATGAGCCCCGCGGCAGCGCAGGCGGGTCATCGTGCGGCGGCGGCCGCCACCCTGCGCGCCGCCGCCGTGGGCATCGCTCTGCTGTTCTGCGGGGCCTGGCCCGCGGCCGCGCAAACGGTGAACTTCGGTTATTCCGGCGCCGTGCAGAACTACACGGTTCCGGCAGGGGTGGGCAGCGTCACCTTGCAGGTGGCGGGCGGGGGCGGGGGAGGCGGCGGTGCGGACGAGAATGGGGCTGGCGCGAACGGTGGCAACGGCGCCACGGTGACCGGCACGTACATCGTGGCTCCCGGCTCGGTGCTCCACATCTACGTGGGCAGCGGGGGAACTCAGGGCTACACCTCCAGCTTCGGGCATGACTGCACGAGTTCCGCCGGTGTCGGCGGCGGCGCCGGCGGCACGGGTGGTTTCGCCGGCGGCGCGGGAGGACAGGCCGGCTGCTCGGGTTACTCGGGCGGCGGCGGCGGCGGCGGCGCGGCGACCGTGGTCACTACCGCATCCGGCACGGTGCTGATGGTGGCGGGCGGCGGCGGCGGCGGCCAGGGCGGGTCCTGGAACTCGACGGCGGTGCCGAGCCTGAATTCGACGGCGCAGGGCTCGCTGCCGGCATCGGCCGGCGGCGTGGGCGCGACCAATGGAGCCTCGCAGGACGGAGGAGACGGCGGTGGCGGCGGTGGCGGCGGCGGCGGCTGCCCGGGCGGCGCCGGCGGGCCCACCCATTTCGACCAGACCGGCACCGCGTACGGCACCCCGGCCGGTGCAGGCGGCTCCTGCGCCAGTGCCACCCTCGTCTCGAATTTCAAGATACTCAGCTCATTTGGCGGCCTCGGGGGCGCGGGAGACGCCGCTTCGGACGGCAACTCGGATCCCGAGACCGGCACGGCCGGCGGCGCCGGCAGCGTGACCATCAATCCGGTGTCGGGACCCAATCACTACGCGGTCAGCGCCGCGGCATCGGCCGTGAACTGCGCGCCCACGGCGGTGACCATCAGCGCGCATACGAGCACGCACACGGTCATCACGACCTTGAACACCATCACGCTCGGTACCAGCACGGGTCACGGCGACTGGACGCTGACCACCGGCGCGGGCGTGTTCGCGGCCGGCGCATCCAATAGCGGCGCCGCCACCTACACCTACGCCGCCTCGGATGCGGGGGTCGCCGTGTTTGCCTTGCGCGATACCTACCCGGAGACCGTCACCATCAACGTCTCGGACGGCACGGCGACGGCAAAGTCGGGAACCGCGCTCGCCTCGGAGGACAGCCCCATCGCCTTCGCCCCGTCCGGGTTCATCACCACGAACGGGGCGAACGTCGCCACGCTCATCGGCACGCAGATCGCGGGCAAGTCCTCGACGCAGAGCCTGGCCCTGCAGGCCGTGCGCACCGACACCAACACCGGCGCGTGCACGTCGGTCTTCTCCGGCGGCACCACGGCAAGCATCAGTCTCGCCTATCAATGTAACAACCCGACCACCTGCATCGCCGGACAGACGCTCAGCGTCACGAACAACTCGATCACCACCGCCATCGCGTCGAATCCCAACAGCGGCGTGTCGACCTATACGGCCGTGCCGCTCAAGTTCAGCACGGCCAATGCCGAGGCGCCGATCGTGCTCACCTACTCCGACGCGGGACAGATCACGCTCTACGCGCGCTACAACATACCCTTGGGCAGCGGCCTGGGTTCCGGCAACCTCATGAACGGCAGCAGCCAGTTCGTCGTCCAGCCCTACACGCTCGCGCTGTCGAACATCCGCTGCACGACCTACGGGGCGGGCACGTGCAGTGCCGCCCTCGCCTCGCCGGGCAACAACCCGGGCGCCGCCTCGGCCGCCGGCGCGGCGTTCCTGCCGGCTGGACAGCCATTCTCCACGACGGTGACCGCGCAGAATTATCTGGGCGCGGCGACGCCGAACTTCGGCCGTGAAACGACACCCGCGAGCGTGACGCTGACTGCGACTCTCGCCGCGCCGGCGGGCGGCGACGCCCCGGCGCTCAGCAATGCGTCGGCCTTCGGCGCCTTCAGCGCGGGCGCCGCGACCGGCACGACCTTCAACTGGCCCGAGGTCGGGATCATCACGCTGACGCCGGCAGTCTCGAATTATCTCGGCTCGGGCGCGCTCGCCGGTACCTCCTCCGGCAACGTGGGCCGGTTCTATCCGAACAGCTTCGCCGTCACCCGCAATACGCCGGTGCTCGGCACGGGATGTGCGGCCGGCAGCTTCAGCTATCTTGGGCAACCGCTGACCTACACGGTTGCGCCGGTGGCCACCGCCACGGCGTTGGCCTCGGGCGGCACGACCACGCGCAATTACACCGGCGCGTTCATGAAGATCACGAACGGCACGCTGACCGGCCGCACCTATACGCCGACGCCCGCGAGCCCATCGTTGAACGTGTCCGGCCTGCCCGCGACCACGATCGATCCGGTGATCGCCGACCTCGGCACCGGCCAAGCCACCCTCACCTTCAGCGCCGGTACCGGCCTGCAGTTCAACCGCGGCTCGGCGATAGCGCCGTTCAACGCCGACATCGCGCTCAGCTTCAACGTCATCGATGCCGACGGCGTCAGCGTGGCGAGCATCGATGGCCTCGCTGCGGCCGACCCCGTAACGTTCGGCAACGGCACCGGCATCAGCTTCAGCACCGGCGCCGCGCAGTACTACGGACGATTGGCCCTGCGCGACTCGGTGGGCTCGGAACTGCTCGATCTGCCCATGCCCCTCACCACGCAGTACTACCTCAACACCAGCGTGGGATTCACCACGAACACGGCGGACAGCTGTACCGCCGCTCCCGCCTTGGCCTTCAGCGGCTACCAGGGAAATCTCGGCGCGGGCAAGACCTGCGTGCGCGATGGCGGAAATCCGGGGATATCGGGCATGGGCTGCGCCGCGCCCGCCGCCGCGAGCTCTCGGTACCAACCGACCGCGGTGAACGGGAATTTCAATCTCATCCTGGCCGCGCCCGGCGCGGGCAATAACGGCGCTTTGTCCGTGACCGCCACCGCGCCGAGCTGGCTCCAATACTCCTGGGGCACGGGCGTGAATCCCATCGGCATCGCGACTTTCGGCGAATTTCCGGCACCCGCCTCACGCGTACATCAGCGCGAAGTCTATTGAGGCGGTTTGCCTGCATCTGTATTGCAAATCGCAACAATTTCGAACAATTCCGCACAACTCGGCAACGGACCGATCTCGCGCCGGCAACTACCATCCCCTTCGTGGTTGAACACGGGCACGGGCGACGGTATGAGCATTGCCTTGGAGCCGAGAAAGGTTGACCGGCCATTCTCCCGTCGGTGGTTGCGCATGACCTGCGGGCTTTTGGTGCGCTCTCCGGTACGGTTCTGCCTGGTGATCGCGCTGTTGGGTGGGCTCGATGAGTTCGCGCTGCACCTGGCACAAGGTTACGCGATCCGGAAGATCTGGATAGATAGGCTCGGCATCGTGCTGCTCCCTTTTCTGTGGATTGCAGTCGGCGCAATCGCCCGCGCGGCAGATGACGCCGGCGGGACGTGGCAGGCATTGCGCCGGCTCGCGAGCAAGCGAATAGGGGCCGGTGCTCTCGCCCCCGGAGCGTGCCTGGCGGCGTTGCACTGGATCTTCGTCCGGGCATTGCAGCTCTTGGTCCCGGCACTGAACTCCAAAGTGCCGGGGTCCTATCTGCAGCATCCGGGCGAATTCCTCGAGTCGATCGCGACGAGTATCGTTCCCGTCAGCATTTGGGTAGGGGCCTGCTATTTTCCGCTGCTCGCGCTGGTACCGGATGTCTCCGCCGACGACGCCCGCCGCCTGTCGAAGAAAGCCTCGGGCATCAACGGCGAGTTGGCGATCTGGACCTTCACCGCCGCCTTGGCCGCGGGCGCGAGCGTTCTGGTGGCCATCGTTCCCGCCTACGGGATGACGGCCGCGGCGTTTATCGTCTTCATGGGAACATTGAACTACGTTGCCTATCGAGACATTTTCGAGCGGCGCCGCGAAAACATTCCCACCGCGATTGTGCCCGCGCCTTCAGGCTTGCGGCGCGCTCCGCGTACGACCCCCGTAGACAACCCCCTGGCAGGGATTGGCGCCCAAGTTATACGCAAGCTCCGCCGGCCGCTCGATCCGCCACAGCGCAAAATCGGCGCGCTTTCCCACTTCGAGCGTTCCGATCTCATGATGTAGACCGAGCGCCCGCGCGGCATTCCGGGTCGCGCCGGCCAGCGCCTCCTCCGGGGTCAGGCCGAACAACGTGCACGCCATGTTGAGCGCCAGCAGGATCGAGGTGCACGGCGAGGTTCCGGGATTCGCATCGGTCGACACCGCCAAGGGAACTCCCGCCGCCCGCAACACGGCAACGGGCGGCGGGGTCGTCTGGCGCAACGTGAAATAGGCGCCGGGCAGCAGCACGGCCACCGTGCCCGCCGCCGCGAGCGCGCGGGCGCCACGCTCGCTCAGATATTCCAGGTGATCCGCGGACAGCGCACCGTAGCGCGCCGCGAGCTCGGCCGCCCCCATGTCGCTCAACTGTCCCGCGTGGACGTGCGCGCGCAGTCCCTTGTCCCGGGCGGCGCGCAGGAAGGTCTCGGTCTCATCGAGCGTGAACGCGATGCTTTCGCAGAAGGCATCGACGGCGTCGACCAATCCCGCGGAGGCGAGCGCGTCGAGCCACGGCCCGCAGACCTCCGCGACGAACGCGGCGCGGCGATCACGGAATTCCGCCGGCAAGGCATGCAGTCCGAGAAACGTGGTCTTGACCGATACCGGCAGCTCGCGGCCGAGCCCCCGCGCCACCTCGAGCATCCGCCGCTCGGTATCGAAATCCAGCCCGTAGCCTGATTTCACCTCGAGGGTGGTCACGCCCTCGGACATCAATCGCATCGCCCGGCTCTTCGCGGCCGCCGTCAGCTCCGTTGCATTCGCGGCGCGGGTCGCCTTCACGGTCGACTGAATGCCGCCGCCGGCGCGCGCGATCTCCTCGTACGGCACCCCGCACAACCGCTGCTCGAATTCCTCCACTCGATTGCCGCCGTACACCAGGTGGGTGTGGCAATCGATCAATCCCGGCGTCAACCAGAGGCCGCCGCATTCTTCGACGGGTACGCCCTGCGCATCGGCCCGGCGCCTGCCCTCGGCGGCCGGTCCCATCCACGCGATGCGCTCGCCCTTCGCCGCCAGCGCATCGGCCGGCGACTTGCCATAGGCCCCGCCGCCCGCGACCATCGTGGCGATGTTGGCCCCAACCCATACCCGGTCCCAATCGCTCATCGTTCCGCACCCGTTTGCCGTTCTCTCGATGATACGGCAAGCTAAGCTGTCTATACAGGCATAGGCAGGTCATGGCTCGGCTATATCAGTTGGAATCGGCTCTACTGCCCCAGGGTTGGGTGCGCGGCGCGCGGATCAGCGTCGGCGAGGACGGCTCCATCGCCCGGATCGACCTTCCGGCCGCGCCCGCTGCTGATGACAGAGGCGCGGCCGACGCCGGCGCCGAGCAGATCCGCGGCTTCGTGGTGCCGGGCATGTCCAATGCTCACAGCCACGCGTTTCAGCGCGGCATGGCCGGCAATACGGAATACCGGCTCTCCGCCCACGACAGCTTCTGGACTTGGCGCCAGGCCATGTATGCCCTGGCAAATCGCATCACGCCCGAGGATTTGAGGGTGCTCGCGGCTCAGTTGTTCGTGGAGATGCTGAAATCGGGCTACACGGCGGTCGCGGAGTTTCACTACATCCATCGCCGGCCCGACGGCGGGAGATATCAGGGATCGAACGCCGTGTGGGAGGCGGTCACGGCGGCCGCCGAGGACGCCGGCATCGCCCTCACGTTCCTGCCCACGCTTTATCAAACCAGCGATTTCGGGGCGGCGCCGCTCAAGCAGGAGCAGTTGCGCTTCGCGCTCGAGACCGATGAGTTTTTGCGGGCGGTCGAGGCGCGCTGCCGCGAGGACGCGGACAGCGGATCACAGGTGCGCCGCACCGGCGTCGCCTTCCATAGTCTTCGCGCAGTGCCGCTGCCCGTGATCACCCAGGCGGCAAGCGCATTACGCGACTTCGCCGTCGATCTGCCCGTGCACATTCATGTGGCGGAACAGGTCAAGGAAGTCGAGGCGTGTCTGGCCCACACGGGCCGGCGTCCCATTCAGCTGCTGCTGGAGACGGGGATGCTCGATCGACACTGGTGCTTGGTGCACGCGACCCATTCCACCGCGGCGGAGCTGCGAGGCATCGCCGCCACGGGTGCCGTCGTCTGCGTCTCGATCACGACCGAGGCGAACTTGGGCGACGGCTTCTTCGATGCGGCTCGATTCTTGACGCTCGGCGGCCGCCTGTGCGTCGGTTCCGACAGCCAAGCGACGGTGTGCCCGGCCGAGGAGCTGCGCTGGATGGAATACCAGGCGAGGCTGCGCAAGCGGCGGCGCGGAGTGTTGGCCGATCGGCGCGAGACCCATGTGGGTACGCGGCTGTGGCGCGACACGGCGCGCGACGGCGCACGGGCGATCGGACAGCCCGCCGGAGCCATCGAGGTCGGCGCGCGAGCCGATTGGGTGGTGCTCGACGGCGACCATCCGAGCATGCTCGGCAGCGGCGAGGAGGGCGCTTTGGATCATCTGATTTTCGCCGGCGGCAGCGCTGCGATTCGGGACGTGATGGTGGGCGGGCGATGGGTGATCAGGGACCGCCACCATGCCCTCGAAGCGGCTTTGAGGGAGAAATTTCGCGCCCTCATGTAACGGGTTCGTGCGCGGCCGCCGCGAACGACCGGTAACCGGCCACATCCAGCTCACGCACCGGCCGCACCTCGACGCTGCCGTATTTTGCCGGCGGGATCCACGCTGCGATTTGCAGGGCCTCGTTCAGGTCGTGCGCCTCGATCAGATAGAAGCCCGCGAGCTGTTCCTTGGTCTCGGCAAACGGGCCGTCATACAGCGTCACCTCGCCGTTGCGCACCCGTACCGTGGTGGCGGTATGCACCGGATGCAGCGGCTCGGCCGCAATCATCTTGCCGCTCGCATGCAGGCCGGTCGCGAACTGCAAGCAAGTTGCGTCGGGACAGGCGTTCCAGTTGTCCTTGTCGAGGTACACCAGGCATAGGTATTTCATGACTTGTCCCCCATGGGTACGTTGAGCATCTCGCCGTTCACGGCCCATTGGCAGCCGAACTTGTCGCTCAGCATGCCGAAGCCCTTGGCCCAAAAGGTGGGGCCAAACGGCATGGTCACTTTGCCGGCCTCGGCGAGCGCATGAAACACGCGCTCGGCCTGCGCGACGGTATCGTAATTGAGCGTCAGGGAAACGCCGTGGATCCCTTGGTAGGGGATGCCGGGAGGACAATCGCCCGCATACAAGGAGCCGTTGCCGTCGAACGCCAGACGGGCATGCATGATGCGATCGCGCGCCTCCTTCGGCGTCCGCTCGGCCATCGGCGATTCGCCGAAGGTCAGCATGTCGAGTTTGCCGTTCAGCGTCTTTGCGTAAAACCGCACTGCTTCGGCGCAGTTGCCGTCAAAGGCCAGATAGGGAATGGGCTGTGGCATGGTCCTCTCCAGTATCGTTCCAGGCGGACCCGGTATCCGGGCCATGTACCAGTTGGTCGAACGGCCGACGCTCCTTTCGACAGACCGGCAAAAATAATTTCACAGTTGCGCGAGCCGCCGCCTCAGAAACCGCCGCTCGGGCTCCTGCTGCGTCAAGGCCAGCGCGGTCTCATAGGCCGGGCGAGCGCGATCGATGTCTCCCAGGCGCCGGTACAGGTCGGCGCACGCCGCATGCGCGAGGTGATACTGGCGCATTGCGGAGTGCTCGAGCAGCCGCTCGATCAATTGAAGCCCCGCCCGCGGGCCGTCGCGCATGGCGACCGCGACCGCGCGGTTCAATGCCACCACCGGCGTCGGCTCGCGTTGCAATAGCGCATCGTACAACCCCACGATCTGCGGCCAATCGGTGTCCCGCGGCTGCGCGGCCTCGGCATGCACGGCGGCAATCGCCGCCTGCAGGGTGTAGGCGCCGAAGCGTTGCGATTGCAGGGCTCGCAGCGCGAGCGCGCTGCCTTCGGCGATGGCGGCGGCGTCCCACAGGCGCCGATCTTGCTCATCGAGGGGGATCAGCGCGCCGTCCGCCGCGGTGCGCGCGGCGCTGCGGGCGCCATGCAGCAGCATCATGGCCAGCAACCCTTGGACCTCCGGATCGGGCAACAGCGTGAGCAGCAGCCGGCCGAGGCGAGTGGCCTCGGCCAGCAACTCATGGCGCACCGGCGCATCGCCGGCGGTGGCGTTGTAGCCTTCGTTGAACACCAAGTACACGACTCGGAGCACGCCGGCCAGCCGCTCGGCAAGCTGATCGGCGGCGGGGACCTCGTAAGCGATGTGCGCATCGCGGATCTTCGCCTTGGCGCGCACGATGCGCTGTGCCAACGCGGGCGCGCTCATCAGGCACGCGCGGGCGATCGCCTCGGTCGACAGGCCGCACACCTCGCGAAGCGTCAGAGCGATGCGTGCGTCTTCGGCA
The DNA here is from genome assembly GCA_050012315.1 of Steroidobacteraceae bacterium. Lineage (GTDB taxonomy): Bacteria > Pseudomonadota > Gammaproteobacteria > Steroidobacterales > Steroidobacteraceae > Bog-1198. The sequence goes on along the minus strand of JBEKHK010000021.1, from coordinate 45,487 downwards.
AGGCTCGGGTGGCAGCAGGTGAAAATCAGCCGCAGCTGATCGTCCTCCAGGATCTCGTCGGCGGAAGCCGCGGAGGTCTCGTCGGCGAAGCTCTCGCCCTGCTCGACGGCCGCATCCCACGGCACCATGCGCGCCTGGCGGCGCAGCCCATCGATGGCCTTGAAGCGGCCGGCGGACACCAGCCACGCCACCGGATTGGCAGGTACGCCCTTGACGGGCCATTGCTCGGCCGCGGCCGCGAAGGCCTCGTGCAGCGCCTCTTCGGCGTGATCGAAGCTGCCCAGCAGGCGCACGAGCGTGGCGATTACTTTGGCATGCTCGCGCCGGTACAGTGCCTCGAGGATGGCGTCGACCGTCGCATCGCGTGCTGCGTCCATGGGCCCATGCTAGCCCGAGCCCGTTGGAATTGACTTGACCGTACCTGTATATACAACCTAAACTTGCGCCTCATGAGCAAGTCCTCGGCCGCTCTGCAGCCCCTGTACCTCCGGGTGAAGCGGCACATCCTCGACAATATCGACTCCGGGAAGTGGGGCGCCTCGGCCCGCGTTCCCTCCGAGAACGAGATCGTCAAATCCTTCGGCGTCTCGCGCATGACCGCCAATCGCGCCCTCAAGGAGCTGCGCGACGAAGGCGTCTTGGTGCGTATCGCGGGAGTCGGCAGTTTCGTCGCGGATTGGCATGCACGGGCGCATCCGCTCGAAATCCGCAGCATCGCCGACGAGATTCGCGAGCGCGGACATGCCCATCACTCGGAAATCGTCGCGCTCGAGCGCGTGCGCGCCGTCGCGGATCTGGCGGAGGACTTCGGCGTCGCGCCGCGCAGCGACCTCTTCTGTTCCGTGATCGTGCATTTCGAGGACGATCGGCCGGTGCAGCTGGAGGAGCGCTACGTGTCGCCCAAGCTGGCGCCCGACTATCTCACGATCGACTTCAGCCGCACCACCCCGTACGACTATCTGATCCAAGTGGCGCCGCTTCAGGAAGTGGAGCACCTGCTGCGGGCCGTCATGCCGGACGATCGCACCCGCAAGCTCCTGGACATGACACGCGACGAGCCCTGCCTGCTCGTGATCCGCCGCACCTGGACCGCGGGGCAGATCGCCTCGGTGGCGCGGCTATACCATCCCGGCTCCCGATATGAAATGTCGGGGCGCTTCCGCCCCAAGGATTGAATCATGCTCGCACCCGTAAAGCCTCGAACCATCCGCTCACCGCGGGGCACCGCCCTCGCCGCCCGCTCCTGGATGACGGAGGCGCCGCTGCGCATGCTGATGAACAACCTCGACCCCGAAGTGGCCGAGAATCCGAACGAGCTCGTCGTGTACGGCGGCATCGGGCGCGCCGCGCGGGATTGGAATTGCTACGACAAGATCGTGGAGACGCTGAAGCGCCTGACCGAAGAGGAGACCCTCCTCGTGCAATCGGGCAAGCCCGTGGGCGTGTTCCCGACTCATCCCGACGCGCCTCGCGTATTGATCGCGAACTCGAACCTCGTGCCGCATTGGGCCACGTGGGAGCATTTCCACGAGCTCGACCGCAAGGGTCTCGCCATGTACGGGCAGATGACCGCGGGCTCGTGGATCTACATCGGCAGCCAGGGCATCGTGCAAGGCACCTACGAAACCTTTGCCGAGATGGCCAAGCGCGATCACGCGGACCAGGCGGCGGGCAAATGGATCTTCACCGCCGGTCTCGGCGGCATGGGCGGCGCACAGCCGCTGGCCGCCACCATGGCCGGCTTCAGCATGCTGGCGGTCGAATGCCGCGAGAGCCGCATCGCGATGCGCCTGAAGACGGGCTATCTCGACGCGCAAGCCAAGACGCTGGATGAGGCGCTGGCGATGCTCGAGGAATCCAAGCGCCGAGCCAAGCCGATCTCGGTCGGGCTGCTCGGCAATGTCATCGATGTGCTCGAAGCGATGCTCGGGCGCGGCATCCGCCCCGATGCGCTCACCGATCAAACCTCGGCGCACGACCCCGTCAACGGCTACCTGCCGCAAGGCTGGACCGTGGAGCAGTGGGATGAGCGCCGCGAGAGCGATCCGAAGGGCACGAGCGCGGCGGCCTCCCGCTCCATGGCGAAGCATGTCGAGTACCTGCTGCGCTACAAGGCCATGGGACTGCCGGTCTTCGACTACGGCAACAACTTGCGGCAGGTGGCCAAGGACTCAGGCGTCGTCCGGGCATTCGACATTCCGGGCTTCGTCCCCGAGTACATCCGCCCGCTTTTCTGCCGCGGCATAGGTCCGTTTCGCTGGGCGGCGCTCTCCGGAGATCCGGAGGACATCTACAAGACCGATGCCAAGGTCCGGGAGCTCATTCCCGACGATCCGCACCTGCATCACTGGCTGGATATGGCGCGATCGAGAATTCACTTCCAGGGCCTGCCCGCGCGCATCTGCTGGGTGGGGCTCGGTCAGCGTCACCGCCTCGGGCTCGCCTTCAACGAGATGGTCGCGAAGGGCGAGCTGTCGGCGCCGGTCGTGATCGGCCGCGACCACCTCGACTCGGGCTCCGTGGCGAGCCCGAACCGCGAGACGGAGGCGATGCGCGATGGATCCGACGCCGTCTCGGATTGGCCGTTGTTGAACGCGCTGCTCAATACCGCCGGCGGCGCGACCTGGGTCTCCATCCATCACGGGGGCGGCGTGGGCATGGGGTATTCCCAGCACTCGGGCGTGGTCATCGTCTGCGATGGCTCCGAGGCCGCCGGCCGCCGCTTGAGGCGCGTGCTCTGGAACGATCCCGGAACCGGAGTCATGCGCCACGCGGACGCCGGCTACTCGATCGCCATCGACTGCGCGCGCGAGCAAGGACTGGACCTGCCCATGCTGTCGAGCCCCGGCGCAAACGCGGACGGCGTCTGGTGACCGAAACGTTCGAAGTGCGCGCCGGCCACTTGACGTTGCCGGTCTTGCGCCGAATTTACCAAGCCCCGGCGGCGCTCTCGCTCGGGGCGGACGACCGCGCCCGCATCGCCGCGGCCGCGGCCCTGGTCGGCAAGATCGTAGCGGCGGGCGATGCCGCTTACGGCATCAACACGGGTTTCGGTCTGTTGGCCCAAACTCGAATTCCCGACGATCAGCTCGCGTTGCTGCAAAGGAATCTGCTGCTGTCGCACGCGGCCGGGGTGGGCGCGCCGCTGTCGGACGAGGTGGTCCGGCTGATCCTCGCGCTGAAGGTCAATGCCCTCGCGCGCGGCTACTCGGGCATTTCCCAAAAATTGATCGACGCGCTGCTCGCGCTCCTGCGGCACGAGGTGTACCCGGTGATCCCCGCGCAAGGCTCGGTGGGTGCCTCGGGCGATCTCGCCCCGCTGGCGCACCTGAGCGCGGTGCTTCTCGGAATCGGCCACGTACGAATCGGCGGCAAGACGGTGGCGGCGGCGGAAGGACTGGTCCGCGCCGGCCTCGAACCTGCGACGCTCGGCGCCAAGGAGGGGCTTGCGCTGATCAACGGCACGCAAGTATCCACTGCGCTCGCGCTGGCGGGGCTGTTCGCGGCCGAGGACATACTCGCCTCGGCCATCGTCGCCGGCGCCATGTCGGTCGACGCCCTCAAGGGAAGCGATGCGCCGTTCGACGATCGCATTCACCGGGCGCGCGGCCAGCCGGGGCAGATCGCGGTTGCCGGGGAATACCGCCGGCTGATCGCCGGCAGCGAAATCCGCGCCTCGCACATCGATTGTTCGCGCGTGCAGGATCCTTACTCTTTCCGCTGCCAGCCCCAGGTCATGGGCGCCTGTCTCGACCTCATCAGGCATTGCGCAGGGACGCTTCGAACCGAAGCGAACGCCGTGACCGACAACCCCTTGCTGTTCGTCGAGCAGGGGGACGTGTTGTCCGGCGGAAATTTCCACGCCGAGCCCGTGGCCTTCGCAGCCGACACGCTCGCGCTGGCGCTCGCCGAGATCGGCAACCTGTCGGAGCGCCGCATGGCCGTGTTGATCGACCCCAAAATGAGCGGCGGCCTGCCGGCGTTCCTGGTCGAGAACAGCGGCCTCAACTCCGGCTTCATGATCGCCCAAGTAACCGCGGCGGCGCTCGCGTCGGAGAACAAGACCATCGCCGTTCCCTGCAGCGTCGATTCGATCCCAACCTCCGCGAACCAGGAGGATCACGTCAGCATGGCCACCCACGCCGCGCGCCGACTGGGCCCGATGGCGGATAACGCGGCCGCCATCGTCGGGGTCGAACTGCTCGCGGCCGCCCAAGGGATCGACTTCCATCGGCCTGCGCGATCGTCGGTGCCGCTGGAGAAAGTTCATGCGGACATTCGCGGTGAAGTCGCGCATTATGCCGCCGACCGCTACTTCGCGCCGGACATCGAAGCGGCGAAGCGCTGGGTAAAAAGCGGCCGCTTCGCGCCGTTCGTCCAACAGTTATTGCCTTCGCGAGCTTGAATCCATGAGAGTCCTTGCCATTTTGCTGATTTCACTCGCCGCCGCCGGCCTGTTTGCAACCGCAAGTCCCGCGGCGCAACTGAATCTCGCCACGCTGAGCTGCGACAAGTACGAGAACGAGATCGTCGGAACACCCGACGCCGCGTCATCCGGATCCGATGCGCCAACCAGGGGTCCGGTTCTGGCGCCCGCGACAGCGCCGCGCCCCGACGCCATCAACACCGTCATGTGGCTGTTCGGGTTCTCGGTGGCGAAGGCCGGCAACCATGTCATGTATGGCGATGCCCTCGCCTCGTTCGGGTTCGCATTGGATGCCGAGTGCAGGAACAATCCGAGCTCGAGCCTGCTGCAAGCCGTGACCTCGGTCAGCCCCAACCGCGACAAGCCGATGGACTTGGCCACCCTCGACTGCGAGACATTCGAGTCTCGGCATGCGGAATCGGCGAAATCGGATCCCGACAGCGCCAAAACCATCATGATGTGGCTGTTCGGCTTTTCTGTCGGCCTGTCCGGCAACCATGTGTTCGATACCGACGGCGTCGATCGTTTCACCGCCGCGCTGCGAACCCAGTGCACTCAAAGACCCAGCGACAGCCTGTTCGACGTATTGAGCGCCCTCGCCCGGCCCGGCACCCGCTAGGCCCGCGGCCGCGCGGCGGGTTGCCACGCCCGGCCCGGGCGTGGGTTGCGTCCGACGAGTCGACGAGCCTGCGTCCGACTGCTTTGCGCGCGGTCGGCCCCAGAATGTTGCGTTCGATTCCAAACGAAAGAGGAGACAGCCATGGGTGCCACGTTCGAGGTCAATCGTCCCGCAGATGCCGCCGATCGATCCGCGGATACCGCGGAGCGTCAGGCTGGGGATTCGCAGAGCGGCCCATTTCACGAGTTATTCGATGACGTCGAGGATTTGATCAAGCGGGTCGCTGAAATCGACAGCCCCGAGATTCAAAAGATCCGGGCGAAGGCGCGGGTGGCGCTGATGGTGGCCAAAAGCGCGGTCCAAGACGGGGCGACGCAGGTCGGCCGCCAAGCGCGTCGGGCGGCGGGCACGACCGATGACTATGTGCGGGAATATCCCTGGTACGCGCTCGGGCTGGTGACCTTGGTCGGATTCGGCGCCGGAATATTGGTCTCCCGCGGGCGGGATTAGGGTGACGGGCGCCCGGACGCCCCCTACAGCCCCCTTAGGGATATCCTGACCGTAAGATTTCCCCTACCGGGATTCGCGTCCGCACCCTACACAGCCGGGCGGGAGCCCATAGATACTGAGCGTGCATGACGGTTCGCATCTTGTACGTCGAAGACAACCCGCTCGTGCGGGAGGTTACTTCGGAGTTGCTCGCCCAAGACGAGCGGCACGTGGTCGCGCTCGCAACGGCCGAGGAAGCCCTCGACGAATTCAAGTCAAAGCCCTTCGATGTCGTCATCACCGACATCAGCCTGCCCGTCATGTCGGGACTCGACCTGGCGCGCAACATTCTCACGCTGAAGCCCGGCGTTCCGATCATCATTGCCTCGGGCTACGCATTCACCGCGGCCGTCCAGAATCTGGGTCCGAATGTGCGCACCATCGTCAAGCCTTTCGAGGCCGAACAGATCGATTCGCTCATCACGGATCTCTGCGCGGCCTGATCCGCTGCTCAGCCCGATCGGCAGGCTGTTTCACCAGCCGCCGGCCGCGCCTTGCTCACCTCGAGCCTGCGCAATCCGCCGATCGACCTCGGACTCTGCGGCCAGCCAATCCTCCAATTCGTGCCCGGGCTCGAAGTGCCGCTGCTGCGCCCGGAAGTAGGCCGCCTGGGCGATCATGGCCTGGCGATCCTCGGGCGCCTTTCTCGGAGGCAAACTGAATCGCAACGGATTGAAATTGAAATATCGGGCTGAGTTGGTTTGCACCTCTAGATTTCCTTGGCCGGTTGTTCGTACAGGTGGCGCCGCGTGAGCGGCAACCGAGCGTGCCGGGCCCCGCGCTTGCTCGCCAGCACCTGGTAGACGCCGATGTGCCCGGATTCGAATTCCAGGGCAGATGCCGCCATGTAAAGCCGCCACACGCGGTAAGTTGCCTCGGTCACGTACTCCAACGCCCGCGCATGACGCCGTTCGAGGCGCTCGACCCAGGCACGCAGGGTCAGCGCATAGTGGGCGCGCAACGCCTCGACATCCGCGATCTCGAACTTGGCTTCTTCCATGAAGCGCTGGATATTGCTGATGTTGTCGAGTTGGCCGTCGGGGAAGACATAGCGGTTGATGAATTCGGTCGATACGTTCTTGTCCCATCCCGCCTGCTCATGCGTGATGCCGTGGTTCAAGAACAATCCGCTGGGCTTCAGCAGCCGCCGCACGGTGTCGAAGTACAGCGGCAAATTCTTGAGACCGACGTGTTCGAACATGCCGATGCTCGCGACCTTGTCGTAGACTTCCTGCCCCTCGAGATCGCGATAATCCTTGAGCTCGACCGTCACCCGATCCCCGAGCCGCGCCTCCGCGATGCGCCGCTGGGCGACCTGCAGCTGCTTTTCGCTCAACGTGACGCCGTGCGCGCGCACGCCGTGATGCGTCGCCGCGTGGATCACCAGGGCGCCCCAGCCGCATCCGATGTCCAGAAGACGGTCGCCCGGTTTCAGCAGGAGCTTGCGGCAGATGTGCTCGAGCTTGGCCTGTTGAGCATCATCCAGGCTGTAGTCCGCTTCTTCGAAGTAAGCGCACGAATAAACCATGGCGCGGTCGAGCCACAGGCGATAGAACTCGTTGGAAACGTCGTAGTGAAATTGAATGGCATCGCGGTTCTCGTCCCTGGAATGCCCTCGGACCTCTCGTCCATGGGAGGGTGCGACACCCTCGGCGCGCCGCGATTCGGTATCGGCCGCGGACGGCGCATGCTTGTTCAGCCGGCGTAATTTATGGGCCATCAACAGGGCGCTCAGCCGCTCCCCCAGCGGCAGCCTCAACTCCTCCAAATGGTCCTTCAATCGCAGCGCCGCGAACAGATCGCCTTCTATATCGAGATCGGAGCGAAAGAACGCTTCCGCCAGCCGCAGCGGATCCTTGCCCAGAATCAGCATGCTGACCGCTTGGGGATTTCTGAACCACAGCGTAAAGCGCGCATCGGTTGCGTCGGCGCCGACCGCGCCCACCGTGAAGCAGTTGCCGGTCCAAAGGCGCACGGCAAAGCCGAAGGGCAGAGACTGGAACACTTTTCGCAGCAGCGACGCTGCCAATTCCGCACCGCGATAACGGATCCCCGCGCCGGCCGGCGCTGCCTCGGCAGCCAGCGCGCCCGCCTGCGTGAGAGGGCCAGATAAGGTGGAGTCTCCCATGGTCATCCGCTCGGGTTGGGTAGGTGGTAATGGATGTTTTCATTGCGGAGGGAAACCCCGGCATCGGTCAAAATTCTGAAGGCGCTGTCGGAATCGGCTTACATTCGCCGCGTTGCAAGGCCGGACGGCCGATCCGCTGCGGGAGGCTAGGATCTACGCGGCAGCGAGACTTGAAACACCGTCCGGCCGTCGCGCCCCGTCGTCACGTCCACGGTCCCGCAATGCGCCTTGACCACCTGATGCACGATATACAGACCGAGCCCCAATCCCTCGCTGCGTCCTGCGGGCCTTTTGCCTCCACGGAACGGATCGAACAAGTGGTTCAACAGCTCGGGCGGGATCGTGCCGCGATTGGCCACCTGGAGAACGATCTCGTCCTGCTGGGTGCCGTCCAGTTGGACTTGGACCGGGCCGGCCGGATCGCCGTGCTTGAGCGCGTTGCCGATCAGATTGGTGGCGACTTGGGCGATACGCTCGGCGTCCCAGTGACCGGCAAAATCGCCGCTGTACGCGGTCTCGAGCGTGCGACCCGGCCACGCCGCCTGGCACTCGCGCACCACTCGCTCGACCAGGGCTTTGATATCGCCGGGCTCGCGCTTCACCACGACGCCGCCGGCGAGACGTGCCCGGGCGAGGTCGAGCATGTCCTCGATGAGCCGCCCCATGTGCTTGCCGCTCGCCAGAATGCGGGTCGCGGCCTCTTGCGCGTGAGGATCCGGGCTGCGGCGTTTGAGCAGCTGCGCCGAGGCCAGGATCGCGCTCAAGGGATTGCGCAAGTCGTGGGCGAGCAGCGCGCTGAACATCTCGTTGAGCCGGAGTGTCTCCGTCCGATCCTTGAGCTCCTGCGCGAGGCTGAGCCGCTGGCGGTACAGCTGGAAGAACACGTCGGCCTTGTTCTTGAGAATGTGCGGCTCGATCGGCTTGTAGATGAAGTCCACCGCTCCGGACTCGTAGCCCTTGAATACCCGCTGCGGCTCGCGTGCGCCGGCGGTCACGAAGATGATGGGCACGTGACGGGTTCGCTCGCTGCCGCGCATCAGTTCCGCGAGCTCGAAGCCGTCCATGTCGGGCATCTGCACGTCCAACAGTGCGAGCGCGAAATCGTGGATCAACAGAAGCTCCAGCGCCTCCGCGCCCGATTGCGCCGTCAAAGTTTCGATGCCGTCCGCCTGCAGCAGCGCGGATAGTGCGAGCAGATTCTCCCGAAGATCGTCCACCAACAGGCATTTGATTCCCGGCATGGGGCTATCCAAGGCAATCCAGCCCCACGGCACGAAACAGCTCCGCTATCCTGTCGAGCGGAAGCACGAAATCCGGCGACCGCAATTGCATCGCCGACAGCACCATGGTCGATGCCTGAGCCGACTGCGGCTCCTGCACCACGGTGATGCCGCCGGCATCGTGCACCGCGGCCAAGCCCTCCGCGCCGTCTTCGTTGGCGCCCGTGAGAATGACGCCGAGCAGCCGCTCGCCGTACACCAGGGCGGCCGATTCGAACAGCACGTCGATCGAAGGGCGGGAATGGTGCACGAGGTCATCGGCGGACAACGCCAAGCGGGGACCGTCGTCCACCAACAGATGGTAGTTCGGGGGCGCGAAATATACCGTTCCCCGCGCCACGGGTTCCTTGTCCTGCGCCTCGTGAACCTCGAGCGCGCATCTGGGGGCGAACAGCTCCGCCAGAAGACTCGGCTGATCGCGCGGAATATGCAGCACCACCAACGCGGCCGCCGCCGTACGCTCGGGGAGCGCGGGAAGCACCTCGGCAAGCGCCTGCACGCCGCCCGCGGACGCCCCGATGACCACGGCTCGGATGGCGCCCATCGAGTCGAACTCGTGGCGCAGCCCCGCGTCGGGGCGGAGCTTCGGGGGCCTGCTCACGCCACACCTCCTTTTTGGTAGATCCTGTCCCCGCGGACGAAGGGCTCGAAGGCGCGGTCGTAGGACGAAAAGCGCAGAGATTCCTTCGAGCCGATGCCGAGGAAACCGTTGCGGCACAGGGATTCATGAAACAGACTCAAGGCGCGGTCCTGCAGTTCGCGATTGAAATAAATGAGCACGTTGCGGCACGAAATCAATTGCACCTCGGCGAAGGCGCTGTCGGTCGCGAGGCTGTGATCCGAGAACACGATGTGCTCCCGGAGCGATTTGTCGATGATCGCCCGGCCGTAGGCCGCGGTGTAGTAATCGGCGAGCGATGAGCTGGAACCGGACTGGTGGTGGTTTGCGGTAAACCCTGCGATCCGGTCGATCGGAAAGACGCCGGCTTCCGCCCGCTGCAGCGTTTGCGGATTGATGTCCGTCGCATAGATCAGCGTTCTCGGCAAAAGCCCCTCCTCCCGAAAAAGGATGGCGAGAGAGTAGGCCTCCTCGCCCGCACTGCACCCCGCCACCCAGACCTTGAGCGAGGGATAGGTCCGCAGAATCGGCACCACCTGCTCGCGCAACGAGCGGAAGTAGCTCGGATCCCTGAACATCTCGCTCACTTGCACGGTGAGATGATCGAGCAGGGCCGGGAAGATCGCCGGTTCGTGCATCACCCGGTCCTGCAACTGAGACAGCGTATCGCAGTGGAAGCGCACCAGGGCCATCTTCATGCGCCGGCGCAGGGAGGCCGCCGCATAGCTGCGAAAATCGTAGTGGTACAGGTGATAGATCGCCTCGATGAGCAGATGAAATTCGATCTCGAATCTCCTGCTGGCGGCGGTGTATCCGGGCTCTATTTGGGCATCCATACGCGCACCAGCGACAAGAGCTTTTCGACGTCCAGAGGCTTGGCGATATAGTCGTTCGCACCCGCGGCCAGGCATTTCTCCTGATCGTCCTTCATCGCCTTGGCGGTGAGCGCGACGATGGGCAGCTTTTTCCATTCCGGCCGCTTGCGGATCTCGCGCATCGCGGTGAGCCCGTCCATCTCGGGCATCATGATGTCCATGAGAACCATGTCGATGCGGCGGGACGGCGTCGCAGTGCTTTGGCCAAGAGCCTCGAGCGCCTCGCGGCCGTTGCGCGCTATCTCGACGGCCGCGCCGTTCGGCTCGAGGACACTGGTCAACGCGAAGATGTTGCGCACGTCATCCTCGACCACCAGGATGCGCCGGCCCTCGAGCGAGCTGTCGCGGTTGCGCGCGCGCTTCAGCATCTGCTGGTGGGCCGGCGGCAGATTCGATTCCACCTGATGCAGGAACAGGGTGACCTCGTCGAGGAGTCGTTCGGGCGAGCGCGCATCCTTGATGATGATCGACTTCGAGTAGCGGCCGAGCCGTTGCTCTTCGTCGCGCGACAACGAGCGGCCCGTGTATACGATGACCGGAGGGAACGACACTTCCTCTTGCTGCGCCATTTTTTCGAGGAGGTCGTAACCGCTCAAATCCGGGAGATTGAAATCCAGCACCACGCAGTCGAACGTCGCCGCGCCGAGCGCCCGAAGCGCTTCGCCGGCGCTCGCCACCGCCGTGATCTGCACGTCGCCGTTGCCGAGCAGCTCGCGCAGGCTTTCGCGTTGCCGCGGATCGTCCTCGACGATCAGCACTCGGCGCACGCTCTGCGATAGCTTGTCTTCGATCCGGTGCAGCGCCTCGGCCAACTCCTCACGCTTCGCCGGCTTGAGCGCATAGCCGACCGCGCCGAGCTCGAGCGCCTCGCGCTTGTAGTCCGCGACCGACGCCACATGGACCGGTATGTGCCGGGTCCGGGGATTGTGCTTGAGCTGGTCGAGCACGCCGAGACCCGAGAAGTCCGGCAGGTTGATGTCGAGCAAGATCGCGCTCGGCCGGTACTGATCGGCCGCGATCAAGGCATCCCCCGCCGAGTGTACGACCACCGCCTGAAAATTCATTTCATGTGCGAGGTCACGCAGGATGAGCGCGAAGGGGATATCGTCCTCGACCACGAGGATGAGGCGTGTGTCGGCCGTCAGCTTGTCGCGATCGTCGGCGATGGACGCGGCGCCAAGCGTGGATGAAGGCGCCGCGACGGCGAGCCTATGCGCGGAGGGCGGCTGGGTCGCCGCCGCGCTGTCCGCGCCCGGCGGGCGAGCGGCGGCGGAGTACTGGAGCGGCAGCGTGAGAGTGAATGTGCTGCCCCTGCCCGGCGTGCTCTGAACCGCGATCGTGCCGCCGAGCAGTTGCGCTAGATCCCGCGAAATGGACAATCCGAGACCGGTGCCCCCGTATTTGCGATGGATGCTGCCGTCGGCCTGTCGGAACGCCTCGAAGATCACGTCGTGCTGATGAGGCTCGATTCCGACACCTGAATCGCGGACCGCGAAGGACACGGTGGCGGGCGCGGCACTGAAAATACGCAGCTCGATCTCGCCTTGCTGCGTGAATTTCAGCGCGTTGGACAGAAGATTCTTGAGAATCTGGCTGAGCCGCTGAGGATCGGTGCGGATCTCGTCCGGCGTTCCGGGCTCCATGGCCGCCGAGAATTGCAGCCCCTTCTGCGCGGCCTGCGGCTGGAACAACTTCATCAGCGAATCGACCGTGGAGGCGAGGCGCACCGGTGCGGGCGCCACGTCGATCTTTCCCGCCTCGATCCTCGACAGATCAAGCACGTCATTGATGAGAGTCAGGAGATCCTTGCCCGCCGAGGAGATGGTCTGCGCGTACTTGACCTGGTTCTCGCTGAGATTTCCCTCTTTGTTGTCGGCCAGGAGCTTCGCGAGAATCAAGGTCGAATTCAGCGGCGTGCGCAGCTCGTGGCTCATATTGGCCAGGAATTCGCTCTTGTAGTCGTTGGCGCGCTGGAGCTCGGCCGTTTTCGCGGTCAATATGGCGTGCGACTGTTGCAGCGCCTCCTTTTGATGCTCGAGCACCTGTGCCTGCTCCTCGAGCTGGACATTGATCTGCTCGAGCTCCGCCTGTTGCGACTCGAGCTGCGTGCGCGACTCGCGCAGCGCGCTCGACTGCTCCTCCAGTTCCTCGTTGTTGACGCGCAGCTCCTCCTCCCGGGTTTGCAGCTCCTCGGCCTGCATCTGGGTTTCCTGCAGAAGCTCTTCCAGGCGCGTGCGGTCCCTGGATGCGCGGATCGCAGCGGCCAACGGCTCCGAGATCCGGGCGAGCAATTGCGGCTTCGCTGGATCGACCTTGCCGAAGAAGCCGAATTCCGCCACTGCATAGGCCCGGCCGTCGACGAACGCCGGCGCGATCAATAATTCCGCCGACGGCGCCCTGCCCGTTCCCGAGGCGACCGGAAGATAGTCGGCCGGCACATCGTGGACGTGCAGCGGATCGCCGTTCTTCACCGCCTGTCCCGCGAGCCCGTCGCCGGGACGCACCAGGGCGGCATCCCCCGCCGGAAGCGCATAGGCGCCGACACGCCGATAGGCGCTGCCCTCGGCGATGAACAGCGCGCCGACCTGCGCATCCAGATACTGCGCCAGATAGCGGACGACGTTGTCGCCCAAACGCTCGAGCGGCAGATCGCCCTGCATCACGCCGCTCAACCCGAGCTGTCCGGCCCGCAACCAGGATTCGCGCTGCCGAGCTTTGAAATCGCGGGATGCCATGGCCGCTGCAAGACCGATCAGGAACAACAGCGCGAGCGACCCGCCGGAGGTGATCGCGAACGAGAATGTCGCTGCCTTGCGCCACTCCGCGGCTCTCTCCCCCACCAATTGGCGCTCCTCGTTCTGCATGTCGTCGCTCAACGCCCGAATGCGGTCCATGATGTTCTTGCCGCGATCGGACAGCACTATCTGCATCGCGGCGTCCGTTTGTCCGGCGTGGCGCAAGTCGACCGTCCCGGTGAGCTCCTGCATCTTCTCGCTTGCGAGAACCGTGAGGCTTTCGAGCCGATGAGCTTGGGCAGGTTCGTCCGCCACCAGGGATCGGGCGTTGGCCAGTTCGATCGGCAGCGCCTGCCTGGCGGCCTCGAAAGGCTCGAGGTAGCTCTCCTGCCCGGTGAGCAGATAGCCGCGCTGGCCGGTCTCGGCGTCCTTCAGCGTCGAGATCATCGCCTGAAGCTGGGCCAGTGCCTCCACCGTCCTCGTGAGGCTCTGCGAAGTCGCCGCGGTTTGACGAACCGAATCATACGAGAGGACGGCAATGACGATGACCGCGGCGATGGCCACCAGAAAGCCGGTGAACGTCCGCGGTTCCATGATTAGCAGGCCCTCACGCCGCCCACCGGGCGGCACAGGGCTACCGCCCGTATCATCTGGAGAGGGGGGTTGCATGGTGCGTCAACGGGCGCTAGGACCGGTGTGCAATAACCGCATGAACCATAGGGTGAATTTTGCCAAGTCGCTTTTTCCGGGAACGCCGCCGCGGGTTTCTCGACGCACTGCGAATCACAGCGGCTTTTCCATCGCCCGTAACTCCGTCCTTTCGATCAGTTGCGTGCAGGAATCGTCCTACACGGAGTTCGGTGGTGGCCGCGACAGCATGGCTCGCCGGGGGCCGCCTATGCTTCAAGCGCATGTTTACGCAACCTACGTCGCCGCCGATCGACTCTGCAAACCATGAGCGAGCCGAGGAATTCGTCGATACCGTCCGCATCGCCCGGCCGCGGCACGAGCTGTACGCGTTCTGGAGGGACTTCAGCAACCTGCCCAAGTTCATGGAAAAGGTGCGTAAGGTCACGCAAGTGGACTCGCTCAGCTCCATCTGGACGGTGGCCGGTTCCGAGGGAAGCAGCGCCGATTGGGAATTCCTCGTGACCGATGATGAGAGCGACCGCCTGATTGCCTGGTCCGCCTCCGGCAACACGCCGGTCAAATATTCGGGGCGGGTGGAATTCAAGGATACGCCCGCTTCTTCCGGCGCCGGCGCCGATGCTGCCGCAACCGAAGTCACGGCGACCCTGCGCTACGAAGCCGCGTCGGGCATCATCGAGAGTCTCGTTGCCGGAATGTCGGGCTCGACGGCGGGCGAGCACCCCGCCGTGCAAACTCGCAGCGACCTGCTGCGTTTCAAGGAAATCATGGAGACGCGCGCCTGACGCACCCGCGTCTGCGTACTCGGTAGGCGGTCGCTGACAGGCGCGTTCCTACCGCGTCCTGCCCGCAAAGCCCGACAGATCGGGTCGCCGCAATGAAGCACAGTGGCTCGGCACAATGTGTGCACAACAGAGACCGTACGATGAAACAATTATTCATTACATACGTCGGCGTTGCGGCACTGGCAGTGCTGGCGGGTTGCAATAATGCGAAATCGCCCGATAGCGCTGCGCACGACATCGCGGCAGCGAATCAATCCGCGGCCGACAAGGTGGCGGACGCGCAGCGCGACACTCAGAAAGATATGAGCGCCGACGCCTACAACGTCGCAATCGCCCAGGCCGACGGGGATCACAAAGTCGCGATACAGAAATGCGAGACGCTGCAGGGCCACGACCAGCAGGCCTGCAAGGACCAGGCGGATGCGGACTACGAGGCGGCCAAGGCCAACGCCAAGGCAGCAAAGGTGTCGAGTCAACCCTGAACTCGCCTCAGAGGGGACGCTGGCGGCGCTGCAGCGTGTCGATGCCCAGGAGCACGGCCGCCAGCGTCAAGTACCCCAGACATAACTGAACACACCGCTCGCGCTCGGCGCCGCTCAGCGTCCACAAGGCATAGGAACTGCCGTCGAGGCGCACGGAATGGATGATGCCGAAGCCGCAGAGAACGGCGGCGGCCGCCAGGAAGGCCGCCGCCGCGCGCAGGCGGCGCTCGATCATTTCCACCGCAAAGGCTCCCCAGAGAGTGGCCGTGACGATGAAGCCGTTGCCGAGGGCGACGATGGCAGGGAGCGACGAATGCGCCGAGGGGGCCATCAACTGAGCCAGGCGGTCCGCGGGCACGAACTCCGGCTTCGACAATTCGATGCTCAGCAGGCGCGCGATCGAAGGAAAGAAGCTCAGGGCGACGGCGCCGGCGTGGCGTGACGGAACCGCTTGGAAGGCCTGCACCGTGATGTCCATGGCGACGAACACCATCACCGGCGCGAGTACCGCGATCGGGATGAGCTCGATCAGGTTGGATACATAGCCCACGATGCCGCCGATGCCGATGAAGAGCCCCGTCAGCACGACGTAGCCGGCGCGGGCCCCCATTCGCTTGTAAGCCGAGTGACCTATGTAGGGCGTCGTTTGCGCTATGCCGCCGGCCAGGCCCGCGATCAAGGTCGCGGCGGCTTCCCCCAACAAAATTCCGCGGACATCGTAGTCGTCTCCCGCGACTTTGGCGCTTTCGGTGTTGTTGACGCCTCCGACCACGGTGAGCAGCGCGAACGGCAGAATCAGCGGGAGATATGCCGGCAAGTCACGAAAGCCTTGCAGCACGCCCGCGTCGGGATGCGGCCACGCCAGTCGCAGCATGGGCAGCGCCGGCAACTCGACCTGCATACCCGCGATGTGCCACGCACCGAAGCCGTAATGGATGAGCGACCCAACCACCACGGCGAACAGCACGCCGGGTATCCGCAGCGGGATACGCCCTCGGGCAAGCAGCGCGTAGAGCACGAGCCCCAGCGTCGACAAGCCGGCCACCGGATCCTGCATGAGTTCGACCAGCGGAAGGAATCCGATCATCATGAGGGCGATCCCCGCCAGGGAGCCCAGCAGCCCCGCCTGGGGAACGAGGCGTTGCACGCGCCGGCCCGCGAAGGCGAGCACGAGCTTCAGCGCGCCCATGGTGAGGGTGGCCGCCATGCCCAGATGCCAGGTGGCGATTCCTGCGTCCGCCGGCGAAAGTCCCTGGCCTCGATAGCGCAAGAACGCCGGACCCAGCACGAGCAACGCCATGCCGATGCTCGAAGGCGTGTCCAGCCCGAATGGCATGGCCGTGACGTCCCGGCGGCCGCTTCGGCGCGCGAGGCGAACGGCAAGCCACGCATAGAAGAGATCGCCGACCAGCACCCCGACGGCCGTTCCCGGAAACATGCGGTCGAACACGATGTCGGCCGGCATCTTGAAGGCGCCGATGAGCAATGCCGCGAGCAGCGCAAGCACCGAGAGATTGTCGACGACCAGGCCGAGGAAGCCGTTGACATCGCCGCCCACGAGCTTGAGGTATGAGCTGCGCGGATCGCGGGCGGCGGAGAGATTCAGAGACTCAAGTCCCGAGATTCAAGAGCGTCGCGTTGCCGCCGGTCGCCGTGGTATTGACGGTCAGAGTTCGCTCGCTCGCAAAGCGCGCGAGATAATGCGGGCCGCCCGCCTTCGGTCCCGTGCCGGACAAGCCGCTGCCGCCGAACGGCTGCACGCCGACCACGGCACCGATCATGTTGCGATTGACGTAGGTGTTGCCGACGGAGATTCCCTCGAATACCTCTCGCCAGAAAGACTCGAGGCGGGTCTGCACGCCGAGCGTCAGGCCATAGCCGGTGGCTCGAATGGCGGCGAGCACCTGGGCGATCTGGCCGGATCGATACCGCACCACGTGCAGCAGGGGGCCGAACTCCTCCCGGGTCAACTGACCGGCGTGATCGAGCTCGATGAGATGCGGAGCGACGAAACTGCCGTGGGCATGCGAGTCGTCGAGGCGGCACGCTTTGAGAATGCGAGCCTCCCGGCGCATGCGCTCGATGTGCCGGGTGAGCCCTTCCTGCGCGGCGGCGGTGATGACGGGGCCCACGTCGGTTTGAAGATTCGCCGGATCGCCGATGATGAGTTCGTCCATGGCGCCGGCGATCATCTCGATCACGCTGTCCGCAATCTCCTCTTGCAGGAACAGTACCCGCAGCGCCGAGCAGCGTTGGCCGGCGCTCATGAAAGCGGAGGTCACCACGTCATCCGTCACCTGCTCCGGCAGCGCGGTCGAATCGACCAGCATCGCGTTCAATCCGCCGGTCTCGGCGATCAGGGGGACGATGGCGCCCTCGCGCGCGGCCAGCATGCGCTGAATGGCGAGTGCCGTGGCAGTCGAACCCGTCATCGCCACCCCGGAGAGCGCAGGGTGGGCGAACGCCGCTTCGCCGAAGGCCCGGCCGGGGGACGGAGTGAGATGCAGCGCCTCGGGCGCGACACCCGCCTCGTGCAGCAGCGCGACGAAGCGCGCGGCGATGAGTGGCGTCGGCTCCGCGGGCTTGGCGACCACGGCATTTCCGGCGGCGAGGGCCGCGGTGACCTGTCCGGCGAAGATCGCCAGCGGAAAATTCCACGGGCTGATGCAGGCGAACACGCCCCTGCCATGCATCGACAGCTCGTTGAGCTCTCCCGTCGGTCCCTCGAGCCGCACGGGATGCGTGAACTGCTCCCGGGCGCGCACCGCATAGTAACGGCAAAAATCGGCCGCTTCGCGAACTTCGGCGATCGCGTCGGCATAGGTCTTGCCCGCCTCGCGCACCAGGAGCTCGTAAAAATCCGCGCGCGACTTCTCGAGGAGCGACGCCGCTTGATCCAGACAGTCCGCCCGAACGGCGCCGCCCAGGGCGTCCCAGGCAGGCTGCGCCCGGCCGCCCGCATCGAACGCCCGGGCGATCTCCTCGCCGGTGGCATCGCGGGACACACCGACGGTCTCGCGCCGATCGGCAGGATTGGTGATCAGCTGCCGCGCCCCGCGCGTCGACGCCCCGCCGATGCCCGGCACGGCGGTGGGCGCCGCCGAATGCTCGGCGGAGCGCCGGGCCGCCACTCCGGCACGCAGCGTCTCGAGCGCGCGCGGGTCGCCGAGATCGACACCGATCGAGTTGCGCCGATTGGCGTAGAGCGCGACGGGAAGCGGCAGGCGCGGGTGCGCATAGGTCTCCAGCCGCTCGAGCTCGGTGATGGGATCGCGCACGATGTCCGTCACCGGCACCTCCTCGTCCATGAAGCGATTCACGAAGGAGGTATTGGCGCCGTTTTCAAGCAGCCGGCGTACCAGGTATGCGAGCAAGTCCTTATGTTCGCCCACCGGCGCATACACGCGCACCGCCGGAAAATTCGCGATCCGGCGGGCGGCCTCGGCGTACAAGAGACCACCCATGCCGTGGAGCCGTTGAAACTCGTACGGCGCGCCGGGCGGAGCGAGTTGCAGCACCGCCGCAATGCTGTGCGCATTGTGGGTGGCGAACTGCGGGTAGATCGCGTCCGTGTGTTTGAAGAGCTGGCCCGCGCACGCGAGATAGGAGACATCGGTCGTGACCTTGCGCGTGTAGACGGGGTAACCAAGAAGTCCGCGCTCCTGGCTGCGCTTGATCTCGCTGTCCCAATAGGCCCCTTTCACCAGCCGCACCGCCATGCGCCGTCCGGTCGCGCGCGCGGTCGCGGCGACCCAATCGATGACATCCGGCGCGCGTTTGGAGTACGCCTGTACGGCGAGACCCAAACCCGGCCAATCGCGGGTGCCGACGTCGCGCGCGAGCGCCTCGATCACATCGAGAGACAGATCGAGCCGGTCCGCCTCCTCCGCATCGATGGTGAGCTGGATGCCGCAAGCGGCCGCGCGGCGCGTGAGCTCGAGCGCTTTCGGCACCAGCCGGCGCATCACGAGCGCGTGCTGCAGCGGCGAATAGCGCGGCTCGAGCGCCGACAACTTGATGGAAATGCTGGAGCGCTCGTGCGGGCGGCGGCCGGATCCCTGCGCACCGATCACCTCGATCGCATGCTCGTACGATTTGAAATAGCGATCCGCATCCTTGAGCGTGCGCGCACCCTCCCCGAGCATGTCGAAGGAGCACAGCGCCACTTCCGGCTCGCGCGCGCTGCGGTCGAGCGCCTCCTCGATGGAGCGGCCCACGACGAACTCGCCCCCGATGATGCGCATCGCACGGCGCACCGCGAGGCGCACGAGCGGCTCGCCCGCCTTGCGGCTCAGCTTCCGCATCCAGCCCGCCGCATCCGCCTTGATCGCCGGATCCAGATCCAGGATGCCCCCCGTCAGCATGAGGCCCCAGGTCGAGGCGTTGACGAACAGAGACTCGGACTTGCCCGCGTGCGATGACCAGTCCCCGGTCGCCAGCTGTTCCGCAATCAGCCGGTCCGCCGTGGCGTCGTCCGGGATTCGCAAGAGCGCCTCGGCGATGCACATGAGCGCGATGCCCTCCTGGTTCGACAGCCCGAACTCCTGCAGGAATGCATCGAGGAACGGCCGTTCGTCGCGACGCGCGCGCGCCCCCTCGACCAGCGCCACGCCCAGCGATACCGCACGATGACGCGCCCCGCCCGTGAGCTCCAGTTCGTGCAGCAGCCGCTCGACCGCCCGCTCCTCGGCCCACAGGGCGTGCTCGCGGGCCGCTGCGCGCGCGTCGGACTGCAGCGGAGAAAAGTCATGCGGATCGGCGGCCATGGGGAATGTCCTCGGAAGACGCGGCGTCATGCGGCGCGGGGCGGCGATAGTATCGGCAAGGATAAGCGCGAAAACCAGCAGGGGGCGACCGGGCCGCAGGCTGCACGGCTAGGCGTGTTCGAGCCCCGCCCGCGCGCTCTGGTTGTCGGTGCGCGTCCAGCCGCTCGAGGACCGTCCGGGCAGCCGCATCAAGGTACTCTTGCCGAACAGCGATTCGACCAGATCCACGGCCAGCGCCGCGGTCTTGTTGCGCACGTCGAGCGCAGGATTCAGCTCCATGATGTCCAGCGAGCCGATCAGCCCGGTATCGGCGATCATCTCCATGCAGAGCTGCGCCTCCCGGTAGGTCATGCCGCCTGCGACGGTCGTGCCGACACCGGGCGCGATTTCCGGGTCGAGGAAGTCGACATCGAAGCTGACGTGGACGTGAGTGTCGGGAGTGAGTCCGTCGAGCGCGAGCTCCATCACCCGGCGCACACCCATCTCGTCGATGGAGCGCATGTCGAACACCGGCAGCTCCTGTTCGTGAACGAATCGCCGCTCGCCGGGATCGACGCTGCGGATGCCCACTTGCCGGACCCACTGCGGCTCGATGGCGGGCGTGGCGCCCCCGAGATGAAGCTCGGGCGGCCCGAAGCCGCAGAGACAGGCGACCGGCATGCCGTGCAAGCTCCCGCTCGGGCTCAGCTCGCGCGTGTTGAAGTCCGCGTGCGCGTCGAGCCACAACACCCGCAGCGGCCGATGCCTTGCGCGGCAATACCGCGCGACCGCCGAAATGGAGCCGATCGACAGGCTGTGATCCCCGCCGAGCAGAATCGGCAGCCGGGAAGCTTCCAGCTCCCGATGCACCGCCGTGTGCAGCTCGCGATTCCAGGCCGCCACCTCGCGCAAATTCCGATAGCCGTCGAGCCGCTGAAATCCGGGGTTCGGCGGGCCGCCGACATTGCCGCAATCCACGACCTGCAAACCGCGCGCTTGCAGCGCCGCATGCAGCCCCGCGACGCGCAGCGCTTCCGGACCCATCGAGGCCCCGCGGTCGCTCGCGCCAACATCCGTGGGCGCGCCGATGAGACTTGCCAGCCGCGGAAGCGATGCGCGGCTGCCGGACGGGCCAACGACCGGTTTGCTCATACGGAGAACTCCCGTACACCGGACTTGTGGCGGGTCTCTCGACGCCCGCGTGCCTTGCCGAGCTTCAGCTCGCCGTACAGATCCTTCGGATCGTCGAGCTCCGGGATGAGGTCGATGACCTTGCCCCCGCTCTGCTCGCGGTTCAATCGCTCCAAATACCGAAGCGCGGAAAAATCGTTCAAGGCGAAGCCCACCGAATCGAAGATCGTCACGTCGCGATCATCCGTCCGCCCGAGGTGCTTGCCTGAGAATACGTCGGCGAGTTCGATTACGCCCTCGGATGACGCCAGCTGCTGGATTTCTCCCTCGATTCGCGCCTGGGGCTCGAATTCCACGACGATGCGCGCGCGCGGGGAGCGCAGAATATCGGCGTGCAGCTCCGTCTTGCCCGGACAGTCGCCGCCGACCGCATTCAAGTGCATTCCCGGCTCGATCATGTCGGGCGTCAGTATCAGCGCGTTGCGCTTGTCCGCCGTCACCGTGGTCACGATGTCCGCGCCGCGAACCGCCTCGCGCGTGCTGGCGCAGGCGATCACCTTGAGACCCGCCAGTCCTTCGGCCTCGAGATTGAGCTTGAGCTTGGCGGTGGCCTCGGGGTCGGTATCGAACAGCCGAAGTTCGCGGATGCCGAGCATGTGGTGAAAGGCGATCGCCTGGAACTCGCTTTGAGCCCCATTGCCGATGAGGGCCATCACCCGGCTGCCGGCGCGGCTCAATCTGCGGGCGGCCAGCGCCGAGATCGCGGCGGTTCGCAGCGCCGTGACGAAAGTCATTTCGGAGAGCAGCATGGGGTACCCGGTGGCCACATCGGCCAGCACGCCGAACGCGGTGACCGTGAGCAGGCCGGCGGCGGTGTTGCTCGGATGGCCGTTCACGTACTTGAACGAATACAGGCGCCCGTCGCTGGTCGGCATCAACTCGATGACGCCGGCGGCGGAGTGGATGGCATGCCGCGCCGATTTCTCGAAGTCGCCCCAGCGCAAATAATCCGCCTCGATCTCTCCCGCCAGCGTCTCGATGAAGCGGGCGAGCCCCGCCCGGGAAACCAATTCACTGACGCGCGCCGTGCCGATATAGCTGACCATGATGTTCTCCCCCGTACCGAGCCGCAGTGTGATGCCGGCGTCCGCTAATTAAAAGACAGAAAAATGTCAATAAAGCGCATATAGTCGCGCATATTGACAGCGATAAATGTCATTTTGTGGACAATACCGACCGACATCTCCTCTCCTTGCTGCGCAACGATGCGCGCATGACGGTTGCCGCCATGGCGAAGGCGGTCGGGGTCTCGCGGGGTACGGTGCAGAACCGCATCGCTCGCCTGGAAGCCGACGGCATCGTGCTCGGCTACACGGTGCGCCTCAAGAGCTCCGCTGAGGATCAGAGCGTTCGGGCGCTGATGACCGTGGCCGTGGAGGGCAATCGGACCGACGAGGTGCTGAAGGCGCTACGGGGCGATCCGGCGGTATGCGCATTGCACACCACGAATGGGCGTTGGGACATCGTCGCCGAGCTGCGTACCGATAGCCTCGAGGCCGTCGATCGGGTGTTGGGCCGGATCCGCCTCATCGACGGAATCTCGAACACGGAAACCAGCTTGCTGCTCTCCACGCACAAGTAAGGGTCGACGGGCAACGCGCCGCCGGCGCCGTTACCCCGCCGGCAGCTCCGCCAGGAATACGTTGACCGCTCCGGCCGCGCCGCCGGCGGCCGCGACATGCACGTTCCGGTCGCCGCCCGCGAGTAGCGCGAGGTCCCAGGGCTCGAGCACGCTCGTGCCTCCATCGGACCTCAGCTCCACCGCCGCATCGATGGCGAACACCAGCATCGATTGAGCGTTGCCGACACTGAGGGAACGCGCCTCCCGCAACGCCTGCACGCGAGCCCGCGCGGGAGGCAGCGCCTTCGATACCATGAGGTTCAAATCCACACAGGGTCCATCCACGAGGTCGCACTGCGTGGCCAGGCCGCCGTCGAATTCCGCCAGGTCGCCGACTCTGCGCAGTTCGCGCGCCCGCGGCCGCGGTCCGCCGGCCACCGCGGCCCCCGGGCCGCTCGAGAATTTCAGCACCGCGCCTGCGCCCTTCAGCAGCACCATGAAACGGTGGTAGGCGGCGAAATCCGAGAAGGGGCCGGAAGCGTCGATCCGGGCGACGCTGACCCGCCAATCGAACGCATCGGCGTCAGGCGGCACCCGAAGGGCTTCGTGAGTGACGCCGCCGCCGTTCTTCCAAGGCACCGCGACGAACGAGGACTGTCGAACGATGTGCATGTGTCAAAATGATACCGGACTATGAAAGATCCTTTCGATGTGGCGATCATCGGCGCGGGAATCGCGGGCCTTGCGGCCGGCCGGCTGCTCGCGCGTGCGGGACGGCGCGTGGCGATCATCGAAGCACGCGATCGGGTGGGCGGTCGAATCCATACCCGTCATGTGGCGCCGAGCATCCCCATCGAACTCGGCGCGGAATTCATACATGGCCAGCCCCCCGCACTCTGGGGGCTGATTCGCGAGGCCAGCCTGTCCACTTACGAAATCGAAGGCTCCGAGCTCATGTATGAGGGGGGGCGCCGGAGCGCCCGGGGCGATCTGCCGAACCACGCTCATCGTGTCCTCGACGACATGACGGAATGGCTGGCACGGCAGCCCGAAGGAACCGACCTGACGTTCGAGCAGTACCTGCGGTCGAACCCCACGGAGCCGGACGCCGCCAAAGCCGCGGCAACGTACGTCGAGGGGTTCAACGCGGCGGACCAGCATCGCATCGGCATCGCCTCGCTCGCCAAGCAGCAGCGCGCGGAGGATGCCATCGAGGCGGACCGGCTGTTCCGTGTCACCGCGGGTTACGCCGCGGTAACTGAATTCCTGGCCTCCGAGTTCGCGCGGGCCGGTGGGACGCTCGAGCTGGAAACACCGGTCCGGCGCGTCGAGTGGAGCCGGGGATCGGTTGCAGTGCTGGCACGCGCCGCGCGCGCTCCGGAGCGGCGAATTCACGCGCGGCGCGCGCTCATCACCGTTCCCTTGGGTGTGCTGCAGGCGGGCAGCATTCGATTCGAGCCTGCTCCGACCGAGATCTTGAGACAGGCCGACCGGCTGGCGATGGGCCCCGCCCGGCGGGTGGTGCTCGTCTTCGCCGCCAAGCTCTGGCCGGACAATATGAGCTTTCTGTTCACGCCGTCGGAGACGCCCCCGACCTGGTGGACCCCCATGCCCAACGGCGCCCCCATCATCACCGGCTGGGCCGGCGGCCCGAAAGCCGCTTCCCTGGAGCGAGTTGCGGGCCCGGAAGGCGCTAAGGCGGACGTATTGAGCGTGTGTCTGGCGACGCTCGCCAAGGTATTCAACCGCCCTCGGTCCGAGCTCGAGGGATTGCTGTCGAGCTGGCACACGCACGATTGGTCGACCGATCCGTATGCCGGCGGCGCATACAGCTATGTCCCCGCGGGCGCCATGGACGCACCCGAACGGATGACTCGTCCCGTCGAGGACACTCTGTATTTCGCCGGCGAGCACACCGATGCCACCGGCCATTGGGGCACGGTCCACGCAGCGCTTCAATCAGGCACATTGGCCGCAGATCGGCTACTTCGCTCGCCCGGCCTCGGCTAAAGTCCTACAGGGACCCCCCCCGGCGGCTTACATCTCGGGAGGATGAGGGCCCCTATGCTCCGAGACCCTATGTTTTTTGGGAGCTGATCACTTTGTTGACCGAGCACGACATCTACCTGTTCAAAGAGGGAAGCCACGGCGAGCTTTATGCCAAGCTCGGGTGTCACCTGCTCGACCACGGCGGGGCCGCGTTCGGCGTCTGGGCGCCGAACGCGGCCAAGGTTTCGGTCATCGGCGACTGGAACGGCTGGGGGGCGCAAGAGGACGCTCTCGCTCGGCGCGGGGACGGATCCGGCATCTGGGAATGCACCGTCCCGGCCGCACAGCGCGGGCAGGCGTACAAATATCGCATCACCTCGGCGGTCAACGATTACTCCGGAGACAAGGCGGATCCCATCGGCTTCTACTCGGAGCTCGCACCCGCCACCGGCTCGAGGGTGTGGTCGCTCGAGTGGGGCTGGCAGGATGCGAAGTGGATGGAAACGCGCGGCGCCCGCAACGGCCTCGACGCCCCGATGTCCATCTACGAGCTGCATCTCGGATCTTGGAGGCGCAAGAACGGGCAATTGCCCAATTATCGCGATATCGCCCACGAGCTCGCCGACTACGTGGTGAATCTCGGGTTCACACACGTGGAGCTGATGCCGGTCACCGAACATCCGTTCTACGGTTCCTGGGGCTACCAGACCACGGGATATTTCGCGGCGTCGGCGCGCTACGGCACGCCGCAGGACCTCATGTACTTCGTCGATCACCTGCACCAAAGGGGCATCGGGGTGATCCTGGACTGGGTACCCTCGCACTTTCCCACCGACGCGCACGGCTTGATCTATTTCGACGGCACGCATCTCTACGAACATTCCGACTCGCGCCAAGGCTTTCATCCGGAGTGGAACTCCGCCATCTTCAACTACGGCCGCAACGAAGTCCGCAGCTTCCTGGTTTCGTCCGCGCTGTTCTGGCTGAAGCATTACCATATCGACGGACTGCGGGTCGATGCGGTCGCCTCCATGCTCTACCTCGACTACGCGCGCAAGGAGGGCGAATGGATACCGAATCGCTTCGGCGGCCGTGAAAACCTCGAGGCCATCGAGTTCCTGCGCGCCTTGAACCGCGCGGTGTACCGGGATCATCCGGACACGACGACGATCGCCGAGGAATCGACCGCCTGGCCGATGGTGTCGCGTCCCACCGATATGGGCGGCCTCGGCTTCGGCCTGAAATGGAACATGGGCTGGATGCACGACACGCTGAAATACATGCAGCAAGACCCGCTGTATCGGCGCTATCACCACGGACAGCTGACGTTTTCGTTGATCTATGCCTTCAACGAGAACTTCGTATTGCCGCTGTCGCACGACGAGGTCGTGTACGGCAAAGGCTCGCTCATCGGCAAGATGCCGGGCGATGGCTGGCAGCAGTTCGCGAATCTCCGCGCGCTATTCGGCTACATGTGGGGCCATCCGGGCAAGAAGCTCTTGTTCATGGGCGGGGAGTTCGGCCAGCGACGCGAATGGACTCACGAAGGCGAACTCGAGTGGTGGGTCACCGGGCTCCCGGAGCACGCCGGCGTGCAGCGTTGGGTGAGCGATCTGAACCGCGTATACCGGAGCGAGCCCGCCTTGCACCGGATCGATTTTTCGCCGGACGGATTCGAATGGCTGGACGTGGATAATGCGGAGGCGAGCGTGATCGCATTTTTACGCAAGGGCGGCGGCGATGCTCCGCCCGTGCTCGTGGTCTGCAATTTCACGCCGGTTCCGCGCACCAATTTTCTGATCGGCGTTCCAAAACGCGGCGTCTGGCGCGAGATCTTGAACAGCGATGCGCGTGAGTACGGTGGCGCTGGCTGGGGAAATCTCGGCGCGGTGGAGTCGGTTCCCGTCACCACTCACGGCCGGGTCGAGTCGGTGAACCTCACGCTGCCGCCGCTCTCGACCATCATGCTGCGTTGGGAGCCTCATGGCTGAACGGCGAGGCAGAGTGGGACCGCGCGGCGGCGAGGCCAAGGAACCTCGCCGGCCGATGGAGGCGCAGCCGCATCGCGACGGCCGAACCCGCGCCATCATCGACTTCCTCTCGCCCACCGTCGACTGCGGACGCTTCCCCGCCAAGCGCATCGCGGGCGAGCCGGTACGCATCGAGGCCCATTGCTTCGCCGATGGGCACGACAGGCTGCGGGTGTCGATGCACTGGCGGGCGCTCGCGGGCTCCGCAGCGTCGCCGCAGGAGACGGATCTGTCGGCACAGGGCAATGACGTGTGGACCGCCGAATTCACCCCTCCCGCGCCGGGCCGCTACCGGTGCGAGATATCCGCCTGGGTGGATCACTTCGAGTCGTGGCGCGCGGAGCTGGAGCGGCGCGAGGACCTCGCCGACGTGCGGGCGGCGCTCGAGGTCGGCGCCGCGCTCGCGCTCGAGGCCGCCGCACGAGCTCGGGAAAACGACGCCGCCACACTTGCCGAGTGGGCCTCGCTGCTGCGCGATCGGGCGAAGGACCATTCGGTCGGCGCGTCGGACACGGCCTCTCTCAAAGCGCTCGCGCTCGATCCGGCGCGGGCCAGCCTGGTCGCGCGCTATCCCGATCGACGGTTCGCGGCTGCCGCCTCGCTCGACGTTGCGGTGAATCGCAAGCGCGCGGAGTTCTCGAGCTGGTACGAATTGTTTCCGCGCTCCGCCGCCTCGGAGCCGACCCGCCACGGCAATTTCAAAGACGTCGAGGCGCGGCTCCCGTACGTCGCCGAGATGGGCTTCGACGTACTTTACTTCCCGCCGATCCAACCCATCGGCCGCGTCAACCGCAAGGGCGCCAACAACGCGCTTGCGGCAAGGCCCGGCGATGTCGGCAGCCCCTGGGCCATCGGCTCCGCCGAGGGCGGGCACAAGCAGATTTTGCCGGAACTGGGGTCCTTGGAGGATTTCAAGAGCCTCATCGTGCGGGCGCGCAGCCTCGGTTTGGAGATCGCCCTCGACTTGGCGTTCCAGTGCGCTCCGGACCACCCGTACGTGCATGAGCATCCCGGCTGGTTCAAGCACCGCCCCGATGGCAGCGTGCAGTATGCGGAGAATCCTCCGAAAAAGTACCAGGACATCTACCCGTTCGATTTCGAGACCGACGACTGGCGCGCGCTCTGGGAAGAACTCAAGAGCGTGATCGAGTTCTGGGTCGAGCAGGGTGTGAGGATCTTCCGCGTCGACAATCCGCACACCAAGGCATTTGCGTTCTGGGAATGGGTCATCGACGAGATCCGGCGTGCAACCCCGGATGTGATCTTCCTGGCTGAAGCCTTTACCCGGCCGAAGGTGATGCACCGCCTGGCGAAGCTCGGCTTCACCCAGTCCTACACCTATTTCACCTGGCGCAACACCAAGCGGGAGTTGACCGAGTACTTTACGGAGCTGGCGCAAGGGCCCGGACGGCAGTACTTCCGCCCCAATGTCTGGCCGAACACGCCCGACATTCTGCAGGAAACGCTTCAATCCGGGCTCCGCGCCGTGTTTGCGGCGAGGCTCATTCTGGCGGCGACGCTCTCCGCCAACTATGGGATCTACGGGCCGACTTTCGAGCTCATGGAGAGCGCCGCGCGCGAGCCGGGCAGCGAGGAGTATCTGGACTCCGAGAAGTACCAGCTTCGCCACTGGCGCCTCGATCGGCCCGACAGCCTGCGCTCACTGATCGCGCGGATGAACCGCGCACGCCGCGAGAACGTCGCACTGCAATCGGACCGCTCGCTGCAGTTCTGCGAAGTGGACAACGACTCGCTCATCGCCTACCTCAAAAGCGACGGGGCGAGCGGCAACATCGTGCTCACGATCGTCAACCTGGATCCGCACCACGTCCAATCGGGTTGGGTGGAACTGGATCTCGAGGCGATCGGTCTCGACCCGGCCAGGCCCTACCAGGTACATGACGTCCTGAGCGAGCAGCGCTACCAGTGGCGCGGCGGCCGAAATTTCGTAATGCTCGATCCGGCGCGCCTGCCGGCGCACGTATTCGTGTTGCGCCGGCACCTGCGCAGCGAGCATGATTTCGACTACTTCGTGTAAGACACGAGGCCTTCATGAACGACGGTGCACCTCCTGTCCTCGATCCCGCGACGCTGTCCGGGCTCGGTGTCGACGATCCGCTCTGGTACAAGGACGCGGTCATCTATCAGCTGAACGTCAAGTCCTTCCTGGATTCCAACGGCGACGGCATAGGCGACTTTCAAGGCTTGACGTCCAAGCTCGGCTACATCCGCGATCTGGGTGTCAACACCATCTGGCTCATGCCGTTCTATCCGTCGCCGCTCAAGGACGACGGCTACGATATTGCCGACTACAAGAACGTGCACCCGCAGTACGGAACGCTCGATGATTTTCGGGTCATGCTGCGCGCGGCGCACGGCCTCGGATTGAAGGTCGTGACCGAGCTGGTCATCAATCACACCTCCGACCAGCACCCCTGGTTCCAAGCGGCTCGCAGGGCGCCTCCCGGGTCGCCCGAGCGGGAATTCTACGTGTGGAGCGACACCGACCAAAAGTACCTCGGCACGCGCATCATCTTCCTCGACACCGAGACCTCCAACTGGACCTTCGATCCGGTCGCCAGGCAATATTACTGGCATCGGTTCTTCAGCCACCAGCCGGACCTGAACTTCGACAATCCGCGGGTCATGAGCGCGGTGCTCGAGATCATGCGCTTCTGGCTCGATATGGGCGTGGACGGCTTCCGCTTGGACGCCATTCCGTATCTCGTGGAGCGCGAGGGCACGAATAACGAGAATCTGCGCGAGACGCACGATGTCATCAAGCGGCTGCGTGCGGCGATCGACGCCAACTACAAGAATCGCTTCCTTCTCGCCGAGGCGAACCAGTGGCCGGAAGACGTACGCGAGTACTTCGGCGACGGCGATGAATGCCACATGGCCTATCACTTTCCGCTGATGCCGCGGATCTACATGTCCATCGCGCAGGAGGACCGCTACCCCATATCCGAGATCATGCAGCAGACGCCCGACATTCCCGATAGCTGTCAGTGGGCGATCTTTCTGCGCAATCACGACGAGTTGACCTTGGAAATGGTTACGAGCAAGGAGCGCGACTACATGTACACGACGTACGCCTCGGACGTGCGGGCGCGCATCAACCTGGGGATCCGGCGGCGCCTCGCGCCCCTGATGGAGAACGATCGCGACCGCATCAAGCTGATGAACAGCCTGCTCTTGTCGATGCCCGGATCGCCGATCGTCTACTATGGCGATGAGATCGGCATGGGCGACAACGTATTCATCGGGGATCGCAACGGCGTCCGCACGCCCATGCAGTGGAGCCCGGATCGCAATGCCGGGTTCTCCCGCGCCGATCCGCAGCAGCTGTATCTGCCGCCGATCATGGATCCGATTTATGGCTACCCGTCGGTCAACGTGGAGGCGCAATCCCGCGACCCGAGCTCACTCCTCTCCTGGACCAAGCGCATGCTCGCGGTGCGTAAGAATAGCCAGGCGTTCGGGCGCGGAACACGCCGCTTCCTGCGCCCCGGCAACCGCAAGATCCTGGCTTATCTTCGCGAATACGGCGACGACAGCGTTCTTTGCGTGGCCAACCTGTCGCGCTCCGCCCAACCGGTGGAGCTCAACCTGCCGGAATTCAAGGGGCGCGTCCCCGTGGAGGTGCTGGGCCGCACGACGTTCCCGCCGATCGGCGATCTGCCCTATCTGCTGACGCTGTCCGGCTACGGCTTTTATTGGTTCAAGTTGACCAAGGACGCGGAGGCGCCGTCCTGGCACGAGCAGGTCCTCTCACTGGACGAGCGCCCGGTTCTCGTGCTGTTCGACGGCTGGAGCAGCTTGTTCCGCGACCGCGTGGTGCCCTGGCGGATCGGCATGGCGGAGAAGACCCGTGCGCAGTTGGAGACCGATACCCTGCCGCGCTTCATCGAGACACAGCGCTGGTACGCCTCCAAGGGCACGCCCATCGAGCGCGCGCGCATCGCCGATCACGTGGTGTGGCAGGAGGGCAAATCGAGCTGGGTCGTCGCCCTCTTGGATGTCACCGCGGGCGGCGAGACGCACGGTTACTTCATGCCGCTGGCGCTCGCCTGGGAGGAGCGGGACGAGGAGCGCGTGCGCAACCTCTCGACGGCCGCCATCGCCAGGATTCGGCAGCAATCCAGCGTCGGTGTGCTGGGCGACGCGTTCGCCGACGAGGTGTTTTGCCGGGCGCTGGTCGCCGCGATGGCGCAGCCGCGCGAGATCGCGACCGCGCAGGGTAAGCTGGAGTTTAGCCCCACCGCCGCCTTCCACCGCCTCGCCGGGGATGATCCCCGCTCGCTCCCCGCCGCGCGCCCGCAGGGGTCGAGTTCCAACACGATCGTGGTTCTCGGGGAGCGCCTCATTCTCAAGGGCTACAGAAGGCTTCGCGCCGGCGCGAGCCCTGAGCTCGAGATGGGCATGTATCTCACTGATACCGTGCATTTCGCCAATTGCGCGCCGCTCGCCGGCGTCCTGCAATACCGGGACAAGGACGGCGAGCCGTGCCTCCTCGCGATGCTTCAGGCCTACGTCGCGAATCAAGGCGACGGTTGGACGTGGTCGCTCGAGTACCTGCGGCGCCATCTCGAAGAGCACCGGACGGCCCCCGCCGCCGACGTGCCTGCCGCGAACTTGCACGAGGGCTATCTGGCGATGATCCGGGTGCTCGCGGTTCGCACCGCGGAACTGCATCGGGCATTGGCCACGCCGACGAAGGACGCCGCATTCGAGCCCCAGCCGATCGCGCACGCGGATCTCGAGGCGTACAAGCAGCGCGCCACGGAGGAGGCGAAGAACGCGCTCGGCTTGCTGAAAGCCCACTTGAACGAGCTCACGGCGCCGGATCGGGAGAAGGCCAATGCCCTCCTCGCGGCCCGCGACGAGATTCTCAAGCGCATCGCAACCTGCATCGCCTCCGAGCCCAAGGGGACGAAGATCCGCATCCACGGCGACTATCATCTCGGACAGGTTTTATTGACCCGCAACGACTTCATTCTCATCGACTTCGAGGGCGAGCCCGGCCACAGCCTCGAGGAGCGGCGCGCGAAGCAATCGCCGCTGCGCGACCTCGCCGGAATGTTGCGCTCGTTCAGCTACGTCGAACACAGCGCGCTCAGAAACGTCGTGCACAGCGAAGTCGAGCTTGCCAAGCTCGCGCCGCTTGCGCGCAGCTGGGCGGTCGACGTGAGGTCGGCCTTCCTGTCCGCCTACGATGCCGCCGTCCGCGGCGCCGCACTGTACGATGGACTCATGCCGGGAACCGGTCTGCTCGGGTTGTTCGAGTTGGAGAAGGCGCTGTACGAGCTGCGTTACGAAATCGGCAACCGCCCCGCTTGGGCGGGCATACCCTTGCAGGGCATTCTAGAGTGGGGCGTGACATGATTGATCGGGCGATGCGCTTCGCACGCCCCGGAGGTATTCATGCAAAGTCTTGATGTATTGCCGGATGCCGCGCGAGAGTTCCTGCACCAGATTGCGCTGTTCCTTCCCCGGGTGACCATGGCGGCCGCGATCATTCTGGCCGGCTGGCTGATCGCCAAGGCGATTCGCTTCGCCGTCGAACGGGGGTTGCGCGCCATCAATTTCAACGTGCTGACCGAGCGTGCGGGCACCGACCATTTTCTGCAGCAGGGAGGATTGAGCGGCGATACCACGACCTTGTTCGGTCTGTTCGCCTATTGGCTGGTGATATTGGCTGCGCTGATGAGCGCCTTCAATACGCTCGGTCTGACGCACGTCACCGATGTGCTGCATCAGATGGTGCTGTTCGCGCCGAAATTGCTGGTCGCCATGCTGGCGCTGGTGTTCGGATCGTATTTCGCCCGTTTCGTCGGCAGCGCGGTCACGACCTATTGCGTGGAAGCGCGCATTCCGGATGCGGATCTATTGGGTAAGCTCGCTCAATATCTCATCATGGCTTTCGTGATCATGATCGCGTTGAGTCAAGTGGAGGTCGGCGGCGACATCGTCCAGCGGACGTTTCTCGTCATCTTGGGCGGCATCGTGCTGGCGCTCGCGCTGGCGTTCGGTCTCGGCGGCAAGGAATGGGCGGCGGCGCTGCTCGAGCGCTGGTGGCCGCGCCACGGTCGCAAAGACGGCAATTGACCGCGGTGGAGAGGCGATTAGTGTAGCGCTTATCTGCTAGCATTGCATCCCCATGCACCCCCTCATGGTTCCCCTTGGATTCGTCAGCTTGATCGCCGCGGCGGGATACATCGTCCTGGCTGCTCTGGCGGCAATGGCGGGACACAGGGGCGGGCTGCCGGATTCATCGCAGACCAAGCCGCCCGTGACCATTCTGAAGCCGCTGTGCGGGGCGGAGCCCGGGCTCTACGGGAACCTGCGCTCGTTTTGTACCCAGAACTATCCGTATTTCGAGATCATATTCGGCGTGCGCGACGCGGCCGATCCGGCATGCCCCATCGTCGAGCGCCTGATCGCGGAGTTCGCGTCGCTGCCTATCAAGTTGATCATCGACCCGAAGCTTCATGGCAGCAACCGCAAGGTCAGCAATTTGATCAATATGCTGCCGCACGCCGATCACGAGCTGTTGGTGATGGCGGATAGCGATGCGCTCGTGCGCGCCGATTACCTGTCGACGGTGACGGCGCCGCTGCGGGATCGCGAGGTCGGCCTCGTCACCTGCCTTTATCGCGCAATCCCCACGAGCGGCATTTGGTCCCGTCTGGGAGCCATGTACGTCAACGATTGGTACATGCCCATGGTCCTGCTCAGCTGGATGCTCGGGTATCGGGGTTACGTTTCCGGGCAAACATTGTGCATTCGGCAGTCGACGCTGCGGACGATCGGAGGGCTCCAAGTGCTCGCCAATCAACTGGCTGAAGACCATCGCCTGGGGCAGTTCGTTCGCGGATTGAACTTGAAGATAGAGCTGTCGCCCTACTTGGTCGAGGGCGAACACCACGAGACCGACCTTCGATCCATGATGAGTCACGAGCTGCGATGGATGCGCACGATCCGGGCACTTCGGCCGCGGAGCTTTGCCGGATTATTCCTGACGTTCAGCCTTCCGCTGGCGCTGCTCGGCATCGCTTTGGTGGTGGCCGCCGCGCCGGCGACTTCACCCGCGGCCTGGGGGCTTTTCGGCGGCTGCTTGATCGCACGCGTCGCCCTGCATGTCGGGCCGCGGATCAGACACGGGCAACCCATCCTGTCGGACCTGTGGCTCTTGCCGTTCTCCGATCTGTTGCTTTTTTGGGCATGGTGCCGCAGCCTGTTCACCTCCCGCATCGCTTGGCGTAATCAAGAATTCGATGTAGACGCGGACGGCGTCATGCACCCGATGCCGTGAAAGTCGCGGTTTATCTCGGAGGCCTTCTCGGCGTGGCCTTGCTGATCGGCATCGCCGTGCACGCCGATTTTACGGCCATGGCCCACGCCCTCGAATTGGGCGGCCTGTCGTTGCTCTGGGTCCTGCCTTATCGCGCGCTGTTTTTCCTCCTGTATGCGATCGGCTGGCTGGCCCTCTTGCGTCCTGATGAAGCAGCCCGCCGCGCGGGGCTCGGTTATTTCTTTTGGGCGACCGCGGTACGCGACGCCGTGGATCGGCTGCTGCCGGTCGCCAGCGTGGGCGGAAGCCTCGTCGGCGTACGTATTCTGCGCTGGCGCGGCATCGCAGGGGCGGCGGCGGCGGCGAGCGTGATCATCGAAATCGTCCTGACCTTGATCGTGATCTATCTGTTCACCGCCATAGGCCTGATGCTGCTGGCGGAATATGGCACGCGTAGCCATGAATTTCACCGCGTGCTGAGCGTGTTCCTGCTCAGCCTGCCCGTTCCGGTCGTCGTGTTGATGCTGTTGCGAAACGGCGCGGTTCTGGAGCGGTTGAAGGCGTTCATTCATTCCATCGCGGGCGAGAGCGCGGCCTCGAAGGGAGCGGCCTCCTTGGATCACGAGATTCGCGCTTCCTTGCGCCGCCCACGCGGATTGTTGATTGCGGGCTCTCTGCAGCTGGTTGCGCTGCTCTCCGGGTCCCTGGAAATCTGGTTTGCGCTCCGGCTATTCGAGCATCCCATCGGCATCGATGCGGCGCTGGTGCTCGAAAGCATGACCCAGGCGGTGCGCCATATAGCCTTCATCGTACCGGCCGGCCTGGGCGTCCAGGAGGCAGGCCTGATCATATTCGGCCACGTCGTCGGGATCAGCAGCGAGATGGCGCTGGCGGTGGCGATGATCAAGCGGATGCGGGAAGTGATCTGGGGGGTGCCGTTTCTTCTCTCGTGGCAATGGCTCGAGGGCAAGCGCCTGCACCGGGCTTAGTTTCCGGCCGGCGCTGCGCGCTGGAACTCTTTAAATCCACTGTAATTCCAGTGCCTGAGCGCCAGAACGAAGGCCGCTCCGCGACGATCCACCCGTGGCCCCCGGTCCTCATCGATCACGTCGGCACACTGCCGAACCGCGCTTTTGAGCACCCGCCTCAATTGATCGAAAGCCGCGTCCGACACTTCAGCGCCGTGGAAAAGAAACTCTTCGTGCGGTCCGATGAAGTGACTGGAGGTGAATTCACGCAGAATTTTCTCGTGGATGAGACGCTGCACGGGTCCGCCGGGACGCCAGCTGAAATGCCTGTTCACCAACAGCTTTACACGGTTTCCCGGCTGCAGTTCGATGACTTTCAGTCGGTCCAACTTGAGAAAAAACCTCAACACCTCCCGCTCGGTGAACCTATAAGAACGCGCGATATCCTCGAGCGACATGCGATTGATGAGGAGCCAGGCAATCAGGAACAGCTTGGGGTCGGCGACGATCTGTTGTTCCTGCGCCAGCGTGAGCTGATTCGTCGCCGGGCGCTCGCGCGCTCGTGCCAATAGATCGGCGAGTTCCGTTTGCACCAATTCGCAGATCAGATCCACGCGTTCGAGCGACAGATCGCCGACCGAAAACAATCGCTTTACGCTGGCGACGCTCAAATTCAGCTTCTTGGCGACGGCTGCGTACGTCAATCCCTGCTGCCGCAGTGATCGTTTCAATTCCGAAATGATGAGTGAGCGCTGCGCCATGTGAGGCACCCCGTGTCGGGTAGGATCCCCAGAAGGTATCACGTAGCGATACCCTGACCTGCTTGGAGCGTCCGCGGCGGAAATGGTGGCGTATGGCAGCACTCGTTATCTAAGTTAGCGCACGGACACAAAACGGGAGTATCCATGCGCTTGATCTTCGGGATGACAGTGATCTTCGGGATGGCGGTGATCTTCGGGCTCTCGGGTTGCGCTGATGTGGCGTGCCTCGGGCCGTGCCACGCTCACGCCCGGAATTCGACCAGCTTGGTGGAATTTCTCTATCCGGCGGGAACCACGCCGCCACCGCGGGATGCCCAGCCGCAGCTTCGTCTCCCGTTGCGTGTCGGACTGGCCTTTTTACCCTCGAGCGGCGCCGAGGCGGAACAGGGCTTGGATGCCGCGCACAAGGAGGCGTTGCTGGAACAAATCAGAAGGCGCTTCTCGTCGCGAAAGTTCGTAGCGGACATCATCGTGATTCCCGACTACTACTTGCGCGGGAAGGCCGGCTTCGAGGGATTGGAAGGAGTGCAACGGCTGCACGGCATCGATTTGATGGCGCTGGTCTCGTATGACCAGGTTGAGCACGAGGACCAGAATGACTGGTCGCTGGGTTATGTGACGATCGTGGGTGCCTACGTCTTGAAAGGCACGCGTCATGATGTATCGACATTGGTGGATCTCGCGGTCGTCGACCCAGCTACACGGTCCCTGGTGCTGCGCGCGGGCGGGTTTGACACGAGACACGGGAATACGACGCTCGTGCGGGAAAATGTGGAGCTGCGGGATGAGGCTAAAGCCGGGTTCGATGCCGCCGCCGGGCAGATGATCGATCATTTCGATGCGGCGCTGGTCAAATTCGAGGGCGATGTACATGAAGGCAGGGCGAATGTGCACGTTGTGTCGAACCGAGCCGGCGGTGGTGGCGGGTCCTTGGATTGGCCGAGCTTGTTCGCTTTGTCGTTGCTTGCGGTGTCCGGCGGGTTTCGACGCAGATCGGGCAATGCTTGATCTAGAATGCCTGCATGCACGTCTCGGCATTTTTTTGCCAGCCCTGGCTCTCGTGCTCGCGCTCGCGCCGGCCCACGCCACCGTGTTCGAGTTGCCCGCCGATGGCTCGGCCGTCATCGGAACCGACACCACCATCACGACCCGCTACGAGGACACGCTGCTGGACATCGCCCGGCAGTACAGCCTGGGATATGACGAGATCATCCGCGCCAACCCCGGCGTGGATATGTGGATACCGGGCGAAGGAACCCGCATCACGCTGCCTGGCCGCCGCATCCTGCCGCCGGGGCCGCGCGAGGGCGTCGTCGTCAGCCTCCCGGAACACCGGCTGTATTACTTCCCGGCGGCGAAACAAGATGGAAAGCGGGTGGTGCTCACCTATCCGGTCAGCATCGGCAAGCTCGGCAAGAGCACGCCGCTCGGACAGACTCGAGTCATCGCCAAGATCGAACATCCCTCCTGGTATCCGCCGGCGTCGATTCGAAAAGAGCACGCCGATGCCGGCGATCCCCTGCCTGCGGTGGTCGGCCCTGGGCCGGACAACCCCCTGGGTGACTACAAGATAAGGCTCGGGTTCGGCAACGGAACGTATGAGATTCACGGCACCAACAATCCCACCGCGGTTGGCCTTGCGATCACGCATGGCTGCATCCGCATGTATCCGGAGGATGTCGCCGCGCTGTTTCCGCGGCTCCCCGTTGGCACGTCGGTGCGCCTCATCAACGTGCCGGTCAAAGTAGCCTGGATCGATGGCCAGCTGCTGCTCGAAGCCCATCCGCCGGTCGACGCGCGAGGCGACAGCTTCGAGCCCGACGTCGATCAATTCTCCAATCTGCTGCGGGCCGCGGTGGGGGACGCGTCGGTCGCCATCGACTGGGACTACGCGCGAGCGGTGTTGCAGAAGGCCGATGGAGTCATCGCGATCGTCGGCCTCGAAGCCGATCCGTCAACCCCCGGGCCGGATGGAGGCGCCGCGCGCCCGCCGACTATGTTCCGCTCGGCTCCGCATCGTTCTGGCAGGTGATCCTGTCGACGCTGACCCCCATGACATCGGTCGTATGCGCCCCTTCGGCCGTATCGAGGTATTGCCGATCGACCGCGATGGTGCGTCCGGAATGGGGAGAGACCTTGTAGCTGACGCGCCTCGATTCCGAGCGTGCGATGCCGTCTGCGGTCTTCCAGTGAACGCGGTAGTGAATCAGGCCGCTGCAACCGCTCGGCATGCAGCGCTGTCCGTCGATGCCGAAAGCGATGCGGAACTCGTCGCTATTCAACCGCATCACCAGAGGCGTGCCGACGAGAGAGACGGTGGGCTTGGCGGCAGATGCGGCCGTCGCACCGAGGGCCGTGCCCGCGGCCATGGCGCCCATCAAAAGCGCCGAAATCGTCTTCATCGTGATCTCCCTGGTTGAATGCGACATCGCCCTCGCACTGGTTGCGATGGGCGGACGATAGGCCCGTTCCCCGCACGGCGGCAAACGATGAATTCTGCACGGTGATCGAATTTTGCTCATGTCGCACTCGAGATATGCACCCCAGATCAGGTCCCCGTAATAATTCCTCCCAGGCTCCGGTCTCCTGATCACTTGCTGCAATTCACCCCAGGGGAGCAATCTCATGTCCACTTCACCGATGATTCGCCGACTGCATCCGATCGTCATCTGCCTCGCCGGCCTCGCCTGCGCCTCGCTGGCATCCGCCGACGATATGGCGTCGTTCGCCACCGGCGGCTATGCGCGGGGACTTCGCACCATGGACGAGATGCACAAGATCGATACCGACGGAGACGGCACGGTCTCGAAGCCCGAGTGGATCGCCTATCAGGAAAAAGTCTGGATCGTGCTCGATAAGGACAAGAAAGGAACGGTCGATGAACAGGAGTTCCTCACTCCGTCACACCAGATGGCAACCTTCGCGACCGGCGGGTACGCGCGCGGCCTTCAGACCAAGGCGATGATGCACAAGATCGACACCGACGGCGACGGCACGGTCTCGCACGATGAATTCATCGTCTACCAGACCCAGGTATTCGACATGATGGACAAGAACCATGCGGGATCGCTCGGGCCTCAGGAGTTCCTCGGCAAGTAGCCCTTCCGATCTGCCGCGCCTCGCGGAATCGATCATTGGGCTCTACAAAACCGAGGTGATCCGTCGGCGGAGTTCCTTGGCGAAACATCGAGGCGGTGGAGTTTGCAACGCTCGAATGGGTCGACTGGTTTAACAACGCCGGCTTCTCGAGCCGATCGGCAACGTACCACCTGCCGAATTTGAGCAAGAGTATTATGGTAGTCACGAGTCTCAAGCCATGGCGGCACGACTCACACTCGGGATCTCCGGAATTGCCGGGGCGGTTCACTACCTGCATTTTCTGGCCCGTAGCCGCAAAAATTGGGTTGCCGAGACAACTCTTATTTTTGTTACAGGGCGCAGGTTGGGCAGACGGGATCGATAGCGCACAGGCGATGACTTCGGCGGTGCCAGAGAGATCGGTGCCCCAAACACTCGATCCGATTGGACACGTGTAACTTGTCTGGATATAGCCGGTGTTCGGATTGTCGTTACAGGGGCCCCCGCCTACAGGGCATGATTGGACGCTGAATTCGTTCTGAGAGGGAATTCCATCGAAGGTGATGGTCCCCGGCGTCGGAATCAAACTATAAGCGGTGTAGATCTCCCCGTAGCTGGTTTGATCCACTGCGCTTTGCGCGTAGCTCCACGTGCTCGACAATGTGGTTGCATAGGGCGGCGGGGGTCACCGGCACCACAGGCGCCTAAAAACATCGGCTTGAACAATCGACAGGTCCCTGCCGAAATCGATTTCGGCTTTTTGTGGTGTAAAGCGACGTTTCGTTGCGAAGACCCTCACTGCTCCGGAACTTTTTACCCCCTCGGGCAATGCATCGCTCGCGGTCTCGTTACTGAGGCGGTCGAAGGTCGAGCCGATTTGCTGCGTCGTCATCCCTGAAGATCCGCGTCAAATCTGAAGTCTTCAGGCGCGGCCTCCTCCCACGCGTTTGATTTTCTTTGACTGTAGTGGCGCACGTTTCCGCGGAAACGTCTGTGGTGCAAAGGACGGCAAGGAGCACCGCTACTCGAGCGTGGTGGAGAACCGCCGTGTCGCCGGCGGCTGGGTGCTACAGCGGCACGTACTGTATTTGGGCGAAATCAACTCCTCGCAGGAACTCGCTTGGCGCAAGTCCATCGATGTGCTCGAGGACGGCGGGCCGGCGCCGATTGCCCGCCCCCCGGCCGCTGCCGCACTCATCCGCGCGTCACAGGCGCTCGATGGTGTGCCGGTCCATCACTGATCCGAAATACTTCGCCAAGGCTTCGGTGAACGGACTCGGGTCCGCGGCGGCACTTGCAAACAGCGTCATCGATGATTGAAATTTGAGGTAATCGGGATGCCCGAGGATTTCCTCGATCGACCACCCTTCCTGGGCGATCACGAGCCGGGTGCATTCGTTCAATCTCGGTCCGAGAACGGCATGTTGCAGATACGCTCTGGCTTCCTCGATCGACGAGATGGCATATCTCCGTGCCATGTCGCTGTGCCCAAGTCCCTGGATTTGCGGAAAGACGAACCACATCCAATGCGTTTGTTTGCGCCCTTGGCGGAGCTCACGCATGACCTGCGCATAGATGCCGCGCTGCGCATCCACAAAACGCTGGAGATCGTAGCGATCAGAGTTCATCCATCGATCACAGCTCGGCGATCTGCCTGATCGCGGCGACCAGCGCATCGCGGGACTGGGGGTCGGCAAATTTGACGATCAATTTGCCCGATCCGGCGGCCCGTTGATGCAGCTGTACGTGGAGCAACTTGGTCTTCAAGAGCTCGCTCACGACGGGTGCGGCGGATTCCTCCTCGGAGTCCTCGACCGTCTCGAGTGCCTTGCGCACGAGCTGCTCCGTCTCGCGTACCGAATATTCGCGGGCGGCAACCAGCTGTCCGAGCCGCAGGCGATCCGCATCGCTCTCGAGCCCGAGAAGCGCCCGCGCGTGTCCCATGGCGAGCATCCGCTGGTCGATCAGCGCGACGATCTCCGGCGGCAGCTCCAGCAGCCTCATGAGATTCGTCACTGCGGCGCGCGAGCGTCCGACGAGGTCCGCGATTTCCTGATGGGTCAGGGAGAACTCCTCGACCAGCCGCTTGAACGCTCTCGCTTCCTCCGCGGAGGTGAGTTCTTCGCGTTGGATGTTCTCGATCAGCGCCACCAAGGCGGCTTCCCGATCGGAGAACTCGCGCACGATGGCAGGGATGTCCTTGAGCCCGGCGAGCTGGGCTGCCTGCCAGCGCCGCTCGCCGGCAATGATTTCGTAGCGTGCACCGTCGTGCTGTCCGGCGGGCAACGGACGGATCACGATCGGCTGAAGCACGCCGTTCGCCTTGATGGAGGCTGCCAGCTCCTCGAGCGGTTCTTGCTGGATCTCGCGGCGCGGCTGAAACGCCCCCGGGCGCATGAGCGACACCGGCAAGGTCCCCCCGCCTCGGCTGGGGCTGACGGAAAGCTCGGCGCCGAGCAGCGCTCCGAGACCACGGCCCAATCCCCTGACTTCGCTCGACATCCCAGCCTCCCCGCCGACGAGGCGCCCGAGTACCATTCAGACCCTGAGTCATCCGCGCGGCGGTGACGAGACCCATCGCCGCGAGCACCATCCCTGCGTGAGAATACTATCTTTCGGCGCGCACTTCCCGCGGCCGAATAGCCCACCATCGGCGCCTGGGCCGTAACCGGGGCGGCCTACCTCCGCGACGCGGCCCGCCACTC
This sequence comes from Steroidobacteraceae bacterium, assembly GCA_050012315.1. Taxonomy (GTDB): domain Bacteria; phylum Pseudomonadota; class Gammaproteobacteria; order Steroidobacterales; family Steroidobacteraceae; genus Bog-1198. The sequence goes on along the minus strand of JBEKHK010000021.1, from coordinate 4,019 downwards.
GATCGAAATGATGACCAGGCCGCTCGACCCGATGAGCAGCGCCCCCAGGAGCACGAACTTGTCGGGAGGGCTTCCCCAAACGAGATATTGAATGATGAACGCCCACGCGAGGCTCGTGAACTCGAGGGGCGCGATGGTCGAGGCCGACGCACGCCGCAGCGCCTCGAACACCAGGAATTGAGACAGAGCGCCGGCCAGGGAGAGCGAGACCAGCAGCAGGCAGTCGGCCGGCGACGGCGTCTTCCAGACCCAGGGGAGCATCAGCCCGGCCAGAAAGAAGAATCCCAGGTTGGTCATGACCATGTTCACGCTGGTCGGCTCCGCGAGCTTGGTCAGGCGGATCAGGATGGTGGATATCGACCAAAGTGCCGCGGCCCCGAGGGCGAGGAATGCCGGCCCGGACGCGCCGGCACCCGGCCGGCAGGCGATGAGGACGCCGACGAAACCCATGGCAATCGCGACCCATCGCCCGGCGGTTACCCGTTCACGCAGAACGGGACCGGCCATGAAGGCGACGAGGATCGGTGAGCCGAAGTAAATGGTGACCAATTCGCCCAGAGCCAGATAGCGGGCGGCGGAGTAATACAGCGCCCACGCGGCCACGATGATGAGGGCGCGGGCGCCCAGGAGCATGCGGACCGGCGATTTGAAGGCGCGAGGGAAAGGCGCGATTCCGTTGACCGCGGTGATCAGCAGCAAAATGATGCTGCTTCGCACGAACATGATCTGCCAGACGGAAAGATCCCTGACGAGGAGCTTCACCAAGGCATCGTGAATGGGGAAGACGAAGAAGCCCGCGAGCCCGAATGCGACGCCCTGGATGCTGGAGCCGGACTGGATGCCTGCGCTGAGTTTGGATTCCGCCATCTACAAAAAAAGCCCCGGACTCTTTCGAGCCCGGGGCCATTTCTTTTGCTCGTATTCTAGTTGTCGTTATTCGGCTGCTTCTGTGTCCCCCGCCGGTACCGCATCGTCCGTCTCTCCCATGCCGCCGCTCACGTCCATGAAACTGCGGCGTCGGCCATCGTCCGAAGCGCGTCGACGGCGTGCATGATACGCGAAGCCGGTGCCCGCGGGAATCAGGCGCCCAACGATCACGTTCTCCTTGAGACCGCGCAGGTCGTCCTTCAAGCCCCGGACCGCAGCCTCGGTGAGGACGCGGGTGGTCTCCTGGAAGGAGGCCGCCGAGATGAAGGACTCGGTGGCGAGCGAGGCCTTGGTGATGCCCAACAGGAGCGGCTCCCAGGTGGACTGATGCTTGCCCTCGGTCCTCTGCTTGGCGATCACGTCCAACAGCCGGCCACGGTCCATCTGCTCGCCCTTGAGCAGTGCCGAATCGCCGGTATCCAGCACCTCGATCTTGCGCAGCATCTGCCGCACGATGACCTCGATGTGCTTGTCGTTGATCTTCACGCCCTGCAGCCGGTACACGTCCTGGATCTCGCGAACCAGGTAGTTCGCCAGCGCCTCGACCCCCTGAAGCCGCAATATGTCATGCGGATTCGGCTCGCCGTCGGCGATGACCTCGCCCTTCTCCACCTGCTCGCCTTCGAACACGTTGAGATGACGCCACTTCGGAATCAGCTCTTCGTACTTGTCGCTTGCCTCGTTGGTGATGATCAGGCGGCGCTTGCCCTTGGTCTCCTTGCCGAAGCTGACCGTCCCCGAGCGCTCGGCCAAAATCGCCGAATCCTTCGGCTTTCTGGCCTCGAACAGGTCAGCCACGCGCGGCAGACCGCCGGTGATGTCGCGGGTCTTGGAGGATTCCTGCGGGATGCGGGCGATGACATCGCCCACCGAGACCTTGGCCCCGTCCTCCAGGCTCACGATGGCGCCCGCGGGGAGCGCGTACACGGCCGGAATATCGGTATTGGCGAAGGTCACTTCCTTGCCCTTGGCATTGGTCAGGCGCACGACCGGCCGCAGATCCTTGCCTCCCGAGCCTCGCTGCTTGGGGTCCAGGACCACGGTCGAGGTCAGGCCGGTGACATCGTCCACCTGGGTGGCGACGGTGATGCCGTCGACGAAGTCGGAGAACTTGATCATGCCGGCGACTTCCGTCACCACGGGGTGGGTATGCGGATCCCAGTTCGCGACCGACTGACCGGCCGCCACGGTATCCGCATCGTTCACGGTGATGGTGGCTCCGTACGGGATCTTGTAGCGCTCGCGCTCCCGGCCGAACTCATCCACCACACCCAACTCGCCCGAGCGCGAGACGGCGACCAGATGGCCCCTCTCGTGACGCACGGTCTTGATGTTGTGCAGACGGATGGTGCCCTTGCTCTTGACCTCCACCCCGTTGGCCGCCGCAGCTCTCGAAGCCGCGCCGCCCACGTGGAAGGTGCGCATGGTGAGCTGGGTGCCCGGCTCGCCGATCGACTGCGCCGCGATGACGCCCACGGCCTCGCCGATGTTGATGCGGTGGCCGCGGCCGAGGTCTCGGCCGTAGCACTGCGCGCACACGCCGTAGCGGGTCTCGCAGGTGATGGGTGAACGCACCATGACCTGGTCGATACCCATCTTTTCGAGGAGCTTGACCAGCTTCTCGTCGATCAGCATGCCCGTCTTGACCAGCACCTCGCCCGAAGAGGCCACGACCACGTCTTCCGAGACGACGCGCCCGAGGACGCGCTCGCCCAGTCCCTCGACCACATCGCCGCCTTCGACGATCGGCGTGATCGACAGACCGTTGACGGTGCCGCAATCGATCTCGGTCACCACGAGGTCCTGCGCCACGTCGACCAGACGCCGGGTGAGATAGCCCGAGTTCGCGGTCTTGAGCGCGGTATCGGCCAAGCCTTTGCGCGCGCCGTGGGTCGAGATGAAGTACTGGAGTACGTTCAAGCCTTCCCGGAAGTTCGCGGTGATCGGCGTCTCGATGATGGAGCCGTCCGGCTTCGCCATCAGGCCGCGCATGCCGGCGAGCTGGCGAATCTGCGCCGCGGAACCGCGGGCGCCGGAATCGGCCATCATGAAGATGGAATTGAAGGACTTCTGACGGACCTTCTCGCCCTTGTAATTGGTCACCTCGTCGGTGCCGAGCTTCTCCATCATGGCCTTCGCCACCTGATCATTGGTGCGCGACCAGATGTCCACGACCTTGTTGTAGCGCTCGCCGTTGGTCACGAGACCGGAGGAGTATTGCTCCTGGATCTCCTTCACCTCTTTCTCGGCGGTCGACAGAATCTTGGTCTTTTGTTGCGGGACCACCATGTCGTCCACGCCGATGGAGACTCCGGCGCGGGTCGCGTAATGGAAGCCGGTGTACATCAACTGATCCGCGAATACCACGGTCTCCTTCAGGCCCACCGTGCGATAGCACATGTTGATGGTCCCGGAGATGGTCTTCTTGGTCATGTCCTGGTTGATGGCATCGAAGGACAGGCCGCGCGGCAAAATTTCGGACAACAGCGCCCGGCCCACGGTGGTGTCGACCACGCGCGTATTGGGAGCCACGTGTCCCTCGGAGTTCCTGACGTGCTCGGTCAGGCGAACCTTGACCTTCGCCTGCAGGTCGACGTTGCGGCTCTCGTAGGCGCGGTGCACCTCGGCCACGTCGCCGAACGCCATGCCCTCGCCCTTCGCGCCGACGCGCTCGCGCGTCATGTAGTAGAGCCCGAGCACCACGTCCTGCGACGGTACGATGATCGGGTCGCCGTTGGCGGGCGACAGGATGTTGTTCGAGGACATCATCAAGGCCCGCGCCTCGAGCTGTGCCTCGATCGACAGCGGCACGTGCACGGCCATCTGGTCGCCGTCGAAGTCCGCATTGAATGCCGTGCAAACCAGCGGGTGCAGCTGGATCGCCTTGCCCTCGATCAGCACCGGCTCGAACGCCTGGATGCCGAGGCGGTGCAGGGTCGGAGCGCGGTTCAGAAGCACCGGATGCTCGCGGATGACCTCCTCGAGAATGTCCCACACCTCGGGTCCCTCGCGCTCCACCAGGCGCTTGGCGGCCTTGATGGTCGAGGCCTCGCCGCGCAGCTGGAGCTTGGAGAAGATGAACGGCTTGAACA
>JBEKHK010000020.1:0-66067 GCA_050012315.1 Steroidobacteraceae bacterium | reverse complement strand
ATCCACGCGTATCGTTCCGCGGAGAAAACCGGGGTGTGGCTCCTGATGTCCGAGGCTGCCATGAAGCTCGGAGTCACTAACAACCAAATTCGCGGGCGTATCAAGGACGTGTTCTAACAGCCTAGCAGCTTGTTGCCGGTGCACCGAATCAAACCCTAAGGGCGCGCAAATGACCGCACTTTGGCTAAGGACCCAATAAGATTTCCGTGCGAGATTTGCAATCGTCGGTAATTCCGAACGCAACACTCAGAGTGTTCAAGGCGCTCCACTCGGAAGACCGTACCGACGCCTAAGACCATCGGTTTTGTTCCCGGGAAGCTTATCGGACGTGTTAGGGACATCAATTTGCGCATCACGGCCGACATCGTTGTTCACGGCATCGATTCGTCGCGGAGACGCGTCAGCGCCACCGTGGCACTTTGGATATGTCTTTTAGGCGTAAGCGCGCTATCTGTGGCGGCGGAAGACACTCAATCGCCCGATTCGTCGGCAGATTCCATCAATGCAGTCACAAACTCCACGGCGCCTGTTGACTCATCATCCCCTTCGCCAGTCGGTTCGATCACATCTTCAGCCACTGAGGCGGTTGGAAGCGCAACGAATCCTCCCACTCAGCTTGGCGACATAATTGTGGTCGCGGAGCTGGATGCAGCGCGCGAGCAAATCGCGCCTAGTTTGGGCGCTGTCACCTACGCCATTGGCGAGAATCAGATTCAGACTATGAGCCAAGGCGAGAATTCTTCGTTTCAGCAGGTGTTATTGCATGCGCCAGGTGTGGTGCAGGAGGAATTCGGGGAGATCCATGTCCGCGGCGATCACGGCGACGTGCAATATCGCATCAATGGTGTCCTGCTACCTGAAAGCCTCAATGGTTTTGGGCAGGAAATTGACCCCCACGTGATCAAATCGGTCACGCTGATCACGGGAACAGTGCCGGCTCAGTTTGGAGACCGCACGGCCGGAATCATTGATGTCATCACCAAGACGGGTGCGGAATTCGACGGCAATGAACTTTCTTTATACGGCGGCAGTTACCAGACCCTTCATCCATCCGGGTCATTCGGTGGTACAACGAGCAATCTCGATTATTTCGTTACCGCTTCCTACTTGCACGACAATCTCGGCATCGACAACACGACTTCCAGCGACAATCCACTGCATGACGTTACCGATCAGGGAAAAGTCTTTGGCTACCTCTCCCATCGTTTCGACTCAAGCAGCCGACTGACATTGCTGTTGAGTGCTTCCTATGCGACCTTCGAAATTCCAAATACGCCGGGACTAGCTCCGATCTACCAATTGATCAATAGTCCGGCGGCCGACTCGTCCACCATCAATGAAAGCCAGCACGAGCAGAATTATTACGCGGTGCTCTCTTATCAGAAATTTGCCGGCAACCTTTCAGCCCAGATTTCCGCGTTCACCCGATATACTGACATGCGATTCAGTCCCGATCCGTTGCAGGACCTGATCTTCAATGGCAACGCGGCGCAAATAAACAACAGTGATTTTGCAAATGGGCTGCAGGCGGATGTGTCTTACACTGTGGGCGAACACCACACCGTCCGTGGCGGGATGCTGGCCACCTATGACATCGAACAGCTTGACACCAGGTCCGCTGTTTTTCCTGCGAGTTCACAGTTCGCTCCCCTACCCTTAGGCTACAACCTGCCGGGACCGACACCACAATCGTCATCCGTTCCATTCACGATAACTGCCGACGGTGGGAACAGCGGGTTGACCGCCGGGATTTACTTGCAGGACGAGTGGCGTTTCAACGAGCAGTTAGTCTTGAACTACGGGGTGCGTTACGACCGTTTCGATGTCTCGTTTGATCACGAAGGCCAGTTGAGCCCGCGCGCCAATTTGGTCTGGCAGATTAACGATGCCGCTTCCGCACACCTCGGCTATGCGCGTTATTTCATGCCGCCGACGTTGCAATATATTCCCTCGTCAAGCAGCAAGCTGTTTGAATATTCCACCGATGCTCCTTTCAATGATCGGAACGATCCCCCCAAAGTCGAACGCGATCATTATTTTGACGCCGGCGTTTCCCGGCAACTCACCCGCTCCTGGGAGTTCACGGCGGATACGTTCTGCAAGCTTGCCAAGAATCTCCTCGACGATGGCCAGTTTGGCACCGCCGTGATTCTCAATAATTTTAATTACACGTCGGGTACGGTGTATGGCGGGGAGTTAAGCAGTATCTATAAGCACGGGCCGTTCTCTGCGTATGGTAATTTTTCGTATGTCCAAACGCGGGCGAGAAATATTGACTCGGTCCAAAATGAATTCCCGAATAACGAACTCGCTTACCTGTCCGCGAATTCCATCCAACTGGATCACCAAGGCCGGTTCACTGGTTCCGGGGGGATATCCTATACCTTCCTCGAAAACACCCGGGTCCATACGGATTTTCTCTACGGCAACGGCCTGCGCGCGGGCTTCGCGAATCTTGAAAAACTGCCTTCTTATGTCACAGAAAATGTTGGCGTGGAGCACGTTTGGCATTTGCAATCATCGGCCATCAGCCAATTTAAGCTGCGCTTTGACGGACTCAATGTTTTCGACCGAGTCTACGAAATCCGCAATGGTACGGGCATCGGTATCGCCGCTCCGGCCTATGGACCGCGCCGGGCATTTTATGCCGGAATCGTCGCCGTCTATTGACTTGGCCCCAGCCTCTTCGTGGCGCATGCCCACCCACTCCATCGCGCTTTGGCCTGGAGCCAACCACGAAACCATGATCTCCAGCGCCTTGGTGGAGGCTGCTCTCATCAGACCACGGATCGCATCGAATACCACCTTGAACTGGTGGTCATACTTGCTCTCCAAGGCCGCCAGTTTGCGCGCCAAATCTTCGTGCGTTGCGACTGCCTGTGGCAGACGATGAACGCCCGCATGATCTCGATGTTTGCGTGGACGGCGCGTTCGCTTTTAAGAACGGATGACAGCATGGCGATGCCCTGTTCCGTGAATACGTACGGCGCATACTTACGGTGCTTCCCGCGCCGGTCTTTAAGGCGCCAGATTGGCTCCTTGAAGTGGCGGACTCCTCCACCGCGAGTTGGAACATAAAGTCGGCGGGAAAGCGCCCGGGGTTGCGACGAACTGCACGAGTAAGCGGATTGTGTCCCGGCTAGTGGTGTAAGAGCGGGCCGATGATGGCGGTCATCGTGAGACTTGGTAAGGTTGAGTTACCACACTTAACATTGCCGAGGATCCCGACGATGACCACCAAGCCCACTATGTCACTGGCCGAGCTTGCCGAGAAGGGTGCTGATACGGATTTGCTGCGGGAAATGATCCAGTTTGTCGCCCAGCGGATGATGGAGATGGATGCCGAGAGTCTGTGCGCTGCGGCGTACGGGGAAAGAAGCCCGGAACGGGCTAATAGCCGCAACGGTTACCGCGAACGGTTGTGGGAAACGCGATCTGGGAGCGTGGATCTGAAGATCCCGAAGCTGCGTAAGGGCAGTTATTTCCCTGGATTTTTGGAGCCGCGGCGGACTGCAGAGAAGGCACTGGCCGCTGTGATCCAAGAGGCCTACATCCAAGGCGTCTCGACCCGCTCGGTCGATGAGCTGGTCAAAGCGATGGGCATGAGCGGCATCAGCAAGAGCCAGGTGTCGCGGCTGTGCGGGGAAATCGACGAACGAGTGCACGCGTTCCTGGATCGTCCGATCGAAGGGGATTGGCCGTACCTGTGGATCGATGCGACCTACGTGAAGGTGCGCGAGGCCGGCCGGATCGTCTCGGTCGCGGTGATAATCGCCATCGCCGTGAACACCGATGGCGTACGGGAAGTGCTGGGCATGAGCGTGGGTCCGTCCGAAGCGGAGCCGTTTTGGACGAACTTTCTGCGTTCTCTGACGCGCCGAGGTCTGCGTGGCGTCAAGCTGGTGATTTCCGACGCCCACGAAGGCTTAAAGGCCGCTGCGGCGAAGGTTTTGAAGTCCACTTGGCAGCGTTGCCGCGTCCATTTCATCAGAAACGCCCTGGCGCATGCCGGAAAAGGCCACCGTCAGATGGTTCTGGCGATGATTAACACGGTTTTCGCCCAGGATACGCAGGAAGCGGCGGTCGCGCAGTGGCGCACGGTAGCTGATCAGCTGCGCGCGAAGTTTCCGAAGCTCTCCGGCTTGATGGATAAATCGGAAACCGACGTTTTGTCGTTCTTGAGCTTTCCGAAAGCCCATCGCACGCAGATCCACAGCACCAATCCGCTCGAAAGGCTCAACGCAGAGGTCAAACGGCGCACCGATGTCGTGGGCATTTTTCCGAACGATGCTTCGATCACGCGGCTCGTCGGTGCGCTACTGCTCGAGCAGAACGACGAATGGCAGCTGCAACGCCGGTACATGCAACTTGAAGGCCTGCAGACTCTCAGCGACAATCAAACCGTTCGGTTGTCCGCTGTGGTCAGCTGAGCATGAGTTCAACCGAGCCAAGACTCACGACTCATACACCACGCGCTGTGACATGATCAGTAAGCGCCTTCGTCTCAACTTGATACAAAGCGGCAAGATCAGAATCAAGCAGCACCCTGCGGCCACGAATGACAAGGATACGTCGTAGGATCGCGTCGGTATCGATGGAGGCTGACCTAGTGCCGGCCATCGCTCCACTGTAAATCGTCCGGGTGCTACTGTCCTCACCAGAAATGAAGGTGATCTAGCAAATTAGCCGCTCGCTTTCGGCCACAACCCGAAGTCGGCGACATCATTTTGGCTTCGAGTAAGCGGACGCTCACGGTGGGATAAATTCGGTTGGCACAGAAGCCAAGCCTCGAGTGATCAAAATGAAGATCGCAGGCGGGGCCGGGTGGGACGGACTTGAGAATGCCTGCGTGTGAAACCACGGCCAGTCCTAGCCAACGTCTACCAATTTCCCGCCTGATACGCGGCTGGAAACCATGTTGGCCGGCATTGGCCGGCGCTGGCTGGAAGGTGGAGCGGGCGATGGGAATCGAACCCACGGCTCAAGCTTGGGAAGCTTGGGTATTACCATTATACGACGCCCGCCTCAGGACCGATTTAATCACCGTATCCAGGCTTTAGGCAAGGCCGGCCGCCGCACGAGGCCGGAAGAGCCCCGCTCACCCTTCCGGTGCTCATGCCTCGTACACCCATTTCCCGCCGAGCATCGTTCGCTCGACCTTGATGCCCTGCCACGATTCGGCCGGGACGGCCAACGGATCCTGCGCGAGGACCGCGAGGCCGGCGAGCTTGCCGGGCGCGATCGGACTCGCCGTGTAATCCGAGGACGACGGCGGCCGCAGGCCGGCGTCGATGAAAGAGCGGTAGGCGAACATACGGGCGGTTCGCTCGTCGGCATAGAAATGCAGGATGTCGCCGTGGAAATTCACGTAGCCCGCGAACGGAATGGGAATTGCGCCGACGGTCCGCATGCGCGCGACCAGCTCCGGCGTCAAGACGGTGCAATGCTCGATGCGAAAGCGCGGATCGCGCCGCGGAAACTCCCGGTTGAGCTGCTCGTACACCCCGAGGACGCGGTCGATGGTGCGTTCGCCGTTGGCGTGCGTCGCGAGCTGAAAGCCCGCGAGCCATGCCTTGCGCGAATTCCGGTACAAGTTCTCGCGGTGGCGAGGTCGATACGACGTGTGTTAGCTCCGCCCAACCGCATGATGTCTCGGTCGCTTCCGATGGCGAGAAAGCGGCCCTCATGGATGGCGACCGCGGTCGCATCGGGCTGCGAAAGCTCCATGGTCGACACGCAACCGTTGTACAAGATGAGGTCCGGTTCCGATCCTCGATGCCGAACCAACGGCATCGCCGCCAAAGTCTTGATCACATCCCGACGGGTATGTTGCACGGCTTCTCCTCTTTTTTGCGCTTTTGAGGCTCGCCGATGAATCGTACACTGGTCTCGCCGTCGTCCAACCACCGAGGTATCTCCAGTTGCACCTGTTCGGACTGAGAGTCTTGCTAAAAGGGCTGATCATGCCGCCCGCATCGCCGCTGTTGATCGCCATGGCCGGCTTGCTGGTGTGGCGGCGTCGCGCGCGGCTCGGCTTCTTGTTGTGCGCCGTCGGCGTCGTAAGCATATGGCTGCTCTCGACGCCGTTCGTCGCGGATGCGATCGGGCGCTCGGCCGAGGGCTACCCGCCGCTCCGTCCCGCGCACCTCACACCCACGCAAGCCGAAGCTCAAGCGATCGTGATTCTCGGCGGCGGATTTCGGCGCGACGCGCCCGAGGTCGGCGCGGATGCGCCGAGCATTACCGCCGATCTGCGCTTGATCGAGGGGGCGAGGGTCGCGCGCGCCACACACCTTCCCGTGCTGATCACCGGCGCCCCGCCCGAGGCCGCGGCCATGGAGAGCTTCATGGAGCAGGACCTGCAGATGCCGGTCCGCTGGGTGGAACGCGCCTCACGGACCACTCGACAGAACGCGGAGTTCTCGGCCCGCATGCTTCGGCCTTTGGGTATCGATCGGATCATCCTGGTGACATCGAGCCCGCACATGACCCGCGCCGTCGGTGATTTCACCGCCGCGGGATTCCAGGTCACGGCCGCCCCGGCCGACATGGTGACCCGCGACGATCCCGGATTCATGTGGTTCGTACCCTCGACCAATGCACTCTCTCGATCCGAGGCGGCGCTCTACGAGTGGGCGGGACGGCTGGTTCATCGCTTCGTCTGAGGGACCCCCGTCGCCTCGGCCGGTGCCGCGCTAGGCCGGCAGCATCTCTCCCGTGGCTTCGATCTCCACCAGGAGCTCTTCGCGGCAGACATCTGCCTGCAAATAAAGGATCGGCGCGGCGGGCCGCAAATTCGCCGACAATGCGTCCTGAATGGCCTCGAGGTCGTGCGGCCTCCGCACGTAGACTTTGAATTTGAGGCGGTCCAGCGAGTAGCGCGGCGCGCCGACCACGCGGTTGGCCTCCTGCAGCAGCGCATCGAGATTCGCGAGCGTCTCGCGAGTTTGCGCGGAGACATCCCCGTGGTGGATGGTCTCGTACCCGACGATGCTCGCGGTGCCCGAGACGAACAGGTTGGTGCCCGCCGACTCCGCGAGCACGCAGGCTCGCGAGAAGCTCGGACTGTGAGCCCCGAATTTCGGCGGATAACGATAGGCACTCGTTTGGCGCGGGTTCTCGATCATCGTCGGGGCCTCACGGGCCGCCAGGAAATAGATCGATATCGGGCTTCCCGCCGGCGATCCGAGAGCGCAGGCCGCCGGCACGGTGCCTTCCGTCGGCCGGCCGACGCTGCGAAAGGCGGTCTGCCGCGCGGTGTTGAAATGCCGATAACGTTCGTCGCCGTCCGCCTCGCGATTGATCTCGGGGAGATAATTCCACACTCGAATCAAGTGCCGGTGCTCGGTCCTCTCGAGCACCTCGAAAATATCCCGATAGGCGGTGAGCGTCGCCTGCGACAGAGCTGCCGAATCGCCGTCGAACGCTTCCTCCTCGAGCGAGAGCGTGCCAAACAGGAAGTCATCGCAGAATCGATAATGCACCCGGCCTTGTCGGGAGGAGAGTTCCGCATCCAAGCGGCCCTCGACCCGCCAAACCTCGCAGAGGCCGCCGGCCGCCGCCCCGAGCGAGGGCGTCATGCTGGCGGCGACCGGAACATGAGCGGCATCGATGCGCGGCGGCTGCGAGAAGCCGACGACGCCGAGCACATCGCTCCACGAAAACACAGGCTTTCCCGCGATTTGGTCCATCGGAACGTAATCGAGCTTCAGGCCGGCCGTACTCATGGTACGGCAGTCTAACGCCAGATCAGAAAGCGATGTAAGGTCCCGTGCCCACGGACGTCGTGTAGCCTTCGATGGCGTTGGCGACGCGGCGTCCGTAGAAGAACGGCAGACCCCAATCAAAGCTGGACGCCGTCGGATTCGTACCGGCCAGCCCCGGGTATGCGGTGACCGTGTCGGCCACGGTGTTCGCATTCGCCACTTCGAAGCTCTCGTTCACCGTCGAGTTGTTGCTCAGCTCGAAGGCTGCGGTCAAGGTCACGGGACTCGATGGGCAATAAAAATCGACGGTGCCCGCGCTCGAGCTGCCCGAGGTCGGACACTGGGTAACGCTCGAGTCGTTGAAGTACGTGGCGTTGGAGCCGGAGTCGACGAAGCTCTGCGCCAAGGTCTGTCCACCGAACACCGTGGTCACGTATCCTTCGTCCGAGACCGGCACCACGGTTTCGGTGCCCGATGCATTGTTCGATTCGGTGTCGATGCCGAAGATCAGCGATCCGGTGACGTTCGCGGCACCGGCGGAGGCGACCGACGGCAACGTGATGATGGTGCCGTTGTTGTCCGTGGTGAACATCGTCACCGGGTTTTGAACTTGCGCGGCGAGCGGCACGAGCGTGCCCTGACACTCGACCGACGTGGTGCACCCGTAATACTGGATAGGCTCGGGAATGCCCCCCGCGCAGAAGCTACCGCAGTCTTGCGCGAACGGGCCGATGCCCAAAATGCCGTTGGCGCCGAAGGTGGCGACGGTATTCTCGGCGCTCGGCGCACCGGAAGAGCAATCGGACGGCGCGGTCGGGTAGCGCGAATCGCCGATCAGCTGCACGGGGACCGAACTCGCCGTCTCGCCCGAGATCTGCAGGTCCACCAAGGCCACCGGGCCCCAGCTATAGCCGTCGACGAACTCGGTGCATTCCACCAGCCCACCGCCGCTTGCGGCAGTCGCGACGGGCAAGCTCAGCGTGAGGACCTGCGACAAGATCCGCAACCCATAGGAGCCCGTGTCGATTTGGATGTTGTCGATGGTCTGACAGGTCGAGGTGCCCGCTACGCACACGGTCACCGTCGTATACAAGGTATTGACGGCATTCACCCCGGCGGGCCCGGCGCTCACCGTGACGCTCGCGACATTGGAGCTCGGAGTGACCGTGCCCGTGCCCGACGAGGTCGATCCGCCGATGGTATCGCCGCCGCCGCCGCAAGAAACCACCGCCGCACAGAGGAGCAACCCGGCGCCGCGCAACACCGGGGTCAATAGGGAACTCACTGGAGATCTCCGACCGATACGCCGCTCGGCAGGGCTTGCGGCAGATAAGCGAGCCCATGATGGGCTCTCATGTGGCCGCCCGATTGGACCACCAGATCGGGCTGCCGGATCTCGAGATGCTTACGCGTGCCGTGCGCGGCACTGGCCTGGGCCGAAAATTCGGCGAAGTAGCTTCCGAGGGACTGTTTCAAGTTCGGGATGAACGGGCCGCTCCACGTGACCGCGAACACCTTGCCATCGAGGCCCGCGTACTCGCGCACCACCGTGCCGGAGGCAAGCTGCATCTCGTGAACGTGGTAGGCGCCGAAATTCGATTCCTTGATCGACGCTCGATTCAGCTGAGTTTCCGCCGTCAGCGAGGCCTCGGGCTCGCCCAGCGTGGCGGATGCCACAGCGGACCATAATGTGCCGGACGCCATCGCAGCCGACAGCCAGCCCAACTTTCGCCAGCCCAACTTTCGTACCATATGTTGTTCCATGCAGTTGTTGTAATCTCAATTCGAACGATTATCTGTAATTTGGTTCACGAAACGCCCGCTGTCGTTTGTTAGAGACAGGATATCACCGTACCGTTAACATTCGTGCCTAGAAACCGCGGCCGTCTAGACACTTCTTTACGTAAATCGTCGCGAAAACGGCGGAATGATAGTCGGCGCGAATGGTCTGAAGAATTGCGCTGCCGAAGGCGGCTCTTGGGTGCTCAATGAAAACAATCGGCTCCATGAACATCATCATCCGAGTCGGACTCTTGGTGGCTGCAGCGGGTGCGGTGTCTTCCTGCCACGTGGGCGGTGGATACACCGTCGGCGGCACGGTAACCGGGGTCCGCAGCACGGGCCTCGTGCTTCAAGACGATTCCGGCGACAATCTGACCATCACCGGGAATGGCACCTTCGCGTTCTCTTCGGGGATCGATCAGGGAGGTACGTATTCGGTCACCGTCCTGACGCAGCCGTCCAACCCGACGGCGCAAACCTGTGTGGTGCACAACGGCTCCGGCACGATCGGCACCGCCGACATCACCAATGTGATCGTCCACTGCTCGCAGGCCGGACAATATGCGTACGTTCCCAATGAAACATCCAACACCATCAGTGCCTACGCCATCGATGCCTCGACGGGCGTGCTGACGCCGATCGCGGGCTCGCCCTTCGCGTCGACCGGAACGACCCCGGTGGCGGCGGTGGTGGACCCGGACGGCGCGTACTTGTACGTCGCCAACAACGGCTCCGCCGACGTCTCGGTCTATGCCATCAACGCCAGCACCGGCGCTCTCACGGCAACGGGAGAAGCGATCGGCGCCGGCAACGGTCCGTTTGCCGTCCTGGTGGACCCTGCCGATCAATTCCTCTATGTGGCCAACCAGACCGACAACTCGGTGTCGGTATTCGAGATCGAGAGCGGCGGTCAACTGCTCCAGATCTCCGGCTCGCCGTTTGCGGTGGGCGCGGAGCCCACATCGTTGGCGACCGACCCGGGCGGCAACTTCCTCTACGTCACCGACTATCAGGCCGCCGCCGTCGCGGCCTTCTCCATCGAGCCCGGCGGCGGAGCCATTACGGCCATCGGCGGGTCACCGTTCGGCGCCGGCGCGGGCGCGCTGTCGATCACCGTCGATCCCACCGGCACGTATGCGTATGTCGCCAACGAGACCGGTGATTCGATCTCGATGTATTCTCTCAACGCCGCGACGGGCATCTTGGCGGCGCTGTCCGGGTCGCCGAAGGCCACCGACTCGAGTCCCGAGTCGCTCGCGGTGAATCCGGCGGGCAGCTTCCTGTTTGCCGCCAATGTCACGGCCGCGAACGAGGTCACGAGCTACTCCATCACTCCGGCGAGCGGCGAGCTCACCGCGGTATCGACCGTCGGCGCGGGTACTTTCCCGATCAACATCGTCGTCGATCCGGCGGGAACATTCGCCTACGTGGCGAACCAGAACTCCAACGACATCTCGGTGTACGCGATCAATGCGACCACGGGCGCATTGACGCAGGTTGCCGGTTCGCCCTTCGCAGCCGGCGACAATCCGCGGGCGGTCGCCATCGATTGACGGCGAGACGGAGGCGGCGGCTGAGAATCGCGTCACTTTGCCGGCCGCAACCCGGGCAGCCGGGCGGCCGGGCGGCTAAACTGATCGAGTGAACATACAGATACCGGGCATAGCGTCGGCACCGACGCGCTTCGGCTTAACCGCACGGCTTGGCATCATCGTCGCCGTGCTGGCGGCCGAAACCGTGTTCGCCAGCTATTTCATTCAATTGTCTCCGCTGGATTCGCTCTCCTCCGGGGCGGAACTCGTCCACCACATTCAACATTGGCTCTTCCGGTTCATCATCGCCTATGGAATATCGCTGGCGATGCTCGCGTACCTGCGCGCCAACGCCTATGCCGCCGCCGCCGCACTCGCCGACCGTGCTCCCGTGCGCTGGGGTTGGGCCTGCGTGCACGCGGCGCTGCTCGCACCCTTTTTCTATCTTTCCGCGCGGATGTATGCCGGTCCGTCGGCCCTGCCCTTCGCGGTCATGGCCATCGCCTGGCACGCCTGCGCTTTGGCCGCCTCTCTCGCTTTGGTCGCAGCGCTGGCGCCGCTCGCAGTGTGGAGGAACGTCGTACGGCAGACTGAAGGCCTGCCGCTCTACGCGTTTCTTCCGGCGGCCGTCGCGGTCGCCGCCATCAAGGCGAGCCAGTCGCTCTGGGGTCCTGCCGCCGGGCTCACCTTCCGCATCGTCAGGACCTTATTGCTGCCGCTGGTTCCGCAACTCCGGAGCGACCCCACGACTTTGGTACTCGGCACGGGGCGATTCGCCGTGCAAATCGCCGAGCAATGTTCCGGGCTCGAAGGGATCGGACTGCTCCTGGCCTTCTGTGCAGGATGGCTCTGGCTGTTTCGCCGCGACTACTACTTTCCACGCGCCCTGCTGATCGTTCCATTCGGGGTGCTGGTGATCTTCCTGCTGAACGCCGTGCGCATCGCGGCGATCGTGCTGATCGGCAATGCCGGCTACGAGCGTGTGGCCATCCTCGGCTTCCACTCCCAAGCAGGCTGGATCGCCTTCAACCTGACGGCGTTCGGCATAGCCGTCCTCGCCCACCGGAGCCCGTGGCTGAGCCGCGTTGCGCGCCGCCCGGACACCGCTGCCCCGGACGATGCACCGGCGCTTGCGGCGCGACCGGCCAATCCGACGGCGGCCTACTTGATGCCGCTGCTCGCCATTCTCGCCGCAGGCATGGTCTCGCACGCGCTGTCGGCGGGCTTCGAGTTTCTGTATCCGCTGCGCTTCGTGGCGGCGGCCGCAGCTCTGTGGCTCTACCGCGGCAGCTACAGGGATGTCGACCTGCGATGGAGCTGGCGCGGTCCCGCGGTGGGAATTCTGGTTTTTTGTCTCTGGATAGGTGCCGCCGCCGTCCTGATTCATCCCCATGGTGTGCCGGCCGCCCTGAGCGCGCTGCCCGAGCCGCTGCGCGCGATCTGGATCGCGTGCCGGGTGATCGCGGCCGTGGGCACCGTGCCGCTGGCCGAAGAGCTCGCTTACCGCGGCTATTTGCTCCGACGGCTGGTCAGCCCCCGCTTCGAGGCGGTACGCTTTTCGGCAGCTCGCTGGCCGGCGGTGGCCGTCAGTGCGCTCGCATTCGGCCTCATGCACGGAGTATTGTGGCTGCCCGGCATCGTGGCCGGCCTTGCCTACGGCGTGCTCGCGGTGCGCACCGACAAGCTCGGCGAGTCCATCGCCGCGCACGGCACCACCAATGCGCTGCTTTCCGCCTATGTGTTGATCTTCGACCGGTGGCAGCTTTGGTAATCGAATCCTTGGGAGGAATGATACGCAGATGAGCATCAGCAACGTGACCGCCGGCGACCGGCTGCCGCGGGAATTCAACGTCATCGTCGAGATCCCGATGAACGCCGACCCGATTAAGTACGAGGTGGATAAGGACTCGGGCGCGCTCTTCGTCGATCGCTTCATGATGACGGCGATGCACTATCCCGCCAACTACGGCTACGTGCCGCAGACCATATCCCCGGACGACGATCCCGTGGATGTGCTGGTGCACACGCCGTTCCCTCTGCTACCCGGAGTGGTGGTGCGCTGCCGCGCCCTGGGGGTGTTGCGGATGGAGGATGAGTCCGGGAACGACGCCAAGGTGCTCGCGGTGCCGACCGACGACATCTGCCCGCTGTTCACGTACTGGAAATCGATCGAGGACGTTCCCGAGATGCGCCTCAAGCAGATCCAGCATTTCTTCGAGCATTACAAGGATCTCGAGCCGGGCAAATGGGTGCGCGTGGTCGGCTGGGCCGGGGTCGAGGCCGCGCACCGCGAGATCTTGAGCGGCGTAGAGCGTCACGCCGCGGCAAAAGCGCGACCAACCACGCCCTGACCCAAGCAGCCTGCCGCCCGGCCGCGAGGTTGGCCGCCACGCTCAACCATTCCCCGACGCGCTCGCGTGAATCGCCGCAAGTTTCGGGTCGTTGATTTTCGTCACGGCGCGCGCGATCGCTTGCGCGCGGCATTGCAGAATGGCCTGGCTCGGCCGGATGCTGGAGGAGATGACCGGCAGGCACACCTGCTCGGCGGCGGCGACAATTTTACGGTACAGCACGTGCGCACCGCGGTCGGTCTGCAGACTTTGCGGGTCGTACTTCACGACGACGCTCGGCACGTCGTCTTGCTGCCCGGCAGCACTGGCAGCGCCGATGCCGGCGGCAGTGACGATGCCGCAAAGAATCATCGCCATCGTGATCCGGGGGCGCGACACGCGCAGGAGGTGCTCGGCCGGTGCATGTGAGATTGCTACGGAACTCATGACATATCTCCTTGAGTGGGTTGCCGACGCTGCTATGAAGCGCCTTGCGCGGCGCGAGAGTCAGCAGCCCCCCGTCGAAGTCGTCCCTCATACCCTCGGATTCGTCCCCCGCCAGGCTCGGCCCCTCATCAGGAGGCCGGAGATTGCGTTAGGCTGGCGCCATGGACGGATATCCCGACATTGCCGTGGAACGTCACCCGGCGGAGCGCCCCGCCTCGGGGCTGAGCCGCCGCCAGTTCTTCGTGCTGGTGTGCGTGTTCTGGGCGTACGTCACGGTGTCGAACGTGCTTTATGCCTACGGCATGCGCACCGGCATTGCCAAGGTCACCGAGCTGTCCCTGTTCGCCCCCTGGGATGCGCGCGTGGTGCAGCATCTGCTGCTGCTTCCGCTGGTGATCCTCTCTTACCAGGCCTCCCTCAGAATACAGTGGCGCCCCCCGCTGATCGCCGTACCGCTGCAGATCGTCCTCGGCCTGGCGTTCGCGGCGCTCGCGTACCCCGCGATGATCGTGGCCGAATACGTCACGGCCGACCCGACCTTCCACCATCATGCCGATATGCACGGCGGCAACCCGTTGGCGGATCCCATGGTCATGTCGCTGTGGCTCGCGAGCCTCGTCAGTTTCATTCCGACTTACGGATTCGGCCTCGCCCTGGTGACGGGCTCCTCGCTGTACACGCGATTTCGTAATTTGGAATTGCAGCGCAGCGCGCTCGAGCGCGAATGGAGCGCCGCGCGCTTGGCGGCGCTCCGTATGCAGCTCTCTCCGCATACACTGTTCAATCTGCTGCATACCATCCGCGGCCACATCGATTGGGATCCGAAGTCCGCTCAGGCGATGGTGGTGCAATTGGCCGACCTTCTGCGCCGGCTGTTGAACGCCGGCGAACACGACTTCTCGCGCCTTGCCGATGAGCTGCAGTTCGTCCGCCTGTACCTGGAACTGCAGCAGAAGCGTTTCGCCGATCGCCTGACGATCAGGCTGCCGCCCCCGGAAGAGATCGTTGCGACCTGGGTGCCGAGCCTGATCCTGCAGCCGCTGGTCGAAAATGCGGTGATTCACGGCCTCGCCGGCCACCAAGGGCCGGTCGAAGTGCGCATCGACGTGGACAAGACGGAGGAGACACTCGTCCTGCGGGTCAGCAACACCCTCGCGGGCGGCAAGGCGGCGGGCACCGAAGGTATCGGACTCAACAACGTGCGCGAACGGCTGGCCGTTCAGTTCGAAGGCCGCGCCCGACTCCTCGCCGGGCCTTCCGGCACGCAGTGGGTGAGCGAGATCACGCTGCCACGGATGCATGCCGCCCCCGATCGGCGCAGCGCGACCGGACCCGTGTCCCGGGAGGCCGCCTAGTGAACGTCATCATCGTCGATGACGAGCAGGCCGGGCGGCGCGTGCTGCGCGAGTTCTGCGAGGCCGAGGGAGACCTCACGGTGATCGGCGAATTCGGCGACGGAGAGACCGCGCTCCGGGAAATCCGCGAGAAGCGGCCGCAGCTGCTGTTTCTCGATATTCAAATGGATCCGTTGAACGGCCTCGATCTCGCCCGGGCGCTCGGGCCCGAGCATCTGCCGTCGCTGGTATTCGTCACCGCCTATGACGCCTACGCGCTCGAGGCGTTCGAGGTCTGCGCGGTGGATTATCTGCTCAAGCCGTTCGATCAGGACCGTTTCCGCAGGACCCTCGCGCGCGTGCGTCCCAAACATCTCAAGAGCGATGCGGACGAGCGCCAGGCGCTGCTCAGCGGATTACTCGCGCAGCTCGAACGCTCACGCGCCGCACCGGAGGAGCGGCCCCGCCTCCTGGCGGAGTTCAATGGCCGCCTGCACGTCATCGACGTGACTCAGGTGGAAATGCTCGAAGCGGATCGAAACTACGTCACCATCCGGGTGGGACGCGACAGCTTCCACGCCCGCAGCACCCTGAGCCATGCCGAGCAGGCGCTGCGCTCGCAGCCGATGCTCCGGATCAGCCGCTCCTGTCTCGTCAACATGAACTACGTGCGCGAGGTGAACCGCACGCTCCGGGGCGACTTCATCCTGGTGCTTGCGGGAGGCGCCACCGTGACCAGCAGCGAGGGCTATCGCGCCAAGGTCAAGGACTACTTGGCGACCCTGCGCATTACGCCGTAGGCCGCCGCGCCCACCCGGCGCGGACTCGCCTCTAGAGAAGCTCCTCCGGAGCGAAGGGCGCGAGCAGCTTCAAGGAAAAGCGCTGCAATAGCGTGGTTTCCGGCTCGGTATGCCACGTGCGCTCGGACTCCCCTTCCCCCACCGACCACACGATGTGTCCGCTGCGATCCAGCGACAGCTTGTAGCTCCCCTCCGCGGTGATGTCGTCCAGCAAGGCGGTCACCTGTCTCGCCAGCTCGGGACTGCGCATCACCAGCCCGAGCTCGCTATTGAAGCGCGCCGACCGCCTGTCCATGTTCAGCGATCCGATGAAGACCGTTCGCTGATCGATGACCAACGCCTTCGCGTGCAAGCTCGCATTCGAGCTCTTGAACGGATGAAATCTCAGCCGTTTCTGCCCGAGCTTCGGCCGCACCTCGTAGAGCTCCACCCCCATCTTGAGCAGCGCCACCCGATAGCGCGCATAGCCGTTGTGCACCAGCGGCGCATCGGTGGAGGCGAGCGAGTTGGTCAGGATGCGGATGCGCACGCCGCGGTCTATCAGCCCGCGCATCAGCGCGACGCCCTCCTTGCCCGGAACGAAATAAGGCGAAATCACCAGAACCTCGTGCTGCGCGGAGCGCATGAGTGCGGCGATGTTGTTGGAAATCGTGACCTCTTCGTCGGGCGAGGTGTCGCTCGCGATCTTGGCGGGCCGGTCGGCGAGCACCGTCGCCGGGACCCAGTCCAACTGCAGCTTGCCGGCGTCGAGTTCATGCTCGAGCCAGTTCGCATCGTCGTCGAATACCGGGTTACTCTGCGGCTGCGGCGCCGTCTCGGTGTCCTCGGCCGAGGCCAGCGAGGCGATCGGGTAGGCATACTTGCTGTTCCAGAACGCGTCGAACGAGGCCGACAGCTGAGCCACGATCGGCCCGGCCACGACCACATCGAGGTCGATGAAATTACTGTGCTTGTCGAGCGTGAAGTACTCGTCGCCGATGTTGCGGCCGCCGGTGATGGCCAGCTCGTTGTCGGCGACGAACAGCTTGTTGTGCATGCGATGGTTGATTCTCGGAATGTCCGAGATCGAGGTAAGGATGCGGCTCCAGGTAGCGGAGCGGCCGCCCGGGAAGGGATTGAAGACGCGCACCTCGATGTTGACGTGATGCCCGAGGTGCAGGAAGCGCCGATCTTCGCCGGACGTGTTGAGATCGTCCACCAGCACCCGCACCCGCACCCCGCGGTCGGCGGCCTCGCGCACGTGCTCGAGCAAGATACGGGCGGACTCGTCCTGGTGGATGATGTAGTACTGGATGTCGAGGGTCCGTTCGGCGTGGTCGGCGAGCGCGATCAGGCTGTCGAGCGCCTCCTCGCCCGACGCCAGCAGCCGCACCCCCGAGAGGTTCTTGCTGCCGCCATCCTCGCTCGCCGCCACGATGCGGCCGAGCTGGGTGTACTGCGGGGATTGCAGGGCTTCGGAGGGGTATTTCTTGACGTGCTGCGGCAGGGCCGCGCAACCCGAGAGGATCAGCATCGTGCCGATGAGCCAGGTTTTGCGCATGAAACGATGATATCAGGCAGACTTGCGCCCCATGCATGCACACCGTCGCATTCGGAGCTTCGTTCTGCGCGCCGGCCGGGTGACGCCCGCGCAGGAACGCGCCTTGGCCGAACTCTGGCCGGTCTTCGGACTGGATTTCGAGGGGCGCGCGTTCGACTTGGACCGGGCGTTCGGCCGGTCGGCGCCGCGCTGCCTCGAGATCGGTTTCGGTACCGGCGAAGTCATCGGCTCCCTCGCCATGGCGCATCCCGAGACCGACTACCTGGGAATCGAGGTGCATCGCTCGGGGGTAGGCAGGCTCTTGCTGCAGGCCCGAGAGGCCAATCTGTCCAACCTGCGCGTCGTCAGCCACGATGCCGTCGAGGTCCTGACGAGTGCCGTCGCGGATCGCTCGTTCGATACCATTCTGATCTTCTTTCCCGATCCCTGGCACAAGAAGCGCCACCACAAGCGCCGCTTGATCGATACCGACTTTGTCGAGACCCTGGCCCACAAGCTTCGGCCCGGCGGCGTGCTCAGGCTCGCCACGGATTGGGAAGAGTACGCCGAGCAGATGCGCACGGTCTGCAACGCCTGCGGCGCACTCGCCTCGCAAAGCGCCGAGGGGGGCTACGTGCAAAGGCCCGACTTTCGGCCGCCGACCCGATTCGAACGGCGCGGCGAGCGCCTCGGGCACGGCGTCTGGGACCTTGCCTACATCAAGACCGAGCGCTGAACGCCCGCTAGGACAGGAAGCTGCCGCGGATGCCGTCGGTCATGAACTGCACCGCGAGCGCCGCCAGAACGACGCCCGAGAGGCGATTCATGACGGCCGCGCCGGTGACCCCGATGACATCCATGAGCCGCGCCGCCGCCAGCATCAGGGCGAGGCAGACCAGGATCACGAGCGCGACGACCCCCAGGAACCCGGCAAACGCGATGGGCTTCCCCCAGACCTCACCGGCCGTCAACAGAATGGTCGCAAGCGCTCCCGGTCCGGCAATGAACGGAAACGCCAGAGGAAACACAGAGATGTCCTCGCGCTTGAGAGATTCCTCGCGCTCCGGCGTGGTCGATCGAGTCCCCGAGGTGCGCGCGAACACCATGTCGAGTGAAATCAAGAAGAGCAGCGTGCCGCCCGCGATTCGAAACGAGTTCAGGGAAATCCCCATGACGTCCAGGAACTTCGCCCCTCCGAGCGCAAACAGGATGCAGATGCCGAGCGAAATCACCGCCGCTTTGCCCGCCATCAGCCGCTTGTAGCCGTTGCTCGCGCCCTCCGTCAGGCCCGCAAACAACGGGATCAGAGAGATCGGCTCGACCACGACGAAGAAGACGACGAAGAATTTTATGAGTTGTTGGATCAAGTTCGACTTGTTGCTTCGCGGAAAATTTTCCGATTGCGCGAAGGATTCATTGAGAGTCCAATGGGCTGGAGCATAGCAGACGGAGACGGCCCATGAACTTTGTGAAGCCGATCGTAGGTCAGTGGTATCGCGGCAATACCAACGAGCTCTTCGAAGTGGTCGCCATCGACGACGAGGATGAGACCATCGAAATCCAATACTTCGACGGGACCGTCACCGAAGTCGAATTCGATTCGTGGAACGAACAGCTGCTCGACGAGCTCATCGACGTGGCGGACGCTCCGGAAGATTGGTCAGGCGCCGTCGATGTGGAATCCGAGGATCTGGACCGGGAATTCGAGGACAACGTGCGCTCGGTCTGGTCGAGCCATCAGGATCGCTCGCTCCGCCGCTGAGGGCCGCATTCCCGGCGGACCGAGCCACATCATTGCCTTCTAGGCGCCGCTTCGTACCGTGTCGCGCGCGGCGAGTTCGTTCAAGGGCCGCCGCATGAAGATCAGCAGGATGAGTCCGGGCACCGCCGCGAGGCAGGTGATGATGAAGAAGCGTGCCCATCCAACGACGGGGACGAGAACACCCGCCGCCGCACCCGAGAGATTCCGCGGCAAGGTGGCGAGCGCCGAGAGCAACGCGAATTGCGTGGCGCTGTAATCCGCCGAACAGAGCGACATCAAGAACGCCACGAATGCCGCCTGACCCATGCCGCCGATCATGGTGTCGAGCGAAGTGGCGAGCACCAGCAGCCACACCTTGCGGCCCGCCAGCGCGAGCCACATGTAGAGCAGATTGGTGAGCGCCTGGCCGATGCCGAATATCAGCAGCGAGCGAAACGTCCCCCAGCGTATGTACATGAGGCCGCCGAACGTCACGCCGATCATGGTGGACACGGTCATGTTCAGCTTGCCGGCGATGCCGAGCTCGTCCAGCGAGAAACCCACGCCCCGCAGCATGAACGTGCTGTAGAGGCTGAGCGCGAGCGCGTCGCCCACCTTGTAGAGCAACACCAGCGCGAGGAATCCCCACATGCCCTTGACGCTGAACAGTTCGCGCAGCGGATGCCAGATGGCGTCGATCAGGGTACGGGGCGGATGGGTCGGCATCCGCGGCGATGGCGCCCAGAAGGTCATGAACAACGTGGCGGCCATGAGCGCGGCCACCAATAAGAAAGCGATACGCCACCCCAGATGGCCGGCAATGACCACGAGCACGGTGCCGGCGAGCATCGCCGCCGTGCGATAGCCGAATGCGCTCGCCGCCGCGGCAAGGGCGCGCTCGCTCGCGGGAATCGTGTCCACCCGATAGGCATCAATGACGATGTCCTGCGAGGCCGATAGAAACGCCACGCTGAGCGCGACGCCGGCCAGCACGTACAACTCCGTGGTGGGAGAACAAAACCCCATGGTGCCGATGCAGACCGCGAGGCATGCCTGGAGGACCGCGATCCAGCCGCGCCGCCGGTCCAGGATCGGCGGTATGTAGCGGTCGAGAAACGGGGCCCACAAGAACTTGAAGTTATAGGGCAGAGCGACGAGCGACAGAAACCCGATGGTCTTGACCGCGATGCCGGAAGACGCGAGCCAGGCCTGAAGGCTGAAATTGGTCAGATTGAAGGGCAGGCCGGACGCAAAGCTCAAGAACAAAACGGCCCTCATCCGCTTGTCGCCAAGGGCTTGGAGCAGGGTTGGCTTTGCAGTATCCGTCAAAGAAGCCGGGCGCGGGTGATGAGCATCGCGCGCGATGATACCAGGAGGCAAGTGGCCGCTGAGGGCCGCTTTCACTCCTCCTCGATGCGCCGGTCTCGAGCGGGGCCCAGCGCGCGGCGCCTGCGGCGGCCCTTGCGAAGCGCCACCTGCCTTGCGAGACTGCCCGACGTATGATCTTGCCCTACCAACGCGACTTCATCGATTTGTGCACCCGTCTCGGCGTGCTGAAGTTCGGCAGCTTTAAATTGAAATCCGGCCGCGAGAGCCCGTACTTCTTCAATGCCGGGCTGTTCAGCTCGGGCGCCGCGATTGCGGCGGTGGGCAAAGCCTATGCGGACGCGATCGTGGCCTCGGATATCTCATTCGACATGCTGTTCGGTCCCGCCTACAAGGGAATCCCCTTGGTGACGGCGGCCACCGCAGCCCTTGCCGACCACCACGGCATCGACCTGCCGTTCGCCTTCAATCGCAAGGAATCCAAGGATCATGGCGAGGGCGGCCTCATCGTGGGGGCTCCGCTGACCGGGCGGGTCTTGATCGTCGATGATGTGATCACGGCGGGAACCGCCATCCGGGACTCGATCGAGATCATACGGGCAGCCGGTGCTCACCCCGCCGGGGTGCTCCTCGCGCTGGACCGCCAGGAGCGAGGGGCGGTCAGCCCTTTGTCGGCGGTCCAAGAGGTGCGGGAGCAGTTCGGCATGCCGGTGGTCGCCGTCATCAGTCTCTCGGACCTGATGCAGCACATGCGTATCCTCGGGCGCGACGCGGATCTCGCCAGCATGGAAGCCTACCGGGACCGCTATGGGCTCACAGATTGAGCAAGACACCCTGGAAAACCGCGGTACCGCGGCTCAAAATGACGCCGGTCTCGTGGGGGGGTATGGGATTGAAGCAGCTCACCTGGGTCATTTGCGCATGGATTTCGCTGGCTGCGGCTGCCCTGGCGGCCGGCTCGCCGACGCCCGGCTCCGACAAGAGATTCTACGAATGGATCGACGAGCAGGGCATCAAACACTACGGCGATCACATCCCCCCGGAATACGCCTCCCAGGAGCATCGCGTCATCAACGCCCAAGGCGTCGAAATGGAGCGCACCGAGGCGCAGAAAACCCCTGAGCAGTTGGCGGAGGAGGAGCAGAGAAAGGCCGCCGCGGCGGAGCGGGCCAATCGTGACAGAAACCTGCTCAACTCGTACGCCTCGGTACAGGAGATCGAGCATCTGCGCGATCAGCGCCTCGCCTTGCTGTCGGATCAGATCAAGGTCACGGGGCAATTTCTCGATACGCTGAACAAGAAAATGAGCGGCCTGCGGGTCACGAGCACCCGATTCAAGCCCTACAGCCCCGATCCGAAGGCGCCGCCCATGACCGACCAATTGGCCGAAGATCTCGTACGTGTGAGCAGCGACATCATCACTCAGGAAGACAACCTGCGCGAGAAGCGCTCGGAAGTAGCCGCCATGAGCCGCCAATTCGACAGCGACATCGCACGTTTCAAAGAGCTCAAGGGCATCCATTGACAGCGAAAATCCGCATCCTGCTGGGCGTCACCGGCGGGATCGCCGCCTACAAGAGTCCCGATCTCGTGCGCCGGCTGATCGAGAAAGGCGCCGATGTGCAGGTGGTCATGACCGAGGCCGCGCAGAAATTCGTGAGCCCGATGACCTTTCAAGCCGTTTCCGGCCGCCCCGCCCGGATCGGTTTGTGGGATGAGGCCGCCGAGGCGGCGATGGGCCACATCGAACTCGCGCGCTGGGCGCAGCTCGTGCTGGTGGCGCCCGCCACCGCCGACTTCATTGCGCGCCTGGCGGGCGGCCGCGCGGACGACCTCTTGAGCACCCTCTGCATCGCCACCGAGGCGCCGATCGTGATCGCGCCGGCGATGAACCGCGTGATGTGGGCCAACAAGGCGACGCAGGCCAACATCGGGGTGCTGCAATCGCGCGGTATACGGCTACTCGGCCCCGCGGCGGGCAATCAGGCCTGCGGGGAGGTCGGCGTCGGCCGCATGTGGGAGCCCACCCTGCTCGCCAGCACGCTGCTCGAGCCGCCGGCGAACGCGGGCTTGCTGGCTGGAATCAACGTATTGATCACCGCGGGTCCCACCCGCGAACGCCTGGATCCGGTGCGCTACCTGACGAATCGCAGCTCGGGGAAAATGGGCTTCGCCGTCGCCGACGCCGCGCGCGAGGCGGGCGCGCACGTCACGCTCATTACCGGGCCGGTGCAGCTGCCGACGCCCGCGGGCATCACGCGCATCAACGTCGAGAGCGCCCGTGAAATGTACGCCGCGGTCCATCGCCACGTGGCCGACGCGGACGTATTCATTGCCGCCGCCGCGGTCGCCGATTTTCAGCCGGTCACCGTCGCCAAGCAGAAGATCAAGAAGCAGGGCACCGCCATCACGCTCGATCTCGAGCCTGCTCCCGATATCGTCAAGTCGGTCGCCGACATGGCCAAACGGCCGCTGGTGGTCGGGTTCGCGGCCGAGACCAACGATGTCGAGAACAACGCGCGCAGCAAGCTGAAGCGCAAGAAGCTCGATATGATCGCCGCCAACCAGGTCGGGGACGGGCTCGCGTTCGATTGCGAGGACAATGCGCTCACCGTGCTATGGCCGGGCGGCAAACTCGAGATCGCCCGCGCACCGAAACTCGAGGTGGCGCGCGAGCTCATTGCGCAAATTGCCAAGCGCTTACCCCCCTCCGACGGCGCTCCTCGGCGCGGAGCGCGCAAGCGGCGCAGCGCAGTCGCGGATCAGCGCGGCCGGTTGCGCACGCGCCGAAGCCGCCGCTGATGTCGCGCAAGGTCAAGCTCAAGATCCTCGATCCCAGGATCGGGCGGGAATTCCCGCTGCCCCAGCATGCGACGGCCGGCTCGGCCGGGATGGATTTGCGCGCCTGTCTTGCGGGCCCCCTCGTGCTCGCGCCGGGTGCGGCGGAACTGATACCGACGGGCCTGTCGATTTACCTCGAGGATCCCGAGTTCGCGGCGCTGCTGCTGCCCCGATCCGGTCTCGGACACAAGAACGGCATCGTCCTTGGCAATTTGGTGGGACTGATCGATTCCGACTACCAAGGGCCGCTTATGGTGTCCTGCTGGAACCGCGGCGCGGCACCGTTCACCGTCAATCCGGGCGACCGGATCGCACAGATGGTGATCGTGCCCGTGGTGCGCGCCGAATTCGAGGTGGTCGAGGACTTCGACGCGACTACGCGCGGCGCCGGCGGCTTCGGCAGCTCGGGACACGCGTAGCGCGCGCAGGCCGGCCGTCGCCTACCCGTCCGCCGCCTGCTTAACGCGCCAATCTCGGCGCTCGCCCGCAAAATGCCGCTAGTGATATTCAGGCGCCGCGGCCATGCTGCCGGCCATGGCGATTCGAGATTGGCCGAGCGCAGAACGGCCGCGCGAGAAGCTGCTGGAGAAAGGCGCCGTGGCGCTGTCGGACGCCGAGTTGCTCGCCATCTTGCTGCGCACCGGCACGGCCGGGCGGTCCGCGCTGGATCTGGCCCGCGCGATCCTCGGCCACTTCGGCTCGCTGCGCCATCTGGTCGCGGCGGACCGGGCGCGATTCTGTGCGGAGCCGGGCCTCGGGCTCGCCCGCTATGCCGAGATCCAGGCCGCCGCCGAGATCTCGCGGCGGCAACTGTCCGAGCCGCTGCGCGTCGGACCGTTGCTCGGCAGTCCCAAGGCGACCCGCGATTACCTGAGCGCGCGGCTGCGTCACCTGGAGCACGAAGTCTTCTGCTGCCTCTATCTCGACAAGCGCCATCGGCTCATGCATTGCGAGGAGCTGTTCCGCGGCACCATCGACGGCGCGAGCGTGCATCCGCGGGAGATCGTGAAGCTCGCGTTGCAAAGAAACGCCGCCGCGGTGATCGTCGCGCACAATCACCCGTCGGGCATTGCCGAGCCCAGCCAGGCGGATGAGCTCATCACTCAGCGGGTGAAAGAGGCGCTCGGTCTGGTCGACATCCGCCTGCTGGACCACATCATCATCGGCGATGCGGCGTGCGTGTCGCTGGCGGAGCGTGGACTTCTCTGAAATGTTGAGTTGCCGGGCGAGACCCAAGGTGGCGCCGACGCGGATCAGCTGCGTGCCGAGGCCGAGGAAACGCACCGGACGTCGGTGGTGTCCAGCTTGGCCATCGGTTGCGTCCCGGGGAAATATTCAGTGTGGGTCTCGCCGGTTCGGCCGTAATAGAGCACCCGTCGACCCCGCAGGGAGACTACATATCCGGCGCAACCGGCCGCCGTCACTTTGGCGCAGAAGCCCTGATAGGTGTAGCCGGGCACCAGCGCCTGGGCCTCGCGCAG
The DNA here is from genome assembly GCA_050012315.1 of Steroidobacteraceae bacterium. GTDB lineage: Bacteria > Pseudomonadota > Gammaproteobacteria > Steroidobacterales > Steroidobacteraceae > Bog-1198. Next base: position 41,228 of record JBEKHK010000020.1, on the reverse strand, counting down.
CGCTTCCCTCAACACCGGGGCGTCGAAGGAGTCGGCCACGGCCGCTGGCGTCGGCTCCATTTCCAGTTCGATCGCCTTACCGTTCGGCATGTAATAGGTGCGGGTGGAACGGCGGAAATCGACGGCATAACCGTCAAAGCCGCCGTCCACCAGGATTCGCAGGCTCTGCGGGAAGGTCATGGCGCCCGATTCGGAGCCCTCGAGGGTGGCGCGGGCCAGATCTTTCCAGTTCGTAGTCATGTCAATGTCCTTTCGTTGGGAGTGAGAGGCGCCCGCCATCAATCGACGGGCAATGACTTCAAACCGCGTTTCTCGACGATCTCCCGCAGGATGCGGAGCAGCGCCGCGCGGTCGTTGGGCGCGAGGTGATCGAAGAATTCGGCATCGTTGGCATCGGCGAGCGCCGCCAGCTTGGGGACCATGGAGCGGCCGGCCGGTGTGAGGGCGAGCGTCTGCGCCCTGCCGTCCTGGGGGTCGGCGGTGCGCGCCAGCAGCGACTTGGCGATCAGTCGATCGGCCAGCTTGCTGACGGCACCCCGCGTCATGCCCATGCAGTCGGCGAGGCGGCTTGGTGCGAGGGCTTTCACCTCCAGCAGTTGGCGCATCAGCACCCATTCCGCGACGGTCACGCCATGCGACTCCACCTTGCGCGCGAAAGCCTGCGAGACGTGGTTGGAGACATAGCGCAGCCAGTAGCCGAGATGGCTGGTCAGCTCGGACGCGGGAAGGCTCGACGGCGGCATAGGGACCTCATTAGTTGACTAGGAAACTACTATATTATAGTTTCCTGGTCACCTATATTTGGCTGAGGCTCCTCGCCGTTCCAATCTGAATGTTGGGCTTGGATCGTCCAGGCGGGTAGGGGCCACTTCTCAGCCGCTGCGTCCCGCCCCCTGGAGCACGGCTTGCGCTAGTGCGTCCCGGTCTGCGGATCGGCCGGGGTCCCGCTCGGCGAGCCGGATCCCGCTGGCGCCGCGCCGCCCGTTTGAGCCGGCGCCGGAGTCTCATCGTGTCGCCGGCCAAGGTTCTGCACACGGGTCCGTGAGCCGTCAGGGCACACTTGGTAGCAGTCGGGATACCCCGCCCGCGCGGAGCACCCATTAGTCGCATCCAGCCACCCCGACTCCACATGGCAGCCTGAAGCAGCGGGTGGGGAGTGGGCGCAGCCAGCCAACGCGGCAAGGGTCAGCAGCTTGGCGAACGCAGCGCGCATGCGAGTTCCCGGGTCCTTCGGAACTCGGATAATGACAGATTAATGTTACAAATCATCCAGATATGAAGCGACGGCATCGCTTCCTGATGTAGGACGTGCCCTACGGGGCTGTGCCAGGCGAGCTCGCGAGATTGCTTCGTCGATCTCTGGCTGGTATAAAGCACGGCTCTTCTCGGTCCATCCGAAGGTCAAGATCATGTCGCGAGTCTGCCAGGTCACGGGCAAAGGTCCCAAAACCGGTAACACGGTGTCCCATGCGAATAATCGCAAGCGCCGCCGCTTCTTACCGAATCTGCATACCCATCGTTTCTGGCTGGAAAGCGAACGGCGTTTCGTGAGCCTGCGTGTCTCGACCCGCGGTCTTCGCACCATCGAAAAGCGCGGCATCGAGGTCGTCGTGGCCGATCTGCGCGCCGATGGCGTCAAGGTCTAAGGAGCATCCCCATGCGCGACAAGATCAAGCTCGTCTCCTCCGCCGGCACCGGTCACTACTACACGACCACCAAGAACAAGCGGCTCCATCCGGACAAGATGGAGACCAAGAAATTCGATCCGGTCGCGCGCAAGCACGTCGCCTACAAAGAATCGAAGATCAAGTAAGCTCCGGCCCGAGCGGCTTCGCTCCTGCCCGAGCTGCCTGAAGTAGAAACCACCCGCCGCGGGATCGCCGCTGCGCTCATGGAGCGGCGCGTGATCGAAGCAGTGGTGCGCGAGCGCCGCCTGCGCTGGCCGATCGACAAGAAATTCGAATCCGCGGTCCGCAATCAAACGGTCCGCCGCATCGAACGGCGCGCCAAATACATCCTGATCGGTTTCGACTCCGGCACCGCCATCGTGCATCTCGGCATGTCCGGGAGCCTGCGCATGCTGGCGGCGGGAATCCCGCCGCGCGCGCACGATCACTGGGACATCGTGCTCGACACCGGGCAGGTGCTGCGATTTCACGACCCGCGGCGCTTCGGCAGCCTGCATTGGACCCGGGGCGATCCGCTGCAGCATCCGCTGCTCGCGAAGCTCGCGCCCGAGCCCCTGTCCGAGGCCTTCGATGCGGAGTACCTGCACCGCGCCACGCGCAAGCGCTCCGTGGCCATCAAACATCTCATCATGAATTCGCAGCTCGTGGTGGGCGTGGGAAACATCTACGCGAGCGAAGCGCTGTTCAGGGCGCGCATCTCGCCCCGGCGTGCGGCGCGGCGAATCACCCGCGAAGAATCGAAGGCGCTGGTCCGGGCCATCAAGGAGGTGCTGACCGAGGCCATCGAGATCGGCGGCACGACCTTGCGGGACTACGTCAACGCCGAAGGCACGCCGGGCTATTTCGCCCAGCGGCTCTACGTTTACGAGCGCTCGAAGCAGCCGTGCCGCGTCTGCAAGTCGCCGATCAGGCAATTCACGCAAGGCCAGCGCTCGACTTACTGGTGCGCGGTGTGCCAGCGGTGAGCGAGTGATGAGGGCGCGGCAGGCCGTCGCGCGGTAAGCCGTCGCTAGTAAACCAGCCCCTCGCCCTCGCCGCGCGGATCGGAGGCCGCGGCTACTTTGCCGCTCGCGAAATCCCAGGTCACGACCTCCATGTTGCCCCAGCGGCGCTTGCTCTGCTCGAGCTTGTGGCCCATGGCCTCGAGGCGCGAGATCTCGTCGTTCGTCAGCGCACCCGGCTCGTACTCCACGACATCGGGGACATACTGATGGTGGTAGCGAGGATCCTTGACGATCTCCTCGGCGCTCATCCCATTGAGGTAATCCAGCGTTCCGAGAATCACCATGCTGATGATGTAGCTGCCGCCCGGACTGCCGATGATCATCAAGCCCTTGGGCGTTTCGACGAAACTCGGCGTCATGCTGGACAGAGGGCGTTTATTGCCGGCGATGGCGTTCTCGGCGTTGCCCACGAGGCCAAAGGCGTTCGGCGTACCGGGCTTGATCGAGAAATCATCCATGGTGTCGTTGAGCAGCACACCGGTCTTGGAAATCATGTCGCCGCTGCCGAAGAACAAATTGATCGAGATCGTTGCCGCGACCCGGTTGCCGTCGGCATCGAGGATGGAGAAATGCGTCGTGTCCTGGCCCACCGCCGGGGTCTCGATGCCCGGCAGCATGTCGCTCGGCATCGCCTTATCCGGGCGGATGCTCGATCGCTGACCGGCGGCGTAGTCCTTGTTGACGAGCAGCGCCAGCGGCATCTGCACGAAATCCGGATCGCCGAGATACACGGCACGATCACGATAGGCGCGCTGCATGGCCGAAACGATCCAGTGCTTGCGGGTCGCCGAGTCGGGCTTCCGGAGGTCGACGCCGGAGAGGATATTGAGCGCGTCGAGCAAGGCGACGCCTCCCGAGGAGGGCGGCGAGGCGGATACGATGCGTGCTCCCCGATACTCGCCGACGAGCGGCTGGCGCTCGATGACCCTATAGTCGGCAAGATCCTTCAATGTCCAGATGCCGCCTCCGGCGCGCACGCCGTTCACCAGATCCTGGGCGACCCGTCCCGAATAAAATCCGCTCGAGCCCTTCTCGGCCAAGGCCTCGAGCGTGGCCGCAAGTTCCGGTTGCTTGATGATGGCGCCCAACGGAGGCACCTTCCCATCCGCAGTCAAGAAAATCTTGGCCGCGTCCGGCGATTGCCTCAAGCGCTCGCGCTTGTAGCTGATCGCTCCCTGCAGGCGTGCGTACAACGGGAAGCCCTCGCGAGCCAGGCGAATCGCGGGCTGCAGGCTGACCTTCAACGGGAGCTTGCCGAATTTTCGCGCGAGGTAGTCGAAGGCCGCGGGCTCGCCCGGGATGCCGGCCGCCCGAGGACCGTCGGTCGATGCGCCCGCGATCGGGTTGCCGGAAGCGTCGAGGTACATGTCGCGGGTCGCAGCCCCGGGCGCCTTCTCTCGCGCGTCCAGCATGGTCTCGAAACCGTCGGACTGGCGATGCAGCAGATAGAATCCGCCGCCGCCGAGACCCGAGCTCGTGGGCTCGACCACGGCGAGCGCGGCGGATACGGCGACGGCGGCGTCGAAGGCGTTCCCGCCGTGCGCGAGGACCTCCTGTCCGGCTTCGCTCGCGAGAGGATATGCGCTGGCAATCGCGGCCTTGTGCGCGACCGCGGCCAGGCTCGGCCGGGCGGCCGGCGCCGCCCGGGACGCTTCATCCGCGTGCGAGGCCGGCGCCCCGAGGAGGAGCGCGAGCAGGCAGAGGGTGGTGAGTGCGGCGGGCGGGCGGCTCAAAGCTTGCGATGCCGCTTCAATTCGACTTCCACCAGCGGATGAACGAACTCGGATACGTTGCCGCCGAGCACGGCGATCTCGCGAACGAGGGTCGACGAGATGAACGTGTATTGCTCTTGCGGCGTCATGAAGACCGATTCGATTTCCGGCGACAGGTGCCGGCTCATATTAGCCAACTGAAACTCGAATTCGAAGTCCGAGACGGCGCGCAGGCCCCGCACGATGACCGAGAGGCCGTTCTGCCGGGCGAAATCCACTGTCAGCCCCACGTAACCGCGCACCTCCACGTTGTGGACGTCCGCGAGCACGCGCCGCGCCATATCCACGCGCTGCTCCAGGGTGAACATCGGCGCCTTGTTGGGATTGGCGGCAATGGCGACCACGACGCGATCGAAAATGCTGGCGGCGCGGCGCACCAAATCGTGGTGGCCATTGGTGATCGGATCGAAGGTCCCCGGATAGACGGCGGTTCTTTTATTCATGATGAATCTCGGCGTTCACGCGCGCCAGATGATACCCCACCTCGCCCGCGGACTTCGATTTGACGAGCTCCCAGTGAGACGGGACCGGCGGCGGGCCGGCCGCGCGTGCACTCTCGAGGTAGATCCAGCCGCCGCCCACGGCCCAGCCGCCGGCGTCGATGAGCCTGACATATTCCGGCAGGACATCGAGCCCGAAGGGCGGGTCCAGGAAGATCACGTCGAACGGCTCGCCGGGAGCGCTGAGGAAACGCGCCGCAGAACTTTGCACGATGCACCCGCGCGAGCCGGCGCTCCTGCCCCCGTAGAACCGCTTCAGTTCCTCGGCGAGCATCTGCGCCGGCGCGAACGCCTGCTCCACGAACACGGCCTCCCTCGCCCCCCGCGACAACGCCTCCAGACCGAGCGCCCCGGACCCGGCGAACAAGTCGAGGCAGCGCGCGCCCGCGATCGAGTGCTGCAGCCAATTGAACAAGGTCTCCCGCACGCGATCGGGCGTCGGCCGCAGGCCGGGCGAATCCGGAAAATGCACGCGCCGGCCCCGCCATGAGCCGCCGATGATGCGTACGGAGTTGAGTCCTCCCGGCGACGGCTTGTGGGGCTTGCGGTTCACGTGCTGCATCATACCCCTGGGACGGCAGGCCGCTGCGGCTCAGCGCTCCGGGTCCTCTGTTAAGCTTCGCGATCTATGACGAACCAAGCCGAAAAGCCCGGCGTGCGCGGATTTTTCAAGCGATTGCGCGCCAAATTGAACGTGGGCCCGGCCTGGCTCACCACGGATATCAAAGACTTGCTGCCGGTTGGCCGCAAGATCGACGCCCAAATCTTGGATGATCTGGAGACCCGCCTGATCACCGCCGATGTCGGCATGGAGGCGACCACACGCATCCTCGAGGATCTGCGCCGCCGTGTCGCGCGCAAGGAGCTCGGCGATGTCGAGGCGCTGCTCGGCGCCTTGAGCAAAGCGATGCTCGACATCTTGAAGCCGGTCGAGCGGCCGTTGGTCGTCGATCCCGCCATCAAGCCTTACGTGATCCTCGTGGTCGGCATCAACGGGGCCGGCAAGACCACCACCATCGGAAAGTTGGCGCACCGGCTGCTCGCCGAGGGCCGCACCGTCATGCTCGCGGCGGGCGATACTTTCCGAGCGGCGGCGCGCGAGCAGCTGACGGTCTGGGCCGACCGCAATCGCGTCCCCATCATCGCGCAGCATTCGGGAGCGGAGCCCGCGGCGGTGATCTTCGATGGCCTCCAGGCGGCGCGCGCACGCGGCATCGACGTGTTGATCGCCGACACCGCCGGACGGCTGCACACCCAGACTCATCTGATGGAGGAGCTGAAGAAAGTGAAGCGCGTGCTGGCGCGTCTCGACCCGGGAGCCCCGCACGAGGTCCTGCTCATCCTGGACGGCACCATCGGACAGAATGCGGTCGCTCAAGCCGCCGAGTTCCACAAAGGGCTCGGAGTCACCGGCCTCGTGGTGACCAAGCTCGACGGCACCGCCAAAGGCGGCGTGGTCCTCGCCATCGCGCAAAAACTCGGCATACCCATTCGCTTCGTCGGGGTCGGCGAGGATACCGAGGATTTCGGCGTCTTCAACGCCTCCGAATTCGTCGCCGCGCTGCTGAAGACGGGAGGCGACGAGGACTCCCGCACGGGCGGACGCGCCGCATGATCCGCTTCGACCAGGTCCACAAACGCTACGCGACCGGCCGCGATGCCTTGGCCGGCGTATCGTTCAACATCGAGGCCGGCGAGTTCGCCTTTCTCACCGGCCACTCCGGTGCGGGCAAAAGCAGCATCCTCAAGCTGATCGCGCTCATCGAGCGCCCGACCCGCGGGCAGGTGTTCATCAACGATCGGAACACCTCGGCCGTGAAGGCCCGCGGCATCCCGAAATTCCGCCAACTCATCGGCGTGGTATTTCAGGACCACAAGCTCCTGCACGACCGGCCGGTCGCGGAGAACGTCGCATTGCCCCTCATCGTCGCCGGCGTGTCCCGGCGGGAGATCGATAAGCGCATGCGCGCAGCCCTCGATCAGGTCGGTCTGCTGAGCAAGGAAAAGATGCGCCCGCTCGAACTCTCGACCGGCGAGCAGCAGCGGGTGGGTATCGCACGCGCCATCGTCGCCAAGCCGATGCTGCTGATCGCCGACGAGCCCACCGGCAATCTCGATCCGGAGCTGGCGCTGGAGATCATGCAGCTGTTCAAGCGGTTGAACGATGTCGGCGTGACGGTGGTGATCGCAACCCACGACATCCAGTTGATCGACCAATTCGCGGCTCGGCGGATCGTCCTCGCCGACGGGCGCGTGGTATGACGGCGGGGCTCGAAGCGTGGCTCGCCCGGCATGCGCAGACGCTGCTCGGGTCGCTCGGCCGCATGGTCCGGCATCCGGTCGCCACCGCCATGACCGTCGCAGTCATCGCCGTCGCCTTGGCGCTGCCGCTGTTCTTCAACGTGCTGCTTCAGAATACCCGCACCGCCACGGCGAACTGGAACCAAGCATTCGAGCTTTCGGTCTATATGACTCCCAAGACCGGGACGGAGCGGGCGGAGGCCCTCGCCAAACAGATCCGAGGGCGGCCCGATGTCGCCGCGGTCCGGGTCATTACGGCGGACCAAGCGCTCGCGGAGTTCCGCAATTCGTCGGGATTCGGCAAGGCACTGGACGCGCTCGACGGCAACCCGCTGCCGAACACGCTGATCGTGACTCCCACGCTCGCGGCAAGCACGTCGCAGGCGACGGTCGCGCTCAGGACCGGCATCGAGGCCGCGGCCGACGTGGACACGGTGCAACTGGACACCGAGTGGGTTCAGCGCTTGAACGCCATGCTCGATGTCATGCGGCGAGTGCTCTGGCTCACGGGCGGACTGCTCGGCTTGAGCGTGGTGCTGGTCGTCGGCAACACCATCCGTCTCGACATCCTGAACCGGCGGGAGGAGATCGAGGTCATGAAGCTCGTGGGTGCGACGGACGGGTTTGCGCGCCGGCCGTTCTTATACAGCGGTGTCTGGTACGGCCTCGGCGGGGGCATCGGCGCGGTCATCGTGGTGGCGATCGCCGTCGCCCTGCTGTCCCGGCCGCTCGGACATCTCGCTCTTTTGTATGGCAGCCAGTTCCATCTGACGGGCTTGAGATTCGGCTCGGTCGTTCGCATCTTGGGAATGTCGGTCGCTTTGGGATGGCTGGGCTCTTGGATTGCGGCAACGCGTCATATTCGCGCCATAGATCCATAACTGATTGTTTTAAAAGAACTTAAAAGCCAGAACTTTCACGATCGTTAGCACTCTAAGCATAGGAGTGCTATTATTGGCCCCTAGTCGGGAGAGATGCATGAGTTCAGCTTTAGTCGCTAAACAAACTGGATTGATATTCGCGGGCCCCGTCGGGAGCCTGGACGGATATATCGACCGTGTCTCGCAGATCCCTGTCCTGTCCAAGGAAGACGAGGTGGCGTTGGCCTCCCGCTTTCGGGGCGAGGGTGATCTCAATGCCGCGCGGCACCTGGTGCTGTCGCACCTGCGGTTCGTCGTGCACATCGCGCGCGGGTATCTCGGCTACGGGCTGCCCATGGGCGATCTGGTGCAAGAGGGCAATGTAGGCCTGATGAAAGCCGTCAAGCGCTTCGACCCCACGGTCGGCGTGCGGCTGGTGTCGTTCGCCGTGCACTGGATCCGGGCCGAAATCCACGAATACGTGCTGCGCAACTGGCGGCTGGTCAAGGTCGCGACCACGAAATCCCAGCGCAAGCTGTTCTTCAATCTGCGCCGGATGAAGAAGAATCTGGCCTGGCTCTCGGAGGAAGAGACTCGAGCGGTGGCGAAGGATCTGGGCGTCGATGTGAGCGACGTCCGCGAGATGGAGCAGCGGCTCTCGGCGCGCGACATGTCGTTCGATCCCACGCCGGAGTCCGATGACGAGGAGAGCTATTCCCCGGCCATGTACCTGCCCGCGAGCAATGCCGACCCGGCCGTCGAGGTCGAGCGCGAGGAGTGGGAAGAGGATTCCGCCGACCGCCTGAGCATCGCGCTCGAGAAGCTCGATGAGCGCAGCCGAAACATCTTGAAGCGCCGTTGGATGACGGACGACAAGGCAACGCTGCACGAGCTCGCCGACGAGTACGGAATTTCCGCGGAACGTGTGCGTCAGGTCGAGAGCAATGCCATCAACAAGCTGAAAGGGTTGATGGCGGCGGCGTAAGCCGCTTCCGGCTTTCTCGCTCGTAGGCGACCGCTTCCCGAAATACGTGCGCGTGCAGCTCCGCGGTCCGCTCCCGCGTAGCTGCATAACCGCCCGCCGGCACGATCACCAGAGGTATACCGCGGCTGCGCACGGTCTCGATCACGCATCGGTCGCGCAGCCGTATGCCTTCCTCCGAGAGCGCGAGCTTCCCGTAGCGATCCCCGGCGGCCACATCCACACCCGCCAGGTAGAACGCGATATCCGCAGCGGCGGCGTGCAGCACCTCGGGCAAATGCCGCCGCAGCGTCGAGAGATACTCGGCATCGCCCACGCCGTCCCTCAGGGGAACATCCAGATTGGAGCGCATCTTCGCGAGCGGATAATTTCGTTCTCCATGCACCGAGAACGTGAACACCTCCGCCGTCTCTTCGAAGATTGCCGCGGTACCGTTCCCCTGATGCACATCGAGATCGATGACTACCGCACGCTCGATCGCCGCCTCGGAGCGCAGCTTGGCCGTGGCGATGGCGACGTCGTTGAGCACGCAGAATCCCTCCCCATGGTCGGCGAACGCATGATGCGTACCGCCGGCCAGATTGCCGGCGAGCCCCTCCTCGAGCGCTGCACGAGCAGCCAACAGGGTCCCGCCCGCGGCAAGACGCGAACGCTGCCACAGCGCCTGCGACCAGGGCAGGCCGAGGCGCCGTTGCTCCGCCCCGGAGAGCCCGGCCGAGCGCAGCCTGTCGAGATACGCGCCCGTGTGCACGAGCTCGAGAGTCTCGATGTCGAGCGGCTCCGGCTGAAGAATATCCTGCGGCGCGAGCACGCCCTCCGCGAGCAGCCGCTGCTCGAGCAAGGGATACTTACTCATCGGGAAGGGATGGCCGGCGGGCACCGCCGACTGGTAGTCAGGGTGATAACTACACTTCATCCACCCAGAGTATGGCGGGTGATGGCCTACCGGTCGAACCTTCCGGTGTTAGCGGCGCAGTGCTAGCGGCCCAACGGTAGGCGGCGTCGTCCCCAGAGACCGAGGCCGCCCAGTCCCGAGAGCAACAGCGGCAATGCCGCCGGCAGCGGCACCGGCACCGGCGTCAGATCCAACACGCCCGAATAACTGCCGCCGGCAGAGCCCGTGACCGTGCCGAGGACCTCGAGCGCATAGGTTCCTTGGGTCAAATTCGTGGCGGGAATGACCGAGATCGTGCCGGTGGTCGACCCGCTGCTGATCGGCGTACTCCAGCCGTCGACCGCGACACTGCCGAAAGGCAGCGTGCTGCCGTAGATCGGCAGGGTCTGGCCCGGCGCATAACTGAAAAGGCCGACCTGCAAGCCGTCGATTTGCAGTGTGCCGCCCAGGTCGATGGTCGAGGTGACCGAATCCGCACTGGCGCCGGTGATCGTGAACACATAGTCGTCGAAAAACCCGTACGGCGTGCCCGAGACCGCCGTGCCGCCGCTGCCGGCAGCAAACGTATCCGCGTACGTGTAGGAGCCGGGCACGGGCAAGGTCGTATTGGCGCCGGAATTGATGGTGCCCGTCGAGGTCGTGGAATCGCTGAGCGTCACCGTGGAGGCGAGTGCGGCGCCCGTATCGGCGAGCGCCAGCAGGCTGATCGCGATCAGCGCGGCTAGCGGCATTCTATGGCGAGGCATGGAGAGTTCCTGAAGCATGAGCTGAAATTCAACGACCCGTCGACGGCGTGTAACTTATCGATGGGATGTAACACCAACCCATACGCGGGGCTTACAGTTCTGTAACAGCAGCTCCGGGCCGAGCGCCGCGCCGCCCCGCCAGCAAGAGCCCGCCCAACATTGCCAGTAATCCCCAATCCACGCCGCCGCCGCCGCCGGATGAGGCCGGTGCGACCGTTGCCGTCACGCTGAGTGACTGCGTTGCCGAGCCCCCTGGCCCGGTGCAGGTCAATGTCAGGGTCTCGGTGGCGCTCACGACCACGGCCAAGGTGCCGCTGGTCGACTCGGAGCCCGTCCAGGCCGTGCTTCCGCCGGCCGTGCAGCTCGTGGCATTCTGGCTGCTCCAGGTGAGTGTGGTCGTATCGCCCGCGGTCACGGAGGTAGGACTTGCGGAAAACGTCACCGTCGGTGCGGCGGAAGCGATATTCAGTGAATACAGCCCGTAGTTATCGGAGCCCGGCGTGGCGACAACGCTCACCACATATTGGCTGCCGGGTATACCGGTAAACTGGAACGTTCCACCGGCGTAAATCTTGCCCAGCACCTGGCTGCCGCGCGATACCACGACGGCCAAATTCAGGAAGCTCTGCGGAAACGCGAGATCGTCCAGGGCGACGGTATAGCTGCCGGAGTTGCCCAGATTAATGGGCTGCGTGGTGAACACCGCACCCACGGCCTGCGTCTGATCCAACAATATTTGCGGCGACGTACCGTCGGTCTGCACCGTGACGCCAAAGATGCCGCTACCGGCTTGCGGCGGCGTGGCGTTGACCAGCACCACCACGGGTCCCTGCGCGGCCGTGAAGTTGCCGCCCGAGGTCTGTGCGAGCACGGTGCCGTTCTGCGCGACCGTGGCGCTGATCGACTGGAACGCGGACGGAAACTGAAAATCGTTGGCCACCAGCGTGTAGGTTCCGGCGGACGGGAGGGTGGCGACAAAGGCGTAGCTCGTCGCCGTGATGCTCGCGGGGTTGACCACCTGGGTGGCCGAGTACAGGCTGGCGCCGGTGGTGCTCGCCGCATAAACCGACAGATCGACGCCGTAGACGCCGGGTTGCGTGGCCGCGGCGGCGTACTGCCAGATCTCGACGCTGCCCGCGGGCGCCGTGAAATTGGCGACGGTGCCCGGCGCCGTCAGAGTCGCCAGGGAAGCCGATCCCTCGGTCACCGCGACGCCCACGGTGCCAAGCGCAGCCGGATATCCATAATCCGTCAAACTCAGGGTCAACGCCTGTGCCGTCGTATTGTCGACGATGGTGGCCGCCGGCAGAGTTCCCACGGGCACGGTGTGAGTGAACACCGCAGCCCCCGTCGGGTCGGTGATTTGGATACCGTAAAGACCGGCGGGCAGCGTGGAATTGGCGATCGCGGCGATGAGCAGCTGGTAGCTCGTCGCCGCGACCAGCGTCACCTGGGTGGGCGTTCCCGCGGGAATGCCGACGCTGATCGGATTGCTGCCCTGAAATATCCCGGCCGACAGGGATCCCAGCGCCACCGGAAAGCCATCGTCCGTCAGGGTCACGGTGTAACTACCCGCGACCGTCGAAGTGAAGTTCGTGTTCAACGTCGAGGTGCCCGTCGACGATGTCGACGACGGCGTTTGAACATTGCCGGAGAAGGAATACGCGGCCACGCAGCTCGCGGCGCTGGTCGCGGGAGCCACGCACACGCCGAAGCTGCCGAAACCCTGCGTCGAATTCGGCGTGCCGATGACATCCAATGTGTAGTTGCCCGCTGCAGCGGGAATGGCCAACGTGGCCGTATGCGTCGCCGGGTTCACGGTGGCCGAACCGACCAGCGTGTCTCCCAGCGTCACGGCAACCTGCAAGGAACTGAACGCGGCCGGGAGCTGCAAATCGGTCAAGGTCAGCGTCAATGCCTGAGCCGTCGACGCCGTGAAGGAATATTCAGAGGGGGCGGCGACGCTCGGCACCCCGACGAGATTCGTCTGGTCGAGAAGCACGTCCGCGCGCACCGCCGCCGCCGGCAGCAGGATGGCCCAGGCAATGACAAGCCATAAATTCGACTTCAAGCGACGCATCCCAAGCTCCCTCTGCGAAATACAGCGTGCTGTGCTAGGTTTTTGGTGCGGTCGAGTTTGCCCCGACCGTGGCAAGTTTATCCAGGGTGGTTTTCGCCTCGTCCATACCGGAGAAGCTCCTTCCGAATTTCAACGAGCGCGACAAGCTATCGCGCGCCGCGTCGTCCTGGCCCGCCGAAGCCTGCGCCATTCCCAGGTGGTACAGCGGGACGGGTGAATTCGGGGCTTTCGAGACTACCGACTGCAGAGCCGCGATCGCCGCCGCCGACTCTCCGCGCTTGTACAGTACCCAGCCGTAGGTATCGAGAAAGGATGCATTGGCGGAATCGGCGAACCGGGCTGCCAGTACTTTGGCGCGATCCAGGCTCTGCGGATCCTTCTTATAAGTGATCAACAGCATCGCGAGGTTGTTGGCCGCGATATCCGCGTGAGGATCCTTGCGCAACGCGTCCTCGTAGACTTGGATTGCCTCATCCAGCTTGCCCAGGCGCTCGAACAAGCCCGAGAGCTCCGTCTCCAGTGCCTGCGGTTGCTGAACCTCGGCAATCGCACCGCGCAGAGTGGCGACCGCAGCGTCGTTGTCGTGGGCTACCGCCTGCGCCAAGGCGAGACCGCGATACGGCACCCACCACTTCGGCTGGCGCTCGATGGCGGCCTTGAACGCGGCCGCCGCGTCGGCCGGATGCTGGCTGTTCAGCAGCACCTCTCCTTTCAAATTCAGGGCGATCGGCACCGTGGGAAACCGCGCGGCGGTTGCGTCGAGGCGCTTCAGCGCTTCCGGCGTGCGCTTGAGTTTCACCAAGGCGCCGGTGAGCGCCTCGAGCGGCTCGGCCGTCTCCGGCTGTATATCGAGCGCGGTCGAATAAAGCCGCACGGCAACCTCCAGCCGCTGCGCCCGTTCGGCGAGGGCGCCTTGCTCGAAATAGCCGAGGGCTTCCTTGGGACGGGCGGCGACCGTCGCATCCGCGGCCGCCTGCGCTTCGGCGGTATCGCCGGTCGCAGCGGCGATTTTGAATTGCGCCTCGAGCGCCGGCATGTCGTCGGGCCGTTGCTTGACCAGCTCATCGATCACCGGCTTGGCCTGCTCCGGCTTTCCCAATTCAGCCAGCAATCGGGCGAGGTCCAGACGCGCTTCCGGGTCCTTCGGATTCCCGTCGACCGCGCGCCGCATCGTCTCCTCCGCCAATGCAGGTTCGCCGTTCGCGAGATGCGCCCGCGCGAGCGTGCGCATCACCCCGACCGCGTTCGGCTGATCGCGAAGCACCGACCGCAGATCGGCGATCGCCGACTTGGGATCCTTCTGCGCAAGCGACAGATTGCCGCGCAGGATCAGCGCATCGTTGTCGCGCGGGCTCTTCGCAAGCACCTCCGCCAGCAATTTTTCCGCGGCCGCCGTGTCGTTCTGTTGAATCTTCAGCACCGCCAGACGATCGCGAGCGGTGATGCCGGGGGCGCTCAGATCGGCCGCCGCGATGATTTCCCGGTAGGCCGCCTCGGCCTGCGGATATTCCTTGCCTTGCTCATAGAACCGCGCCTGGGCGAGGCGCAAATCGTAATCCTTCGGATTCGCGGCGATCATCGTGCCGAGTTCCTTAGCGGCCACATCGCGGCTGCGGCGCGCCGCGAGAAAGTCGATCAGCGACACTTTGAGGTCGCGGTCATTCGGCAGTGCCTTCACGGCATCGCGCAGCACCCGCTCGGCCTCGTCGGTTTGATTCAAGCGGGCGTAGAACTGTGCGAGCCGCAGCCGGTGGGCCTTGTCGTCGGGATTCAGCCGAACCAATTCGAGCAGCAAGGCCTCTATCTTGGGGGCTTGTTCCTGGCCGCCGATGCTCGCGTAGATCTGCACCAACGCGAGGCGCAGATCCACCGTGTGCGGCAACTGCTTGATCGCGCTTTCGAGCAGCACGCGAGCTTTATCGGTCTCGCCGCGCGCCTGGTGGATGCCCGCCAGCACCGCGATCGTCTCCTCGTTGTTCGGTGCCAGCCGGTCGGCGCGCACGGCGTCCGCCAGCGCGGCATCCGAGTCCTTGAGCTGCACGTGCGCCGCCGCGCGCACGGTCAACAGGCCGGGATCGTCCGGGTGCTTGACGAAGGCCGGCTTGATGGCGTCCAGCGCCCGCTCCGGTGCGCCGGCGAATAAGTACAATCGACCGAGCGCGGTGCGGGCGCGCAGATTATCGGGGCTGGTGTCGATGGCACCCTGGTAGAACTGCGCCGCCTCGCGCGGGTTGCCGAGCTTCTCGTCGACGCGACCATTCTCATAGCGCGCCTCGCTGTCGGTCGGCGCAATTTGCAGGGCGTTGCGAAATTCGACCCGCGCCTTCTCGAAGTTCTTTTCCTCGAAGAACTTTTCCCCCTTCTCCAAATGCCGCGCTTTGCGCGCCTCGGCCCCGCCGCAGCCGGTCAGCGCCAGCGACGCTAAAAGCGTCGCGGACAGCAGCAGTCGGCCGGTCGAGGCAAAGACACACATAAGCGGCTTCCGCTGGTTATCGAGGGGAACGCGAGTTTAAAAAGCGTAAGTGACGTTCGCGTGACATGGATCAAAATGAAATCAGCGGTCTGACGGCAAGGCCGCCGAGTACCGCGACGACCGCGACCCGCAGCCACACCGGTCTGCCTTCCGACCGGGTGACCAGCATTTCGATCGAGTAGAACAATATCAACAGCTTCGCGATGGAGAGCGCCCCGCCGTGCGGCAGGTGGAATGTTCCAGGGAGGCTCGGCACCACGAGCGCCATGAACAGGACGATCAAGTCCAGCGGCGTGAGCTGAAAGCGCCGATCATTTTGCAGCCGCAGGCGTATTGCCGTCGCCAGCGCGGCGATCGACACCGCGATCCACGTCAGGATCGACGACAGGCGGTCGGCGTGCAAGACCACGGCGTCCAGGTACACGAGGACGGTGACCGTCACATACAGCGCCGCCTTCTCCACCAGGTTGAGCGGCCCGGCGCGCAGGAACAAGGAAAAGGCGATCACGACGGCAAAAAGCGCGCCGATGAGCAGGCGAATGTCACTGCTGAGAACCGCGGCTTCCGACACGATGAGCCCGGCATAGACCGCAAGCGCGACGGCGATGGTGAGGTACGAAAGGCGCGGCAGCAGCTTCGGCTGCTGGATGACGGTAACGATGCGCGACAGGGCCGAGGCGTTGGCGACGGTCCTCGAGCCGCGAAGCCGCCAACCCGAGCGCGAAGCAAGCTGCATCACCGTAATAGAGGCGATAAAAAATATGGTCACGAAGCCGATGATGGTCAGATCCGACTCGAACCGCAGAAAGTAGGCCGTCAGGAACAGGCCCGCCTGGACCGCGTAAATAACCATCACCGCCTCATGGTGGCCGAAGCCGAGCGCGAGCAGCTTATGGTGAATGTGGTTCTTGTCGGCGCTGAACGGCGAGCGGCCCTCACCGATACGCTGCACCATCACGCTCAAGGTATCCAGGATCGGCAGGGCAAGCAGCAGGATGGGAATGGCCGCGCTCACCTGGCTGGCAGGATTCTGCGTCGCGCGCACGCTCAACACACCGATGGCGAACCCCAGCAACTGGCTGCCGGCATCTCCCATGAAGACGCTGGCGGGGTACGTATTGAACCGCAGGAATCCGAGCACCGCGCCGGCAAATGTCAGGCAGAGGGCGGTGCCGGCGCTCTGATCACCGACGCTCGAGAGCAACGCCACCGCACACAGACACAGGAATGTGGTGCCCCCGGCCAATCCGTCGAGTCCATCCGCAAGATTGACGGCGTTGGTCACGCCGACCAGGAAAAAAACGGTGAGCGGCAGGGAGATCCAGCCCGGCAACATCACCCGGTCGTCGAGCGTAATCGCATGGACCTGCACGTTTGCCAGAATCACGACGATACCGACCGCGATCAACTGCCCGAGCAGCTTGACCCGATAGTCCAGGTCGAAGCGATCATCCAGGGCGCCGAACACGACCAACACGGCGCCCGCCACCAGGAACCAGCGGTCTTGAGGCTGCAGACGGATCGCGAGCGCCGCGGCGACCAATACGCCGACCGCCATGGCCAGGCCCCCGACTCGCGGAATGGGCGCCGCGTGAACTTTGCGGACTCCCGGCCGATCGATGATCAGCCAGCGCGTGCCGAGCTTGGCAAGCAGCGGAAGCGAGGCCATCGTCGCGACCATGGCCAGGATGAAGGGCATCACGTATCGCATGGTCAGTTCGGAACGAACCGGTGCAGATCGCCCACGATCCGGGACGTGAGATCGGTCAGGCGGCGATCGGCCGCCGCCTCCTCGGTTCCGGCACCAAGCGGTGTGATGATTCGCACCAAAGAGCCGTCGGTCCGGTGTTCCGTCAACGCATCCCAAAATAGGTACCATTTCACGGCGAATTCGTTGTCGATGACGCGGCCGCGCTGCTGAAACCAGTAATAAACCAGCTCCCGCTGATTGCCGAGCTCGATCAGAGTGCGGTTGACCTTGAGCGGCCGGCCGCCGATGGTCACCCCCGCGAGCTCGCGCTGGCCGAAATCGCGCATCTGCCAGCCGCCGCCCGGCAGGCAGGAGCGCGGCGAATGCACCGCCTCTCCCTTGCGCTGCGAGTTGTAATAGGCGATGTACAGATTCACTGCATCGCCGGCATCGTTGACATAATCGGCGAGTAGATAATCGTCCAGCTTCAATTGGTCGATATACACCTCTTCGAGCGCAGCGCGGCGCCCGTGCCAGTCGCCCAGCGCCATGGGGAATTCCACGAACGTGGAGCGCGACGGATACACTTCAGCGGGTCGTGGAATTGCCGTGGTGACGACGATGAACACGGCGATGAGCGCACTCGCGGCAATGAAGCTCTTCGGTAGGTGTCGCTGCCGGACCGGGCTTCCGCTCGGGGTGGGCGCCGGCAATTCGACGCCGAACAGCTGTCGCCAGTTGCCGGCCTCGCGGCCAAAGCGATTGAGGACCGCTATTTCGCCCAGCATCAACACCATGCTGACCATGAAGATCATCCAGCCCTGGAACTCGTGCAGGAATCCCTCGGCCATCTCGATGCCCCAGTGCTCCACCATGACCCCGATGGTGCCGACCCGGACGCTGTTCATCAGCACCGTGATCGGGATGCTGGACAAGAACAGCAGCACTCTTTTCCAGAACGCGCCCTTGTAGAAGTACGCCATCAGAAAGCCGAGGGTCATCAGCGGAAACAGATAGCGCATCCCGCTGCAGGCCTCGGCCACTTGCAATTTATAGCCGCCGAGGTCGATGACGTTGCCCTCGAGGAACACGCTGATACCGAACACCCGCATGAAATCCACGCCGAGCTGCGAGGACAGGAGCTGTAGCTTCGTCGACAGGTTGTTCATCACGAATTCCGGCAGCGGGATCATGAACAACAGGATCAGCAGCGGAACGGCGATCAGCCGGAAGGCCGTCCAGCCCAGAAACGACAGGACCAGCCCGTAGACCGTAATGACGTACGCATATTGCACGGCCGTGTAGACCGTGCCGAGTTGCCCCACGACCAGGAGCGCGCCGCCGAGCACTACCAGGGCTACGCCCCACCAATTCGCGGTGAAGGGAATACGCTCCAGCCGGTCCTTCTGCTGCCACATCAGGAAGACCGCGACGGGGGGTATCAGCAAGCCGTGGCTGTACTCAGGCTGGTCGACCCACCAGCCCCACATGCGGGTCAAACCGTCCCAAAATGGCCAAAGGCTCAGCAGGCCGACGATGACCGCCACCGCCAAAAGTCCCCAGGACAGCCGCCAGACGGGCGGGGCGTTCGACGCGGGGCCGAGCGAGTGTACAGACATTTTTCACTTACTCTGAAAGGAACGGGTGCGTTGCAACCGAGTGCGGCCTACTTGATACCGAGAATGTGTTTCAGGGAGGTGACATGGCGCGGCGGTCCATCGGCCGATCCAATCGCGAGCTCACTTCAGGCGAGTTGTCGTCAGGCAGTAGCCGAGAAGCTTTTTTATTGGGGTCGGACCATTCGCAATGGAAAGCAGCGTAGCCGCCTTGGTGCGCGTTGTTCTAAAGAACGACAAAGCGCAGGAATATGCCCAAAACAGCCCGATCGAGCTATTCAAGATTCTGCCTTCCCACCGATGCTTACTGCGCTCCGACAAAGCCATCGGATAGAACGGCAACCGACGAATTCGGCTTGAAAGATCGGCCAGCCGGCGTGGAAAGCGATGCGCGGAGCTCACCGCGGCCAACAGGCATTCTGCTATGACGTCATCCAATATGACACGGGCGTCCGCGTCCAACACGGATGCCTTCTCCAGACCGAAACGGTGCAGATTCTCGGCTGCGGCTATGCGGCTGTAGATATGCTTCTCGGACTTGCTCGTCGAAATGGATCCGGGGCGGAGATAGTAGTGATAAAACGGCAGATCGAAGAAGATGGCGCTCCTCGCCATGCACATCAAGCGAGGAATCAGCTCCGCGTCCTCGAATGAAATCCCCTCCAGAAAAAAGAGCTCATGGCGAAGCAGAAATCGCCTCGAGAAGAGATACCTCCAAACGTGGTAGTCGCTCGCAACGAATTTTGCGTAATACTCTATGCCGTTTATCGGGTCGACTCCCGGTGTCGGACATTCCGGAATCGTCACGAGTCCCGAATTCAAATGGATGACGTAACTGAAACCCACGAAATCTATGTCCGGATGCGATTCGGCCGTTGAAAGCATCTTGCCAAAACAATTCGCTTCGACGCGATCATCAGTATCCACGAAGAGCAGATATTTGCCTTTTGCCGCCCGGATACCCCGGTTCCTCGCGGCACTCAAGCCGGCGTTTGGTTGGCGCAGTACGACGATATTTTCGTATTCCCGCTGCAGCTCGAGCACCCGATCGATACTGCCGTCCGTGGCTCCGTCATCGACGACGATGACTTCGTACCGCCGTTGGTCGATATCCTGAGATTCGACGCTGCGGATGCAGTCCTCGACGAACCGCTCGACGTTATAGGTCGGCAGTATGACGCTCAGAATTGGCGGTGGGTCATGCTCTTCCTTACCGCAGGCGTGCGCTGTTGCGCTCATTGCCACGATACGTTCTTCCGAACGACCTTGGCCGGGTTGCCGGCGATCAACGCGCTCTTGTCGGTAAATCGCGTCTTTACCACGGACCCTGCGGCCACGACGCAGCCGTCGGGAATGGCGGAGCCCTTGAGAATCGATACGTTGCTGCCGATCCATACATGCGAACCGACCGTGATTCGATTGTCGCCACCAGCCGATTTTCCGGGATACGAGAGGGAGTGAAAGTCCTCATCCAGGAACTGGCAGCCCCACCCGACAGAACACCCGGCGCCCAGGGTCAAGCCGTGCATTATGATCAGCGTCGTATTCGAGTTAATGAAACCCGATCCGAGTTCGACCGTCGCGTCTTTCCCTATATCGAATCTACATCCCTTGCCAATCGAGAAACTCCCTTTGAATCTAAGTCTGCCTTTTATCCTGATCAGCGTTCGATCATATCGATCCATGAAGCCGACGTAGGTCAATCCAATCTTGACGAGACCTTCCGTGGTGATGTTCTCCACACCATGGATACTCACAGCATTGCTCGTCAAAATATTTTTTCCTCTGAGCCTGAATAGCGCATATCTCACGATCACCGGCACCAACGCTGCTTGCACGGCGCGGCACTCGACCCGTAACTTATTCAGGCGCAACACTTTACTTCAAGATATTCGTGAAGCGCGCCCGTATCTCGGGAGCGCGCGAGATCGCCGAACGGGTGCCGGCCAAGGAATACCCGGCCAGGAGAAGCGCCGGAATGTGCACCGCGGTGTAGAAATTATTGCCATCGAAAGTCAGCAGAACCATCATTGCGATTTGCAGAAACAGACCCGTCTTTACGGCATATCCCATGCTGTGTGCGCGATCGCCGTGCAAGTAGTGTCCGGAGGCAAACGTTGCCAGCAAGATGATGAGCAATACGACGCCGATCCAGCCCGTGGAGATGACGATATCGGCCCAGGCGATGTCCGCCGTATAGAATCCCAGTACATAATTACCGGAGTACGCGTAGCTTCGGGAATAGGCGGTTGGATCGGCCGCCGTTCCGCCCAGCGCCGTCCCGAATTTCAGGCTGTTCCGTAGTTCCGAGGGCACATCGTCCTCGTGAATGAAGCCGTAGCCGATCAGGGGATTGCGCTCCCATACGAGCGAAAAGCGCTCTGCCGCCAACCCCAGCCGACCGTTGAATGTGTCGTCCTTGCGGGAACCGGGGATTGATGAGTCCGGGGGACTCAAGAGTTGCAGACCGCTGAGCGCCCGTCCCGCCACTCTTTGCGCCGCCCCGGAGGCCACCACTCCAACGAGCAGGAGCATTGCGCAACCCGCGACCATGACGAGCGACGACGCTTTTAGCGTTTTATTCCAGAACATCGTCCATACCAGCAGCCCCGCGGTGAACACGACCGCGATGTAGATCCCGCGGGTAAACGTCAGCGCCACCGTCGCAAGAACGAGACTTGCATAGACGTACTCGTGGGCGGCGAGCCTTTCCGAAGAGAGAAGCTTCGTGCCGATGATCCAGAAGTTGAGAAGGCAGAACGGCAAAAATACGGGCACATCACGGAGCGCCCCTTCATATTCGCTGACCAATCCGAATAGCAATTGCTTGCGCGCAAGGAACTGGAGAACGACCACCGGCATGAGGACGAACGTAAGCCGGTAGATCCATTTCATCAAAAATTCGAAGCTTCCGGGCTGCACGGCGAATAGACGGATGAACACCAGGGTCATGAAATATCCGAGTACCATGTATCGCGCGTTCTTTATGGTGTGCACTACATCGTATCGGTAGACCAGCAATGACCATAAAAAGCAGACGGTCATCCACGCGAGGAATATCCGTAGAGCGACGAGATAGCCGTGCTTTACGGGCTCTTGAACGGGGGTGCGAAAGAAGAGCTCGATCGCGGTGATCAGCATCAGGATCGCGCCGTAGTCCCAGACATACATGCCGAAAAGCAGATTCGGCGCGGCATCGAAGAACTGCATCATTAGGACGAACGACACGAGCGCCTTGACCTTGGGTTCCCAAGTCAGAAATGCGAGAAACCCGATCAAGGCGACGCCGAGATAGACGGCGGTCACTGCCGAGGCCTTCCCGAATCGGCGGCTGGATCAGTGCAGCAGGTCGCGGTATACATCGAGAGTTTCCGCCGCACAACGATCCCAGGAGAACAGGCGCGCGCGGCTCCTGCCGCGAGTAATCAGATCCGAACGCAGTTCCGCGGCCGAGGCTACGCGCTCCATGGCATCAGCGATCGCATCGATGCTGTGTGGATCGAAGTACAGCCCACCGTCTCCGACGATCTCCGGAATCGAACTCTTGTCGCTACACAGTACCGGACATCCCGAGCCCATGGCCTCGAGCGGTGGGATGCCGAATCCCTCGTACAGCGAGGGGTAGACCAACGCCGTGGCATGGGCGTACAACTGTTCGAGTACGGCGTCGTTTCCCGATAAATGGCGAACCTGCAGCGATGTCAGGCCTAGGGCGTCGATAGATGTGCTCTCCTGCCGCGTGAAAGGGTGGGAGCCGAACGCGATCAGGTCGAATTCGTCACGCAGCCGCGGCTGGGATGCGTACGCGCTCAGCAGGTTATCGAAATTCTTATAGCCACCGCGAAGTCCGACGTAAAGAAAGTATGGCCTGGGCTGCGACCGACGGACCGGGTTGCCTAGTGTACCGGGGAAGCTGAATCCCAGATGGATGGTCCGAATCTTCCGCGAATCGGGTTCGAACAACTCAAGGAGATCTTTTCGGGTGTTTTCCGAAACGCACACGATCCTGTCGGCACGCTCGACTGCCGTGCGCTTCCTCGCCGATGTTGCGTCGGCTCGGCCAAATTTCGCCGCGGACTTCTCCGGAATCATGTCGTGCACGGTTATCACAACCGGACAGCCTCTCGGGGCGGACGACGTTTGCCGATAGTAGGTCTCATGAACGACATCCGGTTGGATGGCTTTCAGCATTGCCGACTCCAGGCAGCGATTGGCGATATCAACGGCCCGTCTAGCTCTCGGCAGTTCAGGAATTCGAATTCCCTTTGTATTGACTCCCCCTGCGGCCAAATAATTGTTTACGTACAACGGAGCAATCACCGATGCCGAAAATCCCTCGGACGCGTTCACCCGCTTGGCAAGCTCGTAAAAATATCTCGATATCCCGCCGTACCCCTGCCAGCTGAACACTTGATGATCGAAAATCACGGTAGTCACTCGATCCGACCATCCGCGCTCGATGTTGCCGTTTGACCTGCGACACGCAGGTGGTCTTCCCATGTCTTCGACTTCAACATCCTGCGGGCCAACGCCGGCGTAAGGGCCTGAATTCGCATCCAGCTGCGCCAGATTGGCCGGCTCAGTTTCTTTTCCGTCATCAGGTGATAGAAGTTCCCGTCGCTGAGCAGATGACGACCCCGACTGGCGGCCAGAAGGCGCAGCGTTTTGACGGTGAAGAATCCGATGTGTTGGCCGTGATCCTGACCGTAGTACCACCACTCACCCCGAGGGGGCACCGGGTCCGGGATGATCTGCGTCGAGAAGAGCACGTTGGGTGCGACCGCCAGCATTTTGTCCAGCTCCGCCGGCGGGTCCACGAAATGCTCGAAAGCCTCGAACGCGGTGACCGTACCCGCAGACCCGCCCGCGTATTCGAATCCAGGCGCCACGAGATTCGCGCAATATTGATCCGACCACAGGGCCGCCACCCCGATGTCGCGAAGCAGCCTGGTCAGGATGCCGTATCCGCCCGCAAAATCTACCAGGCCAAGGCGCAAGCTGCGGGTTGCGAAAAGCGTGGCGAGTACGACTCGGCAGTTGCCCAAATTTCTCGCCATGATGCCGGTGTCGGAGTCATTGATGCTATTTGCGTAGGCGCGATCGAGCCAATACGGAGACTCCGTTTGGACATATTCGCAGTGCGGGCAACGCATGTACCTGACGGTTAGATCCAGCAACGGACCAGTCCAAAGCGCGGACGTCGATTTGCCGCAGACGCGGCACGCCGGGTGATCTGCAGATCGCATATCGTCGGAGTCGGGCATTTGGTGTCGTCGGGAATAGGGTGATATTCGCCACGTAACCGGAGAGTTTGACAGCCGTTTATGTACCGATTGTTGCAGCGTTCGAAACAACTCGAGCGGCGTATTTGGACATATAGACTATGGCACTTCCGAGATATCCAGCGGACGCTCGGTTGAGCGGCCGCGAATACTGGAGCAAATCAGCTTGAATGCAATCGCCGGCATACGGAGATTGACGCTTGACGTCCGCTTGGCCGCCGGATCCAAGAGATCGCCAGGCGACTCACCTCTCGATCGCGAAGCGGAGAGGAACCGAAGGGCGGCTTTGTCCGGCATCACGGCCGCGTTGGCGCGCATCGTTCAGATGGGCTCTTCGCTAATCACCGTGCCTTTCGCCATTCGATACCTCGGAAACGAGCGCTTTGGATTGTGGATGGCCATCAGTTCGTTTCTCGCGATAGCGGGCTTTGCGGATTTCGGCCTCGGCAATGGCCTGTTGAATTCCATCGCGAGAGCACAAGGGAAGGACGATACGGAGGGCGTCAAGAGAGCTCTCTCAAGCGCCTTCGCCTCCTTGTGCTTCATTTCCGCGCTGATGCTCGTGCTTTTTTTCGTGGCTTACCGCTTCGTGCCTTGGGCCGATTTCTTCCGCGTGACGTCCGCGACGGCCCGTCTGGAGACCGGGCCCACCTTGATCGTCTTCACCCTCTGTTTCGCACTGAATCTCCCTGCCGGGGTAGTGCAACGAGCGCAGATGGGTCTTCAAGAGGGGTTTCGCACGAACACTTGGCAGCTGGCAGGCAGCCTATTGGCGCTCATGGGGCTGTTCATGGGCATCTGGTTCCGGGTAGGACTGCCGGTGCTCGTTTGCGCCATTGCCGGCGCCCCGTTGGTTGCAACGGCGCTTAACGCGTTCTTCTTTTTCGGCGTCCGGCGCCCCGATCTGCGGCCCCGATGGAGCCTCGTATCGATCGATACCACGAAGCAGGTCATGTCCATCGGAGGACTTTTCTTCATTCTGCAGATTGTGGTTGCAGTTGCCTATTCCGCGGATAGCGTCGTCGTGGCGCGCACGCTGGGCGCGGTGAATGTGCCCGAGTATGTCATCCCGCAGCGGATGTTCTCCCTGATCACCACGATGGCTGCCATGTTCGTCACTCCCCTTTGGCCGGCTTATGCGGAAGCCATCTCCCGGGGGGACACGGTGTGGGTTCGCCGTTCCCTTTATCGGTCGATGGTCATCGTGCTGCTGCTGACGGGCGCGGTATCCCTGTTGCTGCTTCTGGCGTCACATAAGCTGATCTATTGGTGGGCCGGGCCGACGGTGAACCCGCCGATGCTATTGCTGGTTGGCCTTGCCATATGGACGGTCATGGAAAGCTGCGGAAGCGCCCTGGCTGCATTTCTGAATGGTTCGGGATTTCTATATTTTCAAATCGTGACCGCCGGTATTTTCGGCATCAGCTGTATTACGGCGAAAATCTATCTGGCACGGCGTCTCGGTATCGCCGGGCTCCCCTGGGCCACGATAATCACGTGGGGCCTGCTGAACTTCATACCGCTCATGTTCTATGTGCGCTGGCGCTTGGGCCGACTGCATCCACCGATGACTTCCGCATAAATGCTCACCAGTTCCGCCGAGTTCGCCTGCTCGGTCAGGTGCGCATCGAAATAGCCGCGCGCGTTGGTTCGCATGCGCCGCAACCCGACCTCATCTGCAAGCATGGCCCGCACTGCGTCGGCGAGCCCTTGTGAATCTGCGGCGGTAAATTTCCTGCCGGTTACCCCTTCATCGACCAATTCTTCGAGGCTTCCAATGCGCGACGCCAACACAGGCGTTCCACACGCAAAGGACTCCGCGATGACCATCGGGAATCCCTCGTACCATTCAGAGGGGACGATGAGAAATTCCGCGTTTGAAACAGCATCCAGCACCGCGGATCGCTTCTGCACGCCGGTAAATTCGATGTTGAGATTCTCGGATCGAGCCGCGGCCTCGAGCTCCGGCCGCAAAGCACCGTCGCCGATGATCTTGAGCCTCACCGACGGCAGATGGCGCCAGGCTGCCACTAGAGTCTCGGTTCCTTTGCCTTGCAGCAGGCGCCCTACGAAAACAACATATCCCCCGCCCCCGCGTCCGGCGGGCGGCGGGTCGGGCACGAAATTCGGCTTCACCACCAACTTGTGCTCTTGGATGCCCGCTTTGGCAACCTTACGCCGCGCAAATTCGGTGAGCACGATGTAGCGGTCGATATCACGCGAATAAGTGCCTATCGCCCGATGCACGCCCAGCATGGCCGCGAGCGTCGCCGTCGCGCCGACCGATCCTCGATAACACCGATGCCGGACCGATTGCATCAGGCTTTTTTCGACGCAGGCCTCGCATGGCTTGCCGTCTCGCAAAAAAAGCGCCGAGGGACAGAAGAAGCGAAAATTGTGCAGGGTCTGCACCACGGGCACGCCCTCCGCTTTGCATGCTCCGTAGATGCTCGGCGAGAGCATCGCAAAGGTATTGTGGACGTGCACGATATCCGGACGCCCCTTGCGCAGCATCCTCCGAAGCTCGCTCCGCGAACGGCGGGACCAAATCGTATTGACCGCCATCGCGGCCTTGCCGGCCAACGAGGAGTCGTCGAGCTCATCGTTGCAGCGCTCGAAGACGTCCACCTCCACGCCGCGACCCTCGAGCATGCGCCGCTCATTGGTCACGGCGATATCTTCTCCGCTCGGCGCGGTTGTTCGGTATCTGTTGTGTACGAGAAGGACTTTCATGAATCGATCGTGGATGAACGCAGCGGCGCATCTTGACTTCGACCGATATAATGCAGCGAAAGGCGATCTCATCTGATTACCGGCTGCAGCTGGTATACAAGATTGTGATTGCAGAATCATTGCAAGGGGTAAGTGCGTGTCCGAGGATCGAATGTTGGGCGTGCGAATCGGAAGCCGATCGCTGGAGGAACTTGTCGCCGCCTCGGAAGCTGCTATTCGGAAGCGGTGCGAGCCGTTCGTTTTCGCCTGCGCCAATCCCCATTCGCTGGTCGTTGCCCGCGCAGACACCGAATTTCAGGATGCGCTGGAGAGGGCGAGCGCGGTCGTCGCCGATGGAGTGGGCTGCACGTGGGTGGCCAAACTCGCCGGAATCTCCGTCGGCCCGCGGATCACCGGCTCGGACTTCTTCGTCTCTGTAATGGGCATGCTCGATCGCGCCGGCGGACGCGCGTTTTTTTTCGGTTCGCGCGACGAGGTTCTTCGGAGGATGATCGAGCGCGCGGCGCATCAATTTCCGCGCGTCGAAGTCGCCTCGCTTTCGCCTCCATTCCGGCCGTGGTCCGCGCACGAAAACGACGAGATGATCGGAACGATAAACGACTTCAAGGCCGATGTGCTTTGGGTGGGCATGACGGCGCCGAAGCAGGAAAAATGGGTCGCTTCCAACATGAGCCGGCTGCGAGTTCCGGTCGTTGGATCGGTCGGCGCGGTGTTCGACTACTACGCCGGGGTGACGAAGCGCGCGCCGCAGTGGATATGCAGCATGGGCCTGGAATGGCTGTACCGCCTGCCCCGGGAGCCCAAGCGGCTCTGGCGACGAACGCTGGTGTCCGCACCGAAGTTTCTTTTGCTCGTGATGCGGGAGCGCATCACCGGCAGAGCGCATTCACCGCAGGGGCTCCCATAGTTGGGAGAGATTAGCCTTCCAGCTTTCGAGCGAATGCCGTCTTCCGATTTCCAGTGAAATCGGGTTAGGGCAATCCAAGGTCAACGCGGCAATAATGCTTTCTGCAAACCGCGTGGCGTCTCGATCTCGAGCGATGAAACCATTGCGCCCCTCCTTCACCAGACTGGAAGCACCGCTTACGTCGGTCACGACCGCGGGCAGTCCGCAGGCCTCCGCCTCGACCAGCGCCGTCGGCCAGCCTTCCCGGTGCGACCCTAGCAGAAACAGATGTGCGGAGTTCAATATGCCGGCAACACGCGCTGGATCCAGAAAGCCGGTGATGAAGACCGAATTGGCCGCCTTAGCCTGGTCGATTCGCGCCTCGAGCTTGGCTCGATCCTCGCCGTCGCCGATGTAGTACAGCCGCACTGTCGGCATTTGGATTCTGACCTTCAAATAGGCGTCGAATATCAGGTCCCAGCCTTTGACTCTATTCAAGCGCCCGCAGCTCACGAGGACCGGGCCGGGGGCTGCTTCGGCGCCACGGTTCAGGTTGAAGATCTTGGTGTCCACCAGGGTCGGCGTCGAGACGACTCTCGAGCGAGACAAGACACCGCCACTTCGATCCTTCATGGCTTGAATCGCCTTCTGGTCGGCGGCGGCCATGATCAACTCGGTGCGCTCCGCGAGCGCCGCGAACAAGCGTCGTTCAAACGAGCCGGCCAGCCATTTGCCGACTGCGTATCTCGGCATGCTGAGCGGATTTTCGACACCCGCGAATGTGTACGCGATCCGCAGGCGCCACCCTTTGATCGCAAGCATCACCTCGGGAGCAATGACAAAGGCGGATTTGAGGCCCAGCGAGAGAATCCTTTTTTTGTAGCGTCTGAGCCCCAGGTACGCGCTGAGGCGCCGCGGCATCCAGGGTCTTCTGACCGACGAGTCGACCTTGCCAACGCTGAAGAAATCGAACTCAACGCCGCCGAGGCGCTTTTTCATCCACCGACCGACGGGCGCATCGTCGGTAGAGACGCCGACCAGTGCCAGACGGTCGCCGAAGACCGCGATCAGCTGCTTGATGGTGGTCAACTGCCCCCCGACCGGGAAGCCGTCGAAATCGCAGGCCTCGATCACCATCACTTTAGGTTTCAAGCGAGGAAAGCCTGGCGTACTCATCGATGTATTCCGCCGCGGTCAGCTTGACATCGAAGCGCCTCCTGGCTCGATCGAGCCGCGTTTGCATCAGGGTGGGGAAGCCGGGTTGTCGGGACAGGGCGATCAGTTCCAGCATCTTGCCGGAAAGATCCTCGGCGTCCTCCGAACGGAAGCACCAGCCTAGCTGCCCTTGCGCGACGATTTCCCTTGGCCCTTCGATATCGGAGACCAGTACCGGCAAGCCCGCCGCGATGCCTTCGACGACGGTGAGACCGAATCCCTCGTAACGCGAGGGTTGTACCAAGAGGTCATACTCGTGCAACCTGCCGTAGATGCACCGCCTCGTCAGGGCCCCCAGAAATCGGCAATGGGCCTCGACCCCACATTCGACGATCAAGCGCTGCAAATAGTCGAGAGAGTCACCTTCGCCGATGAAATCGAGCCGCACCGCATCGTTGCCCAGCTCATCGAGTACTCTCGGTAATGCTCGAATCAACAGATCCTGACCCTTCTGGTCGTGGGCCAATCGACCTACCTGCACGACGCGAAAGGGGCACCCGCCGTAACGCCGCTTGATCTTCACGGCCTCAAAATTGATCCCATTGCGAATGACGCGCGGCCGCTTTTCGGGAAAGCGCGACAACACATCGTCTTTGACTGCCTCGCTGATGCAACAGACCGAATCGTACGCGGTATGGCTCCGGCTCAGGGATAGCCGTGTGTTGTGCACGGTGAGCAGCATCGGCGAGCGGATCAGCTTTCCGAGGCGTCCAAAGCTCTCCTGATGGGCATGCACGACGTCGGGATTGATCCACCACAGCCAGAGGATGAGCTTGATCAAATACCAGGGACTCGCGCTCCCTGGCGGTCGGCCGAGCGTCTTCAGTCGTACGGAACTGCGTATGCCGGAAGCGATCGATGGATCGACATCGCTGTTTCCGATGATGATTTGGACGTCGTGTGCGACCGATTGCTCGCCGGCGATGTCGCCCAGCATGGCCTCCGCTCCGCCGATGCCAAGCCCCCAGGTCAGATGGACGATTCTCATCAGATGGCGGCTAGCATCGGCGGATGGGCCGCGTGTGGTACCGTCGCGGAACAGCGCCCACCTCGATCAAGCGCTGCTTTGCCAGACCCTTTGCCCAGAACCAGGTCTTTTTGATCCGATGGAACAGGATCAACCGCGATCCGACCTTTTCCGCGCGTAAAACCGCCGATATTTCCGCGCACTGACGCAGAATGTTGGCGTGGCCGCTCTTCTGTGCCGCATGGTTGCGAAAATAGGCCCAGTCCTCGTTGATCATGGCGGGCGGCGAGATTTTCGCGAGCCTGATCCACAAATCATAGTCCATGACCATGTGGCGATCCGGGTTCCAACCGCGCGCGGAAGTCAGTGCCTCTGTTCGAAAGAACGTGGGTTGCTGCCTGACGATGTCGGGGTCCCGCACCAGCGCATCAAAAGTGATTTTCGGACTTGGACGAAAGACGGTTTCCGACCCATCATCGAAGAGATTGGCCAGATTCCCGATGACCCACTGCGCGCCGGTGGCCCGAAAATGTCCAACCACCGAGCCGAAGATGTTGTCCTGATAATAGTCGTCGGAATTGACCCATCCGATGATGTCGCCCTTCGCGAGCGCGAGCCCCTTGTTCAATGCGTCCGCCTGGCCGCGGTCCTTCTCCGATACCCATTTCAGGTGAGGGTAGCGCCTCAACACATCAAGGGTAGCGTCCGTCGATCCTCCGTCGACCACGATGTGTTCCACGTGTCCGTAATCCTGATGCAGCACGGACAGAATGGTCTGCTCGATATACGCCCCCTGATTGAATGAGGGCGTAATGATGCTGATCAATGGATCGTATTTCATGCTTTTATATGGAAAACATCTCGCGTCCTTTTCCTGAACCATCCCTGCTCAAAAAAGAGACTCGGCCTGCTATTTTCCTTGCTATTTTCGCCGCCAACTTACGCGCGACCGCTACGTTCTTGAGCCTGAGATACTCCTCGATGCGCTTTCGGTCCGACCTGCGGCCGGCGCGAAGCAGGTCCAGCCACATGCGAAACAGCAGGTCGGACAACCAGGGCGCATCGACCGATCGCAGCAGTCCGTCGTGCTCGTCGATGAATTTCACATAGTCATCGAGGCGGCGCTGGTGGTGCCCGGTGGACACCCGATCGCCGCCATCCACGTGATATCGGGTCCAAGGCTCATCTACGTAGAGCTGCCTATGATGCAGGCCGAATGTGAACCATTGGTGAAACTCCATGGCGAAATAGTCGGCTCTCTTGGCCAGCCACTCCTTGACGACGACCCGCCTCACCGCACCGATGCAATCGGGGACGAGATCGTTCTCGAGATACTCCCTGGGGCCAATGATTTTTTTCTGGCCGCCCACCCGCACGAACATCGCCAAATCCCGCTGCCGCACGTGCATTCCCGACACGGCA
Organism: Steroidobacteraceae bacterium; assembly: GCA_050012315.1. Taxonomy (GTDB): domain Bacteria; phylum Pseudomonadota; class Gammaproteobacteria; order Steroidobacterales; family Steroidobacteraceae; genus Bog-1198. Next base: position 10,116 of record JBEKHK010000020.1, on the reverse strand, counting down.
TCCACGTCCGGGTAGTCATCCAGGTAGCTTGCCGCCTGGTAGAGGGCCCACGGATAGGCTTCCCAGTCGCTGTCGAGCTGCAGCAGGTACTCGCCGCGCATGTGCCGGTACCCCAGCGTTCTGGCGTTGTAGGGGCCGCCATTTTGGGCATTACGCAGATATCGAAACCGCGCATCGGCGAGCTCGGCGACGATGGGCTCGATCGGAACACTCGAGCAGTCATCGACCACCAGGCATTCGAAATCGGCCAACGTCTGAGCCATCAGGCTCGCCAAGGCGCGTCTGAGCTCGGCCTGTCGATTGTAAACAGGTACGACCACGGTGATTTTGGGCGTCGCCGTCATTTGATTGTATAAACCCGGGCGGCATAGGGGGCGAACGAGTCTTTGAGCGTCGAGCCCGCGAGATCGACCGATGCGTCGCCGAAGAGGGTCCGGGCTGTGGAAACTTCAGGACCGAACAGGCTCTTCAGATCGAGGGTGAACGGCTCGATCTGATTGGAGACGTGCAGGACGATGAGATACTCGCTCTCCTTGGTCTTCCAGGCGGAATACAGGTAGCGGCCACGGAGGGTCGGCGGCTGCACCTGCGTCGCGTCCGGATTCAATGTCAAAGTCTCGGTGAGTTGCCGCATTTCCCTGTTGGTTTCGCCCAAGCGGTCCCAGGTGGGCTTGGCATTGGATTTGATCTGCCAATAGCTGTAATTCCCGCCAAACAGCAGATCGACATACGCCATGTAGTTCAATTCGTCGCCGGTGGGCTCGCGGCTCACGTCGAGATAGCCATAGAGCTGCAGCCAGGAATGGCCCGGCCGCCCGGCCATCATGCCGGTTCTCAGGGCGCGAATCGTTCGCAGGGTGTAGTTTTCGAGACTGGTCTTGTCGTTCGCGAAAGGGTAGTAGTCGATCGAATAAAGATCGGTGGCGGCGAGCGTGCCATGCGGTTCGACTCCGACGGTGCCTGGCACATCGTCGGAACCCCAGTTGATGAATACCAGCCGATGAGGATCGACAGCCTTGAGCGCGTCATAGATATTGACCAGATCGTCCTTGCGCAGCGTCCGCGCCTGCGGCTCATCCACCACGAACCAGCCGATGATGGCCGGGCTGTTGCGGTACTTGGCGACGAGATCTGCATAGCGTTCCAGCATCGGCCGCCACAGGCCGTTCTTTTGCCCCATGACCGGGGGACCGACGATCAGCTTCACACCATGCTTCTCCGCCAAACGAATGGCGGCGTCCAAATCCACGGCGTTCGGGTTGCCCTTCGCATCCATGCCCGGGTAGAAAATCAGCGTATTGATGCCATGGTCGACGAGGTCGGAGAAATACCAGTCGCGTGGCACGTAGCCGCCGACCATGATGCCGCGGATTTGATATCCGGAACGGTTGATTTCCAAGGTATTTCGGAATTGATTGATTCGAGCGGTCAGCGGTGCGGGCGCCAACCTGATGAGCTTCGCCGAGGCGGACTGACCCGCTCCGCTGATCGAACAGAGGTATTCGCCCGGGGGCACACCGGCGATGGGGATGTCGAGGTATCCGACCTGCCCGCGCTTCAGCGCCACCGGCGCAGAAAAGCTCGCCGGCTCATCGCCAGGCGACGCGGGCCGGGCACACGCAACGGCCCCGTCAAACCCCGAATCCGGTGCGCCGCTGATTTTCAGGCGCGCCCGCGATTCGTCGGTATACGCGTTGAACTCGAACGTTGCCGAGAGCCCCCTCGCCGGCGCCGCGGCGACCGCCTGGGCGATGGCCGCGAGAGTATCCGCGGTAGCGGCTCTTTGCGCCGCCGTTTGCGCTCCGAGACCTGTATCCTCCGCCGCGGGAGCATAGGGCGTCATCCGGCCGCCGGACTCCAATTGCGGCGCGGAGATCCAGTACGTTCCATAGCTCGGCAGGACGAGCAGCGGGCTGAGCCGGATCTTGTCGGGATCGTCGATGCGGAACTCGGCGGAATATCGCTGCCATTCTCCGGTCACGGTTCGCTCGACCTTCAACTCCATATGATCAAGCGTCGGCGCCAGCTGCAAGACGTCTCCAGGCCGGTCGGCTTTCGCATACACGGAGAACACGTAGGTGCCGGCGGGCAGCTTCGAATCCCGCTGCCTCGACAGCAAATAGAGATACGGGAACCCCTCTGCGCTGTTGGTGATCCTCAGCACTCGAGCACCGTATATGGGCCCCTGAGCATCGTCCATCAGGTTGTACTGGGTATGCAGGTTCTTGAATTCGATGGCGGCCGCATGATGCAGGTCCCAGTCATCGGGAGTGGCCTGGTTGGTGGCGAGCCGGAACGAGGAATTCAGCAAGAGATTTTCGGCCGGGGCCGAGGAGGCAGCCAAGGTGACAACGATCGCGGCGCCCGCCATGATCGCCATCGCGAGCGCCCTCGCCGGTCTCCGGTACGTGCACCGTCCCTGTGTTGGGTCTGAGCGCATGAGGTGGAGTTTCATGGTTGCGGTGGGTAAGGCCGCGACAACGGCTCCCCGACGAACAGGCCCTGCCCGGGCATCGCAACGCTTTTCCAGTACGCCTCGAGCAGCGTGTCGCCGCGCCGATAATGGTCGAGAAACACCTCCGGATCCGGAAACTTGGCCAGGACATTGCAAGGTTCGGACACCGAGCCGTAAGACGCGGTGGCGCCCTGACGCAGCCATTCGACGGCCGACATCTGACTCGATCCCTCGAGCTGCCCACCGGTGGAGGTCAAATGATCCGCCGCGGCTCCAGGCCGAAAGCTGAGCCTCGATAACTCCTCGACGCGTGCCGCTCCAGTGAAATAGGCCAGGATATCCTTCAGCGGTCCCTTGACCGGTGTCTCGACTTCGACGATCCGCAGCCGGTCCGACAGCAACGCCTCGGCACCCGCGAAGCCGGCGGCCCGGACATTGCGCGCCGCATCCTGCGTTCTCACCAAATACGCGGTGCCGGTCGGCTCGGAGCCGTCGGCTTTGATGCCTCGGTCGATAATCGCGCGAGCCAGCGTCTCATCACCGCTCGGAAGCAGCATCGCCGGCAGCCATCCCGTCGTATCCGCCGGCAACCAGCCATTGGTGTCGAAGAGCGGACTCAACGTCGTACTCCGGCAGCCGGGCTCGCAGAACCCGGGTTGGTAGCCCGCGGCAAATGCCGTCGTCACGGACATGCATTCCACCGCATAGGGCCGCGACCAAACCAACAGCAAGGACTGCACGCTCGAGGACAGCCTCTGCAGCATGTCGGCTCGCAATCTCCCGAGCTCCTCGCGGCTCAGCGTAGCGCGGTCGGGCACCGAGAGGCCGATGAGATTGCCCGCCGGAACGCGCCGCTGCGCGGCGTAGTACCGGGCGATGCGGGTGCTCGCGCCGTCGTCCCGGTTGTAAATGACACCGAGAAGGTCGGGGCTCAAGCCCTCCGCGCCCGCGCGCCAAGCAACGAGCACCAGGCCCGCCAGCAGGACATGGCGAAACACGGCTTTGCCGCTACGCCGCGCCGCTGTTCGCGATCCCGGCCGAAGCGACGGGGTCGGCATCCGAGACGGTCTGCAGACTCTGACCCCCGCGGCGATCACGCACCACTTGGGCGATCAGCTCCGCATCGACGGTGGTGCGTCCGTCGGCATAGGCGTATACCAGCGCAAAATCGCCGAGCTGATTCAACAGCCGCGGTACGCCGGTCGTGCGCGCATGCATGAACTCGATGGCGTCCGGTGAAAACAACGCGCTGTCACCGCCGGCCACGTTGAGCCTATGGCGAATGTAGGCGTGGGTTTCCTGCCGATCGAGCGGCCTCAAATGAAAATCCACCGATACTCGTTGCGCGAATTGCCTCAATTCCGGGCGCGCCAGCTTGTCCCGCAACTCCGGTTGACCCACCAATAGAATCTGCAGGATCAGGTCTTTTTCGGAGTTCACGTTCGAAAGCAGGCGCAATTCCTCCAGCGCCTCCACCGATAGGTTCTGCGCCTCGTCGAATATCAGCAGGGTGCGGCGGCCTTTGGCGTACTCGCGCACGAACGAGTCGACCAGCGCCTCGTAGACGGCGATGTCGGAATCGCCGTCGGCGGCGATTCCCAACGCCGACAGCGCCCAACCGTGGATCGACTGAAAGCGGGCATGCGTATTGCTGATCAAGCCGACGGTAAATTGATCGCCCAGTTGCCGCAGGAGCCTGCGCAGCAACGTCGTCTTACCCGATCCGATATCGCCGGTGAGCAGAGAGAACGCCGCATGACACTCCAGGCCGTATTCGAGCATGGTGAACGCCATGGCGTGCTCGCGCGACAGATAGAGGAACGCCGGATCGGGCGTCAGCGCGAACGGTTTTGCCGTGAAGCCAAAATGCCTCTCGTACATGGCCGCTCCTCAATAGCCGCTCGGCGCATCGGATGACCGGTTCAACACGGTGCCGACGAGCGGGATTTTGTGCAGCAGTTCGATCGTGCGCAACAAATCGTTGCGCCGCGTGCGGCCCTCGGCCGCGACCACGAGCCCGCATTCGATCAGAGGAGCGAAGGCGAGCGCATCGTCGGCATTGAGCACCGGCGGCAAGTCGAACAGCACGATGCGCTCGGCGTACCGCGCGCGCAGCTCGCTCACGATCTCCCGAGCCCGCGTTCCGGCGAGCATTTCCGAGGAGTTCGCGAGCGTATCCCGTGCCGGCATGATCACCAGCCGTTCGAACCCCGCCGGATGGTAAAGACAATCCTCCACGCGGGCGTTTCCCGCCAGTGCGTCGTCTCCGCCGAATTCGGGCGACAGGCCGAAGCGCGCGGCGAGCGTCGGGCGCTTGAAGTCGAAATCGACCAGGATCACGGTGTGCCGCCGGTCACTCGCGAGACTCGCAGCGAGATTGATGGCGGTGGTTGTCTTGCCGTCCTGCGCACCGGGACTGAAGATGGCGAGCGAGCGCCAGCCGTTGGAATCCATCCTTTGCAGCACCTGGGTACGAAGCATGCGAAATGCCGCCGCCGCCGTATCGGTGGATGCTGGGTTCATCACCCGGTTCGCCTCGAGCACCTCGGCCGGCGGCGCGAACACACGCGTCCGGTGATACACGATCGGACTGGGGAGCGTCTGCGACGGTGCGGGCGGTGCCTCGGGCAGGACCCTCTGCGGGGGCGCCTGCTCCGACGGCAGAGCCTCGGCTGGAGGCTGCACCCGTTCCAGGCGGGCAAGGTCCAGTGCTTTTCGGATTCTATCCATGGCCTATATCCCGAATCTGCGCAACAAGATCACCCACACGACATCCAGCGGGCGAACGAACAGGTGAACCACCACGGCCGCCAGCACCACTGCCGTTACTCCGCCGCCCCAAGAGAAGCCCACGATGCGCTTGCGCCGCCGGCGGTCCGCGGCAGTGACGATGATTGGAATGGACGCAAGTGCAGGCACCGCGAACATCTGCCGGATGTCGCTGGGACCTCGCACCGATGCGTCGAGCGATTCGCGGACGATGACGGCGCCCACCCCCAAAGCGACGGCCATCAGCAACCCCACGGCGACGATCAGCTTGCGATTCGGGCTGATGGGTTTTTCCGGCGGCTGCGGCGGTTCGATCAGGGTGAACTTCTCGCCCTTTCGCTCCGTTTCGAGGTTTTGCGACACTTGCGCCTCAGTCTGCTTCGCGAGAATTTCCTGGTACTGCAGTTGTGCGCTTTCAAGCTGACGCGACATTTCCCGGAATTGACGTTCGACGTCCGGCGATTTCGCCATGCGCCTTTCGTAGTCGTCATATTTCGCCTGTAGTTCGTCTCGCTTCTTCACCGCGCTTTCGCGATCCACGGTCAGCGCGTCGAGCTGACCCTTGACCTGGATGTAGACCGGGTTGTCGGCATGCGCCTGCTCGGTTTGCTCGGGCGCGGCGTTCGCATTCGCGTCCACGGCCTTCTGCAGGCTGGCGACCTCGTGCTGCAGACGAATGACGTCGGGGTGATCGGCGGAATACTTCCCCTGCGCGTTCGCCAGCTGGGCCTTTGCCTCCGACAGTTGACGCAGCCGGTCCGCGGTTCCGTCCTCCGCGCTGACCTCCTTCTCCAAACCCTCGACCTCGCGTTCGGTGCTGAGCACATCGGGATGATCGGGTGCATAGAGAGCCTTGTAGCTCGCGAGCTTCGACTTCAAGTCCTTCAGCCGGTCCTCCGCCCCGAACACGCGCTGGCCATTGTCCGAGAACACCTGCGCATTGGGACTGATCTGCGCAAGCTGGGCCTGCAGCAGGACGCGCTGCGCATCCAGGGCGGCGATGCGATTTTCCGCATCGCGCATGTCGAGTTCGGTACGCTCCGCGGTCTGGATGTTGAGCTGCGTCAGGTCAGGAAGCTCATCGCGATGCGCTTCCTTGAAGGCGGCGAGACTCTTGTCGAGATCGGCGATGTGAGCCGACTGCCGGGCCGACTCCTCGCGGAAGAAGTCCGATGTCTGCTCGGTGAGCTGCGTTCTCGAGGTGAGGTTCTCGTTCAGATACAGGGTGGTGAGCTCGTTCGCCACTTTCAGCGCCAGCTCCGGCGAGCGGCTCTGGTACGAGACCGAAAACGCGATGGTCGCCTGGGTCGGCCGGCCGCTGCGCGGGTCGATGACGTCGGCGCTGATCATGTGCATACCGATGTCTTCGCGCATCTTCGCCAACAAGACTTCGCGGGGCTGCTTCTCGCGAATATCCGGATAGAGGTTGTAGCGTTCGATCAGCCCCAGCAGATTCTGGGTGGTCATCACGCGCTGGCTGATGACCTGGACGCGTTGATCGGCAAAGGACGTGATGACCGATCGGACCAGTTCCTGGGGGATTTCCTGCTGCTCGATCAAGATGGTCGCGCTGGACCGATAGGTTGCCGGCAGGAACACGGCGAGCGCGATCGCCATCACCATCGCGGCGCCGGTCACCCTCAAAAAGGTCGGCCGACGACGCCAATAGGACAGGAGCTTTTCCCGGGTATCGGGCAGTAACGTTTGCGCTGGGAGATCCATGGTATGTGTTTGAATTACTGGAATTTGATGTGATCGAAATGCCGCGATAAGGTGATCATGACTTCGCTCGACGCCAGATCGAGTCCGGGCTGAAACTGCTCCATGACGCGCGAGGCGGTGAGCGTCGCGCTCCAACGCTCGGTCCAGCGCCAGGTCGCACCCACGGTGATGATCTTGGGCGTCCGCTCCAGGATCCCACCTTGAAGCTGCGGATCCTCCGATTTGACGTATCGTGCGTCGCCGGTGAAGGACCAGCGGTCGGACAAGGTGTAGCTCGCCGTCAATTCGAAGGAATCTTGCAAGGACAAATACGCGAAACCGGTGGGCATCAGTTGCCGCGAGGCGATCGCACTGAGCGTCAGCAAAGTCCCCTTGCGGGTGAGATTCACGGAATAGACGGTGCCGTTTTGCGAGGACTCGGCCTTGAACGGAACGGCCTCGATACCCAAGCCGCTCGGGGTGAGCACCAGAACGTCCTCACGCCCTTGAAGAGTGTTGAGCGCGCGCGAGTAGCCGGCGGCGCCGGTCAGCGTCCATATTTCGCTCAACTGGCGCACGAACCCGATCTGCAGATTCGCGCTGCGGCTGGTCGTCGTCCCGTCGAGCGAGTTGTAGCGGGCGACGTTCGCCACGAGCGTCAGCTTGTCGCGCTCACTTGATACCCAGGAGAGCGTCGGCAAGATGCTGAGATACTTGTAGTCGGTCAGGGTCGCAATGCCGATCCCTTGACCGTACCGGACCTTGCTCCAATTGGCGTCCGCGTTGAAATCGATCCGTTCGGTCAAGGATCGATCCCAATTCAGATCTCCCGTCACCGTATCGCGCCGCACTCCCGTTGAGCCGTCGGACAGATAATCTTGATATAGGCTGGAATCCTGGGCCAGACCGGCGGTGGCCGAGAGCACGCTGCGCTCGCCGTCGATCTCGCCTTTGACGTTCAGATGCTCGTAGTCGGAGGCGAGGGATGAGTATCCCGCCGTGTTGCTGAGTCGAAAGCTGGGAATCACGAAAAACTCGGCGGCATCGCCGTTGTAGGTCGTCGGCGCATCGAGCAGCAGCGCCCCATTGGTCTCGGCCGTGTTCGGCAGATCCAAGAGCGCCGGGTTGGTGGCATAGTCGCCGGCGATGCCGAACACGGGATCCATCCCCCAGACCCCCGCCTGGGCGCAGCTACAACGCAGCATCGCTGCCGCGCACCAGCAGAGGGGCGCCCACCCGCGCCGGATCATGGGACGACAACCGTATCACCACTTTGCAAAAGTATGTTTTGAGCGAGTTTGCGGCCGTGCTCGATATCGCCGTAGCGAAACGAGATCGACGTTTCGTGTGCACCGTCGCGCCGCAGGATTCGAATCGCGTTCGTATCCGCAAACGGGGTCGCGCCGCCGGCGAGGCTCAGCGCCTGCATCACATCGATCGGCCTATTGATCGGAAAGTCGCCGGGGTGATTCACCTTGCCGATGACGTACACGCGATTGCCCGACGCCAGCTTGACCGAGACGGTGACCGCGGCATCGGGCTCGTATTTACGGATGCGCTGCTCGAGCAGCGCGGTTAGCTCGGCGACCGTGTGACCGGCGGCCGGCAACTCCCCGGCCAGCGCAAAGGATATCCCTCCGTCCGGTCGAACCAGCACTTCGCTGGTGAGATCCGTCTCCTTCCAGACGCTGACCTGGAGGACATCGCCGGGCTGAATTTGATAAGCGGCGCTCACCGGTCCGGCATCGGGCGGAGGGTTCGCCGGCTTCGTCGATGCGGCCGGCGCAGCCGCCGCATCGGCCCCAACGGCGAGGGCGGGGACTCTACAGACGATCAGGCAGAGTGCCAAAAAACTCCAAGGCTTCCTCGGCGGCATCAACTTGGGTCACCCCTCCACGTTTAGAGGCCGTGCAGTGTATGGACCGGATATGAGAGTTTCATTGCAACCGACTACCTTTCGGCAGCCTTTCGTCATCGATTCGTAGACCGTTCCGCTACGCGATTCCTTCCGCGCATACCCTCTCCCGCCGCTGCCACCCCAAAAGAATGCCCACACCCGACAACAGCAGGCAGAGCGAGGCGGGAAGCGGGACGGCCGTGATGACGCTCGGCTGAAACGAGATGTTGACGCCGACAACGCCAAGATCATAAGTGCCCTGGGCATCGCCAAACCAATGCGCATAGATGGTGCCGGGTCCGACACTCATGGTTTCGCTGCCGCTGAAGGCCTGGCCGACCACGCCGGAGGTCGTGGTCAAAAAGCCGGTCAGATCGGATACCGCATCGAGCCACGGAATGTCCGTCAGCGTCATGGTGATCGTACCCGCGGTCGTTATGTTGAACGACTGCACGAAGGACTGGCTTCCCTGAACGAAGCCCGCACTGTCGTAGAGCACGGTGTCGGCGCGGACAGCGGCGCTGGGAAGCAGCCAGGCGCTCAGGGCGAGGATCGATGTCGTAAGCAAATGGCGGTATTTCATGGATGCTCCTTCTCAAGGACCTCGATCGAATGGTTAAGATGCAGCTCGTAAAGCGGTCTCGTTGACCTCGGGTTCGCCGCCGGCATTGCCGCCGGCCGAGGCGTTCTGATGTCCGCCGTTGCGGTAAACGTACTTGTCGTAGAGGTAGCGGCGCAGCGAACGCCCCTGCGCCGCGGCGTCGACGGGAGCACCGCTGGCATCTTTGAGACGCATCACCAAGTACTCATCGCGCAAGCCGCTCATCGCCAGTAGCGCGATGTCGTCCCGATCCACCTGGCGGCCCTCGTCCACCTGCGCATTGATGATGCTCTCCAACCGGAACGCGTCCATCTCGAAGTAGCGGATCAGCTCGTCGCCGGACTCCACCAGCACGGGGACGAGATTGCGTCCGCGAATGGCTGGATCGCACAGCGGCGCGATGCGGCTCAGGGTTGACTTGATGGCGTATCGGATGATCTCCGATTCACGTACGCCGAGCCGCTGGGCAATCCGCTTGATGTTTCGGACGTCGCTCCCGCCCAGCCGGACGGACACCGCTTGTTTTCGTTTATCGACCACCGCGCCTCCCTGGAGATGCCAGTTGTAAGATCTGACGCAGTGCATCGTAGGTGAAAAGTGTGTCGTGAGAATGGCACTTCCATGACGAATATCCCGCGAAACGTCATGAAGGTGATTGCGGATGGATCGAGGAACGGATGCGAAATCGCCGTC
>JBEKHK010000019.1:0-70585 GCA_050012315.1 Steroidobacteraceae bacterium | reverse complement strand
CTCCAAGCGCTCGAGCGCCTGGAGCGCGCGCATCCCGGATATCCACGACTCTATCAAGAGCGCGGTCATTGCCACATCGCCCTCCGTGCCGCCGAACCGGCCATCGAGGCCTACGAGCGGGCGGTGACCATGAGTCCCGCCCTGCCCGCGAGCTGGCGCGCGCTGCAGACGTTGTACCGTATGACCGGCCGCAGGGCCGAGGCGGAGAAGGCCGACGCCCAAGTCAAGAATCTGGCCGCACTGCCCCACGAGATCGTCACCGCATTCAGCATGTATGCGGACGGCGAGATCTTCGATGCCGAACGCGTGGTGCGCCAGTATCTGCTCACTCACGGCGATCATGTCGAGGGCATGCGGCTGCTCGCCAAGATCGGCCTCGATCTCGACGTGGCGGATGATGCCGAGCTCCTGCTCGCGCGCGTGCTCGAGCTCGCGCCTCAGCATCGGGAGGCCCGCTACGAATACGCCGTCGTTCTGCTGAAGCGCCACAAGCATGTTCGCGCCCGCGAGGAAATGGAGAAACTGCTCGCGATGGATCCGGACAACCGCATGTATCGCACCACCCATACCACGGTGTGCATCGGTTTCGGGGACTATCAAGCGCTGCCGCGCTACCGGGAGCTCCTCACCGAGACGCCGGACGATCCGGAGCTGCACCTGTCGATCGCGCACGCCTTGAAAACGCTAGGACACACGCCTGAGGCCATCGACTCCTACCACGCTGCCGCTACGCTGAGACCGCAGTTCGGGGAGGCCTACTGGAGCCTCGCGAACTTGAAGACCTACCGCTTCAGCGAGATCGAGATTGATCATATGCGAAGCACCGAGGCATCGCCTAAAATCCAGCTCGCCGACCGCTACCACATGTGTTTCGCGCTCGGTAAGGCGCTCGAGGACCGGGCCGAGTACGCGGAATCCTTCGCCTGCTACGAGCGCGGCAATGCGCTCAAGAAGATCGAATGCCGCTACCGCCCCGAGCCGCTCGAGCGCACTGCCCGGCTGCAGCGGACCCTGTGCACGGCAGAATTCTTCGCCGCGCGGAGCGGGTATGGCTGCGCCGGCCCGGCGCCGATTTTCATCGTCGGCTTGCCGCGCTCGGGCTCGACTTTGATCGAGCAGATTTTGGCCTCGCACTCGCAGGTCGAAGGCACGATGGAGCTCGCGGACATTCCGCGGATGGTCCAAGATTTGCAGGGCCGCGAGGTCATCGGCGGCGAGCCGCGGTACCCCGGCGTGCTCGCCTCCCTGGGCGCCGAGCAATGCCTGAAGCTCGGCGAGAAGTACCTCGCGGACACGCGCGTCTACCGCACCGGCAAAGCTCGATTCATCGATAAGATGCCGAATAATTTTCGCCATCTCGCGCTCATCCATCTGATTCTGCCGAATGCGAAAATCATCGATGCGCGGCGCGAGCCCATGGCCTGCTGCTTCTCGAACTTCAAGCAGCTGTTCGCCTCCGGACAGCAGTTCACCTACAGCATCGAGGACATCGCCCGCTATTACCGGATGTACGTGGAGCTCATGGCGCACTGGGATGCCGCGCTGCCCGGCAGAGTGCTGCGCGTTCAGCACGAGACGGTGGTCGACGATCTGGAGGGCAATGTCCGGCGCATCCTCGAGTTCTGCGAGCTCGATTTCGAGCCCGCGTGCGTGGACTTCCACAAGACGCGTCGCACCGTCCACAGCGCGAGCTCCGAACAGGTGCGCCGGCCCATCTATCGAGAGGGCGTGGACCAATGGCGCCACTATGAGCCCTGGTTGGGTCCGCTGAAAGCCGCGCTCGGCCCCTTGGCCGCGCCCGCCGACTAGGGTGCGCTCGTGCACGCCGCGGCCGTGAAGAACTCCGGTACCCGGGTCGAGATGGAGGTGCAGCGCCTGCGCGGCCAGCTCGAGAAAGGCCAATTCGCAGCAACGCTCACCGACGCGCAAGCCCTGCTCGCGGAGGTGCCGGGAAATCGCGACGTGCTCTATCTCGTGGCGGTGAGTCAGCGGTATCTGCGGCGCATTCCTGAAGCGCTCGAGACGCTCGCGCGTTGCGAATCGCTGCATCCGGGATTCAGCCGCTTATATCAAGAGCGCGGCCACTGCTACCTGGCGGCGCGCGATCCGGGAGCCGCGCTCGCATCGTTTCTGGCGGCGGTGCGCATCAACGTGGCGCTGCCGGCGAGCTGGAAGGCGTTGGAGGTCCTGTTCCGTTCCGCCGGCCGCCTTGAGGAATCCGAAAGCGCCGCCGCCCAGGTGAAGCGATTGGCGTCTTGGCCGGTGGCCGTCATGACGGCCACCGGCTTGTTCGCCGACGGCGAGACGCACGCCGCCGAGCAAATGATCCGCGAGTTTCTCCTCGCCCATCCGGTCCACGTCGAGGCGATGCGGCTGCTCGCTCAAATCGGCATGAAGCTCGACGTTCTCGACGACGCGGAACTCCTGCTCGAAAGCGCATTGATGCTGGCGCCGGACTATCACGTCATGCGCTACGATTACGCGCTGACGCTCCTGCGCCGCCACAAGCACGTGCAGGCTATTGCCGAGCTCGATCGATTGCTGGCGATCGAGCCCGGCAATCGCGCCTACCGGATCACCTACGCCACCGCCTGCGTGGGCCTCGGCAGGAGCGAGGAAGCGATCGAGCGCTATCGGGCGCTTTTGGCGGAAACGCCCGAGGCCGCCGACTTGCATCTGTCGGTCGCTCATGCGCTCAAGACGCTCGGCCATCAAAAGGAGGCCGTGGAGAGCTACCGGACCGCCTACACGGTGCAGCCGGCCTTCGGCGACGCTTATTGGAGTCTCGCCAACCTCAAGACTTACCGGTTCACGGACGAGGAGATTGCGCGCATGCGCGCCCAGGAGCAAAGAGGCGATATCCGCGCCGTGGACCGCTACCATCTGCGCTTCGCACTCGGCAAAGCGCTCGAGGACCGGGGCGAGTTCGCCGAATCGTTCCGTTATTACCAGACCGGCAACGCGCTGAAGAAATCGGAAATCCGGTTCCGGCTGCAACCCATCCTACGCAACGCCGAGCTGCAGGCCGTGACTTGCAGCCGGGAGTTTTTCGAGGCGCGCACGGGCTACGGCCTCGACAGCGCCGATCCGATCTTCATCGTCGGGCTGCCTCGCGCAGGGTCGACACTGCTGGAGCAGATCCTCGCCTCCCATTCTCGCGTCGAGGGCACAACCGAGCTGCCCGAAATCCTGCGCCTGGTCGGAGAGCTGCAGGGGCGCGACCCCGACTCCGCGAATCCTCGCTACCCTGCCATTCTCGCCGATCTGAAGCCGGAAGATTTCGTGATGTTCGGCGAGAGATACATGGCGGACAGCCGGGTCTACCGCACGGGGCTGCCGCGGTTCATCGACAAGATGCCGAACAATTTCCGCCACATCGGCCTGATCCACCTGATCCTGCCGAACGCCAAGATCATCGATGCGCGGCGCGAGCCCATGGCCTGCTGTTTCTCGAACTTCAAGCAGCTTTTTGCGACCGGCCAGGAATTCACCTACAGCCTCGAGGACATCGCGAGCTACTACCGCATGTATGTAGAGCTCATGCGCCATTGGGACGAGGTTTTGCCGGGCCGAGTCTTGCGCGTGCAGCACGAGGATCTGGTCGAGGATCTGGAGGGCAACGTGAGACGGATCCTCGACTTCTGCGGACTCGACTTCGAACCGGCCTGCCTGGAGTTCTACAAGACCGAGCGCAGCGTCCGCACGGCGAGCTCCGAACAGGTACGCCAGCCGATCTACAAGGAGGGCCTCGATCAGTGGAGGAATTTCGATCCCTGGCTCGGCGAACTCAAGAGCGCTTTGGGAACCCTGGGGGGGCCGTCAGTCAAAGGGCCATAGCGCAAGGCCATGGATGGCATTGCGCACGTCCATCGAGAGGTTCAGCTGATCGAGCCGGCGCCCGGAGCGCAGATCGTAGACCGACACGGTGGAGGGAGAGGAACCGGCGGCGATCAACCCCGGCGCGAGCGCGCACAGGCCGCGGGCAAATCCCGGCCGAGCCACCGCCGAGGCGTAGCGCTCGATGTTCAAGATGTCGTTGCGCGCATAGACCGGCACCGGTATGACCGTGCGCGCTCCCGGAGTCTCGTAGCAGAGGCGATCGGACGCCGTATCGTTGTACACCACGCCGCCATCGAGCAGTTGCGCGTTGTGAGTCCCTTCCGGCAGGCGCGCGCAGAGGCTGAGACCATGACCGTCGGATTTCAGGAGCCCGGGGGTGTAGAGGCCGCTGAAATACACCTCCGTTGCTCGAGCGGTCACGGAGTTGAGATGGAACAGATTGCTGCGCTGGGGCCCCGGGCCGTCGGGATCGAATCTGCGCAGCAGCAGCTCCCGGCCCGCCGGGGCGAGGTGCCAGCCTTCCACGAAGCGCCGCGCATCGATATCGAACACGAGCAGCGCGTCGAACCCCGTGGACGCGAGGACCACTCGGCCGCCGCTCACGGAAATCTCGTGGCAATGAGCGAGATAACGGTGGCGGTACGATTCGAGCAGACGGAAGCTCCTATCCAGCACCAGGAGCTCGGCGTTGGCGGCCACCAAGATCCGTTCCCCGTGGAAGGCGATTCCGCGCAGCCCGCGGTCTCCCCCGCGGCCCTCGAAGTCGATATCGGTGCGGCTCCAATCGAGTTTCGGTTCCGCCGATCCGGTCTGAAGATCGACCAGGTAAAGGCCGCCATGGCTCTCGCCCAGATGCGCGCCCCGTACCACCGAGGAGGCCAGCACGCGGGGCAGCCGAGCCGGCGTGTGATCGTTCGGCGTCGGCAGCGGCGGCGCCACGCTAGCTCGGCGAGTAATCGAAAATGAAGTGAATGCGGGCGGCGTCGCCGTCGTTTCGGACGCTGTGCGGCATCGCGTTGTTCAACTCGAACGCCTGCCCCGCCTGCGGGCGGATGTCCTCGGTGCCCACGATGAATTGCACCCGAGGGTTGGTCACGAGCGGCACATGAATCCGATGCCCAACGGAGAAGGACGGATGCCGATCGACGTGTGCATCGATGACGCACCCGGGCGGCAGGCGCGCCAGCACCGCCCGCAACACCATTCCGCCGGGAGGATAATGCTTGGCCACGATTTGCTGCATGACGGGCACGGCAACATCGCTGAACAGCTCCCAGCCAGCGGCATGCGCCACTTGCACCGTCGGCCAACCGGTGAAAAACACCAAGATGATCGACTGGGTCTGGGCGTGCACCTCGTAATCGTCCTGCCGCCGAGCGTCGGCGTACCACGCCGACTGGTCGACGGCGAGAACGCGCTGAATCAAGGCCCGGCAATCGACCGGGCCGAGCAGACGAATGGGAGTATCGATGAGCATGCGGTTTAACGGGCGCCCTGCGTCAGTCTGTCCTCGAGTTCCTTGCAATACCAGTCCACGAACTGAATGACCCCGCCCTCGTGCACGGGCGAATACGGAGCGGGATCGTACGCCGGTGAATTGACGCCGATCTGGTTCTCCTGGCATACGCGCCGGTCCGACTCATTGGTCGCGCGCCACACCTCCGTCAGCCGCTCGAGATCGTAGTCCACGCCTTCCACCGCATCCTTGTGCACCAGCCACTTGGTGGTGAGCTGAGTCTGCGTGGGGCTGATCGGCAAGAGCCGGAACGAAATGGCGTGGTCCGCGAGCACGTGGTTCCAGATGGTCGGATAATGGAACAGGAGCAGCGTACCGAGGTCGGGCTCATTCACGGCATCCGTCAGCGGCCGCTTGACCCCGGCCTTGCCGTCCATGGTGAAGCTCACCGCCCCCTCCACGAGCGGCATCCGGGTCGTACGGTACTGGCCGTTCTCCGAGATTCGAAATTTGCTCGGCAATCCGATGGACTCCCAATGCGCCCACTTGGTGGTGATCTCGGGATTGCTTTCGGCGCCCGCGACACCCGTGATGGTCGGGGTCTCCGGAAAGGTTCTGATCAGCTCCGGATGATTGGCCGAGCAGTGATAGCACTCGCGATTGTTCTCCCACACGAGTTTCCAATTGGCCTGCTCGATGATGGTGGATTCGAATGCGACCTTCGTCTGGTGCAGCTTGTGCGGGAGGAAGTACGGTTCCAGATGCTGTCGGATGGGCTCGAAATCCGGCGCGACCTTGGCCAGGCACACCCAAATGTACCCGCCGACGCTCGCGCAATGCACGCGATGCAATCCGTATTGCGCACGATCGAACCCTGCGCCCATGTCGCGCGCCGAGAAAAGGCGCCCGTCGAGGTGATAGGTCCATTGATGATACGGACACACCAAGCGGGTGGCCGAGCCCTTCTCGGCGGAGCAGATCCTCGATCCTCGGTGCCGGCAGGAATTATGAAAGGCGTTGAGGCCGCCGGTCCGGTCGCGCACCACGACGACCGGATACACGCCGATCTGCACCGTCAGGTAGTCGCCGGGATTCGGCACCTCGCAATCGTGGCCGACGAACAGCCAATCCCGGTACCAGATCATATCGAGATCGACCTGGTATTCTTCCGGGCTGCAATAGAACTCTCGCTCGAGAGCGGTCTCGGGCTTCCTTCGTCGCAGGCGGCTCAATATGACATCGCGCGCATTCACGGTCGGCTCCTCCGCAATCAATAACCGGCAGCATAGCAATGATGCTCCGGAAGGCTTGCCCCGACGCGACATCCGACAGGCGATAAACGACCGGTGCACCGGCGCCGCCGAGATCCTCGGTCGCGTGGCGGCAATGGCTCTCGCGCTTTCCGCGCCTCTCTCACTCGCGGCGCCCGTCTCGCCCGCCGCCCCCGCCCCTGTGGCCCCCGTTCCCGCCGCCCCTGCGGCCCCCGCCCCCGCGGCGCCCAAGGCGGCGGCACCGAAGGCGCCCGCCGCTCCGCCGATCCTTCGGGTGGGTGAGATGACGCTCTCGCGCTGTACCGCCGTGCCTGCGCGCCCGGACGTTTACTGCGCCCGGCTCGAACGGCCGCTCGATTCCGCGGGAGCGGTTCCCGGCCGCGTGTCGATCTACTTCGAGTTCTACCCCCACACCGGCCCCGGCAAAGCGACCGGCATGCTCGTAGCCACCGAAGGCGGCCCCGGATATCCCGCCACCCAATCGCGCGACGAATACCTGGCGCTGTTCGATCCGCTGCGGGGCACTCGGGACGTGCTGATCATGGACAACCGCGGCACCGGCAAGTCGGGCGCACTCGACTGTCCCGGACTGCAGACGGCGGACAGATGGACCACCGAGATGGTCGGCGCCTGCGGCGAGTCGCTGGGCGATCGAGCCGCCCTCTTCGGCACGGCACCGGCCGCGGACGATTTGGCCGCCATCCTCGGCAAGCTGGGCGCTGGAAAAATCGATCTCTACGGCGACTCGTACGGAACCTATTTCGAGCAGGTGTTCGCCGTCCGGCACCCCGGCATGCTGCGCTCGGTCGTGCTCGACGGCGCGTATCCCATGAACGGCCCGGACTACGCGTGGTATCCCACCTACGCGCCCGCGATGCGCGACAAATTCGATCTGGCCTGCCGGCGCTCGCCCGGCTGCTCCAAAATTCCCGGGAGCTCCATGGACCACGTCCGGCCGCTGCTCGCGCAGCTGCGTCTCGAGCCGCTGCCCGCCCGTGCGGCCGACAGCGACGGCAAGGAGCGCGCCTTCACGGCGGATCCCACGCATCTCGCGACGGTCATGTTCGGCAGCGACCCCGCCTGGGCGACGGTCCGGGAGCTCGACGCCGCGGCGCGCGCCTTTCTCGACGGGGATCGAGCGCCGCTCCTGCGGCTCATGGCCGAGACCATCGGCAGCGTCGACAGCGAGGATGCACGCAATTCCGCCGCCGATATCACGCAATGGAGCGCGGGACTCGAGGTGGCGGTCATGTGCCACGATCCTCCGCAGATCTTCGATATGCGCCTGCCGCCTGCACTGCGCACCGCCGATCGCGATCGCGCGCTCGCCGAGCGGCGCCGGTCGTACCCCGACACCTACGCGCCCTTCACCCTCGACGAATATCGCGGCATGCCGCTGGATTACAGTTTCATCGACCAGTGCGTAGCCTGGCCGGTTGCCCCCGCCGGCCACCCGGCCGGCCGGCCGGCGCCGCCGAATGCGGCCTATCCCGATATCCCGGCATTGGTCATTTCCGGCGAGCTCGACAACATGACGACGCGCGCCGACGGCGCCGCGGCAGCCGCGGCCTTCAAACACGGCAGGCAGATACTCATCGCGAACAGCTTTCACGTGAACGCCCTGCCGCACGCGCGCAGCGGCTGTGCCGCCGGCATCGTTCGGCATTTCATCGAAACGCGCGAGCCCGGCGACACGAGCTGCGCGTCCAAGGTGGCGCCGGTGCGGCTCGTGCCCCGATTCGTGCGGCATGCGGACGAGGTCGACCCGCCGGCCGCGGAGGCGGGAAATGCGGCCTCGGAAGGCGCGCTGCGATTGGCGAGCGCGGCGGTACAGTCCGTCGGCGATATCGTCGTGCGCGTCGCCGGCAACTCCTCCGGGCACGGCGTCGGGCTGCGCGGCGGAGCTTTCAACATCGCCGAGCTGGGCGACTCTCGGCGCATCACGCTCGATCGGGTACGCTGGACGGAGGATCTCGAAGTCTCGGGAACGATTGAGGAGATGCGGGAC
Organism: Steroidobacteraceae bacterium; assembly: GCA_050012315.1. GTDB lineage: Bacteria > Pseudomonadota > Gammaproteobacteria > Steroidobacterales > Steroidobacteraceae > Bog-1198. Next base: position 62,010 of record JBEKHK010000019.1, on the reverse strand, counting down.
AGCGCACGCACGGTACGCGCGAAGGTCACGATCGAAGGACCCGACCAGGCCCGAGGAGCGATCGAGATGCAGTGGCCCGACCGCGAATCCGACGCCCGGGCGAGAATTCACGGAGAGGTCGCCGGGAAGGCCGTCGCCGCGGAGATGCCGGCGCCTTAGCCGGTTTACAGCGAAACAGCCGAGACCGCGCTCTCCTCGACCCCGGCGCGCGCTTCTCCGATCTTGCGCTCCGCGCTCGGCGGATAGCCGTACTGACTGCGGTAGCACTTGGAGAAATGCGGCGGCGATTGAAAACCGCAGGCCGCTGTGATGTCCATGATGGGCATCGAAGTCTGCAGCAGCAGCTCGCGCGCCCGGCGCAGGCGCATTTCCAGATAGTAGCGCTTCGGCACGCAATTGAGGTCGCGCTTGAACAGCCGTTCGATCTGCCGGCGCGAAAGTCCCGTTGCCTTCGCGATCCTCTCGAGCGACAGCGGCTTCTCGATGTTCTCCTCCATGATCTGCGCGACTCGAATGAGGCCGCGGTGCGAAACGCCGACGCGGGCCCGCAGCGGCACGTATTGCCGATCCCGGTCCTTGCGGACCCGATCGACGATAAACTGCTCCGACACGCGCTGCGAGATCCTCGGTCCAAGCTTGCCCTCGATGAGATTCAGCATGAGATCGAGGGGCGCCGTTCCGCCGGAGCAGGTGAAGCGGTTGCGATCGATGGTGAAGAGCTGATCGCTGATGAGCACGCGCGGAAACTCCTCGCGCAGCGAGGACAAATTTTCCCAATGAATGGTCGCGCGAAAATTATCCAAAAGCCCCGCTTTGGCGAGCGCATAGCCTCCGGTGCACAACGCCCCCAAGGGCACGCGGCGTTCCGCGAGCCGGCGCAGCGCCGTCACCAGCGCGGGCGATACGGCCTCGCGGATGTTGATGCCGCCGCACACGAACAGGATGTCCACCGGCCCGAGCTTGTCCAGAGCGCCTGCCGGAGTGAGCTTGAGACCGCTGCTCGATTCGCTCGGTTGACCATCGAGGCTGACCACCGACCATTCGTATACGTCCTTGCCCACGAGCCGGTTCGCCATGCGCAACGGCTCGAGCGCATTGGAGACCGCGATCAGCGAATAGTTTGCGAGGGTCAGGAACGCGTACTTACACTTGCGCAGCACTGCGGGCGATTCCAAACGAGCCTCCGTTGCCTCTTGCCTCACTCACTCGATGCCTATTATGCCATCGCGGCGTCCAAAAATATCCATTTCCGACATGGGTATGTCGCTTTCTCGATGCAAACCGCGAGGGAATTTCAGCGCCCGATCGGCCCAAAATCCGCCCTTCTCCGGGGCCGTGGCGCATTTACACCCGGGATTGTCGCAATTGGCCTATTGTTTCAGCGGCCGCTGGTTACACTGCGGAGCGAAATTTCCTGAGGGGGTAGATCGATGAAAACTCATGCCCGTGTCGTGGTCATCGGAGGCGGCGCGGTAGGCGTCAGCACCCTCTATCACCTGGCTCACAAAGGCTGGTCCGATGTGGTGCTGGTCGAGCGCTCGGAGCTCACCGCCGGCTCGACCTGGCACGCCGCAGGCCTCTTGCCGCTCTTCAATATGAGCTACACCGTCGGGCAGCTGCACAAATATTCGGTCGACCTTTACAAGCGCCTACCGGCGGAAACCGGCCAGGACGTGAGCTTTCACGTCACCGGGAACCTGCGCCTCGCCACCTGCCGCGACCGCATGGACGAGTATCAGAAGTACTGCGGCACCGCCAATACCATCGGCGTCCCGTTCCAGATCATCACTCCCGACGAGGTGAAGAAGCTGTGGCCGCTGGTCGAGCTCGGCAACGGCGCGGACACTCAGAACATCGTCGGCGCGCTCTATCATCCGGACGACGGCCACATCGCGCCGGCGGATCTCACCATGGCGCTGCGCAAAGGGGCCCGCGCCCGCGGCGCCGAGATCTACGAGCAGACCGAGGTCACCGGCGTCAAGCGCACCCCGTCGGGCGAGTGGCATCTCACCACGAGCAAGGGCGACATCATCGCCGAGCACGTGGTCTGCGCCACCGGCAATTACGCCCGCCAGACCGGACGCATGTTCGGACTGAACGTGCCGGCGATTCCGGTCGAGCACCAGTACATCGTGTACGACGAGTCGCCCGAGCTCAAAGCCTATCGCAAGGGCGGTGGCCGCGAGCTCGCGGTGCTGCGTGAATCCGACCAGTCCTATTATCTGCGCGAAGAGCGGATGGGCTGGATCCTGGGACCGTACGAGGCGGGTGCTCCCGCGCGGTTCGCGGACGGCGTGCCCGACTGGTTCGGCAAGAGCTTGTTCGAGGGCGACCTCGAGCGGCTCCTTCCGCACGTGGAGGCCGCGCAGCGCCGCGTACCCTCCCTGGCGACCTGCGGCATCAAGGACATCGTGAACGGTCCAATTTCCTATACGCCGGACGGGAGCCCGTTGATCGGCCCCGCCTGGGGTGTGCGCAACCTCTGGTTGAACGAGGGCCACAGCTTCGGAATCACCGCGGCCGGCGGCTCGGGCTGGCAGCTCGCGGAGTGGATCGTCGAGGGCGAGCCCGGCATCGACATGATGGCGGTCGAGCCACGCCGCTACGGCCCCTACACCAGCAAGCGCTACGTCGTTCAGAAAAACGAGGAAACCTACCGCAACGTCTTCGTGATCCACTTCCCGGACGAGGAGCGCCCGGATGCCCGTCCGGCCAAAACCAGTCCGATCTACGACAAGCTCGCCCGCATGGGCGCCGTGTTCGGGCAGCGCTACGGCTGGGAGCGCGCCAACTGGTTCGCGCCGCCGGGCGTCACGCCCACGGACAAGTGGAGCTTCCGCCGCAGCAATTATTTTCCGCACGTCGGCCGCGAAGCCGTGAATCTGCGGGAAAACGTCGGGGTCATCGATCTGACGCCGTTCACCAAGCACGAGGTGACGGGACCCGGAGCCGAGGCGTGGCTCGACAGTCTGGTCGCCAACAAAGTGCCCACCAAGATCGGCCGCATGGCGTTGAGCCACGCGCTCACGCGCCGCGGCGGCATCCGTTCCGAGTTCACCATCACCAAGATCGCGGATCAGCATTTCTACGTGGTGAGCGCGGGTGCGGCGGAGCGCTACGACAGCGACTACCTGCTGGAGAAGCTGCCCCAAGACGGCTCGGTCGCGATTCGCAACATCACCTCGAGCCGCGGGTGCTTCGTGGTCGCGGGTCCGCGCTCCCGCGAGGTACTGGCGAAGCTCACCGATACATCGCTCGACAACGCCTCATTCCCGTGGCTCACCGCGCAGGTGACCGAAGTGGGGCTCGCCGTCGATGTGTACCTGCTGCGCGTGAATTTCGTGGGCTCGCTCGGCTGGGAGCTTCATTTCCCGATCGAGTACGCCCACCATCTGTTCGATGCGATATTCCAGGCAGGCGCGGAATTCAAGATCGGCATGGTGGGAATGCGCGCCATGGAGTCGCTGCGCATCGAGAAGTCCTACCGCATGTGGGGCAGCGACTTGACGCCCGACTACACGCCCTTCGAAGCCGGGCTCGACCGCTTCGTGCGCATGAACAAGGGGTCCTTCATCGGCAAGGAAGCGCTCGAGAAGCAGCTGGCGCAAGGCGTCCCGAACCGCTTCGTGACCTTCGAAGTGCACGGCGTGACCGATGCCGATCCGCTCGGCAACGAGCCGCTGTTCGACGGCAAGGGCCAGCTGGTGGGACGAGCCACCGCGGGCTATTACGGCCACGCGCTGCAGAAGAGTCTGGGACTCGGCTACGTGAAGCCGGAGTTCGCCAAGGTGGGAACCGAGCTCGCGATCCAGATCCTGGGAGAGCGAAAGCGCGCGACGGTATTGGTGGATTCGCCTTATGATCCCGAGAACAAGGATCTGAGGGCGTAAGAACCCATCGAGCGATGTCCTCATGAGCCGCCAACCTTTTTCCGGATGGGCCCTGATCAAGCGGGGCCTGTCGGGTCACCGCAGCTGGGAACCGCAATGGCGCAAGGCCACCCCCAAGCCAAGCTATGACGCCGTGATCGTCGGCGGCGGCGGGCATGGCCTCGGGGCGGCGTATTACCTCGCCAAGGAGCACGGCATGACCAACATCGCCGTGATCGAAAAGGGCTGGATCGGCGGCGGCAACACCGGCCGCAACACCACCATCATCCGCTCCAACTACCTGTTCAATGAGAGCGCGGCCCTCTACGATCATGCCGTCAAGATGTGGGACAACCTGTCTCAGGTGCTGAATTACAACGTGATGTACTCGCCCCGCGGGGTGATGATGCTCGCGCACACGGTGCATGACATTCAGGTGTTCAAACGCCATGTCCACGCCAATCGCTGCAATGGGGTGGACAACGAATGGCTGGAGCCCACACAAGCCAAGGAATTTTGTCCGCCGCTCAACATCGAGGACAACATCCGCTACCCCGTGCTGGGCGCCGCGCTCCAGCGCCGCGGAGGCACCGCACGGCACGATGCGGTGGCTTGGGGTTATGCCCGGGCAGCCGACGCGCTCGGCGTCGACATCATCGAAAATTGCGAGGTGACGGGCTTTCGCAAATCCCCGGACGGCCGCATCGAGGCGCTGGAGACCACCCGCGGCATCATTCGGGCCTCCAAAGTCGGCGTCTCGGCGGCCGGCTCCACCAGCGTGGTCCTCGGCCTCGCCGGAGTGCGCCTGCCGCTCGAGAGCTATCCGCTGCAGGCGTTGGTCTCCGAGCCCATCAAGCCCATATTTCCCTGCGTGGTGATGTCGAACACCATCCACGCCTACATCAGCCAGTCGGACAAGGGTGAGCTCGTGATCGGCGCGGGCACCGATGCCTATACCTCGTATACCCAGCGCGGCGCACTGCATATCAACACTCATACGCTCGACGCGATCTGCGAGCTGTTTCCGCAGTTTCGCCGGCTGCGCATGCTGCGCAACTGGGGCGGAATCGTCGATGTGACGCCGGACCGCTCTCCCATCATCGGCAAGACGCCGGTTCCGGGCCTGTACGTCAATTGCGGCTGGGGCACGGGGGGATTCAAGGCGACGCCGGGCTCGGCGCATGTGTTTGCGTGGACCATCGCACGCGACGAGCCGCATCCGATCAACGCGCCCTTCACACTCGAGCGCTTCCGCGACGGCTATCTCATCGACGAGGCCGCGGCGGCGGCCGTGGCGCACTAAAGTCATGCTGCTCATCCACTGTCCCTATTGCGGCGAGCGCCCGGAACTCGAGTTTGCATACGGCGGGCAAGCGCACATCGCGCGGCCCGCGCGCCCCCAGGACCTCGACGACCAGGCGTGGACCGACTTTCTCTACATGCGCGACAACACCAAGGGCGTGCACGCGGAGCGCTGGAGGCACTCGCGCGGCTGCGGGCGCTTCTTCAATGCGCTCCGCGACACCACCACCGATCATTTCCTCGCGACCTACAAGACCGGCGAGCCCAAGCCCAACCTCGCGAATATCGGCGGGCGCACGCCGTGAGCTTCCGCGCCCCCTTCGGCGGCCGAGTCGATCGAACCCGGCCCCTGACATTCACGTTCGACGGCAAGACCTATGGCGGGTTCGCGGGCGACTCACTGGCCTCCGCGCTGCTCGCCAACGGCGTGCACCTGGTGGGCCGCTCGTTCAAATACCATCGGCCGCGCGGCATCCTCGCCTCCGGTCCCGAGGAGCCCAACGGCCTCGTGACCGTGTATCGCGATCCGGCGCGCTACACGCCGAATCTTCGGGTCACCCAGGTTGAGTTGTACGACGGCCTGCAGGCGGTCAGCCAGAATCGCTGGCCGAGCCTCCAGTGCGACGTCGGCCGAGTCAACGACTGGCTGTCGGCGTTTTTCCCGGCGGGCTTCTACTACAAGACGTTCATGTGGCCGAAGAGCGCCTGGAAGAAATGGTACGAGCCGGCGATTCGCCGCGCCGCCGGCTTGGGGCTGGCGCCGACTCGGCCGGACCCCGATCGATACGCTCAACGCTACGCGCATTGCGACGTGCTCGTGGTGGGCGGCGGCCCGGCCGGGCTTGCTGCCGCGCTGGCTGCGGCGGAATCGGGGGCCCGCATCATTCTCTGCGACGAATCGGTGGAGTTCGGCGGCAGCCTCCTGGGCGAGCCTTCGCCGCGCATCAACGGTAATTCGGCGCTCGATTGGGTGGGCCGCGCGGTGACGGAGCTGCGCGGAAATTCGCGCGTCACGCTGCTCGCCCGCACCACCGCCTTCGGGTACTTCCCGCACAACCTGATCGGCTTGAGCGAGCGCATCACCGATCATCTGGCCGCGCCGCCGCTGCAATTGCCGCGCGAGCGCTTGTGGCAAGTACGCGCCCGCCAGGTGATCCTGGCGACGGGCGCCATCGAGCGGCCGCTGGTGTTCCCGGGCAATGACCGTCCGGGCATCATGCTCGCCGGCGCTGCGCAGACCTATCTCAACCGCTATGGTGTACTGGTCGGGCGGCGCGTGGTCGTGGTCACCGCCTGCGACACCGCTTATCAGGCCGCGCTCGAGCTACGGGCCGGCGGCGTCAGCGTGGCCGCCGTCGCCGACATCCGGCCACAGCTGCCGAACGGCCTGTCGGACTCCGTGCGCGGCGTTGGCATCGAAGTGCTCGCGGGCGCCACGGTCCTCGGCACCGAGGGCGGACGGCGTGTCAAAGCCATCTCCTTGGGCGAAGTCGACGCTGCCGGCCAGGTGCATCGCAGCCGCCGGATCGAGTGCGATGCGGTGCTGATGTCCGGCGGATTCACGCCGAGCGTGCATCTGTTCTCGCAATCGCGGGGCAAGCTCGCCTGGGACGAGGCGCTGCAGGCGTTCATCCCGGGGCGCTCGGCGGAGCGCGAACGCTCGGTGGGAGCCTGCCGCGGCCTCACCGACCTCGCCCAAGCGCTGGATGACGGCGCCAGTGCCGGAGCCGATGCCGTCGACTCCTCGAGCGAGGCCGTTCCGCCATCGGGCGGCGAGAATCGGCGCTACACGGTCGAGGCATCGATTCGCCGTGACGGATCGACCTTGGGCGCGCTCCCCGGCGCTCACCCCGCCGGCAAGCTCAAGGCCTTCGTCGACTGGCAACACGACGTGACGGTGCGCGACGTGAGGCTGGCGGGTCAGGAGGGATTCCAATCCATCGAGCACCTGAAGCGCTACACCACCACGGGAATGGCGACCGACCAGGGCAAGACCTCCAATCTGAACGCGCTCGCGATCGCTTCGCAGAATCTCAACACGCCCATTCCCCAGGTCGGCTTGACCACGTTCCGCATGCCGTACACACCGACCACGTTCGGCAGTTTCGCCGGCATCTCGCGCGGCGATTTGTTCGATCCCCGGCGCACCACCCCGACTCATGCCTGGGCGCAAGCCAAGGGCGCGGTGTTCGAGAACGTGGGCCTTTGGCTGCGCGCGCGGTATTTTCCGCGCGGACCCGAGGACATGCACGCGGCGGTCGCACGCGAGTGTCTCGCGGTTCGCAATGCCTGCGGTATTTTCGACGCGTCGACCCTCGGCAAGATCGAGGTGGTCGGTGCGGACGCCGCGGAATTCATGAACCGCCTCTACATCAACAGCTGGACGGGCCTCGGCGTGGGCCGCTCGCGCTATGGCATCCTCTGCCGCGAGGATGGATTCATCTATGACGACGGCGTGGTCGCGAGGCTCGCGCCGGACCGATTCCACGTCACCACCACCACCGGAGGCGCGCCGCGCGTGCTGGCGATGATGGAGGATTACCGGCAGACCGAGTGGCCCGATCTGAATGTCTGGCTCACCTCGACCACCGAGCAGTGGGCAGTCATCGCGGTTCAAGGTCCGAACGCAAGGCGCGTGCTCGAGCCGCTGGTGTCGGAAATCGACCTGAGCGCGGCGGCGCTGCCGCATATGGCAGTGGCGCGCGGCAAGATCTGCGGCGTGCCGATGCTGCTGTTCCGCGTGAGCTTCACCGGCGAGCTCGGATTCGAGATCAATGTGCCCGCGGATTACGGCGCGGCGGTCTGGGAGAGCATTTACGCCGCCGGGCAGCCGCACGGCATGGCGGAGTACGGTACGGAGACCATGCACGTCCTGCGCGCAGAGAAGGGCTACATCATCGTCGGCCAGGATACCGACGGCACCGTGACGCCCGACGATGCGGGACTGACCTGGGCGATCGGCAAGACCAAGACCGATTTCGTCGGCAAGCGCTCCTTGGAGCGGGCGTCCATGAAGGCTGCCGATCGCAAACAGCTGGTCGGCCTGCGCGCATGCGATGGCCGCACGGTTCTCGAGGAGGGTGCGCAGATCGCCGCCAAAGCCCGCCAAAGCCCGCCGATGGAATTGATCGGACACGTGACCTCCTCCTACGCGAGCAGCGTTCTGGGCTACCCGATCGCGCTTGCGCTCGTGGCCGGCGGCCGCACCCGCATGGGACAGCGCCTGTATGTGCCCATGCCGGATGCCGACATCGAGGTCGAAGTCACCTCACCGGTCTTCTATGACCCGACCGGAGGGCGGATCAATGGTTGAGCTCGCGCAGCGCCGGCCGCCGGCCATCGCCTCCACCGACTGGCTGAAGTTACTTCCGCCCGGCGGTCGATGGGTGCTGCACGGAGGCCCCGGCGCCCGCGCACTCGCCGCACCCGTTTGGGGCGTCGATTTTTCCAATGAGGCCTGCCGCGCGCTGGTGTCCGGATCCCGAGCGACGCTTTGGATGGGCCCTGAGGAATACCTGCTCCTGGACTTGGGTCGCGGCGACGGAACCAACGGAGAATCGCACGCAGCGGTCGCACAGGACCTCGAGCGCGCCCTCGCCGGGGCACCGCATGCTCTAGTCGATGTGAGCCACCGGCAATTTGCGCTCGAGATTGCGGGTCCGCATGCCACGACGATCCTGAGCGGCGCATGTCCGCTCGATCTGGATGCACGCGCTTTCCCGGTCGGCATGTGCACGCGCACGGTGCTCGCCAAGGCCGACATCGTGCTGTGGCGGACCGGTCAAACCACGTTTCATCTCGAGGCGTGGCGCTCCTTTGCGGCGTATGTCTCGGGGCTGCTCGGCGAAATCGCGCGCGAGTTCCACGGCGAGCCGCCGCCGCCGCTCTGACCCGGCCGGCCGCTCGCGGGTGACGCGACCGCTCGCCGGTGACAATCCATCGGGGAAGATGCTAGGTTGGAGCGGTCCTCCACTCCGGTGAACCGCCATCGAAACCGCTGCCTTGACGAGAACCGACGCGCAACCGGGTAGCGCCGCGCCGATGGAGGCCGCTGCGCCGGCGGACACCGCCCTGCGCCGCACCCTCAAACGCCGCCACATGGAGATGATCGCGCTCGGCGGCGTGATCGGGGCCGGCCTCTTCGTCGGATCGGGCGTGGTGATTCAATCGGCCGGACCGGCGGCGGTGGTGTCATTTGCGCTCACCGGCATGCTGGTCGTGCTGGTGATGAGAATGCTGGGAGAGATGGCGGCCGCCTACCCCGCCGTCGGCGGTTTCTATGAATACAACCGGCTGGCGCTCGGCGAGCTCGCAGGGTTTCTCACCGGCTGGATGTATTGGTACTTCTGGATCATCGTGGTCGCGCTCGAAGCGGTGGCCGGGGCGCGGCTGCTGATCTACTGGTTCCCCGGGGTGCCGCCCTGGAGCTTTACCTTGGGCCTCGTCCTCGGGTTCACGCTCTTGAATCTGCTCTCGGTCCGATCCTGGGGCGAGGCGGAATACTGGTTCGCCTCCGTCAAAGTCGCGGCCATCGTGGTGTTTCTGTGCCTCGGCGCGGCTTTCATTCTCGGTCTTTGGCCGAATGTCGCCGGCGGCCTGTCGCACTTGACCGCCCATGGCGGCTTCATGCCGCACGGCATCGCGCCCGTGCTCACGGGGGCGGTCGCGGCGACGGGCTTCTATTTCGGCTCCGAGATCGTCACGGTCGCGGCCGCCGAATCCGTCGAGCCGGAGCGCGCGGTCGCGCGCGCGACGCAAGCGGTGATTTCGCGCGTGCTGGTGTTCTACGTGGGATCGATCTTCGTCGTGGTGTGCATCTTGCCCTGGAATCATCCGGGGATCGACCAGCCCTACGTGACCGCCCTGCAGGCGCTGCACATACCGGGCGCCGCGCAAATCATGAACGGCGTCATCCTGACCGCGGTGCTCTCGGCCTTGAACAGCGGACTGTTCGCCTCCTCGCGCATGATCATGGCGCTCGCGCGGCGCGGCGATGCGCCGCGCGGACTCGCCAAACTCAACGGCCGCGGCGTGCCGGTGCGCGCCCTCATGACGGGCACGCTCTTCGGCTATATCGCGGTGATCATGAGCTACGTATCCCCGGACCGGGTGTTCGCGTTCCTGGTCAATTCCTACGGCACGGTCGCGATCTTCGTCTACGTATTGATCGCCTTCGCGGAGCTCAACTTGCGCGCGCGCCTCGAGCGCGAGACTCCGGATCGGCTACGCGTGCGCATGTGGGGCTACCCCTATCTCACGATCTTCGCCATTCTCGCCATGGTCTGCATCGTGGCGGCGATGGCGTTCATCCCGAGTCTTCGGTATTCGCTGCTGTTCGGGCTGGCGAGCGCCGCAGCCATGGTGGTGGGCTACGCGGCGCGAAACCTCGCGCGATCCCGGGGGCTGTCCGTCAGGACTCACTCCGTCCGGTAGTACGGACGGTCCCCGTTGACCGTGGCGCGGTGCATGGTGCGCCGTTCCGGCAGGTAATCCGCAATCGCATAGTGCTGGGTCACGCGGTTGTCCCAGAAGGCGATGTCATCGACGCGCCAGCGCCAGCGCACCGTGAATTCCGGCTGTCCGGCCTGCTTGAAGAGAAAGGCCAGCAAGGCCTCGCTCTCCCGCGGCGCGAGCTCATTGATGTGCGTCGTAAATCCTTCGTTCACGAACAGGACCTTGCGTCCGCTCACCGGATGGGTGCGCACGACGGGATGAGTCACCGGCGGGTGCTTCGCCACCGCACGCTCGTAGCGCTCCTTGAATGCGGGATCTTTCTGCCAACGCTCGGGCGGGAAGGATTTCGCCACCGAATGTTGCGCGGTCAACCCTTCCAGCATCCGCCGCAACGGCGCGGACAGCGCTTCATAGGCCGCGGAATTACTGGACCAGAGCGTATCGCCGCCCACGCTCGGCAGGCGCTTCGCCGCCAGAATGCCGGCGAGCGGCGGAGTCTCGCTGAACGTCACGTCGGTATGCCAGTTGTCGTTGTCCGGCAAGAACGCGGTGTGGGTGTCGATCAGCATGATTTCGGGAAGCTCGGGCAGCACCGGGTAGATCGGATGGATGTGGAGCGAGCCGAAGTGCGCGGCGAAGCGGGCCTGTGCTTCCGGGGTGATCGGCTGGTCGCGAAAGAACAGCACCTGATGCTCGATCAACAGCTCATTGAGACGGCCGATATCCGCCGGCGAGAGATCCCCGGACAGGTCGAGGCCTGAGACCTGGGCACCCAGGGCGCGGCCGACACGCGTCACTTCAATGGACATAAGCTGCGGACATAAGCTGCCCTTTTTTTTGAGCCCTTGGCCGGGCCCTGGAGAGTATACGAGAGGCAGCCGCGCGCAGGAATTAATGTGAGAATGGCCGCCTATGGGCGATCCGCACTCACAGGCGCAATTGCGCTCCGCCACGGTGCAAAGTCTGGCCGAGGCGCTGGCGCTGCTCCGGGCCGGCCGGTTCGCGAGCGCGGAGCGCCAGCTTCGCGCCATTCAAGCCTCCGCCCCGGGAGATGTGAATAGCTCACGGCTGCTGGGCGCCGCGCTGCTCGGCCAGGATAAGGTCCAGCCCGCGGTCGAGATTCTGGAGCGCACGGTCGCGGCCGCTCCGCAGTTCTGGCTGGCGCGGACGGATCTCGCCCGCGCCTTGCGGGCCGCGGGACGCTGCGAAGAGGCGCGCGCGGAGCTGCGCCGGGTGGTCGAGGCGGCCCCCACCCTGGATGCCGCCTGGCTGGCGTATGGCGATGTGCTCGTGGATCTGGAGAAATACGCGGACGCGCGGTTTGCGTACGAGCAGGCGCGGCTCACGGACCCTTACCGGCGAAGAATCGAAGAGGCAACCGGCGCCCTCAACACCGAGGACCGTAAGACGGCGGAAGTCATCTTCCGCAAGATCCTGCAGCTGGATGCGAGCCATGTGGGGGCGCTTTGTGGCCTCGCCGCCGTATCGCTCATGGTGAGCCGGGCGCACGATGCGGTTCGCTTGTTGAAGCACGCGCTCAAACAGTCGGCACATTTGCCGCTCGCCTGGCGCGGCCTGTCGCAGGCCCTGCTCGCGCAGGGGGCTCTTCCCGAGGCCGAGTCGGCGGTACGCCGCCTGCTCAAGATAGAGAGCGAGAATCCCAACAACTGGGTGGTCCTCGCCACCGTTTACACCCGCCTCATGCGTCAACCGGAGGCACTCGCGGCCTTCGAGGAAGCCGCTCGGATCAACCCCGGCGAAGTCCGCCTGCGGCTCTCGATCGGGCACCTCAACAAGACGCTCGGCCGCCGAAGCGAGTGCGAACGGGCTTATAAACAGTGCCTCGAGATGGACCCCGGCATGGGCGAGGCGTACTGGAGTCTGGCGGACCTGAAAAACTACGTGTTCTCCGACGCCGAAATTGCCTCCATGCAGTCGCTGCTGAAGGGGAAAGACGGCGGCGACGAGGACCAGGCACACTTGCATTTCGCGCTCGGACGGGCCTTCGAGCACAAGAAGGATTACGGCGCCGCCTTCGAACATTACGCGACGGGCAACCGCCGGCGGCGTAAAACCGTCCCCTTTGACATCGAAGCCTTCGAGAACAAGACCCGGCGCGTGCGCGACTGTTTCGATGCTGCATTTTTCGCCGCCCGATCAGGCGCCGGATGTCCCGACCCCTCCCCCATATTCATCGTCGGCCTGCCGCGATCCGGCTCGACGCTGGTGGAGCAGATTCTCGCCAGCCACTCCTGCGTCGAGGGCACTTTCGAGCTCCCGAACCTCCTCGGCATCGTGCGCGAATTCGATCACGCCGACCCGGCGCACGATGCCTATCCGGAAATCGTGCGCGCCGCCTCGCCGGAACAGCTCGGCAATCTCGGCCGGCGCTACATCGAGGAGACCGCGCCGCTGCGCGGCACGCGGCCGTACTTCATCGACAAGATGCCGAATAACTTCAGTCACGTGGGCCTGATCCACGCCATTCTTCCCCGGGCGGTCATCATCGACGCGCGCCGCCACCCGATGGATGCCTGTTTCAGCACCTACAAGCAGCATTTCGCCGAGGGTCAATCCTTTAGTTACGACCTGGCGGATCTCGGCCGCTACTATCGGTGCTATCTGAGCCTGATGGATCACTGGGACGCGGTGCTCCCCGGCAAAGTGTTGCGTTTACAGTACGAGCAGCTGATCCGCGATCCGGAAGTGCAGATCCGCCGCCTCTTGAGCCATTGCTCCCTGCCTTTCGAGCCCGCGTGTCTGGCGTTCCACGAGACCCAACGGCCGGTGCGCACGGCGAGCGCCGAGCAGGTGCGCCAGCCCCTGTACACGTCCGGAGTCGGCTATTGGCGCCATTTCGAGGCCAATCTCGAACCGCTGAGGCGTGCGCTGGGCGACTCGCTCGACCGGTTCTCCGATATCCGGTAGGCAGCCCTCACTACTGAACGCTCGATCAATGTCCCGCCCCGCGGTCATTGACAAGCAGCGCTTGCGCAGGACATGATCTTCCAAAGGGCACAGCTCGCAAGCTTGCCTTCAATACTAAAAGACTAAGGGGATGTTCCGATGCGCATGACGAAGGTGCGTTCCGTGGGAAGCCGGGTGGGTATGCCTCCGGCGAGCGCGTTCCCCTCGCCCACTCGGCTGAGCCTCGCGATCGCCGCGGCCCTCTCCGGAGCCGCGACGGTGCACATGGCTCCCGCGCTGGCCGCAGACCCGTCGGCGGACACCTCCACCCTCGAGGAAGTCATCGTAACGGCGCGCAAGCGCACCGAGAATCTGCAGGACGTTCCGATCAGCATCGACGTCTACACGGCCAAGGATCTGCAGAATCTCGCGATCTCGCAGTTCGAAGACTACGCGACCATGACGCCGTCCATCTCGTTCGTGAGCGCGGGCCCCGGCACTCAAACGTTCGTCATGCGCGGCGTGTCGGACGGCAGCAATCCGAACTATTCGAATAATGCCACGACCGCCTTCCTGGTCGACGACATGTCGATGAATTTCCAGGGCACGACGCCGGATCTGCATCTCTACGACATCGAGCGCATCGAGGTCCTGAACGGACCGCAGGGCACCACGTTCGGCGCGAGCGCCATGGCCGGCGCGCTGCGCTTCGTGACCAACAAGCCGGATCCGAGCGGTTTCAGCGCGGGTGCCGATCTCGATGGAGGCAAGATCGAGGGCGGGACCAAGAATGGCACCGTCGAGGGCTTCATGAACATTCCGCTGATCCCCGACTGGACGGCGATACGCTTTTCCGCCTATCGGGATTATCACGGCGGCTACATCGACAATATCGACACGACCCGTGAATGGGTCAACGGGACCGTCTCCAACAATTCGCAGTGGGCGGGGCAGAATTATAACGTCGAGCGCGTGACCGGCGGCCGATTCGCGATCGGTCAGAAGATCGCGGACGGCTGGAAGGCAACCCTCACCGCCAGCTATCAGAAGCAGCTCACGCACGGCGCCTGGGATGAGAACCCGACCATCGGTGGTGCCATCGGAGCGGCCGCGAACAATTATGGTCAGCTCCTCAATGGTCCGGCGCGCTCCTTCGGGCAGGACAACGTGGATCGCTTCGGTCCGGAATTCAAGCAGTACTACGCAAAGACGCTGGACTTCCATCTCGAGGGCGACGTCGGCATCGGCGATTTGGTGTACGCCAATACCTACTGGGCCCAGGACGACACCTGGGTGAACGAGTATTCGGAGTACATGCAATACGTGAACACGGGGCCGCCGAATAACTACACGGCCGCGAACCGCCAATCGTTCACCTGCCTCAGTGGCCCCACCGGAAACGCCCCAGCGTCACCTGCCACCCCGCTCAGCGGCTGCAACAATCCGAACCAGTGGTACAACTACACCTCGAAAATCTACCGCTGGTCGAATGAGCTGCGGTTGCAGTCGAAAGAGAACGGCGGATGGCTTCACTGGCTGATCGGCGGTTACTGGGAGAGGACGCGCGAGGACATCAGCGACTTCTATGCCATTCCAGGCTTGCAGCCGAACGGCGCGGCCTTTCAGTACTACGCGTCGTATTACGGCGTCACGCAGCCCGCGCGACCGGGCCAGTGGTACGGCTACACCGAGCGATACGACTATCTGCAGATGACCGAATTCCTCAATCTGACGTTCGATCTCACCAAGAAGCTCAAGTTCGAAGTCGGCACCGTGCACTTCGAGTCGCATTTCGATACCTTCGTCAACGGCGGCAACTTCTCCTATGCCCCGACGGCGACGAGCGAGGGGCCAGGAGGCTCGGAGAAATGGGACAGCAAGGCGGGATTGAGCTATAAGGCGACGGATGACCTTCTACTGTACGTCGATGCCGCGCAAGGGTTCAGGGACGGCGGGGTCAACCCGGGTCTGCCTCCCCAATGCCAGAAGAACGGCGTGCCTCCCACGTACAAGCCGGACACCTTGACCAACTACGAGCTCGGTTGGAAATCGACCTTGTTCGACAAGCATCTGCAGTGGAACGGGGCTTTCTACCTGATGCCCTGGAAGGGCTATCAGTCGCTGCTCTTCGATCCGAACGTCTGCGCGTCCGCCAGCTTCTACACGAACATCGGCAATGCCAAGATTTACGGCAGCGAGACCGACGTCAAATGGGCGCCGAATTCGAACCTCAGCATGGATGTTTCGTTGAGCTACAACGACTCGCGGATCGTCAGCGACGTGTTCTACAACAACGGGAGCTTGCCGGGGGGCGGCTTCGACGTGAGACCCGGCGAGCGGCTCCCCTACGTTCCTTACTTCGATTGGAGCGGCAACATCCGATACGAAGCGCCGATCAAGGATACGCTGCATTGGTACGGCCAATACGATATCGCGCACAAAGGCGACATGTTCAACAGCCTGCAGGCCTCCGGAACCAACGGTCTTCCGTACGTCTTGCAGCCGGGCTACTCCATCATGAATGTGCGCTTCGGCCTCACCCGCGCCGATCAGGGTTGGACGACGGAGCTCTACATCACCAATCTCACCAACAAGAACGCCGTGATCTTCACCAACGAAGGCAACTTCGACCTGCGGCAGACCACGAACGAGCCGCGAGTGTTCGGCGTCAGGCTGACCTACCGGTTCGGCAAGGCGCAGGCCTTCAACAACGAGAACTGACGCTCTCCGCAATCCGCAGTGCGAGAGCGTAGGGCCCCGCCGCCGGCTCATCCCGGTTGGTCAACAGGACCACCGTGAGCCGCCGCGCCGGCCAGCGCACGAGGACGTTGCGAAACCCGATCGACTCCCCGGAGTGCCACACCGTCTCGCCGGTGATCCGCCAGCCGAAGCCATAGCGCGTACCGGGTTCGTCGGTCGCCGTTGCCGGGGTGAAGGCGAGGCGCAGGGATTCGGGGCGCAGCAGCCGGCCGTCGTACAGCGCCGCATCCCACTTCGCCAGATCGTCGATGGAGGAATACACGCCACCGTCGCCGAGCACCGCGCTGGTGAGGCTCTGATCGGTGCGCTTCCATCCCCCGGCCGCCCAACTGTAGCCGTAGGCACGGTCGCTCACGGTCGAGACGCCTTGCCGGTAAGCGACCGTGCCGCTCATGCCGAGCGGCGCGAAGATGCGTTTCCGCAGAAACGTCGCAAAGCCCATTCCCGAGACGATTTCGATGATCAGCGCCAGCAGCGCGTAGCCGCCGTTGCTGTACCGGTAGTCGCTGCCGGGCGGAAAGTAGGTGCGCGACTCCATTTCGAGCAACCGGAGCACGTCGGCATCGTGCAGTTGAGTAGTCCTGGCCGGCGGAACGAGATCCTCGTAATCGATGATGCCGGAAGTATGGGTCAACAGCTGGCGGAGAGTCGCGCCGACGGCGGGTTCCGGGAGCGACGGCAGCCAATCCCGCACCGGCGCATCGAGCGTGAGAGCGCCCTCCTCCATCAACATCAGCACGGCCGCTGCCGTGAACTGCTTGGTCACCGAGGCGAGGCGGTAATTGGTGGCGCCGGTCGCGGCGATCTGCCGCTCGAGATCGGCCATACCGAAGGCCTGCCGGAGCACCGGCGCGCCCTCCTGCAGCACGAGCACGCAGGCGCCCGGCGCCGGAGCCCGATACTCACCGAGCCATTCCTCGATTGGGTCGCGTTTCGATCGTGGCAGCATCCGGCGCATCCTAAGGAGTTCCGCGAGAGAGCGGCGGCGAATGTGACCAAGGCGTCAGTTTTGGCCTTGCGCCTCCGCATTATGTGAAATTCGCCGCTGATGCGGTCGGCATCGGGGTAGCGTCGGGGCGTGTTACTGGAATCCCCTAACGAGCCGAAGAAATCCGCCTCGGGGCAAGCCGCGAGGAAACCCAAGCAGCGCTGGCACGCGGTCATGGTCGTTGCGCCGTCGTCCGCTTGCGCCGCCGCCAACGCGTGCAAGGGTAAACGCTACCTCTCTTCGGAAGCACCTCGGCTGCCGCTCGCCAACTGCGATGCCGCGGCTTGCGGTTGCAAGTACCGCCATTACGAGGACCGCCGGGCCGGGCCGCGGCGCGCGGAGGCTACCGGTCCGGACGCCAAACGCCCGGCGTCCAATCGGCGCATCAGCAGGGGCCGCCGCGCCACCGACTGAGCCGCGCGGACAGCGAACGCGGGATTCGCTATGCTTCACGCTCCTCCGGCGAGCGAGCCCACGTGCCTCCCCATAGAGCACCGTCGATCATCCGCAGAGAGTGGTTTCTGGGCGTAAGCGTCGCGACGGCGCTCATCTTCCTGTTCGCGGGCGATAGCCTGTACACCGAATCCGCCGGCCTCACGCGCCAGATCGTCATCTTCGCCTGGCTCTTCGCCGTCATCATGGGCGCAGCCTTGAGCGTGGTGAGGCACGCCGAGGACCTTGCCGTACATCTCGGCGAGCCCCTCGGCACACTCATACTGACTTTGGCGGTGACGGCCATCGAGGCGGCGAGCATCTCGGCCGTGATGATTCATTCCAAGAACAGCGCCTCGGTGGTCCGAGATACCTTGTTCGCGGTCATCATGATCATTCTCAACGGCATGGTCGGCGCATCGCTGCTGCTCGGAGCCTGGCGGCACCGGGAGCAGCACTACAACCTCCAGGGGGCGAATACCTATCTGAGCGTCATCATCCCGCTGGCCGTACTGAGCCTCATCATGCCGGACTACACACAAACCACGCCCGGGCCCACGCTGACCGGGGCGCAGGAGACGTTTCTTGGGCTGATGTGCATCGGGCTGTATGCGGCATTCCTCAGCGTGCAGACCGGCCGGCATCGCGGGTATTTCATGCTGGGCATGGACGAGGACGAGCCGCATCACAGCGATGCGGGGCCTGACGTATCCTGGGGAGTGCACGCCCTTTTGCTCATAGCCTACATGGTGCCGTTGGTGTACCTGGCGGAGCAGTTCGGCCGCCCCGTCGATGATCTCATCGCCACGCTTCGAGCGCCGGTGGCGCTGGGAGGCGTGATCATCGCGGCGCTGGTCGCGACCCCGGAGGCCATCGGAGCGGTACGCTCCGCGCTGGCGAACCACTTGCAGCGATCCATCAACATCTGCCTGGGGTCTTTGCTGGCCACCATCGGCCTCACGATACCGCTGATGCTGGTGGTCAGTCACCTGCTCGGGACCCCGATCTACCTGGGACTGCAGAACACGAGCTTCATGATGCTCATGTTGACGCTGCTGCTGAGCGTGGTCACCTTCGCGAGCGGGCGCACCAACGTTCTGCAGGGTGCGGTTCACATGCTGCTGTTCGTTGCGTATGTGCTGCTGATATTCCAGGGCTGAAGCGCACTCGCCTCGATCGATCGCCGCCCTCGCTCAGGACAATCGCTTCGCACTGCGAAGAAAATCGTCCACGTCCGCCGGGGTGGTCGCATAGCTGGTC
The DNA here is from genome assembly GCA_050012315.1 of Steroidobacteraceae bacterium. Taxonomy (GTDB): domain Bacteria; phylum Pseudomonadota; class Gammaproteobacteria; order Steroidobacterales; family Steroidobacteraceae; genus Bog-1198. The sequence continues at coordinate 43,038 of JBEKHK010000019.1, read as the reverse complement.
ACCAGGCGGATGGCGGCGCCGTCCGGCACCTTGAGCCAGGGCCAGCGGTAGAAGTGGAACCCCTCGCTCTCGAGCGCGCCGATGAGCCGCTCGGGAACGGCCACGAACAGCTCATTGGCCTGAACGGGCTGGAGCAGCGTCGCGCCCGCCACATTCCCCAACCCTTCGGCGAGCCGGGCGGCCATGGCGTTCGCCTGACGCGCGTTCTGCAGCCAGAGATCATCCTTCAGATAGGCGAGCAGCTGGCAGCTCAAGTAGCGCAGCTTCGACCAGAGGTGCCCGGCCTGTTTGCGCCGCCGCTCGAAATTCTCGGCGCGGCAAGGATCGAAAAAAACCACGGCCTCGGCGGCCAGAGCCCCGTTCTTGGAGGCGCCGAACGAGAGCACGTCGATCCCCGCCTTCCAAGTGGCCTCGGCGGGCGAACAGCCCAGATGCACCAGTGCGTTGGCGAAGCGCGCGCCGTCCATGTGCACCGGCAGCCCATGCCGTCTGGCCGCCGCGGTCAGCACCTCGAGCTCATCGAGCGCGTACACCGTGCCCAACTCCGTCGCTTGCGTCACGCTGACCGCCGACGGTTTGACGTGATGCACCCCCATGTCGTTGGCGAACGCCACCGCTGCGTCTATCGCCTCCGGCCCGATTTTTCCGTTGGGTGAAGGCAAGCCGAGAAGCTTGGCGCCTCCGGTGAAAAACTCGGGCGCTCCGCACTCGTCCGTGACGATGTGCGCGCCTTCGTGGCAGTAAATGCCGCCGAACGGCGGGGCGAGCTGCGCGAGCGCAAGCGCGTTAGCCGCCGTGCCGGTTGCAACGGGATAAATCGCCACCTCCCGCTCGAACACCGCCGAGGCTGCGCCTTGCAGGCTCGCGGTGATCTCATCGGCCCCATAAGAAGGCAACAGTCCCGTGTTGGCGGCGTTGATCGCGGCCATGATCGGCGCGCATACGGGCGTGACGTTATCGCTGCCGAAGTTTCGGCTAAGAGTGGTATTCATCCCGCCATTCTAGCGCGACTTCACGGCGGCTCGAAGCACCCGCAACTTGCTCTCCACATCCTCCTTGTTCAAGTATGCGCCGCAGAGCCGCCGATAGCCTTGATAGGCGCGCCGTCCATGCAAGGTGCGCCAGTTGTCGAACAACAGCGCGGTTCCCGGAGCGAGCCGCATGGTGATTTCGTAGGCCGGATCGTTGATGAGCTCGTTGAACGTCTTGAGCGCGCGATAAAAGGCTGCCATGCGCGGCCGCGGCAAGCTGAACGGCGCGCGGTCGTAATTGTTGTAGGCGATCTGCGCACAATCTCCATTGTGGTCGAGACCGATGATCGGATGCTCTGCGCGCAGATGAACGCCATCCCCCAGATACTGCGCCGGCACTTTCACGCTCGATAACACCTCGAATCCGAGCGGATCGGTCTTGCGGATCCGATCCGCCACCTTGAAGCCGTCGACCAGCGTACTTTCGCCGCCGCTGCCGTCGAACTGGAGACAGTGAAACATCTGATAGCCCGGCGAATCGAAACTATAGGTGCCGTCCGTATGCGGACCGATGGCGGCCGAGGTATACGCGGTATCCTTGAACGCGAGGTTAGCGGTGAAGTCCCACATGCCGCCGAAAATCGTCGCCCGCACGTAGCCGATGCGCGTGACCAATTCCTGTGTGGCCTCGAGAGTCGCCGGAACACCCGATGCCAGCGCGAAGCCGTATTCCTCCACCATCTCGAGCCAGTGCAGCAGCCCGGCGTCCCCGGCCACGATCTGCGCATGTTCCATGGTCGGGAAATCCTGTCCCAGGCCGGCGCGGTCCCAGAGCCTGCGCGGCGGCGCCGTGATTCGTCCGGACGTCTCGGCGATGCCGCGGAGGAAAGCGGATGGAAGGACGCTCTCGCTGCCGTCGTGGCTCCAGACCACCCGTAGCGTCTTGCCGCCGTCCGCGAGTTCCAGCCGCGCGGGCATGATGTCGGCCGGAATGGCAAAAGTATCCACCTGCCGCTGCAGCGTATCCGGGTGCAGGCTTTCTTTGGTGTGGCAATGATCCCGCAGCCAGAACGGCGAGAAGCGGGCAGTGAGCCCGGCGCCCCAGGACACTTCCACCTCTCCGTCGACCAGGACCGCCTGCCGGAGCAGCGCTCCGGGACACGATTCAGCCTGCACCACGCTATCAAGCATCTCGTTCTCCTTCGCTAACTGCGGGCCGCCATCCGCGAGACTCGTTGTTGAACGAGTGTATAACAACACACATTCATCGGTCAAACTCCATCCGGCGCGTTACCCTCCTGTGGCGTGGTTTCCCTGCGTTACACTGCGCACTGCGGCTCCAACGAGGGTGAACATGAGATGACTCTGAAGAAGGCGTTCGGCGCGTCGCTGCTGGTCCTCGCGGCCTCGATCGCCGGTTGCGGACGCTCCGGGACGGGATCACCCGCCGGCGGCGCTTCGCCGGCCAGCGACGGCGCCAAGGTCGTCGATCTATACAACTGGGCCGACTACATAGCGCCGTCGACCGCCGAGGAGTTCGAAAAGCGCACCGGAATCAAATTGCGCGAGTCGATTTTCGAGACCAACGAGACCCTCGAATCTCGTCTGATGACCGGGGACAGCGGCTACGATGTGGTCGTTCCCACGGCGCCCTTCCTGGAACGTCAGATCCGAAGCGGCGCCTATCAGCCGCTCGACAAGAGCCGCCTTCCGAACCTCGCGAACCTCGACCCCGCGCTGATGGCCCGGGTTGCGCTCAACGATCCGGGCAACGCCCATTCGGTGATCTATATGTGGGGAACGTATGGCGTCGGATACAACGTCGAGGAGGTAACCGAGGCGCTGGGCGGTCCGCCGCCCGATGGCTGGGCCCTCTTATTCGACCCCGCCTACGCTTCCCGCCTGCAAAAGTGCGGGATCGGCACCCTCGATGCGCCTGCCGGAGTCATTCGTCTGGTGCTGAAATACCTCGGTCGGGATCCCAATGCGCCGAGCCCCGGCGACCTCGCGGACGCCGAGAGCGTGTTGATGAAAATCCGCCCCTACATCCGCACCATCAACACCACCAACATCATCGAATCCATCGCCAACGGCGATCTCTGCATCGCCCTCGGCTACAACGGGGACTTCGTTCAAGCGCGCAACCGCGCCCGGGACGCGAAGAACGGCGTCCAGATCGCCTTCATGATACCCCGCGAGGGCTCGCTCATTTGGTTCGACATGCTCGCCATCCCGAAGAACGCGCCGCATGCCGCGAACGCTCTCGTGCTCATCAATTTTCTGATGGACCCGCACGTCATCGCCGAGATTTCCAACCACGTCGGATTCGCCAATGCGAACCTAGCCGCGACGCCCTTTCTCGATCCCTCGATCGCCTCCGACCCGATCATTTTCCCGCCGCCCGAGCAGCGGCAGCGGCTGTTCGTCGAAACCGAGGACTCGCCGGAGCAGGCGCGCGCGCTCACCCGGATCTGGGAAAAATTCAAGACCGGACAATGATCCCCGCGCTCAGGGCGCAGCCGGCTGCGAGGATTCCGAGGGATCGGGCGGCAGGGTTTTCGGGCTCGACGCCTTGTGCAAGTCCTTGGCCGACCAGCCGCCGCCCAGATCGCCGATCAGGGATACCGCGTCGAGAAGGCGGCTCTGCTGCACCGTGAGCGCGCTTTGCTGGTCGATCAATTGCGCCTCCTGCGCCAGCGCCACGGTGGTGTAGTCGGCCGTGCCCGCCTTGAATTCCGCCATGGCGATCTCGGTGCCGCGAATGGCATCGCGCACGGCGATGTCGAGCGCCTCGGACTGTGCTTCGAGGATGCGTAGACCGGAGAGGTCGTTCTCGACATCCTCGAAGGCAGTGAGCACGATGTTGCGATAGCTCGCGACGTCGGCCTCATAGTAGGCTCGAGCCGCCTGGACCTCGGCGCGCCGCTCGCCGAAGTCGAACAGCGTCTCCGTGCCGTTGGCACCCAACGACCAGATGTGATTCGCCGAGTGCAGCAAGCCGCTCAGGGGCGATTGCGTGAAGCCTCCCGCGGCCGAGAGCGAGATGGTGGGGTAGTAAGCCGCGACCGCGACACCCACCGCGGCATTCTGCGCCTTCATGGTGCGCTCCGCGGCCGCGATATCCGGGCGCCGCTCGAGCAGCTGCGACGGCACTCCAATCGGAATCGTGGGCAGCGTCGGCATCACGTTGCTCTTCGGAATATCGAGATCCTCCGGCTTCTTGCCGACCAGCACCGCAATCGCGTGCGCATATTGGGCGCGCGCGACGCCGAGACCGATCAAGGTGGCCTGGGCGCTTTCCAGCGCCACCTGCGCCGTGATCACCGCGGACGGCGGCGCGGTCGTGATCCCCGCCGTGCCTTGCGCTTTCGTGACGCGCAGCGCTTGCTGGTAGGCATCCACGGTCTTTTGCTCGAGATCGATGTTGGCGTCCGCCAAGCGGAGCTCGATCACCGTGGTGGCGAGCAAGGTTTGCTCGGACAGCGTGGCGTTGGCGAGCGTCGCCTCGTCGGACTGCGCGATCGAGGTATTTTCCTCGATCAACCGCCTCACCTGGCCCCAGATGTCGAGCGTCCAGCTGGCCGTTCCCTCGAGCGCTCCGGTAGTGACGCTGCCGTGGCTGCCGCTGGACGTCGTGGTGACGGTACCGGTCGTCGTGCCGGTGCCGGTCGGTCCGCCCAATTTGGTGACCGAGCCCGTCAGGCCCAGCGTGGGAAACAACTGCGCGCGCGCCACCTTCACTTCCGCGATGGCCTGCATGTAGTTCGCATAGTCCTGGCGCACGGTCTGATTCGAGACCGCCACCTGCGGTTCGAGCTCATCGAGCAGCGGATCGTGAAACTCGGTCCACCAATCGCCCTTTGGCGCCGCGTCCGAGGGCGAAGCCTGCGCCCAGCCCTCCGGCGGCTGTTCCTTGAACTCCTTGGCGACCGGCGCGCTCGGGCGCCGATAATCCGGCCCGACCATGCAGCCGCTGAGGATTGCCCCCAGAAGCAAACCCGTGCCGCCGATGAATGAAAATCCCGCTGTCCTCATGGCGTCGCCCCCGCGCTGACGTTGCCACCCTGCTCCGATGCGCCGGCAAACCGGCGTAGCCTGATACGCAGCCGCTCGAAGCCCAGATAGATGACGGGCGTCGTATACAAGGTGAACACTTGACTCAAGATCAAGCCCCCTATCACGGTAATGCCGAGCGGCTGGCGTAGCGAGGCTCCCTGACCGATGCCGATCGCGAGCGGCAGCGCCCCGAGCACGGCGGCGGCGGTGGTCATCATGATGGGCCGCAGACGGATCACCGCGGCGTCATGAATCGCGTCCTGTGCCCCCATGCCTTGCTCGCGCTGCATGTGGATGGCGACATCGATCATCATGATGGCATTTTTCTTGACGATGCCGATGAGCAGGATGACACCGATGAAGGCGATCACCGACAGCGGCGTGCCGAAGATCAGCAATGCCAAAGTCGCGCCGATCATGGCGGACGGGAGCGTCGACAGAATGGTGACCGGATGGACGGTATTCTCGTACAGAATGCCGAGCACGATGTAAATGGCGCCGAAGGCGGCCAACAAGAGCAGCGGCAAGCTCGCCATGTTTTGAGCGAACACCTGGCCCGCTCCCGCCGGGGCGCCATGCACCGAGGCCGGCATGCCGAGATCCCGCATCGACTCGGTGATGGCCGACTGAGCCCGGCTCAAGGAGCCGCCGGGCGGCAGATTGAAAGAAATCGTGGAGGCCACGAGGCCGCTTTGATGATTCACCTGGGTCGCCGTGTGATTGCTCGTGTACGTGGTCATGGTGGGCAATGGCACCATGGTTTCCGCCGCGGTACTGTCGGCACTCCCGGTCGAGGTGCCGCCGCGGCTGTTCGAGATGCTGTTCGTGACCGAGTTTGCCTCCGCGTTCGCATTGAGCGCGCTGGTCGCGGTGGCGGCGGCTAGCGCGGCCGCCTCCGCGGAATACGCGGTCACGCCGCTCACGGTGCCGCCCTGCGCCTGCGTCTCCTCGGTACCGCTCGGATTGCCGGCAGCGGTGCTCAAGTACGTTCGATCGAGCATCTGTGGAAACTGCCAATACTTCGGGGCCACTTCCATCACCACGTAGTATTGATTGAAGGGGTTGAATATGGTGGTCACGGTGCGCTGGCCGAACGCGTCATAGAGCACATTGTCGATCTGATTGGCCACGAACCCGTAGCGAGCCGCCGTGCTGCGGGCGATGTTGATGTAGGTTTGAAGGCCGTTCTGCTGCACATCGGAATTCACGTCGACGATCTCGGAATGGTGCTTGCCGAGCTCCGCCAGGAGCTTCGGGGTCCACGCGTAGAGCGCAGCGGTGTCCTCGCTCGTCAACGAATATTGATATTCGGCGGCCGATAGCCGGCCGCCGATGTGAAGATCCTGGACGGCCTGCAGGAACAGTCGGGCGCCGGATACGCGGCTGAGCTTCGGCCGCAGCCGTTGAACCACTTGGTCGGCGGACAGCTTGCGCTGGGCCAAGGGCTTGAGCGCGACGTAAACGTTCGCCGTATTCAGGGCGCGTGTTCCGGTGAAGCCGATGACCGAGGCGACCGCCGGGTCGGATTGCACGATGCCCTGCAGCTGGCTGAGCTTCTTTTTCATCGCCTGGAAGGAAATGCTCTGGTCCGCGATGATCTGGCCTATGAGAAGCCCATTGTCCTGCTCCGGAAACAGTGTGAAAGCCACCCACCGGAGCATCACGAAGTTGAGCGCGATCATCGCCACCAGCAGCACACCCACGAGCAGCGCATGATCGAGCACCTTGGCGAGCGAGCGCGAATACGCGGCTTTGAAGCGCTCGAATTGCGCCTCCGCCCAGAGCGCCCAGCGCGCCTGCGAATGCAGCGATTCGCCGCGCGACAGCAAATATGCGCACATGGTGGGCGTGACCGTGAGCGAGACGAGCAGGGAGATCAGGATGGCGATCGAGAGCGTCACGGCGAATTCGTGGAACAGCAGCCCGATGACACCGGGAAACAACAGGATCGGGATGAACACGGCGATCAGCGAGAGGCTCATCGAGATCACCGTGAAGCTCACCTCGCCGCTGCCGACCAGAGCCGCTTCGCGCACGTCCATTCCCGCTTCGACGTGGCGCACGACGTTCTCCAGGACCACCACCGCATCGTCGACGACGAAGCCGGTGGCGATGGTGAGCGCCATCAACGACAGGTTGTCGATACTGTAACCGAGGAGGTACATCGGCCCGAACGTACCCAGGATCGAGATCGGCAGCACCACCGCGGGAATCAGGGTCGCGCGCGGGGATTGCAGGAACACGAACACCACGCCGATCACCAGCACCACCGCGATCATCAGGCTGCGCTCGGTGTCGCCGACCGCGGCGGTCACCGATTGCGATCGGTCCATGGCAATGTGCAAGTTGACGCTCGGCGGCAAGGTCGCCTGGACCGACGGCAGCACCTTCTTGATCTGGGCAACGGTCTTGATGATATTCGCGCCCGGCAGCGGAAACACGACCACGCCCACCGTGGGCAGGCCATTGAAGAGACCGGCGTTGCGGATGTTCTCGTTCGAATCGACCACGGCGGCCACATCGTGCAGCAGCACGGCGGCGCCGTTGCGATAGGCGACGACCAGGTTCTTATAGTCGGCGGCCTTGGATGCCTGGTCGTTGGACAGCACCTCGTAGCGCTGATCGCCCTGGTCGACATAGCCCTTCGCGCTATCCGCGTTGGCCGCGGAGATCGCGGCACGCACGTCCTCGAGTCCGATGCCATAGCTCGACAGCTTGTCGGGCTGGATTTCGACGCGGACCGACGGCAGCGCGCTGCCGCCGAGCTGGATTTGGCCGACGCCGGTGATTTGCGAAAGCTGCTGCTGGATCACCGTGTCGGCCGAGTCGTAGAGCTGGGCCGTGGTGAGCGTGCTCGAGGTCAGCGCCAGGATGATGATCGGGGAATCCGCGGGGTTGTACTCGCGATAGCTCGGGTTGCCGCGCAGCGTCGTCGGCAGGTCGGCGCGCGCCGCCTGGATTCCGGCCTCGACGTCGCGCGCGGCGCCGTTGATGTCGCGGTTGATGGCGAATTGGATGACGACCTGCGCGGTGCCGACGCTGTTGGTCGAAGTGAGCTCGGTGACCCCGGAAATGGTGGCCAGGCGCCGTTCGAGCGGCTCCGCGACGGTCGAGGCCATGATCTCCGGACTCGCCCCCGCCATGGTGGCCTGCACCACGATGACCGGCATGGTGACGTTCGGGAGCGGTGCGACCGGCAGATGAAAGTATGCCAATAGGCCGGACAGCGCGATGGCGATCGCGAGCAGCGATGTCGCAACGGGCCGTTTGATGAAGAACGACGGGATGTTCACACGGCACGCTCACCGGAGGGCCGGCTCGCCTTGCGGCCGAAGCGCTGCGAGACGCGGTCGAACAGAAGATAGATCACCGGCGTGGTGAACAACGTCAGCATCTGGCTCACCAGCAAGCCGCCGATGATGGCCAACCCCAAGGGCCGGCGCAGCTCCGATCCCGTGCCGCTACCCAGGAGCAGCGGCAAGGCGCCGAGCATGGCGGCAAGCGTGGTCATCATGATCGGGCGAAAACGCAGCATCGAGGCCTGGAAGATCGCCTCCTCGGGCGATTTCCCGTGCTGGCGCTCGGCCTCGAGTGCGAAATCCACGATCATGATGCCGTTCTTCTTGACGATGCCGATCAAGAGCACGATACCGATGATGCCGATCACATCGAGGTCGTGGCCGGCCAACATCAGGGCGAGCAGCGCGCCGATGCCCGCCGACGGAAGCGTCGACAGGATGGTCACCGGGTGAATGTAGCTCTCGTACAGCACGCCCAACACGATGTACACCGTCACCAGTGCCGCGAGCAGCAGGAACACCTCGCTCGACAGCGAATCCCGGAACGCCTGCGCGGCGCCCTGGAACGAGGTGGTGATCGAGGGCGGCAGGTGCAGGGCTTGCTCCGCTTGCTCGATCTCATCCACCGCAGCGCTCAAGGAGGCGTCGGGAGCGAGATTGAAGGACACCGTAACGGCGGGGAACTGCGCCAGGTGGCTGATCACCAGCGGCGATTTGGTGACTTTGATATCGGCGATGCCGCTGAGCGGCACCTGGCCCGTGGTCCCGGTCTGGGTCGGAAGGTACAGGTTGCCCAAGGCCTGCAGATTGGGAAGACTCTCCGGTTTCGCAACCAGCACCACGCGATACTGGTTCGACTGGTTGAAGATGGTGGAGACGATGCGCTGGCCGAGCGCATCGTAGAGCGCGTTGTCGATGGTTGCCGGGGTAATTCCGTAACGCGCCGCCAATTGGCGGTTGACTTCGACGTTGACGCTCAATCCGTCGTTGTTCAGGTCGCTCGTCACGTCCGAAATCGACTTGATTTTCTTCATGTTCGCCACGAGCTCGGGCACGTACTGCTCGAAGGCGGCTTGGCTCGGCCCACGCAGCACGAACTGATACTGGTTGGGCGAGACCACGGTATCGAGCGTCAGATCCTGCTCGGGCTGCAGGAACAGCCTGATGCCGGATATCTTGGCGACCTCGCCTTGCAGGCGCGCCGCAATCTGACTTGCCGACAGCGATCGATCGTCGCGGGGTTTCAAGTTGATGAGAAAGCGGCCGTTGTTGAGCGTCGTGTTGGTGCCGTCGATGCCGATGTACGAGGTGATGGAGGTCACGTCGGGATCTTTGAGGATCGCGTCCGCGAGCTCCGCCTGGCGGTTTGCCATGGCCGAGTAGGACACCGAATTGTCGGCAACGCTGATGCCCTGGATCACGCCCACGTCCTGCACGGGAAACAATCCTTTCGGGATCACGATGTACAGAATGGCGGTCAATACCACGGTCACGACCGCGACGCCCAAGGTCAGCGCCTGATGGCTGAGCACCCACTTGAGGCCCCGCTCGTAGGCACCGAGGGTGCGGTCGAAGACATTTTCGCTGATCCGTTCGAAGCGGCTCGGCGTGCGCTCGGCCTTGCGGCGCAGGATGCGCGCGCACATCATCGGCACCAGGGTCAAGGAGACGACCGCCGAGATCAAGATGGTGACGGCGAGGGTGACGGCGAACTCGCTGAACAAGCGTCCGATCACCCCTCCCATGAACAAGAGCGGTATCAGCACCGCTATCAGCGAGATGGTCAAGGACATGATGGTGAAGCCGATCTGCCCCGCTCCGGCGATCGCGGCCTCGAGCGGCGCCATGCCCTCTTCGAGGTAGCGCACGATGTTCTCGATCATCACGATGGAATCGTCCACCACGAATCCCGTGGCGATGATCAGCGCCATCAGCGACAGGTTGTCGATGGAATAATTGAGCTCATACATGATCGCGAGCGTCGCCACCAGAGACACCGGCACGGAGATGCTGGGAATGATGGTCGCCGGCACGTTGCGCAGGAACACGAAGATCACCAGCACGACGAGTATGATCGAGAGCGTCAGCTCGAACGCCGCATCGGACACCGACGCGCGGATCACGCCGGTGCTGTCGCCGACGATTTGAACGTGCATGGCCTGCGGCAGGGTCGCCAATAGCTGCGGAAGCTGCTTCTTGATCTGGTTGACCGTGGCAATGACGTTCGCACCCGGCTGTCGCATCACATTGAGCACGATGGCCGGGGCGTGATTGAACCACGCGCCCTGCTCGATGTCCTGGGGCGCCTGCGTGACGCGCGCGACATCGCGCATGAACACCGGAGCGCCGTTCTGATAGGCGATTACCGTGTTCAGATAGTCGTCGGGATCCTCTATCTGATCGTTGGCATTGATGGTGTAGTCGAGCTCCGGACCGTCGAAATTGCCCTTCGGCTGGCTCACGTTGATGTTGGCCAGGAGCGTGCGCATGTCGTCGATGTTGAGGCCGTACCCGGAGAGCTTCGCCGGGTCGACTTCGACCCGTACCGCCGGCACGTTGCCTCCGGACGGCGTCACGAGACCGACCCCCGGTACTTCGGATATCTTCGATCCGAGCCGATTGTTGGCGATGTCCTGCAGCTGGGTGAGGGACATCGAGTCGGAAGTAATCGCGAGCGTCAATATCGGCTGGTCGGCGGGATTGACCTTCGCGTACACCGGGGGCGCGGGCAGTCCCGTCGGCAGCAGGCTGTTGGCCGCGTTGATGGCTTGCTGCACGTCCTGCTCGGCGATGTCCAGATTCAGCGCCAGATTGAACTGCAAGGTGATGATCGATGCGCCGGCCGAGCTCGTGGAAGTCATCTGCGCGAGGCTCGGAATCTCTCCGAGCTGCACCTCGAGCGGCGCAGTGACGGTGGTCGCCATGACTTGAGGACTGGCGCCCGGGTAGAAGGTCTGCACCTGGATGGTCGGGTAATCCACGTCCGGGAGCGAGGAGACCGGCAGAAATTTCACCGCCACGAGGCCCACCAGCACGAGCGCGATCATCAAGAGCGACGTGGCCACCGGTCTCAGTACGAACAGGCGGGAGAAGTTCATGTCGGGCGCGCCGGGGTGTTCGTCCGCTCAGCTCGCGGCGCCGCTGCCTTGCGTCGGCGCGGTCGCGGACGCGGCACCTGGGGCGGCACTGCCCGGCTTTCTTTTGGCTTTGGAGCCACGGGGTGATCCATGCGCAGGTGTCGCGGGCGCGGCGCCGGCGGCAGCCGGCGAAGCGACGCTGATCTTGGCGCCATCGGTCAGGCGGTCGGTGCCGTCGATCACGACGGTGTCGCCGACCGACAGCCCGGACAGAATGGCGGTGTTCAGGCCGTCGCTCGGACCCAACGTGACCTTGCGCACGGACACGGTATCGTTGGGATTGACCAGATAAACATAGTCTCCGGGCGCCCCGCTCAGCACCGCCGGTGTGGGCACCAGGACCGCCTGCCTCAGGGTATCGACCAGGATCTGGATATTGACGAACTCACTGGGAAACAGGGCCTCGTCGTCGTTGGCAAATTCCGCGCGCAAAGTGACCGTGCCGGTGCTCGTGGCCATTTGATTGCTGAGCGCATAGAGCGTGCCCGTCGCGATCTCCTGGTTGTTGTCGCTGGTGTACGCGGTGACCGGAAGCTTCGCCCCGGTGTTGAAGCGCTCGATCACCCTGGCGAGATCGTTCTGCGCGACGGTGAACTCCACCGTCGTCGGCTTCATGGTGGTGATGACCACGATGCCGGGCGAGCTGGAGGCGGTGACGTAATTGCCCGGATCGACCAGCCGCAATCCAACCCGGCCAGCGACCGGCGAGGTGATGTGGCAGTAGATGAGATCGAGCTTGTACTGGGCGATGTTCGCTTCGTCGGTTTTGACCAGGGCTTCGTCCTGTTTGACGAGAAATTCCTGATCGGTCACCGTCTGTTCGGCGATCGCCTGTTGAGCGCGCAGCTCGTGATAGCGGGCGAGGTCCGAGCGCGCCTGGTCGAGCGTTGCCTGATCCTTCAGCAGCGTGGCTTGCCCCACCTGCAGGTCGATCTCGTATTGACGGGGATCGATCTGCGCGAGAAATTGACCTTTCTTGACATCTTGACCCTCCTTGTAGCCGACTTCGGTGAGATAGCCGCTGAGCTGCGGCAACACCGTCACCGTCGCAGTGGGCGCCACCGTACCCAGCTCGGAGAGCGTTTCCGGCATGTCGCCGAGCGCCGCCTTCGAGACTTTGACCACCTGCGGCGCGGCGGTGCGGGCAGGCTTCTTGCGCTCGAATATATGAACCAGCACGAAAATGACTAGGATTGCCACCACCGCAGCTACGATCCAACGGGTACGATGGCCCCGCCGGTCCGTCGCCGAGGGTGCTTCCTGCGTTTTGCTCATACCGACTCCAGATGCTTAACTGCCTGAACCCATATTCCGGCATCGCCAGGAAGACCGCGGCGACCGAAGGGTGATTTGAGACGATTCGTGCACGATCGTTCCACGAAGAACGCACTCGACCGGGTTATGCCCGGGAGTGCGACGCAGTGTACAGCACCTCGCGCCGAGGTTTCAGCTGCGCCTAGATTTCAGCTGCACGATGGTCGTCAGGAACCATCTGCGGCACCGCCAGTCCACCGGACGGAGACCTTTGCAATACTTATCAAACCAGCCATGGATGAATCGACCCGGTGGGGGTCCAATCGGTACTTGACGCTGCTCGCCGTGGTAATCGCGCATACGCTGCTGCTGGCGTGGCTCGCGGCGGCAGTGCACACGCGGCGGGTCGCCGCGTATGTCCCGTCCGAGTCCGTTCAGGTGCTGTTCATACCCCCGCCGAGCCTGCCCAAGATCCGCCTCGAGAGCATCCCGCCGACGCGCCTGCGCAGCGGCGCTCCCGTGGCGGTTACCCTGCCCCCGCTCGATGCGCCCTTCTCGCTTGCGGCCGAGGCGCCCCCCCGTGCGGGCCCGAAGGACGGCGGTTCCGGGGTGGACTGGGCTGCCGAAGCACGGCGCGCATTGCAGGCGTTCGAGATCCGAAGCCACCAGCCCGCGGTCAACAACTCCGTGTCGAGGCGCTCGCCCGCCGAACAGCCGTGGTGGCCGGCGCACCGTCCCGGCGAACGCTACAAGACCGCCGACGGCAACTGGATCGTCTGGATCGATTCGAGCTGCTATCAGGTGGCCACGTCTTCGCCGTTCACGATCAGCTCGGGGTCGCCGCCGCTAACCATCTGCCCGAAACAGACCGAGGCGCCCGCCGCCGAACCCACCGATCGGGCGCGCTAGACGACGGCGCCGCGGCCCCTGGGCGGTATCCTGGGCCGCGCGGCATCCCTGCCGCGCGCAAACCCGTCAGCCGCATCGCAAACTCCTCACGTGCGTTCCTTCGCACTCAGAATTTGTAACCGAACGAGCCACCGATGACGCGCGGACGGAGGGGAGTCTGCTCGACGATGAACTGATCGGTGCTGATGAAGGTGCTGGCATTGGAGTTGGCGAGGTTCTCGCAATACAAGTTCACCCACCAGGGGTCCTTGGCGATGCCGACCGAGGCGTTGGCAGTCGAGTAAGCGGGAATCTCGAACCGGCCTCTCGAAGTGGCGACGGATGCGCCCGGCAAGATCGTGGGGTTCGACCCGGCCTGCGTGAATGAAATACCCTGATGGGTCGCGCCGGCTTGAACGAACGCCGTGTAGTCCTGGGCGATGGTCCATTCGTAGCGGGCGCGCACGCTGAACTGAAGCGGCGGCGCGTCGGCGCTCGGGGCGCCGATCGGACCGAACGGATTGGTGACCGCCGTGCAATTGGTGCCCCCGGCGCCGCAGACCTCCGTGATCGGCTTGCCGTAGTTCGCGCTCGCCGGATTGTTGTCGATCAGTGCCGGCGAGTTGGTCTGCCGGCTCTGGTTCCAGGATGCCGCGTACTGCAGCGTGAGGCCGCTGGTCACCCGCGCCACCAGCGAGGTCTCGATGCCCTTGATGAGGAAATTCTGGCCGTTGGTATCGTAGAAGAGATTACCGACCACACCGGGATTGAAGAACTCGATCTGCACGTTGTTCCAGTTCTCGCGGTACACGGCCCCGTTCCACTGCAGGCGGTGGTCGAAAAACTCCGTCTTCCAGCCGATCTCGTTGTTGGTCAGGTCATCGGAGGAGAACGAGCGGGGAATCTCGTACTGCGCCACGCCGTCCGGCCCGATGGCGTGTAGAGCGCCGCCGTTCTGATTGAAGCCGCCCGGGCGAAAGCCCTGCGAATAGGTGTAATACACCATCGTCTCCGGGGTGATGTGCCAGGTGACGTTGCCGCGGCTCTTGAAGCCCGATTCGGTATCGCGCAGATTCTGGGCATTGAGGTTGTAGCTGGAGCCCGATTGGCAGCCGCCCGCGGGCAGGCCCGCTTGGAAGCAACCGAAGCTCGACAGGACGCTGCCTTGATTGTTGTTCTCGAACAGGAAGTGGCGCGTGCCTGCCGTGATCGTCAATACCTTTGGAATGATGTCGAAGTCGGCGGAGGCGAAGAAAGCCGTCTGCTTGGTATCGCGGTACTGATCCTGGTAGAAAGAGGTGTTGTCCCCCTGAACCCCCGGATTCTGCACGTACGTGCCGGCGAAGGTGCCGACGTTCGACAGACAGCCGGTATTGCCCGGTGTGCCCGGTGCGCCGTTCGAGGTGCACGGCGGGATGTTCTTGTACATCCAGTCGGTCTGGTCGTAGAGCTTGTTATCCTCGAGATAGGCGCCGGCGATGGCGCGCAAACGCCAATCGTCCGGCGTGCTGAAGCGCAGCTCGTTCTGCAAGTGCTCGTTCTTTTCGATGGAGCGCCAGGAGGCGCTCGGCGAGTAGCAGGTGGAGGCGAGAGTATTCGCGGCGGATGCCGGGCCGTAGCACTGGTAATAATCGGCATACACGCCGCGCGAGTAATTGGTGTAGTCGCCGGTCTGGTCCACGTTCCGATCGAGGTAGCCGCCGGTGTAGACGGCCGAAATCGGACCGAGCTTGCCGTTCAGCGTCCACGCCGTGCTCTCGAATTCGTCCTTGTCGTACGCGGGATTGAAGAGGGTGACCTCGAGCGGCGCCAGCGCCCCGCCATCGGAGGCGGTGGGCTGCTGATAGAACACGCCCTGTGAATTCATGGTCTGGTAGGACTGGGTGACCAGCAGGTTCCAGTCATCGTTGAACTTGTAGAGTGCCTCGGCCCGGGCTCCCTGGTAGGTGACGGGGTTGATGGCGTTTCCGGCCAGGTTGTTGTTGTTGAGAGAGGGGCTCCCCGGCGGTACGCAGAAGCCGTTGTTCGGCAGTCCGTTCGGACATGCGCCGTTGACCGCCGGATAATCGGCATAGTGGATGCCGATGTCGGTGTTGTTGCGCGTGAACGTCGCCGGCACGTTGTTGATATAACCGCCACGGTGGTCGTCGTAGATGACCGCGCGAACCGCCATCGTGCCTTCGATCACCGGCAGGTTGATCACCGCCGTCGCGTCGGCATTCGGATCGCCGTGGGCGGTGACTCCGTAGCCGGCCTTGATGTTTCCTTCGGTCACATCGAGCTTCGGCTCGTTCGTGATGTAGCGAATGACGCCGGCCTCGGCGCCCGCGCCGAACAGAGTGCCCTGCGGTCCCTCCAGCACCTCGATGCGATTCAAGTCCGCGGCATAAATGTCGAGATTGCGATTCGGGACCTGGGCGGATTGATTGTCCAGGTAGATGGCGACGTTCGGCCACAACCCGGTTGCGGAGCTGCCCTGGCTCGCCTGCGAGCCGGCGCTCAGGCCGCGCATGAACACCTCGTTCTGACCGGGTCCATTGTTCGCGCTGGTCACGTTCGGCAGATACTTGATGTAATCGTCGAAGGTCTGGATGTTGAGCTGCTGCAGCGTCTGGGCGGTGAAGGCCTGCATCGAGATCGGCACGTCCTGCATGCTCTCGCTGCGGCGCTGCGCGGTGACGGTGATCTCCTGCAGCGAGTCGCTGCTCGCGCTCGGCGCCGTCGCCGTCGCCGCCTCCTGCGGCACGTCGGCCGGTGAGGCCATTGCGGCTGCGCCAAACGACACGCCACCCAATATGGCCGCTATCGCACTTGAAAGCTTCGAGTTCATTGCTGCATCCCCCCTAGATTTTGGACAACTTGTCACGTCGCCGGCAGCCTCTTCCCAGCCGCCCGAGTATTATCGATCAGCGCTGCGCGCTCTCCCAATTCGGTGCCGCATAGAACGGCGCGTCCTCCGCGGACAGCATGCCGCGGCCCAGAATGTGATCCGCGGCTTTCTCCGCAAGCATGATGGTCGGCGCGTTGAGATTGCCGTTGGTCACCGACGGCATGATGGAGGAATCCACCACCCGCAGCCGCTCCAATCCGCGCACCCGCGTTTGCGGGTCGACGACCGCCATCGGATCGCCCGCGTCGCCCATCTTGCAGGAACAAGACGGGTGGTAAGCGCTCTCGACCTTCGCGCGGATGAAAGCATCGATCTCGTCGTCCGAGCGCACGTCCGCGCCCGGCTGAATCTCGCGGCCTCGATACCGATCGAAGCCCGGCTGCGCGACGATCTCCCGGGTCAAGCGCACGCACGCGCGCATTTCGGTCCAATCGTCCGGATGGCTCAGGTAATTGAACAGGATGCGCGGCTTGTCCTGCGGGCGCGCGGAGGCGAGCCGCACCCAGCCGCGGCTTTTGGAGCGCATCGGTCCCACGTGCAACTGGAAGCCATGCTCCTTCGCAAGCGTCGAGCCATCGTAGGCTACGGCCATGGGCAGGAAGTGATACTGAATATCGGGGTATGGAATACCGGCGCGGCTGCGGATGAAGGCGCAGGTCTCGAAGTGATTCGTGGCCCCGAGTCCATCCTTGAACAGCAGCCAGCGCGCGCCGATGAGCGCGCGGCTGCGCCAATTGAGCGCGGAGTAAAGCGTGATCGGCTCCCTGCACGCGACCTGGAAATAAAACTCCAGGTGATCCTGCAAATTTTCGCCCACACCCGGCAGGTGGTGGACCACGCCGATACCGAGCGCGCGCAACTCCTCTGCCGGCCCGACGCCGGAAAGCTTCAACAGTTGCGGCGAGTTGATGGGGCCGCCCGACAGAATGACTTCCTGGGCCGCGCTCGCACGATGGGTTACCCCGCCGCGGGTGTATTCGACGCCCGTGGCGCGGCGGCCGTCGAACAGCACACGGGTCGCGAGCGCATGCGTGAGCACCTTCAGGTTCGGCCGGGTCATCGCGGGCTTCAAGTACGCCCGCGCCGCGCTGCAGCGTTTGCCGCCGCCCACGGTCATGTCCATGCGGCCGAAGCCTTCCTGCTGAAAGCCGTTCACATCCGCGGTCTGCGGATAGCCCGCCTCGGAGCCCGCGGCGAGCCAAGCGGCGTGCAGGGGATTGGTGAGCCGGCCGTAGCTCGTCTTCAATTTGCCGGCAGCGCCCCGGTACTGATTACCGCCCTCTTCCCGGCTTTCGGCGCGCTTGAAATAGGGCAGCACATCGCGGTAGGACCAGCCGTGCGCGCCCTCGGAAGCCCAATGCTCGAAATCCATGGGATTGCCTCGAATATAGACGAGGCCATTGATCGACGAGGAGCCGCCGAGGACCTTGCCCCGCGGCGTATGCATGCGCCGCCCGTTCAAATGCGGCTCCGGTTCGGTGTGATAGAACCAGTTGTACTTCGGCATGTTCATCGGAATGGACAGGGCCGAGGGCATCTGAATGTAAATCGATCCGTCCGAGCCGCCGTACTCGATCACCAGCACCCGATGCCGCCCGTCCGCGCTCAACCGGTCGGCCAACACGCAACCCGCCGATCCGGCTCCCACGATGACGTAATCGAAATTCTCGTCAGCCAATCGCTAGCTCCCCTCTCCAATGTCCGACGCCGCCCGATCCCCGGCGCACTGCCGCCTTCAGTAAGGCGCCTCCACGTCGCCCATGGCGACGTAGACGCTCTTCAGCCGCGTGTAATGCTCGATCGCCGCGCGCCCATTTTCGCGTCCGAGCCCCGACATCTTCACGCCGCCGAACGGCAACTCGATGGGCGTGATGTTGTAATGGTTGATCCAGCAGGTACCCGCCTCGAGCTTCGCAATCACGCGGTGGGCACGGGTCAGATCGTTGGTGAACACCCCGGCGGCGAGCCCGAATTCGGTGGCATTCGCCCGCTCGATGACCTCGGCCTCGTCGTCGAATTCCAGCACCGACATCACGGGTCCGAATATCTCCTCGCGCACGATTGCCATGTCGTCGCGGCATTCGTCGAAGACGGTCGGCGCGACGAAATAGCCTTTCGCCAGGTTTCCGGAGGTGACGCGGTTGCCGCCGAGCAGGAGCCGGGCCCCTTCGGCGCGGCCGCGCGCGATGTAGCCCAGCACCTTCTGCATGTGCTGCTCGGACACCAGCGCGCCGACCTGCGTCGCGGGATCCATGGGGTCGCCGATGCGCATGGCGCCGACGCGCTTCGCCAGACGTTCGAGGAACGCGGCCTTGACCTTCGAGTGCACGAACACACGCGTGGCGTTCGAGCACACCTGGCCGGAGGAGTAAAAGTTGCCGAGCAGCGCCCCGGAAACTGCGTTGTCGAGTTTCGCATCGTCGAAGACGATCAGCGGGGATTTCCCGCCGAGTTCCAGCGTCACGTTCTTCAAGGTCTGCGCCGAGTCGCTCATCACCGCCTTGCCGGTGCCGACCTCGCCCGTCAGCGAGACTTTGCGGATGTCGGGATGCTTGGTGAGCAGGCGTCCCGTTTCGGCGAAGCCTTGCACCACTTGAAATACCCCAGCCGGAAGGCCGGCCTCCAGGAAGGTTTCCTCGAGTTTCACGGCGGTGAGCGGTGTGAGTTCCGCCGGCTTGAAGATCATGGCGTTGCCGCAGGCGAGCGCGGGCGCCGCCTTCCAGCAGGCGATCTGCAAGGGGTAGTTCCACGCGCCGATCCCGGCGACGACGCCCAGCGGCTCCCGGCGGGTGTAACCGAACGCCTGCGGCCCGAGATCGACGTGCTCGCCGCTCAAGGACTGCGCGAGGCTCGCGAAATACTCGAGGCATTCCGCGCCCGAGACCACATCCACCACGAGCGTCTCTTGAATGGGCTTGCCCGTATCGCGCGTCTCGAGCTCGGCGAGCTGTTGATTACGCGATCGGAGCAGCTGGGCGGCGCGGCGCATTATCCGCGCCCGCTCCGCGCCCGTCAGAGCCGCCCATTGCGCTTGCCCGCGCTGCGCGGCGCGCACGGCCGCATTCACCTCGTCGCAACCGGCGACGTTCACGTAGCCCAATACCTCGCCGTTCGCCGGATTGATGGAAGCGAAGCGCTCGCCGGCCCCCAAATTCAGGGATCGTGCGCGCGCCGTGCCGGCGGCGCGCTCGGAGTCGGATTCGACGCGCTGGTCGGAGGCGGGGCGCAACCCCTGCAGGCGCCGGTCGACGAATTCCGTCAATAGAGCCCGAGCGCTGGCGCTGTCTGCCTCGCGCCACCCGGACAAGGCGGCGCGCAGCCAGACGCCGTCGATCATCGAGGCGATCATCGCCGCGAGACTCTGTGCCTGATCGGGCGGCACCAGCCTGTTGAGCGCGCTCTTCAACGTGGCCAGGGTGCGCCGCTGGTAAACCGACTGCACGCGCCGCAGGCTCTTGACTTGCAGGACCTGACCCCAGAAGGCGAGCCATGCCGTCCCGGTTCGCTGGTCGAACTCCTCGGGCGCGAGATTCGCGTCGATCACGGCCTGGATGCGCGCGCGCGGGGTGCTGATCTGGCGAAGCCGAGAGCGGGCATGATCGCTGACGCGTCGCGCGAGCGAGCGGAAGGCCGCGTCCAGCAATCCGTCCTTGTCGCCGAAATAATGGGCCACCAAGCCGGTCGATACGCCGGCCCGGCTCGCGATCTGAGCCAGCGTCGTGCCCACGTAGCCGAGTTCCGCTAGGCTATCGATGGTAACTTCGATGAGCTGGCCGCGGCGGGTCTCCTCGATCGGCTCTCCCGAGCTGTCGGCCGAGATCGTTGATTGGCTGTTCAATGTAGCGTCTCCCGAACTCTAAAAGCTCATCTCTGGACGGCCGCATCGGCTTCTGATTAAGATTGGCAACCCGAAAATTATACTTTTAATTCAATCCACTAGGGACATAAGGTGATCGCCGATAACACGTCGTTAAACGGTCATTCAAACGCTCCCCTGGCGGCGCCATCATGCCGCCGCGGTCACCACAGGGTCAAGTTCGCCTGGCTGCTCTGCATGCTGGCGCCGCTGCTGGGCGCCGCCGGCGCGCGGGCCGCAGCCACGGCCGATCCGCCGAGCTGTCGCACGGTGCGATTCTCGGACGTCGGCTGGACCGACGTGACTTCCACCACCGCCCTCACCGCCCAGCTGCTGCGCGACATCGGATATACCCCGGCGATCACCGTGCTGTCGGTGCCGGTGACCTTCGCATCGATCAAGAACAACGACATCGACGTATTCCTCGGCAATTGGATGCCGGCGCAGGTGGCCGATCGTGCGCCTTACGATGCGGACGGCTCCGTGGTCGTCATTCGCCCGAATCTCGAAGGCGCGAAGTACACCCTGGCGGTACCTTCCTACGCGCAGGCGCAGGGGCTCAAGGACTTCAGCGACATTCACCGATTCGGCGCGCAGCTGAACAATTCGATCTACGGCATCGAGCCCGGCAACGACGGCAATCGGCTGGTGCTCAAGATGATCAAGGACAATCAATTCGGGCTCGGCGACTTCAAGCTGGTGGAGTCGAGCGAGCAGGGCGAGCTGGCGCAGGTCGAGCGTGCGGTCCGGAACAAGGAGCCCATCGTCTTTCTGGCCTGGGAGCCTCACCCGATGAACATGCGCTTCGACCTCAAATACCTGACCGGCGGCGACGCCGTGTTCGGCCCGAACTTCGGCGGCGCCACCATCTATACCGTGACGCGCAAGGGCTACAGCGCCGAATGCCCGAACATGGGCCGCTTGCTCGCGAACCTTTCGTTCACGCTGCGCGGCGAGAGCGAGATGATGGCCGCCATCCTGGACCGCCACGAGCAGCCCGAGGCCGCGGCTGCGGAGTGGCTCAAATCGCACGACACGAAGGTCAAAGAGTGGCTCGAGGGAGTGCACACGTTCGACGGGCGTCCGGCTTACGCCGCCTTGGCGCAACGATCGACGGCCCGGGAGGGCGGAGTGGAGCAGTGGATCATCAGCCACAAGATCCCGGTGGGCGATGCCATGACGGTGGCCATCGATACCATCAAGACTCACGGCACGCTGCTGTTCGACGGGATCTCCATCGCCATCAAGGGAACGGTCGACGGCGTGACTGCGCTGTTGCGCGCCCTCCCCTCGCTGCTGCTCATCGTCGCCGTCGGCGCCCTCGCCTGGATTCTGCGGCGCTCCTGGTCCCTCGTGGTCTTCGTGGTGCTGGCGTTGGTGTTCATCCTCAACCAGGGCTACTGGGATGCGACGCTCGAGACCTTGTCGCTCGTGCTGGTCGCCACCGTCGTCTCCGCGCTCATCGGCGTGCCGTTGGGGATAGCCGCCGCGCACCGGCCCCGGGTGTTCGCGGCCATGCGTCCGGTGCTCGACCTCATGCAGACCTTGCCGACCTTCGTCTACCTCATCCCGACGCTGGTGCTATTCGGCCTGGGCGTCGTTCCGGGACTCATCTCCACGGTGATATTCGCCTTGCCGGCGCCGATCAGACTCACGCATCTCGGCATTTCGTCGGTGCCCCGTCCGCTGATCGAGGCCGGCGAGGCCTTCGGCGCCACACCCCTGCAGCTTCTGTGGAAAGTCGAGCTGCCGAGCGCCGCCGGAACCATCGTCGCCGGCATCACTCAGTGCATCATGTTGAGCCTGTCGATGGTCGTGATCGCGGCCCTGGTGGGCGCCGGCGGACTGGGCGTGCCCGTGGTGCGGGCGCTCAACTCGGTGCAGATCGGCATGGGCTTCGAGGCGGGCTTCACCATCGTGCTGCTCGCCATTATCTTGGACCGCATCAGTCGGCCGAAAGATCGCGAGGTATCCCGATGAGCGCCGCAGTCGAGTTTCAGAACGTCGACATCCTGTTCGCCCGACAGCCCGGCCGCGCGGGCCGCGCGGCGGTGCGGGATGCGCTTGCCGCCCTCGATGCCGGCGGCACCCGCGCCGACATCCAGACGAAGTTCGGAGTCATCGTCGGGGTCGCCGGCGCGAACCTCGCGGTGGCGCAGGGCGAGATCTCGGTGCTCATGGGGTTATCGGGATCCGGGAAATCGACGCTGCTGCGGGCCGCGAACGGCCTGAACCCGGTCACCCGCGGCCACGTGCGCGTCCGCAGCGGCGAATCGGACGTGGACGTTGCCACCTGCGATACCAAAGAGCTGCGGCGGGTGCGCCGCGAGCGAATCGCCATGGTCTTCCAGCAGTTCGGGCTTCTGCCGTGGCGTACCGTCCGGGAGAACGTGGGCCTCGGGCTCGAGCTGCGCGGTGAACCCGCGGCGGCGCGCAAATCGGTCGTGGACGAGAAGCTCGAACTCGTGGGCCTGTCCCAATGGGCCGACCGCTACGTGAGCGAGCTCTCCGGCGGCATGCAGCAGCGGGTCGGCCTCGCCCGGGCCTTCGCCACCGATGCGGACATCCTGCTGATGGACGAGCCGTTCTCGGCGCTCGATCCGCTGATCCGCGGCAAGCTCCAGGGCGAGCTGCTCGCGCTGCAGGAGCGCGTGAAGAAGACCATCCTGTTCGTCAGCCACGACATGGACGAGGCGCTGCGTCTCGGCGACCGGATCTCGATTCTGCAAAACGGCCGCATCATTCAAACGGGCACCGCAGAGGATATCGTGCTCGCGCCGGCGGACGATTATGTCGCGGAGTTCGTGCGGCACATGAATCCGCTCGATGTGCTGACGGGCGCCATGATCATGTGCGAGCGCGAACGGATGCCGAGCGACGGCGGAATCCTGTGGCTCGACGACGCTCGCCGGTACCGCCTGTCCCTGAACTCCGCGCAACAGGCCCTCGGATTGCATTTCGACGGGATCGAGCATGCATTGCGGCATATCGCCGACGATTCGGCGGGCAATGCGGCGCTCTCGGACGCGCAGCCGGGGCTTGCAGTGGTGCCAGCCTCGTTCTCGCTCCATACCATCATTCGGCTGCGGCAAAAAACCGGACATCCCGTGCTGCTGTCCGAGGGCGGCAGGATCGTCGGCGTGTGCGGCGAGACCGAGATCATCCGCGCCCTGGCGGGCAGCCGCCACTGAAGCCGGCGGCTTGCCCGCCTCACGCCTCCGGTGGAGTTGATCGCGGGGCGTTTAAATATTATCATCGAGATAATATAAAGTTCGGACAGCGAGAGCTCCAAAAGCCTCTCCCAGGAGTTGCCATGAATCACGACGTCATAATTTCCTGTGCGGTAACGGGAGATGACACCAAGGTCAAGAAGAGCCCGCATTGCGCCATCACCCCGGAGCAGATAGCCGCCACCGCCATCGAGGCGGCCAAGGCCGGCGCGGCGATCGTTCACATTCACGTCCGAGACCCGGAGACCGGCAACTTCAGCATGGAGACGCGCCACTACCGCGAGGTGGTGAAGCGCATCCGCGAGAGCAAGGTCGATGTCATCGTGAACCTCACCTGCGGCATGGGGGGCTACATCGTCATCGGCGAGAACGGGCTCAAGGATACGCCCGCCCCCGGCAGCGACTTCTGCACTCAGGAAGATCGCATGCGGCACATCATCGACCTCGCCGAGGAAGGCTTGTACAAGCCCGATATCGCGACGCTCGATTGCGGGAGCCTCAACTTCGGCGACGGTAATCGCGCCTACATCTCGACGCCCAATTACCTGCGTCAGGGCGCGGCGATCGCGCGCGACCTCAAGGTCAAGCCGGAGCTCGAAGTGTTCGACACCGGCAACCTTTGGTTCGTCAAACAGATGGTGAAGGAAGGGCTCCTCGACAACCCCGCGCTCATACAGCTCTGCATGGGCATTGCCTATGGCGTGCCGGCCGACCCGGGCCATCTGCTCGCCATGGTCAACGCGCTGCCGGAGAACTGCAACTGGGGCAGCTTTGCCATCAGCCGCATGCAAATGCCCTGGGTGGCGCAGTCCATTCTGCTCGGCGGCAACGTCCGCGTGGGCCTCGAGGACAATCTGTATTTGAGCAAGGGTGTATACGCCAGCAACGCGCAGCTGGTCGAGAAAGCGCGCACCATCATCGAGGCGATGGGTGCGCGTATTCTGACCGCCGCAGAGGCCCGCGACCGGCTGAAGCTCTATTGAGCACGCACGTGACCGAGCTCCCGCCGTTCCGCGCGACACTCGCGCCCGACTGGGTCGACTACAACGGACATCTGCGCGACGCTTATTATGTGGTCGCGCTGAGCTCCGCGGTCGACGAGGTCATGGACCACCTGGGGCTCGACGCGGCCTACCGGGAACGCACCCACTGCACGCTCTACACCCTCGAGCTGCACATCCACTATCTGCACGAAATCAAGGCCACCGACGAGCTTCGCGTGGTGACCTCCGTATTGGATTACGATGCCAAGCGCATTCACGCGGCTTGTGACTTCCTCTGTCCGCGCATCGAGGGCTCGGCGGCCTCGGCCGATTTCATGCTGATGCACGTGCATCAAGGCGAGAAGCCGGCGAGCGCCCCGTTTCCGCCGGACGTCAGCGCGCGGCTCGAGAGCCTGAAGGTGTCGGCGGACGCGGCGGCCGCGCGCCGCTTCGCGTCCCGCAAGATCGAGATCAAACGGCGGTGAGCCCAATGCGGGGAGATGCCATCCGACGGTTGATCGCGCCGCGCAGCATTGCGCTCATCGGCGCCACTGCGTGGACGGATGCCGTGGCGGCGGGCAATGGGGTGGTCGGCTTCCAAGGCACGATCTGGCGGGTCCATCCGACCAAGCCCTCGACCCCGGCCAGGACCTTCTATCGGTCGGTCGCCGAGTTGCCCGAGGCGCCGGACGCGGCGTTCATCGCCGTGCCGAATCACGAGGCGCCGGCGGTGGCGGGAGCGCTGGCGGCACGAGGCGCCGGCGGGTTCGTGTGTTTCACCTCCGGATTTTCCGAGCTCGGCACCGCTCTCGGCCGCCAGTTGACCGAGGATCTCGTCGGCCAGGCCGGCGAGCTGCCCTTCTTCGGGCCGAATTGCTACGGCTTCGTGAACTTCTTCGACCGCGCCGCCATGCTGCCCGACCAAGTGGTCGGCGCCCCGATCGAGCGCGGAGTGGCCGTGATCTGCCAGAGCGGCACCATCGCGCTGACGCTGAGCTTCAACGAGCGCTCGGTGCCGATCGGCTACCTTTTCTCCGTCGGCAATCAAACGCGCCTCGCGGTCGAGGATCTCATCGAGATATTGAGCGATGATCCGCGCGTCACGGCCTTCGGCCTGTACCTCGAGGGCATCAAGGACACGGAGCGCTTCGCGCGGGCGGCCGACAAGGCGCGGCGCTCGGGCAAGCCCATCGCGGTGATCAAGTCGGGCCGCACGGCGGCCGCGGCGCGCACGGCGCACAGCCATACGGGAGCCCTCGCCGGCGCGGACAGCGTATTCGACGCCTTCTGCCGCCAGGCCGGCATCGCCCGCTGCGACACGCTGGGATCGCTCTGCGAGACCCTGAAGCTCTTTCACACCGGCGGCGCCCTCGCGGGCCGCAAGGTGCTCATCATGGGCGCCTCCGGCGGCGACATGGCGATGACGGCCGATGTCGCACGCACGCTGGATCTGGACTTCGCGCCGGTTCCGGAAGCACAGGCCGCAACGCTCCAGCAATTGCTGACCGACCGGGTGACGGTGGCGAACCCCTTCGATATCCACACCTATCTCTGGTTCGATCCGCCCGCACTCGGGCGTGTGTTTTCCACCGCCATGCGCGCGGGTTACGATGCCGTGGGCTTCATGCTGGATTTTCCACCGGAAGGCAAAGCCGACGCATCCTCCTTCGATGCCGCCATCGACGCCTACATCGAGGCCTCCCGCGGCGCTCCGTCCCGGGTCGCTCTGATCGCCTCGCTTCCCGAGACCATCAGCGAGCGCGTGCGCCGGCATTGCCTCGCGGGAGGCATCGTTCCCTTGCAAGGGCAGCGCGAGGCGCTCGAGGCGCTGGCCGCGGCCGGGGCCGTGGGCTCGGCGTGGCGTACCGGACCGGGAGTGGAATTGCGCATCCCCGCGTCCCGCCCGCCCGGCGCAGAGATTCATAGCTTGAGTGAAGCCGACGGCAAGGCGGCGCTCGAGCGATTCGGCGTCGCGGTTCCGCGCAGCCGGCTGGCGGCGCCGTCGCAGGCCGCCGCGTGCGCCGAGTCCCTGGGCTTCCCCGTGGTGATCAAGGCCGTGGGCGGCCACCTGGAGCACAAGACCGAGGTGGGCGGGGTGGTGCTCAATGTGCGCAACAGCGCCGATGCCGAGGCTGCGGCACGCCGCCTGAGCACCCTCTCGGATACGTTGCTGGTCGAGGAAATGATCGACGACGGCGTCGCCGAGATTCTCGTCGGTCTGATCGTCGACCCGCAATTCGGTCAGGTGCTGGTGCTGGGCGCCGGGGGCGTGCTCACTGAACTGCTCGCCGACAGCGTCACCCTGTTGCCGCCCTTCACTCAGGCATCCGTCGACTCGGCGCTCGCCGGCCTCAAGCTCGGAAAGCTCCTGCGCGGTTACCGCGGAAAGCCGGCGGGCGACATCCGCGCGCTGATCGACACCGTGCTCAACGTGACGCGATATGCCGCCGCGCATGTCGACACGCTCTCCGAAATAGACGTGAATCCCATCATCGTGCGGCCGGCCGGCAAGGGAGCCGTCGCCGTCGATGCACTGATACGCCTCAAGAAAACCGCTCAAACCTGAAGGGGTCGCCCATGTCCGAAGGTGTCAAACTCGTCAAAGACGGCAACATTCTCACGGTGACCATCGATCGCCCGAAAGCCAATGCCATCGACCTCGCCACCAGCCGCGCGCTCAACCAGGCCTTCATCTCCTTCCGCGATGACGACTCGCTGCGCGTGGCCATCGTCACCGGCGCGGGCGACCGGTTCTTTTCGCCTGGCTGGGACCTCAAGGCCGCTGCGGGCGGGGAAGAATCCGACGAGGATTGGGGTCCGAGCGGGTTCGGCGGACTGAACTACCCGCGCAATCTCAATAAGCCGATTATCGCCGCCGTCAACGGCATCGCTTGCGGCGGCGGTTTCGAGGTGGTGCTCGGCACCGACATCATCGTCATGGAGGAGCACGCCAAGTTCGCGCTCCCCGAGATCAATGTCGGGGTACTCGCGGATGCCGGAACCATCAAACTGCGCCGGCGCATCCCTTACCATGTGGCCGTTGAATTCCTCATGACCGGCCGATGGATGGACGCGGCCGAAGCGAAACATTGGGGACTCGCCAATCATGTGGTGCCCAAAGGTGAAGCTCTGACCAAGGCCCGCGAGATCGCGCGGCAGCTCGCCGACGGCCCCCCGCTGCTGTTTCCCGCGATCAAGCAACTGCTCCGGCACACCGAGATGGTTCCGGAACACGAGGCCTTCGAACTTCACGACTCCCTCGACATCGTGCAGCAGGTCATCCGCTCGGAGGATCTGAAGGAAGGCACTCGGGCGTTCACCGAGAAGCGCAAACCCGTGTGGACCGGGCGCTGAGCACGTCCCCCTAGCCAGCGGCTGCATTTACGTCCATGCTCTGGCAGGAATGGACGTATTGCTCGTTGAAGACAATGTCGAAGTAAGCCTGATAACCGTTGAATATTTAACGGAATTAGGCCACCAGGCGACGGCCGTGGCGGCTGCAGAGCCCGCCCTCCTCCAGCTCGCCGAGCGGCAGTTCGATGCGGTCATGACGGACGTGAGTTTGCCGGGCATGTCCGGCATCGACCTCGCCAAGGAATTGGTCAAACAGTACCCGAAGCTCCCGGTGGTGATTTCCTCCGGATACGGCAGCTTCGACGTTCAGCAGATCCTTGGCCATCGCCAACCGAGCGTGTTTTTGCTGCCGAAGCCCTACGACATGCCCATGCTCGAGCAAACGTTGAATGCCGCCGCGGCATTCACGCGGAGCTGACGCCCCGCTCCGCGGCCGTCTCGCGATCAGGCCAATTGCCCCTCCCGCGATCAGGCCGACTCATCCTCCCGCGATCAGGCCAGCTGCCAGTCCGTCGGCGCGCCCGCTCGCTCGTGCACCGACACGTCGCTGCGCTCGCCCGCGCAGAGGGGACATGTCGTCGGCGCCGCACCGATGGTTTCGCTGAGTAAATCCGTCAGTGCATGCGCATCGTCATGAAACTCGTCGACGTACGGGGTGTGCTGGCGTACCAATTCAACCGCCAGCGCGAAGGCGCCCGAAGGATCGACATCATCGTCGCAGAATATCTGGTTGTGAATCGGGCAGGTTTGCAGCACGTGGGTCTGAAGCGCGATCTCAACCGCAATGGCTTGTTTGTGTTGCATGGAGCAATCCTTCCTAATGTCTGCGGCCAGCCTTGATCGCGGCACGCCCGCGCTTGTTCGTTCTCCACGAGCGACTCTTGGGCAGGCCCTCTGCGCCATGCGCGGACTCCATGAAGATCACGCGCAGCGCCCGGTCCCACGCGGCCGCCTGGGGAGCAGGTTCGGGCGGGTCGTGCGGAGCCAGCGGCGGACGCTCGGGGCTTGGGCTGGGAGGTACGCTCTCTTCGCTCCAACGGCCAGGTCTACTGCTCATGTTGGAAAGACTGAGTCTGTTCATTCACCCTCCTGTTCGGTGACGCACCGCAAGTGGGCAGAATTATCCGAGGGGTGTCGACACCCGTGGATCGGCCCAGCACGGCACCGCCTGTAGGAATCGTCAGACGCTATGATCGCCTAGATGAGGCGTTTGTCCAGAGGCAAAGCCGTGACCGGCGACGCCGTCACTCTCGCCGCTCCGGGCGGCGCGCACACTCGGCGCCTGGACTCAGCGCGGCAGAATCCGCTGATGGGGCTGCGCTTGAGTGCGAATCGAGACGTGCCGTGCGATTCCTCGGCTGAGGCCCGCACGGCACGCCTACTCGCGAGCCATCGATGCCGGCTTAGAGCGCCAGGTAAGGCCAATCGCCATCGATGGCCGCCAGATTGCCCACCGCCAGATTGCCCACCGCTTGCTCGGGGCGGGAAGGCCGGACGCCAGGGCGTCCCAGAACCTCGCCGCTGCGCGTCTCCCGCGCCAGGGCCGCGCCGAGGTCCTTGATCTCCGATTGAGATCGCGACAATGCCTCGCTGAAGTCCGATGACCAGGCAAGTGCAATCGCGTCGTTCAGCTGGCGGCCCAGCGCATTGACATGCGCTTCGAGGGTCTTGAGCCCTTGAGCCCGATTGTTGCGGGTCAGGGCGAGGACGTACGCGTGCATACGGCTGCGCACATGGGCCGCGACACCCGCATCCTTCTGATATTCGGCATACGGATGGCTCTTGAGCCGTCCGGATACCACTCGGGCAATGCGCCAACCGGCGCAAGCGCTCCGAGCGGGCAGAGACTCATCCGCCGCCCATTGAGTTGACTCGAATGCGCGGGCGATTTCCCGCACCAGCAACGCCTCACCGCGCAGTCGTCGCAAACGTGCAACTTCTGGATCGATCATGCTCTTCCCCTTTGTCCTTTGGCGCAATGCCGATATCGGGACTGCATCACTATTCTCAAGGATTTACGGCTTAATTGATGTAGGAAGAACGCCGATACCCGTGCGGGGGTTGACGAGTGACCTTATGTCGCATTTAAGTCACGAGGCACCAAAACCGGGCGCAGCGACGGGGCTCCGACGCGCTCCTCGAGGTACCGGGGGCCCGCTCGCCGCCCGGGGATTGGCATTTGACATAGCGCCGCCGGCGCGCCGGAAGGGCTGCACCAGCAGGGTGCGCGAATCGCGCCTCGAGGCGCGTCGAGCGCTAGCCGCCGAGCGGGCGCAACAAGGCCCGCGAGATGATGTGGCGCTGCACCTCGCTGGTGCCGTCCCAGATACGCTCAATGCGCGCATCGCGCCAAATGCGCTCGAGCGGCAGATCGCTCATGAGCCCCATTCCGCCGTGAATTTGCAGCGCTTCATCCGCCACCATGGCGAGCATCTCCGTCGCCTTCACTTTCGCAATCGCCATGTCCATGTCGGTGGCGGTCTTCTGATCGTTCTTCCACGCCGCCTCGAGCACCAGAAGTTCCGCCGCCCGCAGTTCCACCGCCATATCCGCGAGTTTGAAGCTCACGCCTTGAAATTTGCCGATCTGCTGTCCGAATTGCACCCGGTCGACCGCCCACTGCTTGGCGAGATCGAGCGCCCGATCGGCCCGCCCCAGGCAAGTGGCGGCGACCTGAAGCCGCGTCGCTCCGAGCCATTCATTGGCGACCTCGAAGCCGCGGTGCACCTCGCCCAACACCGCGCTCTTCGGCACGCGGCAGTTGTTGAACTCGAGAATGCTGTTTTTGTAACCGCGGTGGGAGACGTTCTTGTAGCCGGGCAGCACTTTGAACCCGGGGTGGCCCATGTCGATCAGGAACGAGGTGATTTTCTTGCGCGTTCCGCGTGTGCCCGTCTCCTCGCCGGAGGCCGCAAACAAAATGACGAAGTCCGAGCGATCCGCATGACTGATGAAATGCTTGGTGCCGTTGATGATGAAGTCCCCGCCCGACTCGACCGCCGACGTCTTCATGCCGCGCAGATCGGATCCGGCCCCCGGCTCCGTCATCGCGAGGCATTCGGCCCGGTCGCCGCGCACCGCCGGCAGCAGATAGCGTTCGCGTTGCTCGCCCCGGCAAGCCAGCAGGATGTTCGACGGGCGGCCGACGCAGGACCAATGCAGAGCATAGTTGGCCCGGCCGAGCTCTTTCTCGTAGAGCACCCAGGAGACCGTATCCAGGCCGGCGCCGCCCACGTCGGCCGGCATGTTGGCGGCATACAAGCCCGCATCGATGGCCTTCGCCTTCAGTTCACGGTAGAGATCCTCCCGCAACTCGCCGGTCTCCTCCACCTCCTTCTCGTGAGGAAAGAGCTCATTCACCACGAAATCGCGCGTCGTCTTGACGATCATCTGCTGTTCATCGTTCAACGAGAAATCCATGGTCACTCCCCTTTTCAGCGTGGTTTTTTGCGCGCCGCGCCGCGCTTCGTTGCGGCCCACTGCCGCAAGAGATCGATCTGCAACCCCAAGTGCTCGATTTGTCTTTGCGCCGGCCAATCCCGGGGACTGGTCACGGCCCCGGCGGTCAGGCCGTTCATGCACGTGACCACCGAGCGCAGCACCTGATCGCGCACGGCAGCCGGCCTCGATTTCCATTCGGGCCAATATTCGGAAAAGCATCGCTCGAACAGCCGCATGTATTCGCGGTGCACCCAAACGTTCAGCCGCTTGAGCTTCGGATCGGCGGACATCTGGCCCCAGAATGCGAGCCAGAACGCGGACTCCGTGAACCGCTGGCGGTCGACGGCGATGGCCTCCGACAGAACGCTCAGCAGATTCGCATCTCCGCCGTCGCGCTCCCGGGTCAGCCGCTCTTCGATGCGCTTCAAGATGAGGCGCAGCGCCGCGAGAATGATGTCCTGTTTCGAATCGTAGTAATGCGCCACCATGCCGGTGGTGTAACCCGCCGCGCGCGCTATGCGTGCGACGGTCGCCTGCTCGAACCCATGATCGGCGACCACCTTGCAAGCGACGAGCGCGATCTCGTCGCGGCGCCTGGCGTGGTCGACGATCTTGGGCATCGCAGGCTAGCTCGCCCGGCTGCCGACCGCCTTGCCGGCCTCGGGAGGCACGGGCAAGGACGCATGGGCCTTGCGGATCGGATCGAGCTTGGCGCGCAACGCGGGGTCGATCGCCGTGGCCTTGGCCTTGGCGGTGTCGACGAACAAATGCATCTGCTCGCCGGTGGCGATCAGCGCCTCGTCGCGCTTGCGGTACAACCGATGAAACACGTGGAGCCGCTTCTCGTCGAGCGCGAGCACTTGGGTGGTCGCATATAGAGGCTCGCCGACCTTCGCCTCGCCAAAGTGCTTGACGTGACTTTCCACGGTGTAGTACATCCGCCCTCCTTTGCGGAAGGCATCGTCGATCCCAACCTGGCGGTACAGGCTGTCCATGGCCTCGCCGAACACGTGGCCGTACAGGAAATCGGACATGTGGCCGTTGTAGTCGACCCACTCCGGCCTCACCGTCGTCTCGTATCGCGGCAGGCCTTCGCCCGTCGCCGCGGTCCCTCCAGCCTCCCGGTACAGTCGTTCCTCGAGTTTACGGAGCGTAGAGCCCGCACCGATGTCGAACTGACGCAGCACCTGCTGAATGGCGACCAGGTAATTGTCGCGCAGCCGCTCGAGTTCCCGGATGGAGCGGCCCGCGGCCTGCTCTTGGGTGCCCACCACCATGCGATCGATCAATTGCTCGGTGAGCTCCGGCGCCTCGAGCTTGGTCCACGGCCATTTCAGCGCAGGACCGAACTGATGCAGCATATGCCGCATGCCGGTCTCGCCGCCGGCCAGGTGATAGATGAGGTTCATGCCCATCGCGGCCCACCGCAACCCGGGACCGTAAATGATGGACTCGTCGAGCTCGCCCGTGGTGGCGACATCCTCGTTCACCATGTGCAGAATCTCGCGCCACATGGCCTCTTGCAGCCGATCGGTCAAATGGCCGGGAACCTCGCGCCGCACCCGCAGCGCATGCATTCCGATATGAGTGAAGAATTCCGCCGCGGCCTCGATGGTCGCCGGCGCCGTCTTGGCGCCGGGGACGAGCTCGACCAACGGCAAAAGGTAGACGGGATTGAACGGATGAGCGACGCAGAAACGCTCGGGACCGACCATGTCGCGCTGCAAATCCGTGGGCGTGAGTCCCGAGGTGCTCGATGCGATGATGACATCGGCGCCGGTGTGCCGGCTCACCTCGGCCAGCATGCGCTGCTTCAGCGGCAGCTGCTCGGGAATGTTCTCCTGGATGAAATCCGCGGCCTTCGCCATCTCGCGCACATCGGTGGTGAAGGACAGCTTGCCTTTGGGCGGAAGCGGCGCGAAGGTGAGGCGCGCGAGCGCGGGCTCGGCATTCGCCACGGCGCCGCGGATCCATTCCTCCATTTCGGGTTTGACGTCCGCCGCGATCACGTCGATACCGAAATGCATCGCCCTCGCCGCCCAGCCGCCGCCGATGACGCCTGTGCCCAATAAGCCGAGTGTTTTTACCTTGCGCATGAACCGAGCCCCCTGAATCGCGTGGAGGCTTTATAATATCCTCACTATAATATAAAAACCAGGCGGCCGGGATTGCACTGCCTGGCGCGCGACTCAGTGCAGCACGTCCGCGATGGGCGGGGCCGCGCGGGGAACGGCGGCGCGGAAGTCCTTGCCGAGGAAGGCAGCCAGGGTGGCGGCGATCTGCGCCTGCACCAGCGGAGCGGCGCCTCGCCGCTCGCCGAGAGGCGGCGTGTCGGGTCCCATGACCGCGATCCAGATGTTCTCGGAGCCCTTCTCCTCGACCCCGTGCTCCTTCCACTCGGTCAGCCCGCTCCCCCGGCCATGATCGGTGGTGATGATGAACGTCGTGGCGCCGCGGTACTGCGGCATCGCCTGCATCGTGTCCCAGAGTTCCTTGATGAAGGCGTCCGTGCGGTGAGCGCTGTCGAGCACCAGATCATAGCGTCCCTGATGCGCCCAATTGTCCGTTTCGCCGTAGCCCACGAACAGCACCCGCGGCTTGGCGGATTTGACGTAGTCGAGAAGCTCGACCTGCAGGAAAGAGTTGTCCACGTCCTCTTCGTCGAGCGGCGTGGTCGTCGCGTACAGGCGCCGAAGCAGCAGGTCGCGGGGAGTCGCCGGGCTCTTCCCGGGCGGCGGCGTCCATCCGGCCTGGATGACGAGACCGCTGCGGCGCTCGTTGAAGATTTCCCGGTACACGCTCCAAGTGCCGTAGATCGCCACCCGTCCGCGAAATTCGTCGAACTTGTTGAGCCATTCGAAAACGCTCGGCGTCGGATTCGGACCGAACTCGTTGCTGTCGATGGCATCGTTCGCGAATCCGGTGCTCATCTCGTTGTACCCCGGGTAGGAGAACGCCTTGCCGTTCGACACACGCGCGACGCTGCCCAAGGTCTGATTGCCGAAAATCTGCCCGCGCTTCGCCACGGTGCCCCACAAGTACGGGAACAGCGCCTTGCGGCGCTCGACGGGGGTCGCCCGCCAGTAGCGCTCGCGCAACTGCGCCTCCGGCAGCCAGCTCCCGCCCGCCTGATCGTTCAGCAAATCGTCCTCGGCGCCGGTGAATACCTCTTGCCAACGCAGTCCGTCGCTGACGATGAGCACGACGTTCCGGGTCTTGCCCGCGGCATGGGCCGGTGCGACGGCCGCCGCTGCCAGGATCAGGATTGCGAGGCACGCGAACGCGGACCCCGCGCGCTTCACTGGTGCAACACCACCGCGCAATTCGCGGTCCAGCTCAGGTAGACCTCGTCGCTCCAGTCGATCGCCCACTCCGAGGTGCGCCGGTCGTTCTGAGCGAACACCGTGATCAACTTGCCGGTATCCGTCTTGATGCGATACGTGGAGCGGTTGCCGAGATAGCCGAGCTCCCACACCATCCCCTTGATCTGGTTCGCCGCGGCGCCCGGCACCGGCGCCTTGCTCAAGCGAATCTTCTCGGGCCGCAGCGAGACCCACACGCGCTGTCCGTTGCCGAAACGCCCCGGGTCATCGACGATGAGGTCGCATCCGGCCTCGGTGCTGCGGACGACGACATGGCCCGGCATGGCGCCCTCGCTGACCGTGCCCTCGAACAAGTTGGTGGTTCCGATGAAATCGGCGACGAATCGATTCTGAGGAAACTCGTAGATTTCCGACGGCGTTCCGACCTGGACCACCTGGCCGCGGTTCATCACCGCTATGCGCGTCGAGAGCGCCATCGCCTCGTCCTGGTCATGCGTGACGAAGACGAAGGTGATGCCCACTTCGTACTGGATGTTCATCAGCTCGAACTGCGTCTGTTCGCGCAGCTTCTTGTCGAGCGCGCTCAAGGGCTCATCCAGGAGCAGCACCTTCGGCCGCCGAATGAGCGAGCGGGCGAGCGCCACGCGCTGCCGCTGGCCACCGGAGAGCTGATGCGGCTTGCGTTTCGACAGGGGGCCCAATTGCACCATGTCGAGCGCATCCCGAACGCGCTTGGTGCGTTCGGTCTCCGGCAGGCCGAGACGCCGCAGCCCATAACCGACGTTCTGCTCCACCGTCATGTGCGGGAACAGCGCATAGGATTGGAACATCATGTTCACCGGCCGCTCATAGGGCGGCACCCGGGTCATGTCCGCATCCTCGATGAGAATGCGTCCCGAACTCGGGGTGGTGAAGCCCGCCAACATCCGCAGCAGCGTCGTCTTGCCGCAACCGGAGCCGCCGACCAGCGCGAACATCTCGCCCTTGAAGATGCGAAGATTGATGGCGTCGACCGCCGTGAAAGAGCCGAAGGTCTTGCCGACGCCCTCAATGACGATTTGCGGCTTGGCGTCGGGATCGAGCCAAGGGCGGTCGACGGTGGATTTCTGGGGCGACAGCATGGTTACGGCATGCAGGCCGGAACCCTAGAACTCGCCGGGAGGCGTCGCACGCCTTCGTTCGGGCGCAAAGAAGGGACGCTCCACCACGACGGCTCGCGACATCCGACGCTCCCAGACCAGTTCCCGGTTCAAATAGATCTCCGCCCAGAGGGCCGTGCCGGTTTTGAAGTACGGCGCATTGACCATAGCAAGCGCGATGTTGCGCTTGCAAGTGGGCGACCACGCGGCCGAGGTGACGCTGCCGATCTCGCGCTTCCCGTCCGCCTCCGTGTAGAGCAACGCGTTATGCGCCGGCTTGTTGCCCGCGATGTCGAGTGCGACCAATTGGCGCCGCGCTCCCCGCGCCCGCTCGGCGAGCAACGCGCGCCGGCCGTTGAAGTGGCCCTTGTCGAAATCGAGCAGCCAGGAAAGGCCCAGCTCGAGGGGCGAACGGTCTCGGCCGGTGCGGATGGTCTGTTCCGCGGATACGAATTCCAGGTGCGGCATCACGAAACCCGCCTCGATGCGCGCAATGTTCAGGGCCTGCGATCCGATGGCACGGATGCCCCGCGAGCGTCCGGCCGCCATCAGCGCGTCCCAGATTTCCTCCGCCGCGCCGGGCTCCATCCACAACTCGTAGCCCAGGTCGCCGGTGAAGCCCGTGCGCGACACCGTCAGCTGCCGGGCGCCGAGCGAAAAATGGCCGACATCGAACGGCTTCAGCCGCTCCACGCCGACCAGCCCGGCCGTGCGCAACACCGCGTACGAGGTCGGACCTTGCAGCGAAAGCGCCGCGATCTCGGCCGTGATCTCGCTCACCTCGACATCGAAACCGACCGCCGAATCCAAGAGCCAGTCGATCTGCCGCTCCGCCGTGCACAGGCGATACTCGTTCTCACCCAATCGGAACACCGTTCCGTCATCGAGCACGTGCCCCGCATCGTTGCACCACACGCAGTAGGCGACCCGGTTCGGTTTGAGCTTGGCGATATCCCGCGTCACCAGCCGATTGAGGTACGGCAACGCATCCGCTCCGCTGATCCGATACTTCACCATGGGCGTGAGGTCGTACAGAGTGGCGGCATTCCGGATCGCGAAATACTCCTGCTCGACGGTAGTGAACACATCGACCGTGGTGTACCCCGACCACGCGATGAAGCTGTCGACTTGGCTCAACGCACGAGCCCGCGCGTGAAACGGGGTCTCGAGCAACGGCTTGAGGAAATGGGGCATGGATGTGGCTTCGCTCATGCTACGCGGCCTCCAGGACTTGGCGCGCGGCGTTGCGGCCGGCGGTACCCATGATGCCGCCGCCCGGGTGGCAGCCGGCGCCGCAGAGGAACAAGCCGGGCAGCGGCGTGCGGTGCTGAGCCGCTCCGGGAACCGGCCTCACCATGAAGAACTGATCGAACGCCAGGTCGCCGTGGTGCCAATGGCCCCCTCGGTTCCGAAATTCCCGCTCGATATCGAGCGGCGTCAACAGCTCCGCGCCCACGATGCTCGCCCGCAGGCCGGGGGCATGCTGGTCCAACAGCCCGATGCAAAGATCCATGAAACGATCCCGTCCCTCGGTCCAGCCCTCCCGGAGCGCATAGGGCGCGTATTGCACGATGGCAGACAATACGTGCTTGCCGGCGGGAGCGAGCCCCGGATCGTTCAGCGTGGGGAGGGTGATCTCCATGGCGGGAGCCGACGAGTATTCCCCGTACTTCGAATGGTTGTAGGCCCGTTCCAGATACTCGAGCGAAGGCGAGATCAATAACCGGCCCTTGAGCGCCGCATCCGTCGCGCCGCTGAACTTGGGTGCACGGTCGAGCGCAAGGTGAAGCTTCGCCGCCAGCCCTTGGGAGCGCAGATGGCGGATCCGGCGCACGAATCCAGTGTCGAGATGGGCGGTCCCGAGGAGCTCGAGAAACGTGGTTTTGGGATCGGCGTTCGACACGACGGTGGACGCGGCGATGCGCTCCCCGGACTCGAGCTCGACGCCGGCGGTCCGGTCCGATTCCACCAAGATGCGCTTGACCGGAGCGCCGGGGCGGATGCTGACGCCGGCGGCGACGGCAGCCTTGGCGAGCGCGTCGCTCACGGCGCCGACACCTCCCCGGGGCTGGGCCAGCCCGCGGGCGCCGCTCGCCGCCTCCGCCGCAAGACGGTACAGGAGCGTGAGCACGGTGCCGGGGGAGCGAGGCCCGAAGTTGGTGCCGAGCACCGCATCGAAGGCGAGCGCGCCCCGAAGCGCCGCCCCGCTGAAATGCTCCTCCAGCAGGTCGTGCACGTTCATGCCGCCGATGCGCAGCAGCTCGCGCATATCGCGGCGTCCGAGCTTGCGGATTCCCCAGGCGAGACCGGCAAGCGCCGAGAGATCCTTCCAATCTGTGGTTCCGAGTCGGGGCGGGACCTTGGCAAGAAGCGGCACGAGCGCGAGCGCGAAGCGGCGCATCTGCGCGCTGTAGGCTGCATAGGCGCCGTTGTCCGCGCCCACGCTGCCCTGCTCCAGGGTCAACGCCGCGCTCTCGGCCGACACCGCCGTGGTCGTCATGGCCTGTGCGGCCCAGTCGAGCCCATGGGCTGCGAGATCGAGATCGCGTACCAGCTCGGCCGGCATCAGGTGCACGAGATGCGCGCACGCGGATACCTTGAACCCCCGCACGAACTCCCGCGTCAGCGCCGCGCCGCCGATCTGGGGCTGCGCCTCGACCACCAGCACCGATCGGCCGCCGCGCGCGAGCGTCGCCGCACAGATCAAGCCGTTGTGTCCTGCACCGATGACGATGCAATCGTAACGAGAGGATGCGCCCTGCTGTGTCATATCTCCGATCGCCTCCCCAAATCCTTCAGAACCGCGCGCGCCGCATTGGCGCCCGGCGCACCCATCACTCCACCGCCCGGATGCGTGCTCGAGCCGCACATGTACAGGCCGCGCACCGGAGAGCGGTACTGGGCAAAGCCTGGAACCGGCCGATTGAACAGCAGCTGGTCCATGGTCAATTCGCCCTGGAAGATATTTCCCTCGGTCAGACCCACCTCATTCTCGATGTCCCAAGGCGTGCGGATCTCCGCATGCAGGATGAGATCCTTGAAGTTCGGACTCTGCCGGGCGATGGTGTCGATGACGGTGTCGCCGAAAGCGCGCCGCCTCTCCGAATTCCACTCCCCCTCCGCGAGCTCGTACGGGCAATACTGCACGAACACCGACATGTAGTGCTTGCCGTCGGGCACCATGGTCGGATCGATCTGCGAGGGAATCAGCATGTCGATGTAGGGCGCGCGCGACCAGCGCCCTTCCTTCCAATCGTCGTAAGCGCGCTCCATCATGTCCAGGGTATCCGTCACGTGCATGTCCCCGCGCGTGCAGGGCGAGCCCTGCGGAATCGCGGGAAATTTCGGCAGGCCGTCGAGAGCGATGTTGAGCTTGCCGGAGGAGCCGCGAATCTTGAAATTCTTGACCCGGTGCACGAAATCCGCCGGCAGATCCTTGGAATCCACGATCTTGAGGAAGGTGCGGCGCACGTCGAGGTTGGAGATCACCAGGGGCGCGTGAATCTCATCGCCGTTCTCGAGCGCGACCCCCGTGGCCCGCCCGCTCTTGACCAACACCTTCGCGACCGGCGCATCCTTCCGAATGACTCCGCCGCTGGCTTCGAACGATTTGCCGAGGGCGTCGCTGATCGCGCCCATGCCGCCGCGCGCGAATCCCCACGCGCCGACCGTATCGTCGATGTCGCCCATGTAATGGTGGAGCAATACGTAGGCGGTGCCGGGTGAGCGGGGCCCGAGCGCCGTGCCGATGATCGAACTGCCGGCGAAATGCGCCTTGACGATTTCGCTCTCGAAGTATTCGTCGAGAAAATCCGCGGCGCTCATCGTCCAGAAGCGCAACGTCTCGTACATTCGCTCCTCGCCGAGACCGTGGAAGCGCTGGCCGAGGTAGAGCAGCTCCTTCAGATCACGCAGCTTGAACGAAGTCGGGTCGGGAGGCTCGCGAAGCAGCAGCGGCTTGATGAACTTGCATTGGCGCATCACGTCGCGCGCGTAGCGGTCGTACGCCTCCGCGTCGCGCTTGGAATGACGCGAGATCTCCCGGCGCAGCGCATCGTGATTATCGTACAGCGCGAGGTGGCCGCCCCCCTGCATCATGGTGCAGCCCCCCTCGTAGGGAATCACCTGCAGCCCGTATTTCGGCAACTCGAGCGTGCGCATGATCTCCGGCCGCAGCAGGCTGCAGACGTAGGAGCAGTTCGAGTAGGTGAAATCCTGATATAAGCGGCGGCTTACGGCCGCGCCGCCAATGTAGGGCATGCGCTCCAGCACCTGGACCTTGAGTCCGGCGCGCGCCAGCAGGCACGCTGCGACCAGGCCGTTATGCCCGGCGCCGACGACGATCGCGTCGAGATTCTCCCTCGTTGCCACCGCGCCGACTCAGGCCAACACTTTGTGGCCGGCGCCGCTCGATTTGAGCGTGGCGTCGACGGCGATTTCGAATGCCTTCAGGGTATCCGTGAGGCAGGAGGCATCGTGCGCCGCCGACATGAACCAGGGCTCGCGCGAATCGGGCTCGCACAGCACCCCCTCGTCGTGCAGCACCTGCGCCATGGCGTCGTAGAAGGAGTAATCGCTGCTCTTCCACGCACGGTAATTGCGCGGCGGCTCGTGCGCGAAATACAGGCCGCTCATGGAAGGGTGGCCCACGAAGCTGTGCGCGATGCCGCGGGCCGACAGGACCGCGCGCATGCCGGCGCGCAGCTTCGTGCCATAGTCGGCGACGCGCTCGAGCGCGTCGGTCTCGTCGAGGATCTGCAGTGTCCGCTCCGCCGCCGCCAGCGAGACCGAATGCGCGGTATAGGTTCCGCCATGCGCGACGCCGCGACCGATCTTGCGCATGATGTGTTCGCGTCCGGCAAGCACCGAGATGGGGTAGCCGTTGCCGAGCGCCTTGGCAAAGGTGCAAAGATCGGCGTTGACGCCGTATAGCTCCTGCACCCCGCCGCGCGCCACCCGAAAGCCGGTCTTCACCTCGTCGATCAGCAGCACGACGCCGTGCTTGTCGCAAAGCTCGCGGGCCGCCCGCAAGTACTCGGGCTCCGCCGCGATCCCCAGGCAGTTGCCCATGATCGGCTCGATCAACATGCAGGCGATCCGCGCGCCATGCCGCTTGAAGACATCTTCCAGCTGATTGGCGTCATTCGCCTGAACGAAGTGCGCGAAGCTCTTGGTGCTGACCGGAACGCCCTCGCTGTAGGGCTTGATCTCGGGATCGCCCACCTGCGACCACTTGTCCATGGGGGTGAACCACATGGCGGCATCGAACAATCCGTGATAGCTGCCTTCGAGTATCACGTAGTCGTCCTTGCCGGTAAACGCGCGCGCGAGCCTGAGTCCGGCCATCACCGCCTCGGTCCCGGAATTCGAGAAACGCACCAACTCCGCGGCCGGCACCATCTTGGAAATCCGCTCCGCAACCTTGAGTTCGCGTTCGGTGGCGAGCGCAAAAACGCCGCCCACTTCCATGCCCTCGCGCGCGGCCGCATCCACGCGCTCGTCCGCATAGCCCAGGATCGCCGGCCCGTAGCCCATGCGGTAATCGACGTACACGTTGTCATCGATATCGACGATGCGCGCACCCTTGCCGTGCTTGACGTAAATGGTGCGATCCTCGCCCCAGTAGCGAAAGTTCGACGCGACGCCCAACGGCAGGCGTTTAACCGCGCGTTGAAATTGTGCGTTGCTGTTGGTCAGTTTTCTGGCCATGACGTCCCCTTCTCAGTAGCTA
Source organism: Steroidobacteraceae bacterium (assembly GCA_050012315.1). Classification (GTDB taxonomy): domain Bacteria; phylum Pseudomonadota; class Gammaproteobacteria; order Steroidobacterales; family Steroidobacteraceae; genus Bog-1198. The sequence continues at coordinate 1,486 of JBEKHK010000019.1, read as the reverse complement.
GATCGATGCGATGCGGCGTGGTTGCGCGCGCGGCTCAGGCTGCGTTCGGAGCGCAAGCTTATATGAGTATATAAATTATTGCACTGGTATTGAGAGCCTGCGGTTTTACCCACTGCACGGCCCTATTTGTCTATATCTGGCGAGGGGGAGCCTGTTGCAACGCGGCTTGCCAGGGGATGGGCGTAGGCGTAAATTAAATGATCATATAATCGTGACGGAGAAGCCCGATGAACAGTGTGTCCGCCGCGAAGCTCGACAGCGATGCGCCCGCGATTCTCCGCCACGCACTCCCCGCCTGGGTGTACAGCCATCCGGATTTGATGCGCCTGGAAATCGAGCGGGTGCTGTTGCCGAGCTGGCAGATCGTCTGCCACATCAACAATATTCCCAAAGCCGGCGATTTCCAGACCTTCGAGCTCGGGCCCGAGAGCGTTTTCGTGCTGCGCGACAGGGATGGATCGATCAAGGCGTTTCACAACGCGTGCCGTCATCGCGGCGCGCGCATCGTCGACGGATCGGGCACCTGCGCGGCGACCATCACCTGTCCTTATCACGGCTGGAGCTACCGGCACGACGGCAGCCTCGTCGGGGTGCCGATGAAAGATACCTTTCCGCGACTGGATCGCGCCAATTACAGCTTGCGTCCGGTGCGCGTGGATACCGCGCTCGGATTCGTCTTTGTGTGTCTCGCGGGGGATCCGCCCCCGGTCGCGAAGACCTGGGGCAGGCTCGCGGAGGAGCTCGCCCCCTATCGCTTCGAGGAAATGGTGCCGCTCGCGCCGATCACCACGGACGTGTGGCCCGTCGATTGGAAAATCGCGATGGACAATTACCTCGAGTCCTATCATGTGCCGATCGGACACCCGGGCCTGTATCGCATGTTCACTCCGGATTACGAGGACCAGCTGTCGGTGCCGGGCGTCGCGCGCGGCTTGAGCTGGATGCGCGAGCAGCCCTCGTCGCGGTGGTCCGAGCGTCTCTATCAGTCGATCATCGGCAAGGCGGCCGAGCATCTGCCGGAGAATCTGCGCCGATGCTGGCGCTTCTACAGCGCGCTGCCGAACTTGGGGATCGATGTGTTTCCGGATCAGATGGATTTCTTCCAGCTCCTCCCGGGCGGCCCCGGCAAGTGCATCGTGCGCGGAACCACCTTCGGCTTGCCGGGCGCGAGCGCGGAGCTGCGCGCCGCCCGATTCCTCAGCAACCGCATCAACACGCAGGTCAACAACGAGGACAAGTGGTTGTGTGATCGCGTGCAACGCGGCCTGGCTTCGAGCAGTTACCAGCCGGGGCCGCTGTCGAGGCTCGAGGGGTTCATGCTGGAGTTTCATGAGTTGCTGCGGGAGAGAATTCCGGAGTTTCGGCTGCCGACTGCGCCTAAGCAGTTCGCGTAGCCCTCCTACACCACGCGAAGTGGATCACTCCTAGGGCGACGGCCGGAAGGCGTGCGCGCATTTTCCGGAACGCCGTAAATCCGTCCCTGGGG
>JBEKHK010000018.1:0-82962 GCA_050012315.1 Steroidobacteraceae bacterium | reverse complement strand
CGGCGGAGCCCTTGCTCATTTCCGGGGCGGCCCAGACTTCGGCCTTGACCGCCGACCCCTTGGCGATGGCCGGACCCTTGGTGACGGGGTTAGACAAATTCGGCGCCGCCCTTGCCGCCGAGACTGATGGTGCCTTCCTCGGCGAGCCGCTGTGCGATCACCACGATCTCCTTCTGCGCCGCCTCGACCTCGGCGAGCTTCACGGGACCGCGCGCCTCCATGTCGTCCTTGAGAATTTCCGCTGCACGCTTCGACATGTTCTTGAGGATCTTCTCCTGCACACCGGGCTCGGCGCCGCGCAGCGCGACCGCCAAGGTATCGGAGCCGACCTCGCGCAGCAGCGCCTGGATACCACGGTCGTCCAGCTCCAACAGATTGTCGAAGATGAACAGCAAATCCTTGATCTGCTGGTGCATCTCCGTGTCGGCCTTCTCGATCTTGCCGAGTTCCTCGCCGCTCTTGTCCCGCTCCATGGCGTTCAAGATGTTGGCGACCGTGCGCGCGCCGCCGATGCGGCGCAGCGGCGCGGGCGGCGCGACGTTGGCCTGCTTCTCCACCAGTTGATCGAGCTCCGTCAACGCGGTTTGCGGCACTTCGTTCAGCGTAGCGATCCGCATCAGAACCTCGGTGCGCATCTCCTCGGTCAAGAGCGGCAAGATGGACGCGGACTGCTCCGCGTCGAGATGCGACAGCACGATAGCGGCGATCTGCGGATGCTCGCCGGATATGATATGCGCCACGGCCTTCGCGTCCATCCACTTCAATGCCTCGATGCCCTGGCCGGTCTGGCCGGTGGAAACGCGATCGAGCAGCAATTCGGTCTTTTGTTTGCCGACCGCCTGGGTGAGCACCCGGCGCACGTAGTCTTGAGAGGCGGACGCCAGGTTGGCTTTCCCGTCCACCACACCGATGAAGTTATCGAGCACGGAGGTCATCTGCTCGCGCGATACTTCCTTGAGCTCGGCCATCGCGACGCCGAGCCTTTGGACTTCGCGCGCGTCGAGCTGCTTCAGGAGATTGGCCGCGTCCTGCTCGCCCAAGCTCATGAGCAAGATCGCGGCGCGTTCGGTTCCCGCGAGATCACCCGGCTTGTTAGCCATCGGCGGCAACCCAATCCTTCACCACTTGTGCGGCTCGCTTGGGATCCTGCCCGACCAAGGTTCGAGCAGCTGCGATCTGCTGCTCGAAACTCGGCGACAGCTTGATCGGATTGGGAGCGCCCTTGCCCGACAGACTCACGCGATCCGCGGCAACGTCGTCGCCGGCGGAACTCGATCCGGATGCCCTCGAACTTTTGGTGAGAGACTTCATCAAGGGCCTCAGTATCAAGAAGGCCACCAAGAGCACGAGACCCGCGCCCACCAGTTGCTTGGCGATCTGGCCGACCATGGGGTTTTGCCACAGCGGTGGACCGTCGACCGGGCCGATGGGGGCGTTGCTCTTGAACGCCTGATTCATGACGTCGATCTTGTCGCCGCGATCGTCCTTCAGGCCGATGGACTCGCGCACGAGCTGCGTGAAGCGCTTGATGTCCGCATCGCTCATCGGCGTGGTGGTGACCTTGCCGTCCTCGCCCGTCTTCTGCCAATCGTCGATCACGACCCCGACGCTCAGGCGCTTCAATGTGCCGACCGGCTCCTTGATGTAGGCCAGCGTCCGGTCCACTTCGTAGTTGCGCGTGCTGCGCTGGGAGCTGGAGGAAGGCCCGGTGCTCGCCGCGGTCGCCTGGCCGGGCGGCGCCGCCTGCGCGGGCGAGCCGGGTGTCGGGGTCGCACCCGCGATCACCGGCGCCCCCGATGTGCCCGGCGGCTGATTGCTGAGCGCACCGGGGATGCCCTCGACGCCGTCCCCGCCCCTGCGAGTGTCGTTGACGGTCTGCTCACTGCGCACCGCGGTCTTCTGCGGATCGTAGTTCTCGCGCGTCTCTTCCTGGACCGTGAAATCGACGTCGGCCGTGACCGTCGCGCGCACGCGCCCCGGCCCGACCAGCGGCTCCAGCAATTCGACGATGCGGCGCTGATAGCTCTGCTCGAGCTTATGGGTGTATTCGAGCTGACGGTTGCTGATCGCGGACTCGGAATTATCGTCCGGCGAGCTCAAAAGCGTCCCCGCCTGATCCACCACCGTCACGTCGCTCGCGGCGAGATCGGGTACGCTCGATGCCACCAGGTGCACGATGGCGCCCACTTGGCCCTGATCGAGCACGCGACCCGGATAGAGCTGGAGCATGACCGATGCCGTGGCCCTGTGCGAATCGGCCAGGAAGACTGACGGTTTCGGCAGCGCGAGATGCACGCGCGCGCTCTGCACTCCCTGAACCTTGATGATGGTGCGCGCGAGCTCGGTCTCGAGCACGGACTGATAGCGCGCCGTTTCCATCATCGAGCTTTCGCCCAGCGGCGAGTCCTTCTGGATCATCTCGATGCCCATCGCATCGCTTTGCGGCAAACCCTGGCTCGCGAGCCGGATGCGCGCTTCCTGAACCTTGGGTTCGGGAACGGACACCGCGCCCGAGGGACTCAGCTTGTATTCGATGCCCGCAGCCGTCAGGGCATCCATGACCTGCCCGCTTTCGCGCTCGGACAGCTGGCCGTAGAGCACGGTGTAGTTCTGCCCCTGGGACCAGAGCACGAGCCAGATCGCCGCGGCGACGGCCGCGGCGACGCCGCCCAGCAATCCGACTTGCTTGAGCACGGGCGCTGCTTCGGCGAGGCCGCGCGGCGCGGCGGGTACGATATCAGCCATGGATCATTCCTCGCGGTCGGTTACACCGACATGTTCATCACTTGGGTATAGGCGTCCAGGAGCTTGTTGCGCACCTGGGTCATGGCGCGAAATGCGAGATCCGCTTTCTGCACCTCGAGCATGACCCTGGTGAGATCGACACTCTTGTCTCCGGCTTCGTAGGCGCTCGAGAGCTGGGTCGCCTGGTTCTGCATGGAGGCGATGTGGTCGACGGAGTTCTTCAACAGCGCCGCGAAATCCGTCGGCTGCGCCGTTGACTGTGAGGTCGGCGGCGTGATGTCGGTGGGGGCGCCCGTGGCGCGCGCCTGCAGTGCGCGCATCTCCGCCAGTACTTGCTGAATCTGCATGCTGCTCACGGCGCCACCGCCGCGAAGTCCTGGTCGTGCAGGCGCGGCACGCTGACACCGGCCGCCTTGAGCTGCTGCAGCTTGTGACGCAGCGTCCGCGGACTGATGCCGAGGCGCTCCGCGGCGAGTTTGCGGCTGCCGCCCGTGACCCGAAGCGTCGCCAGGATGAGCTCGCGTTCGCGCTGTTTGAGGCCTCGATCGAGACCCGCTGCCGGCTCGGAAGCGGGCACGCTGGTCGCCCCGGTCGCGCTTGTCGCCCCGGTCGCGCCTGCGCCCGCGCTGGCGCTCGGCATCGGCGCCGAGGCGTCCACCGCTGCCGGCCCACCGCTGCCTTGCAAGTCGAGGTCACCGGCGTCGATGTGCCCGCCGGACGCCAACCACGCCGCGCGCTGCACGATGTTGGTCAACTCGCGCGCGTTGCCCGGCCAGCCGTATTGCACCAACTTGTGCTCCGCGGCCGGCGTGAGCGCAAGCGCGGCTTGGGTGCCGCGGGCGCATGCCTGGATGGCGCGGCGGGCGAGCGGCAGAATGTCGCCGCGGCGCTCGCGAAGCGCCGGCAGGCGCAGCGACATGACGTTGAGGCGATAGAACAGGTCGGCGCGGAAGCGGCCCGCGCGCACTTCCTCCGGCAGATCGCGGTTGGAGGTCGCGATCAGCCGCACATCCAGGCTGATGGTGCGAGTACCCCCCAGGCGCTCCACTTCGCGCTCCTGCAGGACCCGGAGGATCTTCGCCTGCAGACCCAGGTCCATTTCGGAGATCTCGTCGAGAAGGAGCGTTCCGCCCTGCGCCTGCTCGAATTTTCCCGGGTGCGCGCCGAGCGCTCCGGTAAAGGCGCCCTTCTCGTAGCCGAAGAGCGTCGCCTCGAGCATGTTCTCCGGTATGGCCGCGCAATTGATGGCGACGAAAGGCTTGTCCGAGCGGCCCGAGTGATCACGGATGAAGCGCGCGTACACTTCCTTCCCCGTCCCGCTCTCCCCGGTGATGAGCACGGTCGCGTCGTTCTCCGCGATCTTGCGGGCCAACGATACCGCCCGCTTTGACTCCGGGTCCGCAGCGACCAACTCGCTCGGCGTCACGCGAGCGGCAAGCTGACGCCTCGCCATGTCGATCAGCGCCTGGGCCTCGAAAGGCTTCACGATGTAATCCGTGGCGCCTTCACGCATGGCCGATACGGCCTGCGCGATGGTGCCGTAGGCCGTCATGAGCACCACCGGCAGATCCGCCCGCAGCCGCTTGATCGAGGAAAGCAGCTCGTATCCGCTCGGGCCGGGCATTTGCACGTCGGAGATCACCAGCGCGATGTCCTCCGACTCGAGCAGCCGAAGTGCCTGGCCGGCATCGCTCGCGGCGACCGCCGCAAGGCCCGCGGCGCCCAGCGTGTCGATCAGCGCCTCGCGCAGGTCGGCATCGTCTTCGACGATCAGGACCGATTCTTTGGAGGTGTTCATGCGGTTTCCTCTACGGGTAAATCGATGATGAATGTCGCGCCGCCGCCGTCGCCCGGATCGGCGAGGCGGATGCTCCCGGCGTGAGCCTCCACGACGCTCTTGACGATGGACAGGCCGATGCCGTTGCCGCGCTTGCGGGTGGTGAAAAATGGCTCGAATATCCGCTCCCGGATGGACGCAGGTACGCCCGGACCGTCGTCGCTCACGATGATCTGGGCGCGGCCGCCGGCGGCGCGTCGCGCGAGCAATTCCAGATCGAGTTGCGCGCCCGCGGATTGCAGCGCGTTGGTGGCGAGGTTCAGCACCGCCGAGACCAGGGACGGCGCGTTGGCTCGCACCATCAATCCCGGGGCCTCGGTGCGGATGGTCAGGCGCACGCCTTGGCGCAGCGCCGGGCGCAGCCATTGCGCCACTTGCTCCAAGAGGGCGCTGACGCTGACGAGTTCGCGAGCGGCGCCACCGTGCGCGAACGCGAGCATGTCATTGACCAGCTTGTCGAGCTGCTTGAGGCTGCCGACGGTCTTCTCCGAGCAGCGCGTCAGATCCTCGGCGCTGCGCCCGGGAATGGACATTTGCGAGGCGTACAGGAGCGCGGCCGCCAAGGGAGTGCGGATCTGGTGCGCGAGTCCCGCCGCCAGCTCGCCCATGGTGACCAGGCGTTGCTGCCGGGCCAGGAAGACGTTCATGAGATGCGATTCGGTCACGTCCGTGAGCAGCACCACCTCTCCTCCATGACGCAGATCGCGGCGCGAGACATTGACGAATCGCCCAGTGCGAAGCTCCGTGTGCTCGCCGATGGCGCCTGAGTTGACCGCCGCGCGCGCGAGCACCGCCATGAAGGTCTGATGGACCAACGGCTCCCCGAGAAGCGCGACGGCTGCGGGGTTCGCTTCCTGAATCTCGCCGCGCGCGTTGAGCACCAGCACACCGCCCGGCAAGCCTTCGATCAGCGCCGATAAGCGCCCCGCGAGATGCTCATTGCCCGCATGCGCCTCGCCCAGCTCCAGGCGCAGCTGCGCCACCTGAGCGCGCAGCGCATCGAAGGCGCCGGAGAGCTGCTCCGAGACGGAGCCGAAAGCACGGAAGGCCGCAGTGAGCTCACTGCGCTGAGTGTCGACGGGATCCAGAAGATTCGCTGCCATACGAAGGAAGAAAGCAACTTCCGTGCCTCGGCCGTTTTTGTCCGGTTGATCAACCGGTTACGGCGAGAGCTCCCGCAGCTCGGGAGCGAACGTCAATTAATTGTCAGGCGCTCAGACGGTATTTGCGCAGCTTCTCGACCAACGTCGTGCGGCGGATCTTCAGCAGCCGCGCGGCCTCGGCAACGGTGCCGTCGGCTTCCTCGAGCGCCTTGCGAATGAGGCCGATCTCGATGGCGGACAAATGATCCTTCAAATCGATGCCCCCGCTCTTCAACAAGCTGTCGTCGGCATCAGCGTCCTCGAGGAGATCGGACTCATCCGGCGCCTCATCATCGTCGGCCGGCGCCGCGTCCACGATGACGGCCGGCACTGCCACGGGGGCGGGCACGAGGCGCAGACCGCCGCCCGGCCACGCGCCGGCACCGCTGGCGCGATAGCGCTCGGGCAAATCGTCCGCGGTCACCGTTTGGTCTGGGAAGAGAATGGCGAGGCGCTCCAGCAGATTCGCGAGCTCACGCACGTTGCCGGGCCAGCGATTGGCTGCGAGGCAGCACATCGCCCCCTTGTCGAGGCGGATGTGGCGGCCGGCATTCTGGCTCTGGCGGCGGACCAGATGCTCGATCAGTACAGGCAGATCGTCGAGCCGCTCGCGAAGCGGCGGCATCTGCACCGGAAATACGTTCAGCCGGTAGAACAGATCCTCTCGAAAGCGCCCGGCGAGGATGGCGGCATCGAGATCCCGGTGGGTCGCGGCGATGATCCGCACGTTGCAATGGATCGTGCGGTTGCTGCCAACCCGCTCGAAGGTTCGCTCCTGCAGGACCCGCAGCAACTTCACCTGCATCTGCAGCGACATGTCGCCAATCTCGTCCAAAAATAGCGTCCCGCCCTCGGCAAACTCGAATCGACCGAGGCGTGTGGTCAATGCGCCCGTGAAGGCGCCTTTCTCGTGCCCGAACAGCTCGCTTTCGAGGAGATCCGCCGGAATCGCACCGCAGTTGACCGGCACAAAGGGGTGTCCGGCGCGGCCGGACAGCTCGTGAACATGGCGCGCGACCATTTCCTTGCCGGTCCCGGACTCGCCCAGAATCAGCACATTGGTGTCGAATGGCGCGACTTGCTCGACCAATCGGTGGACGGCCCGCATGGGAGCAGAGGTGCCGCTCGGACGAAAGCGGTGGGCTCCCGGCTGGGTAGGATGCCCATTGCGTACGTTCTGCGCTTGGTTCAGCACCGCGGACAGGCGCCGCTGCTTCACCGGAAGCTCGAGATGCAGCCAGGCAATGTCGCCGCTCGACTCGGCAATCTTCGGCAGCCCGTTGCTCGACAGGAAGATCACCGGCAGAGGCTGCGCCATCGCACGCAGGCGGGCGACGAGTTCGGGCCCTTCGGCGGCGATGGTCTCGGCACCGACGATGAGCGCCAGCCAGTCGTGGGCACCCTCGGTTTTGCGCCCCAACTCGGCCAAGTCGTGAAACCGCACCGGCTCCAAGTCGAGAAAACGCAGCAGTGCCTCCAGAGCTCGCGCTTGCGAGTCCGAGGGTTCCATCACAATAACTTTGGCGTCAACCACTAATGGGACTCCTTCCCTTTATAAAAAGTGTGACAGACTCCACAAATCTTCCGTCCAGCGTGAAACATGTCACCTAACTTGTTGAGATTGTTCATTCAATCCCGAGTCGGGGCACATACTAACTGATGGACTTAAGCCAAAAGGAGTTGGCAAACACCCGTAACGCACGTAAGGGTAACTCTCAATTTGGTCATGAGAGATTCAGGTATCGCTGACTAGGGATTTCTCTAATGCGCGTTAGGCGATGAGGCGCGCGCGCCTGCGACGAGGCGTCGGTGATGACGGAAGATGAGCTTTTCGAGAAGGTCCACCACGCCCTCGCTCAGATCACGAAACCGCAGTTGCACGACTCGCGCGCCGCCGTCGTTGCGCTCTCCCACCACGGTGCAGGGAATCTTGAGTGGCTGCGGAAGCGCGGGATTGATGTAGATATGCACGATGCCGGCCTCGCCGACTTGGGTCACCGGCGCGCCGAACCACTCCAGCCCCGGCGCGCCGAGACGTATCTTTTGCGCGGGCGGCAGCGCTGCGCTGCGCATCGCAATCTCGGCAGTGAGCCGCAGCAGGATATTCAGCTTGTATTCCAATCGCTGCAGCTCATGCTGCAGGGCCGGCGACTCCTCCTTGAGCGCCTCGGAGATCCGCACCTCGTCCAAAGAAGACTCGGCGCCCAAAAGCTGTTGGTTGTCCGCATTCAGCCGCGCAAGCACCAGCCCTTCCGGGATCTTCCCCGGCAGCCAGGAAAGCGGCAGCAGTTCCTCGTAAATCAAGCCATCGCCGAGGAACGAGGCCACGGGAAGACCGCTCAGGGCCGATGATTGCCGTAGGCGCGAAGGGCGCGCCGCCCCGCTGCCAACATGTCCATGTCGCGGCACTTGGATCGGAAGCGATGCTCCATTCGCCCGAGCGATCGGGCATTCAAATCGGCAATCTCACGAAGCACCGCTCGGTCCTCATCGTTCAAGGGGGTAAGGGCATGGCGGGCTGACTTTATCAGCCGAAGCCGCTCAGCGTCGAGACTGATGACGCGCTCGACCTCGCCTGACTCCGCGACCTCGAGCAACTCCAACGACAATTCGAGGGCGCGCTGCAGCGCGGCCGCCGCCTCGGGTGGGTGGCTCATCGCTGGTCCGTCACGATCTGGTCCCAGCCGCTCTTCACCTTGCGGACCAACTCGCTGATCTCGCCGACGATGCTCGCATCGTTGCTCGCGTTGGCGAGGAGCAGGCGGGCCAACATATAGACATACAGCGAGCGCAGATTCGCGGCCACCTCGCCCCCCCGCTCCATGTCCAGGGTGGCATTGAGCTGATTGATCAGCCGCACCGCCTTGCCCATGGCCTTGCCCTTGGTGATCACGTCCGGGAGAGGCAGATTGTCCTTGATGCGCTTCATGCAGCCCTGCGCGGTCGCAAGCTCGGATACGATCTGCTCGTACATGATCTGCACCAATCGCGTGGGACTCGCGTCGGTGACGAGGCCTTGGTTACGCATGGTGGCATACCGTGCCGCGCCTCGATGAGACTGCATCATCGTCGTTGCCTCAGGTACCGAGCGTACCGCTGCCTAAGCTGGAGGTCGAGGAGCTCGAACTCGAGCTCGAACTCGGATTGAATTCCGCCGTGAGATACGTTTGGGTCTCCTTCAGCGAGGCGACCGCGGTGTCCATGGCGTTGTATTCCGTGGTGAGCGTCGCCGAATAGGTCGCCAACTCCGCTTGCAAGGCCGTCTGCTGCTGCGAGACGTTGCTCAGGCTGGTCTGCAAGCCCTGATTGATGGATGACAGCAACCCGGCCGGTCCGGTGTACTGATTGATCAGGTTATTGAGCTGGGTCGCAATGCCGTTGGTGCCGCCCAGCAGATTGCCGACGGCGGTCAGATTGGCGGTCAACGCGTTGTTCAGGGTCGTCGTGTCGGTGTCCAGCTGACCCGTATTGGCATCGGCGGTGATTCCGATGTCTGCCAAAGAGGCGATCCCGCCGGTGTTGCTGCCAAGGTCCACCGTGTCCAGAATGGTCTCGAGCTGGTTCTGAAACGACTGGAGAGTGGCATTGCCATTGAGCGGGCCGGCCGTCTGGGTGGATGCGTCGTAGCCGGTCAGCGTTTGGATCGCGCTGATCACCCCGTTCACAGCCGTCGCGAAGGTGCCGATCGAGGTCGCCGCCGTCGAAGGATCCGCGCTGACGGAAAGCGTCGTCGGCGTATTGGCGGCCGATGTTCCGAGCAAATCGATCGTCACGCCGGTAATCGCGCCGCTCACCACGTTGTTGGCGCTGGTCGCTGCAAAGCCGTTCAGGGTGAAGTTGGCGTCCTGCGCCGCCTGGGTCTGGGTGAGATTGGTGATGTTGTTCGTGGGGTCGTACACCAGGGACGACAGACCCCCATCGCCGCCGGTTTGCGTGACCGTGATCGCGTTCGCGGCGCCGGTGGAGGTGCCGGAAATCACCAGCCGCGCGCCGCCGGTGGTGCTGATGACGCTCGCCGTGACGCCCGGATTGTTCGAGGCGGAATTGATGGCCGAGGCGATGCCCGAGAGGGTGTTGTCGCTCGAGTCGATGGTGATCGAGGTCGAGGCGCCGCCGACCGCCAGCGTCAACGTCCCGGTGCCGACCGTAGCGCTCGCGCTCGCGAACGCCTGCGAGGTGAGGGAGGCGGACGTCGCGAGGTTCTGGACCTCCAGAGAGTATTGACCCGGCACCGCATCGGAACTGGTGGTCGCCGAGGCAATGGACGTATCGGCGACCGTCGCACTGTATCCCGCGAGCTGGGACGGGTCTTCCAGGGTCGAGAGCGTGGCTTGCAGCGTGCTCAAGGAGCTCGAGAAGGTACCGAACGCCGACACCTGCGCATTCAAGGTCGTCTGTTGCGTCGACAGCTCGTTGGTCTGCGCCGCACCAAAGCTCGTGGTCAGGGCCGAGACGATGGCGCTGATATTGAGCCCGGAGCCGATGCCGGTGGAGGTGATCAGTGAATTGGCGGAGGCCGCGCTGGAGGTGCTCGAGCTTCCGGTGGAGGATACGGCTGAACTCATGGTTGCTGGCCTCTGGTGCGCATGCTGGTTTTATCGGCAGTCATCCCGAGGACTTAAGCAAGACGCGTACCAGTTCAGGCGTGCTCGTCTATCAAGGCGCTGGAGATCCCCAGGCTCTTGGCCAGGGCCGGGAAGGCGATCGCGGGGTACTCCCCGATCACCGCACCGGTGGCCGGATTGACCTCTTGAATCAGCAAGGAATTGGAATTCGGAGCCACCCGGAACTGGTCGGGCTTGCCCGAATCGTTGAGATATTTGTTGAGAAAGGTAACTTGCGCCTGAACATCGGCGGTGCGGGAGGTTCCGCTCGATTTCGACGCGGCAGTTGCCGCTCCGGCCGCAGCATTGCCGGTGGGCGGCACCGAATTGCCGCTGGGCTGCGAAATTGTAACCTTGGTAGGCGCCTGACTTCCGTGCACGAGGCTTGTAGCCGGTATCAGTACCGGATTTGCGTCGCTCGCCATAATGGTACCTGCTTCAAGTCACGCGGATCGAGACCCCACTCCTGAACATGCTTCGTCTGTAGACCACGGCCCGGTCGCGTGAGCGGCCGGGCCGTGGGTTTCCTACTCGATTATCTAGCTATCGGCCGTTACGACAGAAGCTTGAGGATCAGCTGCGGCTCCTGGTTGGCCTGCGCCAACACCGAGATGCCCGCCTGTTCCAACACCTGCGCCTGGGTCAAATTCGCCGTTTCCTGCGCGAAGTTGGCATCCTCGATGGTGCTGCGCGACTGGGTCAGGTTCTGACTGGTCGACTGCAGGTTGCTCACCGCCGCCGTGAAGCGGTTCTGGATGGCGCCCAGCTGGCTCTGGAAGGCACTGACCGTGGCAAGCGCCGCATCGACCGAGGAGATCGTGCTGTTGGCGTCAGCCACCGTGAGCACGTCCTGGTTGGCGAGGGTCGCCGTCGCACCCGTGGCAGTCGTGCTGAGCGGAGTCGCCTGGCCGCTGGTGAATCCGAGAGCCACCGAGCCGCCCCCCGTGCCCACGTCGGTGACGGTCACCGGCGCTGAGTCGGTCAGCGTCACTTGGCCGTAGGTGGTGGTGCCCACCCCGGTGGCGGCCACCGCCGCAGTTGCCCCGGTGCCCGCACCCGCGACCGCACCGGTGCCGCCGCCGGCTACACCCAAGGCGACGGTCTGCACGGCATTGATGTTGCTGCCGTCCGTGTTGCTCAGGGTCAGCTCGCCGGCGGTGTTGACCGAGGCGGTGACGCCCGTCGTGCCGGTGTACAGGTTGACCTGCTGCGCGACCTGGGCACCCGTCAAGGTGCTGCCCACCGCCACGTTGCCGGCACCGCCGAAGATCACCGTGCCATTGATGGTCAGATCGTAGGTCGAGGCCGTGGCACCCGTGTTGCCGGCGCCGGTGCCGTTGGTTCCACCGGAGATCGAGCTGAACGCTGCCGTATCGGTCACGCTGGTGGCCGCGCTCGCGGTCAAGCCCTGCAGGCCCGCACCGTTGATCGCGCCCGCCTTCGCGTAGGCAGAGGAGGCGTTCTGATAGGTAGTCGAGCCGACGAAATTCGCGGTCGGCCCAACCGTCACGGACGAGGTGCCGTCGCTCAAGGTCACGGTCGACGTGCTGGTCAGCGCGGCATTGGTGACGGCGCCGCCGGTGGCGGTCGAGTACTGGCCGATCTGGTCGGCCGCCACGCCCTGCTGCAGGCTGACCGCGATGGTGTCGCCGACGTTCGCGCCGACTTGGTACACCGTGGTGCCGCTCGAGCCGTTCAGCACGTTCAAGCCGTTGAAGGTGGTCTGCTGCGCGATCTGCGTGATTTCCGCGATCTGCTGCTGCACCTGGCTGTTGAGCGCTTGGCGGTCCGAGGCGCTGTTCGAGCCGTTGGCGGCTTCGACCGCGAGGGTTCGGATGCTCTGCAGGTTGTTGTTGATGGTGGTCAGCGCCCCGGCAGTCGTCTGCGCTTCGGACACGGCATCGTTGGCGTTGTTGATCGCCTGGTTGGTGCCGTTGATCTGAGTCGTGAACTGGTTGCTGATGGCGAGACCCGCGGCGTCGTCGGCGGCGCTGTTGATGCGCAGACCCGAGGAAAGACGCGTCAGGGACTGTGATAGCAGCGATTGCGAACTGTTCAGGTTGTTCTGCGCAGTAATCGAATCGATGTTGGTATTTAGAGTTAAAGCCATTTGATGCTCCGTTTAAGTCGACCGGCCCGTCTAGGCCCCAAGTTACTCTTGTGTTCACTTCACCCGCCGAGCGGGCGGACCGGTGACCACATTCAAGAAGGTTTATCGGACGGGGTCAGCTAATCTTGAGGGCGGCCCTGAGGGGCTTTCAGGTTTTTCGTAGCACTCGGTCACGATTTTCGGATTGCCCATTTGACAGTGCGATTTGGCCGTCTGGGGGGCGGTTTGGAGTAGAATGCCCGCCCTTTCCTCCACCCCATGCCGCATTCCTTGAAAACCGCCGTCCGCCGCAATACGCCCGCCCGCCGCCGTACGCCCAAGGTGGGCTTCGTCAGCCTGGGATGCCCCAAGGCACTGGTCGATTCGGAACGCATCCTCACGCGATTGCGGGCCGAGGGCTACGAAGTGGCGCCCAATTACCGCGCTGCGGACCTCGTGGTGGTGAATACCTGCGGCTTCATCGATGCCGCGGTGGACGAATCGCTCGATGCCATCGGCGAGGCGCTCGCCGAGAACGGCAAAGTGATCGTGACCGGGTGCCTCGGCGCACAGCCCCGGAAGATTCTCGAGCGGCATCCGCAGGTGCTGAAGATCACCGGACCGCAGCGCTATGAAGAGGTGATCGCTTCGGTCCATGAGCATCTGCCGCCGAAGCACGAGCCGTTCCTCGATCTCATTCCGGCGCAGGGGGTGAAGCTCACGCCGCGCCATTACGCGTATCTGAAGATCTCCGAGGGCTGCAACCACCATTGCAGCTTCTGCATCATTCCCTCGATGCGCGGCCGTCTGGCCAGCCGCCCCGTCGGCGAGGTCCTGCGGGAAGCCGAGCAGCTGGTGCGTGCCGGCGTGAAGGAAATTCTGGTCATCTCCCAGGACACGAGCGCGTACGGCGCGGATCTCAAGTACGCCGAGGACACCTGGAGAGGAAAACCGCGGCGTGCCCGCTTTTATGATTTGGCCGCGGCCCTGGGCGAGCTCGGAGTATGGATCCGGCTGCACTACGTTTATCCGTACCCGCACGTCGACGATGTCGTCGAGCTGATGGCCGATGGACGCGTGCTGCCTTATCTCGACATCCCCTTCCAGCACGCGAGCTCGCGCATTTTGAAGCTGATGCGGCGTCCCGCCGCGGCGGAGAACACGCTCGAGCGCATCTCCGCATGGCGCAAAGCCGTTCCGGACATCACGCTGCGCAGCACCTTCATCGTCGGGTTTCCCGGGGAGACCGAGGCCGACTTCGAGGAGCTGCTCGGCTGGCTTCGCGCCGCGCAACTCGATCGCGTCGGATGCTTCGAGTACTCGCCGGTGGAAGGCGCGGCGGCCAACGCGCTCCCCGAAGCCGCGGTGCCCGACGAAGTCAAAGCGGAGCGTCGTGCGCGGTTCATGGAACTCGCGGCCGAGATCAGCGCGGAACGGCTGGCCGGGAAGGTCGGCCGCACCCTCAAGGTGCTGATCGACCGCGTGGAAGAAGGGGTGACGATTGCGCGCTCCGCCAGCGACGCGCCGGAGATCGACGGCCTCGTACGCATACGTTCCAACCGCCCCCTGAAGGTCGGCGAGTTCGCCCAAGTCGAAATCGTCGCAGCCGACGCCTATGATCTCGAGGCGCGTCCGATCGAGTAGTTGTGTAAGCTTTCGATATATCCAAATCCCAGCGGAGATCGACGGTGCAAATAGCGGCAGACGCGGTGGTCTTGATCCACTACACCCTCAAGGACGACGACGGCAAGGTGCTCGACAGTTCCGACGGCGGTGAGCCCCTCGCCTACATTCAAGGTCACGGCAATCTCGTGCCGGGGCTGGAGAAGGCCTTGGAAGGGAAAAAGGATGGCGACGCCGTGGCGGTGACGCTGACCCCGGACGAAGGTTACGGCAAGCGCGACGAGGCGTTGGTGCAGCGCGTCCCTAAAAGATCCCTGCAAGGCTCGGGCGAGATCCGCAAGGGAATGCAATTTCGCGCGCAGACCGACGAAGGCCTGCGGGTATTCACGGTCACGGCCGTGGTGGGCGACATGGTGGCGCTCGACGGCAATCATCCGCTCGCAGACCAAACGCTGCATTTCGACGTCGAGATCGTGAGCGTCCGCGCGGCGACGGCCGAAGAGTTGGAGCATGGGCACGTGCACGGCGTCGGTGGACATCATCACTAGGGAAGTCCAAACGCTAAGGCGGCCTTAGCACGCTAAGGCGGGCTTAGCCGAACTTGGTCTTCATGCGCTCCGCGAGCTTCGCCAGGAGTATCGCCACGCGTTCGTGCGTTCCGGCTCCGATTTCATCGTCCCCATCGGTCGCCCGCACCGAAAACTCGATGCGCCGCCCATCGACGCCGGTGACCTTTGCTTCGCCGGTGACGTATCGACCGGCTGGCGTCGCCGCCAGATGACGCACGTCGACCCGAGTGCCGAGCGCACTTTCACCGGATTCGAGATAGGGCTTGATCGCGTTGAGCGCCGCATTCTCCATGACCATGATCATGACCGGCGTCGCCAGAACCGGAGGCAATGTCGAGTCCTTGAAGCGGCTGGCGAGATGCTCCTGCATGACGAGCAGTCTGAACGAGCCTGTGGCCCCCAGCGGTATCGATCGCATTGCCGTTTCCTTTGATTCGAATGGCGGCGATGAGCTTAAAGCGTACGGAGCGTTCGCGGCAAGCCGCCGCCCACCCGGTTGACGGCGTAGACATCCGGCATTACAGTTCACCATATGGTGAACAATAGAGAACGGGAGCTCGATCGAATCTTTGCGGCGCTGGTGGATGGAACCCGCCGGGCTATCTTGGCGCGGCTCGAGCGCGAAGACGGCTGTTCGGTGAGCGAACTCGCGAAGCCCTTCGCGATCAAGCTGCCCGCCGTGATGAAGCATCTCGACGTGCTATCCGATGCCGGTCTCGTCTCGCGGTCGAAGGAGGGGCGCATTGTCACGGTGCGGCTCAGGCCTGAGCCGATGAGGGAGGCCGCGGACTGGCTTCGGCGTTACGAGCGCTTCTGGTCGGGGAGCCTCGATCGTCTCGCCGTCTATGCAGAGGGCAAGGAAGCCGAGGCAAGGAAGAAGCGGCGATGACCAGTCTTACCCTGGTCCGCCGCATTCGCGCGCGACCCGGCATCGTCTTCCAGGCGATGACCAGCCCCGAGGGCATCGCTCACTGGTGGGGGCCGGATGCCGGCCCGGTGCTTCTTGCCGAGACCGATGTACGCGTCGGCGGTCGATTTCGGGTGCGCTTCCGCAAGCTCGACGGCACCGAGCATGAGAGCACCGGCGAATATCTCGAGATCGTCGAGTCCAAACGCCTGGTCATGAGCTGGCAATGGACCGCCGGCGGCGCGGCGGAAGAAGCGGGTGAGGTGTCGCGCATCGAGATTGACCTCAAAGCCACCGACAGCGGGACTGAGATCACCTTCACTCATGCGCGCCTGCGCAATGCAGCATCGAAAGCCAGCCACGGACGGGGCTGGGCCGGTGCACTCGACAAGCTCGTGCGCCACTTCTCTTCCAACAAGGAGGTTGAAACATGATCACTATCTCGGCATTCAAATGGGTTCCGGAGTTCGCCCGCGGCCAGGTGCGCGACTTGCGCGCCCGCTGGGCGCTGGAGGAAGCGGGACTGTCCTACCGCACCCGCCTCCTCGAACAGGGAGATCAGGACAAGCCGGAGTACCGTGCTCTGCAGCCCTTCGGGCAGGTGCCGATTCTCGAGGAAGATGGACTCGTGCTGTTCGAGTCCGGGGCCATCGTGCTACACATAGGCGAGCGCAGCGAGGCGCTCCTGCCGAGAGACGCACTCGCCCGCGCACATACGATCCAGTGGCTGATAGCAGCGCTCAACTCGATCGAGCCCTTCGTGATGAACGTCGCGTTGATCGACGCCTTTTACGCGCAGGAAGAGTGGGCGAAGTTGCGGCGCCCGGGTGCCGTGGAGTTCGTGCAGAAGCGCCTGTCGGCCCTTTCCACGTCGCTGGGCGACAAGCCGTTCCTCGAGGGCGACCGCTTTACGGCCGGCGACCTGATGATGACGAGCGTTCTGCGCATCCTCGGGCACAGCGACATCGTTTCCAGGGACCGGCGCCTGGCGGCGTACGTCCATCGCTGCACCGGGCGGCCTGCTTTCAAGCGCGCGCTCGATGCGCAAATGGGAGACTTCAAGAAAGCCGCATGAGCGGCCGGCCGTTCCGCGGCAACTGCATCAGCTCAGGACAGGTATTTGAAGAGAGACAATCCTTCGGTCAGGGTATAGGCCTGCATCGCCGCGCTCAGCGTCGTGTTCTGCGAGTCGAGGCTGGTGATCGCCTGGGGATAGTTCAGGCTCTGCAGGGTGGAGATGGATTGCTGCAGCTGAGTCTGCTGCGCAGTCGCGGCCGACTGCTGGGTCGTGATGGTGTTCAAGCGCGCGCCGACGCTCGATTGGACCGTCTGGATCTGATCGAGCGCCTGATCGATATTGTCGACGGCACCGGCGATCGAGTTGTTGAGCGGAGTGGTGCCGGAACTCGTCGACGGCGGCTGCTGCAGCGCGTTGATGAGATTCTGCACCGTGGTGAACATGCTCTGATCGGTGCTCGGCGCCACGGCGAAGGTGTCGCCCGCCGCCGGCGTCCCCGACAAGGTGACCTGAAGTCCGTCGAACGAGATCGCCTGGCCGCTGGTATAGGTGCCGGTGGTGACCGCCACATTGGCCGAGTTCAGTACTTGGTAGGCGCCGGGTGCGGTGAACTGGATCGTATAGCTTCCGCCGCCGTACGCGGCCGGATCGGTCACCGAGGTCGCGCCGATGATGCCGCTGCCGGTGTTGGCCGCGCCCGCGGTGACGTTGAAGGTACCGTTGCCCGTCTTGATCTGATTGAACACCAGATCACCGTTATCGCCGACCACCACTGTCTGTGCCGCCGCAAGCTGAACCTGGCGCTGGCCCTGATCGCCCGAGTAGGTCGCACCGGTCGCGGTCAGCGCGAACGGCTGGGTTTGCGTCGAATAGCCGGCGAAGATGTAGTTTCCGCTGCCGTCTTGAGTGTTGGCGATCGACAGGAGGCTCTGCTGGATTTGCTGCGCCTGGGTGGCAATGGCACTCAGATTGGCGCCCGACTCGGTCGCGTTGTTCGCCTCGAGTGCAAGATCGCGCAGGCTCTGCAGCTGGCTTTGAACCTGCGTCAGCGCGTTGTCCTCGATGTTCAGGCTTCCCTGGGCGCTCTGGCCGTTGGAGGTGAACTGCTGGCTCTGCGCCAGCACTTGGTTGTAGCCGCTCACCAAGCCCGCCGACACCGGATTCTCGGAGGCGGTCGTGTACGCAAGCCCGGACGAGATGCCGTTCTGGGTGGTTGCGATGTTGGACTCGAGCTCATTCAGTGAGCTCAAGAATTGACTCTGTTCCATTCCTTGCGTGATACGCATCGCGCTCGTCTCCGGTTAGCTATAGGTTCCGTTGACGGAATCCAGCAGCGTGGTGAACAGGCCATTGGCGACCGAGAGCGCCTGCGCGGAGGCCTGGTACGCCTGCTGCCACTGCATCAGGTTGGCCGCCTCCTGGTCGAGATTCACGCCGGTCACCGATGAAACATTGGTTTGGGCTTGGGTGTTGACCGCCGCCTGTGCGGCCTGCGCGGTGTTGACTTGCTGCACCTGCGCCCCCACCCCGCTGATCAGCGCGCCCACCGCGCCCGAGATGCTCTCGGAACCACCGGATAAAAGCCCCTGCGTCTGCTGATTGGCGAAAGCCAGGGCATTGGTATTGTCCCCGGTGCCGCCGGCGTTGCTCTGCACGGTGAATGAATCGCCGGTCGCCGGCGTGCCCGAGATCTGGACCTGCCATCCGTTGGCGGAAATGTTTCCGCCGGAGGTGTATGCAAAGCTGCCGGCTCCGTTGATGGAATACGTGGTCGGACTGGTGAACGCGATGGTCGCCGTGCTCAGCAGGTTCGGGTTCGCGGCATCGGTGACGGTGCCGGTGCTGATGGTCCCCGTGCCCGTGTTGCTGTCGGCTGCCGAGGTCTGAACGGCGTCCGCAGCCGCGAGGCCGGAAGGGTTGGTGAGCGCGACGCTCAGCGTCGCGGCGGCCTGCGCCGTCGGCTGAATCAGGAACTGGTCGCCGCTGGCCGGAGTTCCCGACAGCACGATGGACAATCCGTCCGCCGTCAACGGACTCGCCTGGGTGCCGGCGCCGGTCAACGCCACGTTGGCGCCGGTGGTCGCGTCCTTGAGGGTGTAGGCGCCGCCCGTGTATGACAGCAGATAGTTATCCGAGGTCAGGGCGCCCACGTTGGAGATCGTCACGCTCGCCGTGGTGCCGTCCGTGTTCGCGGTGGAGGCGGTCGCCACGGGGGCGGCCACCGAGAACAGAGCGCCGCCGAGCTGCCCGTTCAAATCGAGACCCGAGGCCTGCTGCGTGTTCGCGCTCTGTGCAATGGCGGTCGCGATCTGACCGAGCTGATTCAGCGCCGGATTGATGGCCTGGGTACTCGCGGCCAAGAGCCCCCCGAGATCCCCGGAGGTGATCGTGCTCGAGATCGAATTGCCATTGGAGGTCGAGCTTGCGACCTCCAGCTGCGACGCGTTGAACTGGTTGGGGACGGTGGTCAGCGAATAGGTATTGTTGTCGAGTACCAGGGGCGTCCCGTTTCCCACGTACACGTTGATGGACCCGTCGGTGTTGCTCGTGGTGGTCACGCCGACCAGTTGAGAGAGATTCGACACGAGCTGATCGCGCTGATCGAGCAGCGTATTCGGCGCCTGTCCGCTGCCGGCGCTCGCGGCGATTTGCGTGTTCAGATTCGCGATCTGGGTGCTGATCGAGTTGACCTGCTGCACGTCGGCGGTGATCCCGGCGTTCACGCCCGAGTTCATCTCGTTGAGCTGCGTGCTCGTCGTGTTGAGGTTCTGAGCGAGCGCAGTGGCATCGCCGAGCAGTGCCTGGCGAGCGGCCGTCGAAGTCGGATTGTCCGCCACCGCCGACCAGCCGCCGTAGTAATTTTGCAGCGCCGTGCTCAACCCGCCTGCCGTGGTGCCGAACAGGTTGTCGATCTGGTTGGTGTAATTCTGCAGCGCGTTGAGCTGCGCCAAGCTGCTCTGCGAGGTGTTGAGCTGATTGGTGGCCGCCTGGCTGTAGGCGCGACTTACGCCGGAGACGGTGACGCCGGCGCCGATCGCGATGCTGCCGGAGTCCTGCGGCGCAGCGGTCGCCAGGTTGACCGACTCCACGTCGTATCCCGGCGTGCTCGCGTTGGCAACGTTGTTGCTCGTGACCTCGATGGCCTGTTGAAAGGCCTGAAGCGCCGAGACGTCGATTCCAAACACATTTGACACGCTGATATTCTCCGGATCGCCGGGCTTTTGGACTTACATCACGCTCTATCGGCCGAGCGCGTCATTTCTAAAGCGTGACCGGGCGTGCATTGAGGGCCGCTCGCAGGGTGCCGCTGTTCAGCAGCTGATTTAACTTATTGCCGTACTCGGGGTCCGTGGCATAGCCGGACTTGGCGATGCTCGCAACGTAGTCCTGGGCACTGCCGCCGGCCGCAACCGCCTCGCGATAGCGCGGAGAGTTCGCCAGCAGGTTCGCGAAATCGTTGACGCTTTCCTCGATCGATCCGTAGGCCCGAAACGCGGTCCGGCGCTGCGTCGCCACCCCGCCGCTGACCTCCACCGTGTCCGCGACGGCCCGCGCGCCATTCCACCCGTAACCGGCCTTGACGCCGAACAGATTGAGGCTCGGACTGCCGGCCGCGGTGCGCGGCATGCGCTGGCCCCAACCCGTCTCCAGAGCGGCCTGCGCGAGCATCCCGAGCGGGTTGACGCCGAGGGTCTGGGCGGCGCGCTGAATGGTCGGCAGTACCGCCTGGACGAACTGCGCCGCGTGCTCGCCGGTGACCGCGGTCGACTGCGCGGACGGGCCGTGACCGTCGGCCTGGGATTGCCCCGGCCGGAGCGGAGCGGCCGAACCCGGCGCCGCCGTGGCCGGGCCCGGCGCGGTATTGCCGCCGAGTTGCCGCTCGAACAGCCGCGCGATGCCAAGATCTTGACGCTTGCTCAAGGTCAGCGCGACCTGCTTGTCGAACATGTCCTGATACATGCTGGTCTCGTTGCTGGTCTGCTCGCCGCCCTCCGCGTCGGTGGCGTCGCGCATGCTCTTCAACATCATCTGCAGGAACATCGCCTCCACCTGCTCGGATACCGCCCGGATGGTCGAGGGCGAGGTCGGGCCGTTTTTCAGTGCAGCCAGGCCGTTTAGATCCGTATAGGTCGTCGCGTCGGGCGCACTGGCGACCGAGGACAGCGGTATGGAAGAAGGCGATGTCAGCGATGCAGTCATTGGGCTCACTTCAGCTCAAATTACGATCAGTTCGGCCTGCAGCGCTCCCGCCTCCTTCAGTGCCTCCAAAATGGCGACCAAATCGCCGGGAGCCGCGCCGACCTCATTGACTGCATGCACGATCTGTTCCAGCTCCACCCCGGGTTTGAACAAAAACATCCGGCTTGGCCCCTGGTCCACATTGATGGTGGAGCTGCTGGTCACGGTGGTGTTTCCCACGCGGGCGCCGGGACCCGGCTGGCTCACCGTCTGCTCCTCCTTGATGCTCACCGTGAGCGAGCCGTGGGACACGGCGGCGGGGCTCACCCGGACATTGCTGCTGATCACCACAGTGCCCGTGCGCGAGTTGATGATCACCTTGGCGGCGGCGCTCGCGGGCTCGACCTGCAGATTCTCGATCGTCGACAAGAACGCCACCCGTTGCGTCATGTCGATCGGCGCGCGCACCCGGACGGAGCCGCCGTCGATGATGCTGGCCATGCCGTCACCCACGCCTTTGTTCACGCTCGCGACCAGGCGCGTCGCCGTCGTGAAATCCGGGTCGTTGAGATTCAATATAACGGCATCGCCCTGGGCGAGCTGGGTCGGAACCGCTTTCTCGACCGTGGCCCCATTCGGGATCCGGCCCGAGCTGGGCACGTTGACGGTGAGCTTGGAGCCGTCGTTGCCCTGCACGCCGAAGCCGCTCACGATGAGGTTGCCCTGCGCGATGGCGTAGATCTGGCCGTCGAGTCCGTGCAGCGGTGTGACCAGCAGCGAGCCGCCCCGCAGGCTCTTGGCGTTCGCGATCGAATTCACCGTGATGTCGATGGTCTCGCCCGGCTTGACGAACGCCGGCATGACGGCATGCACGGCGACCGCGGCCACGTTCTTGAGCTGCGGGGTGACGGTGCTCGGCACCACCACGCCCAGCTGCGCGAGCATGTTGGTGAGCGACTGAATGGTGAACGGCGCCTGGCTGGTTTGATCGCCGGTGCCGTCGAGGCCGACCACCAGCCCGTAGCCGACCAGCTGGTTGGTGCGTACGCCCTGGATCTGCGCCATGTCCTTGATACGTTCGGCCGGTGCCGCACTGGCGAACGCCGTCAGCACGACGGTCACCAAGCAATTTCGAAACAATGTGTTCATGTGCCTCTACCGTCAGAACGGCGAGAAAACCGAGTTGAAGAACCGTGTCAGCCAACCCATGTTGTTGGCATTGGCGATGACGCCCTTGCCGGAGTAGCTGATGTGCGCGTCCGCGATCTTGTCGGACGTCACAGTATTGTTGGTTGCGACATCTGCGGGCCGCACCACGCCGGAAATATGGATGAACTCGTCGCCCTGGTTGAGCTTCAGAGTCTTGTCGCCTTCGACCACGAGGTTGCCGTTGCTCTCCACCTCGGTCACGGTCACGGTCAGGCTCCCGACGAAGCTGTTGCCTTGGGTGGCCGAGCCGGCGCCGTCGAAGGTATGCGAACCGGAGAGCGTCGTGTCGAGGATCGGCACGCCCTTGGTCATGATGGACTTGCCGAAGAGGGTGGGTCCGGTATCGGTCACCGCCGAGGTCTTCGAGGTCGTGGTTTCGGCGTTCTTGCTGGCGGCGGTCGATTCGTTCAGGACGATGGTCAACACATCGCCGACCCGGCGCGCCTTCAAGTCCGCGAACAGCGCCATTTCCTGGCCGGCCTGGTAGATCGCGCCGTCGGTGCGCGGCACCGGTGGCGGCAGCACGCGGGGCACGACGGGATCGACCTTGTGATCCTTGTGCGAGGTCGTCGAGCAGCCCGCGAGCGTCGCGACCACGCAAATCGGCGCGAGAGCGAGCAGCAATACCTGGACTGGACTGCGCATGCGGATCACGAGAGATTGGTCGTGAGGTATTCGAGCATCTGATCGCTGGCGGTGATCGCCTTCGAGTTCATCTCGTAGGCGCGCTGGCACTCGATCATGTTGACGAGCTCGGTCACCGTGTTCACGTTGGAGGTCTCCAGCGCGCCCTGCTGGACCGTGCCGAGCCCGTTTGCGCCGGGCGTGCCGGTCTGCGGCGAACCGCTCGCCGCCGATTCGACCACCAGGTTGTTGCCGATGTTCTGCAGGCCCTGGTCATTGATGAAATTCGCGAGCTGGACCTGCCCGATCTGCGTCGTTTTGCCGCTGGCGGACACGGCGGTGACCGCCCCGTCGGTACCCACGGTCACCGACTGGGTGCCCACCGGAACGGTGACGGCCGGCTGAATCGGATAGCCGCTCGCCGTCACGACATTGCCCTGGTTGTCGAGCGTGAACGATCCGTCCCGCGTGTAGGCGAGCGTCCCGTCCGGCATGGTGATCTGGAAGAACCCCTGCCCGGAAATCTCCAGGTCCAGCGGGCCGTTGGTGGTCGTTGCACTGCCTTGAGCGTAGTTCGATTCGGTGGCGACGATGCGCACGCCCGTGCCGAGCGTCAGGCCGGTCGAGTACTGGGTGTTCTGCGTGCTCTGCGCGCCCACCTGCCGCACGTTCTGGTACATGAGATCCTGAAACGCCGCGCGCTGCGCCTTGAAGCCTGTGGTGTTCGCGTTGGCGAGATTGTTGGCGATGATCGCCATCTGCGTGTTTTGTGCGTCGAGTCCGGTCTTTGCGGACCATAGTGCGAGATTCATATCGAATATCCTCGTGCCGTCGCCGCGTTACGCGGCGTTCGACATCAGCTGTTCGGCCGTTTGTTCGTTCTGATCGGTTGAGTTCATGCTCTTCACCTGGAACTCGTACAGGCGCTGAAGCTCGATCATGTTGATCAGCGACTGCGCGGCGTTCACGTTGCTCGACTCGAGCACGCCCGAGGTGAGCGTGACATTCGGATCGGTTTCCGCTTTGCTGCCGTCCTTCATGCGCAGCAGACCGTCCGAGCCCTTCTGCAAGTCCTTCTCCGGCGGATTCACCAGCTTGATGCGATCGGTCGGCGATATGCCGCTCGGAGTGAGACCCTGCGCGAGCACCGACACTGTGCCGTCGTTGCCGACGGTCACACTCGTCGATGGCGGGATGTTCAGCGGCCCCGACTCGGTGAGCACCGGCTGGCCGGCCGCGGTCGTCACCGACCCGTCGACACCGACGCGAAGATCGCCGGCCCTCGTGTATCCCTCCGTGCCGTCCTGCCCCAACACGGCGATGTAACCCTTGCCGTTGATCGCCACATCGAGAGGCCGGCCCGTGCTTTGCATGACGCCGCTCGAGAAATCCGTGCCCGAATCGCCCGCCACCGCGTTGACCCTCGTCGGATAGCCCGCACCGTAGATCGGCTGGCTGTAGAACGATACCGAGTCGGCGCGGAAGCCCACGGTGTTGACGTTGGCGATGTTGTGGTTGTTGACCGCCTGCGCCAGCATGATCTGCTTCGCGCCGGTCATCGCCACGTAGAGGCCTCTATCCATTGGTGGCGATTCCGATGACGGTCTGCGACATTTGATCCGCCGTGGTGATTACCTGAGCATTCGCCTGGAAGGCGCGCTGTTCGGTGATCATGTTCACGAGCTCGGTGGTCAAGTCGACGTTGGAACTCTCCAGGGCGCTCGACTGCACGGTGCCGAAGCCCGCGGAGCCGGCGGTGCCTTGCACCACCGTGCCGGACGAGAAGGTCTGCGCCCACTCGGTGTCGCTCAACTGCTGCAAACCCTGCGGGTTCGGGAAGTTGGCGATCGCCAGCTGGCCCAGGTCGGTCGAGCGGCCATTGGTATAGACCGCGGACACGACGCCGGTGGAGCTCACCGAGACCGTGTTCAACTGACCGGTGGTGTAGCCGTTCTGGGTGATCGAGTTCACCCCGAACTGTGTGCCGTATTGCGTCGTATCGCTGTAGTTGAAAGTCATGCTCATCGCCGGCGCGCCGTCGGTCGGCGTGAATCCCGCGAACGTCAACTGGCCGTTGGCGGGTGCGGTGACCGTTCCGGTGCCCGAGAACTGCAGAGTCTGCGTACCCCCGACCTGAGTGCCGTTGACGGTCATATTGACGTCCCAGAGGCCCGGCGTCGCGGTCTGGGTGTAGTAGAACGTGGCGGGGTAGGAGTTGCCGAGCGAATCGTACACCGTGGTTGAAGTGGACTGGTTGTAGGTGGCCGGGTTGGTCGGATTGAAAGGCGCTTGTGTCGGCGCCGTCTCGTCCGACGGCAGGTTCACGTTGACGGTGCCCGTCGACGTCGCAACCGGAGCGCTTTGCGCCGTATTGAGGTTCAGGTTCTGAAGGGCCCCGGTATTGAAGCTGCCGTTGGCCAGCGGCGGATAGACCTGCAGGAATTGACCGTTGGAAGTCACCACGTTGCCGTTCTGATCCTCCTGGAACTCGCCGTTGCGGGTGTAGACGTTGCCATTCGGGCTGGCCACCGTGAAAAAGCCGTTGCCGCTGATCGCCATGTCGAGAGGCGATGATGTCGTGGTGATGTCGCCCTGGGTGAACTGCTGCGGCGAGGCGACGAGCTGTACGCCTTCGCCGGCGGTCGAGGTATTCAAGTTGACCGCACCGGAGGAGAACACCGTGCCGAATTGGGCCTGAGAGTTCTTGAAGCCCGTGGTGTCGGCGTTGGCGATGTTGTTGGAGGTGATGTCCAGGGCGGAATTCGCCCCGGTCAATCCCGATAACGCAATACTGAAGCTAGACATGCTCAAACTCCTGAATGATTAGTTCGAAATCTGCTGGACGTTGGTGAACGGCACGCTGCCGAGGCCGGAGATGTTCAGCGTCAACCCGGTGCTGCCGGCTCCCATGGTGACGCTGTCGACGGTGCCGTTAACCAGCGTCGGGATGGCGGTCCCGCTCGCGACGCCGCTCACCTGAGCGCTCAAGGTATAGGTCCCGGCAGGCGCCGTGCCGCCGCTCGAGGTTTGCCCGTTCCAGGTGAAATTCGCGAGGCCGGCCGGCTGCGCGCCGAGGTTGACCGAGTTCACCAGGACGCCCGCGCTGTTGCTGATGTTGAGCACCACTTGGGAACTGGTCTGAGGCACGCTCACCGCTCCCGAGAGCGACGCGCCGGCCGTCGGCAGGGTTGCGGTCGAGCTCGCCACCAACGCCTGATGGCCGAGCAGCGAAGACGCCTGCAGTGCCTGGCTGGAGGTGAGCGAGTTGGACAGCGTGGAGAATGAGGTGTTGAGCTGCGTGATGCCCTGCACCTCGCTCAGCGAGGCGAGCTGGCTCAGGAACTCATTGCTGTCGACCGGGCTGGTCGGATCCTGGTTCTGCAGCTGCGCCAGCATGAGCGTCAGGAAGTCGGTGCCGCCCAGCGTGACTCCATTGGCAGCGCTGCTCGTGGAGTTACTGGTGCTGCTGCCGGTGCCGGTCGTGCCCGTGGTGCCCGTGGTACCGGTCGTGCCGGTCGTGCCCGTGGTGCCCGTGCCGCTGGTGGTTGCATGTATGACTTGGTTGATCGAATTGATCATGGTGTCTTCCAGACTGGATGATTGACGGGCTCTACTGGCCCATGGAGATGACTTTGAGGAGCAAATCGCGCGCCGTGTTGATGGCTTCGACGTCGGTCGCGAAGGATCGATTCGCGGAGATCATGTTGGCCATCTCCTCGATCGAGTTGACGTTCGAGGTGTAGACGTAGCCGTCCTTGTCGGCGAGCGGATTGTTGGGCTCGTAGGTCTGGAGCGGCGGCGCCGCGCTCTCGACCACGCCCATCACGCGAACTCCGCTCGAAGCGCCCTGATCGTCGTCGACGCCGAATTCCGAGTTCATCATGGCTTGAAACACCGGATGTCTCGCGCGATACACCTTGGTGACATCGCCGTTGACGCTTTCCGCGTTGGCGAGGTTGCTCGCCGTCGTGTTGAGGCGGATCGTCTCGGCATTCATCGCGCTGCCGGACACACTGAAGACATCGAATAAGGACATGCGGATTCTCCGGAAGCGTCAGCTTACTGGTGCGATTGCGAGCGTCAGCTCGGATATTCGGGAGTTGATAAAGGTGAGGCTCGCTTGATAGCGCACGTTGGTCTCCGAGAAGGCCGCCTGTTCTATCGGCATCTCCACCGTGTTGCCGTCGAGCGATGCCTGATAGGGATTGCGATACTTCACCTCGCCCGTGGGCGAGTCGGCGCTGCCTAGAGTAATGTGCCCGGCATTCGTGGCCTCCAGCGGCAGAGCCGTGTCGCCTTGGCTCTGCGACAGCACCGCGGCGAAATCGATGTCCCGCGCCTTGAAGCCCGGCGTGTCCGCGTTCGCAAGGTTGGCGGCGAGCACGCCCATGCGCTGGCCTTGCACCATGAGCGCCTGTTCGTGAATGCCAAAGATATTTTCAAACATTTGGTTTAGCTCCTCTGGGTATAGCTGAGCAAGAGCTGTGCCAACCCAAGAAAACGACCATCCGGGTGCCGATTGCGCGCGCCGGCGCGCCAAACGCAGGATTGGCGCCTCCCGGTCTCCGATGTAGAGTCGCCGGCGGCAAGTCCTTGCCGGTGGCGGCCACGCACCGGCGCTCCGGCCGCGGAGGCCCCTTGCCGTCCCGGGCCGGGACCCAGAGCTCGATGGCACGCCCCTTGCTTGCTATGAGAAGAATGCGAATATCGTCAAAATATCGTCGATACGCCGTCGGCGCCTGTCTGACCGGAGCGGTTCTAGCGGCTCGGCCCTCGGTATCGGCCACCGAGGCGCCGTCGGACCTGCAGGACAACCACCAACTGGAGGCGCTCGCGCGCTCCGAGGCCTCCTTGCACTTGCCGGCCCTGACGCCGCATGAGCGGCTGGTCGCCGGCCCCATCAGCGCCATTACCCGCCTGGGGCGCTGCAGTCAGCCCGTGAAGCCGTCCGTGAGCCCCGGCGGACAGATGCGTGATCGCATCCTGGTCGAGCTGAGCTGTCCCGGCACCCCCCCGTGGCATATCTACGTTCCGGTCCGCGTGGTGGGCACTTCTCAAGTGACCATTGCCGCGCATGCGATCGTCGCCGGCAGCGTCTTGACGGCGAACGATGTGCGCACCGAGCAGCGCGATATCTCCGATCTCCCTCCGGGGTATATGGACGACCCGGCGGTCACTGTGGGATTGACCGCCGGCCGGCCGATCTCCAGCGGGGCGGTCATCACGAATCAGCTTTTGCTCGGCACCAAAGCGGTCCAGCGCGGCCAAACGGTCACCCTGATTGCCGACGCCGGCGGCATGAGCGTCTCCATGCAAGGCCGCGCCCTGAGCGATGGCTTGATTAATCAACGGGTTAAAGTCGAAAATCTGTCGTCCGGGAAAGTTGTCGAAGGAATCGCGCGTTCCCAGCAGGTAGTCGAAATTATTTTGCAATAGCACTTAAGTGAACCGCGTCACAGCCGATAACAGTTCCAGACGGTGGTTTTGATCGCGATGGCTAAAGATCATCCATTCCCTGACGATAACGAGGGCAAGGGCTAACGCTCGCCCAGGAGAGACTTCGGTGCCAGCTAAGATCGGTGGATACTCAACGTCGGAGCCACTCGCGCCTCCCCAGGGTTCGAGCACCGGCAGCGTCGCTGACAAGAGCCAGACAGACGCGGCCACGCAATCGTCGACCTCGCAGACGGGCGATCAGGTGACCCTGACCACATCCGCGCGTTCGTTGCAGAAGTTGTCCGACGCCATCGCCCAAGCCCCAGTCGTCAACTCGGCGAAGGTGTCTTCGATCAAGCAATCGATCGCCAACGGCACCTATCAAGTCGACTCCGCGAGCGTCGCGAACAAGATGCTTCAATTCGAGAATGGGCTGAAGTAACACCATGAAAGAAGATGCGCGCCACCGTCTCGAGGACTTGCTTGATCGCGAGATCGAGGTCGCGCGTACGCTGGCCGCCACATTGGATGCCGAACGCGCCGCACTGACCGGCGCCTCTCCCCAGGCGGTCGAACAACAAGCCGCCGAAAAGACGCGCCTGTTGGCCGACATCGAAAAGCTCGAGGACGAACGCCGCGCGGTTTCAGTGGCTGCGGAACAGGGCCTTCCCGGCGCCCGAGTTCCTCGAGGAACGAGCATCGCTGCCACCGTCGCCGAACGCTGGCGCACCTTGATGGAAGTGATTGCCGGCTGCCGAACCGCGAACGAAGTCAACGGCTACATCATCAATTTGCGGCAAGGGCAAATCAGTCAGCTGCTTGGCATCGTGCGCGGCACATCAACGCTCACCTACACGCCGCAAGGCAAAACCTTCGCCAAGGCGCTGCGTGCGCTGGCCAAGGCCTGAACCATGTTGGTCCTCAGCCGCCGCGCCGATGAATCCATCGTCATCCAACCCGCCGACGGAGTGGATGCGACCATGACGCTCGCGCAACTGTTCGCGAACGGCCCCATATTGATCACCTTGCTCGGCGGTAGCGGCCGGCGGGTCAAAATGGGGATCGAAGCTCCAGAACAGCTCGCGATTCGGCGCAAGGACGTAGCCTAAGCGCGCGATTTCTCGGAGGGTCGATCAACCCCCTCCTCCCTCCTCTGCGGCCTCTCTGCGGCCTCTCTCTGCGGCGATTTTCCGTCAGCACCGTCCGACTGCCGGTCGTCCAAGCCATCTGCTTGCCTTGGACATCATCCGGCCGGATTTTACTTATCGAATAACGTGCGCAACGAGCTCTTCGCGAACGACAACCGGATGTGCATAATGGCTACTTCGTCACACGGCCAACAAAGGGTCCCTCGGATGGAGCGTCGTCTTCATACTCGTCATCGCGCACGCACCACCGTGTATGTAGTCATGTCGGGTCGCAAGAGCCGCATCTGCAAGGCGAAGAATCTGAGCGCCAACGGCGTGTTCGTCGAGACCGAGAACCTCGGTCTTCGCAAAGGACAGCAAGTGCAGCTTGCGTTCGCCATCAACTTGGGATTGATCACCAAAATACATCGGCGCACCGCCATCGTCGCGCATGTCACGCGCGGCGGGACCGGCCTCATGATGGAGCAATTCGCGGGGCGCTAGATGGAGTAGGCTTGACCTCGCGTTGCGTGGGAAGAGCCCGATGCCCGACCTCCACCGGCGGCTCCGTGAGTCAAAGTGCGAGTGCGTGTGCCAAGGAGGAGCCATGACCCCTGTGTTGCTTCATAAAGCGTAATGGACGAGAACTACCTCGAACCGGACGTATGGTCCGGATGGCTCCTGCATCGTCGTCACGCGGACGATTCCGATTATGCCAAGGTGGTCCAGGGCGTCGTTGAAGGCTACGCGGATCGTGTTCTGGACGGTGCGCAGCTCGCTGCCGGCATGACCCTGGTCGACGTCGGTGCCGGCGAAGGTCTGGTGGCGTTCCGTGCCATCGACCGGATTGGCCCGTCGCTGCGGGTCACGCTCACCGATGTATCGGCGCCCATGTTGCGATATGCAGAATCCATGGCCGTGCAGCGCAACGTTCGGCCGCAATGCACCTTCCTCGAATGCTCGGCCGATGACCTCAAGGGGATCGCGGATGGGTCGGTCGATGTCGTGACGACCCGAGCGGTCCTCGCTTACGTTGCCGACAAGAAGGCGGCGCTAAGTGAATTTTTCCGCATCCTTAAGCCGGGCGGCCGCCTCTCGATCGCGGAGCCCATTCTTCAAGACGACGCTTTCTACGCCAGAGCTTTGAGAAAGCGCGTCGAGGATCGATCCCATCCGGTCGATCGCTTCTTGACGCTTCTGCATCGCTGGAAGGCGGCTCAATTTCCTGACACCGAGGCGGCCTGCGCGCAGAGCCCGATCGCCAATTATTCGGAGCGAGATTTGCTCAACATGGTTCGCACGGCGGGCTTTGCGCAGATTCACCTGCAGCTGCATATGGACGTGATGCCATCGCTCATCACGTCCTGGGATGTCTTTCTTGGGACTTCACCGCATCCATGGGCACCCTCCCTGAAGCAGATCCTCGCGGAGCAATTCACTCCCGACGAGAGTCAATTCTTCGAGCAGATGCCCCGCCCGACGGTCGAATCGGGCAAGAACACCACGACCGAGCGTTCAGTCTATCTGCAGGCGCAAACGCCGGTTCAATGAACCGCTTATCGCGGGCCTCCTTATGCGATACCCAATTCAGGCCGTGACGTTGATCCGGCCGCCGCTGCCGTCATGATCGCCGTCGCTGTCAGCGCCCTAGTTGACGGCGGGCGGCGCCGCCGGGCTTGCCGGCCTGCTGGGCCGGGCTCGCCGGTGTCTTGCCGGCAGAGGTAGGGGCAATGGGGGGCGCAACGGAAGGGGAGACGCTGGAGATGCTCATTGTGGACTTCTGCCTCTTATGTCAAAGCGAAAGGGGTAGACTCCGATAAACTTTGCAGTACAAAGTAACGGCAAGGCGTGTTGGAACTTGAGCGGCGGCTGCATCGCGTTGCAGCACGGGGTCGGACTAAGGGACATCGGTGTGAACATACACTTCAAGTGTACCCAGTGCGGGAAATGTTGCCGCGACACCAAGATTCCGCTGACTGTGGCGGAAGCAATCAAGTGGCTCAATCGCGGTCACGACGTGCAACTGCTCTGCGAGGCCTCCCCCTGGCCGACAGCGATGGACAGCGACCCAAGAGCGCTCCATTTCAAACGACGCTCCTTCGCGGCCATGAGCGGATCGATGCCAACGCGGGTCGTGGTCATGCTCGTTGCGAATGTCGTCGGAGCCTGTCCCAACCTTCTGGCGGATAATCATTGTGGCATTTACGAGGATCGACCCCTCGTGTGCCGCATTTATCCGGCGGAAATCAACCCCTTCGTCGCGCTCAAGCCCGAGAACAAGGCCTGTCCGCCGGAGGCATGGACCAAGGATCACCCCATGTTGCAGCATCGGGGAGCGCTGACGGATGAGGTAATCCGGCGAGACATTGAATCATGCCGGGCAGCGGACGCCCTCGACGCGGACCTCAAGCGCCGGCTGTGCCTCGCCTTGAATATCGTTGACACGGCCTTGGTGCATGAGGCGATGTTGGTATATTCGCTGACGGCGAACACTCTGCTGTCCGGCTTGGCCTCTGCGATAGCGACCGATTCCGGTCATGATCCGGCCAGCCAATGGACCTTTGTGTCAAATCAACCCGACACCCTGGCAACCCTCGCCAAGAGCGGTGCAATCGCACTTCATCGGCGCGACACGGAAGCTGCCTCCTTTCAGCTCTTCGGCTTTAAGCGGGACGCCATATTCGGTCTCAATGCTCACCGAGACCCGCCCTAACCGACCGGAGCCGCGGTCTTTACGGCTTCTTGCGCACGCTCCCGATAAAATCGCGCTTGCCGATCGGCACACCCTTCCATCGCAAGATGTCGTATGTGGTGGCCGCATGAAAATAAAAATTCGGCTGCGAGAACGACAGCAGAAAATTCTCCGCCGTAAATTCTATCTGCCGCGTCCCGAATGCGAACCGCATGTCGCGCCCGACGAAACCGTCGATCTCGCTGCGGTCGATGGCCCGGAGCGCCTCGATCGTCTCCGTGGTCCGCGACTTCAGTGCCGCGAAGCTATCGGGCGGCTCCGTCTGATCCGGAACAAACACGCCGCGACGCACGCCCTCGATGGCCCCCAGCGAGTGAACCGCCGTGGATTTGACTTGGTAAGCAAAGGGAAGCATGTCCTCCGTCAGCCGCGCCTCGATCAGATCTTTGGGCGCGATAGCCTTGTCCGCGCAGAATGTTTGCGCCTTGTCCAACAGGGCGGAAACCGCAGTGAGAAGCTGCAAGTACGAGGGAATCGTGGCGTCATATAGCGAAAATGCCATGGGTATATCTCGGGTGATCGCGGGGCCGTCAGTCTAGGCGCGGCGGCCTGAAAAAGGAAAACCGCCCGTTGCACGGTCAGCCTCACCCATCGTCATGGCGCGACCGCCCAAGATCCAACGTTTCCGCGGAAACGTCCGGCGGCGCCGTATCGGCGTCGTCGACTTCCCCATCGACGCTCTCTTCCCGGGCCCGCTCGGCCTTCAGACAGAGCAGCATGATTCCGTGGTCATAGTCCATCCGCTCCCCGCGCCAGCGCGTCGCCGCGGTGGTGTCGGTGACCACCGGCCCCTCGCCTCGATGCGTCTGCTCGATCTCCGTCCCGCGGTAGTAGGTCAGAGGATCCACCCGCACCGGAGCGAACTCCTCCCCGTCGGACTTCATGAAACGCCAGCCCCCGCCCGGGCGCGCTCGCACCTGTATCCCGCCTTCGTGCAACAGCCGGTGATGCCAGCGGCAGAGCGTCACCAGGTTCGAAAGCTCCGTCTTGCCACCCTCCGCCCAATGCTCGATGTGGTGCTCGAGGTTAAGCTCTCCGCATCGACATGAATCACCACTTGATAGTGCTCGGCGCTCTTGGCATCGCGCCCTCGCCCCTGCAAGGCGCTCTCCGCCATCCGCACCAAGGCATCGGCCCGCCGCGCCGCGTGGGCGATCGGCCATTCCTCGCTGCTCTCCACGCGCACCTCGTGCGCAGGCACCTGCGCGAGCGCCGCCTCCAACGCCTTCATCACCAGCGCTCCGCCGGCGGCGGGGAGCCTTGCCTTCAGCACCAGGCTCCCGTCCTCCTCCCAGTGGTACGAGAGGCCTCGGCTCTCCTGCTGGCTCGCCTCCCGCGACAGCTCCGCCGCCTGCATCGCGCGTCTAAACAGCCGCGCGGTCTTCTCCACGTGATGCGCGGTGCCGTGCAGGGCAATGTTCAGCAGATCCCGCTCCGTCTCCCGGCACGCCACCCGCGTGAGCGCCCGCACCTTCGAGTAACTCAATTCCCCGCGCGCCATGCTCGCGGCAATCAACGGCAGCTTCTCCAACGCGTGTGCCACGCGCACTTTTTCGCGCGCCGCCCCAAGTTCAGTCCGCATTTGAAGTTCAGCCAATGCGCGCACGAGGCCAGCTTCCCGTCCCCCCAACCGAGGCGCCGATCGAACTCCCGGATCAGCACCAGCCAGCGATATTGCGCGGCATTCAAGTGCCCGCAGAGTTCGGTGATGCGCGCCTCGAGCTCATCGAGCGGCAGCTCCGTCGCTTCTGAATTCGCTCCGTCCATGGCTCCTCCATAGGCTGTTTATACATCCAGTATCATGCCATAATTACCATAAAAAACAATTGATTATGTCGGCCAAACACTCAGATACACCTGCTCCGTCGCGCGCCGCAACCCTCCGCTCTGCAATCACCACTCATCGCTAACGGCCCGCGTCTCGCGCGATCGTTGTCGACGCTTTCATCCAGTAGTTGAAGCTCGCGAACACTGTATAACTCGGCGCCGAAAACGCCGGCGACTCAGCCCCTCGCCTGCCGCTGATTCCCGGTAAAATAAATCATCCATGCCACCCAATGATTCGTCACGCCCGGATGCCATCCGCATTCGCGGCGCCCGTCAGAACAACCTCAAGAATCTCGACCTCGATCTCCCGATCAACGAACTGATCGTCGTGACGGGTGTCAGCGGTTCGGGAAAATCGTCATTGGTATTCGACACCCTGTACGCGGAGGGCCAGCGCCGCTATGTCGAGACGTTCTCGCCGTATGCGCGGCAGTTCCTCGATCGAATGGATCGTCCGGTGGTCGATGCGATCGAGGGCATTCCGCCCGCGATTGCCATAGATCAGACCAATCCGGTGCGCACGTCTCGCTCGACCGTCGGCACCATGACCGAGCTCAACGATCACTTCAAGCTGCTGTTCGCGCGCGCGGCGACCCTGCATTGTCGGGGCTGCGGGCATTCCGTGCGACGCGACACCGTCGATACCATCCGTGCCGGACTGAATGAGCGCGCTCGCGCGG
Source organism: Steroidobacteraceae bacterium (assembly GCA_050012315.1). Classification (GTDB taxonomy): domain Bacteria; phylum Pseudomonadota; class Gammaproteobacteria; order Steroidobacterales; family Steroidobacteraceae; genus Bog-1198. The sequence goes on along the minus strand of JBEKHK010000018.1, from coordinate 48,594 downwards.
CGGGCGATCCGCGCCTGCTGCTCACCTTCCCCGTGCCGATCCCCAAGAATTTCGACGCGGCGGAAATCCAGAAGCTCCTGGCCGCGCAGGGCTACACCCGTATCCACGAGCAGCGCGGCGGCGTCCTCCAAATGCTCCAGGATCGATTCCGCTGGTCCTCCGTCGATCCGGCCCGCGCGAACGACGCCATCGAGGCGGCGCTCAAGGTCGGCCAAGGACGCCTCGATGTGTATCCCCAAGGCGAGGACGGCGCAGTCGGGGCGCCCTGGCGATATTCGACGGAATTGCACTGCCCGGACTGCGACATCAGCTACAAGGACCCCACGCCGAGCACGTTCAGTTTCAATTCGCCCATCGGCGCCTGCGAGTCCTGCCGGGGTTTCGGCCGCATCATCGGCGTCGACTACGGCCTGGTCATTCCGAATACGGCGCTGTCGCTGCGGGACGGCGCCATCAAGCCGTGGCAGACCGAGTCCTATAAGGAATGCCAGGCGGACCTCCTCAAATTCGCCCGCAAGCGCGGCATCCCGGTCGATACGCCGTGGCGCGACCTCAGCGACGCAGAGCGCGCCTGGACGCTCGACGGCGAAGGCGAATGGACCAAGAACGTCTGGTACGGAGTGCGGCGCTTCTTCGCCTGGCTCGAGACCAAGGCGTACAAGATGCACATTCGCGTCTTGCTGTCGCGTTACCGCTCGTACACCGAATGTACTGCATGCCAGGGATCGCGGCTGAAACCCGAGGCGCTTCTGTGGCGGATCGGCTCCCCGGGCATCAGCATCCGCGACGTGATGCTCGCCCCCATCGATCGCAATCTGCGCTTCTTTGCCGGACTGACCTTGCCGCCGCCTCTCGACGAGGCGACCGATCTTTTGCTGAACGAAATCCGTACGCGTCTCAAATACCTGACCGACGTCGGCCTCGGCTATCTCAACCTCGACCGCCAATCGCGCACGCTGTCGGGAGGCGAGGTGCAGAGGATCAATCTCACCACGGCGCTCGGCACCTCGCTGGTGAATACGCTGTTCGTACTCGACGAGCCCTCCATCGGCCTGCATGCACGCGACGTCGGCCGTATCGTCGGCGTCATGCAAAGGCTCCGGGACGCCGGCAACACGCTCATCGTGGTCGAGCATGATCCCAAGGTGATGCAAGCCGCTGATCGGCTGATCGACATCGGGCCGGGTCCCGGGGAGCATGGCGGTGAGATCGTGTTTCAGGGCCGCGCCGGCGCGCTCGCAAAGGCGAAGGGCTCGCTGACCGCCGATTATTTGCTCCATCGCCGCCGCGTCGAAATACCGCCCGCCGCCGCGCGTACCGCATCGCCCGGCACGCTGCGGATCGAAGGCGCCCGGGAGCACAACCTCCGGAATATCGACGTGGATATTCCGCTCAATCGCCTGGTGTGCGTCACGGGCGTCAGCGGATCCGGCAAGTCCACGCTGGTGCACGACGTTCTATATCCCGCATTGAGACGCGCGTACGGCAAGCCCACGGAAAATCCCGGCGCCCACCGGCTCATCGAGGGCACCGACCTGATCGGCGATGTCGTGATGGTCGATCAAACCAGCATCGGCCGCACCACACGCTCCAATCCTGCGAGCTACGTGGGCGCCTTCGATGCGATCCGCGACCTGTTTGCGAAGCTTCCCGAGGCGCGCGAGCGCAAATACACCGCCGGCACGTTCAGCTTCAACTCCGGCAACGGCCGATGCCCCGGTTGCGGCGGCAACGGATTCGAGCACGTGGAAATGCAATTCCTGTCGGACGTGTACCTGCGGTGTCCGGATTGCAATGGGCGGCGCTACCGCGCCGAGATACTCGAGATCAAGCTATCCCGCGGCGACTCACCGCCCCTGAGCATTGCCGACGTTCTCGATCTCACGGTGTCCGAGGCCTTGAAGATATTCCGGGACGACCCGGAGGTCTGTCTGCGCCTGGCGCCGCTCGCCGAAGTGGGGCTCGATTATCTGCGCCTCGGCCAACCCGTGCCCACGCTCTCGGGAGGCGAGGCCCAGCGCCTGAAGCTTTCCGGTCATCTGGCCGAAAACGCGATGCTCACCGCGGTAAAGTCGCGATCGGCCAAGAAATCCAAACGCAACGGCGACGGCCGAGGGCTGCGGCGCGGCTCGCTCTTCCTGTTCGACGAGCCGACCACCGGGCTGCACTTCGACGATGTCGCGAAGCTGCTGCGCGCATTCCGCCGGTTGATCGACGCCGGCCATTCGCTGCTCGTCATCGAGCACAATTTGGACGTGGTGCGCGCCGCCGACTGGATCATCGACCTGGGCCCGGAGGGCGGCGACGCCGGCGGATCGGTGGTGGGGGTGGGCACGCCCGAGGACCTCATGCGGCTGCCCGCCTCGCACACCGGCCGCGCGCTCTTGGAGAGCATCGATCCCGCCGCCTCGTTCGGCGCCGGCGTGAGCGATGCCGGGGAAACGGCCGCCGCCGCGCCTCGAGCCATCGAGATCCGCGGCGCTCGCGAGCACAATCTCAAGGACATCGACGTGAATCTCGGCCGCAACCGCTTCACCGTCATCACCGGCGTGTCCGGCAGCGGCAAGAGCACTCTCGCATTCGACATCCTGTTCGCCGAAGGACAGCGCAGATACCTCGAATCGCTGAACGCGTATGCGCGGCAGTTCGTACAGCCGGCCTCCCGTCCCGATGTGGACGCGATTTTCGGCATACCGCCGACGGTCGCCATCGAGCAGCGTACCAGCCGCGGCGGGCGCAAGAGCACCGTCGCGACGCTCACCGAGCTGTATCACTTCCTGCGCCTGCTATACGTCAAGCTGGGCGTGCAGTACTGCCCGGCCTGCCGCGCGCGCATCGAGCCTCAATCCGCCGACGCCATCGCGGCCCGGCTGCTCGAGGAATACCGGGGGCGCAGGATCACCTTGCTGGCGCCGCTCATCGTGGCGCGCAAGGGCCTGTACACCGCGCTCGCCAAAGCGATGCGTGGCAAGGGATTCGCCGAGCTGCGTGTCGACGGGACTATGCTTCCCACGGCGAAATGGCCGCGTCTCGACCGATTCGTCGAGCACAACATCGAGCTGCCGGTGGCCACGATGACCGTCAAGCCGCAAGGCGAACCCGAATTGCGCCAAGCTCTTGCCGCCGCGTTGGAGCATGGACGGGGCGTCGTCCAGGTGCTGCCATCGGCGGCGAGCGCCGCCAAGGACGAAGTCCCCGCCGTCTTTTCCACCAAGCGCGCCTGCCCGAACTGCGGCACCGGCTTTCCGGAGCTCGACCCGCGCCTGTTCTCGTTCAACTCGCGTCATGGCTGGTGCAAGAGCTGCTTCGGCACGGGCTCCAAGCTCGATGAGTTCGACGCGGAACAAACCGGCGAGGAATCGCAGTGGCAGGCATCGAGTGACGCCGCCGCCGGAGAGCCGGTTTCCTGCCCCGACTGCGGCGGCGCGCGTCTCAACCCCGTGGCGAGGAACGTATTGTTCCGCGGCCTCTCGATCGCGGACCTCACGAATTTACCGGTGGAGGAGTTTGCGGCCGCCTTGCGTAAATTCAAGTTGGCGGGACGCGAGCTCGAGATCGCTCGAGACCTTGTTGCGGAGCTCGGCTCCCGCACCGCGTTTCTCTGCGACGTGGGACTCGGCTATCTGCAGCTCGATCGCGCGGCGCCGACGCTGTCGGGAGGCGAGGCGCAGCGCATCCGTTTGGCGGCGCAGCTCGGCTCCAACCTGCAGGGAGTGTGCTACGTGCTCGACGAGCCCACCATCGGATTGCACCCCCGCGACAATGCCATTCTGCTCGATACGCTGGACCGTCTTCGCCGCAAGGGCAACACGTTGGTGGTGGTCGAGCACGACGAGGACACGATCCGCCGGGCCGATCACGTCATCGATCTGGGTCCGGGCGCCGGCACCCGCGGCGGGCACGTGGTGGCGCAAGGAACCGCCGCGGAGCTCGCGAAGCTGGCCGACTCGCCCACGGGCCGCTGTCTCGCGGCGCCGCTGCGGCATTCCAGGGGCCGCCGGCGCCCGGTCGACCGCGATACGCCGTCCATTCGAATCGCCGGCGCAAGCCTGCATAACCTGCGGGGAGTGGATGCGCGCATCCCGCTCGGCCGCCTGACAGTGGTGACCGGTGTCTCCGGATCCGGCAAATCCTCGCTGGCCCGCGACGTGCTGCTCGGAAATCTCAAGCGGCTGGTGGCGCGGCCCACGCGTGCCGAGCGCGCGCGCGGCGCCGAGGTGTCCGTGGAAGGATGCGACTCGATCGGCGGCTGGCAATCGATCAGCCGGGTGCTCGAGGTCGATCAAACGCCCATCGGCAAGACCCCGCGCTCGTGCCCGGCAACCTATATCGGCTTCTGGGATTCGATCCGGCGGCTCTATGCGGAGACGACCGAAGCGCGCATCCGCGGGTTCACCGCCAGCCGATTTTCATTCAACACCGCCGGGGGCCGGTGCGAGGCTTGCGAGGGACAGGGCATGCAGCGCATCGAGATGAGCTTCCTGCCCGACGTGCAGGTGCTCTGCGACGTGTGCGGTGGCCGGCGGTTCAATCCGGAAACCCTGAGCATCTTGTTCAAGGGCAAGAGCATCGGCGAGACGCTGGCGCTCAGTGTCGACGACGCCGTGGAATTCTTCCGCGCGCAGCGGAGCATCCATCATCCGCTGCAGCTCCTGGCCGATGTCGGTCTCGGTTACTTGAGTCTCGGCCAGCCGAGTCCCACGCTCTCCGGAGGCGAAAGTCAGCGCATCAAGCTCGTGACCGAGCTTTCCAAGACGCGAACCGACTTCGTGGGGCTCGACACGGCGCGCCGCGAGGGCCAGCACACACTGTACGTGCTCGATGAGCCGACGGTCGGGCTGCACATGGCGGACGTGGAGAAGCTCATCAAGGTATTGCAGCGTCTCGTGGATGCAGGTAATACGGTGGTGGTGATCGAGCACAACCTGGATGTCATGGCGGAAGCCGATTGGATCGTCGATCTCGGGCCGGAGGGAGGCGGAGGTGGCGGACGTGTCGTCGCGGAAGGAGACCCGGATGCGATTGCGCGCAAGGCGGCGAAGAGCCATACCGCGCGCATTCTCGGCAAATTCTTGAGCGAGCGCGGCGTTCGCTAGCGCAGGCACCGCCGGCATCGTGACCCACGTTTTAGTCACGCTAGTCATGGGGTTGGTCTCGGCCTGGGGTGCGCTGGCGCTCTGGTACCAGGCGCCGGGCGGACGCGGTTGGAAGTCATCCCTGTCGGCGCTCTGGGCGGCATTCGGCATTCTCTGCATAGCGGTCGCGTGGTGCGGCTGGCTCGTATCCGGACTCTCCTTCTTCGCCGCCGGCTATGCAGTCCTTCTGATGTGGTGGAGGAGCCTGTCGCCCTCGAACGACCGCGACTGGGCGGATGACGTGGCGCGGGTAACGCACGGCACGATCGACGGCAATCACCTCACTCTCTGCAACGTGCGCAATTTCGCGTGGCGCGCCGCCGCCGATTACACTCAGCGCTGGGAAACCCGCCGTTACGACCTGGACCGCCTCGTTTCGCTCGACATGATCATGTCGTACTGGTCGACTCATGCGATCGCCCACACGCTGATCTCCTTCGGCTTCGACGATGGCGACCACGTGGTCTTCTCCGTCGAGATTCGGCGCGAGCGCACCAAGACGTTCTCTGAGATCGGCGGATTCTTCAAGGAATTCGAGCTCAGCGTGATCGCAGCCGATGAGCGCGACATCGTCTATTTGCGCACCAATGTGCGGCTCGAAAGGACCTATCTGTATCGCCTGCGGATAGCGCCCTCGGCGATGCGCTCGCTGCTCTTGGCATATGTCGACGAAGCCAACAGCTTGGTGAACAAGCCGCGCTTCTACCACACCCTCACCCGCAACTGCACCATTCTGGTGTACAAGATGCTGAGGCGCACGGTCGGGCCGCTGCCCCTGAGTTATCGGCTGTGGCTGTCGGGCTACATGCCCGAGTACGTATACGGCGTCGGGGGGCTCGACACGCGCCGTTCTCTCGATGAGCTGCGCACCCTGGGTTATATCAGCGAGCGGGCCCGCGCCGCCGACCTGAATCCGGCGTTCTCCGCCGCTATCCGACGCGGGATTCCGCCTCTCTAACTTCACTGCGGCGGTGCAGGCTCCTTCGGGTGCCCCGCGGATTCGTCCTCGCCCGCATCGGGCTTTTTGGCGATGTCCTCGGACTGGGCGTTCTTGTTCATCTCGGCTTCCACGCTCGCGGCCTTCCGCTCCGCTGCGCGAGCCTCCTCCTGCTGGGCCGCCGGCGACTGCGGCGGAGGCGGCGACTGCGAATTGCACCCGCAAAACATCGCCGCGGCGAGGACCGGGCTGAAAAGGGAGGTCCTGAACATGCATGCCCCCGTGCGGCAACTACAGGATATTCTCTCCCGGCGGGCTGCGACCCGTCGTAGGTCATGTGCCGCCTTCCGTGTAGGAGTCGATTACGTCTGCTTTTCGGGCGCCGCACTCGCGAACGCCGCTATTTCGCGGCACGCGGTGTCGATGGCGACGATGCGCGGATAGGGGCTCAGGTCGACCGAGAAGCGCCGCGCGTTGAACACTTGCGGCACCAGGAAAACATCGGCGATCGTCGGCGATTCGCCGAAGCAAAACCGTCCTCTCGATGCGTCGCGCGCGAGTATTTCCTCGAGCGCCGCGAACCCGCACGCGATCCAATGGCGGTACCAGGCATCGCGCGTACTCGCCGTTTGCGCGAGCGGACCCTCCAGATATTGCAGCACTCGCAGGTTGTTCAACGGATGAATATCGCAGCCGATGAGCTGGGCCATGCCGCGCACCCGTGCGCGGTCCACGGGCGACGCGGGCAACAACGGAGGCTCCGGATAGACCTCGTCGAGGTATTCGACGATGGCGAGAGACTGGGTGAGCACTCGTCCGTCGTCGAGCCGTAGCGCCGGAACGAAACCCTGGGGATTCACCTGCAGAAAGTCCTTGAGACGATGCTCGCCGCGGCGCAGCTGCTTCGTCACCATGGTCACCGCGATGCGTTTCAAGGCCACCGCGATCCGCACCCGGTACGAGGCGGAGCTCATCGAGTAACCGTAGAGAATCATGCGCCGCGCCTTCTAGAGCCCTACGCCACCTCGAACAAGCCTGCCGCTCCCATGCCGCCGCCGATGCACATGGTGACCACCACGTATTTGACGCCGCGCCGCTTGCCTTCGATCAGCGCGTGGCCCGCGAGCCGCGAGCCCGACACGCCATAAGGGTGCCCGACGGCGATCGCGCCGCCGTCGACGTTCAGACGGTCGTTGGGGATGCCGAGCCGATCGCGGCAATAGATCACCTGCACGGCGAATGCCTCGTTCAACTCCCACAAGCCGATGTCCTCGACCTTCAGGCCCGCCTTGGCGAGCAGCTTAGGCACGGCGAACACCGGACCGATCCCCATCTCGTCGGGCTCGCATCCGGCGACTTGAAACCCGCGGAAAATCCCCAACGGCGTCAGTCCCTTCTGTTCGGCTCGCTTCGCATCCATCACGATGCACATGGAAGCGCCGTCGGAGAATTGGCTGGCGTTGCCCGCCGCGATCACACCGCCGGGAATTGCGGGACGAATCTTCGCCACGCCCTCGTACGTCGTGTCGGGCCGAATGCCCTCGTCGGCGCTCAGGGTGACTTCGCTGGTCGCGATCGTCCCGGCATTCTTGTCCGCCACGGCCATGGTCGTGGTGAACGGCACGATCTCCGCCTGGAAGCGGCCCGCTGCTTGCGCCGCGGCGGCGCGCAACTGGCTCTGTACCCCGTATTCGTCCTGCGCCTCACGCCCAATGCCGTAACGCTTCGCCACCGTCTCGGCGGTTTGCAGCATGTTCCAGTAGACCTCGGGCTTGTGCTGGACGACCCAATCCTCTTTCAGCATCCGCGTGTTGGCTTGATTCTGGACGCAGGAAATCGATTCCAGACCGCCGGCCGCGAATATCTCGCCCTCGCCCGCCATGACCCGCTGCGCCGCCAGGGCGATGGTCTGCAGCCCCGACGAGCAAAAGCGGTTCACCGACACGCCCGCCGTCGTGACCGGGCAACCGGCGCGAAGTCCCACCTGCCGCGCGACGTTCGCGCCCGATGCGCCCTCCAGGAAGGTCGCGCCCACGATCACGTCCTCTACCTCGGCCGGATCGATGCGGGCGCGCTCGATCGCGTGTTGCAGCACATGACCCGTATAGGCAACGGGATGCGACATGTTGAGCGAACCCCGCCACGACTTTGCGAGTCCGGTGCGGGCGGTCGAAACGATGACTGCGTCGGTCATGATTGCTTTCTCCAGCCGGTGAAGCTGCCGTTCTCAGCAGCCAGTTTCGTAAGGAGCGGGGCGGGACGCCATGCATCGGGCTGATATCCCCTCGCGAACCCGCGCATCGCACGCAGTACGTTCGGCAATCCGACGGTGTCGGCATAAAACATCGGGCCGCCTCGAAAATCCGGAAAGCCATAGCCCGCGATATACACCACGTCGATGTCGGAGGAGCGCAGCGCGATGCCTTCCTCCAGAATTCGGGCTCCCTCGTTGATCAAGGCGTAGAGCGCGCGCTCGATGATTTCTTCGTCGGCGATCTTGCGCCGCGCGAGGCCGAGACGACCCGACTCTTCCAGGATGATCTTGGTCACCACCTCCGACGGGAGCGCATTCCGATCGCCGGGTTTGTAGTCGTACCAACCCGCGCCCGTTTTCTGTCCGAACCGGCCGAGCTCGCAGATTCGATCCGGGATCTTCGAAAACACCCGATCGGGATATTCGGCATACAGGCGCTTGCGGATCGACCAGCCGATGTCATTGCCCGCGAGGTCGGCGACCCGAAACGGTCCCATGGCGAAGCCGAATGTCTCGAGGGCCTTGTCGATTTGCTGCGGGAGAGCGCCCTGGTCGAGCAGGAAATCCATTTGCCGAAAATAGGCGTTCAACATGCGGTTGCCGATGAAGCCGTCGCAGACTCCGGAGACCACGCCGATCTTCTTGATCTGCTTCGCGATGCCGAGGCTCGTCGCAAGGACATCTTTGCCCGTGTTCGCCCCGCGCACGATCTCCAGGAGCTTGGTCACGTTCGCGGGGCTGAAGAAATGCAGGCCAACCACATCGCCCGGCCGGCGCGTGACGGCGGCTATTTTGTCCAGATCGAGCGTCGAGGTATTGGAGGCCAGTATCGCCCCGGGTTTCGCCTTGGCGTCGAGTGTCTCGAACACCTTCTTTTTCACCTGCATGTCCTCGAACACCGCCTCGATCACGAGGTCCGCCCGCGCGATGTCGTCGTAGGAGAGCGTGCCCTTGATGAGACCGAGCCGCTTGTCGAAGTCCTTTTGACTCAACCGGCCCTTCTTGAGCGTTCCCTCGTAATTCTTGCGCACGACGCCGAGCCCCTTGTCGAGCGCGGCTTGAGTCGTCTCGAGCACGATGACGGGCAGACCCGCATTCGCGAAATTCATGGCGATACCGCCGCCCATGGTGCCCGCGCCAATGACCGCCACCGACTCGACGGCTCGAAGCGGCGTCGCGGACGGTACGTCGGGAACCTTGGAGGCCGCGCGGATGGCGAAGAACACATGCCGCAGCGCTTTCGATTCCGGGCTGCTCAGCAATTCGGTGAAGGCGGCACGCTCGATCTTCATGCCTTCGTCGAACGGCTTGAGGACCGCCGCCTCCACGGCATCGATGCACTTGCCGGGCGCCGGGTAATTTTTCGCGAGCGGCGCAACCGCCCCGCGCGCGAAGTCGAAGAATGCCTCGGCGTTGGGAAACTTGATCTTGACCTCGCGCGCCTTCTTCAGCGGCATCTTCGCCTCGACGGCCCGCTGCGCGAAGGCGGTCGCCGCCGACAGCACATCGGCCTCGGCAATTTCATCGAAGAGCGCCGTGCCCGCGAGCTCGCGCGCCGATACCGGCGTGCCGCTGACGATCATGTTCAAGGCCCGCTCCGGGCCGACGAGACGCGGCAACCGCTGCGTGCCGCCGGCGCCCGGCAAAATGCCGAGTTTCACCTCGGGCAATCCCACCTGCGCCGTCGCGAGCGCCACGCGGTAGTGGCAACACATCGCAAGTTCCAATCCGCCGCCGAGCGCGAGGCCGTTCAACGCGGCGATCACGGGCTTGGGGAAACTCTCGACCAGATCGCAAAGATCGGTGAGATGAGGCGATGCGGTCATGGCCGGCAAGCCGAATTCGCTCACGTCCGCCCCGCCGCAGAAAGTCGTGCCCGCGCCGGTGAGGACCACGGCGCTCACCGATGCGTCGGCCGCCGCGCGCTCCAAGCCGTCGGCTATACCCCGGCGCACGTTCAGGCCGAGCGCGTTGACGGGGGGGTTCTCGAGGGTAATCACGGCGACCGTGCCGCGTGCAGTATAGTCAGCAGTTGCCATGCCCACTCCTTGTCCGGCTCATAAGTATAATGCCTTGCTGAACCCGCCTCGCTCTCACCTTCTGCTTTTGTCCCTGGCCCTGACTCTGGCATGGTGCGTCGGCATTCTCGGACGCAGTTACTGGACGCCGGACGAGCCGCGCGAGGCCGACATCGCCTGGCGGATGAGCTGGCAGGCCGACAAGGCCGTACCGCTTCTCGCCGGCGAAGCCTTTTGCGAGAAGCCCCCCTTGACCTACTGGGCGGCCGGCGCCGCGATCCGGGTGTTCGGGAAGGCAGCTTGGGCCGCCCGGCTTCCCAACCTCCTTTACGCATTGCTGACGGCATTGAGCGTCGGGCTGCTGGCGCGCCGAGCCGCCGGGTCCCTGGCCGGCTGGACTGCGGCCGCCGCCATCGGTACTTTCCTGCTCTCCTACCAAGCGTCCATTTGGCTCGCCACCGATGCGCCGCTCCTCGCCGCGGTATCCGTCGCCTTGCTGGGCGCCTATCGGGGGTTCTATGCCGACGGGAGCGCGGAGCGACTGCGCGGCTACACGCTGATGCACGCGGCTTTGGCGGCCGGCTTCCTAAGCAAGAGCGCCGCGGCCTGGATGGTTCCCGTACTCGTCCTCGCCACACTGGCGGTGTGGGAGCGGCGCTGGCGGGAGCTGCTGCGCTGGGAGCTCTACGCGGGGCTCGCGCTGCAGGCTGCGGTGATTCTCGGCTGGGTCTGGTTCGTGTACCGGGGCGAGGACGGGCTCGAGCATCTCAAAGTGTTCTTTTGGAACAACTTGGCGGGACGTTTCACGCACGTCGACGCGCCGCAAGATCTGCAATACGCGAGCGGACACCGCAATAGTCCCGGCAAGTATTTACTGGAGCTTCCCACCTATCTCTGGCCGTGGATTTTCCTGGTGGCGGCGGCCGCCCGGCGCGCGTGGCGGAGACGCCGTGCGCCGGCGGAGCTGACTCGCCCCGTACGCTTCGCGGCCGCTTGCATCGTTCCCACGATGGTGCTGCTCTCGATGGCGGCGACGGCTCGCAATGTCTATCTCGCGCCCGCGATGCCGGGATTCGCCCTTCTGGTCGGCTGGTGGATGGCCGAGACCACGCGCGAGCACGATGCCTGGGACCTTCGCGCGGTGCGGATCACCGCTGTCCTCGTGCTGCTCGCGGCACTGGGATTCGCGGTCGCACTCGCGGTCGTCGGGCTCGACACCGCGCGCGCAAGCTCGGGCGCAGCGCTCGCCGGCTTCCGTGCCCTGGTCGTGATCGGCGTGATCGGCGTGATCGCGGCCGGGGTGCTCGCGCTCATGGCGGAGGCGGCGGCGCGGCGAGGACGGATGCTGCGCGGTCCCTATTTATCGTTGCTCGCCTACTGCTTGCTGCTCGCGCTGCCCGCCGCGGCCGTCTATCGCGGTGTCGATACCTGGCAGAACCTGCCCGCGATCGGACGCGCTCTGGGGGCCGATAGTGCCGGAGGAGCGCTGATTTTGATGGCCCCCGACGAGACCACGCGCGCGATCGTAGACATGTATGCTCGAACGGATGTGGATCTGGTCAAAGGACCTCTCGATGATCACGCCATCCTTCGGTTGAAAGAGTTGACCGGCGCCCGTCCCAATGCGTTCGTTGTCGCCCAGTGGCCGGGGAGAGACACGACGCCGACCGTGCGGCGCATCGCGCAGGCTCTCGGCATCGCCCTTGATAGGGCTCCTCTCGAAGGCAAGCTGCCTCCGTGGGCCACCGCGGCCGACCTCAAAGTCGTGCATCTGTACACGCTGCCCAATGGGCGGCGTTACGCCTTGCTTCAGCGCGCAGGTTGAGCCGCCGCGGCGCGGAATACCTCGACGTACCGGACGACTTGACGGCCCCAGGAGAAGTCCTCCCGCATGCCGTTCTGCATCAACACCTGCCAGCTTTGCGGGCGTGCGAACCAGTCGAGCGTGGTGTTGAGCGCCCATCCGACGGCCGGCGCGTCGTAATCGTTGAATACGCAACCCGTACCCTCGCCGGTCGACGGATCGAAGTGCCGCACCGAGTCCGCGAGGCCGCCGGTGCGCCGCACGATCGGGACCGTCCCATACCGCAAGCTGTACATCTGGTTGAGCCCGCAGGGCTCGTACTGAGAAGGCATCAGAAACATATCGCTGCCCGCCTCGATCAAGTGCGCCAGCCCCTCGTTATGCGCCGAGTGAAACGCAACGCGATGAGGATGCTGCTGCGACAACGAGTCGAAGAACACCGTGTAGCGTTCGTCTCCGCTGCCCAGGACGACCAGTCCGAAGTCCCGCTCCGCGAGCGCCTTCGGCAGCGCATCGATGAGCAGGTCGATGCCCTTTTGGGACGCCAGCCGGGTCACCATACCGATCAATGGACTGTCGGGTGATCGATCGAGGCGGCTGGCGGCGAGCAGCTCGCGCTTGTTGGCGCGCTTGCCCGCGAGATCTTCCGATGAAAAATGCTCCTTGAGGTGCGGGTCGTGCCGAGGGTCCCAGTCGCGGTAATCGACGCCGTTCAAAATACCCACGACCGGAGCCGGGCGCGCCCGCAGCGTCGCCTCCATCCCCATTCCGAGCGAGGTCTCGGTGATCTCGCGCGCGTAAGTAGGGCTGACGGTGGTTACCTCGTCGGCAAATTTTATTCCGGTTTTCAACGGGTTGATGATGCCCGCCCGCAGGTCCGCCGGATCCAGCTGCGCCTCCGCGTCGGCAAGCCCCAGGTCGCCGATGAAATCGCGTGAAATGATCCCCTGATAGCCGATGTTGTGGATCGTGAGCACCGACCTGGAAGCGGCGAACAGCGGCACGGGTGCATACAGGGTCTTCAGGAACAACGGCAAAAAGCCGGTATGCCAGTCATGGCCATGAAATATATCTGGCGCGAAGCCGCGCCGCAGGCAACTCTCGATGACGGCTCGAGTGAAGAGCAAGAACCGCCGATGCTCGTCGGGATCGAGGGTGTAGATCGACGGGCGGTCGAACAGCGCCGGGCAGTCGATGAAGTACACCGGGATACTCGTGCCCGGCAAGCTCAGGGTGCGAACCGAGAAGGCATACATCCGGCCGCCGACGGTGAGCCCGACGTTTTGCAGACCCAGGACCGGCTTTGTCCCCGGATGAGCGCGGCGAACCGAGGCGTACAAGGGCATGAAGGCTCGAACTTCGTGGCCGAGCTGCGCAAGTTCCCGCACCAATGCTCCGACGACGTCGGAAAGACCGCCGGTCTTCGCGAACGGCATGATTTCCGAGCTTAGGATGCAGATCTTGAGCGGAGCCATCGAGCGAGTTTAACAAACGCGAATTTTCTGCAATCGCGAATATCATCCCCAAAAACCTGGTGCGGGGAATGCCCGAGTGTGGCACCCTCTGAACAGGTATGCGACACGCCGCCAGAACGAACACGGGACGCTACGTCAGTCGGTTGACGAGCGGCACCCTGGCGGTGGTGATGGCGGGCGGGCGCGGCGAAAGACTCGGGGCGCTGACCTTGCATCGCTGCAAGCCCGCGACGCCATTCGGCGGCAAGTTCCGCATCATCGACTTCGTGCTCTCCAATTGCGTGAATTCCGGCATCCGCCAGATCGCCGTGCTCACTCAATACAAGGCGCAGCCGCTGATACAGCACATCCAGCGGGGCTGGAGTTATCTGCGCGGCGAACTCGGCGAATTCGTCGAGTTGATTCCCGCCCAGCAGCAGATCGGAGAGTACTGGTACCGGGGCACGGCCGATTCGGTTTATCAGAATCTCGAATTCATACGATCGCACAATCCGACGCATGTGCTGATCCTCGCCGGCGATCACATCTACAAGATGGACTACGGTCCGATGATCGCCTATCACGAACAATGCGAAGCCGACATCACCGTGGGAGTGGTCGACGTGCCGCTCGACCGCGCGCAGGAGTTCGGCATCATGACCACCGACAATATCAACCGGGTGACGAAGTTCGCCGAGAAGCCCCAGAATCCCGACCCGATCATAGGCGCCAAGAACATGGCGCGCGCGTCCATGGGAATTTACGTCATCGCGCTGGAGCGGCTGGAGAAGCTTCTGGCGGAAGATGCCGACGATGCCAAGAGCAATCATGATTTCGGCCGCAACATCATTCCGCCGGCCATCAGCCGAATGCGGGTCTTCGCCTACCCGTTCCATGACGTGGAGACGCGGGCGCAGAACTACTGGCGCGACGTGGGCAACATCGACGCCCTGTACGAAGCGAACATGGAGCTCGTCGCACTCAATCCCGAACTCAACATCTACGATCAACATTGGCCGATCTGGACGTATCAAGCCCAGCATCCGCCGGCAAAATTCGTGCTCGACGAGGAGGGCCGGCGCGGCATGGCGATCAACTCCATGGTCGCCGGGGGATGCATCATCTCGGGCGCCTACGTGAAGCAATCGCTCCTGTCGAGCGACGTCCGTATCGAGGAGCAGAGTTCCATCGACAGCTCGGTGCTGCTGCCGAGCGTGACGGTGGGCCGGCGCTGCAAGATCAAACACTGCATCCTCGATGAGGACTGCGTCGTGCCGGACGGGCTGCAGATCGGCTACGACCCGGAGCTGGACCAGGAGCGCTTCTTCGTCACCAAGCAAGACGTGGTGCTCGTCACGAAGGACATGCTGCGCGCGCTGCGCTAGTCCTCGTCCCCGCGGCGCCTGAGCGCCGCCCACGCGTCGGTCACCGCCGCCACCGAGATTCCAAGCATGCTCGGCTCGCCGTCCACCTGCCCGGTCAATACCCGGACATCGGCACCCGCGGCTCCCCAGGGCCGATAGAGAGAAGGCAACGCCTTCCCGAACAGCACGACCTGCGGACAACCGACCGCCGCGGCCGCGTGCGCGGGCCCGGAATCCACGGTGACGAGTCCCGCGGCGCGCTCGAGCAATGCGACCAGGCGAGAAACCGGCAGATCGTCCGCCGCGTTCACCAGTCCCTCGGTGCGCGCGGCCGAGATCAACTCCCGATTGAGCTCGGACTCGGGACCGGTGCCAAGCAACACCACGCGGTGAGTCGGGTGCCGATCGCGCAAGAAGCGGATGACGGCCGCCCAGCGCTCGTTGGGCCAATACTTGTGATTCACCGCCAGTCGGCGCAACCCGCGGCGCATGGTGCGCTTGTTGCCGGCCTGCACGAGCAGCAACGGGGACGCGCCGATCCCGCGGGCCCGCAGCCAGGCGTCGAGATCGGCACGCTGTGCCTCGCTCACGGACAGAGAGCAGCCGGGCGCGAGCGCCGCCGCATCACCGGCCGACAGCGGCGCATCCGGCGCATCGAGCGCCTGCAGCGCGGCCGGCGTCACCGCCGCGAGCCGCCGCCACTGCTCGACCGTGTGCTCTCCGGGATGCCGGGGATGATCTCTGACATCGACGATGTATTCCCTTGGAATTCCGACGCGGCTCAGCATCGGCTCGACCGCATCATTGGCGTCGCAAAGCCAGGTGGGTCCCGGCGGCCGCGCGCGCAGCCGGCGAACGAGGTGGCGCTGATCCGGCGCCAGCCAATAGGGAGTCTTGCGGCTGCGAACCGTCAAGACCTCGCCGACGCCCGGTTGACCCGCGAGCAAGGGTTTGCTCCAGGGTCCCGAAGTTACGATATCGATGGGCGTGCCGAAGCGCGCGAACAGCGGACGGATCAGCGCGGTGAGAAGCACCATGTCGCCGAAGGCGCCGCACCGGACGACGAGCGGGCGCAAGGGGGGGTGTGCCGCGATGGTCAGAACCTCAGGCGCTGCGAGGCTCGCGAGTATAATTCATCGGCATGGACCCTTCATTGCGCAACGAGGCGCACCGACTCTGGACGGCGGTATCGGCGGCCGAACCCGAGACGCGGGCACTCGCGCGCTTCCTGGCCGACTGGCCGGCCGCTGCGCCACCCGCCCCGCAACCGCGCCCCGCACCTTGCGAGCCGGCCGCTCCACTGCCGGTGCTCCGGTGGTTGCCCCGGATGGCGCTGGACGCTGACCGCTTCGGCGGGGTGTTCGTGGAGACCCTATGCCGGGCGGCGGGCTCGCTCGATTGGCGGCAGACGTACTCTCTGGCCGATGCGGGAGAGTCATTTCTCCGCAACTACGGCTGGGCGGAACTGGTCCGCCCGGCAGCCGCCACGGGCTTCGTCCAAATTTCCTGCGGGGTGCTGGTCCTGGGGCCGAACACGTTCTATCCTGCGCATCGCCACGAGGCCGAAGAGATTTACCTGCCGCTGGCGGGAACGGCGGAGTGGCAGCAAGGCGATGCCGGCTGGCGGCGGCGCTCACCGGGAACGTTGATTCATCACTCGAGCGAGGAGCCACACGCGATGCGCACCGGCGAACACCCTCTGTTGGCGATGTATCTGTGGCGCAGCGTCGATCTTCGTCAACGAGCCCGCCTGGATCGGCGGAGCGCCGGATGACTCGCGCCCGATCGATGATTTATGCCGGATTGTTCGCGCTCGCAGGATGCGCGAGCCAAAGGCCCATGCCGCCCACGGATGTTCCGGCGACGCTCCAAGTCGCCGATGGCCAGGTGCTGACTGCCGCCCTCCACGGCACGGGCGTTCAGATCTATGAGTGCCGGGCGGGCGCGCAGGACCCCAAGCGATTCGCCTGGATTTTCGAGGCCCCTGCGGCCGATCTCTCCGATCGCTCGGGCAAGGACGTAGGCAGGCATTACGCGGGTCCTACCTGGGAAGGCTATGACGGCAGCAAGGTGGTGGGCGATGTCGTGGCACGCGATAACGGCCCGAACCCGAATGCCGTCCAGTGGCTTCTGCTGCGCGCAAAGTCCAATTCGGGCAAGGGGATGTTCGCCAAGACGCAGTTCATCCAGCGCTTGCATACCATCGGAGGCCTGACACCCACCGCGGGTTGCGACGCGGCCCATGCGGGACAAAGAACCCGGGTGGCCTATTCGGCGGATTATTATTTCTACGCTGCGCGGCGCTGAGATCGCGGGCCGCGGCTGACCCGGCTCAGACCGGCTTCACCAGATAGCGCACGATTTTTTCGCCGCCGAACAGGGACGCCCGGCCGACCTCCGCGAAACCGAGTGCTTCGTGAAAAGCGTCCGAGACCGGATTGGGCGGCTCGAAGTTCACCTCGCAGCCGACGAACGGGTGGCGCGCGCGCGCCGCGGCGGCGAACAGCTCGGCGTAGAGGCCGCGCGCCACGCCGCGCCCTCGCTGGCCCGGCGCGACGATCACGCGGTCGATGTAGACGAAGCGCTCGTAGCGGGATTTGAACCACTGGAAGTTGGGGCTCGCCGAGATGGCGTCCTGATCGAATGCGATCAGAAAGGCGTCGCGTCCGGCGTTGCGCAGCCCCACGTGAAAGCCCTGGGCCAGGAGCGCGTGCAACTGGGCGCCGTCGAGCTCCGAGGTCTCCTCCCGATGCTCATTGTTGAGCGCCAGCATCGCGCCCTCGTCCACCGTCTCTTGGTTCATCGTCCCGCACCCGATTTCGCCGCCGCCTGCCGGCGATGATAGGATGCGTCGCAGGATTTTGCAGCCGGGGAGATCGCGGGCCATGAAATCGCCGCCTCGAAGGGCATCGCACGCTGCCGCGCCGCTCCTTGCCGTCGCGCTCCTCTTGTCGGCCATCGCCGTGTTTCACGGCGGCCTCTCGTTCGCCGCCGAATCGAGCTCGCCCGTCGGCGAGTGGAAAACCTTCGACGACAAAACCGGCAAGGCGCGAGCCATCGTGCGCATCTACGAGCAGGACGGCAAACTGTTCGGGAAAATCGAGCGCAGCATGACGCCGGGCGCCGAAAGCCGGATTTGCTCGATGTGTACCGACGACCGCAAAGATCAGCCCATGCTCGGCCTGGTCATCATCCGCAACATGACGCGGACCGGCGACGGGTATGCCGGCGGCGACATACTCGATCCCGACACGGGCTCCGTCTACCGCTGCAAATTCCATTTGGAAGAGAACGGCGCCAAGCTCGTCCTCCGAGGGTTCATCGGCATATCGCTGTTGGGGCGGACGCAGACGTGGGAGCGGCAGAGCTCGCCCTGAGTCCGAACCAGACCGAGCCGCTCATCGGCGCTTTCCTCGGTTATCATTGCTCGATGTCCATTCTCAACGTCATCATCCTCGCCATCGTCCAGGGCCTGGCGGAGCTTCTCCCGGTGTCGAGCTCCGCGCACGTGGTCGTCGCCGAGAAGCTGCTCGGCCTGGACCCTTCCTCGCCTCCCATGACGCTGCTCCTGGTGATGCTGCACACCGGCACCATGTTCGCCGTCATCGCCTATTTCTGGCGGCAATGGCGCGGCGCCTATTTCAGCAGCGGCGCTGCGTTCAAGTCCGTTGCGGGCCGGATCGTGGTGGCGACCCTCGTCACCGCCATCGTCGGCGAGATCATCATCAAGATTCTCGAGAAAACCGCGCTCAAGGACGTGCCGCACTCCGAGATCGAGGATCTGTTCAGCCACCTCGAGTTCATCGCCCCGGCTCTCGCGGCCGCCGGCATCCTGATTCTCGCCGCCGGGCTGCGCGAGCGGAGTCCGGGAACTCCGCCTGTGGGCGGCAACGTCGGAGCGGCCGATCTCAGCGTGAAGCACGCAGGCATCATCGGCTTCGTTCAGGGCCTGTGCCTGCCCTTTCGGGGCTTCTCGCGCTCGGGGGCGACCATTTCGACCGGCATGCTTCTGGGGATATCGAAGCCGCGGTCGGAGAGCTTCAGCTTTGCCCTGGCGGTGGTGCTGACGCCGCCGGTCGTGTTCCGCGAAGTGATGCGCCTCCGGCACGCACCGGATGTGCTCGCGGGTGAGCTTTCCTCGGTGGCGCTGCTCTGTGTGTTCGGCGCCTTCGTCGCATTCCTCGCGGGTCTGTTCGCGTTGAAATGGCTCAGCCGCTGGCTCGAGAGCGGACGGTGGTATCTGTTCGGGATCTACTGCCTGCTCGCGTCCGTCGCCGTGACGCTGCTGCACCGCGCAGGCTACTAGCCGGCGTCGCGCACGCGGACGTAGAGGCGCAGGAACTCCTCCGCCGCCTTGTGGACGTTGTCGCGCCAATGATCGGCGGCGGCATGATCCGCGCCGTCGGTGACGTACTTGACGCAGGCGAACGGCGCGCCCTCCAGCCAGCACACCTTGGCCAACGCGTAAGCCTCCATATCGACCACCCCGCACTCCACGGCGCACGCGCTCGTCGCGAACGAATCGCCGCTTCCGCACACGGCGCTCGGTAAATCCTCGAAGCGGCGCTCGAAACTCAACGTCGGCGGCGCATCGTCGAACGGCGTGACTCCCAGGGCGAATCCCAACCCGCTCACATCCATGTCGCGCTGAACGAACTCGTGACAGGACACGAGCGATCCCGTGGCATGAACGCGGCTTCCCGCAGAGCCGAAGTTTAGAACCGACGGGAGGCGTCGTGCGCCATGAACGTAGCGGCGCAGTTCCCGGGTGAGCGCGACCGCCGCATTGACCTTGCCCACGCCGCAGTAAAGCACCGGGATCCCGGCCGCCTCGAACACGCCGTCCGACTCGGCGGCGAGCGCCATGACGACGAGGATGTCGGGTAGCTCCGTCATTCGGTCAATAATGGATGACGGCGCGCAGCGGCAGGTCGCGCCATCGGTAGTCGGCGACGATGTTCAGGTCGATCAGCGCCCCGAGCGCCGTCACCTCATAGCCCGCCTTGACACAGAGCTCCGCCGCGGCGCTCATCGTGCCGCCCGTCGCCAGAACATCGTCGACCAAGAACAGCTTCCCGCTGCCACGCTGCATCTCCAGCACGCCCGATCCATATTCCAAATCGTAGGCCAAATCGACCACCGGCGGCGGCAGCTTGCCCTGCTTGCGGATCGGCACGAAACCCTTCCCTCGCTTCAGGGCGAGCGCCGCTCCCAGAATGAATCCGCGCGACTCGATGCCGCCGAGCGCACCGATGCTCTTCCACTCCTGGTCCGTCAGCAGCGCATCGAGCGCCTGCACGGTGTCGGCGAAACGCGTCCGCAGGAGCGGCGCGATGTCGCGGAACAGGATTCCCGGCTTTGGAAAATCCGGCACGTCGACGATGGCCGCGCGCAGGTCGGTTGCAGGCAGGCTCATGGCGATGCCTCAGCCATGTCGAATTTCATCTAGCGATCTCCCGAAAACGGCAAGCATGCCGCGAAATTGCAAAACTTTCACTGTCGGCGAGCATTTCCGGCGCACTGCGGGCCGTCGGCGGCAGGATTTGCGGTACGATTCTCGAATGCCGAGCCCTCGCTCGAAGTTCTTCGCCCGGGCTTTGCTCGGACTATTCGCTGCCGGCACCGCCGCGGTCGGCATGGCTGCGTCCCCCGCCGCGCCGTCCCCCGTCACGATCGGCTCCGCCCCCGCACCCATGAGCGGCGCCGAAGTGATCGGCATGCTCGATCAGACCGTCGATTGGTACCGCACCCTGGCCACTCAACAGCAATATTCCACCGAGCCGAGCGATCTCTTGATCCTGTACGAGAACCGGCAGATCGCCGGACAGGTGGTGGCGCTCGCCTTCGAGGTGGCGCGCGCCGCCGCCATGCTCGTACCCAAGGATGCATCGGCGCCTGAGAGCGATGAAGCCGCGCAGACTTCGAAGAACCTGGCGCAGTTGCAAGCGAAGCTCGATGCGCAGGCGGCGGCGGCGCAGAGTGAGATCGACGCCACCCGGCAAAAGCTCGCCTCCGCGCCCAGGAAGGCCAAGCAGCAGCTGCAGGCAAAAATCGCCGAGTTGCAAGGCGAGATCGATCTCCTCAACACCAAGAAAGGCATCCTCGCCGGCATGGCGGGCGTGGTGGATGGCGCGGGCTCCGGCCGCTCGGCGACGAATGCCCTGCGCGCGCAGATCGACGCGATGGCCGTCGCATTGCCGTCTATCGCGGATTCGCCGGCGCCGGTCCCTGCGGCGGGCGGCTCGAGCACTGCCACCGCGGCTCATGCGCCTGCCGCCGGAGGATCCAGCGGGCCGCCCGCACTTGCAGCCTCGAGCGTCGAGGGCTCGCGCTTCGGAATTTGGGACATCGCCGCAAACGTGTTCAAGCTGTCTGAAAAAATGAGCGCTCTCGACACCGTCGATCTGAGCACCGAGGCGCTGCAGAACGGCTACGCGCAGATTCGCGCGAAGATCGCCGTGCAGATTCGCGCGATGTCGGCGCGCGGCGATTCCCTGATGGCGCAAGCCGACGCGGCGGACAGCGCGACGTTGGAAGGCGTGCGCAGCCAGCTCGACGCGCTTGCCGCCCAGTTCAAGCAGGCCTCGGCGATGCTCATTCCCCTCAGCAGGCAAACCACGCTGCTGAAGCAATATCGGCACAATCTGAAGAACTGGCACGATGCGGTGAAAGATCAATCCCGGGATGCGCTGCGGGCGCTCGGGCTTCGGCTCGGCATGCTCCTGCTCATTCTCGCCGTGGTCTTTGTGCTCGCCGAGGCGTGGCGCCGGGCGGTGCACAAATACGTGCAGGACATGCGGCGGCGCTATCAACTCCTGCTGCTCAGGAAAATCGCGCTATGGTCGCTGGTCGTGGTAATCGTCGGCTTCACCTTCGCGAGCGAGCTGAGCTCGATCGTGACTTTCGCCGGACTCATTACGGCGGGGCTCGCGGTGGCGATGCAGAGCGTGCTCGTGTCCATCGTCGGCTATTTCTTCCTGATCGGAAAGTACGGCATCCGGGTCGGGGACCGGGTGCAGATCGGCGAGGTCAACGGCGAAGTCATCGAGCTCGGCATGGTGCGCATGTACCTGATGGAATTTGCGGGCCAAAGCTCGGCGAGTCCCACGGGTCGGGTCGCGGCATTTCCGAATTCCGTGGTCTTCCAGGTATCGGCGGGCCTCTTCAAGCAGATCCCCGGCGTCAATTTCGCATGGCATGACATAACGCTGAGCGTGCCCTCCGGAGTGGACTATTCCGCAATCAAGGAAGAGCTGTTCGCGGCCGCCAACGAGGCTCTCACGGACTACCGGGAAGAAATAAAGCGCCAGACCATTGAACTGCAGCGAACCACCTCATCGAACGCGGGCGGCGACGCACTGCCGACCGTGCAGTTGAGTTATTCCGCGAAGGGCGTGGACGCGCACGTGCGCTATCCGGTTCATCTCTCCCATGCGGCCGAAATCGACGAACGGATGTCCAGAGCGCTGCTACAGGTGATCTCCGGACTGGCTTCGAAGGGCCCGCCGGGCGCCCCGGCCGGCGGCTGATCAATCGGGGTGGCAGCCACCCGACGATGATATCCTTGGCCGCTTTATGGGGTCTGCGGCGCATTGAGGGGTAGCGATTCTCGAATGATTCTCGTCATCGACGTGGGAAATACACGCCTGAAATGGGCGTGGCTGACGAGCACGGGGCTGTCCGACCAGCAGGCCGTGGTCCACCGCGATGCCAAGCCCGGCATGTGGACGGCGGCTCTGTTCGAGTCCGGCCAGCGGCCCAAGCGCGTATTGATATCCAACGTGGCCGGCCCGGTCATGACAAAGACGTTGGCCAAGTTGACCAAGAAGGTGTTCAAGGTGACGGCGGAATTCGTGACCGCCCCGCCGGAATTCCATGGACTCATCAACGGCTACCTCGATCCCAAGCTATTGGGTGCGGATCGCTGGCTCGCGTTGGTGGGAGCGTGGACCAAGACTCATTCTGCGCTTTGCGTGGTCGACGCGGGCACGGCGGTCAAGGTCGACAGCGTCGATGCCTCGGGCCACCACCTCGGCGGCCTGATCGTTCCCGGCATCCATATGATGCGCGAAGCCCTCATGAACAAGACCAGCGACATCGCCAGGGCGGCGGAGAACAGCACTCCCTCGCTGGCCGGCGTGCTGGCGAACAACACCGTCGGCGCGGTATCGCGCGGCGCGGTGTTTGCGCTGGCTGGTATGGCGGATCGAGCGGCCGAGGTCATCGAGCAGAGCACCGGCGTAAAACCCAAACTGTTCATCACGGGAGGCGATGCCGGCATGATCACGGGCACCATGCGATCGCGCGGCGAGATCGTTCCCGATCTCGTGCTTCAGGGCCTCGCCGTCATCGCCGGCCAGTCCCCCTAGTACTGCAGCAACTATCCAAGAGTTCCGTGCCGCGCCCCGGCCCACATAATCTCATCACCGATGTCCCCGGCCTGTCCGTCGGACATGCAACGGATGAGGCTGCCCGGACCGGCGTGACGGTATTGCTGTGCGCGTCGGATTGGCCGGCCGGCGTCGATGTCCGTGGCGGCGGTCCCGGCGTGCGCGAAACCGAAACACTGGCTCCCGAGAATCTGGTGGGACGCATCCATGCCATCGTTCTGGCGGGCGGCTCGGTTTTCGGCCTGGCGGCCGCCGACGGTGTCGCATCCGTCCTGTCGAGCCGCAATATCGGGCTGCGCCTGAAGCAAGATTCGCTCGCCATTCCGATCATTCCCGCCGCCGTGCTCCACGACCTCGGGAACGGCGGTGACAAGCGCTGGGGCGCCACGCCTCCCTATCGCCACCTCGGCATCCGGGCTGTCGAAAGCGCCGGCCCTCAATTCGGGCTCGGCTCCATCGGAGCGGGCCGCGGTGCGATGGCGGGACTCATCAAAGGCGGCGTGGGCTCCGCGTCCCTTGCCTTGGGCGAGGGGATCATCGTCGGATCTCTCGTTGCGGTGAACTCGGTCGGCTCCGTGCTCATGCCGGACGGGAGAACCTTTTGGGCTTGGGCATTCGAGATCGACGGCGAGTTCGGGGGATCAGCGCCGCCGGCCGCCGGCATGGACTTGAGCGATCCCGCGCCCGACGAATCCCGCCTGAAGGCCTTGGGGCGATTGCAGGCGGGCGTCAACACCACCCTCGGTGTGGTCGCCTGCAACGCAGACCTCTCCACCGCCGAATGCAAGCGGGTCGCGATGATGGCGCACGACGGAATCGCCCGTGCGGTCCGGCCCGCGCACACGCCTTTCGATGGCGATACCATTTTCGCGCTGGCGAGCGGCAGCGTCGCACTCGGCCGCGATGCCACGCGCGCCGCGCAGGTGGCCCGCATCGGGTCGGCGGCGGCCGACTGCCTGAGCCGCGCGGTCGTGCGCGCCGTGCATCACGCTCGGCGCTCAGCGTCCTTGGGGTGAACTGGACTGCGCCGACTTGACCGCGTCGCTGTCGGGTGCGGCGGCCGGAGCGTCCGGATTCTCCGCCTCGAGGCCGACCGTCGCGATCACCCCATTGGCCTTCTGCAGCACCTCGCGCGCATAGTCCCAATGGATCGCCACGGTGGTATCTCCCACCGCTTTCTGCAGCAGCGTGGAGAACTCCTCGACGTTGGGCTCGAAGCTCTGTCCCTCGGCATCGACGGGCGGATGCGCTTCCAGCAATAGCTCGCCGTCCACCCAGGCAACCTTGATGGGTTCGTTGATGAGACGCACCGGCGTTCCCACGGGAACCAGCGGGAACAGCGCCTTGACATCATCCGGGTACATGCGGATGCAACCGTGGGTCACCGGCAGTCCCACCGCCATCGGATTGTTCGTCCCGTGAATCAGATACGTACCGTTGCCCGCCGCCAGGCGCATCGCGTATTGCCCGAGCGGATTGTCCGGACCCGGAGGCACGCTCGCCGGCAAGGGATCGCCGTTGGCCGCATGCTCCTTTCGAACCGATTCCGGCGGGTACCAGGTCGGATCTTTTTGCTTGCCGATCACATGCGTCAATCCGAGCGGCGTGCGCCAATCCATCTTGCCGATGCTGACGGGATACGTGATCACTTCCTGCGGCTCGCCGCGCTTGGGCTTCGGATAGTAATAGAGCCGATGCTCGGGCAGGTTCACCACGATGCCTTCGTGCGGGCCGGGCGGCAAAATGTGCCGCCCTGGGATGATGACTTGTTTGCCCGCGCCCGGAATCCACGGATCTATTCCGGGATTGACGCGGATGATCTCCTCTGACCCGAGGCTGTATTTCGCCGCCAGGTCATAGAGCGTATCTTCATAAACGGTCGTGACCGTCTGGTCATCGCCGAAGACCGCATCGTCTTTGTCTTTGAGCGTGAATACGGTGGCGTCGGCGAGCTGCACGCCGCCGAGCCACGCAATCAGCGCTCCGGCGACAAGCGCGGTCCGATGTCGGGAAGCCTCGGCGCGGGTTCGAGCATTGTTCATTTGCATAAGACTAGCATGACGCGTCGGAATCGCGAGCCGGCGGGTTTTCCTGACCGGGAGTTCGGCCGACGCGGATGGCGAACAGATCCTGATTCGCCTCGGCGAACGCGGTCCATCCTCCGCCATCCCCTCTCTCGGCCATGCGTCGATGGATGAGCGCCACATACGCCCTGGTCATCCCTTCGTCATAACGGTCCGCCTTGCCGAGATGAGCCACGTAATGCTGCAGCGCGCATCGGATGGCGTCGAGCGCATCGTCCAGCGACGCCCCTCTCAGGTACAGATAGGCCGCCCGCATATGCGCTGCATGCCCGAAGTCGGTGGCGGGCAACTCACAGGTCTCGAGGGCATGAAGAAACTCATCGTCGGTCATGGTACCAATGTACCATGATATCAACAGCGCGACTTATTCCCGCACCATGAAGTAGCGCGAATCCTTGCGCGACCACGTCCCCTCCACCGGCGTTGCCTCGCATGTGTAGTCCGCTGCGACGTTCGTGGCTGCCACCTTGAGTGCATCTCTGCACTGCTCCAGGCTCGGGTACGCGGCCACGGTCTGAGTACCACCCGTGTGCAGCTGAGCCACCAGAATGAACAGAATGGACTTCATACGGTCACCTCCTTTTCCGGTGGCGTCAGCGTCGCGGTGCGCGAACTGGCGACACAGGCCGGATCTCCGCGGCAATTTTGGACATGTGCATCCGCCACCCGATGCCGGGCATTGTGTGAAATGGAATAGAAGCAATTGTCCGTCCGATCGATTGACCGATGCCGTTGTGCTGCATACGCCACCCCTTGCTCGATGCATCCAAAAGGAATGATCTTTGATGATGGTCGTGCGATCTTCGATCGGTGGCAACCGCCCCGATCAAATATCACCCTGCCTGTCGCAACTTGAGACGCGTTATGTAACCCGATCAGAACTTACCAATGGTGTTGACGAAAAAACCCTGCCGTCGATAGTTGAGGTCGGTCAAATTGTCGGAGTAGTTGGTGAAGTTATATCCCACGCCGATTTTTAGATGATCACCCATGTGCCGATAGGCGCCGACCAACGCGCCGGTGCGCTCATCGCCGGTTTCGTGGATCGAGAGTCGGCGAAGCTCCAGCATGCCGTCCCATTCGCGCACCACCAGCACGTCCGCGCGCGCGATCCAGAGTTGCGCTTCGCTCGCGAACCAGTTGCCGACGGTTTGTGTCGGCTTGAGGTCGCCGTTGCGGATCGCGTACTTGAACCCGAGGGCGAGCCAGCGGGTCGTCTGATACATGGTGTCGATGTCGACCACCCGGCTCTGTTGCGCATAGTCGATGACGTTGCCCACTGCGCTCAATTGCGCCTCCGAGGGCTGGTCATCCAGCAAAGTGAGTTTGAACAGCGTGTTCCAGCGATCATCATGCACCGGCCGCCACGCGGCTCCGAACGCGATCTCGTGGTATGCGGCGTTCAAGGTCGAGCCGGCGGCTCCCTCCGTCTGCGACCAATTGAGCTTGCCGAACAAGCGCCAGTCTTGATCGAGCTGATACGACAGACTGTTTCGCGTGAGTACCGTGTGCGAGGCGCCCGTCGCCAACCCGGCCGTGCCCGCGCTCGGCAGGCCGGCGAGCGTCGCGCTCAGCGATGGCGTCGTACCGGCCGCCGCCTCGGTGCCGGTGCTCGAGGAGGCGGCGGCGCCCACCGTGACATCGTCGTTGCGGTATTCGAGCGCGCCGCCGTACTTGATGCGGTCCTTCGAGTATTGCACCGTGGCGCTGACGGCGGTCATCAGGATGTCGCCGGCGAGCGGATCGGAGATCGTGCCGTGCTCGAACTTCAAGCCGTAGGTCCATTGCTTGTTCGGCGTGAAATCCACGCCGTAGACGCGGGTCAGATCGTCGGATCCGCTGCCGGTCTGCATGCGCTCTTCGCCGTACACACTGGTTGCGTCGTTGTAGCGGTAGCGGGTGCCGGTGGTGAGCGTGCCCTCGCGCCCATCGTTCAAGGCATCGGGCTGGTCCGCCGCGAGCGTGTAGTTCAGGTAGACGTTGCTGCGATCGTCGAGGTGATAGTCGGTGGAGACTTTGCCGCCAAATCCGAGGCCGCCGTCCGAGGCCTCGGCGCCGAGGCGGGCCGCATCGGAGATTTGATAGGTGCCGCCTACGCCGGCGCGATCGTTCTCCGGACGAGAGTCGGTATGTTGCGTAGTGTCCTGCACGAACCCATAGACGTCCCACGGCGGGCGCAGAGCCGCCGACGCGGCGGCGGACACGCCGGCTCCGGCGGTGGCCGGCCCTGCGGCCGCCGCGGTCGTAGCAGTAGTCGTAGTAGTCGTAGCGGCAGGGGCGACGGACGCCGGGCCGGTGCCGACGGGATTGTCCGTCCGCATTGACGGGCCGAGTACCGAGCCGCCGACCGGCTGCACCTTGCCGGGGCTCGGCTGATAACCGACGGTCACCGCGACGTCGGTGCGGCGGCCGTTCTCGGAGAGCGTCGGACTTGCGTCGGCCACCACGTTCTCGCGGTCGTCCACGCGGGCGCCGACGGCCATTCGCCAGTGCTCGCCGAGTTGGTGCTCGACTCCGAGCGCGCCACTGGTGATGCTTTGCGCACCCGCAGCCGCACTGTCGAACTTGCCCGCGACCTGCGTCGCCGCGTCGAGCGGCACACTGACCGAGGCGCCGTCCTGGCGCACGGCCATGCCCGGCGTGAGTTCACCCGGACCCGAGAAGTTGGCGCCGCGGTCTTGGTAGTACGCAGTGATTCGCCCCTTGATCGAATCCGTGACTTCCGACAGATCGACCGCCGTTTCCACACGCTCGGCGCTCGCGGGGCTGCCATTGGTGGTCACCGGATTGAACGATAGACCGCCGGTGACGGAGGTCAGCATGGGGCTGCCGACGCCATCCGAGTAGGCGTATTCGGATTTGATGTAGCTCCCCGCTTTGTAGCGGTACGTGCCGTTGACGCCGCGCAGATCCTGTTCCTCGCCCGGATCCCCTTGATGAAAGTCCGACACGCCGAGCTCGAGGTGATCGCCGAACCATTCGTCCGCATGACCGCCGACGGAGAGCGAGCTCACGCTCGAAAAATCCGGGACATATTCGTAAGTCACGGCGAGATACACCGGATCGCCGCCGAGCGGCCCAGACTGCACCAGCATTTGCGCGTTGGCGGTCGCCGGCAGCGGGCTATGCAGCAAGATGCTGCCCTGCATGTAGTTGATGTCGTAGTCCTGCGCCGGCACCAGCTGCGTCACGGACAGCACCAGACCGGAATCGCGGTCGCGGACCTGCACCCAGACCTGCTCCGACCCCACGGAAATGTCCTGGTTCTGAAGGTAATACAGCGATCCACCGGTGCCGCGAAATTCCTGCCGTGAGTCGAGCGTTCCGGGTTCCGCCCAGAACGCATCCACGGAGCGCTTCTTCTCGCCGAGTGCCGTGCTTTCCGGCGAGCGATAGCGAACGCTCAACCCGTACAGGGTGCGGGTGTATTGGATGAAATCCGTGCCCGTGAGCCGGCTCTGAAAATCACCCCACAGCACCGCGGTATCGCCCTTGTCGAGACGCACGTAGAACTTGCCGGAGGTCGGTGCATCCTGCACCGTCGTGCCGTCATCGCCGTACACCGGATAGTAGCGGTCCGGATCGATCCGCCGCAGGAGATATTCGGGATCCTTGCTGGCAAAATTACTGAACAGATCCTTGATCGGCTGCTCTTGCGTGTCGGCAGCCGCGGTCAATATCCACTGCCCCTTGACCAGGCCCTTGTAATAAAACGCCAGCTGGCCGTTCACGTAATCGCGCCGCGCCAGATTCGGATCGCCCGTGACCAGCTCGATCGGTCCGCTGACGCTGCCGGCTCCCGCGGTGAGGTCGGCGAGGCCCACGAAGAGAGAGTCGTCCGTCGCAATGCTGAGGTTGCGCGAGAATTCGAGTCCCTCTCCGCGCTCGTTCAGGATATTGACGGTCACTCGTTGCGGTCCGCCCGGCAAGATCTGCCGCGCGACGAAATGTCGTTGATCGTCCACGGGCACCGGCATGCCGAGCACGGCGACCGAATCGCTTGGAGGCACGTTGCTGCCGCTCACGGTCACGGCGCCGCCGTGCACGGGAATGTTGCTGAGAACTAGCGTGTTGTCGCCGTATGCCAGCCGCTCGGTGTCTTGAGCCAATTTCATCGAGTCCGGCGTCGGCACCGCAGCCGTGTTCGACAAGTCGAGACGCCGCGGCTTGGTCTCATCGAAGTGACCAGCACGGTCGTAGACCCGCAGCACGTAGGTCACGTAGTGCGGGGTGGCGAGGGCCTGCGTGAAATGCAGCAACGGATCGTGGAATGCGGGGGGCACCCATTCGCCGAAGCCGCCGATGCGCACCGGTATGACGGCGAGCGGCTTTTGCTGAACGCTCTGATCCGACGCGAACAGCCGCACTTCCGAGCGCTCGATATAGCGCGGATAGTTCGAGTAGGTGGTGAACCGAACGGGCTTGCCGACCACTCCCTGCTGCGGAATGGCGAGAGCGTTCAGGAACGGCTTTTGCTCCAGCGGATCGTAGCGGATTTGGATGTCGGCGCGTGCCAAAGCCACGTCGACGCAGCGCTGCCGATCTGCCTCGTTGACGCCTTCGCGCCGATCGAGCGGAACCCCGTCGACCGTGATCCGAACGGGAGCGAGCTGATCCGCGGTATCGCCGATGCAGCTCGCGGTCGCCGCGGTCGCCGGGCGCGCCGTGGGAAGCGCCTCCGCGGGCGCCGGGGAGCCGCGCTCATCGACCCACACCGAGATCGCCGCGCGGCGATTTTGCGCGCGTCCGGAGTCGGTATCGTTGCGCGCGATCGGCCGGCTCGCCCCGAATCCCTGAATCGCGAAGGCATCTTCGGGCAGCGCGAGCGCGGCTTCCAGGTACTGCGCGACACGCGCCGCACGGGCTTCGGACAAACGCTGATTGGTGCCGAAGCGTCGGCGTGCCTCGCGCACGAGCCGCTGCGAATCGGTATCGGCGGTGACGAGGACACGCCGCGGGTGCAGATCGCGGAGCCGTGTGGCGGCCGCGTCCAATGCCGCGCGGGCCTCGGCGCTCAACTCATCGCTCCCGGACGCGAAGTTGGCGCGCTGCGCGGTGTCGAGGAGCTGCAGCGTCGTTGCAGGAGCTGGTGTTGGGATCGCAGCCGCCGCGGCGGCGAGCCGCTCGATCACCGCCTCGGACGGCGGGGTGTCGGGCTCTGC
The DNA here is from genome assembly GCA_050012315.1 of Steroidobacteraceae bacterium. Lineage (GTDB taxonomy): Bacteria > Pseudomonadota > Gammaproteobacteria > Steroidobacterales > Steroidobacteraceae > Bog-1198. The sequence continues at coordinate 17,992 of JBEKHK010000018.1, read as the reverse complement.
GCGTTCGGTGTTCGGCGGCGCATCGCCCGCGGGGATTCGAGTGCAGGCGAGAGTGCCTCCGACCAGGCGGCGGCACTCCGGGGGATCGATGCTCTGCGCCCGGCCGATGCCGGCCGATGCCATCAGCAGTATCCCGCCGGCGACCATCCCCAATGCGCGCCGCCGGCCGCTCACGGTGCGGCCCTGCCGGCATCCGGCGTGGCGCCGCGCACGATGTCCTCTTCGATACGCAACGGATAGCGGCAATCCTTCGTCTTCCAGAGGACCGTCACCGCGTTCTTCAAGACCCGCAGGCGCTCGCTCACCTGCACGTCGGATTCCGTACCCGCCTCGTAGGCGAGACGCACGATGGACGCCTGATCCTTGAGCGATTCGACCAGGGCGTCGAGGCGTTCGTCGACCTGCGGGCGAAGCGCGTTGCCGTCGTAGGCGGCATCGTTCACCTCGATTCGAACGACACGACCGATGGTGGCGCCGAAGTTGAGCTTGGACACCTTGCCGGCGGTCAGGCGCACGGTCTCCGGATTGTCCGTGGTCAGGCGGTAGCCCGACGGGAGCGTTCGCTCGTCGACCTTGAGCACGAAATTCGATCCCATGTCGGCGTTCGGAATCACCGGACATGCGATGTGGTAGCGGCCCTGGGCGTCGGTCGTCACCAACAGTCCCTGAGCGGTGACGAGGCGCACGCCGGCAATGCCCTTCTCGCCCGGATCCGGCACGCCGTTTGCGTTGGCGTCGTCGAACACCTTGCCGATGAGATCGGGACAGTCGAACGTCGGGTCGCCGACGATGCGCACGGTGGCGCTCGCCACGTTCGAGATCAGGCCGTGCGTTAGGCCGTTATAGGCCATCGCCTGATTCACGAAGTCCCCGCCGCCGCCGCCGGCACCGACGGTGAGCACCAGCGTGAACGTCTTGGTCTCGCCCGCCGCGAAGCTCAAATGTGTCCACGTGAGCTCGCGTCCGCTGACCGCGGGATCGAGACGCCTGCCGTCCACAGAGCCTGAGCCGCCACGGAAATGAAAGCCGGCCGGCATCAGATCCGTGATCGTGCTGTTTACGATCGGCGCATTTCTGGAATTCTTTGCAGTGATCGTGTACGGCACGGACTGGCCGGCGGAGACGTTCACCAGCGGCGAGGTCTTGGTCAGCATCAGAGCGCCACCGGCGCCGGCGGGGATCTCGCCGAAATCGACGACGGCCATGGCGCCGCCGAGCGTGACCGCCACCGGCGTCGGGGTGTCGCTCAAGTTGCCCGGCAACGTGATCACCGCCACCGAGTAACGGCCCATCGCCGCACCGGTGAAGGTGTATACGCCGGCGGCGTTGGTTACCGCGCTGGCGACCACTCGCGCGCCCTCGAGCAGTTGCACCGTCGCACCGGCGATCGTGCTGTCGCCCGCATCGAAGATCGCGTCTTGGTTGTTGTCGATGAACACCGTGCCCATCAGCGAGGCCGCGGCACCGGTGACGGTCACCATGGCGCCGGTGGCGCCCGCATCCGACAGGGTCGTGCTCGTACCGATGGAGGCGTGCACCGTGGAGCTGCCCGAGGGCGGCTGGGTGTAGCTCAGGCCGATCGCACTCAGCGCGGCGCCGGCGGCCAGGCTGGTCGGCATGCCGGTCAGCGTGATCACCCCGGTGGCGGGGGCATAGGTGTTAGTGACGCCCGCGGGCAGACCGGAGAGCGTGGGCGCCGCGGCGAGATTGGCCGCGACGCTCAAAGTGAACGTCGTGGCGTTCGCGGTGCTCGGCCCGCCGTTGGTGAACAGCACCGTCCCGGTCACCGGTTGGCCGGCGTTCACGTGCGCAGGGAAAGTCAGTTTGGTCGCAACGTCCGCAACGGAAATGCCGGTGATCGTGGCCGTGGCGGAGTTGTTGCTCGGATTCGGATCGATGGTCGAGCTGTTGATCGCGGCGCTCACGGTGGAGGTCGCGGACCCAGGTTGCGCGTAGCTGACGCTGATCGGACTTAGCGCTGCGCCGGCGGCCAAGGTGGTCGGCATGCCCGTCAAACTGATGACGCCGGTGGCGGGGACATAGTTGTAAGCGGCCCCGGCGGGCAGCCCGGCGAGCGCCGGCGGCACGGCGAGATTCGCCGCGACGCTCAAAGTGAAGGTGGTGGCGTTTGCGAGGCTCGGTCCATTGTTCGAGAACACCAGCGTCCCCGCGACCGGTTGCCCTGCGTTTGCGTGCGCGGGGAAGGTCAATTTGGCTCCGACATCCGCCACGTCCGCTCCCCCGACGGTGGCGGTCGCGGTGTTGTTGGCGGGATTCGGATCGACGGTCGTCGCGCCCACTGCCGCGGTCACGACGGAACTTGCGGCGGCGGGTTGCGTATAGCTGACGCTGATCGGACTTAGCGCGGAGCCGGCAGCCAAGGTGGTCGGCATGCCCGTCAAACTGACGACGCCGGTGGCGGGGACATAGTTGTACGCGGCCCCGGCGGGCAGCCCGGCGAGCGCCGGCGGCACGGCGAGATTGGCGGGCACACTCAGCGTGAACACGGTTCCGATCGCCGGGCTCGGTCCGTTGTTGGTGAACAGCACCTTGCCGGCGACCGGCTGGCCGGCATTGACGCTCGGCGGGAAGGCGAGGCTCGCTGTCAGATCCGCCGCCGGTGTGACGCTGGTCAGCGCCGTCGAGGTGGGGGTCGAGTTGCTGTTGATGACCCCCGCCGGCGGAGTGATCGAGGCCGTGTTGCTGATGTTGGCGGTGCCCGCGCTACCGCTCACGGCCAAGGTGACGGCGCCGCCGTTCGGCAGCGTCGGGAGTGCAATGCCCTGCCCCTGCAGATTGGCGATCGTGAGCTGCACGGCCGCAGGACACGCGGCGCCGCCGGAGGCCGCCGTGCACGCCACGCCGGTGGCGCTGAAATTGGCGACGGCGGGATCCTTGACGATCGCGCCCGAGGCGGCGAGCGGTCCTTGATTGCCGATCACGAGCGTGTACTTCACGACACCGCCCGCTACCACGCTCGGCGGTCCGGTTTTCGCAATCGTCAGGTTGGATCGATTCGCGCTGTCGGTGAACAGGCAATTGATCGCGTCGCCGTAGCGCAGTGTCGGGAAGGTGTAGGTGCTGACCGCCTGATTGTTGGGGAGCGCGGTCGAAGAACCGCCGACGGATGCATTGGTGCAGGTGAGCGAAATGGCATAGTCCGCGACCGGACTGACGCTTCCGGACGCCTGCACCTCGCCGACCACGAACGGGTATCCCGCGGCAATCGTCGACAGGCTCGCCGCAGGGAACGGCCCTGCTCCGGCGCCGGTCGTGGTGCCGGCGCCGAGAATCTGTCCGCTCGGCGTGCTGATGCGGTAAGTGAATTGATCCGCAGGGTTGGCGCGTGCGCCGGTGAACTGGGCGGACAGTGCGACCGACGCGTAGCGCACCGCGAACACGACGCCCTGCAGCCCGCCGCCCACGAGCGTCGCCGAGATGACGGTCGGGTTGTTGAGCGAGGCGAATGCAAACGCTCCGACGTTGCCCGCCACACCGGTTTCGGTCACCGTGTTGCTGTTGAGCCCCGCTACCGCGGGGTAGTTGTTGCCGTAGGGAATCTGCGCCACCTGCGACCAGGGGCTGCCGTTGGTGGTGAACTGCAGCGACTCACCCTGATTGGTGGATTCGCCGTCGGCGGCAACGATCGCGTAGGTGTCGGTGACGCCGCTGCCGGGCGGGGGCGTGACGGAGATATTGTTGAGCACCAGCCGCACCGTCGACCCGCTCTGCGATTCATACAGCACCGGGTTGCCGGGAACCCCGATGAAACCGGTGTGCCCGATCGCGGAACCCGACCAGGACGGCACGACATGGGCGTTGAGCGCGGGATTGCCGCGGTTCGTGCTGACTTGCAGCGTCAAATTCAGCGTCGAACCGTCGGGCAGCGTGAAGGTGAAGGGCTGCCCTCCGGCTTGCGCCTGCGCATCGGAATATCCGGAGAAGTCCAGCCAGCAATAATTCTGGTAATCGGCCGGCGCCGCACCCGCACTCGTCGCCGGTGAGCACGTGTTGGCTTGCACGCGCCCCGCGAGCGCCACGAGCAGGAAACCCAACAGCCAGGTCCAGGGGGCGCGCGGGACGCAAGCCATTCCGCTGCAGGGCCTGCCGGGCAGTCTGCGGACCCTCCCAGCTGACCCTGCGGAGCACATGCCCGCGACGTTTACATATTGCGGGTCTCCCTCATTGTGCGAGCCCTCGCAAATGCATGTATCTGCTTGATTTAGATGTAGGGAAAACCCCTAAAATGAGACTCGCGTTCGCTTTTCGTCTATCGTGCGGACTGCTCGACGACAGCCCACCAATAACTCCGAACTAGGATCAAAGCTCATGCGGTTTCGGCATCGACTCCCGATGGCGCTCTTTCTTTTTGCATTCGCAGCCTCCGCTCCCGCGGAGCCGACGCACGTCTCGACTATCTTGGACGCGCTCGCGTCGATCCATTCGTTCGGCGAAGCCGCAATCTCGCCCGATGGGAAACGGGTCATTTACAGCACGTCGATTACGGGGCGGCAGGGTGGCGCGGAGGTCGACGTCTCGGCGCTTTGGCTGGCGAACGCGAAGGACGGTACCGGTGTCACACGCCTGACGGCGTGTCCGGGATCGGTGTGCGACGAGCATGGAGCCGCCTGGTCGGCGGATGGAAAGCGCATCGCATTCGTGACGGCGGACGCTCACGGTCAGCCCCAGATCGCGGTCGCGCAGACGGATACCCGGGAAGTCAAAGTCATCACCTCGGCGCACGGACCCCTCGATACTCCGCGCTGGTCGCCCGACGGCAGCCGGATCGCATTTCTTTATTCCGAAGGCGCGCCGAAGACCCCGGGGCCGCTCAATCCACTCGGACGCGACGCAGGTGTTCTCTCCTCGACGGTGTACGAGCAGCGCCTGGCGGTGGTCCCCGCCGCGGGCGGAACGGTCAAGCTGCTCGGCCCCGCGGATCTCAACGTCTATGAGTTCGACTGGTCGCCGGACGGCACGCGTTTCGCGGTCACGGCGGCGCATGGCTCCGGCGACGACAACTGGTGGCTCGCCGAGCTCGATCTAATCGATGCAGCGAGCGGCGCCGTCACCCGGCTCCTCAAGCCCGACCTGCAGATGGCCTCGCCGCGATGGTCGGGAGACGGTAAGCGGATCGCCTACATCGGCGGCATCATGAGCGACGAAGGCATCACCGGAGGAGATCTTTACCGGATCGATGCCGCCGGCGGCGCGCCCGTCGACCTCACGCCGGATCTTGCCGCCTCCGTGCAGACCATCACCTGGAACGGGTCCGACCAACGAATCATCGCCACCGAGTTCGCCGCGGGCGACGAGGTGCTCGCCTCCATCGACGCGGGTTCCGGCACGCAGCGCGAGCTCTGGCGCGGCCCGGAAATGATTTGGGCGAACAATGTGTTCGAATTGACGCCCGGCGACTCCGGCATCTCGCTGTCGAGGGACGGACGCGTCTCGGCCGTCATCCGCCAGTCCTACACCTCGCCGCCGGAGGTCGAGACCGGCCCGCCCGGAAAATGGCGGCCGATCACGCGCGCCAACGCCGCCGTGCCGCGGCTCACAGGTCGAGTGACCAACGTCTCCTGGACAAACGACGGCCTGAACATCCAGGGAATGCTCGTCGAGCCGCCGACCGTCGAGCCCGGCAAGCGTTATCCGCTCCTGGTCGATGTGCACGGAGGGCCGGCCCATGCGAGTTATCCGATCTTCCCCGCGAAATTCAATTCCTTCGATGCGGCGCTCGCCCATCGAGGCTACTTCGTGTTCAAGCCCAATCCCCGCGGCAGCTATGGGCAGGGCGAGCGTTTCACGCGGGGGAACGTCAAGGACTTCGGCTACGGCGACCTTCGCGACATCCTGAGCGGGCTCGATGCGGTGGAGCGGCAGGCGCCGGTCGATCGGGAGCGGGTCGGCATCTTCGGCTGGAGCTACGGCGGCTACATGACGATGTGGGCGCTCACGCAGACGGATCGATTCAAGGCGGCCTTCGCCGGCGCCGGCATCTCGGATTGGCTGAGCTATTACGGCACGAACGACATCGACACTTGGATGCTTCCTTTCTTCGGCGCCTCGGTCTACGACGACCCCAAGGTTTACGAGCGCAGCTCGCCGATGACCTTCATCAAGAACGTGCACACACCGACCCTGATCGTCGGCGGCGATCGCGATGCCGAGGTGCCCATCACTCAATCATACGAATACTGGCACGCGCTGCGGCGCCACGGAGTGAAGACCGAGTTCGTCGTCTATCCCGACGAGGGCCACATCTTCTATCGGCATGAGGATCAGATCGACGTGATGACCCGCGTGGTCGATTGGTTCGACGCCAACCTGGGAAACAGCGCCCGCTGAGCGGCTGCTCGGCCCGATCAGCGGGCGGCCGCGGGCCGCCGCTCGATGTCGGGCAGCAATCCCGCGAACAGCCCGAACGCCGGCAGGAACGAGCACAGGTCATAGACGCGCTCGATGCCCCAGGCATCGGCGAGCGCGCCGAGGGCGGCCGCGCCGATGCCGCCCACACCGAAGGCCAGCCCGAAGAACAGGCCCGACACCATGCCGACCTTGCCCGGCACGAGTTCCTGTGCGAACACCACGATGGCCGGAAAGGCTGAGGCCAGGATCAATCCGATCAGCACTACCAGAGGACCTGTCCAAAACAAGTTCGCGTAGGGCAGCGCCAAAGTGAACGGCAGCGCACCCAAGATCGAGAACCAAATGACTCGCTTTCGGCCGATGCGATCGCCGAAGGGGCCGCCCAGGATCGTGCCGACGGCGACCGCGACGCTGAACACAAACAGCTCGAGCTGCGCATCCCGCACCGAGAGACCGAAGCGATGCATCAAATAGAAAGTGAAGTAACTGGTGAGACTGGCGAGGTACACGTACTTGGAAAACACCAGCAGCAGCAGCACGCTCATCCCGCGGCGGACACTGCCTGGCGGCAGGGCCGTGTGCTTATGCCTGTGCGCGGCGGCGGCCTTCAGCCGCGCCAAACCGTGGTGTTTGTACCAGACTCCCACATTCCAGAGGATCGCTCCGGACACCAGCGCCAGCAGCGCAAAGAATGCCAGGCTGGACTGTCCCCAGCGCACCACAACCAACGCGGCGGCGAGCGGCCCCAGCGCCTGGCCGATGTTGCCGCCGACCTGAAACCATGACTGCGCCAGACCATGGCGGCCGCCCGCGGCCATGCGCGCGACGCGCGAGGATTCCGGATGAAACACCGATGAGCCCACGCCTAGCAGGCTTGCGCCGACGAGCAGCAAGACATAGCTGTGCGCGATCGAGAGCACCAGCAAACCGGCCAGCGAAAATAGCGTACCGCCCGGCAGCGCCAGCGGCGTCGGGCGCCGGTCCGCATACAGCCCCACCAGCGGCTGCAGAATCGACGCCGTAACCTGATAGACGAGAGTCACGATGCCGATCTGGCCAAAGGTCAGGCCAAAATCGGCCTTCAGGTTCGGATAGATCGCGGGCAGCAGTGCCTGCATCATGTCGTTCAGCAAATGGCCGACGCTGATCGCAATGATCACCGCAAACACGGTGTGCTCGGCCCGTATCCCGGCTCGATCTCCGATTTGGCTCAACACCCGCTCTTGCATGCGCGCTCCAGACTTGGGGCCCGCTACGATACGATGTCGACTCTCGGCCCGCTATACTGATTGGGCCGATTACCTTCTTGAGTGGGCCATGTTGCAGCGAATCAATCCCAACGACCACGATGACGTTGCCCGACCGGTGGTGGCCATCGGCAACGACTATCCGCCCTCATTCGAGCTCGAGACCCACCAGCATCGGCGCGGCCAGCTGCTCTACGCCGCGAGTGGAGTCGTCGCGGTCAGCACGCCGCAGGGAGCTTGGGTTGCGCCGCCCGAGCGCGCGGTCTGGATTCCGGGCGGCACGCCCCACGCGGTGCGCATGGTCGGTGCGGTCAGCACCCGCAGTGTCCTGATCGAGCCCGGCGTATGCGGCGCGCTCGGCTCGGCCTGTCGGGTGATCGAGGTGTCTGCGCTGCTGCGCAATCTCCTGGGAGCCGCCACCCAGCTGCCGAGGGAATATGACCTCAACGGCCGCGATCATCTGGTCATCGAGCTGTTGCTGGCTGAACTCGAGCGGGCGCCGGTGATTCCGATAGCGGTGCCGTTTCCGCTGGCGCCTGATCTGGCGCGCAAGTGCCACGCCTTTCTCGAGTGTCCGACGCCGCACGCGAAGATCGCCGATTGGGCGGACGAGCTGAAGCTGAGCCGCCGGACCTTCACGCGCAGCTTTCGCCGCGAGACGGGTATGAGCTTCGCCGAGTGGCGCCAGCAAGCCTGCCTTTTGATCGCATTGCCGCGTCTCGCGGCCGGCGAGACGGTAACGTCTCTCGCGCTCGATCTGGGCTATGACAGCCCGGCCGCATTTGCGACCATGTTCAAGCGGCGGCTGGGTCTTTCGCCGGGTCACTATCAGGCGTGACGGTCAGAGCTCGATGACTCCGCGCGCGTTTTTCGCGGCGACGAGGTCGGCGAAGGCCTGGGGTGCCTGCTCGATCGTGTATCGATGAGTGATGAGTTCGTCGAGTTTTAGCCGGCCGCTCATATAGAGCGACAGCAATCGTGGAAAATCGACGCGCGGCACGCACGAGCCGTAGAAACTTCCCGTGAGGGTCTTCTCCTCGAAGGGCAGGCTCATGGTGCGCACGGTGGTCAGGTCGCTCGGTTTCGCGATGCCGACCACCACGGCGGTCCCGCCTCGCGCGAGCGAGCGGTACGCGAGGGCGGCGATCTCGCCTGCTCCCACGCATTCGAAGGCGAAATCCGCTCCGCCGCCGGTGAGTTTCTTGATCGGCTTCACCAGATCCTCGCCGGGCGCGGCGACCAGCGTATCCGTCGCGCCGAATTGCCGCGCCATTTGCAGCTTGGCCGCGAGCGCATCGACGGCGACGATGCGCGCGGCCCCCGCGATGCGCGCCCCTTGAACCACATTGAGCCCGACGCCGCCGCAGCCGAATACCACCACGCTCGAGCCCGGTACGACGCGCGCCGTATTGAACACCGCCCCCACGCCGGTGGTGACGGCGCATCCGACCAGCGCGGCGCAGGCAAGCGGGATCTCCCGATCGATCTTGACGACGTTCTCGACCGCGAGCGTCGCGTACTCCGCCATCACGCCGCAGCCCGAGAAAATGTTGAGCGCTTGGCCGCTCGCGTCGCGGGTGCGCAGTGTCCCATCAGGCAAAGTATTGGTCGCTTTGCCCTGGTTCAGGCACAGCACGGGACGCCCCATCGCACAGAACCTGCATTTGCCGCACATGTGCACGAACGAGGACACCACGTGGTCGCCGGGCGCGAACTCGGTCACGCCCTCTCCGACGTGTACGACCTCGCCCGCGGCCTCGTGTCCGAGTATCAGCGGCAGCTTCATGGCAATGGTACCGTTGGTCGCGGAGAGATCGGAGTGGCACACGCCGCAAGCCGCCACCTTCACCATGACTTCGGCGCGGTTCGGCAAGTCCACCGTGATGGGCTCGACGAGTACCGGCTCATTCAATTCGCGGCAAACGACTCCGCGGGCTCCCTGACTCATGGCCGCGCCCCTTATGGCCGTAGGAATTGGTCAGTTCGCGCCGGAGATTATCTTGCCGTCGTCCATCATCAGGTCGCCCGGTTTCATGCCGGCCGGACAGCTGCCCAGATACTTCGCGTCGATGATCACCACGGTTTCGGATTTGCCCACCTCCATGTGCATCTCCGTATGGGAGGCCGTGTCGCCTTGATTCGTGTAAACGACTTTCGTGGTCGCACCGGCGTTTGGCCCTTTGGTGCAGCGACTTTCCTCCACGTACGTATTGGGCGACGGTTGAGTGACGTGAGAAGTGCAATCGTTGTTTTTCCTCATCTCCTCCCCGCGTGCCTGCATCGACTTCGTGGTCTCCTTCGATTGGCACATCTTCACGGGCCGATCGGCAACGGTCTTGCCCTGCTCGGTGTGCGTACTGTGAGTCTCCCAAAGACCTTCTTTGGCCGGCGGAGGCTTGAGCTCATCCGCTCCGGCAATTCCGAACGAGGTCGACAGAACCACGATAAGAAAAACGCAATTCAATCTCATGTGCCTTCCTTTGCCGGAAGTGAGCGTCGTTATCGGTGGGCACCGGCCCTGGCGACTCTACCATAGGAACCCGGGGCGGGTCGGGCTGCGGCCGGCCGGCGGCTCGCAGCGGCGGCGTTAAAGCGGCCGGCCGATCCGCGGCGTGGCCGCCAACAGCTTTTTCGTGTACGCATGCTGTGGCGACCCGAATACGGCTTGCGTCGGGCCCTCCTCCACGATGCGGCCCCGCCGCATGACGTACACCCGGTCCGAAATGGACTCGACGACGTTGAGATCGTGCGATACAAAAAGGTACGCGAGCCGCAGCCGTTGCGCGAGTTCCGCGAGCAGTTCGAGAATCTGGGCCCTGACCAGAACATCGAGCGCGGACACGGCCTCGTCGAACGCAATCACCGCGGGCTTCAATATCAACGCTCGCGCGATGGCAATCCGCTGGCGTTGGCCGCCGGAGAACTCGTGCGGGTAGCGCCGCGCGTCGCCGGTCGACAACCCGACTTGCTCGAGCACCGTGGCGACGTTGATGCGGCGCTCAGCGGCGCCGGGCGGCGCGTCCAATGCATGATAGGGTTCCGCGACCAACCGCTCCACCGGCCAGAGTGGATCGAAGCTTCCGTACGGATCCTGCAGCACCACCTGGATGGAACGCCGCAGCCGGCTGAGCGACTCCCGGGAGGCCATCGAGAAGCGCTCCCCCAGCAGCCGGATCTCGCCGGATTGGGGCCGATCGAGCGCCAGGATGGTGCGCAGCAAACTCGACTTCCCGGAGCCCGACTCGCCCACCAAAGCGACGGTCTCGCCGGCATGAACCGTCAGCGACACTCGATCGACGGCCCGAAGGGGCGGTGCGCGCCGCCATAGCGAGCGCCGTCGAGCCGGATATTCCCGCACGAGATCGCGGACCTCGAGCACCGGCGTCGAGTCGGTGCCGCCCTGCGCTGCTCGCTTCGGCGCGAGACGCGCGGCTGCGAGCAGCGCCTCGGTGTATGGGTGATGCGTCCGGCGCATCAGATCGCGCGTTGCCAGCTGCTCCACGATTTTGCCGCCCTCCATGACGGCGATTCGATCGGTGACCTGCGAGATCACCGCGAGATCGTGGCTGACGAGGATCACCGCCTGGCCGCGGCCGTGGGCGAATTCCTGCAGCAAACGCAGAATCTGCACCTGCGCACCCGCATCGAGTGCGGTGGTCGGCTCGTCTGCGATGAGCAGCGACGGCCACAGCACGGTGGCCATCGCGATGGCCACTCGCTGCCGTTGCCCGCCGGATAATTCGTAGGGGTAGCGGTCGAGCGCACCGGCGGCGCCCGTGAGACCGACGCGATCGAGCGCCTCGCGCGCGGCCTCGGCCGCCTGACCGGCCGACGCGGGAAGATGCAACCTCACCGTCTCCGCAACCTGGTCGCCGATGCGCATCAGCGGATTGAGCGCGGTCATGGGCTCCTGAAAGACCATACCGATGTGCCGCCCGCGAATCGCGCGCAGCTCCGGCTCCTTCATGCCGCTCAGCATCTGCCCTCGCAACCGCACCGCCCCCGAGGTCCGCGCCGCCGCCGGCAACAACTGCATGATGCTCAACGCCGTCATCGATTTACCGGATCCCGAGGCGCCCACCAGGCCGAGTATCTCGCCCGACGACACGTTGATCGACACCTGATCGAGAATTCGCGCAGACTCGAGCGTCACGCACAGCGACTCGATGGACAGAATCCGCGCTCCGGCGGCTCCAGCCGGGGCTGCGTCCGCGCTCATCGATCCGCGCCTTTCCGGCGGCGCAACCCGTCGCCCAGCATATTGAGCCCGAGCACGAGCAGGACCACGGCGAATCCCGGGAACAAGGCCAGCAGCGGATCGAGCGCCGTCAGCGATTGCGCCTCGTTCAACATGCGCCCCCAACTGGGAGTCGGCGGCTGCGCTCCGAGCCCGACGTACGAAAGGCCTGCTTCCGCGATCACGCCGAGCGAGAATTGAATGGTCCCCTGAATGACCAGCACACCCGCAAGATTGGGAAGAATGTGCTCCGCCGAAATTCTTGCGCGGCTCTTGCCCGCCACCTGCGCGGCGAGCGTGTAATCCCGAGTCCACAACGTGAGCGCGCTGGCGCGGACCACGCGCGCGAATACGGGAATGTTGAAGACTCCGATGGCGATGATGGCGTTGACCGCTCCCGGGCCGAGCACCGCCGTGATCAGGATCGCGAGCAAGAGCGACGGGAACGCGAATATCAAATCGTTGCCGCGCATGACGATCTCGTCGGTCACGCCTCGCCGCGCGGCGGCAACGAGCCCGAGCGGCACGCCGATACCCAGGCCGATGATCACCGATACGAACGCAACTCCGACCGTGTTCCTGGCGCCCGCCATGATCAGCGACAGGGTGTCGCGGCCGAGCTGATCGGTGCCGAACCAATGATGTTTTCCGGGAGGCTGCAGCTTGTCGACGATCGAGATCGCCGCGGGATCGAACGGCGTCCAAATCGTTGCGAGCAGAGCGACCGCGATGATGATCGAGGTGATCGCCGCGCCGACGGCGAACGCGATGCGGGGAGCTCGACCCCGGCTCATCGCATCACCCGGCCGTCGAGGCGCGGGTTGACGAGCCGATAGGACAAATCGACCAGGAACGTGACGCAAACCACCGCAAAGACCAACACCACGACCACGCTCTGCACGACGATGAGGTCGCGCTGCTCGATCGCCTGGAAGACGAGACGGCCGAGACCCGGCAGGAAGAACACGTTCTCGATGATCACGGCGCCCGCCAGGAGAAAGGAGAACTGCATCCCGAGGATGGTCAGGACGGGAATGAGGGCATTCGGCAATGCATGCTTCCACAAGACCTGTGCGTCGCTCGCGCCCTTGGCCCGCGCGGTACGGATGTAGTCCTCGTGCAGCGTGTCGATCAAGGCGCCGCGCAGCACCCGCGCGAGAATCGCCGCTTGCGGCATGGCGAGCGCCACCGCGGGTAGCGTCAAAGCGCGCATCGCCGTCCAGAAGCCGGCGCCCCATCCGGGAAATCCCCCGGCGGAGGCGATGTGCAGGCCGATCGCGAACACCAGCACCAGCAGCATGCCGAGCCAAAAATTGGGCACTGCGAGTCCGAGCTGCGTGAAGCCGATCAATGCCGCATCGCTCGCGCTCCCACGCCGCGCCGCGGCGGCGAAACCCACCGGGAATGCCACGGCGGCCGCCAGTACCAGGGCGTAGGCCGCGAGCGGCAGCGACACCTGCAGGCGCTCGGCGATCAGCGTACGGACCGGGACGCGATAGGTGTAGCTGACCCCGAAATCACCCCGCAGCAACCCGGCGACCCAGTGCAGATAGCGCTCGAGCGCGGGCGCGTCGAGCCCGAGCTGATGGCGCATGGCCGCCACGGTCTGGGAGTCGGTCTGCAATCCCATCATGTAGCGCACGGGATCGCCGGGCACCACTTGAACGATGACGAATACCACCGCTGTCGCCGCCGCCAGGGTGGCGAGCAGAACCGCGACCCGGCCGGTCAGGAAGAATCCGCCGAATCTCCACGCCGCCAGGATCAGGAGCAGGGCGGCGCTCCCCAACCCGGACCAGGCCACGAGATGCGCGGCAACCCCCTCGCGGGAAGCGATACGCGCCCCGCCGGCGGCGCCGTAGGCATCGAAGTGCGCATTTCTCAGGTCGACGACGCCGAGCAGATTGTCGAAATCGATGCCCTGCAAATGCGTGCTCCAAACCGCGAGCCGCGGGTATTGGAACAGGAACCCGTTGACCGAGTCGTCCGCAATTTTGCGCTGTATTTGCTTGAGCAGATCGCTCCGCCGGCCCGGCTCGATGGCGTCGTCGAGCTCCGCCATCAGTTTCTTGAATTCCGGGCTGGAGTAGCCGAAGTAATAATCGTCGCGGGCGTAGATGTCGTAATCCATCGGCTCGGCGTGCGCGACGATGCTCATGTCGAAGTCATGGCGCGTGAACACCTGGTCGAGCCACTGCGCCCATTCCAAGTTCTCGATGTGCGTCGTGATTCCGATCTCGCCGAGCTGCGCCGCGACGATCTCGCCCGCGCGCCGTGCATAGCTCGGCGGCGGCAGCTTCATCGTCAACGAAAAGCCGTGGGGATACCCGGCTTCGGCCAGCAAAGCCTTCGCCTTCGCGACATCGTGAGGATAGCGGTTCGTGAGGTCCACATAGTCGGGGCTGTGCGGCGGAAAGTGGCTGCCGATCGGCGTGCCGTAGCCGAACATCGCGCCGTCGATGATGGCGTGTCGATCGATGGCGTGAGCGATCGCGCGCCGGACCTCGAGGTTGTCGAGCGGCGCGCGGCGATTGTTGAGCGCGAGAACCGTCTCGCTTTCCGTGCTGCCGACGAACACCTTGAAACGCCGGTCTGCCGCGAATTGCGCGAAGCTCTCCGGCGCCGGGTAATTGGAGAATGCATCGACGTCGCCCGCCATCAAGGCCGCGTAGGCCGCGGTCGGATCGGCGATGAACTTGAACGTCACTTGCCCGAGTTGCGGCGGGCCGCCCCAATAGCCCGGGTTTGCTTCCAACGTGAGCGAATCGCCGCGCCTCCAGAAAAGAAACCGGAATGGACCCGTGCCGACGGGGCGCATCGCATCGGTCGCGGCCGAGCGCGGTTCCACCATGACGAACGACGCCCACGCCAGGGACTGCAGGAGCCCTCCGGAGCGTCTCTCCAGCGAGAGCGACAATGTGCGGCCGTCGATGACCCGCACGGCGCGAATGGCGCCGATCCGGGAACGCTGCGGGTTGACCGCGTCGGGCGCGAGGGCTCGATCGAGGGAGAACTTGGCGGTGGACGCATCGAAGACGGCGCCGTTGTGGAAGCGCACGCCTGCGCGCAGATGAAATACGTAGGTGAGCCCGTCGGCCGAGATCTCCCACGACTCGGCCAGCGAGGGCCGCACCGATCCGTCGGGAGCGAACTTGACCAGTCCCTCGTACAGATTGGCGTACAGCGCCTCGGCGATCGCGGCGGCGGGATTCACGGTGGGATCGAGCACCGGCGGCTCGAGCTGCATGCCGATCACGGCCCGCTGCGGCGCCGGGACCGCCCGCTGCGGCGCCTCGACCGCAGGTTCCGGCGCGGCGGCCGCGCGCGTCCCGCCCGCGATCACGCAGAACAGCGAAAGCAACGCGGCGGCCGGCGGCGCCCGCAGGTTCAATCCCGCCGCGATCATGCGCTCCCTGAGAGAAGCGACCAGGCGGAGATCGCCATCACCTTCGCGGACGACACCAGATCATCGATCAGCACATACTCGTCGGGTTGATGGGCCAGATCCAAAATGCCCGGTCCGTACGCGATGCAATCCTTGAGCTTGCCCACGCGGTCGATGTGCTTCTGATCGTAGGTTCCCGGAGAGCAGATGAATTCCGCGTCGCGGCCGAGCACTCGGCGCACGGCGGCGGCGGTATTGCGCGCCACGGGCCCGTTCCGATCCGCCAGGATCGGCTTGACCTCGAACAGGTCGCGCATGCTGTAGCTGAATCCGGCGCGCTCGCGCACCAGCCCCTCCAGCAGGTTCCGCACCTCGTCTTTCACCCCGTCCAGGCTTTCTTCGATCAGCAGGCGGCGGTCGATGACCATGCGGCACGAATCCGGCACGCAGGCCGCGGGCAATCCGCCGCCGCGCAATTCCTCCAGGCCGCCGTGAATGGAGTTGATGTTGAGAGTCGAGTGCCGCGCTCCCGACGGCACCACCGGCATCTCGGTCTTGCGCGCGGCGAGCCGGGGCAAGAGGTCCGCCTCGAAACGGTCGAGCACCGCGTTCATGTGACGAACGGCGCAATCGCCCAAAAAAGGCATCGAGCCATGAGCGCGGCGCCCATGGGTCTCGATCTCCGCCCACCACACGCCGCGGTGGCCGATGCAGACTCGGTCCACGTTCAAGGGCTCGGGAATGATGACGTGGTCGACGCGCGGCGGGGAGAACCAGCCGCGTTCGGCGAGGTAGTGCACCCCTCCATAGCCGCCCGATTCCTCGTCGACTGTGCCGGAGATCTCGAGGGTGCCCGGCAATGGAATCCCCGAATCGATCAAGGCCTCGACGGCGACTATTGCGGCCGCAAGGCCCCCCTTCATGTCGCACGTGCCGCGCCCGAACAGCTTGCCGTCGCGGATCACGCCGGCGAACGGATCGACCGTCCAGCCGGCCCCCGTCTCGACCACGTCCACGTGGCCGTTGAAGTGCACGCAAGGCCCCGCCGTGCCGCTCTCGCGTCTGGCGATCACGTTGACGCGCGGGTACCGGTCGTGGTCGCCGGGGGTGCCTTCGGCACGCACATACTCGGCGATGAAGCCGCGGCGCCTCATTCGCGCACCGATGAATTCCACGCAAGGCCGATACGCCTCGCCGGGAGGATTGATCGTGGGAAAGCGAACGAGATCCCGGGTCAGCTCGACGAGCTCCTCGCGCCGCCCGTCGATGGTCCTGCACAGCGCATCGACGGCATCATCGGGGAGTCCCAGGGCACTCATCGCGGGTGCCGGGCACGGGTTGCCGCCGCTCGCAGCCGCGCCTCTCTCGACAGGGCGATCAAGCCCAGTTCCGCATAAACCTCGCCGAGCGCCGTGTTGAGCGGCACGCCTTGCGGATCGGCCGCACGCCGGAGCTCGAGCATCTGCTGCGCGGCCACGGTATGCCGGGCCTTGATGGCCGTATCGAGCAGGATCTGGTCGAACAGATCGCGCTGCGCGTGGCTGCCGCCGATCTCGATCATTCGCGGCATGGCGCGGCTCAGATGCCGCCAGGCGCTTTCGTACTCGCCGCGCACGTACGCGTACACCCCTTCGCAGGCCGGCAACGCGACCTCCCGCCAGACCTCGCGCGCATGCGCCGGAGCGCTGCGCGCCAGCGCTCTCACCGCCTCGAGCAGGGAGTCCGCCTCCGCGCGTCGCGCCCGCGCCAGCCCATAGAGATATTGCAGCGTGAGGAACGGCAGCACCGTATCCCGGGCGCGGGCGGCGAGATGATTACCCAAGTCCTGCCAGCGCGCGCCCACATCGATTCCCGCGATTTCCATCCGTGCGAGCAACGATACCGCACCGATCTGGTCCTGGGAGTAATCCTTGGCGATGCCCCAGCAGTGCTGGTCGTAGATTCCGAGCACGTCGGTGAATCGCCCCTGGCTCAGCTTGAACAGAGCGAGATGCCACCACAGATGCGTGAGCATGAAGGAGTTGAGCCCCGTCCAGGTACCGGCCACCCCCTCGAGAAAACGCGCCCCCTCGTCGATCCGGCCGCGGGTGAGCATGACATGCGCGAGCGCGTGCTGCGCCCACGGCTCCTTGCGCTTGAGTCCGAGCGCCGTGCGCGCCGCCTGCTCCGCCTCGCCGAGCAGGTGACATTGCTCGTAAGCGAACGCCGCCATGCCGTGCACGTAAGGAACGTCGGCGTTTTGCTCGAGCACCTTGAGGGCTGCGCGCAGCATGCCCGGTGAATTGCCCCGGTTGAACTCGAAATACTGGAGCAACTTCACCATTGCGAGGTCGCGGGGAAATCGATCCGACACCGCGGCGCAGAGGCGTATCGCCTCCGGCAGCTCGCCTGCGATCCATGCCCGCAGCACGGCGGCATTCATCCGCTCCCGCTCGGTCGCGCCGGCCGAGGCCCGCTGGGCCGCCTCGTGATACTTGGCGGCGCGATCCGCCGCGTCGGGCGCCTCCAGCAGCATCCACAGAAGTCCGGCGTAGACGTTGGCGATGCAGCACTGCCCGTCCGCATCGGCGGCCGGCACGATACCCTCCGCCCGGGTCTCGTACGCCAGAAAGCCCTCGATGAAGTCGTCGACGGCTTTCGCAGTACCGGCACCGGCACCGGTGATGGGATTGCCCAGATAGTCGTGCTGCATACGCCGGCATGATACCGGAGCCGCGTCCGGGCATGATCAGTGCTGCGCTGTCAGGAATCCCG
>JBEKHK010000017.1:0-83052 GCA_050012315.1 Steroidobacteraceae bacterium | reverse complement strand
GCAGCCACAGGAACGTGAACATCGGCGCCAACGTCTTCAGGCCGAACCAGAAAAAGCTCGGCTGTGCGATCCACGAATCCCCGAGATAGCCGTCGAAGGGCGACAGCCACCCGCCGAAGAAGAAGATCACCGTCAGCGCGGAGATCAGGATCATATTGACGTATTCGGCGATGAAAAACAGCGCAAACGCCATGCCGGAATAATCGACGTGGAAGCCCGCGACGATTTCGGATTCGCCCTCCGCAACGTCGAAGGGTGCGCGGTTGGTCTCGGCCACGCCCGATATGAAGTACACGATCAAGAGCGGAAACAACCAGAACCAGTTCCAGCTGAGCGCCCCGCCGTGCTGCGCCTGGATGATGTCGCCGACGTTCAAGCTGCCCGACGCCATGAGCACGCCCACCATGGCGAACCCCATGGCGATTTCATAGGCGACGATCTGTGCGGCCGAGCGCATCGCGCCGAGGAACGCGTACTTGGAGTTGGCCGCCCAGCCGGCGAGGATGATGCCGTACACGCCCATCGAGGTGAGCGCGAGAATGTACAGGAGCCCGGCGTCGATGTTCGCGAAGGTTCGCTGCGGCGCGAACGGGATCACGGCCCAGATGGCGAGCGCGGGGATCAGCGCGAGGAACGGAGCGAGCCGGAACAGAAATCCGTTCGCGTCCGCGGGAATCAGGATCTCCTTGAACATCAGCTTGACCACGTCCGCGAACGGTTGCGCGAGGCCGGGGATCCAGAAGAGATTGACGCGGTTCGGTCCCTTGCGCGCCTGGATCCAGCCGATGACCTTGCGCTCCGCCAGCGTGTAGAAGGCCATCACCATAATCAGGCACACCATCACGATCCCGATCTGCACCGCGGTGAGCAGCGGCGTCGCCCAATATTCCGAGATTTGGGCGCTCAGCCAGTCGCGAATGGGATCCCACTGCCACATGCTCAGAGCACCACGCGGGCGGCATGCCCGTCCTTGGTCTTGGCGAGCGACTCGGAGCCGCGCACCAGCACGTCGGTCTGATAGGGAGGAATGTCGATCCAGGGATCCGGCGCCGCCCCGGCGCCGCGCGCAGCGGCCCTGCCCGATCCGTCACCGCTTGCGCCGCGCTCGACGCCGGCTGCGACGCCGTTACCCGCCGCCGTGTTCGGCGCCGGTGTCAGCCGCGAGCCGCACAGCGTCTTCAGCGCCTCGCGCACTTCCTCCGAGCTCACGTAATCGACGCCGCGGATGTTCAACAGATTCGCGAGCACGCGCAGGACCTTCCAGCCCGGCCGGCTCTCGCCCACCGCGCTCGCAGCGCCCGTCCAGCTCTGCCAACGTCCCTCGACGTTCACGAAAGTGCCGGCGCTTTCGGCGAAGGTCCCCACGGGCAGCACCACATGCGCCACCTCGCGCAGCTTCTCGGTCAGATGCGTGGCGGCAGCGACCACCAAGTCGGCGCCCGCCAGGGCATCCGTCGCACCCGCCAAGTCGTTGGCCGGATCGATGCCGCCGAACAATACATAGGCCTTGAGCCGATTCTGAAGCATGGCGTGCGCCGGGAGGCCCGGCGCGGCGAGCGGCGTGCCGCCCGGTTCGCGATGCGGCACGGCGCCGGCAAGATAGGCGCCCGCGGCGTTCGCGCCCTCGGTGATGAGCCCGAGGCTCGCACCGGACAGCTCCGCGAGCGCAGCCGCCAACGAGCGGATTTCGGCGTAGGCCGGGTGGCGCTGCGCGAGCGCACCGAGAAAAATCGCGCGGCGCTGGCCGTGACCGAGCGCCGCGGCCAGAGAGCGATGCGTATCGCTCACCGCCGCCTCACGCACCCCCGGGGGCACGGGCTTGCCCGCCGCGGCCGCGGCCGCGCGCACCACGCCGGCCAATCCGCCCACCAGGTCGGGGTCGGCGCTGTAGCCCGCCACCGGGAACAAATAACCGTACTCGCGGGGATTGAGGAACGCCACCTGGGCGCCCTTGTTCGTGGCCGCCTTGCGGATGCGGTGCGCCAGCAACGGCATCTCGTGGCGCAAATTCGAGCCGACTACGAGCACGCCCTCGAGCACCTCGACGTCGGCGATCTTCACGCCGAGGTTCGGGAATACCGCCTCGTGCTCCGCTCCGCGGAAATCGAGCTGACGCAGGCGGTGATCGACATTGTTGCTGCCGAGGCCGCGGGCGATCTGCGCGAGCAGATACATCTCTTCCACGGTGGCGCTCGGCGAGGTGAGAAATCCCAGGCTGGAAGCGCCGTGGGCGGCACTCGCCTTCTGCAATCCTTCCGCCGCCGCCGTCAACGCCACTTCCCAGTCGACGGGCTGCAGCACCCCGTCGACGCGCACCAGCGGCCGCGTCGCGCGGTCGGGCGCATACATGCCCTCGAATCCGAAGCGGTCGCGATCGGCGATCCAGGTCTCATTGACCTCCTCATTCTCCCGCGGCACCACGCGCATCATTCTGCCGCGCAGCACGTGGGCGTAGATGTTGGTGCCGAAGCCGTCATGCGGCGACACCAATCCGCTTTGCGTCATTTCCCACGCGCGCGCGTGATAACGGAACGGCTTGTTGTTGAGCGCGCCCACCGGGCAGAGATCGATGATGTTCGCCGAGAGCTCGTGATCCAGGCTTTGCTCGATGTAGGTATCGATCTGCATGTGCTCGCCGCGGCCCATGGTGCCGAGCTGCGGATAGCCTTGGATCTCCGAACCGAAGCGCACGCAGCGCGTGCACTGGATGCAGCGGGTCATGTCGGTCGAGACCAAGGGCCCGATGTTCTTGTCCTTGACCACGCGCTTGCGTTCCGAGAAGCGCGAGATGTCGCGCCCGTAACCCATCGCGAGATCTTGCAGCTCGCACTCCCCGCCCTGATCGCAGATCGGGCAATCGAGCGGATGATTGATCAGCAGGAATTCCATGGTGGCGCGCTGCGCGGCGACCGCCTTCGGCGAGCGCGTGAATACCTTCATGCCCTCCATCACCGGCGTCGCGCAGGCGGGCAAGGGCTTCGGCGCTTTCTCGACCTCCACCAGGCACATGCGGCAGTTGGCGGCCACCGTGAGCTTCGCGTGATAGCAGAAGCGCGGGATATAGAGGTCAACCGCATCCGTGACCTGCATGATCATCTGGCCCTTGCGGGCCTTCAAGGGGATGCCGTTGACCTCGATATTGATTAGATCGTCGCTCATCTTCGCCCTTGGTTCAGGCTGCCGCCAGCGGGGCCGCCGCCGGCTGGCCTTCGACGATCGAGCGGCCCTTGTGCTCGATCATGTATTGAAACTCGTGTCTGAAGTGCTTGAGGAAGCTCTGCACCGGCCACGCCGCCGCATCGCCGAGCGCGCAGATGGTGTGACCTTCGATGCGATTCGCGACGTCGAGCAGCAGGCCGAGATCCTCGCTTCGCCCGTCGCCGGCGATGATCCGTTTCAGCATGCGGTCGAGCCAACCGGTGCCCTCGCGGCACGGCGTGCATTGGCCGCAGGACTCCGAATAATAGAATCGCGCCAGGCGCTCGAGCGCGCGCACCATGCAGGTGGTCTCGTCCATCACGATCACCGCACCGGTGCCGATGGAGGATCCCGCCTTCTTGACCGAATCGTAGTCCATGTTGGTCGCCATCATCACATCGCCGGGCACTACCGGGCATGAGGAGCCGCCGGGGATCACCGCCTTGAGCTTTCGCCCCTTCCACACGCCGCCGGCGAGCGCCAGCAGATCCTTGAACGGAATTCCGAGCGGCAATTCGATGTTGCAGGGTTTCGCCACGTGCCCGGACAGCGAGAAGATCAGCGTGCCGCCCGAGTTCGGCGGCCCGAGGCCTGCGAACCAGGCGCCGCCTTTGCGCATGATGCTCGGCACCGAGGCGTAGCTCTGGGTGTTATTGATGGTGGTCGGCTTGCCGAACAGGCCGAAGTTGGCCGGAAACGGCGGCTTGAAGCGCGGCTTCCCAGGCTTGCCCTCGAGCGATTCGAGCAGCGCCGTTTCCTCGCCGCAGATGTAGGCGCCCGCGCCGACGAACATGTGCAGATCGAAATCGACGCCCGATCCCAAGATATTCTTGCCGAGCAGCCCGGCCGCGTAGGCCTCCTTCAGCGCCGCCTCGAAGCGCGGGATGGGCTCCGCCATGAACTCGCCGCGGATGTAGTTGTAGCCGACGGTCGCGGTCATCGCATACCCGCCAATGGCCATGCCCTCGATCACCGAGTGCGGGTTGTAGCGCAGGATGTCGCGGTCGTGGCAGGTGCCGGGCTCGGATTCATCGGAGTTGCAGACCGCGTATTTCTGGACCGGGGAGTTGCGCGGCATGAAGCTCCATTTCACGCCGGTGGGGAACGCCGCCCCGCCGCGGCCGCGCAGCCCCGAGGCCTTGACCTCGTCGATGATCTTCTCACGCGGCGTCTTGTCGCGCAGGATCGCCTCCCACGCCTCGTAGCCGCCGAATTTGCGGTAGCTCTCGAGCGTCCAGGGACGCTCGTGCTTGAGCGCCTCGAACAAGACCGTGTTCTGTTCGTAGCTCATGTCAGTTCATCCAGGATACTGTCGATGCTCTCGGGCGTCAGATTCTCGTGGTACACGTGGTCGACCATCATCATGGGCGCACCGGTGCAGGCCGCGAGACACTCTTCCTCGCGCTTGAGATAGATGCGGCCGTCGGGCGTGCTCTCGCCGGTCTTGATGCCGAGCTTCTTCTCGACCCGATCCACCACGTCGAACGCGCCGCGCAGCATGCAGGAAATGTTCGTACACACCGACACGTGATGACGGCCCACAGGCTTGGTCTCGAACATGGAGTAGAACGTCGCGACTTCGTACACCTGGATCGGCGGCAAGCCGATGTATTCGGCGACCGCGTCCATGAGGGCGGGCGTCAGATGGCCGTTGTTCTCGTGCTGCACGGCATGCAAGGCGGATATGACAGCCGAGCGTCGCCGGTCCGGCGGGAACTTGGCCAGCCAATGATCGATCTCGGAGCGGACGTGATCGGACAACTGCGCCTTCATCGCGGCACCACCGTCATCCAAGCGTCGGCACTCCGTCGTCGTCGTCGTATTGTCATCGGTCTATCTCGCCGAACACGATATCTTGCGTCCCGATCACCGCCACCACGTCCGCGAGCATATGCCCGCGCACCATCTCATCGAGCGCCGCGAGATGCGCAAAGCCCGGTGCGCGCACCTTCAGCCGGTACGGCTTGTTCGCGCCGTCCGACACGAGATAGACGCCGAGCTCTCCTTTCGGAGCTTCGACCGCCGCGTATACCTCGCCTTCGGGCACGCAGTAGCCTTCGGTGAATAATTTGAAGTGGTGAATCAGCGATTCCATGTCGCCCTTCATCTCCTCGCGGCGCGGCGGGCGTACCTTGCGGTCATCGATCATCACCGGGCCGGGATTCGCCTTGAGCCATTGCACGCACTGACCGATGATGCGGGTGGACTGCCGCAGTTCCTCGATGCGCACCAGGTAACGGTCGTAGCAATCGCCGTTGAGGCCGACCGGGATGTCGAACTCCATCCGGTCGTACACCTCGTACGGCTGCTTCCTGCGAAGGTCCCACTCGACGCCGGAGCCGCGCAGCATCGGGCCCGAGAACCCCAACTGCATGGCCCGCTCCGGACTCACCACCGCGATGTTGACGGTGCGCTGCTTCCAGATGCGGTTGTCGGTGAGCAGCGTTTCGTACTCGTCGATGCAGGCCGGGAAGCGCTCCACGAAGTCCGCGATGAAGTCCAGCAATCCGCCGGCGCGCCGCGCGTTCAAGCGGTCCACGTCCTTGTTGCTGCGCCACTGCGAGTATTGGTACTTCGGCATGACATCGGGGAGATCGCGGTACACGCCGCCCGGACGGTAATAGGTCGCGTGCATGCGCGTTCCCGACACCGCCTCGTAGCAATCCATCAGGTCCTCGCGCTCGCGGAAGCAATAGAGGAACACCGTCATCGCGCCGATGTCGAGCGCGTGGGCGCCGAGCCACATCAGATGGTTCAAGATCCGGGTGATTTCATCGAACATCACGCGGACGTATTGCGCCCGGATCGGCGGCTCGATCCCGAGCAGCTTCTCGATCGCCATGACGTAGGCATGCTCGTTGCACATCATGGAGACGTAATCGAGCCGGTCCATGTAGCCGATCGACTGATTGAACGGCTTGCTCTCGGCGAGCTTCTCGGTCGCTCGATGCAGCAGCCCGATGTGCGGATCCGCCTTCTGGATGACCTCGCCGTCCATCTCGAGCACCAGGCGCAGCACGCCGTGCGCCGCCGGATGCTGCGGGCCGAAATTCATGGTGAAGTTGCGTATCTCAGCCACTCTATGTCTCAGCCATTGGGTTTGGCGGCGTGTCCGTCGATGGGGGCGTTGGTGAGCTGTGGATCGTAACGGTTGTCGTGACGAATCACTTTGGGCACCAGCACTCGCGGCTCGATGGTCACGGGCTGGTACACCACGCGGCGCTTTTCCGGGTCGTAACGCACTTCGACGTTGCCGGACAAGGGAAAATCCTTGCGGAACGGATGGCCGATGAAGCCGTAGTCGGTGAGCAGGCGCCGCAGGTCCGGGTGGCCTTTGAACATGATTCCGAACAGATCGAAGGCCTCGCGCTCGAACCAATCGGCTCCCGCCCAAATAGGCGCCACCGAATGCACGGCGGGCTGCACGTCGTCCTCGCAGAACACCTTCAACCGCAGCCGTTGATTTTGCGAGATCGACAACAGGTGATACACCACCGCGAAGCGCCGCCCGGGCTTCTCGTCTCCGCCGCTCGACATGCCGCGCGCGACGCCGCGGCTGAAGCCCGATACGGTGGCGTGCTCGGTCTTCCATTCCGCGCGGCCGTGCTGCAGGTAGTCCACACCGCAGACATCCATGCACATCTGGAATTCGAGACCGGGGCGATCGCGGAGCACCGTCGCGACCTCGAGCAGATCGCTCGGCTGACATTCGTAAGTCAACTCGCCGGTGTGGTTTGCGGTCCGCGCGAGCTTGCCCGGGAACGCATCTTCGATTAGCGCCACGACACGCTCCAGCCGCGTGGGAACTGCCGGGGCAGCCACGGAACCGGAGTCGCCGCTCATCGGATAATGGCCTTGTTCCGCCGGATCTTGTTCTGCAGCTGAATGATGCCGTACAGGAGCGCCTCCGCCGTCGGCGGACAGCCGGGTACGTAGACATCGACCGGCACGATACGGTCGCAGCCGCGCACCACCGCATAGGAGTAATGGTAATAACCGCCGCCGTTCGCGCACGAGCCCATCGAGATGACCCAGCGCGGCTCGGCCATCTGGTCGTACACCTTGCGCAAGGCGGGTGCCATCTTGTTGACCAGGGTGCCGGCGACGATCATCACGTCGGATTGACGCGGACTCGGACGGAACACCACGCCGAAACGGTCGAGATCGTAGCGCGCGGCGCCCGCATGCATCATCTCGACGGCGCAACACGCCAGCCCAAAAGTCATCGGCCAAAGCGAGCCGGTGCGAGCCCAGTTGATGAGCTTGTCGACGGTGGTGACTTCGAAGCCGCGCGCCGGGCCGGCATCGACGGTCGCCGCTTCTAATCCCATTCGAGCGCTCCTCGACGATAGTCGTATACCAGAGCGACCACGAGAACCAGTGCGAAGATCGCCATGGCGACGAGACCGAACACCCCGGTGGCCTTGAGCGACACCGCCCACGGGAAGAAGAAGGCGATTTCGAGATCGAATACGATGAAAATGATCGCCACCAGGTAGTAGCGCACGTCGAAGCGAATCCGCGAATCCTCGAACGCCTCGAATCCGCACTCGTACGGAGACAATTTCTCCGGATCGGGACGACGCGGGCCGGCGATCCAACCGAGCGTGAATAGCACCACGCCCAGGCCTCCGGCCAACCCCATGAAAATCAATATCGGCAAATACTGTCGCAACATCGTCGTATCGCTGACTTGGGTGTTAGCCAACAAGTATATCAGGCACGCGCGCCCGCGTTCACCTGAGATGCTCCTCCACATGAAAATCTGGTGCCGACGGCCGGACTCGAACCGGCACAGGTTGCCCCACTAGCCCCTCAAACTAGCGCGTCTACCAATTCCGCCACGTCGGCTTCTCATGACTCAGTGTAATTCAAACCCTTATTTGTTGTCCGTCGGCGGCGCGGGCTGCGCAGGCGGCGCCGCCGTCGCGGGCGCCTGAGCGCCGCTGCTCGCCGGCGGCGCGGAGGCGCCCGGCGACGCGCCTTGCGGCGTCGATGCGGGGGGCGCCGATGGGGCAGGCGCCGAGGACGCCGGCCCGGGAGGAACGGTCGCCGCAGGAGGCGCCGCGCTGCGTGCAGCCGCCGCGGCCTGCGCCGCGCGCTCGAGCACGGAAGTCGATTCGGCCGGCGAGCGGGTTCCCATGTACGCGAGTGTCAAACTGGTGATGAAAAAAAGCGCGGCGAACACCGCGGTCAATTTCGAGAACAAGGTCGCCGTGCCGCGCGCGCCGAACACGGTGCCCGACGCGCCGGAGCCGAATCCGGCGCCCGCCTCCGCGCCCTTCCCGCGCTGCATGAGCACGAGACCGATGATCATCAGCGCAAGCACAATGTGCACCGACAAAATGAAACCACGCAGCATTTCAATCTCTCAATGTCGTCGCGCGGCAGCCGCCGCACATATCTGAAGAAACTCATCGGCGCTCAACGAGGCGCCGCCCACCAAACCGCCGTCCACATCGGGCATCGAGAACAGCTCCGCCGCATTCGAGGCCTTGACGCTGCCGCCATACAGAATGCGGACACGACTTCCTAGTTTAGCATCTTGTGCGCCAATCCGGCTGCGCAGGTACTCGTGGACCGCTTCCGCCTGTTGCGGTGAGGCATTGCGCCCCGTTCCGATGGCCCACACCGGTTCGTAGGCAACGATGGCCTCCGCGAGGCTCGATATACCGTTCATGGCGATCACCGCATCGAGCTGACGCGCCACCACGGTCTCGGTCTTGTGTGCTTCCCGCTCCTCCAACGTCTCGCCCACACAGAGCACCGGTGTCAACCCGGTCTTCAGCGCCGCGCCGAATTTCCGCGCCACCAACACGTCGTCCTCATGATAGAGGCGGCGGCGCTCCGAATGCCCGACGATCACGTACTTGCAGCCGACATCCTTGAGCATGGCGGCAGCGACCTGCCCGGTAAACGCGCCGACCGGCTCCGCACACACATCCTGCGCGCCGACCGCGACATCGCCCCCCTCGAGAGTGCGCACCGCATCGGCCAGGTAAACGTAGGGTGGAAACACCACGACGTCGGTCTGCCAGTCCGGATTCAGGCGTTCCACCAGGTCGGCGAGCAGCGTTTCATTGGCGGCCCGCGATCCGTGCATTTTCCAATTACCAGCGACCACCGGACGACGCATAGCCAACCCCATGGGACCTAATGGCCCTGCCGGAAAGGCGGCGAAGAGTAGCCGCGCAGCCCGGTAACTGCAAGCCCTAAAAAGACTACGCGGCGGGCTTGGCGGCCACGGCCTCGACGGCGGCGGCGATCTCGCTCGCGCCTTGCTTCACCAGCTTGGCGTCGTACCCTTCGACCATGACGCGAATCAAGGGCTCGGTGCCGGAGGCCCGCAGCACGATGCGGCCTCGACCTTTGAACGTCTGTTCCACGGCGGCCACGGCTTCCGCCACGCTCGGGCTCTCCATGGGATCGAAGCGTCGGGCGACCTGGACATTCAGCAGCACCTGAGGGTACTTGGGCATCGGCGCGCAGAGCTCTGCGAGACCTGCTCCCGTGCTCTTCATCACGGCCAGCACCTGCAATGCGCTCACCATGCCGTCGCCCGTGGTGGTCTTGTCGAGGCACAGAATGTGGCCCGAGGTTTCCCCGCCGAGCATTCCGCCCACCTCCTGCAGCAGAGCGAGGACATGCCGATCGCCGACCTGGGCGCGCCGAAACGGGACGCCGAGCGCGGCGAGCGATTGCTCGAGCCCCAGGTTGCTCATGATCGTGCCGACCACGGGACCCTTGAGGGTGCCGGCATCGCGCCGAGCCCGCGCCAAGATATACAGGAGCTGATCTCCGTCCACGCAGCGGCCCAATTCATCCACCATCATGACCCGATCGCCGTCCCCATCCAGGGCGATGCCGACATGCGCTCGCACCCCGGGAACGGTGAGCTGCAACAGCTCCGTATGAGTCGACCCGCAGCCGTCGTTGATATTTCGGCCGTTCGGGGAACATCCGATCGGCACGATCTCCGCGCCTAAATCCGCAAACACTCGCGGCGCCACCTTGTAACCCGCGCCGTTCGCGCAGTCGACCACGATCTTGAAGCCCTCGAGCGTCATGCCGGCCGGGATCGTCGAGGCGCAGAATTCCTGATACTGGGTGCGGCTGCGGTCCGTGCGCAGCGCCTTGCCCAGGCGCTGCGATTCGCGCGTCACCACGGGGCTGTCGAGCAAACGTTCGATCTCGCCCTCGAGATGATCCGACAACTTGCTGCCGTTGCCGTCGAAGAACTTGATGCCGTTGTCCTCGTAGCCGTTATGCGAGGCGGAGATGACCACTCCGAAATTGCAGCCCAGGCGCTGCGTCATGTAGGCGATGCCCGGCGTCGGCAAGGGCCCGATCAGCAGCACGTCCACCCCGGCGGCAACGAACCCCGCTTCGAGCGCGGACTCGAACATATAACCGGAGACGCGCGTGTCCTTGCCGATGAGGACCCGGCCGCCCCTCGGCGCCAAGATGCGGGCCGCGGCGCTCGCCAGTTTGAGTGCGAAGTCCACCGTCATGGGCGGCTCGCCCACCCGGCCCCGCACCCCGTCCGTCCCGAAATAGTCGCTCAATTGCCTCTCCCCTCCATCACTGCCTGCACCATGAGAATGGCATCGCGGGTCGCCGCCACATCGTGCGTGCGTACGATGCGCGCGCCCGCGCCCACCGTCCACGCGGCAAGGCCCAGGCCGCCGGCCAGCCGTTCGGCGGCAGGGCGCCCCAACACCCGGCCGATCGTGCTCTTGCGCGAAATCCCCACCAAGAGCGGCGAGCCCAAAGCGGCGAGGTGTCCGAGGTGCTTGAGAAGCGCCAGGTTGTCCTCGTGCCGTTTGCCGAATCCGAGCCCCGGATCCAATACCACGGCCTCCGGGGCGATCCCCGCGGCGAGGCACGCCGCTCGCTGCTCCGTCAAGAAGGCGGCGACTTCGCTGACCACGTCATGATAATCCGGGTTTTCCTGCATTGTGAGCGGCTCGCCCTGCATGTGCATGAGGCACACGCCGACTTGGGCGCGGGCGGCCCACTCGCGCGCTCCGGGCGCGCGCAGCGCGCGAATGTCGTTCACGACGCAGGCGCCGGCCTGCACCGCGGCAGTCATGACCTCGAGCTTGCTGGTATCGATGGAAATGGCGACATCGAGCTCCGCCGCGATGCGCTCGATGATCGGAACCACCCGGCGGCGCTCGGTCTCGATGTCGACGCCGGTCGATCGAGGACGCGTGGACTCGCCGCCCACGTCGATGATGGAAACGCCCTCCGCGACCATGGTGCGCGCACGCTCCAGCGCCGCCTCGAGATCCGTGTATCGGCCGCCGTCTGAAAAGGAATCAGGGGTGACATTGAGCACGCCCATGACCGCCGGGCGCGTCAGGTCGATGGTTCTCTGTCGGCATTGCCAGCGCATCGGCCGCTTGGGGTCTCTAGCGCCCGGCTAAACGGGTACGCCCCGAGGCTTAGTGCTGTCCCGCGGGGCTCACGAGCGGCGTGGCGGGCTTTTCGGCCGCCGGGCCCTGGCCTCGCGGCGTCGGCGTCGGCGTATCGTCCCAATCGCGAGGCGGACGCGGCACGCGGCCCTCCATGATGTCTTTGATCTGTTCCTCGTCGATGGTCTCGTACTTGATCAACGCCTCGGACATGATCTGCAGCTTGTCCATGTTGGTCTGGATGATCTTGTAGGCGCGCTGATAGTTGCTGTCGATGACCCGGCGCACTTCCTCGTCGATGACGTGCGCGGTGACATCGGACACCTGCTTGTGCTGCGTGACGCTGCGGCCGAGGAACACCTCGCCCGACTCTTCGCTATAGGTCTGCGGACCCAGGCGATCCGACAAGCCCCAGCGCGTGACCATGTTGCGGGCGAGCTCGGTGGCGCGCTCGATGTCATTGGAGGCGCCTGTGGTGACGGCATCGGGACCGAATACCAGCTCTTCGGCCACGCGTCCGCCGAACAGCGTCGCGATGCGGCTCTCGAGCTGGCGCTTGCTCGTACTGTAGCGGTCCTGTTCCGGCAGGAACATGGTGACGCCCAGCGCACGGCCGCGCGGAATGATGGTGACCTTGTAGACCGGATCATGCTCGGGAACGGAGAGGCCCACGATGGCGTGACCCGACTCGTGATACGCGGTGTTGCGCTTCTCTTCCTCGGTCATGACCATGGAGCGGCGTTCCGCGCCCATCATGATCTTGTCCTTGGCGCGCTCGAACTCCTCCATGGTCACCGAACGCTTGTTGCCGCGGGCTGCGAACAGCGCCGCCTCGTTCACGAGGTTCGCGAGATCGGCGCCCGAGAAGCCCGGCGTACCCCGCGCGATCACCGACGGCTTGACGTTGTCGCCGAGCGGCACCTTGCGCATGTGCACTTTCAGAATCTGCTCTCGGCCGCGCACGTCCGGCAGCGGCACCACGACCTGGCGATCGAATCGGCCCGGACGCAGCAGCGCCGGGTCGAGCACATCCGGCCGGTTGGTCGCCGCGATGACGATGATGCCCTCGTTGCCCTCGAATCCGTCCATTTCGACCAGCAACTGATTCAGGGTTTGTTCACGCTCGTCGTGGCCGCCGCCCAAACCCGCGCCCCGGTGACGGCCGACCGCATCGATCTCGTCGATGAAAATGATGCAGGGCGCGTGCTTCTTGGCCTGTTCGAACATGTCGCGAACGCGGGATGCGCCCACGCCGACGAACATTTCCACGAAATCAGAGCCGGAAATGGTGAAGAACGGCACCTTCGCCTCGCCGGCGATGGCCCGGGCGAGCAGCGTCTTGCCCGTGCCGGGGGAGCCCACCATGAGCACACCTTTGGGGATCTTGCCGCCAAGTTTCTGGAACTTGCCGGGATCTTTCAGGAAGTCGACGATTTCGACCACTTCCTGCTTGGCCTCTTCGACGCCCGCCACATCGGCGAAGGTAATGTTGACCTGATCCTCGCCCAGCAGCCGGGCGCGGCTCTTGCCGAACGACATGGCGCCCCTGCCGCCGGATGCCCCTTGCATCTGACGCATGAAATAAGCCCAGAAGCCGATCAATATCAGGATGGGGAAGGCGGAGATCAGCAGCTGCAGCAGCACCGACTGCTGTTTCGGCGGCTCGCCGCGAAATTTGACGCCCTGGCCGCTCAATAGCCCGATTAGCGCGCTATTGCTGGTCTCGGGGTTGTAGACGACGAATTGGTTCCCGTCGCGGCGCTTGCCCTCGATGATCTCGCCCTTGAACGTCACCGAATCGACGTTATTGCTCTTGACGTCGGTCAAGAACTGCGAGTAATCGATGGTTTGCGGCTGGCCCGTGCGCATCCCAAACTGGCTGAAAATCGCGAGCAGGATGACGGCCAACGCGACCCACAAGAGAATTTGTTTGGTCAAATCGTTCAAGTTTTCACCTACGGCCGCAGCATATTACGACAAAAGAACCCGCCCCGCGTTCCATTCCGCAGTTCTGGAATGGCTCATCGAACTTACACCATCCCAAACTGCCGCGCCAACAGGTAGATCTCGGGGCTCCGAGTTCGTGACGCCTTCGGCTTTTTCGTCACCACCCGGCCATACCGACGACGCGCCTCCCGCACGATCTCATCGAAACCCGCCCCCTGGAACAACTTGATCAGGGCATCGCCCCCGGGGGTCAGCACACGGTCGGCGAACTCCAGCGCCAGCTCCGCGAGATACATGGATCTGGGCTGATCGACCGCGTCGATTCCAGCCATATTGGGGGCCATGTCCGACAATACAAGATCCACTTTTTCAGAGCCCACCGCCGCGAGCACCTGCTCGAGGACGCCCTCCTCGCGAAAATCGCCCTGCACGAATTCCACCCCGGGGATGGCGTCCATGGGCAGGATATCGGTGGCGACGATGCGGCTCGAGCCGCCGACGATGCGCGCGGCATACTGGCTCCATCCCCCGGGCGCCGCCCCGAGGTCCACGCAGCGGATCCCCGGCTTGAGCAGCCGTTCGCGCTCTTGGATCTCGGCGAGCTTGAACACCGCGCGCGAGCGCCAGCCCTCGGCCTTCGCTCGTTTGACGAATTCGTCGCTCGCATGTTCGGCGAGCCAGCGCGCGCTGCTCTTGGTTCGTTTGGGCATGAAGGTGATGGGGAACGTCGACCTACCGGGATCGGGACGCCTCTATAATGACGGCCATGCAACTATCGGAAAAGCAAAAGAAGCACCTTCGCCGGCTCGCGCATCCCCTGCATCCTCTGGTGATGCTGGGCAACGCCGGGCTGACGGACGGGGTCGTCAACGAACTCGATCGCGCGCTCAGCGACCATGAGCTGGTGAAAGTGAGCGCCCGCGTGGGCGCGCGGACCGAGCGCGATGCCGCGCTCGACGAATTGGCCCGCCGCACCTCGGCCGTCATCGTGCAGCGCATCGGACACGTCGGGGTGTTCTATCGCCGCGGCCAGGGCCTAGCGAAAGTTCTCCTTCCAGATCACTAGAAGAACGCCCAGACACGCGGCGATGTAGAGCACCGCCGAGACCCCGTGCCAGGCGCCGAAGGTCAACCCTGCGGCCACGCCATGCGCGCGCGCCGATTCCATGAAGCGCTTGAGCCCCCACTCGTTCAGTGCCAGCAGCGCCGCCGCGGCGTACAGCCCGCCCATCCGGCCTCTTCCTGGAAGCACCAGCGCCAGCGCCGCCACGGCGATGCCGAGATAGGTCTCGATGCTGAACAGCCGTGCCGCCAGGACGCCCGCCAGATGCCGGTCGGCCTGCAGGTAGAACAAGGTCGGCGCCACCCAGGCGGCGAGCGACCAGAGGCTGCCCGCCCACAGCACCAGCAGCACCCGAAAGACGTTGCGGACCACGGCAGGGCGTCAGATGTAGCGGACGGAGACGATCTCGTAGCTCTTGATGCCGCCGGGCGCCGTCACGTCCACGACATCGCCCTCCGACTTGCCGATGAGCGCGCGCGCGATCGGCGAGGAAACCGAGAGCAGCCCGTTTTTGATGTCGGCCTCGTCGTCGCCCACCAGTTGGTATACGAGCTTCGCCCGGGCGTCCTGATCCTCGACCTCGACCGTCGAGCCGAACACCACGCGGCCGCTGGCACTCAGCTTGGTCACGTCGATGACCTCCGCGTTCGACAGGCGGCTTTCGATGTCGTTGATGCGCCCCTCGATGAAACTTTGCTGCTCGCGGGCCGCGTGGTACTCGGCGTTCTCGGACAGATCGCCGTGCGAACGGGCTTCGGCGATCGCCTTGATCACGTTCGGCCGAGCCTCGCTCTTCAATTGCTTGAGCTCCTGCCGCAGGCGCTCGGCGCCGCGCAGGGTCATCGGAGTTCGTTTCACGCCAGTTCCTTGTGCAAATCCTGCAGACGATTGACTTCGATGTCGCCCAAGTGATCGAGCGCATCGCAGGTGGCGCGGGCGCCAGCCACGGTGGTGTAGTAAGTCACTCGGCGCGCCACCGCCTCGCGGCGAATGGACCGTGACTCGCGCACCGCCTGTTTGCCCTCGGTCGTGTTGACGATGAGGGCTACCTCGTCATTTTTTATCATATCGACGACGTGGGGGCGACCTTCGCGAACTTTATTCACTCGTCGGCAGACGATCCCCGCCTCCTCCAGCACCTTGGCGGTGCCGCCGGTGGCGGCGATCTCGAATCCGCGCGCGATCAGCATCTGCGCAAGCTGCACTGCACCGGGCTTGTCGCGATCGCGCACGCTCACGAAGCACAGCCCGCGGGTCGGCAGAATCACCCCGGAGGCCGCCTGTGCCTTGGCGTACGCCTCCCCGAAGGTGCTTCCCGTTCCCATGACCTCGCCGGTGGACTTCATTTCCGGCCCGAGGATCGGATCGGCCTCCGGGAACTTGCTGAATGGGAACACGGCCTCTTTGACCGAGAAATAGCGCGGCACGCGCCCGACCGTCTGTCCTTGCGCGGCCAGCGACTTGCCGGTCATGACGCGGGCCGCCACCTTGGCGAGCGGAATGCCGGTGGCCTTGGAGACGAAAGGCACCGTCCGCGAGGCGCGCGGATTGACCTCGAGGATGTAGATGACTCCGCTCTGG
The DNA here is from genome assembly GCA_050012315.1 of Steroidobacteraceae bacterium. GTDB lineage: Bacteria > Pseudomonadota > Gammaproteobacteria > Steroidobacterales > Steroidobacteraceae > Bog-1198. Next base: position 66,846 of record JBEKHK010000017.1, on the reverse strand, counting down.
ATCGCGAACTGGATGTTCATCAAGCCGACCACGTTGAGCGCCTTGGCGAGCTTGCGCGTCTGCGCGCGCAGCTCCTCCTGGGTTTCCGGCGACAGTCCGTTCGGCGGCAGCGAGCAGCCCGAATCGCCCGAGTGCACGCCGGCCTGCTCGATGTGCTCCATGATGCCGCCGATGAGCACGTTCTCGCCGTCGCTCACCGCGTCCACGTCCACCTCGATGGCGAGATCGAGGAATCGATCGAGCAGCACCGGACTGTCGTTCGACACCTTGACGGCGTCGGTCATGTACTGGCGCAGATCGTCCTCATTGAACACCACCTCCATGGCGCGGCCGCCGAGCACGTAGCTCGGGCGCACGACCAGCGGGAAGCCCACTTCCCGCGCCATGATCACGGCCTGATCCTCGGTACGCGCGGAGGCATTGGCGGGCTGCTTCAACTTGAGGCTCGCGACCAGCTTCTGGAAGCGCTCACGGTCCTCGGCGATATCGATGCTGTCGGGGGTCGTTCCGACGATCGGCGCGCCCGCCGCCGCGAGCGCCCGCGACAGCTTCAAAGGCGTCTGGCCGCCGTACTGCACGATGACCCCTTCGGGCTTCTCCTTCTCGATGATCTCCATGACATCTTCGAAAGTCAGCGGCTCGAAGTACAGCCGATCCGAGGTGTCGTAATCGGTCGAGACCGTCTCCGGGTTGCAATTCACCATGATGGTCTCGAAGCCGTCCTCGGAGAGCGCCATGGCCGCGTGCACGCAGCAGTAATCGAACTCGATCCCCTGGCCGATGCGATTGGGGCCGCCGCCCAAGATCATGATCTTGCGGCGGGTGCTGGGATGGGCCTCGCATTCGTCTTCGTAGCTCGAATACATGTACGCCGTCGAGGTGGAGAATTCGGCGGCACAGGTGTCCACGCGCTTGTACACCGGATGCAAGCCGAGCTTGCGCCGTCGGCTGCGTATCTCGTGCTCCTCGCGCGCTACCAGGCGCCCGATGCGCGCATCCGAGAAGCCTTTGCGCTTCAAGGTGCGAAGCCGCGGCAGTTCGAGGCTGTCGAAGCCCTCGGCCCGCAACCGGGCCTCCTCGTGCAGCAGGTCCTCGATCTGCGACAGGAACCAGGGGTCGATCTTCGTGGCATCGAACACCTGCTGCAGCGTCCAGCCTGCGCGGAACGCATCGGCGACGTATAAAATTCGGGCCGGCCCCGGCCAGCGCAGTTCGTAGGAGAGCTTGTCGGAGGCCTCCTCGTTCAACGGCGGCGGGAGCTGCTCGTCGAAGCCGTCGTAGCCGAGCTCCAGACTCCGGAGCGCCTTCTGAAAGGACTCCTGGAAACTGCGGCCGATCGCCATGGCCTCGCCCACCGACTTCATCTGGGTGGTGAGCCGGGTGTTGGCACCCGGAAATTTCTCGAACGTGAAGCGCGGAATCTTGGTGACGACGTAGTCGATCGTCGGTTCGAACGACGCCGGCGTGCCGCCGCCCGTGATCTCGTTCTTGAGCTCATCGAGCGTGTAGCCGACCGCGAGCTTCGCCGCGATCTTCGCGATCGGAAACCCGGTCGCCTTGGAGGCGAGTGCCGAGGAGCGCGACACGCGCGGGTTCATCTCGATCACCAGCACCCGGCCGTCGTCCGGATTGACCGCGAACTGCACGTTCGATCCGCCCGTGTCGACGCCGATCTTGCGCAGCACCGCGATCGATGCGTCGCGCAGACGCTGGTACTCGCGGTCGGTGAGGGTTTGGGCGGGCGCCACGGTGATGGAATCACCGGTATGCACCCCCATGGGATCCAAGTTCTCGATGGAGCACACGATGATGCAGTTGTCGTTGCGATCGCGGACCACCTCCATCTCGTATTCCTTCCAGCCGAGCACCGACTCTTCGAGCAGCACCTCGTTGGTCGGCGAGGCGTCGAGCCCGCGCGCGACGATGGCCTCGAATTCCTCCCGGTTGTAGGCGATGCCCCCGCCGCTGCCGCCGAGCGTGAAGGAGGGTCGAATGACCGTCGGGAACCCGATCTCGGACTGCACGGCGAGCGCCTCTTCCATGCTGTGCGCGATCCGCGCCCGCGCGGTCTCGAGGCCGATGTCGGACATGGCGCGGCGAAACAGCTCCCGGTCCTCCGCCATGTCGATGGCGCGCTGCGAGGCGCCGATCATTTCCACGTTGAATTTCTCGAGCACGCCCTCGCGCACCAGGTCGAGTGCCGTGTTGAGCGCAGTCTGACCGCCCATGGTGGGCAAGAGCGCGCTCGGGCGTTCCTTTTCAATGATGCGCTCGATCGTGCGCCAGTTGATGGGCTCGATGTAGATCGAGTCGGCGCTCTCCGGATCGGTCATGATGGTGGCCGGATTGGAGTTCACCAAAATGACGCGATAGCCCTCTTCTTTCAGGGCCTTACACGCCTGAGCTCCAGAATAATCGAACTCGCAGGCCTGGCCGATGATGATCGGCCCGGCGCCGATGATGAGGATGCTCTCGAGGTCGGTGCGTTTCGCCACGATCAGCCCGTGCCTTCCGCGGTTTTCGGGTTGCCTTCCGCGGCCTTGAGCTCCGCCGCTTGCGCCTCGGGCTGCGCCGGGACGGCCTGCACCGCACCGCTCTCCGCGGCCTTATTCCCAACGGCGGGGGCGGCGCTTTTGGCGTCCGCGGCTTTGCCCGCCGCGACCGTGCTCTCCACGGCCACGGCCTTGCTGTCTTTGGCGGCCTTGGACCGGACCGGCGTGCGGCCGCGTGAATTCGATTGAATGCGCTTCACCATCAGATACATGAAATGCTCGAACAGCAGCCGCAGATCGTGCGGCCCGGGGCTTGCCTCCGGATGGCCCTGAAAGCTGAATGCCGGCCGGTCGGTGCGCGCTAGTCCCTGCAGCGAGCCGTCGAACAGCGAGCGATGCGTGGCACGCAGATTCTCCGGCAGCGTGCTTTCGTCCACCGCGAAGCCGTGGTTCTGACTCGATATGAGCACCCGGCCGGAATCGAGCTCGGAGACCGGATGATTCGCGCCGTGATGCCCGAATTTCATCTTGACGGTTTTTGCTCCGCTCGCCAGTCCCAAGAGCTGGTGTCCGAGACAGATGCCGAACACCGGGATGTCGGTGGTCAAAAATCGGGCGATGGCCGTGATGGCGTAGTCGCAGGGCTCGGGATCACCTGGGCCGTTACTTAAGAAAATACCATCAGGATTCATTGCAAGTACTTGATCTGCCGGCGTTTGTGCAGGCACCACAGTCATGCGGCAACCATGCTCGGAGAGTATCCTCAGAATGTTTCGCTTAATGCCGTAGTCGTAGGCGACGACGTGCAGCCGGCTCTGCGGGCGGGGCGGCTTGGCGCTCGACTTCCAGATGACTCCGTCATTCCACTGGTACACCTTCTTCGTCGACACGGCCTTGGCCAAATCCATGCCCTTCAGGCCGGGAAACTTCTTGGCAGCGCGCACGGCGGCGTTCTCGTCAATGCTGTCGCCGGTCATGATGCAGCCCGCCTGCGCGCCTTTCTCGCGCAGCAGCCGCGTGAGCTTGCGGGTGTCGATATCGGCGATCGCCACGACCTTACAGCGCAGCAGGAAGCTGCTCAGCGACTCGGTGGAACGCCAGTTGGAATGCAACTGCGGCAGATCGCGGATCACGAGTCCCGCCGCATAGACCGCGCCGGATTCCAAGTCTTCCGGGGTGGTACCGGTGTTGCCGATGTGGGGATAGGTGAGAGTGACGATCTGCCGGCAATACGAGGGATCGGTGAGGATCTCCTGATAGCCGGTCATGGCGGTATTGAAAACTACTTCACCCGTCGTGTTTCCTTTTGCGCCGACAGAGACGCCACGGAACACGGTGCCATCCTCGAGAGCTAGCACTGCAGGTGTCGACACTCCGGTTTCCTCTCCTCGCGCAATCTCGCGCGGCAATCGCAGATGTGCAAAGCGGGAGGCGCTCTCTAGAACGACCCCCCGCTTCGTAGATCAAATCGCGGTTTGTTTCCGGGCGCGAATATTAGCGATGGGCAGGGCGGCTGTCCATGCTATTCACAACCCGAGAACATTACGCATGCCATAAAGGCCGGCCGGCCTGCCAATCAGCCATTCCGCCGCCCTGAGTGCACCGCGCGCGAACACCATCCGATCCGTCGCGCGATGGGTAAGCTCGAGCCGCTCGCCGGCCGCGGCGAAGGTCACGGTGTGTTCGCCGACGATGTCGCCGGCGCGAATCACCGAAAACCCGACGCTGCCCGCTTTACGGGGCTCGCTCACGCCGTGTCGATCGTACACCGCGAGCTCCTCGAGAGCGGTGCCACGCGCCTCAGCCACCGCCTCTCCCAGGGCGAGCGCCGTGCCCGAGGGGGCGTCGCGCTTCAGCCGATGATGCGCCTCGCTGATCTCCACATCGAAGCCCTCGCCGAGAGCCGCCGTGGCAAGGCCGACGAGATGTGTCAATACCCCGACACCGACGCTGGTATTCGGGGCGATCAGCACGGGAATGCGCAGCGCCGCCGACTCGAGCAGTGCGCGCGTCGGGGCATCGTAGCCGGTGGTTCCGACCAGCAGCGGGACGCGCCGCGCGAGGCAGGCGCTCACATGCACGCCGAGCCGCAGCGGCGTGCTGAAATCCAGGGCGACCGCCGCGTTGCCGAGGGCCGCCTCGGCATCGGCGCTCACCGTCACCCCGGTCGGCGCGCCTTCCGCCGCCGCATCGCACCCCAGCCGCCCGCTCGAGGCCGAAGCCAGGGCGCCCGCCAGCCGCAGCGTCTGCGGCGAGTCGCGCAGCGCCCGCACCAGCGACTGGCCCATGCGGCCGGTGATTCCAAAAATCGCGACGCCAGGCACTTAGCCTTCCCGCCGAATGCGGCGCGCTCGAGACATGCTAGTCGACCGCTCCCGTGAAGAACCTCTTGACGCCCTCGAAGAACGATTGCTCGCGCGGCTTGTGGCTGCCCTGCTGCAGCGATGTGTCGAATTTCCTCAGGAGCTCCTTCTGCTCGGAGTCCAGGCTGACCGGCGTCTCGATCACCACGCGGCAAAACAAATCGCCGGGGGCGCCGCCGCGCACCGGCCGCACGCCCTTCTCGCGCACGCGGAATACCCGCCCGGATTGGGTTTCGCTCGGGATCTTGATGACCACCTCGCCGTCCAACGTCGGCACTTCAACCGACCCGCCGAGCGCAGCCGTGGTGAAGCTGATCGGCACCTCGCACGAGAGGTGGCTTCCTTCGCGCTCGAAAATGGCATGCTCGCGGACGCGGATCTCCACGTAGAGATCGCCGGTGGGACCGCCGTTGCGGCCGGCCTCACCCTCGCCGTTCAAGCGAATCCGATCTCCGGTGTCGACACCCGCGGGCACCGACACCGCCAGCGTCTTCTCCTGCCGGACCCGCCCCTGACCGTAGCAGGTATCGCAGGGATTGCTGATGATCTTGCCGCGGCCCTTGCATCGGGGACAGGGCTGCTGGATCGTGAAAATGGATTGCTGCACGCGCACCTGGCCCTGGCCATGGCAGGTATCGCAGGTCTTGGGCGTGGAGCCCTTGGCGGCTCCCGAGCCTTTGCAGGTGGCGCATTCAGCCAGCGACGGAATCTTGATCTCGGTTTCGGTGCCGAATACCGCCTGCTCGAGGTCCAGATCGAGTTCGTAGCGCAGGTCCGCACCGCGAAACACCTGCGAGGAACGGCCGCGCTGCCCGCCCGAAAAAATGTCGCCGAACATCTCGCCGAAGATGTCCCCGAACGCCTCGCCGGCGCTGAATCCGCCGCCGCCGCGTCCACCCGCCAAGCCGGCATGCCCGAACTGATCGTACACCGCGCGCTTTCTGGCGTCGCAAAGCACTTCGTAGGCTTCCTTGGCCTCCTTGAACTTGTGCTCCGCCTCCGGATCGTCCGGATTTCGGTCCGGGTGATACTTCATCGCGAGGCGCCGATAGGCTTTCTTGATGTCCGCCTCGGGCGCGTTTCGCGGTACCTCGAGGAGCTTGTAGTAATCCTGCTTGGCCATCACTCCACCCTAAATCGAGCTCATCTCACAACCGCCCCGCCACCGCAACGGGCTCGGGTCGCGCATAAAAACGAACCGCCGGCACCTGCATACCGGCGGTTCGTTCATCGCATCATCGCGCGATCCGCGCCGGCCTCTCAAGCCTTCTTGCGATCGCTTTCCTTGACCTCTTCGAACTCGGCGTCGAGTACGTCATCCTGCTTGCCGCCCTTGTCGCCGCCGCCCGCGCTTCCCGACGAAGCGCCCGCACCCTGGCCGCCAGCCGCGGATTGCTGCTCATACATCTTCTGCATGAGCGCCGTCGAGGCCTGCTCCAGTGCCTGGGTCTTGCGCTCGATGTCCTCGCGATCATCGCTCGCCATCGCCGTCTTCACGGCCGCGATCGCATCGTTCGCCGACTTCTTCTCCTCGTCGGAGATCTTGTCGCCGGCATCGGCCAATGCCTTCTCGACCGCGTGCACCGTGGCATCCGCCTTGTTGCGGGCGCCGACCAGCTCACGGAACTTCTTGTCCTCCTCGGCGTGCGCCTCGGCATCGGACACCATGCGCTTGATCTCCGCCTCGGACAATCCGCTCGAGGCTTTGATAACGATGCGCTGTTCCTTGCCGGTTTTCACATCCTTGGCCGACACGTTCAAAATGCCGTTCGCGTCGATGTCGAAGGTCACCTCGATCTGCGGCATGCCGCGCGGCGCCGGCGGGATGTCGGTCAAGTCGAAGCGGCCGAGCGACTTATTGTCGCTGGCCCGATCGCGCTCGCCCTGCAGCACGTGGATGGTGACCCCGGTCTGGTTATCATCCGCCGTCGAGAACGTCTGCGCCGCCTTGGTCGGAATGGTGGTGTTCTTCTCGATCACCTTGGTCATGACGCCGCCGAGGGTCTCGATGCCGAGCGACAGCGGGGTCACGTCGAGCAGCAGCACGTCCTTCACCTCGCCCGACAGCACGCCGCCCTGAATGGCCGCACCGACCGCCACCGCCTCATCGGGGTTCACGTCCTTGCGCGGCTCGCGGCCGAACAAATCCTTCACCGCCCGCTGCACCAGCGGCATTCGGGTCTGACCGCCGACCAGGATGACCTCGCCCACGTCCTTCATGGACAGCCCTGCATCTTTCAATGCGATCCGGCAAGGCTCGATGGTCTTCTGCACCAGGTCTTCCACCAGCGACTCGAGCTTGGCACGGGTGAGCTTCATGTTCAGATGCTTCGGCCCGGCCGCATCCGCCGTGATGTACGGCAAATTGATCTCGGTCTGCTGACTGGAGGAGAGCTCGATCTTCGCCTTCTCCGAAGCCTCCTTGAGGCGCTGCATGGCGAGCGGATCCTTGCGCACGTCGATGCCGGTTTCCTTCTTGAACTCGTCCGCGAGGTAATTGATCACCCGCAAGTCGAAGTCCTCACCGCCGAGGAACGTGTCGCCATTGGTCGAGAGCACCTCGAACTGGCGCTCGCCGTCGACTTCCGCGATCTCGATCACCGAGATGTCGAAGGTGCCGCCGCCGAGGTCGTAGACCGCGATCTTGCGGTCGCCGCCGTCCTTGTCGAGCCCATACGCCAGCGCGGCCGCGGTGGGCTCATTGATGATGCGCTTGACGTTCAGGCCCGCAATGCGGCCGGCGTCCTTGGTCGCCTGCCGCTGCGAGTCGTTGAAATACGCGGGCACGGTGATCACCGCCTCGGTGACGGTCTCACCCAAGTAGTCCTCGGCGGTCTTTTTCATCTTCATCAGCACCCGGGCCGACACCTCGGGGGGCGCCATCTTCTTGCCCTGCACTTCCACCCAGGCGTCACCGTTGTCGGCCTTGACGATCTTGTAGGAGACCATCGACATGTCGCGCTTGACGACGTCGTCGCCGAACTTGCGTCCGATCAGACGCTTGACCGCCGCGACCGTGTTCTGCGGATTGGTCACGGCCTGACGCTTGGCGGACTGACCGACCAACACCTCGCCGTCCTTGGTGAAGGCAACGATCGACGGCGTCGTCCGGTCACCCTCGCTGTTCTCGATAACCTTGGGCTTGCCGCCTTCCATGATCGCGACACAGGAATTGGTCGTGCCCAGATCGATGCCAATCACTTTTGCCATGTTATATGTCCTCTAAAAATTCGAACCTGACCGTTAAGTTGGGGGTTCTCGAGTTATTTCAATTGGTTTCGGATGCCGCTTTGCTGACGATGACCCGCGCCGGACGCAGCAGCCGGCCGTTCAGGGAGTAACCCTTCTGGATCACCGTCAGCACCGTATTCGGGGGTACGTCGGGGCTCTCCTGCGCCACCATGGCCTCGTGCCAATTGGGGTCGAAGGGTTGGCCGGCAGGCTCGATGAGTTTGATGCCCGCCTTGTCGAAGGCGCGGTTCAGCTCCTTGAGGGTCGCCCGGGCGCCCTCGAGCAGGGCGGGCCCGGGGGTTTCGGCCCCGGCCCGGATGCCGGCCTCCAGCGCGTCACCGACCGTCACGAGCTCCTGCGCAAAGCGCTCGATGGCGAATTTGCGGGCATTGTCGACCTCGCGCTCGCAGCGCTTGCGGTAATTCTCGAGCTCCGCGACCGCCCGCATGTAGCTATTCCAGTTTTCCTGCGCCTTGGCCTCGGCTGCGGCCAATGCATCGGCGCCGCCTGCCGCGTGGGCTGCCGCCTCGGGATGTACGGCTTCGCCGCCCGGCTGCTGGTTGGTCTCATTCACTGGCTATGCCCTCGAAGATGGCGGGTTATCCCGCTCGAAGCCGCCACACTGGGGGCTACTTGCGCGCGTTCAAGGCCGAACCGAGCAGTTTTGCGGTCACATCGACGATGGGAATCACACGCTCGTAGGCCATCCGGGTCGGACCGATGATGCCCAGCACCCCGACGACCTGATTGTTCAGGGTATAGGGCGCCGCAACCAAGCTGATGTCATCCAGGATGCGGTAGCCCGACTCCTGGCCTATGAAGATCTGGATCCCCTCGGCGCGCAGGCAGTTGTCGAGGAGACTCAGGATGTCGTGCTTCTCATTGAAGGCCTCGAACAGGCGCCGGAGCCGGGCGACGTTCGACAGCTCGGCGAATCCCATCAGGTTGGTCTCCCCGGCGATCACGTACTCGACCTGACCCTCGGTCTTGGTCTCGAACACCTTCTGGGCGACCTGGATGGCGTCCTGCATGAGCTGATCCATGCTCTGCCGGGTCTCCTGGAGCTGTTTCAACAGCAGGGAGCGCACTTCCGGCAGCGAATGGCCCGCGAAGGCTTCGTTCAGGTAATTGGCCGCGCGCCGCAACTCCTCCGCGGAGTAGTGGCGGTCGAGTTGAACCACCCGGTTCTCGACCTCCCGGTTATTCATGACCATGATGGCGAGCGCGCGGTTCTCGGACAGGCCGATGAACTCGATCTGCGACAGCGCCACGTAGTTGGGGTTCGGCAGGGTCACGAGGCCGGCCATGTGGGTCACGCTCGAGAGCATCTGGGACACGCTCTGCACCAGCCCCCGCGCGCCCGAGGCGTCGCTCTTCAGGCGCCGCTCGATGTCCTCGATCTCCTCGCTCTGCAGCGGCTTGAGCTTCAGCAGGCTGTCGACGAACAACCGGTAGCCCTTGTCGGTGGGTATACGCCCGGCCGAGGTGTGCGGCGAGACGACGAATCCGAGATCCTCGAGATCCGCCATGACGTTGCGGATGGTGGCCGAGGACAGACTCAAGCCGGAATCGCGCGACAAGGTACGCGAACCGACCGGCTGACCATCGCGAATGTAGCTTTCGATAAGCGCCTTGAGCAGCAGTTGCGCCCGCTCACTGAGCGATTCGTCGGCACTCTCATTCATGGTATGGTCATATACCATGTTTGGAGCCGGTTGGAGTACCCCAAAGGCCCCTTCCCCCCCGGGACGAAGTCAAGCGTTCGAGAATCCGTCAAATCGCCCGCCCGGCGCGAGTGACCGGCTTGCGGCGAACATGCTACAAGGGCGATGTGTCGCATTCATTCAAATCGGTCGCCCTCGTCGGCAACCCCAAGGACCTGCGCGTCGCCGAGTGCATGCTGAGCGTCGCCGGATTTTTTTACGGCCGCGGCCAGCGGGCGCTCGTCGATCCCGGCGTCGGCATCGAATTCCCCCGGGACACGGTGTTGCCTTGTCCGCAGGACTCGTTCGCGGAGCAGGCGGATTTGATCGTGGCGATCGGCGGCGATGGAACGCTGCTGTACGCGGCTCGTCTGCTCGCCGGTCGTCCGGTCCCGTTGCTCGGCGTCAATCGGGGCCGCCTGGGATTTCTCACTGACGTAAGCCCTGCCTCGATGCTCGAGGATATCGAGTCGGTTCTCGCCGGGCGTTATACGGAAGATCGGCGCTCGATGTTGGCGGCCCGTCTCGAGCGGCAAGGGGCCGCGCCGGTCCGCTGTCTCGCCTTGAACGACGTGGTGCTCAATAAGTGGGAAACCGGGCGCACCTTGGATTTCGAGACCTCGATCAACGGACGCTTCGTGAATTCTCACGGCGGCGATGGCATCGTCATCGCAACCGCCACGGGCTCGACCGCCTATGCGCTCTCGTGCGGCGGTCCCATCGTGGAGCCGGATCTGGACGTGTGGGTGTTGGCGCCGATCTCGCCTCATACGCTGAGCGACCGGCCGATCGTGGTGCGCGCCGGCAGCATCATCAAATTGCAGCTTTCCGATCGCCCCGAGGCGCGGGCCCAGGTCACCTGCGACGGCACGGCCCTCGGGGACATGGAGCGGGGCGATGAGCTGATCGTGGAGCGCGCGGATGCGCAGATCACGCTGCTTCATCCGCCGAGCTACGATTTCTACCGCCTGCTGCGTTCGAAGCTCCACTGGGGCCGGGCTGCCCACAACGGCGGCAATGGCGACTGACGGCGGCCCCCCTTCATGCTGACGCACCTGAAACTGCGCGACCTGGTGATCGTCGACGAGGCGGAGCTCGAGCTCGGCGCGGGGCTCCTCGCGCTGACCGGCGAAACCGGCGCGGGCAAATCCATCGTGGTGGACGCGTTGATGCTGATCGCGGGCGGCCGCGGCGCGGGGGACATCGTGCGTCATGGGGCCGAACGGGCGGAGGTGGCCGCGGGGTTTTCCCAGCTCTCCGCCGGCGCGCGCGCCTGGCTGGATGCGCAATCGGTGGAGCACGAGGGGGAGGTCATCGTGCGCCGCGTGATCGGCGCGGACGGCCGCTCGCGCGCGTACGTGAACGGCCAGCTCGTTCCGCTCCAGTCGCTGCGGGAGCTGGCGGAATTCTTGATCGAAATTCACGGTCAGCAGGAATATCAGCACTTGGTGAAGCGCGGCGCGCAGCGCGAGCTTCTGGATGAGCGCTTACCCGATCCGAGCCTGTCGGCCGCCGTGGCCGAAATCTACGAACGCTATCGCACCTGCCGCCTGGAGCACGAGGCGCTCGCGACGGCCGCCGAAAACCGGGACGCCCGGCTCGACCTGCTGCGCTATCAGCTGGCCGAGCTGAAGAGCGAGGTCACCACGGTGAGCGCCATCGAAGAGCTGTTCACCGAACAGAAGCGCATCGCGGGGCGCGGCCGGCTGGCCGCGGCGGCGAGCTCGGCGCTGGCGGCCGTGTACGAGAGCGACGATGCGAGCGCGCACGACCTTCTCGCCAAGGCGTCGACGGCGCTGCGCGGCGCGGCCGACACCGATCCCGGCCTCAAGCAACCCGCCGATCTCATCGGCGAGGCCGCGATCCTGGCGCGGGAGGCCGCCGAGACGCTGCGGCATTATCTCGAAGCGCTCGACGTGGATCCGGCGCGCCAGGAGGAGATCGAGCGCAGGGCTGCGGCGCTCGAGGCGCTGGCGCGCAAGCATCGGCTGAGCGTGACCGAGCTGCCGGCGCAGCTCGCGCGGACCGAAGAAGAGATCGGCAGGCTCGCGGAGGCGGAGACCAGCCTCGCCGCGATGGAGCAGAGAGTGCTCGCGCTGCGCCGCGAATTCGATGCCGCCGCGGATCGACTCACGCAGGCGCGCAAGCTCGCCGCAGAGGCGCTCGGAGGCGAGATCAGCGCCTTGATGCAAGAGCTCGGCATGGCAGGCGGCCGCTTCGCCGTGAGCGTCACGCCGAGCGCCGACGGCCTCGGCGCCCACGGCCGCGACGACATCGAGTTCCTGGTGAGCGCCAACCCGGGCCAGCCCCTCAAGGGCCTCGCCAAGGTGGCCTCCGGCGGCGAGCTGTCGCGAATCAGTCTCGCCGTGCAGGTAGCCGCCGCCGCCCGCACCGCCGCCTCGCTCTGCATGGTGTTCGATGAGGTCGATTCGGGCATCGGCGGCGCGGTGGCCGAGATCGTCGGCCGCCAATTGCGGGCGCTCGGCGAGCGCGGCCAGGTGCTCTGCGTCACGCACCTCGCGCAGGTCGCGGCCCAGGCGCACGGACAGTTCCGGGTCACCAAGCTCACCGACGGCAAAGCCACGCGTACCGCCGTGAAGCCGCTTGGCGCGGATGAGCGCGTGGACGAGATCGCGCGTATGTCGGGCGGAATCGACATCACCGAGCAGGCTCGGGCGCACGCTCGTGACATGCTCGCGCGCGCGGGCAGAGATTCGCAGCCGAAGAAGAAGCGCGTACCGGCCGGCCGCAGATAGCGCGAGGCGGGGCAGATAGCCCGAGGCGCGGCGGATCGACGCGCCGAAATGCGCTCGGGCTACTTCAGCCGCTTTTGATTCGGACAGTTCACCTTGCGGCAATGCCCGTACAAGATGAGCGAGTGATCGCTGATCTCGAAGCCCAGGCGCTTGGCGACGGCCTGCTGCCGCTCCTCGATGCCGCCGTCCATGAATTCCTCGACGCGTCCGCAGTCCACGCAGACGATGTGATCGTGATGCGCGCCGTGGTTCAGCTCGAACACCGCCATGCCGCCCTCGAAGTGATGGCGGGTCACGAGGCCCGCGGCCTCGAATTGAGTCAGCACCCGGTACACCGTCGCGAGCCCGATATCCTCGTTCGAGACCAGGAGTTTCTTGTAAATATCCTCCGCGCTCATGTGGCGGGCCGAGCCGTCCGCGAGGATGTCGAGAATCTTGAGCCGGGGCAGCGTGACCTTCAGGCCGGCGTTGCGCAGGTCATTGCTTTCGGCGGTGGACGGGGGTCTGAGGCGCTGCGCCATGATGCGGCATCCAGTATGATAGTGTCCGATTATCGATCATTTGGGAGCGCTGCACCACCTTGATGAAGCATCTACGACCGTTGCTCTTGATCACGGGTCTCGCGCTCGGCGCGACCGGCTGCGTGTACCGCATCAACATCCAGCAAGGCAACTTCCTGGACCAAGCGGCCGTGGACCAGGTGAAAAGCGGCATGACGCGCAGCCAGGTGCGCTATCTGCTCGGCACCCCGATGGTGGCGGACCCCTTCAACAAGGAACGCTGGGACTACATCTACTACCTCAAGAAGGGCCGCACCCGCCACGTCGACTCGCGCCGCGTGACCGTGTATTTCGACGGCGAGAAGGTCGCCCGCCTGGACAAGCCGAGCGATGCGCTCGCCGCCGAGCAAGCCGCTTCCGCCGCCAAGATCAAGAACGGCCGCACCTACTAGCGCCGGCGGCCTGAGGACGATCTCTGGGCCCGGGCCCGCTGCACGCGCTGGCGGCGAGCTTCCTTCGGGTCGGCGGCCAGGGCGCGATAGAGCTCGAGCCGATCCCCGGGCTGCAACGGCCGCTCGCGCTGAACCGCCCTTCCGAATATCCCGACGGGACAGACGGCCAGGTCGATGCCGTGGAAATCCGGATCCGCGGCGGCGAGCGCCAGCGCATCGGCCACGGTCGCCGGCGGAGCGAGGCGGTACGCTTTGACGACCGCGCTATCCGGCAGCGCGAAAATGACCTCGACGAGGAAGGGATCGGGCGCGGCCACGGTAAGGCGGATTCGGCGCTCAGCGGTAGACGCTTTGCGCGCGCGACACGAACGCATCCACGATGGAGTCGCAAACCGACTGGAACATGGGATTGAGTGCGGCGGCCATGATCCGGCTCTTGAATTCGAAATCCACTTTGAAGAGCACCCGCGAGCCACGCTCCCCGAGCGCATCGAAGGTCCATCGGCCGGTGAGGCGGTTGAACGGACCCTCGGCGAGTTCCATGAGAATCTCGCTGTCCGGCCGCACGATATTGCGCGTGGTAAACTGCATGTGCACCATCCCCTTGGCGACCTTCAACGCTGCCAGGGTTTCGGTCGGGGAGAGTTCCTGTGCCTGGGCGCTCACGCACCAGGGAAGAAACTCCGGATAGCGCGCCACATCATTGACCAGCGTGTACATCTGGGCTGGGGTGAACGTGACCAATGCGCTGCGTTCGACGATCGGCAATCGATGCCTCCTCGCCGGCTCGGTTGGGGGGGGGTCCGGCAATCGGTGAATTCTCGCACAGCGCCCAGGGTTCGCCCACGAATCGCGGACGCGGGCTGCTAGACTTCGACGCCCAGCAAGGTATCCATCCTCCATGGCGAAAGATTCGGACAAATTGCCCCCGATCGCGGTGAACCGCAAGGCGCGCTTCGATTACTTCATCGAGGAGCACTACGAAGCCGGCATCGCGCTCCTCGGCTGGGAGGTCAAGAGCATGCGCGCGGGCAAGGCGCAAGTCGCCGAAGCGTATGTGTATCTAAAGAACGGCGAGGCGTTTCTTTACGGTGCGCACATCGGCGCCTTGAATTCCGCCTCGACGCACGTGGATACGGACCCGACCCGCACTCGCAAGCTCCTCTTGAGCCGCCGTCAGCTCGACCATCTCGTGGGCGCGGTCGAGCGGCGCGGCTACACGCTCGTGCCGCTGCAGCTTTACTGGAAGGACGGACGGGCCAAGCTCGAGATCGGCCTCGCCAAGGGCAAGAAGCAGCACGACAAGCGCGCCACCGACAAGGATCGCGACTGGCAGAGGGACAAGAGCCGGATCATGAAAGCAAACCGGCGCTGAGGCCAGCGCCGGCTAAAATGGTGGAGCCGGGGGGAATCGAACCCCCGTCCATAAGTCCTACGCCTCAAGATCTACGTACGTAGCCACAGTCTATTGGTCTCGCCGCTCACTACCCGACGGGCAGGGAAAGCGAACAGCCAGCCCGGTAACGATTCGCAGAATGCACCCCAGACACGTGTATCCCGCTAGCTGATGAGCGCTACCCCTGAGCCGTCCGCATCAGCACAGGCCGGTCAGGGTTCAGCCGCGATTAGGCGGCTAGAGCGTAGTTGTCTTCGTTGGCAACTATAAGTTTGCAAGTAGTTTTACGAGGTAACTCGCACCTCGGTACGCCCCTGAAGTTTCGCAACCCATGTCGAAACCGGTCGGCCCCAAAAGGCATCGATTGAACGCGGTTAGTGTACTCCCCCCGTCCCCGCCCGGATAGCGCCGCGCGAAAATGCGGACTACCATGGGGCCACCATGGAGGGAGCACCATGACTCGACCCGCAGCATGACCCCGGTAGACGCGGCTCCTTCACCCCGGCCGCGGGGCGGACGCGGGCTTCTCTACATTCTGATCATGCTGATCGTGATCCTCCTGGGCGCATCCCTGTGGACCTGGCTCACGCTCTCTTGGGCGTACGCGGACGGAACCCGCGCCGGCGTGCTGCAAAAATTCACCCACCGCGGCTGGATATGCAAGACGATCGAGGGCGACCTGGCTCAGTATGTCGTCCCGGGTATTTCACCGCAGATCTGGAAATTCAGCGTGCGCGATCCGGCGGTGGCCGCTCAGCTCGAGAAAATCGTGGGCCGCCAAGTGCAGCTGCACTACACCGAACACCCCGGCGTGCCCAGTGCCTGCTTCGGCGATACCCGCTTCTTCGTGGACCACGTCACCATGACGGACAGCCCGAATGCTGCAGGCCCGGCGCCCTCGGGAATCGGGCCGCCCGCGGCGGCGAGCGCTCCCGCGGGTACCCATCCCCCCTAGGACGCTCGCGGTTCCGGACGGCCTCGTGCCGGCTCGAAGCTACGTGAACCGGGACATCGAGGCGGCGACTTGCTCGTTGATGGCCAGAGCCACCTTGAGCGCCTTGAGCCCGTCTTCGCCGGTGACCGGCGGCTCGCGTCCGGCGGCGGCGGCGGCCAGGAAGGCCTCGATCTCCGCCTTGAGCGCATCGCCCTGATCGTAGGTGGTCTCCTGGATGTCGACCAGCGGCATTGCATCCGAACCGCCCCCGCCCGTCTTGCGGATCACCGTGAGCACCTTCTGATGCAGATCCACCGACACATAGGCGTCGTCCTGGAACAGCCGCAGCCTGCGCTCGGTCTTCAGGCTCACGCGGCTGGCGGTCGCGTTGGCGACGCACCCGTTCGCAAAGCGCAGCCGCGCGTTGGCGATGTCGATCTCCTTCGAGAACACACTGCTGCCGATGGCATCGACCGACACGACCGGCGAGCCCACGATGCTTAGAATCAGATCGATGTCGTGAATCATGAGATCGAGCACCACGTCCACCTCCGTGCCGCGCTGCTTGAAGGGCGCGAGCCGCGCCGACTCGATGAACCTAGGCACGGCTAGGATCGGCTGCAGCGCCTGCACCGCCGCGTTGAATCGCTCGAGATGCCCGACCTGCAGTACGCGATTCGCGCGGCGAGCCGCCGCGATCAGACTCTCGCCCTCCGCCAGGGTCGCCGTCATGGGCTTTTCCACCAGCACGTGGGCACCGGACTCGAGGAAATCCTTGGCGATGGCGTAGTGCAAAGGTGTCGGGGTGACGATGCTCACGGCATCAACGGCACCCAACAACTCGCGATAATCGGCGAATTCGCGCACGCCGAGCTCGGCGGCTACGGCCGCCCTCGCCGGCGGCGAAGGGTCGACCACTCCGATCAGTTCGGAGCCCGCGATGCTGCGGTACTTTTGCGCGTGAAATCGGCCGAGGTATCCGACGCCGACGACGGCGGTACGCATTATGGCGGCGTCTCGCGCCGCCATTTGCTGCGAGCGCGGTAGTCCTGCCGCATCTGCAGCGTCGCCCCTCCGACGATACCGAGCGCCGCTCCGGCAAACAGCGAAAGGCCTCGCCACCAGGTCCAATAGCCGACCGACAGCGACCACCCGCTCATACCGAGCGCGAGCAATGCCCCCACGCCCATCAGTACCCAGGGTTTGGCGTCATACAAACTGTTCGGCATCCAGGACCGCATGCCGCTAGTTTACAGCCACGGCGGCAGGCCACGCATTTCGTTACAATGACGCAGTATGCGTTTTTCACAATTCTTTGGGCGCCTGCGGCGGGCGCGGGGCTGGTCCCGCGAGATCCTGCTCGCCGGGCTCGCCCTGGCGTTCGGCTTCTTGCTCATGCCCGTGCTCATTTTCTATGCCGGGGCCTCGCTCCTGGGGCGTTACGAGGGCGCGAGCATCGGGCGCACGTTCCAAGGCCTCTACGGGGGGCTGCAAACGGGGTCCCTGGCCTCATGGATCGTGCTGTTGGGCCCCTACGGGCTGTATCTGTTCTCCAGGGCGCTGCGGTTGTGGTGGCGCGCCGGCGCCCGCCCGGCCTGAGGCCGACCGTCAAGATTCCTTAAGTTATGTAGATTTCGGACGCTACCCTCCATAGGCGAATAGTCCTTGTCCTCTGAGTGGGAGTGGCCGCGTGTGAATCCCGAGATCGAAGCCCATCTTCGCTCGCTGGTTAATTTTCCGTCACCGCCGGGTGTGGCGACCCATATTATCGAGCTGGCCCGTGATCCGGAGATCGAGATGGGCAAGGTCGCCAAGGCGCTGAGCATGGATTCGGCGCTGTCGAGCAAGGTGCTGCGCATCGCCAATTCGGCCCTCTACGCGCAGCGCCGCAAGAGCGAGAATTTGCGCCAGGCCTTGGTCGTGCTCGGCTTGAATGCCACATTGACCCTCGCGTTGAGCTTCTCGCTGGTCAAATCGCTGCGCAACGGCAAACCGAACGGCATCGATTATCCATTGTATTGGCGGCGCGCATTGGTGGCGGCGACGGCCGCGCGCGCGCTGGCCGACGCAATGCACCAGCCGATGGCGGAGGAGATTTTTCTCGCGGCGCTCTTGCAGGATGTCGGCATGCTTGCGCTCGACCAGGCAGTGCCGGATCTGTATCGAGGCACCGAGTCATTCCAGCGCGATCACGCGGCGCTCGCGGCGCACGAGAAAAAGCGTCTGCAAGTGGACCACGCCGCCGTCGGCGGCTGGCTCATGAAAGCCTGGAACCTGCCGCCTCGTCTGCACCGCGCGATCGAGCACAGCCATCGGATGGATCTGCACGCGACCTCCGATCCGCTGCAAATCTTCGAACGCTGCGTCGCCCTGTCCGGACCGATCGCGGACTTGTTTTTGCGCGATCCCGAAGACCGGCAGTTCGCTGAAACGGCCCTCTCGGCCGAGCGCGGCTTGGCGATGGACAAAATAGCCTTCGGCCAAGTGCTCGGCACGATCGGCTCGATGCTTCCCGAGACCGAAGCGATATTCGAGACCGACCAGCTCTCCATTCAACACCCCGAACTCATCCTGGATCAGGCGCGCGAAGCGCTGATGCTGCGCAATCTGTGTGCGCTGCGCGACATGAACAATACCTTGCGCGCGGTCGCCGAAATCTCGAACTCCCGGACCCAGGAGCTCGAGGAGGAAACACGGCGCGACGCCATGACCGGCGTTTACAATCGTGCCTATCTGGACCAGGCCCTCGCGCGCGAATTCGAGCATTCGACGCGGCACAAATGGCCGTTGAGCGTGGCGTTCGCCGACCTCGACGACTTCAAAGGCATCAACGACAAATACGGGCATCAGGCCGGGGACCGGATTCTGCAGGCCACCGCGCGGATTCTGCGCGGCAATACTCGCGAGACCGACATCATCGCGCGCTACGGCGGCGAGGAGTTCGTGGTGATCCTGCCCGCGACCGATGCCGAGACGGCGCGCGTCGTGTGCGAGCGCATCGTCGCCGCGTTCCGGAACACCTGCCACGTGATCGGCGCCGAGCAAGCCCACGTGACGATTTCGATCGGCTGCGCCACGCATGGGCCCGCCCAGACGTTCGCCAATGTCGCGGAGTTCGTCAGGGCCGCGGATCAAGCGCTCTACACGGCGAAGCTGCGGGGCCGCAACCGTACGGTACCGTTCGATCGCCAATTGCCGAATGTTCTCGCCGGCGCCTCCGCCCAGGTCGCCTCCTAGGCGGTCGGGCGGCCTGTTGCACTCGCCCGTTAAGTTGCACCACCGCGGTATTAAGTCGCACCACCGCCGCATTTAGTCGCGTGCCGTTTGAAGCACGTCACAGTTCCGTAAATTTCAGCCAAGTCGCTTGTCGCAATTTGGGAACATTTAACCCCAAGACCGCACCAACATACGACGGTCATGTCGATGCCGTTTTTTGTGATCGAGGGAAAGCAGATGGCCAATGACAACGAGCCGGAAGGTCGAGAGCCGAGATTCAGTTTCGGCACGCGTGAATTGCGCGAGGCGAGGCGCTCGAAGCCGCTGGCTTTGGCCGAGCCGCCGCCCAAACCGCCGAGCCCGGCGGCGGCGGATACGGGATTCGATCCCTACAATACGTCCGGCAGCTTCGACCGCCGCAAGCACTGGGAACGCGTCGGCAAACGCTAGCCCCTAATCGGCGGGCAACGCATGAGCGCGGTTGCCGCTGAACTCGCTGTTCGGGAGCCAGCGCGGGAATCGCCGCGTATCCGCCAGGCGTTCGCCGATGGTGCGGTATAGCTCCAGATCCTCGACCGCGCCGCGCAGGTCCCAGTCCTCGGTGTATTTGTCGCCCGCCTGTCGATAGCGGTGCGCAAGATACTCCTCGAACTGCGCCTCTCCCCATTGAGGCCCGCGGGCCTCGTCGTCCACGCCGCCCTTCATGTACAGGGCCGGAACGCCGTGCAAGGCGAAGCTCAACTGGTCGGAATCGTAGTACCGGCCGAGGTCCGGCCGGTTGTCCGGGCGCAATTCCCGTCCCTGCAGGAGCGCGATTCCGCGGACCGAGTCCTCGAGCTCGGAATTGCCGGCGCCGAACACCATCACATCCCGCGTCCGTCCGCCGCTATGGAGCCGGTCCAAGTTGATCACACCGCTGGTCTGATCCAGAGGCAGCACCGGGTGTTCGACGTAATAGCGCGAGCCGAGCAGCCCCGACTCCTCGCCGGTGAACGCGACGAACGCGATGGATCGTTCCGGCGGCGGCCGGGTGCGGCTGAACGATTGCGCCAGCGCCACCAGCCCGGCGACGCCGACGGCGTTGTCCTCCGCCCCGTCGATGACGGCGCCGGCCGCGTCCCGGCCCAATCCGTCCCAATGCGCGCAATACAGGACATATTCGTGCTTGCGGCCGCCCCCGGGCAGCACCGCGATGACGTTGCTCGAATCGAATCGGCGGAAGCTGTTATTGATCTCGCCGTCGACCTTCAGGCCCATGAGCGTGGCCTTGAAGCCGGGGTGGGACGCGGCACGCGTCAAGGCGCCATAGTCGAGACCGGCCGCCGCGAACAAGGCGCGCCCCGTCTCGCCGGTGAGCCAGCCTTCGACCATCGGGCGGCTCGCGTGCCCGTCGGCGGAGGCGAGTTCGAGCTGCGGTCCCGACCAGGTGTTGACGACCACGTTCCAGCCATATCCCAACGGCGCCGCATCGTGGATCAGCAACACGGCCGCCGCCCCATGGCGCGCGGCCTCCGCAATCTTGTACGCCCAGCGTCCGTAATAGCCCATCCCATTGCCCCTGAACGAGGCAGCCTCTTTGCCCGGATCGCCCACCAGCACGAGGACGGTCTTGCCGCGCACGTCGATGGCCGCGTAGTCGTTCCAGTTGAATTCGGGCGCCACGATGCCATAGCCGACGAAAACCAGTTCGCTTTGCACGAGCGCGACGGAGGGCACCTCGCGCTTGGTCCAGATCACCATGTCCTTGCCGTAGCGCAGCGACTGGGCGCCCGCCCGCCCGCCGATCGCGAGCTTGGGGTCCTTCTCGGCCGTGATCTCCACCAACGGAACTTGCTGGACGTAGCTGTCGCCGTTGCCGGGCTTCAGCCCCAATTTCTTGAACTGCGCCGTCAGGAACGAGACGGTCTTCTCCTCACCGGCGGTCCCCGGTCTGCGCCCCTGGTAGTCGTCGGAAGCGAGAGTGCGCAGGTCATTCCTCACGAGCGTCTCGTCGATGTCGGTGGACGGGGGCGGTGCGCGGTGCGCGGCGCACGCCGCCAAGAGCGCGGCCAGACACCCTCCCCAGAGCGCGGCGACGCGGTGCGGTGTCCCGCGCGATGTCCCGTACGGTGTCTCCCGTGATGTCTTCAAAATCGGAGTTCTCCTCGAGGGTGGGAGGCGCAGATCAGGCCCGATGCGGCCAATGCGCCAAGATGATGGCGCTCAACACGGCCAAAAACACCGCGCCCAGGGACGCCGGGAACACCCCTTCGCCCGGCCGAGGAAACTACTGGCGCTTGCCGAGGTCCAAGCCAGGGCCAGCAAGCTCAGCATGAGTTTCGGCAGTTCGCGCAACAGATCCGGATCTCGGCCGGCCAACACGCCGAACACGATCAGCACAGCGCCCAGGCTGAATGTGATCGAGGCGGCCGTACCCAGGACCTTACCGATCAAAACCGTGAACGGACGCATATCTTCAGGCTCGTATACACTTGGCTTGGGACATAGGCTCGTCTAGCCTTGGACTGGTTGCGCGGCTCATTTTACAGGAGAACTGGAACGGTGATGACGGTCGTGACGAAACGGGGACCCGGAGCCAAGCGCTCGCGCTGGGTCACCGCGATTGCGGTATGCGCCGGCGCGGTCGGACTCGCCGCTCTGCTGGGCGCCGCCATGACGCCCGCCCCCTCGGCGGCGCCGGCAGCCCCCACGGTCTTGCAACCGACGGAGCAGGAAAACTACGTGGCGCGTCGCGTCAGCGACATCGTCGCGCGCGAGCATTACCGCCGGGCGCCTCTCGACGATCATCTCTCGAGCCTGATCCTGGACCGCTATCTGGATGCGATCGACAGCCAGCGCAGCTACTTCTACGCAAGCGACATCGCGGAGTTCGAGAAGTATCGCTACCAGCTGGACGATGCCATCAAGGCGGGGGACGTCGAGCCCGCATTCGTGATCTTCCGGCGCTTCCAGCAGCGCAGCCGCGAGCGCATGAACTACGCTGTGGAGCTGCTGCAGAAGAAGCCCGATTTCGATCTCGACGAGTCGTTCACCTTCGACCGTGACAAGGAGCCCTGGCCGGCGAACGCAGCCGAGATGAACGAATTGTGGCGCAAACGCGTCAAGAACGACGCCCTCTCTCTGATCACGGCCGGCAAGCAATGGCCCGAAGTGGCCGACATTTTGCGCAAACGCTACGAGCACGTGGAAAAGCGCATGGATCAAAGCAAGCCCGAGGACGTGTTCGAGGCGTTCATGAACGCGTTCGTGCTCTCTCTCGATCCGCACTCCAACTATTTCTCTCCGCGAAACTCGGAGGAATACAACATTCAGATGAGCCTCTCGTACGAGGGGATTGGTGCTTCGCTCCAGCTGACCGACGACTACGTCACCGTCATCGACGTGATCGCCGGCGGTCCGGCCGCCGTCTCGGGCAAGCTCGCCGCCAACGATCGCATCACCGCGGTCGGCGAAGGCAAGACCGGCGAGCTGGTCGATGTGATCGGCTGGCGGCTCGACGATGTCGTGCAGAAGATCCGCGGTCCGGGCGGTACGATAGTCCGCCTGCAGCTTCTGCCGGCAGGCGCCGCACCCGGCTCGCCTCAAAAGGTGGTCGAGTTCACCCGTAACCGCGTCTCCCTCGAGGCCCAGGCGTCGCACAAGGCGATGAAGACGGTCGTGCGCAACGGCCGCGAGGTCAAGGTCGGCATCATCACCGTCCCGAGCTTCTACCAGGACTACGATGCGAGCCGCGCCGGCGCCAAGGATTTCCGCAGCACCACGCGCGACGTTCAACGGCTGATCGGCGAGCTGCGAAAGGACGGCGCCGAGGTGCTCATCATGGACTTGCGCGCGAATGGAGGCGGCTATTTGCCCGAGGCCGAGTCGCTCGTGGGATTATTCATCGACCGAGGGCCGGTGGTGCAGTTGCGCGACACCACCGGGCGCATAGAGGTGGATGACGATCCGGATCCGTCGGTCTTCTACAACGGTCCGCTGGTCGTGTTGGTCGACCGGTTCAGCGCCTCGGCGTCGGAGATCTTCGCGGGGGCAATCCAGGATTACGGCCGCGGCCTGATCATCGGACAACAGACCTACGGCAAAGGCACGGTACAGAACGCGCACCCGCTCAACTACACCATCTTCGGCCGCAAGCCCGAGCTCGGACAGCTCAACGTCACCATCGGCAAGTACTATCGCATCACCGGTGAGAGTACCCAGGATCGCGGCGTGACCCCCGATATCACGATCCCGTCGCTCATCGACGCGAGCGAGGTCGGAGAGAGCACCCGCGACCGCGCACTGCCCTGGGATCACATCGACCCGGCGGCGTTCAAGGTCGAGGGCGACCTGAAGCCGGTGGTGGCGACGCTCACCAAATTGCACGAGGAACGCACCGATGGCAGCGCGGATTTCCGCTATCTACGCGCGGACATCAGTGCTCTCGACGCGATGCGCAGCCAGAAGACCGTATCGCTCAACTTGAAGACCCGTGAGCAAGAGCGCAAGCGCCAGGACGACGATCGGCTCGCGCGCGAGAACGCGTTGCGCGCCGCTCACAACGAGCCCCCGGTGAAGTCGTTGGAGGAAATCAAGGACGACGCTTCCGCGGGAATCATCCTCGACGAGGCGACGCAGATCGCGGGCGATCTCGCGGTGGCGACGGTTCAGACGGTTCACAAGAGCGGACCTACGCAGGCGCGAAGGATCGACAGCCACTAGCGCAGCAGCAGGTTGTACAGGTCCCAGTAATCCTCGGCGAGGACGTTCCAATTCGAGGCCGAAGCTGCAGCCGCGGCCGCCAACGAATCCGCGGTCGGCACGGTGTCGGCGCTGTTGCGGTATTCGCAGGTTCCCCGTAGGCGTTCGAGTTTCGCTCGGACGCCCGCGGTGACCTGCTTCTGATTAGCGATCGCGGCCTGCGCCTTCTGCACTCTTTGCATGTAGCCCTCGCAGTCCGCGCGCGTGCCGAAGCTCATCTCGTGAACGCGGCGCGCCACCGCTTCTTTGGCGCGGGCGGCCAGCCCGTAGGCGTCGACGTTCTCGCACAGCGACTCGGCATAGCTGATGATGGCGAGATTGATGTTGCGGCGCGCACTCAGCGAAATGCCCGGAAATTCGGGCAGCGCCTCGTTGCTGATGGCGCTGCGTTCCGCATGCAGGTCGCCTACGGCGGCATCCGCGACGACGACGCCCTGCTTCAACACCTCGAGCGATTTCTGGAGGCGGCGGCGCTTGAAGTAATGCCAGAACGCCGTCAGGCGCGCCAGCTCGTTTTGCGCAGACGCGAGCTGTCCGCGCTTGAGGTCGGCATCGTCGGCCGCTTCCCGGAGCCTTCGGTCCACGTCGGCGAGCCGCAGGTTCCTCTCCGTCTCGCATTCGGATTTGTGCCGCGCCGTCTCGCGCGATTCCTGCTGGCGGGTCAGGTCGGTGGCGAACTGGGACAGCTGCTGATGACAGGTCTTCCAGAGGCCGCGAAGTTGATAGAACACCAGCGCCGCGAATCCGGTGCGCACGTCCGCGAGAAGATCGCCGAGCGCATCGAGCTGCTCTTGAACCCGGATGGTCGCTCCCTCCTGCTGCTTCAGGCGGTCGCGCAGAAGATGGAACTCGTCCTTGAGATCGGCATAGGCCTTCTTCAGGCCCGCGCGATTCTGGAAGAGCTGCATGAGCCGCTCTTCTTCCGCGCTCACACTGCTCCCCTCGGACCCTCCCTTGAGAAAGCTCAGCTTGTCGATCAATGTCCCGCCTCGAGCTTGATGCCGGCTTACGGGACTACGGGGTTCTACCCGTCAAAAGCGATGGCCCCGCTCGGCGCAATATTCCAGCCATTTATTTAACATCATGTTTCTGGTCCAGCGCTGATCCAGTTCACGCTTGAGTCCCGACTCGACCCTGGCAAGTTCGGAATGGCGCCGGAAGCCGCGGAAGCTCCTCACCTCCGCCAGGCGCGCGTCGTGATAGACGCACACTTCGAGATCCGGGTCACGGATGCATTCCGCCTCGAGCGGGAACTCGTATGTGAGGCGGAACACACTCGTGTAGCGCGACAGCTCCAACGGCGTGAGATATAGATCACAGTCGGATTCGGCATGTGACACGGATCGCCCGGAAATCGAGCGCAGATCGCCGACCAGCCAGCCCAGGCGCACGAAATTACTCTCGTACAGCGTCATGAGGCTGACGAAGCTGCCGGGACGCGCCCGCCACGTGGTTTCACACCATTGGTCCGCGATCATGGTTCGACTATACCATGCGCGTACGCATTGTCAGGGGCGCAAGCGGCGCTCGATGCCGGTGCGGTCGAGAATTCGGCTCGAGATCTCTTCAATCGAACATTCGGTGGTATCTATGAAAGGAATTCCGTGACGCTCGTACAACGATTCGGCCGCCCTCACCTCGAAAGCCACTTGCCGCGGCGAGGCGTAGCGGCTGTCGGGGCGCCGCTCGTTGCGGATTTGCTGCAGCCGGTCGGGCTTGATGGTGAGACCGAACAATTTGCGCGCGTGGGCCTCGAGGCCGCGCGGTAATTTTCTGGACTCGAGATCATCCTCGGTCAGCGGATAATTCGCCGCAAATATCCCGTATTGCATCGCCAGGTATAGACACGTGGGCGTCTTCCCCGAGCGCGAGACTCCGATGAGAATCACGTCGGCGCGTTCGTAATCCCGCACCACCGAGCCGTCGTCGTTCGCGAGCGCGAAGTTGGTGGCATCAATGCGCATCGCATAGGCATGGGTGTCGGCCATGCGATGAGTCCGACTCATGGAATGGGAGGATTGCGTCTTGAGTTCGTTCTCGAGCGGTGCTAGGAATGCATCGAAAAAGTCCAGGAATAATCCCGTGCTTCCGCGCACCACGTTGCGCACGTCCTGCTCCACCAGAGTACTAAATACAATCGGCCGGACACCCTCTTGTTTGCCCACCAAATCGATCTTGCGAACCGCCTCGATTGCCTTGTCAACCGTGGAGATAAATGGCACAGTCACCTGCCTGAATTCGATGCCGTCGAACTGTGTCATAAGGCTGTGACCCATCGTCTCAGCGGTGATACCCGTCTGATCCGATACAAAAAACACTGTTCTTTTGTTCACGGTTGTTCCATTGGCCTCATTGGCCGGAAGTGTTTCACTGAACCCATGCGCGGACAAGCGGCGAATACCACGAAGTCACGAATCATGCCAGCGCCGGAGAAGCGATGAATTCCTATGTAATTCCGTTCGAGAAATTGAAAGGCAAGGATATCGAGGTCGTCGGCGGCAAGAATGCCTCGATCGGTGAGATGATCTCCCGCCTCTCGGCCCTCGGTGTCTCAGTCCCCGGCGGCTTCGCAACCACATCGCTCGCCTATCGCGACTTCCTCGCGCAGGCCGGCTTGGACGAGCGCATCCGCGAGACGCTCGCGACGCTGGATGTGGACGACGTCGACCGCCTCGCCGCCGTCGGCAAGCAGATCCGCGGCTGGATGCTCGCGACTCCGTTTCCGGCTCGATTGCAGAACGAGGTCGTCGAGGCGTGGCGCAAGATGGGACAGGGCGAGGACTTCGCCGTCGCGGTACGCTCCTCGGCAACCGCGGAGGATCTGCCCGAAGCCTCGTTTGCCGGCCAGCAGGAAACGTTCTTGAACGTACGCGGCGAGGAGCATTTGCTCAGCTGCATGCACGAGGTGTATGCCTCCCTCTTCAACGATCGCGCAATCGCGTATCGCGTGCATAATAACTTCGATCACAACGCGGTCGCCTTGTCGGTCGGCGTGCAGCACATGGTGCGCAGCGACCTGGGCGCCGCCGGCGTCATGTTCACGCTCGACACCGACTCCGGGTTCCGCGACGTGGTGTTCATCACCTCGTCCTATGGACTCGGCGAGACGGTCGTGCAGGGCGCGGTGAATCCCGACGAGTTTTACGTCTACAAGCCGGGGTTGCGTGCGGGACGACGCAGCATTCTGCGCAAGAACCTCGGGCAAAAGGCGATCAAGATGATCTACGCCGACCCGAACACCCGGGAGCGCGTGCGTACGGTGGACGTCGCACCCGAAGACCGGCAGCGATTCTCCATCGATGAGGCCGATATCACCGCATTGGCCAAGCAGGCGCTCATCATCGAGGAGCACTACGGCACGCCGATGGACATCGAATGGGGCAAGGATGGCTCGACCGGCAAGATCTACATCCTTCAAGCCAGGCCCGAGACGGTTCAGAGCCGGGCCGGCCGCACCATCCAGCGATTCACATTGAAGTCCCGCTCGACCGTGCTCTCGACCGGACGCAGTATCGGACAGCGCATCGGGGCGGGGCACGCGCGGGTCATTCGCGACGTGAAGGAGATGTCCCGGGTTCGTGCGGGCGATGTGCTGGTCGCTGACATGACCGATCCGGACTGGGAACCGGTCATGAAGCGCGCCGCGGCCATCGTCACCAATCGCGGCGGCCGAACCTGCCACGCGGCCATCATCGCGCGCGAGCTCGGAATTCCGGCGGTGGTCGGCTGCGTCAACGCCACGCAGTCGATCCGCGAGAACCAGGCTGTGACCGTGTCCTGCGCCGAAGGCGACACCGGCTACGTATACGACGGTATGCTGGAGTACGATCAGCGCAACATCGAACTCGACTCGCTGCCCGAGATTCCGGTCAAAATATCGATGAACATCGGCAACCCCGACCGGGCGTTCGAGTTCGCGGGTTTGCCGAACAAAGGAGTGGGCCTCGCGCGGCTCGAGTTCATCATCAACCGCATGATCGGAGTGCACCCGCGGGCGCTGCTCGAGTTCGACAAGCAGAGTCCGGAGCTCAAGGAAGCCATATCGCAGCAAATCGCGGGCTACCCCGACCCGGTGAGCTTCTACGTCGACAAGCTGTCCGAGGGGATCGCGCAGATCGCGGCCGCGTTCGCTCCGGAGCCGGTCATCGTCCGGCTCTCCGATTTCAAATCGAACGAGTACGCGAACTTGATCGGCGGCAAGGCCTACGAGCCCCACGAGGAAAATCCGATGCTCGGATTTCGCGGCGCGTCGCGCTACATCGACAAGGCGTTCAGGCCCTGCTTCGAGCTCGAATGCCGCGCGCTCAAGCGCGTGCGCGACGAGATGGGTCTCACCAACGTTCAAGTCATGGTGCCGTTCGTGCGCACCCTGCTGGAGGCGAAGACCGTCACTCAGCTTCTCGCCGACAATGGCCTCAGGCGCGGCGACAATGGCTTGAAGCACATCATGATGTGCGAGCTTCCGACCAACGCCGTGCTGGCGGACCGCTATCTGGAATATTTCGACGGATTCTCGATCGGCTCGAACGACATGACGCAGCTCGCGTTGGGGCTCGATCGCGACTCGGGCGTGGTGGCGAAGCTCTTCGACGAGCGCGACGACGCCGTCAAGGCCTTCATGGCCATGGCGATCAAGGCGTGCACCTCGCAGGGCAAGTACGTGGGTATCTGCGGGCAGGGCCCCTCGGACCATCCCGAGCTCGCGCGCTGGCTGGTCAAGCAAGGCATCGACAGCCTGTCGCTCAATCCGGATACGGTGGTGGAGACCTGGATGTTCCTGGCAGCGGACAAGGCCGAGTAGATTTAGAGCGGCCGAAACAGCCGCTCGCGATAAAACTCGAGTTCGCGTATCGATTCGCGTACGTCGTCCATCGCGAGGTGCGTGGAGCTTTTTTGGAAGGATTGCGCGATCTGCGGCGCCCAGCGCTGGGCCAGCTCCTTGAGCGTGCTCACATCGAGATTGCGGTAATGAAAGAATCGCTCGAGCGTCGGCATCTGGCGGGCCAGGAAGCGCCGATCCTGGCAGATGCTGTTGCCGCACATCGGGGAGCGGCCCTTCTCCACCCAAGCCTCGAGGAAGGACAGCGTCTCGCGCTCGGCGGCGGCCGTGTCGATTCGGCTCGCGAGGACCCGTGCGGCAAGCCCGGAGCCGCCGTGCTGCCGCCGATTCCACTCATCCATGGCCTCGAGCACCTCGGCGCTCTGGTGCACCGCGATGACCGGCCCGTCGGCAAGCACCTTCAGGTGCTTGTCGGTTACGATCGTGGCGATTTCGATGATGAGATCGGAATCGGGCTTGAGCCCGGTCATTTCAAGATCGATCCAAATGAGATTATCGGGGGATTTCATCGTGTCGTTGAGGAGTTCGAAGGTGCCCGCATGGTAGCAGAGCCGCAATTGATAGGCAGGCGCGGCGTCGGCACGGTCCTTGCGAGCTATGGACGCGGGGTCCTGGTGGAATCGGGCTCGGAGCTCCTCCAGTGCTCGTTGAAGGGACGCAAGCTTCGCATCGTCTGCGGCGACCGGATCGTCTGGAGCCATGCGCCCGAGGACGGAGGTCCGGCGATCGAATCCATCGAGCCCCGTCGCAATCTGGTCGAGCGCATCGACGCGCGCGGACGCGCGGAGCCGGTAGCCGCCAACGTCGACCGGCTGGCCATCGTCCTGGCCCCGGAGCCGCAACCGGATTGGTTTCTGGCCGACCGCTACTGGGCGGGAGCCCGGCTCAAGGAGCTCGATGCGCTGTTGATCATCAATAAATCGGATCTGGGCGATGATTCCATGCAGGACGAGTTGAATTCCTACCGCACCCTGGGGCTCGCGTGCTGCGAGGTGTCCGCCCTCGCCGGCCGGGGAATCGAGGAGCTTCGTGCCGCCCTCGCCCCCGGCACCGCGCTCCTGGTCGGGCAATCGGGTGTCGGGAAATCCTCGCTGGTCAATGCGCTCGCCCCCCAGGCGGCGGCGGAGACTCAAGAGCTCACGCGCGACGACGAGGGGCGGCACACCACGACGACCGCACGATGCTACCGTCTGGGACAGGATGCGGCGGTCATGGATGCGCCCGGCGTGCGTGATTTCGCGCCCCCCGCCAGTCTCGTGCGCGCGGCGGAGCGCGGTTTCCTCGAGATTCACCGCTCCGCTGCCGGCTGCCGGTTCAACGACTGCCGCCACATGGAGGAGCCGGGCTGCGCGGTGCGCGCCGCGGTGCTCGACGGGCTCATCGCCGCAAGGCGCTACGAAAGCTATCGCCGATTGCTTCGCCTGTACGAGAAGCTCGCCCCTTGAAGGCTACGAAACGCTGGTGCGGCCCGCGAGTGCGTGCGCGAGGGTCCCGCCATCGACGTATTCGAGCTCCCCGCCGACCGGCACTCCGTGCGCGATGCGCGATGCTTTGACGCCCGCGCGCAGCGCGATCTCTCCCAGATAATGCGCGGTGGCCTCGCCTTCGACCGTCGGATTGGTGGCGAGGATGACCTCGCGCACTTCACCCTCGGCCAGCAATCGCTCGAACTCGTCCAGGCCGAGCTCCGCGGGCCCGATACCGTCGAGCGGCGACAGATGCCCCATCAATACGAAATAACGGCCCTTGAAGCCGCCGGATTGCTCGATCGCCACGACATCCGCCGGGGATTCGACCACGCATAGCTGCGCGGTATCGCGCTGCGCGGAGGAGCATATCGCGCAGAGCTCGCTCTCGGTCAGCATGCGGCAGCGTTTGCAGTGTCCGACCGCGGCGAGCGCCTCGGCGAGAGACTGAGCAAGCACGCTCCCGCCGTCCCGATCGCGCTCCAAGAGGTAGAACGCCATGCGCTGCGCGGATTTCGGACCGACGCCCGGCAGGCAGCGCAACGAGTCGATCAATCGGGCGAGAGCCGGCGTGTACTTCATCGAGCCTCGGTCAGAACGGCAGCTTCATGCCGGGAGGCAAATTCATCCCCGACATGAGTCCCGCATATTTTTCCTTGGTGCGAGCCTCCAGTTTGCGCGTCGCGTCGTTGATCGCGGCCGCTACGAGATCCTCGAGAAGCTCGATGTCCTCCCCGACGAGCTTCGGCTCGATCGCCACCTTCTTGGCCTCGTGCCGCCCATTGATCACCACCTTCACCATGCCCGCGCCCGACTCTCCCGTGACTTCGAGCTCCGCGAGCTCCGCCTGCGCCTTCTGCATGGTCTCCTGCATCTGCTGCGCTTGACGCATGAGATTTCCGAGTCCGCCTTTCATCATGTGTATTTTCTCCTAGAACTGCTGGTCCGCGGCCTTGACCGACGCGCTGTCCACTTCGGCGCCGAAGCGCTCCCGAAGTCCCTTTACCGCGGAATCCTGCTCGAAGGCCGCCGCCGCCCGAAGCGCCCGCTCCTGGTCCGCCTGGACGCGCTGCCTCGCGGGCGTGGCAAGGCCGTCCGACACCTCGAAGACGATCCGAACCTCGCGGCCCATGTACTTCGACAAGCCCTGCGCCAACTTATCCTCGATGGGCTTGGAGCGCCGTGAGTCCGCTGCGGCATCGAGCCGCAGTACCAGTACGGCATTGTCATAGGAGGCCGGCACGCAGTTGAAGGCGAGCTGGCGAACCATGCCGACGAGACCGGCGGCCTCCACGACGGCAAGCCAGTTGTCGGCATCGATGCCGGACACGGCGGCGCCCTCCGCCGCGGACGGCGATGAGGAGGCCGCAGAGGGCGACGACGCCGGCGCGGATGGCGCCCCCCGCACCGGCGGCGCCGCCGCGCCGCCATGATCTCGCGGCGCCCCGCCTTGGGCGGCGGCGCTGCGGCCCGGCGGCACGGGGGCGGCGGACGCCGGCACGGCGTCGGGCCGAAATGCCAGCATCCGCAGGAGCGTCATTTCGAACCCCAGACGCGGATCGGGCGCCAGGGACAGATCGCGCCGGCCGGCGAGCGCTATCTGGTAGTAGAGCTGCACATCCTCCGCGGCCATCGCCTTGCCCAACCGCGTCAACGTCTCGGGGGCGAACTCCTCGTCCTCGAACGCAGCGTCCGGAACGATCTGCACCACGGCGATCCGCTGCAGGAGCGCGGCCAAATCGACGAGCGCCCGATCGTAATCGGGCGCATCCCGGTCGAGTTCCCCCACCCTCGCCATCAGCGCCGCGCCGTCGGAGAGCGACAGGGCCTCGACGATCTGAACGACGTGACCGCGGTCGATGGTGCCGAGCATTGCGCGGGCATCCGCTTCGGTGAGCGCCCCGCCGCCGAACGCGATGAGCTGATCGAGCAGGCTGAGTGCATCGCGCATGCTGCCCTCCGCCGCCCGCGACAGCAAAGCGAGCGCCGCCGGCTGGTAGTCGAGCTTCTCGGCCGTCGCGATGAACTTGAGCCGCTCGCCGATGAGATTCGCGGACAAGCGCTTCAGGCTGAATTGCAGGCACCGCGACAGCACGGTGACCGGCAGCTTCTGCGGATCGGTGGTCGCCAGCAGGAATTTGACGTGCGGCGGCGGCTCCTCGAGCGTTTTCAGCAACGCATTGAACGAATGATTGGAGAGCATGTGCACCTCGTCGATGAGGTACACCTTGTAGCGGCCCCGCGTCGGCGCGTACTGGACGTTGTCCAGCATCTCGCGGGTATCGTCGACCTTGGTGCGCGAAGCCGCGTCCACCTCGATCAGGTCGACGAAGCGCCCCTCGTCGATTTCGCGGCAGGCACTGCATACGCCGCAGGGATTCGCGCCGACGCCGGTCTCGCAGTTCAGAGACTTCGCGAGGATGCGCGCGACCGTGGTCTTGCCCACCCCGCGGGTGCCGGTGAACAGGAATGCATGATGGATCTTGCCGCTGTCCAAAGAATTGGTCAGCGCCTTGAGCACGTGCTCCTGTCCCACCATTTCCGCGAAGCGCTTGGGCCGCCACTTTCGCGCCAGTACGATATAGCTCATACGATCAGTTTATCCGCAACACCCGCTCGAGGGTGATAGGGAGGCGGCCCGCGTCAGCGGGACTTCGGCGCCCGACTTGATCCGCTACCGCTGCTCCCTTCCGGGCCTGACGGGGTTCGTGGCAAGTCGCCGCGAAGATGCCGACGCGAGCCGCCATAGACTCGAGGAGCGCATTGTTGGCGGAGAGGGTGGGATTGCTCGGCGCTACGCGCCTCGTCCCTTCGCTCCGCTGCGGGACCGCCGGCGCTGCGCGCCGGCGTCTCCCACCCCACACGACCGAATTCTTCGGCCGTTTGCGCAAAGGCTCAACGGCCGGCAAATTCTAACCTAATGGCGGAGAGGGTGGGATTCGAACCCACGAACATCTTTTGGATGTTACTCACTTTCCAGGCGAGCGCCTTCGACCACTCGGCCACCTCTCCGCTGGGAACGCCAATGCCGAACCTACGCGGGCCCGCAAGGGTACCGGAGGCGGCCGGGCCGAGCAAATCCGCCCGCAGGAAAGCCTAGCTGCTCGGCGTTCCGGCCTTGTTGGAAGGCGCGGGCTTGTACCGCGGGGGCGCATCCAGGCACGCATCGTGGGGACCCGGCGGCGGCGGCGCGAGCTCCACCGTCGGGATGACCAGCGCCCCTTGGGTATTCGGGGAATCCAGCCCCTCCGGCACCTTGAGCGGCGGTCGCTGCACGGCGCGCTGGTATTCCTGCGGCTTATGGCAATCGGGCTGCAGACCATGGAGTAGATGGCAGCCATTCAGAAGCACTGACGCGGCGATCAACGCCGCAGGTCGAATTAGTCTCACGCTGCCTGATCCTCGAGTCTGATGCCCGCCGCGCGCATCGCTCCGAGCACGGTATCATGCTGAGCAAGCGGCAGTTCGACCAACGGCAGCCGGATGGCGCCGCCGATGAGACCCATGCGGGCGACCGCCCACTTTACCGGGATCGGGTTCGCTTCGACGAATAAATTTCTGTGCAAGGGCTGCAATTCGGCGTCCATGGCCCGCGCGCTGGTCATGTCGCCCGCAAGCGCGGCCGCGCAGGCTTCGCGCATGCGCCGGGGTGCGGCATTGGCGGTCACCGAAATCACGCCATGGGCGCCCGCACCGACCCACTCGATCGCCGTGGCATCGTCGCCCGAGAGCACCGAGAAATCCGCCGGACAGGCGTTGAGCAGATCCCGCAATCTGCCGAGGCTCGCACTGGCATCCTTCAAAGCGGCGATACGCGGATGCCGCGCGAGACGGGCCACGGTGGCGGGCTGCAGGTCCACCGCGGTGCGGCTGGGCACGTTGTAGAGCACCACGGGCACCTCGGAGGCGTCCGCGGCGGCGCTGAAGTGCCGAAAAAGGCCCTCTTGCGGCGGCTTGTTGTAGTAAGGCGTCACGAGCATGACCGCATCGACGCCCAGCCCCGACAGCGTTCGTGTCCGGGCGACGGTGCTGGCGGTCGCATTCGTTCCCGAGCCGACGATCAGCTTGACTTTGCCGCCGACGCGCTCCACCGCGCGGCGCGTCAATCCTTCGGTCTCCTCCATCGACAGGGTCGGCGACTCGCCGGTCGTGCCGGCGATCACGATCCCGTCGGTGCCCTCGCGCACGTGGAAATCCAGCAGCCGGTCCCACGCCGCCCAATCGAGGGTCCCGTCGGCGGTCATCGGCGTGACGATGGCAACCAGGCTTCCGCGCAACATTCCGATAGCTCCTAGGGGGAATCAGGCGCTACCTTAATTGGCCGACATGCACCGTGGCAAGCGCCCATCCGGTAGAATTTGACCCGATGAAACAACATATCGTGATTAGCGCGGTCGGCGGAGACCGCGTCGGCATGGTTCATGAGCTATCCAAGGCAGTGGCCGATTGCGGGGGAAGCATCAGCGAGAGCCGCATGACCTCCCTCGGCAACGAGTTCGCCATGCTCCTCCTGGTGAACGGGAATTGGCACACGCTCGCGAAACTCGAAGGCGAGTTCAAGAAGCTGGCGGACGCGACCGGCATGAACATTCAGCTGCGGCGCACCGAGGAGCGCGCGGCGCGCAACGACATGCTGCCCTACTCCATCGACGTGGTCTGCCTCGATCAGACCGGCATCGTTGCGGGACTGTCCGGCTTCTTTTCGCAGCGAGGCGTCGACATCGCCGAGCTGTCGACCCGCTCCTACGCCGCAGCCCACACCGGGGCACCGATGTTTTCGGTGCAGATGATCGTCAACGTGCCGAGTCGGCTGCACATCGGGGTGTTGCGCGAGGAGTTCATGGATTTCTGCGATCATCTCAATCTCGACGCCATTCTCGAACCGGTCAAGAATTGACCACGGGCACCGCATCATGAGCAAGATTGATATCGGCAAGAAGGCCCCCGCCTTCTCTCTCGACGGTACGGCCGGAAAGTGGCGTCTCGCCGATGCCGCCGGCGGTCCCGCGCTCATTTATTTCTATCCGCGCGACAATACACCGGGCTGCACCCAGGAAGGGCAAGCTTTCAGCGCCCTCTACCCGCAGTTCAAAAAGGCGAAGACATCGATCGTCGGGATTTCTCCCGACACCGTGGCCTCGCACCAGAAATTCAAGGAGAAAATGGGCTTCCCCTTCGAGCTCCTGAGCGATCCGGACCGGGCCGTATGCAAGCTGTATGACGTAATCCAGGAGAAAAGCCTGTACGGCAAGAAGTACCTGGGCGTCGAACGCAGCACGTTCCTCCTCGACGCCAAAGGCGTGCTGCGGCATGCGTGGCGCAAAGTCAAGGTGAACGGCCATGCCGAGGCGGTTCTCGAGGCGGTGAAAGCGCTGTGACCACTCCCTCGCGGCAGGTGTCGGCGGGAGCCGCCAAAGGCTCGAAATCGAAACCGCAGCGGCGCATCTTCGTGCTGGACACCAATGTCCTCATGCACGACCCGACCTCGATATTCCGTTTCGAAGAGCACGATGTCTACATCCCGATGACCGTGCTCGAGGAACTCGACGCGGGCAAGAAAGGCGTCTCGGAAGCGGCGCGCAACGTTCGCCAGGTCAGCCGCTTTCTCGACGAACTGATGCGCGACGCCACCAAGAAGGAAATCGACCGCGGGCTCGCGCTCCCGGCCGGCGTCCAGATCAACCACGGCAAGCGGCCTCCGGCCGGCCGGCTGTTCTTTCAGACTCAGCTTCTCGACTCCTCCCTCCCGGACGGCTTGCCCGGCCACGGCGCCGACAATGCCATTCTCGCCGACACCCTGGCGCTGCAGAGAAAATTTCACGAGGCTCGGGTCACGCTGGTGTCCAAGGACATCAACCTGCGAATCAAGGCGGCCATCGTCGGTGTGCAGGCCGAGGATTATTCCAGCGACAAGACCATCGAGGACGCCGACCTGCTCGAGAGCGGCGTCCAGAAGCTGCCGCCGAATTTCTGGGAAAAGCACGGCAAGGGCATGGAATCCTGGCAGCACCACAGCCGCACCTTCTATCGCGTCCGCGGTCCGCTGATAGGCGAGTGGCAGGCCAACCAATTCGTCTATGACCCGGGCGAGAACGGAGTCGAAGCCATCGTGCGCAAGCTCGAGGGCGACTCGGCTGTTTTGGAGCTGACCGTGGACTACCGCACGGAGCGCAACAACGTCTGGGGAGTAAGCTCGCGCAATCGCGAGCAGAACTTTGCACTCAATCTCTTGATGGACCCCGAGATCGATTTCGTCACGGTATTGGGGCCGGCAGGCACCGGCAAGACGCTGCTCACGCTCGCCGCGGGCCTCGCTCAGACGCTCGATCACAATCGCTACAGCGAAATCATCATGACGCGGGTCACGATTCCCCTGGGCGAGGACATCGGATTTCTCCCCGGCACCGAAGAGGAGAAAATGGAGCCCTGGATGGGCGCGCTCATGGACAACCTGGAAGTGCTGACCCAAAGCCAGGCCGGCGGCGCCTGGGGACGCGGCGCCACCACCGATCTGCTGCGGCATCGAATCAAGATCAGGTCCTTGAACTTCATGCGCGGGCGCACCTTCCTCAACCGGTTCCTGATCATCGACGAGGCGCAAAATTTGACGCCCAAGCAGATGAAGGCGCTGGTCACCCGCGCCGGTCCCGGCACGAAGATGGTATGCCTCGGCAACATCGCCCAGATCGACACTCCCTATCTCACCGAAACCACCACCGGCTTGACTTATGTCGTCAACCGTTTCCGCGGTTGGACGTACTCAGGGCATATCACCCTGGTGCGCGGCGAGCGCTCGCGTCTGGCAGACTATGCATCCGAAGTCCTCTGACGGGGGCCCGAGGGATGCCCTCCTGCCACGATTAGAACTTTGGCGCGTCCCGGGCACTCCAATCGTCTTTATGGAGGCTGGATGAAGCTTTTGAAATCATTGACGGTTTTCGCCGCGGCTGTCGCCGTGGGGGCAAGCGTCAGTGTCGCCTGGGCAACCGGCCTCACCGCGGCCCAGCAGGAGCAGGACCTGCCGGACCTCGGCAGCCCCGCGACCGCGGCGGTCTCGCTCGAGGAGGAATATCAGGTGGGGCAGGCCTGGACCCGCCAGATGCGCGCTCAGGGCTTGGTCCTCGAGGACCCGGAAGTCAGCGACTACATTCAGACCATCGGCCATTCGCTCTCGAGCCACGCGGAGGAAGGCCAGCATCAGTTCAACTACTTCGTCGTGCGCGATCCGGTGATCAATGCGTTCGCGATGCCCGGCGGATTCATCGCCATCAACTCAGGCTTGTTCCTCGCCACCAGCAACGAGAACGAGCTTGCGGGAGTCATGGCGCACGAAACCGCGCACGTGACGCAGCGGCATCTCGTGCGCGGCATGATCGATCAGGCGCATTCGGGCCTCGTGTCCACCGCCGCCATGCTCGCGGCCATCATCCTCGGAGCCACTGCGGGGCGAAGTGATCCTTCCGTCATGGAAGGGGCCATTCTCGGGGCGCAAAGCGCCGCCATACAGCACCAGATCAATTACACGCGCACGCAGGAATTCGAGGCGGACCGGATCGGCATCGGCACCATGGCGGCGGCCGGCTACGACCCTCTCGGCATGGCGACCATGTTCGAGGAACTGAACCGCAACTCGCCGAGCCCCGACCGCGTGAAGGCGATCGAGTTCCTGATCGACCACCCGCTGTCCGCGGAGCGCGTCGCCGAGGCGCGCAACCGCGCGCAGCAGATCGGGCGCATTCACCACGAGGATTCGCTCGGCTATCTCTTGACGCGCGAGCGGCTGCGCTCGCTCGTCGGCGATCCCCAGGTCGCGCGCCAGTATTACGCCAATCTCGTCAAGAACGGGGCCGGCCTCACGGTCGAGGAGCGCTATGGGAAAGCGGTCGCCGACATCAATGCCCGCATGCCGGCGGCCGCCATACCGGATTTGAAGGCCCTGATCCACGAATACCCCCTGGTCACGCAGTTCTACGGCGCATTGGGCCAGGCATATCTGGCCAACGGCGAGATCCGGGAGTCGCAGGCCATTCTCGAGAAGGGACTGGGACTCTTTCCGCGCAATGTGCCCGTGACGATCCGCTTGGCCGAAACCCTGATGCGCGCGGGCGACAACCAGCGCGCCCAGCTGATCCTCGATGATCTATTCAACCAGGTCGAGCCCACCCCCAATCAGGCGCGCCTCATCGCCAGAGCCGCGAGCGCCGCCGGCAATGTGGCCGATTCCTATTACTACATGGCGGATTACTATCTGATGAACGGCGACCTTCCGACCGCATCGAATCAGCTGGCGCTCGCGCTAAGCCTGCCGAATCTGAACCCGATCCAGCGGGCCCGTATCAGCGCGCTGCTCGAGGAAGTTCGTGCGGCGATGCCCAAAAACCGTAAGAATACGGTCGCCGACGACAACGGCACCGGTAACGGTCGCCACTAGCCGCAGGTTTGACTTGCATCGGCGCAGAACCGGCCGCGACCCCCGGCTCGAACCCGAGGGCGGGCGCAAACGTACATTCGGAGACAGAAAAGACACATGACGACAGCACGATCGATGCGGGCAGCGCTCCTCATCGCCGCCGCTTGCGCCTTGAGCGCCTGCGTTACGCTTCCGCCCAATCACCCCCGCTCCCCGCAGGATCCGTGGGAATCCTGGAATCGGGGCGTGTACAAATTCAACACCGCCGCGGACAAGGCGATCGCCCGTCCCGTCGCGCGAGTCTACGTGAAGATCGTGCCGCACCCGATCCGCACGGGGGTGAGCAATTTCTTCGCGAACCTCAACACCCCCACGGTGATGATCAACGACGCCCTGCAAGGTAAATTCAAAGCCTCCGCCAACGACCTGGGGCGGTTCCTGCTCAATACGACGGTGGGCATCGGCGGCGTGCTCGATCCTGCCACCTCGGCGGGGCTCGATCGCAACGAAGAGGACTTCGGGCTCACCCTCGGACATTGGGGAGTGCATCCCGGTCCGTTCCTCGAGTTGCCCATCCTCGGCCCCTCGGATTTGCGCGACGGACCTGCGAAGGTGGTCGACGCGTATACCAAGCCGACGCAGTACATCAATAACGATTACATCAAATACGGACTCTACCTGCCGTACTTGATCGACGTGCGGGCATCGCTCCTGCCGCTCGACGAGACCCTGAAGAACACCTACGACCCCTACGCCTTCGTGCGGGATGCGTATTTGGCGCGGCGGGCCTACCTGGTCTCGGACGGAAAAACCACCAACGAGGATCTGGTCGATCCGGGTGAGGACGACAGCCCGGCGCCGGCGGGCTCATCGATCACACCGCCGCCCGCGCCGCCGGGTGCCGCGCCGCAGCAGCCGGCGCCCCCTCCGCCTCCGAAGGACTGACCCTCGCGGGGCCGCCACCCGGCCGACGGCGGCGCCGCTCAGGCGGCGCCGATGAGCGGATCGACCTCGCTGAGGTTCCCGAGTTGATGGAGCTGCGACGGGATGTTCTCGTAACGCAGGGAGTGGCCCGCCGCCCGCGCGATGCTCAGCCATTCGATCAACAGCGCGAGGCCCGCGCTGTCGCTCGACGTCACGGCCGCGAGGTCGATCGTCGGCGCGCGCCCCTGCTCGATCGCCTCGGCGCCCAACGGCAGAAGCGCCGTGACCGTCGCAAACTCGAGCGCGCCGCCGACGCGCGCGCGCCCGTCGGAAAGCACCTCGAACGAGGCGGCTTCGTGCACTCCGGCGGGATCTCTCCTTTTGGCCTTCAAAGCCTCACCCCTCAATTATGCGGCGCGACGCCGTTCGCGCGCACGGTGCCTTCCTTTTCCATCCGCGAGATCACCTCGTCGAGACCCTTCTGCTGGATCTCCGCGCCAAAATCCGTGCGGAAGCTCTTGACGTAGGAGATGCCGTCGATGACCACATCCCACGCCTTCCAGCCCGACTCGGTCTTGTGCAGACTGAAATTCACCGCGACCTTCTCTCCCGTGGATTTCTTCACCTCGGTGCGTACCGTCGCTTGGCTGTCCCCCGGGTCTCCCTTGTAAGGCAGGATCAGAAAGCGGTCGGCGGTGAAATTCAGGAGCGCATTGCCGTAATTTCGCAATAGCGAATGGTAGAACGCATCGACGAAACGCTTGCGCTGATCGGGCGTCGCCGTGCGCCAGGACTGCCCCAGCACCAGCCGCGCGGCGTACTCGCTGTCGAAGTTCGGCAGCAGCACGTTCGCCACCAAGGCGTCGAGCTTGGTGGGATCTTTGGTGTACATCGCCCGGTTCGCGTCGAGCTCCATCAGCATGCGCTTGGCGGAATCTTCCACCAGCTGTTCGGGGTCGAGCGTGCTCGGGGAAGCGGCCGGCGCGCCCGCCGGCGGCGCAGCGGGTTGCGCCTGCGGCTCCGCCAGCACCTGCCTGCCGGCGAAACCGGCGGCGCCGAGGAACAGGCACACACCGAGCGCTCCGAACGTCCGGTCTCGCAACGAGGGCGTGATTTTCATTTGTGCTTCTCCGTGGTCGCGGGGGTATCGGTCTTCGGCGGCGCGGAGTCCGAAGATGCGGGCGAGCTCGATGAGCTCGAACCCTTGGCGAAGTTCGCCAGCAACTGGCCGATCAAGTTCTCGAGCACGAACGCCGACTGCGTGAAATCGATTTGGCTCTTGTCCTTGAGAAACGTGTCGGCGCCGCCGGCCGTCAGCCCGATGAACTTGCCGCCGAGAAGCCCCTGCGTATAGATGCTCGCATCGCTGTCCGTCGGAATCTGGTTGTAATGGGAATTCAGGCGCATGAGCACTACCGCCTTGTATTCCCTGAGATCCAGATCGATGCGCGCGACGCGTCCGATCTCCACGCCGGCCATCGACACCGGCGCGCCGACCTTGAGGTCGCCGATATTGTCGAACTTCGCCGTGACGTCGTAATGCGGAGCGCTGCCGAAGTGCAGGCCGCGGCTCGTGATCTGGGTGGTGAGAAATGCCAGCGTCGCAAAGCCCAGGAGCACGAACGCGCCGGTTCCCACATTCAACGTATTCGATTTGCGCATAACCCTCATTCCCCT
The DNA here is from genome assembly GCA_050012315.1 of Steroidobacteraceae bacterium. Taxonomy (GTDB): domain Bacteria; phylum Pseudomonadota; class Gammaproteobacteria; order Steroidobacterales; family Steroidobacteraceae; genus Bog-1198. Next base: position 25,746 of record JBEKHK010000017.1, on the reverse strand, counting down.
ACAAAAAAGCGGACGTCAGCAGATAATCCAGAAACAACACCATCACGGCCGACGAGACCACCGTGCGGGTCGTGGCGCGGCCCACTCCTTCCGCCGTGGGAATCGCGTAATAGCCTTGATAGACGGCGATCAGGCTGCACGCCACCCCGAAGATGCAGCTCTTGACCAGACCCTCGCTGACATCCCGAAAATCGACGCCTGCGCGCATCTGCGACCAGAAGCTGCCGGAATCGACGTGCATGATCTGCACGCCGACCAGCTGTGCGCCGTACACGCCGATCATGCTGAAGATCGCCGACAGGAGCGGCATGGCGATGACGCCGCCGATAAAGCGCGGCGCGACCACGCGCTCGATCGGGTCCACCGCCATCATCTCCATGGCCGACAATTGGTCGGTGGCGCGCATCAGGCCGATCTCGGAGGCGAGCGCCGTGCCCGCCCGGCCGGCGAACAGCAGCGCCGTCACCACCGGGCTCAATTCCTTGACGAGCCCGATCGCGGCCGCGACGCCGAGCGCTTCCTCGGATCCGAAACGCTGCAGAAGCTGAAACCCCTGCAGGCCGAGCACCATGCCGACGAAGAGCCCGGACAGCATGATGATGACCAGCGAGAGCGCACCGGAGTTGTAGATCTGGCGCACGACCGAATCGAAGCGCAGCAGCACCCGGGGCGTTTTCAGCACCAGGCGCAATAGGAACCAGCTGATGTCCCCCAGTCCCACCAGAGCCTCGACCAGGCTCCTCCAGAGCTCCTTGATCAAGTTCAAAGGTCCTCACCGCGCGCAAGCAGCTCGCCGAAATAATCCGGCGCCGGGAAATGAAAGGGCACCGGTCCGTCGGGCAGCCCGCCGATGAATTGCCGGACCACCTCGGAGGGGCTCGCTTGCAGGTCGCGCGGCGAGCCGTGCGCGGCCACCTTGCCGCCCGACAACAGGTATACCGCGTCGGCCACCGCGGAGATTTCGTTGACATCGTGCGAGACCACGATGCTGGTGAGGCCGAGCACGTCGTTCAGACGGCGGATCAGCCGCAGAATGACCCCGAGCGAGATGGGATCCAATCCGACGAACGGCTCGTCGTAGATCAGGATCTCGGGATCCATGACCACGGCGCGGGCCAGGGCGACGCGCCGTCCCATGCCGCCGGACAGCTCGGCGGGCATGAGCTCCGCCGCACCGCGCAGACCCACGGCCTGCAGCTTGATCAGCACCAGTTGGCGGATGAGCCGTTCGGGCAGGTCCGTATGTTCGCGCAGCGGGAACGCAACGTTCTCGAAAACGTCCAAGTCGGTGAGCAGCGCGCCGTTCTGGAACAGCATGCCCATGCGCCGGCGCAGCGCGTACAGCCCGGAGCGCCGCAACGCGCTCATGTCGTTTCCGGCGACGATCAACTTGCCCGAGTCCGGGCGCAGTTGACCGGTGATCAGACGCAGGAGCGTGGTCTTGCCGGTCCCGCTAGGTCCCATGATCGCGGTGACCCGGCCAGGCGCGATGTCCACGTCGAGGCCGTCGAAGATCGGCCGTCCGTTCACGGCATAATGCAGATCTCGGATCTGGACGATTGGAGGAGATGAGTTCAACGAAGCGCGCCGCGGGATTCTGGTTGGGCCTTGACTTTGATCCTGGCAGATCCGATTACGCCGCGGAGCTTTCCATCGCCGGCTTGTACGATCCCGCTGCGGCGAGACCATTGAGCTTTGCCCGAAGGTGCAGCTGTTGCTGACCGCCCGGGACGCCCGCGGAAGTGCCGCCCCAGGCGCGCAACGAGGTGTCCTGCAGCGCTCGTCCGTAACTGAAGGTGAGCTTCCACGGCAGCGGCCCGGCCGCATTCATCAGACTGAGGTGCAGGGTGGCTTCGGTGGGACTCTGGCCGCCGGACAGAAATGCGATCCCGGGCACGGCCGCCGGAACATGGCGCTTCAACGTGCGCAGCGTGGCTTCCGCCACTTGCTCGGGCGGCGATTTCTTGGCGCTCTTTTTGCCGGCAATCACCATGTTCGGCTTGAGCACGATGCCCTCGAGAACGATGCGCGCGGCGAACAGATGGTCGAATACCCTCTGCAACACCGCGCTCGTGACCTCCTCGCAGCGCTCGATCGGATGATCTCCGTCCATCAGCACTTCGGGCTCGACGATGGGAACGATCCCGGCTTCCTGGCAAAGCGCCGCATAACGCGCCAACCCTTCGGCGTTCGCATCGATGGCATAGCTCGACGGAATCGCCGCGCCGATATCGATCACCGCCCGCCATTTGGCGAAGCGCGCGCCCAGTTTGTAGTACTCGGCCAGCCGCTCGCGCAGCCCATCGAGGCCCTCGGTGATGGTCTCGCCGGGAAAACCCGCGAGCGGCTTCGCGCCCGTGTCCACCTTGATGCCGGGAATCATGTGATGCTGGGCCAAGTAGGTCGGAAACGGCACGCCTTCCATGGTCTTCTGGCGGATCGTCTCGTCGTACAGGATCACGCCGCTGATGTAATCGCCCGCGCCGGGGGTCGTGAACAGCATCTCCCGATAGGAGCGCCGGCTCTCCTCGGTCGATTCGAGCTTGATGGTATTGAAACGCTTGAGGATGGTGCTCGTGCTTTCGTCGGCGGCCAGCAGACCTCGATTTTTCGAGACCATGGCTTGGGCCGTGGCGGCTAGTTCAGCTGTATTCATAACCGGGCATCTCTCGGAGGTTGGATTTCGGTCGATCGATGCGGAAGGATAACAAAACCAAGTCCGTTTCGCGCCCGCGACTGGCACTTCGAGCCAATTAGGACTAAACTAGTCCACTTGTAGTATCCCTCGAAAGCAGGCTGTTTTCATGCTGCGAATGGGCAAGTTGACCGACTACGCAACCGTCGTGCTCGCAAGTCTAGCGCAAGAGCCCGCTCGGCATCGCGCCGCGGCGGAGTTGGCGGAGCGCACGCGGCTCAGCCGTCCCACCGTCAGCAAGGTGTTGAAGGGACTGCAGCGCGCAGGCATGGTGATCTCCTCGCGGGGTGCGCAGGGCGGCTACAGACTGGCGCGAGCACCGGAGAAAATTACCGCGGCGCAGATTCTGGACGTGTTCGAAGGTCCGATTGCGATCACCGAGTGCAGCGGCGCCTCGAGTCAATGCGGTATCGAGCGGCTCTGCCGCGTCGGGGGCGCCTGGCAGCGGATCAACGCCGCGATCCGGCGCGCACTCGAGGATGTAACGCTCGATCAACTGGCGGGCATCGATTCCACGTCCTTTCGAGTCGGGGGGTTGAGTTTGGATACGCGGCGCTCCGCCCCTTAAGTCGCCTGGAAGCCGGAATCACCACTTGAAATACGCGGCGCTGGGCCGCACGTGCAAGAGCCAACTGGAAGTCATCGTGTCAAGCAAATCACAAGACGTCGAGGCGTTGCTGAGTCAGAAGTATCGGCATGGCTTCGTCACGGACATCGAATCCGACAGTCTGCCCCCGGGACTGGACGAGGACGTCGTACGAGCCATATCGCTCAAGAAGAAAGAGCCGCAATTCCTCCTCGATTGGCGGCTCAAGGCTTATCGCCATTGGCTGACGATGCGCGAGCCCACCTGGTCGCGGGTGCATTACAAGCCGATCGACTATCAGGACATTTCGTATTACTCGGCGCCCCGCGCGCCGCTCAACGCGCCGAAAAGCATCGATGAGGTCGATCCGAAGCTCCTCGCAACCTATGCCAAGCTCGGTATACCGCTGCATGAGCGGGCGCGCCTCGCAGGCGTGGCGGTGGACGCGGTGTTCGATTCGGTATCGGTCGCGACGACTTTCAAGGACAAGCTGGGCAAGGCGGGCGTCATCTTTTGCTCGTTTTCAGATGCCGTTCGCGATCACCCGGACCTCATCGAGCGCTACTTGGGTACGGTGGTTCCCGCGGGCGACAACTTCTTCGCCGCTTTGAACTCCGCGGTATTTTCCGACGGCTCCTTCGTCTATGTGCCGCCGGGCGTGCGCTGCCCCATGGAGCTGTCGACCTATTTCCGCATCAATGCCGCCAAGACCGGCCAATTCGAGCGCACGCTCATCGTGGCCGCGGAGGGCGCGTCGGTGAGCTACCTGGAAGGCTGCACGGCGCCGATGCGCGACGAGAACCAGCTGCATGCCGCGGTCGTGGAGCTCGTCGCCCTGGATGACGCCAAGATCAAGTATTCGACCGTGCAGAACTGGTATCCGGGCGACGAGAACGGCGTCGGCGGCATCTACAATTTCGTCACCAAGCGCGGCGAATGCCGGGGCCGCAATTCGAAGATCTCCTGGACGCAGGTCGAGACCGGCTCCGCCATCACCTGGAAATATCCGAGCTGCGTGCTGCGCGGCGAGAACTCGGTCGGCGAGTTCTACTCGGTCGCGGTGGCGAACAATTACCAGCAGGCCGATACCGGCACCAAGATGATTCACATCGGCAAGAATTCCAAGAGCACCATCGTCTCGAAGGGCATATCGGCGGGCCGCGCCGAGAATACCTACCGGGGGCTCGTGAAAATCCTGCCGAGCGCGGCGGGCGCGCGCAACTTCACACAGTGCGATTCGTTGCTGATGGGCGGGCAGTGCGCCGCGCACACCTATCCCTACATGGAAATCAGGAACCCGACCGCCACGGTCGAGCACGAGGCGAGCACCTCGAAGATCGGCGAAGACCAGTTGTTCTACTGCCTGCAGCGCGGCATCTCGGCGGAGGACGCCGTGAACATGATCGTGAGCGGTTTCTGCAAAGTGGTGTTCAAGGAGCTGCCGATGGAGTTCGCGGTCGAGGCGCAGAATTTATTGAGCGTGAGTCTGGAAGGAGCGGTCGGCTGACCGAGCGTTGATTACGATGCTGAAAATATCTGATTTGAGTGCCCGCGTGGCCGGCAAAGAGATCCTCAAGGGAATCAACCTCGAGGTGAAGCCCGGCGAAATCCACGCCATCATGGGTCCGAACGGCTCGGGCAAGAGCACCCTCGCCCAGGTTCTGGCTGGACGCGAGGACTACGAAGTCACCGGCGGCTCGGTATCCTTCGAGGATCGCGATCTTCTCGCGCTCCCCGCCGAGGAGCGCGCGCGCGCGGGCCTGTTCCTCGGTTTCCAATACCCGGTGGAAATTCCGGGCGTGAATAACGTCTACCTGTTGAAGGCGGCGCTCAACGCAAAGCGCAAGGCCGCCGGCGAGCCGGAGGTGGATGCATACGAGTTCCTGGCTCTGGTGAAGCAAAAAATGAAGCTCATGAACATGAGCGAGAGCTTTCTAACGCGCGGTGTGAATGAAGGGTTTTCCGGCGGCGAGAAGAAGCGCAACGAGGTCCTGCAGATGCTCGTGCTCGAGCCGAAGCTCGCGATTCTCGATGAAACGGACTCCGGGCTCGACATCGATGCGCTCAAGGTCGTCTCGATGGGCGTGAACAGCTTGCGCGACCCGAAGCGCGCCGTGGTGCTGGTCACCCACTACCAGCGTTTGCTCGATTACATCGTGCCGGATCAGGTACACGTGCTTTCCGGGGGGCGCATCCTGATGTCGGGCGACCGCTCGCTCGCTCTCGAGCTGGAGCGCCGCGGTTACGACTGGGTGCAAGAGAGCCGAGTCGCATGAGCCCGCCGGTGGTGCAAGGCTCGGCGGCGAAAGGCTCGCCGGCGCTTCGATCGTTCGAATCGCAGTGGTTCGCTCGTGGACCCGATCCCTTGTCGGCGCTGCGCGAGCGGGCGATGGAGCGCTTCCTGCGGCTCGGCCTGCCGAGCATGCACGATGAGAGCTGGCGCTACACGAACCTGCGCAAATTGTCGGCGCAGAGCTACGTCGATGCGCCGCGGGCGCCCACCGGCACGCTGCAGCCCACTGCGCAACTGTGCCTGCTGGGTGAGGATGAGCGCGCCGCGACGCTGCTCATGGTCAACGGCTATCCGGTCCTGCCCCAGCGCACGGATTCGTCCATTAACGGAATAGAAATCAATAGCTTACAGGAAATATCCCGAGCAGATAAAAAGCTCGTTTCACAGCTCTTGGAGCCCTTGTCGGATAGCGATATCGCGCGCTGGCGGCTGCTCAACACCGCGCTGTTCGTGGACGGGCTGTACCTCAAGATCAGTACCCGCGTGGAGACGCCGCTGGTGATTCTGCACCTCGCAACCGCCGATCATCCCGGCACGGCGGCCTATTCCCGCGTAATCATCGATGCGGCGCCGGGATCGAGCGCCACCATCATCGAACACCATGTGCAGGACGGCGCGGACACCCCGCTCTGCAACTCCGCCTCGCTCATCTCGCTCGAGCGCGATGCCGCGATCGAGCATTATCGGGTGTTCGCCACGGATCACAGAACCACCCACTTGGATTCGCTCGAAGTCCGCCAGCGCCAGGGCAGCCGTTGCCGGCAGTTCACCATCGCGCTCGGCGGGGGTCTCACGCGATGCTCGCTCGAGGCCGAACTCACCGAGCCCGGCGCCGAGCTCGACAGCTATTCGCTCCTGGTCGGCCACGAGCAACGTCACGTCGATTGCGTGAACGTCGTGAAGCACGCCGGGAAGCACACGAGGAGCCGCCAGACGGTGCGCGCGCTCGCGAGCGGCGCGAGCCGCGTCGTCATCAACAGCAAAGTCGTGGTCGATGCGGGCGCCACGCACGCCAATTCGGAGCAATCCCTCCGCGGCCTGTTGCTTTCGCCGACCGCGGAGATCGACTCCCGGCCGCAGCTCGAGATCCATACCGACGAGGTGAAGTGCGCGCACGGCGCCACCACCGGCCGGCTCGATCCCAATATGCTGTTCTACATGCTGTCGCGCGGCTTGGATCGCGACACCGCGCAAAGCCTGTTGATCTATGCGTTCCTCGCCGACGTCCTCACCGGGATGAGCGTCCCCTCGGCGCGCAACGCGATCGAGAATGCGCTGATCCCACAACTCCCCGACTCTCAAGTGCTGCGGAAATTCCGATGACCAAAGCCGCCATTGCAAAAGACCCTGCTCCCTTCGACGTTCAGGCCGTCCGGCGCGAGTTTCCGGTGCTGGCCCGAACGGTGCACGGGAAACCGCTGTGCTACTTCGACAGCGGCGCCTCCGCGCAGCGCCCGTTGGCCGTGATCGAGGCGGTGGACGACTATGAGCGGAACCATCACGCGAACATTCATCGCGGCGTGCACGCGCTGAGCCAGGAAGCCACCGCGCTCTACGAGGGTGCACGCGACCGCTTGGTGACGTTCGTCAATGCCCGCTCGCGCCACGAGATCGTGTTCGTGCGCGGCACCACCGAGGCCATCAACCTGGTGGCTCAAAGCTACGGGCGGAGCACGCTGGCGGCGGGCGACGAGGTGCTCATCACCTATCTCGAGCACCACGCCAACATCGTGCCCTGGCAGTTGCTCTGCGAGCAGACCGGCGCGAAGCTGGTGGTGGCTCCGATCGACGCGCGCGGCGAGGTCCATGCCGAGGCGGTCGAGGCGCTGATGACCGCGCGCACCCGAATCCTGGCATGCGCCCACGTGTCCAACGCCCTGGGTACGATATTGCCGGTGCGGCGATTGATCGCCGCGGCGAAGGCGCGCGGCATCGTCACGCTGCTCGACGGCGCGCAGGCCGTTCCACACATGGCGGTGGACGTGCAGGCGCTCGGATGCGACTTTTACGCATTCTCCGGACACAAGCTGTTCGGCCCGACCGGGATCGGCGTGCTCTACGGCCGCGAAGCGCTGCTCGAGCGCATGCCGCCGTGGCAAGGGGGCGGCGACATGATTCTGTCGGTGGGCTTCGACAAGACCACCTTCAACACCCTGCCCTACAAATTCGAGGCCGGAACCCCCAACATTTCCGGCGCCATCGGTCTCGGAGCGGCCGTGGACTTCCTCCAGTCACTGGATCTCGGGGCGGTACACGCGCACGAGCAGGCCCTCCTCGATTACGCGACCTCGGAGCTCGATCGAATCGATGGGCTCACCATCATCGGCACCGCGCGGGAGAAGGCGAGCCTGATCTCCTTCGTGGTCGCCGGCGTTCATCCTCACGATCTCGGCACCATTCTGGACAAAGACGGCATTGCCGTGAGGACCGGACATCATTGCGCCATGCCCGTGATGGAATTCTTCAAGGTGCCCGCGACCGCCCGCGCCAGTTTCGCCCTGTACAACACATTCGAGGAAATTGACCGGCTGGCTGCGGCCATCCCGCGCGCAAGAGCCCTGTTCATTTAACACCCCATCGCCCCACTCATGGAACTCAACGACCTGTACCGCGACGTGATCCTGGACCACAACCGCCAGCCCCGGAATTTCGGACCGCTCGAGCCCGCCGATGCCAGCGCCGAGGGCGTCAATCCGCTCTGCGGCGACCGGCTTACGCTCCGGCTCAATCTGGCCGACGACACGATCCGGGACATCCGCTTCGAAGGCCAGGGCTGCGCGATCTCCACCGCATCCGCATCGCTGATGACCGAGGCCGTGAAGGGCAAGACCCGCGGCGAGGCGCTCGCGCTTTTCGATCGGGTGCACAAACTCCTCACCGACGACGAGGCGGGCGCGGAGGATCTCGGCAAGCTGGCCGCATTATCCGGGGTGCGCGAATACCCCGCCCGCGTAAAGTGTGCGAGCCTCTGCTGGCACACTCTCGCCTCCGCGCTCAAGGCTCCGCCGTCGGGCGCGATCCCTGCCGTGTCGACCGAGTGAGGGGCTAAAGCGTGCCTTCGTACGAAAACGAGCCGATCGTCGTGCAGCGCGAGGTCAAAGCCGTCGCCATCCCGGCCGGTGTCGAGGTGAATCTCAAACTCGGATCGGTGGGTTACATCACGCAGGCCTTGGGCGGGAGCTTCACCGTCTACATCGACGGCAACTTGTTCCGCATCGCGGGTCAGGACGCCGATGCCATCGGCAAGACCGCGGCCAAGCCGCCGGACGTGCCGCCAGGCGCCTCCGAAGAGGACATCAAGAACGTGGTGTGGCAGCAGCTCAAGACCTGCTACGACCCTGAGATTCCGGTGAATATCGTCGATCTCGGCTTGATATACGAGTGCGACGTCACTAAGAATGTGGACGACACCCGTACCGTCGCCATCAAGATGACGCTCACTGCCCCCGGCTGCGGCATGGGGGAGATTCTGGTGCAGGATGTCCGCGACAAGGTGCAGATAGTGCCCACCGTGTCGCGCGCGAACGTGGAGTTGGTGTTCGATCCGCCGTGGAATCAAGGCATGATGTCCGAGGAGGCTCGTTTGCAGACGGGAATGATGTGAGTACCGCGACGCAATGGGCGAGACGACGGTGGTCGCTCGCAGGCTGACGCTTCTGCGCCATGGAGAGGCGCAGGCTCTCGACAGCTGTCCGGAGGACTTCGAGCGCACGCTGACCCGCCGGGGAGAGATCGAGGCGCAGGAGATCGCCGAGAGAATCGTCCGGCGCAACCTCATCCCCGATCTCATCCTGGTGAGTCCGGCGGAGCGCGCCTGGAGCACGGCCGAAATCGTCGCATCCGCCTGCGAATTGGATACGAAGCAGCTTCAATGCGCCCGCGAACTCTATCTCGCGACTCCGGAAACGACCTGGAAACTGCTTGCGCGGCGAGACTCCGCGCTGCGTCATATTCTCATCTGCGGTCACAACCCGGGCTTGAGCCAAGTCGCGAGCCGCTTGGGCCCGATCCCCACCCGACGCAACCTGACCACCGCGGGACTCGCCACCGCGGTCTGGCTCAACGCGCAGTGGGACGCCCTGCAGCCCGAAACCGCCGCTTCCTGCGAGTTGGACGACCCTGAAAGCATGCTCGATTGAAGGCTTCAGCCTTGGTCGCGGTGCAGACGCAGCAGCCGGCGCCGGTCGCGTTTGTCGGGGCGGCCCTCCGGCCGAGGCCTCGACAGCCGCGCCAATTGTTGCTGCTCCTGCAAATGCGCCCGGCGGGAGGCGCTCTGCGGGGTCTCGAGATAATGCGTCTGCGCCTCCGCGGCGGGGCCGCGGCGCTCGGGTAGCCCGAGCACCTCGAATTCGGCGACGATCCCCTGCAGGGACAAACTCAGCCGGTCGCCGATGCGGACGCGGTGAGCGGGCTTGACCCGCTCGGCGTTCAGATGCACCTTGCCGCCGTCGGTGGCTGCGGCGGCCAAGGTGCGGGTTTTGTAAAATCGGGCGTACCAGAGCCATTTATCCAGACGTAGGCTGCCCGTTTCCTCGTCCGGCCTCACGCGTGCACCATCGCATTTCCCCTTCGCTGCCGGCGGTATAATAGCGATTCGGCTCACTCAATTCCCAAAGGACATGGTGCTCAAGGATTTCCGTGAACGGCTCGAGCGCGACACTCGGGCACTGGACGACGCGGGCCTGCTGAAGCGCGAACGGATCATCGGATCCGCTCAAGGCGCGGTCGTGAGGCTCGCGGATGGGCGCGAGATGATCAATCTCTGCGCCAACAATTATCTGGGGCTCGCCAATCATCCCGCGGTGCTTCAGGCGGCGCACGAGGGGCTGGAGCGCTACGGCTACGGGGTCGCCTCCGTGCGCTTCATCTGCGGCACGCAAAGCGTGCATCGAGAGCTGGAAGAGCGGCTCGCCGCGTACCTCGGCACGGAGGACGCCATCCTGTATTCCTCCTGCTTCGACGCCAACGGCGGCCTGTTCGAGACTTTGCTCGGAGAAGAGGACGCCGTGATCAGCGACGCGTTGAATCATGCGAGCATCATCGACGGCATCCGCCTCTGCAAGGCGCGGCGGCTGCGTTACGCGAACAACGACATGAACGAGCTCGAACAGGCGCTCAAGGACTCGGCCGATGCACGCGTGCGCCTGATCGCGACGGACGGCGTGTTCTCCATGGATGGGTCGATTGCGCGGCTCGATGAGATCTGCGCGCTCGCCGGCCGCTACGACGCCCTGGTGATGGTCGATGACTCGCATGCCACGGGATTCATCGGTGCGCGCGGCCGCGGCACGCACGAACTCCGCGGGGTGATGGACCAAGTCGATATCTTGACGGGGACCTTCGGCAAGGCGCTCGGCGGCGCGAGCGGCGGCTACGTCGCGGCGCGCAAAGAGATCGTCGGCTGGCTGCGCCAGCGCTCGCGGCCGTACCTGTTCTCCAACAGCATCGCCCCGCCGGTCGCGGCGGCGACCTTGAAGGTTCTGGAACTGCTCGAAAGCTCCCAGACGCTGCGCGAGCGCGTACAGTCGAATGCCCGCTATTTCCGGGAACAGATGCAACGCCTCGGTTTCAATCTGCTTCCCGGCGAGCATCCCATCATTCCCGTCATGCTCGGCGAGGCGCCGCTCGCCGTGCAGCTGGCCGAACGCATGCAGAACGACGGTGTTTACGTGGTCGCATTCTCTTTCCCGGTCGTGCCGCACGGCAAAGCGCGGATCCGCACGCAGATGAGCGCGGCTCACACGACCGCGCAGCTCAACCGCGTGGTCGCGACGTTCGCCGGCGCCGGACGCGCGCTCGGCATCATCCATTGAAGGCAGGCTCATGAAAGCACTAGTCAAGGCGCGGGCCGAACCGGGAATCTGGATGCAGGACGTGCCGGAACCGGCGGTCGGCCACAACGACGTTCTCATCAAGATCCGCCGCTCGGCGATCTGCGGCACGGACATGCATATCTTCAACTGGGATGCCTGGGCACAGAAGACGATCCCGGTGCCGATGGCGGTGGGCCACGAATACTCCGGCGAGATCGTCGAGGTCGGGAGCGAGGTGCGCGGCGTCAAAACCGGAGACCGCGTGTCCGGTGAAGGCCACATCACCTGCGGACACTGCCGTAACTGCCGGGCCGGGCGGCGCCACCTGTGCCGCAACACCATGGGCGTCGGGGTGAATCGACCGGGAGCCTTTGCGCAATACTTGACGCTGCCCGCGTCCAACGTGTTCAAGCTGCCGTCCGCCATCGATGACGAGATCGCCTCCATCCTCGACCCCTTCGGCAACGCCACTCACACCGCCCTCGCCTTCAACCTCGTGGGCGAGGACGTGCTCATCACCGGCGCAGGTCCGATCGGCATCATGGCCGTGTCGATTGCGCGCCATTGCGGGGCGCGGCATATCGTCATCACCGACGTGAATCAATACCGTTTGGATCTGGCGGCCAAGATGGGAGCCTCCAAGGCCATCAACGTGTCGCGCGAGTCGCTCGACGACGCGATGCGCGAGCTCGGAATGGAAGAAGGCTTCGACGTGGGCTTCGAGATGTCGGGCAACGCCTCGGCGCTGCGCGAGATGCTCCGCACCATGCATCACGGCGGCAGCATCTCCATGCTCGGCATCCCGCCCGGCGAGACCGCGATCGACTGGAACCAGGTGATTTTCAAGGGCTTGGTGATCAAGGGGATCTACGGACGCGAAATGTTCGAGACCTGGTACAAGATGGCGAGCATGCTGCAAAGCGGGCTCAACGTCAGGCCGGTCATCACGCATCGGCTCGGCATCAACGACTACCGCGAAGGGTTCGAGATCATGAATTCGGGGCAATCGGGCAAAGTCATTCTGGACTGGGCGTCGCTGTAGCCCCGCGCCGCCTACAATAGGGTTCGAGTTTTGGATAGACTCCGGACAGTCCCACGGTTCCAGTCAGGAGTCAGTCATGCCCGCATCCGTCATTCCGAGTTCGCACGCAGACCTGTTCAAGAAAAAGGCGTTCGCTCACCTGGCGACGTTGATGCCCAACGGCCAGCCTCAAGTCACTCCCGTGTGGGTCGACTACGACGGACATCATGTGCTCATCAACACGGCGCAAGGTCGGCAGAAGGACAAGAACCTGCAAAAGGACAAGCGGGTCGCGCTCTCGATCTTGGACCCCGAGAACCCCTACCGCTACTTGGAGGTGCGCGGGCACGTCACCGAGCGCACCCTGAACGGGGCCGACGCGCACATCGATGCCATGGCACTCAAGTATCTCGGGAAAGAAAAATACCCGTTCCGTCAGCCGAACGAGGTGCGGGTCATCTTCAAGATCGAACCGGACCACGTCACCTCGATGGCGTGAAGCCCGGTGGTCGGCGCGCCCGCCCTCAACCTGCCGGGGGGCGCGTCAACATCAACGAGTCGCGCTTGCTGAACCGGTCGAACCACACGGCGGTATCCGGATGCTTTTCCCGCCAACCGAGCGAGGCGTAGCGGAAATCGAGGTACCCGAGCGCACACCCCAGCGCGACCGTGCCGAGATCGACCCGATCGCCCAGACTCCGCGCCCGCCGCTCGATGGCGGCCAGACCGCAGGTCACCTTGTCGAGCTGACCGCTCACCCACTCGGTCCAGCGCAGACTCTCCGGGCGGACTGCCGTCTCGTAACGCGTCAGGATGGCCGCGTCCATCATTCCATCCGCCAGCGATTGGTCCACGAGCACGTTCCAGCGAGCCGCACCCTGCGCGGGCAGCAGCCGGCCGTGGCCGAGCGAATTCAAGTATTCGCAGATGACCCGGCTGTCGTACAGCACGGTTCCCTCGTCGGTCACCAGGGTCGGGACCTTGCCGAGCGGATTGACCGCCACCAAAGGGCGGTCGCGATCGACGGGATGCGCCGCGGCCGGCACGAACTCGAGCCGGTCGAACAGGCCGAGCTCGTGCGCGCAGATCAGGCACTTGCGGACGAAGGGCGACGTCGCCGAGTAGAAGATCCTCATGTTGGGCTCCGCCGGACGGTTATCCGTACGGCGCCCATGATACGGCGGTCGAGGCCCAGCTGTCAGCCGGGGTTATCCCCCGGCTGATCAAGGAGCGCCGCCCCCTCCGCGATGTGTACCAACCAGGTGCGTGGCCCTGCCGCAGGTGTCACTTGAACTTGTAGGTGATATCCACGCCTCCGGTCAGCGGCTGATTGACGAGGTAGCGCGTGAAGGCGGCGGTCTGCAGGTTGATCTGCGGCTCCGGATCGAGCAGCACCTCCTTGTTGGTCAGGTTGTTCACGAACAGCGTCGCCGCCCATTGCTGCCCGGTAAAGCCGAAGCGCGCATTCAAGAGTCCATAGGCGGGCAGGTGCACCAGGTACGAGTTGATGTTGAGGAGCGTGAGAGTCTCTCCGTAGGGCGCATCGGTACGATTGCCGACGTAATCGCCCTCGAGCGAGGCCATCAGCCCCAGATCGTCCGTCAGCTGATGCCGCCAGCGAATGGTCGCCGCCGAGGTCACCTTCGGGATATCGGGCACTTGAGCTCCGCTCGGGTAGCCGGAGATGGCACTCGCCTCGACGAATTTCGCATTGGTGTAGCCGACGTTCAGGTTGAAGTCCCACTCGCGGGTGATGAGCGCCTGCATCTCGGCCTCGAAGCCGAAGATCTGTGCCTCGCCGCCGTTGACGGTGATGCCGAACCCCGCAAGATTCGTCGCGAGCTGCGGGTTCTCCCAACGCTCGAAATAGCCGGAGGCGTTCAGGATCAGCCGCCGATCGAGGAATGCGGCCTTCTCGCCGACCTCGTAATTCCACACCGTGTCGTTGCCGAACGTGGCGGGCGCTTGCAGCAGCAGTGTAGGATCGCACGTGGTGGTCAGCAGCAGCTTTGCCTGCAGGCCGCACTCGTTGCCCTTGAGCACGGGGTTGGCGTTCGGCGTGGCGTATGCCACCGGAATCGGTTGGTTCACGCCGCCGAGACGAAAGCCCCTGGCCACGGTGGCATACACGAGCAGATCCTTGTTGAACTCATAGGTGAGATCGAACTTCGGGCTGGTACCGCTCGCGCTGTTGTTCGCCGAGGTGTTGTAGGGCACAGTGTTTCCGAGGTTGCTATTGACGGTGAACGCGCCGAATTCCTCGTTCGTCTGTTCGAGCACGTAGTGATAGTGGCGCGCGCCCACGGTCGCCTTGAACTGATCGGTAAACTGCCAGGAGACCTCACCAAACTCGGAGTTCTGGATGATGGTCTGTGGCTGGTAATCGACATACACGTTGGGGCCGCCGATTAGCGGCGTCGCTTCTGGCGCGATCGACCACATATCCCACTCGGAGTAGAGGTCCTGGTAGAAGTAGCCCGCGATCCATTGGAAGGGTCCGGAGCCCGTCGAGGTCGCACGCAACTCCTCGGTGAATTGCCGCGTGAAGTCCTTTTCCGTGACGCCCGACCCGTTCGGTGCCGGTCCGGTCGGGCCTATGCCGGCGGGCGGATTGTAAACGCCCCCGGGCGTGAACGCGGAGGCGTTCTCCTCCGAGCCGTCCTGGGAGATCAGCATGCTGCGGGTCCAGTCTCCGGTGGCCGAGGTGACCGAGAAGCCCTCGAGCTGCCCTTCGATCTTCAAGCTGCCGAGCGTGAGCTCGTCACGCTGCGGCTCGGGCGTGTCGTAGATCTCCCAGTGCGCGTTCGTCGTGGGCACGGTCGGATTCGTCGGGTCGCCGTTCACGTCGACGGCGTTGGGCGCACCCTGCTGGGTGAGCTGCCACATCACCATGGGTGTGACGGTCAGGGAGTCGATCGGCTTCCAGAGCATCTGGATACGCACCGAGTCCATGGTGGTCGTGTTCGCGCCGTTGATCTGCTCCTGCAGGGGCGCGGTATAGAAATTCGACGGACGCGTTACGGCCGGGAACGTGCCCGAGTCGGCGAGGACCGCTCCATTCTGGATGACGTTGCGATCGATCCAGCCACTTTCGGAGTCGCTCGAGCCGACGATACGGATCGCCGCCGTCGATTCGATCGGCAGGTTCACCATGGCGCTCTCGCGGTGATTGACGCCCCCGCCCGAGGCCGTATACGAGAAGACCTCCTCGCCCGTGGCGTTGAAGGTGTCGAGCTCGGGAGCATTCGGGACGACCTTGACGGTGCCGCCCATGGAGCTCGAGCCGTACAGGGTACCCTGCGGACCCCGGAGGACCTCGACGCGACTCAGATCGTAGAGGTTCGGATCGACCACGACCTTGCCGACCTGCGCGTTGGCGGGCGAGGAGAGCGGCGTCTCGTCGAGGTAGAATCCGACCATCGAGGTGTTGCCGCCCGAGGAGTTGAGACCCCGCATCTCAAATTCCGTCTGCCCGGGTCCCGAGGTACGCATCGAAATGCCCGGGACCGACTGCGCGAGCGAGTTGAAGTCGACGAGCCCACGGTCCGCAATGTCTTCGGCAGAGACCGCGGTGATGCTCGCGGACGTCTCCTGCACGGTCGAGACACGCTTCGTGGCCGTCACGACGATTTCTGGAATCTGATCGGTGGTGGTTGCGCTGGTGTCGCTGGCGGTGTCCGCGTGGGCGACCATGCCCAACGCAAGTCCCAAGAAACCGGCAATCGCTTGCGCGAGCCTGCCATCTGCTGCCCTGTTGAATCCCATTGCTCCCTCTCTTTATGTCGCTTATCGCCGCCGAGGATGGCGAGGCGTAGTGCGCGTGTGGACAATAATACAACTAGCCCTTTAAGGTAAAGCCGGGAAATGTATCGTTACGGCAACAAATCGACCGGGACCTCCGGGGGCCGTGATGATGATCGGAGTCGTTTCGACGGTCGATTCGCGCTTCTGCGTGCCGGCGGCATCCCCGCCGCCCTGCATGCATGAATCTTAACGGTCGTGGAGCGGAGGTCTCGTCACCGGCCGCAGAGTCTCGTACGCGCGCGCGGCCCGGAGCACCTGCGCGTCGCCGAACATCGGCCCGACTATTTGCAGCCCGATGGGCAAACCCGACGCAGTGAGGCCGCAAGGGATCGTGCAGGCGGGCTGCTGCGTGAGATTGAAGGGATAGCTGAAGGGCGTCCATTCGAGCAGCGCCGCGGGCGTCATCTCACCCTGCCCCGGCGGCCGCGCGTCGAAGGCCGGCACCGCCACGGTCGGCGTCACCAGAAGATCGAATCGCTCCATGAACTGCCGCAGGTGCGCTCCGAGCGCACCCCGGCGCAGCTGCAGCTGCTGCACGTCGAGAACACTGAATTCCGAGCCCAAGCGTGCCTCGGCCGCGAAATCCGGATCGGTCAGGGTCTGCTGGGCCGCGGTCAGGGTGTTCCATAGGGTCCAGGCGCCCACGAACCAGAGCCCGCAAGTAATCTCCAGTGGATCCTCGATGCCCGGATCGACCGTCTCCACGATCGCACCGAGGTCGGACAGGCCGCGCACCGCTCGATCGCAGGCAACTGCGACTTCCGGGTCGACATGGCGCGCATAGCCGAGCGTCGGCGACCAGGCGATGCGCATGCCGCGGATACCGTCCTCGAGCCCCGCCAAGTAGTCGCGCCCATCCGGGGGGAGCGAGGTCCAGTCCCGCGCATCGGGCTTGCTCAGCACGTTCATCATGAGCGCCGCATCGCGCACGCTCATGGTGTGCGGCCCGAGGTGCGACACGGTGCCGAAGTAGGAGAGCGGATACGCCGGCACGCGGCCGAAGCTCGGCTTGAATCCGACGTTGCCGCAGAAAGCAGCCGGAATGCGCACGCTCCCCGCGCCGTCGGTGCCCACCGAGATCGGACCCATGCCGGCCGCCACCGCGGCCGCGGTGCCGCCGGAAGAGCCGCCCGGAGTCTTCTGGTGATTCCAGGGATTTCGCGAGATTCCCGTCAGCGGCGAGTTGGTCTCGGCCTTGCAGCCGAATTCCGGAGTCGTGGTTTTACCGAGCAGCACCGCCCCCGCCTCGCGCAACCGCGCGGCGGCCGGCGCATCGATGTCCCATGCCTGATCGGCATCGATGGTACGGCTGCCCCTCAAGGTCGGCATGCCGCGGGTGAGGATGAGATCTTTGATCGAGGCCGGTACGCCGTCGAGCGCGCCGTCCGGCTCGCCTCGGCCCCAGCGCGCCTCGCTGGCGCGCGCGCTGTCGAGCGCCGCCTCTGCCGCGACGAAGCTGAAGGCCCGCAGGATCGGATTTCCGCGCTCGATGCGCGCGAGCACGGCGCGCGTCGCCTCCACCGGCGAGGCTCGTTGCGTGCGATAGAGATCGAGCAGCTCGACCGCGGTGCAATCGGCGAGATCGGTCTTGGTCATCGCACTCCCTGGCTTATCGGACGGCGAGCACCCGTTGCTCACCCGCGGGTTGCTCGCACCAGCAATAGGCATACAGCCCGCGCGGATCGTTGAGCTCGGCGATGGCTTGAGCCCGCGCGACGAGAGGATCGAGCGCGCGCTCGATGCCGTTCTCCCGGCCGAATAATCCGGCCATGCGGCCGAGGTCCCCAATCTCGGAGCGCAGCTGCATGAGCAGCTCTTCGCGCAGCGAGAGCTCAGGTTCGATGTAGCTCACGTCGTAATTCGCGCCGAGCTCGGCGAGTTTCGCCGCCGCGTCGGTCGCATCCTTCAAGCCGCCGAGATGATCCACCAAGCCGATGCGTTGCGCATCGACCCCCGCCCAAACTCGGCCCTGCGCGATCTTGTCGACGTCCTCCACGCTTTTCTTGCGTCCTTCGCCGACGCGATGCAGGAACTCATCGTACGCATGGTCGACCGAGCTTTGCAGAATTCGCCGGCCCGCATCATCCAGCGACCGATCGAGGCGCAGCGCCCCCGCCAGCGGCGTCGTACCGAGGCCGTCCACCTTGATGCCGAACTTCTCGAGCGTGCGCTGGAACGTCGGCACCACCGAGAACACCCCGATCGAGCCGGTGAGCGTCGTCGGGCTCGCGAAAATCTGATTCGCCGCCGCCGAAATATAGTAGCCCCCCGAGGCTGCATAGGTGCTCATCGAGACCACCACCGGCTTGCCCGCCTTGCGCAGCGCCTGAACTTCCCGAAGGATCAGCTCCGAGGCGAACATGCTGCCGCCCGGGCTGTCGACGCGCAGCACCACGGCCTTGATGGCCTTGTCGTAGCGAGCCTGGCGCAATAGATCGGCCGTGCTCTCGCCTCCGATCTTTCCCGGCGGCTGGTGGCCGTCGAGAATCTCGCCGGCGGCGACCACGATCCCGACTTTGGCATCGTTCTTAGCTTTCAGGTTGAGCTTGGGGCGGACCGCCGAGAGATATTGGCTCATGCCGATCGAATTGAACGAGTGCGTGTCCGCATCCTCGCCCACGATGCTTTTCAGGTCATCGGCCAGCTGGCGGCGGCTTTTGAGCGCGGTGACGAGCCCCCGCTGCATCGCGAGCTTGGCTGCATCGCCGTTCACCGCAGCCAGTGCCGCCGGCGCGTCCGCGACGTATTCGTTCAGGGCATTGGGAGGCAACGATCGCGCGCGAGTCACGTCCTGGCTGTAGGAATTCCATAGCGCCTGGAGCCACACGGAGCTCTCCTCCCGCTCGCTCGGCGCCATGTCGCTGCGCGAAAACTGGTCGGTAAAGCTCTTGAAGGTGCCGGCACGAAAAACGTTCACGTCGACGCCCAGCTTGTCGATCGCATCCTTCAGGAACATGCGGTAGTAGCTGAAGCCGTCGACATACACCAGGCCGAGCGGATCGAGGTACACCTCGCCCGCCTGGGCGGCCAGATAATATTGGGTCTGATCGAGCGAGTCGGCGGCAACCACCACGCGTTTGCCCGCGCCGCGAAAGTCCCGCAGAGCCGCGCCGATCTCCTGCAGCTTCGAGAGTCCCGACGTGCCGAGATTGCCGACATCGAGCACGATGAGCTTGATGCGCCCGTCGGTCTTGGCCGCTTCGATGGCATCGAGCACATCGCGCAACAATGTCTCGGGCGCCGGCCCCCCGGACGCTTCGCCGAACGCGCGGCGCAAGGGGTCGCCGGACAGCTGCTCGACCAGCTCACCCTCGGGGGCGATCACCAGCGCGGCGCTTTTGGGCACCGTGGGAACCGAAGTATGCAGCGCCGCGAGCACGAAGCCGAAGATCACCAGCAATAAGATGAGATGGAGGACCTTGCGGACGCCCTCCAGCATTCGCCAAACGAGTGCAAAAAAACCCATCAGCGCCGACTCGGTCCGCGTTCAGGGGCCCTCGCCCGGCGCGCGCGCACTAGAGCGTCAAACCTTCTCGTCGATGCGTGCGGCCTTGCCGGACAGATCACGCAGATAATAGAGTTTGGCGCGCCGCACCGATCCGCGGCGCTTGACGCTGACCTCGCTGATCGACGGACTGAAGGTCTGGAACACGCGCTCGACGCCTTCGCCGTGCGAGATCTTGCGCACCGTGAACGAGGAGTTGAGGCCGCGATTCTTCTTGGCGATCACCACGCCCTCGTACGCCTGAACGCGCTCGCGGTCGCCCTCGACCACCTTGACCTGCACGACCACGGTGTCGCCCGGATTGAAGTCCGGCATCTTGCGCGTCGCGCGCTCATCGTTCAGTTGCTGAATGATCTTGTTCATTGCTCTCGCCCTCACCATAACTTTCGTCAATGACTCGACTGTCTTCCATCCGCCGCGCGGCCGCCGCGCGCTTGAAATCCTCGAGAAGCGCGCGCTCCTCGGCGCTCATCCCGCGGCGCTCCAGAAGATCGGGCCGGCGCAGCCATGTTCGGCCGAGCGACTGCTGCAGCCGCCAGCGCCCGATCGCGGCGTGATCGCCCGACGACAGGACCTCCGGTACGCCACGCCCGTCGACGCTCGCCGGCCGCGTGTAGTGCGGCCAATCCAGCAGACCGTCGGTGAACGATTCCTGCACGGCCGACTCTGCACTCCCGAGCGTACCGGGAAGGAGCCGCGCGATCGCATCGATAACCACCAGCGCGGGCAGCTCCCCGCCCGACAGCACATAATCGCCTATCGACCACTGCTCGTCGATCTCGTGATCGACAAATCGCTGGTCGATGCCCTCATATCGTCCGGCCACCAAGATCAACCCCGGCCAGTCGCGCGCCTCGCGCGCCCGCTGCTGATCGAAGCGGACGCCGTCCGCCCCCAGGTACACCGCCCGCGACCCCGACGGACTCGCCGCGCGCGCGGCCCGTAACGCATCGCGCAGAGGCTCGACTTTCAGCACCATCCCGGGACCGCCCCCGTAGGGACGATCATCCACGGTGCGATGCACATCGGCAGTGTGGTCGCGCGGATCGAAATAATCGACCTCGACCACGCCCCGCTCGAGCGCCCGCCCCACCACACCGTGCGCCAATGCCTCGCGAAGCATCGACGGGAACAAGGTCACGACCGCGACACGCATGCGTTGGCAATCTCAGTCCGCCGGATCGTCCCAATCGACCACGACCCGCCGCGCTCGCAGATCTACGCGCCGCAGATGCTGTGGGACGGCCGGCACCCAATACTCCCGCTCACCGCGCACCACCATCAAGGCATGCGCGGGTATCTCGATGAAATGCGCCACGACTCCGAGCCGGACGCCCGCCAAATTCACCACCTCGCAGCCGATCAAATCGGCCCGATAAAAGTCTCTGTCGTCCCGGGGCGGCAACTCGCTCCGCGGCACGCCGATCACCGCGCCTCGAAGCCCCTCGGCCGAGGTGCGATCCTCGATCCCCGCCAATTTCACCGTCAGCTGCCCGCCGCTTCGGCCGTCCGCCTCGACCGCGTAGGTCCTCCAGGCGCCGCCGAGCTGCAGCTGAAACCGTCGATGATCCAACAACCGTTCGGGTGGATCCGTGTATGAGCGTAGCTTGACCCACCCCCGCACCCCGAAAGGCGCACCGACGGTCCCCAACTCGATGAGCGCCGAAGGCTCAGGGCTCATCACACCACTCGACTAGTCTGTAGCGGATTCCTCAGGCGGCCTGTTTGCGATAGACGGTCAGCAATTGCTTGACGCGGTCGGACATATGCGCCCCCTGCGTCAACCAATGTTCGATGCGCGCGACGTCCAAGCGCAGCTTGATCTCCGCCCCGCGCGCCACGGGATTGAAGAGCCCGACGCTCTCCAGGCTGGTACCGCCCTGACGCTTGCGGCTATCGGTCACCACGACGTGGTAGAACGGCGTCTTCTTGCCGCCGCGTCGAGTCAATCGGATCGTCACCATGATGCTTCACCTTGCAATGCCAAGCCGCTAATTGTACTGGTTCGAGGCGCGGCTCGGCAACAAAAAAGCCGGGGCGGATGCGCGGAAGCCCCGCGGTCGGGCGATTTCAGGGCTTCGGGCCGAATCCCGGGGGCATTCGCCCGGCCATTCCCCGCATCAGGTTCTTCAACATTCCGCCCTTCGCGAGCTTCTTCATGGTCTTTTGCATCTGATCGAACTGCTTGAGAAGGCGGTTGACCTCCGGCAGCGGCACGCCCGCCCCTGCTGCGATGCGCCGCTTGCGTGAGCCGTCGATGAGCTCCGGGCGGCGGCGCTCGCGCGGCGTCATGGAGTCGATGATCCCCATTTGCCGCTTCACGGCCTTGGGGTTGACCTGCCCGGCCGCGGCCGCGGCGTTGGCTTGCAATTGCGCCGGCAACTTGTCCAGCAGCGCGGACATGCCGCCCATCTTTTGCAGCTGGCTCAACTGATCGCGCAGATCCGAGAGATCGAAGGACTTCCCCTTGCTGATCTTCTTGGCGAGCTTCTCGGCCTTCTCCTGGTCGACTTGCTCCTGCACCTGCTCGACCAGCGAGAGCACGTCGCCCATTCCGAGGATGCGGGAGGCGATGCGCTCGGGCTGAAACAGCTCCAGCGCCTCGGACTTCTCGCCGGTGCCCACGAAGAGAATGGGCTTGCCGGTGACCTGGCGTACCGACAACGCTGCACCGCCGCGAGCATCGCCGTCCGCCTTGGTGAGAATGACGCCGGTCAGGCTGAGCGCGTCGTTGAAGGCCTTGGCCGCGTTCACGGCATCCTGTCCGGCCATGCTATCGACGACGAACAGCCGTTCGTGCGGATTGATGGCCGCCTCGAGATTCCTCACCTCGTCCATCATCTCGGCGTCGACGTGCAGGCGGCCGGCCGTGTCGATCAGCAGCACGTCGTAGGCCTGAAGCGTCGCTTCCGTGAGCGCGCGCTTCGCGATCGCCACCGGTGCTTCGTCAATGCTCGCCGGCGCGAATCCGGCGCCCACCTGCCCGCTGAGCGTCTTCAACTGCTCGATGGCCGCGGGCCGGTAGACGTCCGTGCTGACCAGCAATACTTTTTTATGCTGCTTCTCGATCAGCCAGCGCGCGAGCTTCCCGGCGGTGGTGGTCTTGCCCGCGCCTTGCAGGCCCGCGAGCATGACCACGACGGGACGCTGAGCCCTGAGGTTCAGCCCGGCGCTGGGTTCCCCCATGAGCCGGACCAATTCCTCGTGCACCACCTTGATGAACGCCTGGCCCGGCGTGAGGCTTTTGGTGACCTCGACGCCGACGGCGCGGCTCTTCACCGCTTCGGTGAAGCTCTTGACCACGGGGAGCGCTACGTCGGCATCGAGCAATGCGAGGCGCACTTCCCGAACGGTGTCGGAAATATTGTCCTCGCTCAGATAGCCGCGGCCGGAGAGCGCGTTCAGTGCGGCCGTGAGGCCGGATGTCAGACGGTCGAACATGGGGCCGAATGATATCGCATTCCGCAGCCCTCGCTAGGCGCTCCCCCGGTCGTTGTGTCATCATCCCTTAGCCGTGATCGTCGCCGTTTCCTTGTTCGCGCTCTACTGCGCCAGTGCCTGGATGATGCTTCGGAGTGTCAGCAAGCCTGCGTGGGGACCGGCCGCCTGGGCATTCTCGCTCGGGGCGATCGTCGCGCACTCGGCTGCCATCGTGTACATGATGATGCACTCGGTCGGACCCTTCTCGATCGGTCTTCTCGAAGCCGCCTGCATACTCGGCTGGACGCTCGCGGTCCTCGCCTGCCTCATCGGGATCGAGAGACAGAACCGCGCGATCGCGGCGATTCTTCTGGCGCTCGCGGCATTCGGCGCCGCTCTGACCGGGCACGGAAACTCCTACGTCGGCAAGACCGCGCCGGGCTGGGAGCTGACCGCGCACATTCTGCTGTCCATGGGTGCGGCGGCGCTGTTTCTCGCCGCGGCGGTCACCGCGTTCATCCTGGTGTTCATGGAGCGCAGGCTCCGCGCCCGGCGGATCGCGGATCTGCCCGCCGTGCTGCCGCCGCTCGATTCGCTCGAGAAGGTCATGTTCCGGCTGATCGGGGCGGGTTTCGTTCTGTTGACTCTGGCGCTGCTCACGGGGTTCGTCTTCGTGACCAATCTCTGGACCCAGCATCTTCAGCACAAGACCATTCTCTCGTGCGTCGCCTGGATCATTTTCGGCGTGGTGCTGATCGGCAGAACACGCTACGGGTGGCGTGGACGCGCCGCCGTGACGGGGACCTTGAGCGGATTCGGCTTTCTGATCCTGTCTTATTTCGGGTCGAAATTCGTGCTCGAATATTTGCTTGGGCGGCACTGGGGTTGAGCGGCAAGCCGCGCTGATGGAACATTTTTCACTCGGGGTGCTGTTCGCGGGTCTCGGAGTCTTGTTGCTCCTGGCCGCGTTCTTCGCGGGCAGCGAAACGGCGCTCATGAGCTTGAATCGCTATCGGCTTCGCCACCGGGCCAAGATGGGGCAGCGCGGCGCACGGCTGACCGAGGCGCTGCTCGCTCGTCCCGACCGGCTGATCGGCCTCATCCTGCTGCTGAGCACCGTGGTGAACGTGGTGACGCCCACCTTGGTGGGTCTCATCACGTTTCGCATGGGCGGAGACTATCTGGTCGCGGCCGGGGTGATCGCCCTCACGTTCGTCATGCTCATTTTCTGCGAGGTGGCACCCAAGACCTTCGGAGCCCTGCATCCCGAGAGTCTCGCGACGCCGGCCGCGTACATTTATACGCTTCTGTTGGCGGTGCTGTATCCGTTCGTCTGGGCGACCAATTTGTTGGCGAATGGGGTGCTGCGGCTGCTCGGCGCCTCCCGGCAGCAGGCCTCCACCTCCCTGAGCAGCGAGGAGCTGCGCACCGTGGTGGCGGAGGCCGGCGCCATGATCCCGCAGCGGCATCAGCAAATGTTGATGAGCATTCTCGATCTGGAGAAGGCGACCGTCGAGGACATCATGGTGCCGCGCGTGGAGATCGTCGGCATCGACATGGAGGACTCCTGGGACAAGATCCTCGAGCAGCTGCGCCAGACCCAACACACCCGCCTCCCGGTGTTCGAAGGCGACATCGACCGCATCATCGGCGTGCTGCACATGAAGCGTGTGGTGCACGAGCTGGCGCGCGGCCGGCTCGACCGCGACAGATTGATCGAGGTGGCGAGTGCGCGCGATGTGTACTTCGTCCCCTCGGGCACGACGCTCAATACGCAGCTGCTGAATTTTCAGCGCGACAAGCGCCGCGTGGCCTTCGTGGTCGACGAATACGGCGACATCCAGGGACTCGTGACGCTCGATGACATCCTCGAGGAGATCGTCGGCGAGTTCACCACCGATCCGGCCACCATGATGCATAAGGACGTACATCGCGAAGCCGACGGAAGCTTCGTCGTGAACGCCTCGACCACCATTCGCGCGCTGAATCGCTCCATGCGCTGGAATCTTCCGACCGACGGTCCGAAAACCTTGAACGGCCTGATCGTCGAGTTTCTGGAGACGATTCCGGAGCCGGGCACGACCTTGAAGATGACCGACTACATGCTCGAGGTCCTGCAGACGGGCGACAACGCCATCAAGACCGTGCGCATCCGCCCGCCCTAGATTACGTTACATCGCTCGGCGAGTTTTTGAGACGTCCGTTGCGGCGGCGCCGCCCGGTTTCAGTCCACACTGCCCGCCATGAAAGCCATCGCGATATGCGCCGGACTTTTGATCGCCTTCTCGGCAGGCGCCCAGGACCAGCTGCGCGCGAAACTCGTCGGCCGGCGCGTCGTCAGCTCCTATCCGGGTGCGCCGATTCTGGTGTGCCGATACGTGGCGCCCGGCGCGACCTACGAGGTCGTCGCCTCGGCTGCGACCTGCGCCCGATACCTCAAGCTCAACTGACTCGAGCCTCCACCGCGCCGGTGCGCCGCCCGAGACGTCAGTGCGGAATCACCGGCGGGTGATAGTTCAGCGTCGTTCCCAGGAGCCACAGCATCGCCAGCACCAGCGGTAGATTGATCGCGAACTGCACGAAGGTGAAGCCGATGAGGTCCCGGGCGC
>JBEKHK010000016.1:0-86864 GCA_050012315.1 Steroidobacteraceae bacterium | reverse complement strand
GGTCCGCTTTGAATTGGTCCTGAACCCACGGTTGCGTGTTACCGCTCCACCACGAGGTGATGTTGTTCGCCGTGGCATACGCCTGCAACGCGTTGTCCCAGTCGCCGGCGGCGGTATAGTTGCTGCTCGCGGTTGCATTGGTATTGCTGGGGTAGCTGTACGGGATAGCGTTGCCGTTGACGTCGGTCGAGCCATACGCGCCCGATATGCTGCGCGCGTTGGATGGGTAGTCCGGCTGCGCCACCGCGTCCGCGAACCAGACGCCGGTATTGTGCTTCTTGGCGACAACCCCGCCGGGGTAGGTGATGCCATCGGCTCCCGTGATGCTGCTCTCGGCGGGATTGTCGAAGTAAATGCCGCCGGTGCCCGTGTTCCAACTGCTGGCCCCCACATTGGCGGTGGTGCCCGCCGCTGACGGCCAGAGCGACCCTTCGTACGAGTGCCACGTGTCAGACCCGCGGCCTTCATGGAGTTCACCAGATTGGGTACCCCACCGATGATCGACGGGTAAGGAATGGCTTCGTCGCCGGTCTGGCCGAAGTCGTCGGCCGCGCCCAGCGCCAGATAGTTCGGCTCGCTCGGATCGCTGGTGGAGAAGTAGTTGTAGTACAAGTTGCCTGAGGTCAGCAAGCTATTGATGTACGGCAGAGTTTTTGAACCATACACGGAGCTCTGCGACTCGTTCTCTTCGATGATGACGAAGACATAATCATATTGCGGCATGCCCTCCAGGTTGTACGCGTACTCCTGCGCGGCCGGGATGGCGACGGTGTTCAGGTCCGTCCCCGAGCAGCCGTCGGCATTGGCGCTATCAAAGCTCGCGACGTCCGGGCAGTCGAAGTTGCCGCGCAGCTCACCCACGGTGTCGCCGCGGTCGACGAACTTCGCCGCCAGGGTGAGGCGCCCCTGGGCAATCACCGATTCCTTCACAACCGCTGCTTGGTCCGAGGCGTTCGTGATCTGGGTGGGCGGCAGCAGCAAGTTTGCGGTGTTGGAGACACCGATGCGCTGAGCCAGCGTGGCGACCGCCTGGTTGTAGGTCACACCCTGGTTCTCGATGGCCAGAGCCACCTCGGTGGACAGCGGGGTGATGTTGACGGTCGCAGCCAGCAGGGGGCTCTTGGTCGCGGCCTGGATCTGGGCCACGTTGACGCGGAACACATCGCGGCTGGCGATCGCATTGCCGTTGTTCGTGGCGCTGGTGCTGATCTGAGCGACTAGCGGCGCCAGAATCGAGCTGGACAACTTGAAGCTGCCCGTGGCTGAGGTGGTTGTGGAGGGCTCGCCCGGATCGCAGGCGCCGTTGCCGTTCAGGTCGAAGCAAACCGTGGCACCGGCGTACACCGAGGCTGCCGTGCTCGAGGGTGAGGAGGCCGCCGCCGTGTCGGCGAACACCGGCGGAGTGAAGTAAGCACCGCCCACCACGCCTTGGACGATGGACACCGAGGCGAAAGCGGAAGGGGCACAGAGCGCGAGTACGCTCGCGACAGCTGCTGCGACTTTCGTGGGACGCGGCAGCGGGAAGTTGGAATTCATATTCAATTATCTCCCGGAGGATTACAGTAAAAAGAAGGTGCGTTCAGGCGGCTTGGCGGCGACGGCCGCGGATACCGAAAAAGCTCAGGCCCGAAGCGAACAGCCACAGAGCCGCCGGAATCGGGACCGGAGCAGCTTCCGTCAGCGTCCAGCTGGAAGCGATGCCGGGCGAATCGAGCGCCAGCTGGGTCGAGTTGCCCTCGGCTTGGCTGAACGAATCGCTCTGTAGGAAGTTGGCGGCAACCACCTGGTAGATGCCGTTGGTCGAATCATTGATATAGGCGAACTCGTAATCCGGCGAACTGTTGGTCGCGGCATCGACGTCGGAAAATATGAAGTTATTGAGCGCACCGTTGGCGTAGACGGTCACCGGCGTCGTGTCATCAAAGTTCCCCAAGCTCGGGTTCCAGGCGTTGGCCTGCAGCGTCGAATTGCCGTAGGTGACGCCGCTGATGGTGACGGGTGCGAAAGCAATGCCATTCAGCGCAACTTGGATGTTGCCGACGTTGGTCACCGATTGGCCGCCATTGGTGGTGGTGCCGGTGAAATCGCCCGTGACCTCCTGGCCGTCACCAAAGGTATAGGAAAAATCGAAGGTGCTGGCGCCCGCCGCTGCACTTGCGCCGAGTAGCGCCGCGACTACCGCCGCCTTTACGTAACCATTCATTGTTCAGACCTCACTCGATTGATGATTGGGAGTCGTGCGCCGAATCTCCCTGGGTAGTCAAGATTCGCTTCGCGACCGCGCGCATCTTCCTTTGAAGTTGTATCTCCCACTTGACGCTTTCTTTAAGAAATTGCGACACGGGACACACGTTGAATATCAAGAAGTGTTAAGCGACGAATTTTTTCCGCGCGAGACCCGCGCAACGGCAGAACAAATCTGTCATCTGCATTTGCGATTATCCGGGTATGAGAGTCGCCATCAGCATCAAACCGCAGTTGCGCAGCTGGATCGAACACAACCTCGATCGGGGCTGCGCGCCCGAGCAGTTGATCGAGGGCATGATCGCGCAGCGATTCGATCCGCCGATCGCCCAGGGCTTGGTGCGCGCGTTCCTCGACGCCCGCGCGACGGGCGTACCACTGACCGACGATGTCTTGAGGATCGACTTGCCCGACGCCGCCTACGCGAATGACCCGCCACGGATGACGGCAGGCAACTCGATCCGCGTCGGCGACCGGCTCGTTTCGGTGGTTGCGCGCCTATCGCGACCGTTCATTGCCGTGCTTGCCAATGTGTTGAGCGCCGAGGAATGCGAGCAGCTGATTGCGCTCGCACGGCCGCGCTTGACGCCTTCGACGGTGGTCGATCCGGTCACGGGCGAAAAGCGCGTCGCCGACTATCGAAACAGCGAGGGGATGTTCTTCTTACCGGGCGAGACGCCGTTCATCGCGGCACTGGAAGCACGGTTCTCGCAGATCATGAATTCACCGGTCGAGCACGGCGAAGGTCTGCAAGTCCTGCGCTACGGTCCCGGCACCCGCTACACGCCTCACCACGATTATCTCGTACCCCGCAACAAGGCGAGTGAAGAGTCGCTCCGTCGCAGCGGACAGCGGGTCAGCAGCCTCGTGGCGTACTTGAACGATGTGCCGGGCGGGGGCGAAACGACTTTCCCCCACGCGGGCTTGTCGGTTTGCCCGCAGCGGGGGAACGCGGCGTATTTCGAATACTGTAACGGTCGCGGTCAGGTCGACGCGGCATCGCTGCACGCCGGCGCGCCCGTGACCCAAGGGGAAAAATGGGCGGTGACGAAATGGATGCGCGAACGCCCCTTCGTCCCGGCGGGCTCCCCTTAGGCCGGACTCCCCGGAGCGCCCGGAATCCACGACGTGCCGGCCAGCGGCACCCCCGCCATTGCCGCCGCCTCCACGGTCAACGCCACCAGATCCTCCTTCTCGAGGTGATGCACGTCCTGCTTGCCGCAGGCGCGCGCAATGGTGGTCAATTCCATGTTCAGCGTTTTCAGATAATTCCGCAGGCGCTTCGCTCCCACCGCCGGCTCGAGCCGCAGCTCCAACTCGGCGTCTTGAGTGGTGATGCCGACCGGACATCTGCCCGTGTGGCAATGGTGGCAAAATCCCGGTGCCGTGCCGAGACGCGCATAGTCCTTGGTCGCGGGACGATGTTCTCCGTGCACGACGTAGGAGTCGCTGTTGCAGCCGAGCGCCATCAACACCCCTTGGCCGATCGCCACCGCATCCGCACCCATGGCGAGCGCCTTGGCCACGTCCGCGCCGCTGCGAATGCCGCCGGAGATCACCAGCTGCACCTTGCCGCGCATATTGAGATCGTCGAGCGCGTCCACCGCCTGGCGCAGAGCCGCGAGCGTCGGTATGCCGACGTGCTCGATGAACACGGTCTGGGTGGCAGCCGTCCCGCCCTGCATGCCATCCACCACGATCACATCGGCGCCGGCGTGCACCGCAAGCTTCACGTCGTTGAACACGCGCGTCGCGCCCACCTTCACGTAGATCGGCTTTTCCCAATCCGTGATCTCGCGCAGCTCCTTGATCTTGATCACCAGATCGTCCGGGCCGGTCCAGTCGGGGTGGCGCGACGCGGAGCGCTGATCCACGCCCTCGGGCAGGGTGCGCATGCGCGCGACGCGCGGATTGACCTTCTGGCCCAGGAGCATGCCGCCGCCGCCGGGCTTCGCGCCCTGCCCGATGACGATCTCGATGGCATCCGCGCGCCTGACGTCGTCGGGATTGAACCCGTAGCGCGACGGCAGGCACTGGTAGATCAACGTCTTCGAGGACGCGCGCTCCTCCGCGGTCATCCCGCCGTCGCCGGTCGTGGTCGAGGTCCCCATCTCGGTGGCGGCGCGGCCCAGCGCTTCTTTGACCCGTGCCGACAGGGCGCCGAAGCTCATGCCCGCGACCGTGATGGGGATGCCGAGCTCGATCGGCTTGGTGGCGAAGCGCGTACCGAGCACGGTCTTGGTCGCGCAGCGCTCGCGGTAGCCCTCGAGCGGATAGCGCGACAGCGAGGCGGCCAGGAACAATAGATCGTCGAAGTTCGGCACCCGCCGCTTCGCGCCGAGTCCGCGAATCTCATAGAGACCCGTGGCGGCAGCGCGCTGAATGTAGTCGATGGTCGCCCGGTCGAAGGCGGCGGACTCTTCTCGCTGGGTGCCCGGCGCCTCGCCGTCCGGCCGGGGGGTATCGCTCACGGGCCGTTCCGCGCTCATGGCTCAGTACTCCTGATCGGCATCGGCATGCCAGTGATACAAGCTCTTGGCGGACGCCACACGCTTGAAGTCGGCGGGATCATGGGCCAATCCCGCGGCGGCCAGGAGGCTCTTGACGGCGGCGCGGTCGGTATCCGACATGACCTCGAATCGAGCGTCGGCTCCGAGCGAGCGGACCTTGCCGCGGACATAGATCACGGCCTCGTACAAGGAATCGCCGAGGGCATCGCCGGCGTCGCCGCAGATGACCAGCCGCCCGGCCTGCGCCATGAACGCGGAGAAGCTTCCGACGCTGCCGCCGATCACGATGTCCGCGCCCTTCAGCGAAATCCCGCAGCGCAGGGAGGCATCGCCGTCGACCACCAGCAGTCCGCCGTGCGCGGACGCGCCCGCAGCCGTGGAAGCAAACCCTTTCACGTGTACGCGGCCCGACATCATATTCTCGGCGGCGCCGGGTCCCGCATTGCCGTGCACGGTGATGGACGCATGCTGGTTCATCCCCGCCACGTAGTAGCCCACGTGCCCATGAATGTGCACGTCGAGTTCCGCATCGAGGCCGCAGGCGATGGAATGCGCTCCGTCGGGATGGTGAACGCGAATCTGCGACACGCCTTCGTCCGCCGCGCGCCGGTGCAGGAAGAAATTGAGAGCGCGGACCGTCTCCTTGGAGAGATCGAAGTCGCGAGCGGACGGAACCGGCTTCAGATTCGCCATCGGTAGATTTCCTCCGGCTTGGGCTCGAACAGTTCGGCGTTGGCGATCTGCGGCAGATGCGCCAACGAGCGGAACTCCGAGGCGATCGCGACGTACTCGTCGGTCTCCGCCACGACGGCGGGCTTGCACGCGAACGCATCGCGTACGATGAGCAGCTCCGTATCCGTCCCCATCAGGAAGGTGTAGAACCCGTCGAGCACGCTGAAGCCGCGTTGCACCGCCGTCGTGAGATCGTCCCCCTCGCGCAGCCGCCACTCGAAATAGCGGCACGCGGCCTCCGTGTCGTTGTCGGTCTCGAACTCGATGCCGAGCGGCTCGAGTGCCTTGCGCACCAGATGCGGGTTCGAGAGCGAGCCGTTATGGACGAGGCAGAAGTCGCGCCCCGCGGTGAAAGGATGCGCGTGCGCCGGCGTGACCGCGGACTCGGTGGCCATGCGGGTGTGCGCCACCAGGTGCGACCCCTTCAGCTCCTCGAATCGGTAACGGCGGGCGATGTCTGCCGGCGCCCCCACATCCTTGTACAAGTCGATCGACTGGCCGACCGAGAGCACCGCAACCTCGGGTGCGGAGCGCGCCAGCCACGCGGTCAGCGCGTCCGGGTCCGACCCCGAGGTCAACACCGCATGGTTGCCGTGCGCGGCCAGCTCCTGCGCGGGACCGAACTCACGACGCAGCCTCTGCAGCAATTCCTTCCAATCCACGGAATGCTCGCCGGCATACAGGCTGAGCTTGCGGCAATCCTCCGCGACCGGCTCCGTGTACACCGCGAGTCCCGCCGAGTCGGGTCCGCGTTCCGTCATGCCGATCAGCATGGGCACCATGAGCGCACCGAGGCGATCGCGCAGCGGCGCATTCTTGATCAACAATCCGACGATTCCACACATGCGGCGGCTCCGATCGCCCGCGCCGGGCGTTCTAGAAGAATTCCAGATAGCGTTTCGATTCCCACTCCGAGACGTGCCGCGAGTACTCGGTCCATTCCATCCGCTTCAGGCGGATGAACTCGCGCGCTAGACCCTGGCCCAGACCTCCACAAATCACCGGATCCGCTTCGAGCGCGTCGATCGCTTCGTTCAGCGACTGCGGCAACAGCTTGATGCCCTTCTCCTTGATCTGCTCGGGCGTGAGCTCGTACAGATTGATGTTCTGCGCCGGGCCCGGATCGAGCTTGCGATCGATGCCGTCGAGTCCCGCCGCGATCAACGCGGCCGAGACGAGGTACGGGTTGCATCCGGAATCCGGGAGCCTGATCTCGAGCCGGCCGAACGGCACGCGCACGCAGGCGGTGCGGTTGTTGTCGCCGTAGGCGATGTACGCCGGCGCCCAGGTCGAGCCCGACAGCGATCGGCCCACGACCAGCCGCTTGTAGGAATTCACGGTGGGCGCCGCGACCGCGGCGAGCGCGCGCGCGTGCGCGAGCACGCCGGCGAGGAAATGATAGGCCAGCGGGGACAGCCCCATCCCGGACTTGTCGCCCGCGTCGTGGAAGGCGTTCTTCTGCGATTTCGAGCCCAACGACACGTGGAAATGCGCACCGCTGCCGGTGCGGTTGGAAAACGGCTTCGGCATGAACGTCGCGATCATGCCGTGCTTGTGCGCGATTTCGCTCGCGGCCATCTTCACGAACGTGAAATTGTCGGCCGACTTGAGCGCATCGGCGTAGGTGAAATTGATCTCGAACTGGCCATTGCCGTCCTCGTGATCGATTTGATACACGTCGATGCCGACGGCGCGCAGCCCCGCCACCATCTCGTCCAACGCCTCGCGCGTGCGATACAAGCCCTTGTAGTCGTAGCACGGCTTGTCCAGGTCATCCGTGGGATCCGCGGGGCCGAGACTCCCGTCGGCGCGCCGGGAAAGCAGCATGAATTCGGGCTCGATGCCGGTGAACAGGGTATATCCGCGCTCCTCGAGCCGCGCCGTCTGCGCCTTGAGCGCGACCCGCGAGCAATACGGGTAGGATTTGCGATTGACCACGCCGTTGCAGATCAGCCGCGCATATCCCGGCATCCATGGAATCAGGGACAGCGTCGACAGATCCCCCACCGCCATGTAATCCGGCCCCTCGGGTCCCATCCCGAGGCCCCAGACGGCGAAGCCGGCGAATCCCGCTCCGTCGGTGAGGACCATGTCGAGGTGCTCGACCGGAACCGCCTTGGCCTTCGCCGACCCGTGAATATCGACGAACTGCGCCAGCACATAGCGAATCTCGTGCTCCCGGCAAAACTTCTGGGCCTCTTCCCGATTCATGCTGGATACTCCTCTTTATTGTGATTGGGCGCGTTGTGGTTCCAGCGGCGCGCACCGACGCGGCATGCGCGCTCAAAGCCGCGAAGGGCATGCGAACCCAATGGAATTCCGCCTTCGCATGATCGTTTTCGGAGCTCGCATGTGCGAATATTAAGCACGAAGTTTAACTGTGGAGCAACTTAATTTGCGTAACGCGCAATGGCCATGACCCGCAAGCCTTCCCGCTCGAATTCCCGCGGAACGTCCGCCATCAAGACCAAGGGCGCGGATCGCGCCGACAGTCCGGCCCTTGATCTCGGCCGCACGGCGAGGCGCTTGCGCGAGAGCCAGAATCTTACGCTCGCGGACGTGGCGCGGCGCGCGGACATCTCGAGCGCCATGCTGAGCCGCCTCGAGACCGGCCGGGTCTCACCGAGCCTGGAGACCATCGTCGCCCTGGCCCAATCCCTGGGGGTGACGGCCTCGGTGCTGATGCAGCGGGTGGGCGCCGACGACGGCGGTGCGCAGCTGATCCGGGCGGGCGAGGGCCTGGAAACCGTGCGCAGCGGCACCCGGCGCGGACATACCTACCACCTGCTCGCGGCTCAACGCGGCCCGCGCAAGGTATTCGAGCCCTTCCTGGTGACGTTGAACGACCGCAGCGAGGTGTTCCCGGGATTCCAGCATCCGGGCGTCGAATTCATCCACCTGCTGACCGGCGTCCTGCACTACCGGCATGGCCGGCATACGTACGTGATGCGCCCGGGCGACACGCTGACCTTCAACGGAGACGTCGCGCACGGGCCCGAGCGGCTCGAGAAGGTGCCGATACGAATGCTCTCCATCATCATCTACGGCCCCGGAGAAGAGGCCGGATAACCCGTCCGGGCAGAGATACCGCTCGCGACGGATGTCCGCTAAGCTCTCCTCGATCACGCGATTATCGAAGGGAGAACTGCCTTGCCAAGAATCGACCGGACCCCCGGCGCCCGCGGGCGCGGGGGTTACTTGTTCTATTGCGCGATTTTGGCCGCGACGCAGCTCGCCGCCGGACCCTCGCCGGCCGCGCCGAGCTCATCCGCCGGCGCCATCGACGAATCCCGCCTCGCGGCCGCCGATCGCGAGCCGCAGAACTGGTTCACCGGCGGACGCGATCAAGGCGGCACCTATTACTCGCCTCTGGCGAGCATCACCGCCGCCAACGTGAGCAAGCTCGGATTTGCCTGGGCCTACGATCTGGGCGCTCCGCAGCGGGGACAGGAGTCGACGCCGATCGTCGTCGATGGAGTCATGTACACCTCCGGGACCTGGGGCTACGTGTACGCGCTCGATGCCGCGACGGGCAAGGAATTGTGGCGCTACGATCCCAGGTCCGCCCCGTTTGCCGGGCGGCAACCGTGCTGCGACCTCGTCAACCGCGGCGTCGCGGTATGGAAAGGCAAGGTGTACGTTGCCTCCACCGACGGGCGGCTGCATGCGCTGGACGCCTCGACCGGCAAGAAGATTTGGGAAGCCGACACCATCGTCGACCATCAGCTTCCCTACTCGAGCACCGGTGCGCCGCAGATCGCCGGGAACGTGGTGGTCATCGGCAACGGCGGCGGCGATATGAGCGTCGGCGGCGTACGCGGTTACGTATCGGCCTACGACCTCGAGACCGGCGCCTTCAAGTGGCGTTTCTTCACCGTGCCTCCGGCGCCGGGGCAGCCGCTCGAGAGCCCGGATCTCGCCGCGGCCGCGAAAACCTGGGATCCCCATCGCGACCCGAAATACAAGGGCGGCGGGACGGTCTGGGACGGTTTCGCCTACGATCCCGCGCTGAAGCTGGTCTATTTCGGCACCGGCAATGCCGCGCCGTACGACCTGCGGCAGTTGGGCAACCCCAATCTCGACGGGCTTTACACGGCTTCCATCATCGCCCTGCACGCGGACACCGGGCGTCTCGCCTGGCATTACCAGACGACTCCGAACGATCACTGGGATTTCGACGCCACCCAGAAGCTGATTCTCACCGACCTCGATGTGGGCGGCGCGCACCGGCAGGTGCTCATGCAGGCGAACAAGAACGGATTTTTCTACGTGCTCGACCGCGGCACGGGCGAACTGCTCTCGGCGAAGAACTTCTCCTACGTCAATTGGGCCTCCGGCGTGGACATGAAGACCGGCCGCCCGGTCCCGACCCGGCAATCCGATTGGCTGTCCTCACCGAAGAACATCTATCCCGCCTGGTCCGGCGCGCACACTTGGAACCCCATGTCGTACGACGCCGCGACCCATCTCGTCTACATACCGGTGATCGATACGCCGAGCGTGTGGGTCGACCTCGCAGGCAACGGCGGCGCCTTGAAGTTCCTGGACGGATTTTACTCCACGAACGGGATTTTCCCGGACGACAGCTACGTCGCCGCGGATCTCAAGCGGCTGTACGGTCCGCTGCCCGAACTCACGGCGCTCAAAACGGAGCGCAAGGTGAAGCTCGTGCGAGAGCTCATTCGCGCTTGGGATCCCATCGCCGGAAAAATCGTCTGGGAGCACGAGACCTCGAGCGGCATGCGCGGCTACGACGGCGGCGTGATGTCCACCGCGGGAAACCTCGTGTTCCAAGGCCGCGGCAGCGGCGGGCTATGGGTGTATGCGGGCGACACGGGCAAGGTGCTCAGAATCATCGAAACGGGAAGCCACATCATGGCGGCGCCCACGACCTATGCGATCAAGGGCGAGCAATACGTCGCCGTGCAGGCGGGCTATGGCGGCACCGGCATCGCCGAAGGCCCGGTGCCGCCGCAAAGCGCCACCAATAAATACGAGAACACCAGCCGGATCATCGCGTTGAAGCTCGGCGGCGGTGCCGTACCCCCGCCGCCGGCGCGCATCGAAGAACCGTTCGAGAAACCGCCGCAGCAAACGGCAACGAAGGCCGAGATCGATGCGGGCGAGGTCGAGTTCACGTCGGAGTGCTCGCGCTGCCACGCGCTCGGCATCAACGTCACGCCCGATCTGCGCCGCCTCAATGCCGGCCTTCACGCGGAATTCAAGGACATCGTGCTGCACGGATTGCTCGCGCCGGCGGGCATGGAACGCTTCGACGACATCCTGAGCGAGAAGGATGTCGAGAACATCCATGCCTATCTCATCGACCAGAGCTGGATCGCTTACCGCGCCCAGGAGGCCAAGCACAAGTAGCGGCGCAATGCACCGACCCCGGCGGCTCCGGGGTCGGTGTCGGGGTCGTCAGTCGGCGACCTTATACGACTCCAATTCGTTGGTGAAGCGCGCATTGCGGACACCGTTGGTATCGTAGTTCTCCTCCACGCTCTTGACCTCGCGTTTCACTTCGGGCGCGTACCAGTAGGCCTGATAGAGACGCCCGGTCACCGTTTCTTCCGTAACGCGGACGGTTTGCGCCGCCGCCGTCGTGCCCTGGGCGCCGGACTGAACGGCGACGCTCGAGGCCGTTCGGGGCGCAATCTCGCCGGTCCACGCCCCATCCGCCTCGATCTTCAACGCTTTGAATTTTCCGGCGGGCACTTCCACCTCTTCCCATCCGACGACGTGGTACTTGAGCCGGCGTGTCTCGGACTTGTGACCTTTGTTATTCGGATGATCGTCGGTGAATTCCAGGTCCCAGGTCTTTCCGACGCTCATCGGGAACACGAACGGCCGGTGCACGATGGTTTCCTTGCCGTTCAAGCTGCGGAAACTACTCCAGTCCGAATCGATGAGAATCTCCCGCGGCGGATTGGGAGAATCCACTTCCTTGTTCTGCAGAAGCACGGTGCTTCCGGAATTACGCAGCACGGTTCCCACGAAGTGCACCTGTCGCCAGGTCTCCGGCCGAGTTTCCGTGGTGCGGCGATACGTCCAGGTGTCCTGCGGCTGAAGCAAGGGCTGGCTGATGTTCTGCGCGACGGCGACATTGGCGCACAATGCGGCGGCGATCCAGATCTTCTGCATTTTCGTTCCTTCTTTGTGCCTGCTCGAGCGCAGAATTATACAGCGGCCTTGCGCTCATTCGAAACGAACGCGGACTCCGCCCCAGACGCCGCGCGGCGCCGCCGGCGAGACCGCATTTTCGTTGGTCCAGTCGTTCGGATTCGGGCGGAACGAGCCGTTCGGATTGAACGAGTTGGAGGTCAGGAAGCCGGCCGTGGAGTAGCGCTTGTCGAACAGATTCGAGATGCGTGCGAACACGTCGATCCGCTGGGTCGCGTGGTAGGTGCTGCGCAGGTTCACGACCGTATAGCCCGCAATCCAGCCGCTGCCCGAGATGTAGGCGCCCTCGCCGTTGACCTCTCCCGCCTGATTGGCGTTGTTCTCGTTTCCGTGCAGGAACGAGCCGGACGCCGCGACCACGTTGCCGCCGATCTCCCAACGCTTGTTGAGGTCGTAATCGAGTATCAGACGGCCGGTATGGCGCGGGATCAGCGGGATGCGATCCCCCGGCCGCACCAGAATGTTGCCGTCGGCGTCGGCGGTGCTGTTGGACTGCGCGTTGACCTCGAAATTCGACTGAAAAGTGGCGTCGACGAAGCTGTAAGCCGCGCGCCAGGTCAATCCACCCTGCTTGCCGCCCAGCGCGAAATCGAGTCCCTGGCGGCGCGTGGCGCCGACGTTGTCGAAGTATCCCTGGTTGGTGGCCGTCGCGACGAACTGGATGTCGTTGCTGTTGACCGTCCGGAACACGTCCGCGCTCCACACCAGCCGCTGGTCGGGGAGATTTCCCCGCAGGCCGAGCTCCACCGTGCGTGCGACCACCTGCTTCAGATCCGGATCGCTCGCGAAGTCGTTCGGCAGCCCGCAGGGCGCCGCGGGATTCGCGCAACCGAGCTCGATGACCGTCGGCGCGCGGCTCGCCTCGTTGTAGTCGGCATAGAAGGTGAGCGCATCGCTCGGCGTCACGGTGAAGCCGATGGCCGGATTGACTCGGCTGAACGTGTGATCGCCGTTCAAGGCGCTGGCCTCATTGAAACCCGAGCCGAAATCGCCAACGTCGGTATCCACGCTGTAGCCGTCGAGCGTCTCGGTACTGCGGTTGTATCGCAGGGATGCCGTGAAATGCAGCAGCTTGTTCGGCGAGAGCGTGTCGGTGAGATAGACGCCGAGAATCTCGTTGACCCCCGACAGCGAGATGACGGTCTCGTCGTTGAAGGGACTGGGCTCGTAGATCAAGGTCCGGTCCGCTGCCAGCTCGCCGTATTGATAGGATTGGACAAAAGTGTCGCGCGAGTTGTCGTAGTCCGCACCGAAAATCCCCTGATTGCTCCAGCCGAAAATATTCTGCGAATCGGTGAGTTGAAGGCCGAAACCCGTGCTCCGCTGGTTGAGCCGCGACGTGGCGTTTTGGCCCGGCGCGCAATAGGTGAGGTCGGCCAGATTGGCCGGCGTCGCCGCGCAATCGATCGGCGGCCCGCCGTAGCCGCCCTCGAGATAACTGTCGTTGATATTGCCGTTGATGGCGTCGGTGACCAGCCGGCGATAGTAGGCATTCGCCGACAGGAGCAGTTTGTCGGTGAGGAACTGGGTGCCGGTCAGATTCAGGAAATTCAGCAGATTCTGGGTGTAGTCGGGCGTATAGCTCGCCTCTCGGTCGAAGTCCAGCATGGAGAGCGGCGTTGCGCCGTTGCCGTAGAGGCTGGTGTCCGCATAGGTGTAGCTCAGATCGATGTCGGTCTTGTCGTTTTGCCAGCCCACCTTGCCGAAGCCTTGATACACGCGCGTGGGCGAGAGCGCACGCCATCCCGTGTCGTCGAAATAGTTGCCGGTGAGGAAATAATCGAAGTCGCCGAATTCTCCGCCGGTCTCGCCCTGGATGACCCGCCGCCCGAACGAGCCGCCATACGCCTCGAACTCGGTGCCCGGGTTGTCGTGCCCGCTCTTGGTATGGACCGACAGCGCGCCGCCCAGCGTGTTCAAGCCGAACACCGGATTGGAGCCCGACATCAAGGTCACCGTCGAGATGGCGGACTCCGGAATCAAATCCCAATTCACGGTGTCGCCGAAAGACTCATTGACCCGCACCCCGTCGACGTAAACGGACAACCCTTCCGGCGTCCCGAGGAGCGGCGAGGCGGTGAATCCATGGTAATTGATGTCCAGCTGGAACGGATTGTCGGCGCTCTCGCTGACGTTGACGCCGCTGAAATTCTCGTTGAGGTAGTCCGCAAGCTCGACCGTCTGCTGCCGCTGCATGTCCGCGCTGTCGCCCGTCTGCACGTTCGAGGGAATCTGATTCATGGGCAAGCCGAGACCCGACAGCGGCGTGTTGGCGATTACCGTGACCTGAGGCAGCTCCTGGGCGGTCGCCGGATTGCTGGGCGGCGCGGCGGACGGCCCCGATTCCGCCCGCACCAGCATGGGCAACAGGACGGCCGCCACGCACGCGGCGTAGGTGGCCAGGCTGTGCCTCGAGAGCGCAGGGCGTTCGAATTTTACTTGCGCATGCGCCATCGCTATCTTCCTGGTCCGGGGATCATACATGCCCTTGGGAGAATCTCTTGTCCGACCGTCCGAATTTCTTGATTCTCATGGCCGATCAGCTCACCGCGCGCGCGCTTCCCGCCTACGGGAACCGCATCGCCAAGACGCCGAATATGGACGCTCTGGCCGAATCGGGCGTGGTGTTCGACTCTTTTTATTGCAACAGCCCGCTGTGCGCGCCCTCGCGCTTCTCTTTTCTCTCCGGCCGCCAGGTGTCGGCCATCGGGGCTTACGACAATGCCGCCGAATTCCCTTCGCAGATTCCCACGTTCGCGCATTATTTGCGCGCTGCCGGGTACCAGACCGTGCTGAGCGGCAAGATGCATTTTTGCGGCGCGGATCAACTGCACGGCTTCGAGGAGCGGCTGACCACCGACATCTATCCCGCGGATTTCGGCTGGACGCCGGACTGGAGCCGATTCGAGGAGCGGCCGAGCTGGTATCACACCATGGACTCGGTGACCCAGGCGGGCCCCTGCGCACGCACCAATCAGATCGACTTCGACGACGACGCCGCCTTCCAGGCGCGGCAGAAGATCTTTGACCTCGCGCGCAGCAGGGATCGGCGCCCGTTCTGCATGGTCGCCTCGCTCACCCATCCGCACGATCCGTACGTCATCCCGCAGAGCTACTGGGACCGCTACGCCGGCGTCGAGATCGACATGCCGCGCGTGGCCGGCTCCCCGGACCGGCTCGATCCGCATTCGCGGCGCCTGCGTCACGTCATCGGGCTGGACCTTGAGCCCGTGAGCGATGCGCAGGTGCGCGCCGCGCGGCGTGCATATTACGGCGCGGTATCGTACGTCGACGATCAATTCGGCTCCCTGCTGTCGGCGCTGCGCGACTCGGGCTTCGCCGAAAATACCGTGGTGCTGGTGCTCGCCGATCACGGCGACATGCTGGGCGAGCGGGGACTCTGGTACAAGATGAATTTCTTCGAGCCCGCCTGCAGGATTCCGTTGATCGTGCACGCGCCGGGACGTTTCCCGGCGCGCCGCATCGCGCAATCGGCCTCGCTCGTCGATGTGGCGCCGACGCTGCTGGAACTCGCGGGCGTAGGGCCGGGCGGCCATGCGTCACCGCTCGACGGCCGGAGTCTATGCGCGGAGCTCGGCGGCGCCCGGGGCGCGGACGAGGCGATCGGCGAATACCTCGCCGAAGGGGCGGTCGCACCCTTGGTGATGATCCGCCGCGGCCCCTTTAAATTCGTGCATTCGCCCGTCGATCCGGACCAGCTTTATGACCTTGCCGCCGATCCCGACGAGCTCGAGAATCTGGCTCGTTCCACGGCGCATGCCGTCAAGGTGCGCGAGTTTCTCGCCGAGGTAGGCAGGCGCTGGAACCTGTCCGAAATTCACGCCGCCGTTCTGGAGAGCCAACGGCGCCGGCATCTCGTCTATCGCGCCTTGCGTGCGGGCCGATTCACACCGTGGGACCATCAGCCCCTGCGCGATGCGAGCAAGCTCTACGTGCGCAACGACATCGATCTCGGCGATCTGGAGAGCATGGCGAGGTTTCCGCCGTTCGACCCATCTCAGGCGCCCCAATAGAGCCGCGGGGCGGCTCACGCCGCGGGACGCGCACGCCGCCGGCGTGCCGCCTCGATGTTTTTAGCGCGGATTAACCGTTACACCGCACGCAATTAATTTGCACAACAGTAACCAGCGTGTTATTTAATTCCGGATGGCTGGACTCCGGCAGTATGAT
Organism: Steroidobacteraceae bacterium; assembly: GCA_050012315.1. Taxonomy (GTDB): domain Bacteria; phylum Pseudomonadota; class Gammaproteobacteria; order Steroidobacterales; family Steroidobacteraceae; genus Bog-1198. The sequence goes on along the minus strand of JBEKHK010000016.1, from coordinate 71,004 downwards.
ACTTTTCGCCGCCCGCGGCGACGAGTCTCTTCGCGACACAATTACTAAGTACGCAAACGCAGACAGAGGTTCAGGAGTATGGCGCGCGATCCCAAACACGATATCCTGTTTCAACCCATCAAGATCGGCCCGAAGACGCTGCGCAACCGGTTCTATCAGGTGCCTCATTGCATCGGTGCCGGATCGGATCGACCGGGCTTCCAGGCGGCGCACCGCTCGTTGAAGGCCGAGGGCGGATGGGCCGGCATCAACACCGAGTATTGCTCCATTCATCCGGAATCGGACGACACGCATCGCCTGTCTGCGCGTATCTGGGATGCGGGCGACGTCCGCAATCTCCGCGCCATGTGCGACCACATCCATCACTTCGGCGCGCTCGCCGGCGTCGAACTCTGGTATGGCGCATCGCATGCGCCTTGCATGGAATCGCGCGCGACGCCGCGCGGTCCGAGCCAATACGCCTCCGAGTTCGAGACGCTGACGTACTGCAAGGAAATGGACTTCGACGACATCGCCACCGTGCAGCAGTACTACGTGGATGCGGCGCTGCGCTCGCGCGATGCCGGCTTCGACATCGTCTACGTATACGGCGCGCACTCGTATCTGCCGGTGCAATTCTTATCCCCTTACTACAACAAGCGCAAGGACAAGTACGGCGGAAGCCTGGAAAACCGCGCGCGCTTCTGGCTCGAAACGCTGGAACGAGTGCGCCGCGCGGTCGGCCACGACTGCTCCATTGCGACCCGCTTCGCCGTGGACACGCTGTACGGCGACTCGGGCGTCGAGATCGAGAACGACGGCATGAAGTTCATCGGACTGGCCGATCCGCTGGTCGATCTCTGGGACGTGGACGTGGGCGATATCGCCGAATGGGGCGAGGACGCCGGCCCGTCGCGTTTCTATCAGCAGGGTCACCAGGTTCCCTGGACCCGTTTCGTGAAGCAGGTCGCCAAGAAGCCGGTGCTCGGCGTCGGCCGGTTCACCGATCCGGAGAAGATGACCGAAATCGTCACCAAGGGCATCGCCGACATCATCGGCGCCGCGCGTCCTTCGATCTCCGATCCCTGGCTGCCGAAGAAGATCGAGGAAGGCCGCTACGACGATATTCGCGTGTGCATCGGCTGCAACGTGTGCATCTCGCGCTGGGAGATCGGCGGCCCGCCCATGATCTGTACCCAAAACGCGACCGCCGGCGAGGAGTATCGCCGCGGCTGGCACCCCGAGAAATTTCCGAAAAAGGGCTCGGAGGATTCTGTGCTGGTGGTGGGCGCCGGCCCCTCGGGCTCCGAATGCGCGCGCGTCCTGATGGAGCGCGGCTACACGGTCCACCTGTACGACACCGCCGCCAAGGTCGGCGGCCACTTGAACGCGGTCGCCACGCTCCCCGGCCTCGGCGAATGGGGCTACCACCGCGATTACCGCGAGCTGCAGATCGGCAAACTCGTGAAGAAGAACAAGCAGAGCCAGGTCGCGCTCAATCAGAAGCCGATGACCGCCGAAGGGGCGATAACCTACGGCGCGGAGAAGATCGTCGTCGCCACGGGCTCCTCGTGGAACACCGACGGCACGAACTGCCTGACGCATGACCCCATTCCCGGAGCGGACGCGGCGCAGCCCGATCAGCTCACGCCGGAACAAGTCTTCGAGGGCAAGAAAAAGATCGGCAAGCGCGTCGTCATTCTCAACGCCGACACCTATTTCATGGCGCCGAGTCTCGCCGAGAGGCTGGCGGTGGCGGACCACGAGGTGACCATCGTCACGGGCGTGCATCTCGCCAACTACATGCACTTCACGCTCGAGTATCCGAACATGATGCGCAGGCTCCATGAACTGCACATTCACGAGGTGCACAACGCCTTCGCCAGCAAGATCGAGAAGGGGAGGCTCCAGGTGTATGACATCTGGGGCGACGGATCCAAGCGCACCTATCGCGGTGTCGGCCACATTCCGCGTGAGCCCAACAAGAGCCATCGCTGGGTGGAGTTCGATTCCCTGATTCTCGTCACGGGGCGGCATTCCAACGACCGGTTGTTCCGCGAGATCAAGCAGCGTCAGGGCGATTGGGAAAAGAACGGCGTGAAGAACGTCTACCTCATCGGCGATGCCGAGGCGCCGCGGCTGATCGCGGATGCGACCTTCTCCGGACATAGGCTCGCACGGGAGATCGAGGAGCCCAATGCGCAGCTCCCGCTCCCGTACAAGCGCGAGGTCGCGGTGTGGGGCACGGCGCACCTGCCCGGCGGCCGCTTCGAGATCGAGTACAAGACCTAGGAGCGGTTCGGTCCGTGAACCGCACCGACGCTGTCACTCGAATTCTATTCGAGGCGTTTCCGACGGCCGAAGTGCGGCTTTTCTATGCGGTGGGGTACGCCGCCATCGGCTTTTTCTGCTGGGGCGTGTATGTCCAGATCCGCAAGTACCGGCGCGGCGCCGCGCTCGCGCTCGATGGGAGCCTCTGGACCCGCGCCGGCGACATGTTCGGCAAGGTATTGAGCCACCGCACCGTCGAGCGCCGCGATCACGCGGCCGGCGGCGCTCACCGCCTTATTTTCTATGGCTTCGTGCTGCTGTTCCTCGGCACGGCGACCATCACGCTGCAATACGACATCCTCGAGCCGTTGTTCGGAATTCGCTTCTGGCAGGGCCGGTTCTATCTGATCTTCTCCTTGGTGCTCGACATCGCCGGCGTCGCCCTCCTCGGCGGCCTGCTCTTCATGATGTATCGGCGCGGCTGGATGAAGCTGCCCAAGCTCGATTACGCGCGGCCCGACCGATCGCCCGGCGATCCCGACTTCCTCCGTCCGGAGTACCGGCGCGAGGATTGGGCGTTCCTTTGGACGCTCGTCATCATCGGCTTTACCGGCTATCTCCTGGAGGCCGCGCGCCTGGTGTGGCTCCAGGGCCGGCCGGACGTGTGGGATACGCGCTGGTGGTCGCCGGTGGGCGCCGCGCTGGCTCAGGGACTCGCGGACGCCGGCCTGACGGCGCGCGGCGGCGGCGTGCTGCGCCTGTCGCTCTGGTGGTTTCACGGCCTTCTGGCGCTGACGTTCATCGCGCTCATCCCGTTCACCAAGGTCAAGCACATCTTTACCGCGTCCGCTTCCTTGATGGTGCGCGATCCGAAGGCGGCACAGCGCCTTCCACGCGTTCCCGAGACGCAAGCGACACCGGGGGTCGCGAACATCACCGACTTCACTTGGAAGCAGCTCTTGAACCTCGATGCCTGCACCAAGTGCGGCCGCTGTCACGAAGCCTGCCCCGCCCGCGCCGTGGGCGCGCCGCTCTCGCCCCGCGACGTCATTCTGAGCCTGCGCGAGTTCGCGAATGCCGCCCTCGAGTCCGGGACGCTTCCGCCCGCGGCCGAGCTCGGCGTGCACGGCAAGTCGCGCGGGCAGGTGGCGATGGAGACCTTGTGGTCCTGCCGCACGTGCATGGCATGCGTCGAGATCTGCCCGGTGGCCGTCGAGCACGTCCCCATCATCGTGCAGATGCGCCGCAAGCTCGTCGAGGAAGGCGCCATGGATCCTTTGCTGACCAAGACGCTGCAGACGATCCACAAGACCGGCAACTCGTTCGGCGAATCGAAGCGCAAGCGCGGCGCGTGGACCAAGGCCCTGCCGTTCAACGTCAAGGACGCGCGCAAGGAGCCGGTGGAGCTCCTCTGGTTCGTCGGCGACTATGCCTCGTTCGACCCGCGCAATCAGCGGGTGACCCAGACCTTCGCCACCCTGCTGCACGAAGCGGGGGTGGATTTCGGCATTCTCTACGACGGCGAGTCGAACGCCGGCAACGACGTGCGCCGCGTCGGCGAGGAAGGCCTGTACGAGGTATTGGCCGAATCCAACATCGCCGCGCTTGCGGGCGCGAGCTTCAAATCCATCGTCACCACCGATCCGCACTCCTACAACACCATTCTCAACGAGTACCCCGACTTCGGCGGCAAGTACGAGATTCAGCACTACACGAGCTTCCTCAAGAAGCTTTTCACGGACGGCAGGCTCGAAGTGACGCGCCCGCTCAAGCTTCGGACCACTTTTCACGACCCCTGCCACCTCGGGCGCTTCAACAAGGGCTATGAGGCGCCGCGCGATCTGTTGAGACTGCTCGGGTGCGAGCTCATCGACATGAAGCGCTGCCGCGACAACTCTTTCTGTTGCGGCGCCGGCGGCGGCAGGATATGGATCCCCGACCCGGTGGGGTCGGAAAAGCCGGCCCAGAACCGCATCCGGGAGGCTGCGGCGATTCCGGGCCTGGAAGTATATGTCGTGAGCTGCCCGAAGGATCTGACCATGTTCGAGGACGCGCTCAAAACCACCGGCAACGAGGGGAAATTCGTGGTGAAGGAATTGATAGAGCTCATCCGGGAGGCGGTGCCGGCCCGGCAGGCGGCCGAGGCGGTGCAAGCATGAAGATTCTCATCGCCGTCAAACAGGTCGCAGCCCTCGACGAGGACTTCGAGATCCGCGAGGACGGACGGGACGTGGAGGAGGAGTTTCTCATTCGAGACCTGAACGAATGGGACGACTACTCCTTGGAAGAAGCGGTCAAGATCAAGGAAGCCTCGAGCGAGCCGGTCGAGGTCGTGGTGGTGTCCGTGGCGCGCAAAGAAGCGGACGAGTCGCTGCGCAAGTGCCTCGCCAAGGGCGCGGACCGCGCAATCCGCATCTGGGACGACGGCCTGGAAGGATCCGATTCCATCGCCGTCGCCCGCGTTTTGGCGGCGGCGGCCAGATCCGAAAGACCCGACATGCTGTTCGCCGGCGTTCAGTCCTCGGATCACACTTTTGCCTCCACCGGCATCGCCACCGCCGCCTTCCTCGGCTGGCCGCACGCCGCCGTGGTGAGCTCGCTGGATTACGCGCCGGGGGCCAAGAGCGCGGTATTTCGCCGCGAGCTCGAGGGCGGACTGCTGCACGAGGTCGAGATTCAATGCCCAGCGGTGCTCACCATCCAGCTCGGCATCAACACGCCGCGATACGCCTCGCTACGCAGCATCAAGCAAGCGGCGGCGAAGCCCATCGAGGTCAGGTCTCCGGCCGACCTGGGCTTGTCCGCCGGCGATGCCGGTGAATCCGGATCTCACTCGCGTGTCCGGCGCATGTATATTCCCGACAAGGGCCGCGCGCAGCTCATCGAGGGCGACGCGGCGGCCCAGGCCCGGCGGCTCGCGGAGATCATCCGCGAATTCAAAGGAGATGCGGCTTGAGCGGCGTGTTGGTCATCGCGGAGCAGCGGCGCGGGGAACTGCGGCCGGTATCGCTGGAGCTGATCGGCGCGGCACAGGGACTACAGGGTGCCGGGGGTAGTACCGTCACCGTCGCGATCCTGGCCAGATCCCCCGAGCTCTTTTTCGATTCCCTGAAACTCGCCGGCGTCGACGAAATCGTCGCCGTCAGAGTGGCCCCGGCCGAATTCGATCCCGACACTTTCGAGGCCGCGGTCGGCGCGCTGATCGCGGAGCGCAAGCCCGAGGTCGTCCTGGTCGCGCATAGCGTGGACTCGTTCGGCTATGCGGCCGCGCTCGCCGCCAAGCTCGGCTTAGGGCTGGCCACCGACGTGTTCAAGGCCGAGCGCATCGACGGCGCGCTGGTAGCCACGCGCGGCGGATACGGACAAAAAGTGAACGTGGAAGTCGATTTCCCGGGCCGGGCCGCCGTGCTTCTCGCGATTCGCGCCAACGTATTCAATCCTCCCGAGCAGCCTGGGACGCCGCGGATCACCGAATTCGCCGCGCCCGCGACCGTCAGCCGCTCGAGCGGCCGCGACTTCATCGAGCTGTCCGCCGGCGACGATGTCGACATGACCGCCGCCGAGTTCATATTGACCATCGGCCGCGGCATCGGCGAGGAAGCCAATGTGGCGCAGTTCAAGGAACTCGCGGACGCCGTCGGTGCGACGCTCGGATGCTCCCGGCCCATCGCCGATGCGGGCTGGCTGCCGAAGAGCCGCCAGGTGGGTCAGTCCGGCAAGACGGCGAGCGCCTGCAAGCTCTATATCGCCATGGGCGTATCGGGAGCCATTCAGCATCTCGCCGGCATGAAGCACGTCGCGACCATTGTGGCCGTGAACTCGGATGCCGGCGCATCCATCTTTGGCGTCGCCAAGTATGGAGTCGTCGGAGATATCTTCGAGATCGCCGAGGAGTTGCGTCGACTTTTCTAACTTAGGGGATCGAATGAACGCCACCGTGGAAGCGACCGCCGATGATTCGGCCGCGAAGAGTGCCGGGCTCGAGCGAGGAATCGATTGGACCGGCGCCTTTTGGGTCGCGAGCGGGGTGCCGCCTCTGGTGCTCTTCTCCATTGGCGGCGTGGCGGCGACGGTCGGGAAGCTTTCCTGGGTCATCTGGATCGCCTCCATCGCGATGGGCTTCATTCAATCCTTCACCTATGCCGAGATCGCGGGACTGTTCCCCAACAAGGCGGGCGGCACCTCGATCTACGGCGCCATCGCTTGGGTACGCTATGGCAAGCTGATCGCACCCATCTCGGTGTGGTGCAACTGGTTCGCGTGGTCTCCGGTGCAGGCCACCGGCTCCGCCCTCGCCGCGGGTTATATCCTCGCCGGCTTGTATGCGCCCGACGCGGCCGTGAACACCTGGCAATGGACGCTGCTCGATCTCGGCATGATCAAAACGGGATTGAGCCTTCGCATCAATGCCACGTTCATCCTGGGCGCGGTCATCCTGCTCGCGGTGAAGTTCATTCAGGACGGCGGCATTCTTCGCTCCGCGAACACGACGAAGATCCTCGGGATCTCCGCGATGATTCCGCTGCTGCTGATCGGCATCGTACCGATCCTGACCGGCGACATCGTCAAGGTGAACCTCTTTCCTCTGGCGCCGCTGGCGCACGACGCAGCGGGGCTCGTGACCGTCGGGTCCTGGAACATGGCGGGAATCACCTTGTTCGCCGCCGGCATGTTCCTGGCCGCCTGGTCCACGTACGGCTTCGAGACCGCGGTGTGCTACACGGGAGAATTCAAGAACCCCAAAACAGACACGTTCAAGGCGATCTTTTATTCAGGCTTGCTCTGCGTCGTGGTCTACACCCTGGTGCCGTTCGCCTTTCAGGGCTACCTCGGTCTCGGCAATCTCGTGCATCCGGCCGTGGTCGACGCGTCCGGCCAGGTCACCACGCCCGCCGTCTATTCGGGAATGCTGGCCCCGGATATTTATGCGGGCACGGGCGTCGCATCGGTCATGGCGCAAATGGTGCATGCCGGCGCGGTGGTCGGCGCAATCGTCGTCATCATGCTGATTCTCGCGCTGGTGCTGTCGCTGATGACCTCCATGGCCGGCTCGTCGCGAACGCTGTATCAGGCATCGCTCGACGGCTGGCTGCCGAGATACCTGACCAAGGTGAATTCGCACGGGGCGCCGACCAACGCCATGCTGACCAATTTGGGATTCAATCTCGTGCTGCTGCTCCTGTCCGACACGGTGTTCGTCATCGGCGCCGCCAACATCGGCTATCTGATCTTCAATTTCCTGAACTTGAATGCGGGTTGGATCCATCGCATGGACCGCCCGCGTCAAGAAAGACCGTGGCGCGCGCCGTCCTGGATACTCGCGGCCGGCGCCCTGCTGTCGTTCGTGAATCTCGCGTTCATGGGATTCGGAGCCGACGTCTACGGCTCGGGCACCCTCGAGACCGGGCTGATTTTTGCGGCGCTCATCGTGCCCGTGTTCATCTATCGCCATTACATCCAGGACAAGGGCGTATTCCCGCCGGAGATGGCCGCGGACTTGGACATGGTGGGCGGCGAGCGCATCGTCAACCGCGCCGGCCTGTGGCCGTACGCGGTGCTCGCGCTCGGGATCGCGGTCGTCGCCGTGACGCACCACCTCGCTGTGTACTAGCCTCGAGGCCACCATGCTCGTCACCGGCATCAAGAGTAAACCCGTCTACGCCCCGCTTCGCGCCGATACGCGCGGACACTACCATCTCATGCTCGGCAAAGGCATGGGCAACGTCGCGCTGATGCGCGTTCTCGGAGAGCTCGAGTCGGCCGCGCCGCAAGCGCTGGCCAGAACCCGCGTCCTGCTCATACCGGCCGAGCTTTCCGCCACGCCGGCTGCGGTTTCCGGCCCGCCCCCGGAATCTCCCGCCGCCGCGCCACCTGGGGATTTCGCTGCCCTCGGCCTCGAGGAATTGCGCGTATTCACTGACGTTCCTACGCTGTTGCGGGACTTCCGCGCGCTGCTCGAGGTCGCCTTGATGGGCACGCGCCTGTACGTGGCGGGTCCGGAAAGCTTCATCGGCCTCGCGATGAAAATCGCGCTCGAGTTCGATCTGAACAAGGACGAGATCCGCGCCGAAGAGCTCGGCACTCTCGCGCGCCGTGTCTATTGCATCCATTGCCGGACGACGACCGAGGAAGTGCGGACCAACATCGTGCGCTGCATGGACTGCGGCAACTGGCTCCTGGTGCGCGACCATTACTCGCGGCGGCTGGCCGCGTACATGGGCGTCATGGTGGATGCCGAGGCCCCCGGCGAGCGGCCCGAGATCAAGGAAGTATTCCTGTGAGCGAGGCGCAAACTCTCGAAGTCGAAGTGACCGCCATCGAGCAGGTCACGCCGCTGATCAAGCATTTCAAGCTCTCGCCCGTGGCGGGCGGCAGCATGCCCGCGTTCTCCGGCGGCTCGCACATCGTGGTGGTGATGCGCACGCCAACGCGGGTGTACCGAAACCCCTATTCCCTGCTGAGTCCGCCGCATTCGCTCGACTCCTACGAGATCGGCGTGCGCCGCATGGAGGAATCGCGCGGCGGATCGCATTTCATGCACGATCAGGTCAGGGTGGGAATGCGGCTCGAAATTGCCCACCCCGTCAACCTGTTCGCGCTCGACAAGATTGCGCGCAAGCACCTGCTCATCGCCGGCGGCATCGGCATCACACCCTTCATGGCGCATCTCGAGGATTTGCATTCAGGCCGGGTGCCGTACGAGCTGCACTATTCGGTACGTGCCCCCGAGCATGCCGCATTCCTGCCGCGGCTGCGCGAGCGCGCCGGCGAGCGCGTTCGCATGTATTACGACAACGCGGGACAGAGCATCGATTTCGACGGCCTGTTGTCGGCCCAGCCCTTGGGCACCCACGTGTACGTATGCGGTCCGGCCGGCTTGATCGAGCGCGTCACGGCCACCGCCCGCGATTGCGGCTGGCCGGACAGCCACATCCACTGGGAGCAGTTCAGCGCTCCGCCGGTGGGCGATGCCTTCGAGGTGTTCCTGGCCCGGTCCAAGGTGACCGTGCACGTTCCGCCGGACCAGAGCCTGCTCGAGAGCATCGAGGCCCAGGGCGTCGAGGTGCCGTATCTATGCCGCGGCGGCGTCTGCGGCTTTTGCCAGACGCGCGTACTCGAGGTGGACGGCGAGCTCATTCACAACGATCATTTCCTGTCGGACGCCGACAAGGCGAAGCGCAACACCATCATGCCCTGCGTATCGCGGGCGCGCTGCAAGAGCCTGGTGCTCGACCTGTAACCGCGAACTCCGAGGATTTCCACCATGAGCGCCGTATTCAAGCCGCACGAGACTTATCGAAACGACTTCACCTTCCGCAATACCCCGGAGGCGATCCGGCGCTTTCCGCTGCCCTTCCCGGAAGACAAATACATGTATTCGGTGAACATCGAGCCGCATATGCCGGGTGCCAAAGGCTCGGTGGTGGAGTTCGCCTTCGACGTGGACGAGCACTACGTCGCCGAATGCCGAGAGCGCGAGATCGTGCTCGCGGCGGAACCGCTCCGCTACCAGGCGCTGCCGCACATGATGAGCTCGCAATGGGACGTGCTCGAGCTCATCATGGAGTCCCTCGCCCGCGACTACCCCGCGCATTTCTCGCTCGCGAAGCACCGCAACCGATGGCATTGGATCAACGAGCCGCTCGGCATCGATCAAGAATTCACGTTCGGCGATCCGGCGAGCCTGCCGCGCGAGCCGCTCGATTTCATCACGCGCCAGGCGCAGGGCGATTTCGTGGTCATGGATCAGCGCGAGGGCGATCTTTGGGCCGAGGCGGGCATGGTGACCACGCCCGCCGATTGGTCGCTGGATTTCGACATCGGCATGACCTTCAAGGAATGGCACGGCCCCGTCCCTTTGGCGCACGAGCTCGGGGTATTCGACCGGGCGCTGAAGTTCCTCCTGAACCTGCGCCTGGGTCAGCCGGTGCGCCGCCTCAACTGGACCATGACGGTGAACCCCCGCCTCGACACCTCGCCTGAAAATTATCCCAAATGGGGACCGGATCGCGCCACGATCACGAAGGAGAACGCGGGCGACCTCGTGCACTTGCGCGTCGAGCTGCAGGGCTTGTGGCGCCTTCCGCGCAGCAACGGCGTGCTCTTCGGCATCCGCTGCTATCTCATCAGCTTGCGCGAGCTGTCCACGGTTCCCAAGTGGGCGCGCCGCGTGCATCGGGTGCTCGAGGAACTTCATCCCGCGCTGGTCGACTACAAGGGTCTCAGCCGCTATCGCGACACCGTGGTCGACTGGCTCGCGCCCTTCGACGACGGTGCGCCCACCACGCCCGGCGCGGGACCGGATTGAAGGCCCTCGCGGCGATGCCGCGGGCCGGAATTTTTGCAATAAAAACTGGAGACATTCATGGCACTCAGTTGGCGTCACTCGGTTCTGGCGGATCGGCACCGCGCCCTCGGCTCGAAGCTCGAGGATTGGAACGGCATGGGGACGGCGTGGACCTACTCGAAGGATGTCGCCCAGGATCACGTCGCGATCCGCACCAAGGCCGCGCTGATGGACGTATCGGGGCTCAAGAAGCTCTACCTCGTCGGCCCGCATGCCTCCGCGATCCTGAACTACGCCACCACGCGCGATGTCACCAAGATATATCCGGGCAAGTCCGCCTATGCCTGCATGCTGAACGAATCCGGCTTCTTCATCGAAGACTGCATCCTATACCGCCTGGCGCCGAACGCCTGGATGGTGGTTCATGGAAGCGGCGCGGGACACGAGACCTTGACGAGCTACGCTGTTGGGCGGAACGCGGCGATGATAGTGGATGACGACCTGCACGATCTGTCGCTGCAGGGACCGCTGGCCGTCGATTTTCTGGCGAAGCACATCGCCGGAATCCGCAGCCTCAACTACTTTCATCACATGCCCGCAACGCTGTTCGGGAAGCCCGTGACGATCTCCCGCACCGGCTACACCGGCGAGCGCGGGTATGAGATTTTCTGCAAGGGCGAGGACGCGGGGCTCATCTGGGACTCCATCTTGAGCGAGGGCAGGCCCATGGGCATCATCCCCGCTTGCTTCACCACGCTTGATTGGGTGCGCGTCGAAAGCTATCTCTTGTTCTATCCGTACGACATGTCCCAGATGTATCCATTCGAGCATGATCCGCCGGGCGACAGCTTGTGGGAACTCGGGCTCGATTTCACCGTGAGTCCCGGCAAGAACGATTTTCGCGGCGCCGACGCGCACGCCCGCCTGAAAGGCAGGGAGCGCTTCAAGATCTTCGGGCTGCTGCTGGACGGCAAGGTCGCGGCCGATATGGGCGATCCGGTGTACTCGGGCGACAAGAAGGTCGGCGTGATCACCTGCGCCATGGCGTCGAGCCTCACCGGCAAATCCATGGCGATCGCGCGCCTCGAGGTACCGGTCGCGGTTCACGGCACCAAGCTCGAAGTCCGGGGTAAGAACCTCAAGGTGGCGGCCATTGCCCACACGTTGCCGTTCGACGATCCCGACAAGAAAAAGCGCACGGCCGTGGGTTGAAGAACATGCAGACCAAACTCTTGATCAACGGAACCCTGGTCGCCGGCGGCGGCGACTCGGAGCGTGTGCTCGATCCCGCGACCGGCAAGTGCATAGCCGAAGTCCCCGAAGCGACCGCGGCGCAGGTGGATGCGGCGGTGGCCTCGGCCGAGACTGCCGGCGCGGCGTGGGCGCGGACCGTGCCGAAGGACCGGGCCGCGCTGCTCTTGCGCTTGGCGGATCGCATCGAGGCGGACGGCCAGCAGTTCGCCAAGCTGGAGTCGGACAATACCGGCAAGCCGCTCGCGGCGGCGCTCAATGACGAGATCCCCGCCATCGCCGATGTATTCCGCTTCTTCGCCGGCGCGGCGCGCACGGGTCACGGCGCACTGGCCGGCGAGTATCTGCCGGGGTACACCAGCATGATCCGGCGCGACCCGGTCGGCGTGGTCGCCTCGATCGCTCCTTGGAACTACCCTTTGATGATGGCCGCGTGGAAGCTTGGTCCGGCACTCGCGGCCGGCAACACCGTGGTCCTGAAGCCCTCCGAACAGACGCCCCTGACAGCCTTGAAGCTGGCCGAGAACTTGGCGGAGATCTTCCCGAAGGGCGTGGTCAACGTGGTCTGCGGCCGCGGCGAGAGCGTCGGTGCGCCGCTGGTATCGCACCCGCGGGTGCGTATGGTATCGCTCACCGGAGATGTCTCCACGGGCCAGAAGATATTGAGCGCCGCCGCCGCCAATCTCAAGCGCACGCATCTCGAGCTCGGCGGCAAGGCGCCGGTCATCGTATTCGACGATGCCGATCTCGAGGCGGTGGTGTCGGGCGTGCGAACGTTCGGCTTCTACAACGCCGGACAGGATTGCACCGCCGCGTGCCGCATCTATGCCGGCGCCAAGATCTACGACCGCTTGGTCGCCGACTTGGGCTCCGCGGCACGTTCGCTCAAGGTTGGCCTTCAGAGCGAGGGTGGCGTGGAGATGGGGCCGCTGATCTCAGCCGAGCAACGCACCCGCGTTGCGGGATTCGTCGAGCGCGCTTCCGCCAACCGGCACGTGGAGATCGTCGCCGGCGGCAAGGCCCGCACCGGGTCCGGTTTTTTCTATGAGCCCACCGTCGTGGCGGGTGCCCGCCAGTCCGACGAGATCGTGCAGCGCGAAGTGTTCGGCCCGGTGGTATCGGTGACCCGCTTCACGGACGCAGAGGAGGCGGTGGCATGGGCCAACGATTCCGAATACGGCCTAGCCTCGTCGGTATGGACTCAGGATGTGGGCAGAGGCATGACCGTGGCATCTCGCCTGCAGTACGGCTGCACGTGGATCAACACGCACTTCATGCTGATCAGTGAAATGCCGCACGGCGGCTTCAAGCGCTCGGGCTACGGCAAGGACTTGTCGGTCTATGCGCTCGAGGATTACAGCGTGCCTCGGCATGTGATGGTCAAGCTGTAGCCCGATTCCAGGTTCGCGCTGCACGAACCGCGAGACCCGCGAGCAACAGCAGCGGGGCGCCGCTCAGCACAGCCGGGAGACCGGCTTGCGGCCAGTGGTCCATGGCGAAGCCTCCGAGGCTCGGGCCGATCACCCCGCCCGCGCAATACACCATCACGAACACGGTGTTCGCCGCGGCCAACTCCGCTTCCGGAAAGCGCTCGCCGAGAAGCGCGATCCCCTGGCTGTAGAACGCATACAGCGTTCCGCCCCAGAGAAACAGCAGCAGTCCGAGCCAACCCGGAGCATTGAGGCAAACCGGCAGCAGCAGCGGGCCGAGCGCGCTCGCGGCCGCGCACCCCGCGAGGATCGTGCGACGCCCGCAGCGGTCCGCGAGAACTCCGATGGGCATCTGCAGCACGACGTTCCCTGCCATGAACACGGTCACCAGAAAGAGCGCCGCGCGCTCGTTCAGGCCGGCGTGCAGTCCGAACAGCGGGAGCAGCGCCAGATCCGCCGATTCGACCAGTCCCGCGACCACCGCCGCCAGCATCACGATGGGCGCGAAGCGCACTGCGCGGGCGAGGTCGACGAGCGGCGCGCGGGCGCCGGCGTCCGCCTCGGTGCCCTTCAGCATCAGGAGCGGCAGCAAGGTGGCGAGCAGGCAGAGCGCACCGGAGACGAACGGCCGCCAGCCCTCCGTCCCCGTGAACTCCAGCAGGACCGGGCCGCCGATGATGCCGACCGAGAACACCGTTCCGTAGATCCCCATGACGGTGCCGCGCTCCTTCTCGCCGCTCACCTTGTTCAACCAGATCTCGCTTGCGATCCAGCTCATCCCGAGCGCACACCCGTTGACGAATCGGAAGCACATCCACGGAGCGACGCCCGCAGCCGCCGGCATGAAGGCGAGCACCAGTGCGCCGGTCGAGATGCCGACGATCACGCTGCGCTTCAGCCCGAGCCGTCCGATGAGCCGGGGGTACAGCGGTCCGCACAGAATGACCGCAATCAAGCTCGCGGCGGAGACCGCGCCGACGGCGAGAGCCGAGCTGCCCGCTCGGCTCAGGACCATGGCGATCAGGGGCGGCTGAAAGCCGAAGATCAAGCCGACTCCGAGGCTCGAGGAAAGAATGGCCGCGAGCGTCAGGCGGCGGGAAGCGCCGCTCAAGTGCCCGCTTCCGGAGCACGACGGGCGCACGCCGCCCCGCCACCGTGCAATCTCTTCACGGCCTGTCGCCGGATTGCGCCCGCAATCCCTCCCGCCCGCCGTCGGCATAATCCATGCATCGTCAATCCTCATGACCCGTGCAGATGGACGGCGCGGTCCGAATACCCGCATCCGCGCAGTTCGCCTGGGGTTCTTAGCACGCAATAAACTTGCGTGCCAGTAAACCCTATGCTACTTATCGATCGGTCGGATCATAAGCGATCCACCGGCGTAACGGCGGTGGTGCGAGAGGCCTGCGGTGGGAACCGACAGGCATGCCAAGAGCTCGCGCCGCGGCCTTGTTTCGTTTCAGGGAGAACAATTAATGAAAGCAACATCGTGTGCCGCGCGAGCGGCCCGCTCGTCGCGCGCCACTCCGATCTTCGTCATTCTCTGCGCCGGATGGATGTGCGCTCCGGTCTTCGCCGATCCGGGCGGCCCGGCGGCATCCGCCGCCGGCGAGAGCGTGCCGGCGCGCGGCGGCGATCTGGAAGAGATCGTGGTCACCGCCGAGAAGCGCGATTCGACCGTGCAGGCCACGCCGATCAGCATGACGGCCTTGAGCTCGGCCGACATCGCCGAGCAGAACATCGGATCGGTGCAGGATCTGGTCGGCGCCATCCCCGGAATCTCGCTCCGCACCGCGGGGCCGGGCCAAACCGAGTATGAGATGCGCGGCTTGGGTTCCTCCGGCGGTTCCGTGGCGACGGTGGGTTTCTACCTCGATGAAACCCCGTTGTCGGCGTCCGCGGTGGCGCTCAACGGCCGCACGGTCATCGACGCCGACCTCTACGATCTGAATCACACGGAAATCCTGCGCGGACCGCAGGGCACCTTGTACGGAGCCGGCTCCATGGGCGGCACCATCAAGTTGGTCACCAATCCGCCCAAGCTCAACTCGTTCGAAGGTTCGGCCGCGGTGGACGCGTCCCAGACCACCGGCGGCAGCACCAACGGCCGCGGCAGCTTGATGCTGAACTTCCCCATCGGCGACATCGCGGCCTTGCGTTTCGTCACCACCGACAAGTACATCAGCGGCTGGATCGATCGCAAGGTGATCGCACCCGGGCAGTTTCCGTATCCCACGAATTTCGGCGGCTGCGGCCCGTTTTACTACTGTACCCGCGGCAACGTGCAGGACGCGCCGGTGGCCGACAACATCACGGGCTCCAACTTGGAGCGCTTCATTTCCTCGCGCGCATCCTTGCTGGTTCAGCCGACGGATGCCTTCTCGGTCATCGGCAACTTCATGTATCAGCGAATCGATGCCGACGGATACGCCAACTATCAGTCCCCGCCCGCACAGGAGGCGATCTACCAGCCGTACGACATCGAAGAGCCCTACTACGACGCCTTTCACATGTGGAGCCTGAAGGTCAGCTACGACATGTCCTTCGCGAACCTCACCTCGGCATCATCGTACTGGCAGCGCGATGTGTATCAGTCGACCGACTCGACGGAGGCATTGCAGAACATCTTTAATTACACCGAATTCGTCCCCAACCTCTATTCCGAGAACGATCTGACCTGGCAGATCGCCCAGGAAATCCGCCTCACGTCGCGCGGCGACTCGGACTTCCAGTGGGTCGGTGGAGTGTACTATTCGAATCTGCACTCGGGCTACGTCACGAAGAACCAGACCGTCGGATTCGTGACGACTCCCGCCTGCCCCTACGGGTCCTCTGCGCTCGGCGGGCATTGCCCGGCCGCCGATCAGTTCACCTATGGACAGATTGCGGGCTCGAATCCCGAGGGCATCATGTTCAACGACAACAATCCGAACATCCTCAACCAGAAGGCGATCTTCGGCGAGGCCTCCTACAAGCTGCGGCCGGACTTGAAGCTCACGACGGGATTGCGCTTCTACAAGTTCGACATCAGCAACACCTCCAATCAGCGCGGTCTCGGCACGGCTTCTGGCAATGCGACGCCGACCATCGACAGCGCGTCGGGAACGAATACCAGCCTGTTGCCGAAGGTCAACCTCTCGTACGAGCCGACGTCGGACCTCACGCTGTACAGCACCGTTGCCAAGGGTTCACGCCCCGGCGGCGTGAATCTGCCGATCCCGCTCAATCCGGCCGGGTTCTACTATTGCGGCCCGGGAACCGGAGCGAGCTACCTCACCAGTCAGCCGGCTTACTACTCGCCGGACGACATCTGGAGCGGCGAGGTGGGCGAAAAAGCCAAGCTCGCCGACCGTCGCTTCACCCTCAATGCCGACGTCTTCTACGTCAAATGGCACAACATCCAGCAATTGATCGTGCTCTCCTGCGGCTATCCCTACAACACCAATGTGGGCGAGGCCAAGAGCTACGGGCCGGAAGTCGAAATGGCCGCCAAGATCACGGATGCGATCACGGTGGACCTGTCCGGCGCGTACACCCAGGCTTACATCAGCGCCCCGAAGGACACCCCCGGACTTCCCATCACGCCCGGCGAGCGCATCGACAACATCCCGAAATACACCGGCGACATGTCGGTCACCTACGAGACGCTGCTTGTGGATGATTATCAGTTCACCGGTCGGATCGCCGAATCTTATGTCGGTCCGGTATCGGACGTCGCCTATTACCGCGAGACTCTCGGATCTTATGGGTTGATGGACTTCCGGCTGGGAGTGGGCAAGAACGCCTGGAAAGCCTCTGTGTTCGGCACCAACCTCACCAACAAGCACGCCGCGCTGACCATCGACAATACCGTGTTCGCGTGGCAGCAGCCGACCATCACTCGCGTCTCGACCAATCAGCCGCGCACCATCGGCCTCGGGTTCGAGACCAAGTTCTGACGGGGCGCGGGAGCTCCGCGGCAGCTGATCCGCGGCAGCTGATCCGAGTCGGGGGGCGCAAGTCCCCCGATTTTCGTAATATGGGGCTCCGTGCCGGCGGCGCCCGGCATCTCGAGACAGCGTAGGAGAAATCAGTGACCGTCAATTCCGGCCAGGGCGTAGACCACGACGCCGATCAGCTTCGTGCGTTGGGCTACGAATCGCATTTCGACCGGACCATGTCGAAATGGGAGAATTTCTCCCTGGGATTCACCTATCTGTCGCCGGTGGTTGGGGTTTACAGCCTGTTCGCCTTCGCACTCGCGGCGGGCGGTCCGCCGATGTTCTGGTGGTATCTGCTCGTCGGTATCGGCCAGATGTTCGTCTGTCTCGTATTCTGCGAGGTCGTCTCTCAATTTCCGATTTCCGGCGGCCTGTATCCGTGGGCGCGGCGCCTGGTCGGCAAGCGCTGGGCCTGGATGGCCGGTTGGATATATGGCTGGGCGCTGCTTGTCTCGATCGCTGCCGTCGCGACCGGCGGTGCGCCATTCGTCGCACAGCTCTTGGGCTTCCCGGTCACCCCCACGAACACCACGGTCATGGCTCTGGCGATGATCGTGTTTGCGACGGCTTGCAACGTGAGCGGCACACGATTGCTCGCACGCGTGGCGATGTTCGGTTTCATTTGCGAGCTGATCGGCGCCATCGCCGTCGGCGGCTATCTGCTGCTGTTTGCGCGCCATAACTCGTTCGGCGTGCTCTTCGACACCCTTTCCATTCGCAGCAGCGGCGGCAGCTACGTACCGGCGTTTCTCGCCTCAGCGCTCGCCGCCATGTTCTGCTACTACGGCTTCGAGGCCTGCGGCGACGTTGCGGAGGAAACTCCAAATGCCAGCCGCATGATCCCGAAGGCCATGCGCATGACCATCTACGTCGGCGGCGCGGCAGCGATGCTCGTGTGCGTTGCGCTCATTCTCGCGGTGCCGGACATGAACGCCATACTTTCCGGGAAAGACACCGATCCCGTGGCGACGATTCTGCGGTCGGCCATGGGCGAAGTTGGATTTCGCGCCGTGCTTGCCGTGGTTCTCGTATCCTTTATCTCCTGCTGCTTGAGCATGCAGGCTGCCGCGAGCCGCCTGCTGTTCGCCTACGCGCGCGACGAGATGATCGTCTGCAGCAAGCTCTTGAGCCGCATCTCGCCGCACACGCACGTGCCCGTGGCGTCATTGGCGCTGGCAGGCCTGATCCCGTCCCTAATCGCGCTGGGCGGCCTGTGGCTGCAAAATGCCGTCGCCACCATCATCAGCTTCGCCTCGGTCGGGATCTACATGGCCTTTCAGATGCTGGTGCTCGGGGCGTTGATCGCAAGATCGATGGGTTGGACACCGGCCGGTCCCTTCAAGCTCGGCCGTTGGGGATGGCCGGTGAATCTGGTCGGGTTCGGCTACGGGGTGAGCGCGATTATCGACATGATGTGGCCCCGCGCCCCGCAGGATCCCTGGTACAGCAACTACGGGATGATCGTGACGGCGGTGGGAGTGATCGTGCTTGGGACCGTGTACATGGTCACCGCAAGGCCTTATGAGCGCGGCAACGCGCCGGC
Source organism: Steroidobacteraceae bacterium (assembly GCA_050012315.1). Taxonomy (GTDB): domain Bacteria; phylum Pseudomonadota; class Gammaproteobacteria; order Steroidobacterales; family Steroidobacteraceae; genus Bog-1198. Next base: position 52,263 of record JBEKHK010000016.1, on the reverse strand, counting down.
GGGCGATGCGCATCGGCTGCCGCCGCGGGCGCCAGCGCACGCCGCGAAAACGGGGGCCCTTACCGGCGGATGAGCGGCGCCGCCGTCGGCGAACATTCGCGCGCACGCCTCGCCGATCCCACTGGTCGAACCCGTCGCCAACACGGCTTTCTTTGGGCAATTCATGTCGCAAGCTCCTTAAGTCAAGAGAGGATCGCCCCGCGGCGGGCGCCCGCGAATCGAGGCGGATTTTACTGGCTCTCGCACCGTCCATCCGCTACCGTGAGCCCGCGAACATCGACGCACAACAGCTGATTGGCAAACGACAAAGGCACTATAGATGGCGCAGGCGAACACCACTACCGCGAACACGACCACGGCGATCCCCTCGGCGGCGTCCCCTCACGTGAACGAGCTCAGCCGTTCGTTGAAGGGCCGGCACCTCACCATGATCTCGATCGGCGGGATCATCGGGGCGGGATTGTTCGTGAGCTCGAGCACTGCGATCATCGCCGCCGGCCCGGCAAGCTTCCTGAGCTACGCCATCTGCGGCTTCTTGATTCTGCTGGTGATGCGCATGCTGGGCGAGATGGCCACCGCCATGCCCAATGTCCGCTCCTTCACCGAATTCGCGCGCGCCGGACTCGGCGACGGCGCGGGGTTCGTGGTCGGCTGGCTGTATTGGTACTTCTGGGTGCTGGTGGTTCCCGTGGAGGCCATCGCGGGAGCGAAGATCCTGCAGCACTGGCTGCCGGTATTTTCACCGCTTCAGATCGGGCTCGGGCTCATGACGGTCATGACCGGCGTGAATCTCATGTCCGCGCGTTCTTATGCCGAATTCGAGTTCTGGTTCGCGTCCATCAAAGTGGCCGCCATCATCGTCTTCATCGTTATCGCGGCCTCGTTCGCCTTCGGATGGACTTCCCCGCATGGGGCCACCTTCGGCAACCTGGTCGATTTCGGGGGATTCGCGTCGCGGGGCTGGATCGCGGTGCTCGCAGCGGTGCCCACCGTCTTTTTCGCCATGACGGGGGCCGAGATCACCACCGTCGCCGCAGCGGAATCCGCGCAGCCGGAACGCGCCGTGGCGCGCATGGGTGCCGCGGTGATCTGGCGCATCCTGGTCTTTTATGTGGCCTCGATCTTCCTGATCGTCGCGGTCACCCCCTGGAACGCCGTTCGTTCGGGAGAGTCGCCGTTCACGTTGGCCCTCAACACCATGCATGTTCCATGGGCCGGCGAGATCATGAGCGTCATCATTCTTACCGCGGTCTTGTCCTGCCTGAACTCGGCGTTCTACGTGAGCTCCCGCGTGCTGTTCATTCTGGCCGACCGCCGGGACGCGCCGCAGCGGCTGGTGACGCTGAACTCGCGCCGGGTGCCCGTGGTATCCGTACTGATGGGTGCCGTGGCCGGCTTTCTCGGCATCATTGCCGCGACGGAGGCGCCGCAGAAAGTGTTCGATTTTCTGGTGAGTTCCTCGGGCGCGTTGATCGTGTACGTGTATATGACCATCGCCGTCGCGCAGATCGTCTTGCGCATGCGCCGCGAGCGCTCGAACGAGCGGGAACCGCCGGTGGTCATGTGGCTCTTTCCCTGGCTGAGCTATGCGGCCATCGCCGCGATGGCCGCCGTGCTCATCGCCATGGCGTTCACTCCCGGCTCGCAGCAGGATTTCAAGGCCAGCGCGGTGACGTTGGCGGTCGCGGTCGCGGCCTATCTCATCGTGAAGCGGCTGCGCAGGCAGCCCGGGCGAGGCGCATAAGCTTAAGCCAAAAGAGCATTTCCGTCCGCCGCGAATCCGTCGGATGATGGTGCTGCGTTGACATTGATCGTGTTGCAAATGTCAAGCGAAAAAAATTGGATGGACCATCACAAAGTATCGCGTGCCAGCCGCGCCGTTTTTGGCAGTATGAGTCGTCCTCGCAGCTATGCGTGAGGGCGGTCAAGGTTTAGGAAGTCTCGCGCCGGCAAGCCAGCCAACTCCCCCGTCGGTGCGATAATCCGGCGGCGTGGGCCCAATAAGGCCCACGCCGCTTTTTCTCTTCGCGGACCTGCGCGCCCGCAGCCCGCGCATCTCTCGATACCCGTTCCGCACCGACGCTAGAATCACGCTTTTGTCGGAGGAGATCCCATGCCCATCGAACGCTTGCAGCCGGGACCGCGCATGTCGCAGGCCGTGATTCACAATAAGACCGTCTACCTCGCCGGACAGGTCGCGGATGAGGCGGCGGGCAAGGGAGTCGCCGAACAGACCCGGGATATCCTCTCGACCATCGACGCGCTCCTCGCGCAAGCGAAGACGGACAAGACTCGCATCCTGTCGGCGACCATTTGGCTCACCAGCATGTCGACGTTCGCCGAGATGAACAAGGTGTGGGACCAGTGGGTTGCGCCCGGCTCGACACCGGCGCGAGCGACGGTGGAGAGCGCCAAATTGGCGGGTTCGGAGTACAAGATCGAAATCGCCGTGATCGCCGCACAACCCTAGGATAACGGCGGCGCCGGAGCTATCGCTCGAATTTGGTCGACAAGATGATGGATGAGGTCGTGCGCTCCACCCCGTCGAGGGCGCCGATGCGGTCGATCACCTCATCCATCTCGCTCACCGACGCGGCCGCGGCAACGGCGATCAGGTCCGCCTCACCGCTCACCGAGTGCAGCACGCGCACTTGCGCGATGGCGCGAAGCGCCGCCGTCACGGTACGGGATTCCTTGGGCCCCACCTTGATCATGACGTGCGCCCGCACCGCGCCGAGATCGTGCTCCGGGGCGAGCCGCACCCCATAGCCGACGATCACACCCTCCTTCTCGAGCCGCTCGATGCGGCTCTGGACGCTGGTGCGTGAACGGCCGACCAGGCGGGCCAGCTGGGCGGTCGAGGCTCGCCCATTTTCCCGCAGCGCCAGAATGAGCCTCTGATCGATACCATCCATAGCTTTTCGCCTAATTTACCCTGCGAACTGCCTAACTATAGCGTAGTAATGGTTAATCCGCGCCTACCATCTGCAGTATCCGGCGGCCAAAATGACGGACCGACGGGAGAGTTTGTATATGCACGAGATTGCGATCGTAGGCGCTGGGAAAATCGGGTCCATGATGGCGGAGCTGCTGGCGAGCTCGCGCGACTACGCGGTGACGGTCATCGACCGGTCGCAAGCTCAATTGGAACGCCTGGAGACCGGGGCCGCCGTCTCGAAGGTAGCCGCCGACATCACCCAGGGCGACACCCTCGAGAAGATTCTCGGCGGGAAATATGCGGTCCTGTCCGCAGCCCCTTATCACGCGACCCGGCTCATCGCCGAGGCGGCAAAATCAGCCGGTGCCCATTACCTCGATTTGACGGAGGACGTCGCGAGCACCCGCGCCGTCAAGCAGCTCGCCAAGGGCGCGCGCACGGCGTTCATTCCCCAATGCGGGCTGGCGCCGGGGTTCATCACCATCGTGGCGAGCGATCTCGCCTCGCATTTCGAGCAGCTGCAGGACGTGCGCATGCGCGTCGGCGCGCTGCCGAAATTTCCCTCCAACGCCCTCAATTACAATCTCACTTGGAGTACGGACGGCGTCATCAACGAGTATTGCGAGCCGTGCGAAGCCATCGTCAACGGCCAGCTGCGCGAGACTCAGGCGCTCGAGGAGCTGGAAGAGTTCTCGCTCGACGGCATTCTCTACGAGGCCTTCAACACCTCCGGCGGGCTCGGCACCTTGTGCGAGACCTTGGCGGGCAAGGTGCGTAATCTCAACTATCGCACCATCCGTTATCCCGGCCACGCGGCCATCATGAAGGCGCTCCTGAACGACCTGCGGTTGCGCGACCGCCGCGAGCTGTTGAAGGACATCCTCGAGAACGCGGTGCCGGTGACGCTGCAGGACGTGGTCATCGTGTTCGTGACGGTCAGCGGAATGCGCGGCGGCCAGCTCGTCCAGGAAACCTACGCCAACAAGATCTATGCGGCGCCGATCGGCGGCCGCGTGCGCAGCGCCATTCAGATCACCACCGCGGGGGGCATCTGCGCCGTGCTCGACATGCTCCGCACCGGGCAGCTGCCGCAATCCGGTCTCATCAAGCAGGAAGAGATCGGCCTGCAGCCGTTTCTCGCCAATCGGTTCGGCCGGGTCTACGCGGCTCCGGCGGTCGCAACATCGAACGCCGCCTGACGCTTCGGCGTCATTGCCGCAGAGCGTAGGTAATGCCGCTCCGGTCGTCTATCAGTCCGTACCGTAGCAGCCACTGACGTGCGTCGTCGGCATCCTCCGTGAACCACTTCCGCGCGCTTCCCAGGCGGAAACTATAGCCCCACTCGTCCATGTCGGCGAACATCCGTTGCGCGCCGATGTTCGCAAGCGCCTGCGCCATGAGAATCTGCAGGTAGCACACGGCGCATTCCTCGGCATCGTCTCCGCCCGCATCGGTGTGCAAGCCCGCCCGGCGTTCCGGCGTCATGCAGATGAAATGGGCGCTCTCGTGCAATATGGAATGCAGCGGGGTATCGAAGCGCGCATAGAGCTTCGAGCCGATCAGGCCTGCCTCTCGCTCTCCCCAATGAGAGCCGGGGATCACCTCAGCCGGGGCTACCAGCACCAAATCCAGCCGGTAGCGGTCTAGCAGCACCAAAAGATCGAGACGGTCGATGGAATTGAGTAGCAGCACACGGTGCTCCCGCCTCTACTTCTTCAGATGGCTCAGCCGACGCATGGCCATCGCGACCAGGTCCCGCGCCATTTGCGCACGCAGGATGTCGGCCTCGTGCTCCTTGGCGAGCAGCACGTTCTCCTCGAAGCTGTAATCCCTCGAGAGGGTGATGGTCTGCGGCGCGAGGAGCTCGGAATCCGGCCCGTGCACGGCGAACGTGACCGTGTAGATGAGCTCATAGTCGGTGGGGATGTTGCGCACCGATACCGACAAAGTCCGTTGCTCCACCACGTCCTTGGTGATTTCGATGGTCGCCGTAGCGTCCTGCCGCCCCGGCTCCAGCACCGCCCCCGCATTCTTCAGCTCGAGCTCGAACTCGCGCGCGAAATCCGTGTAGGAATCTTTGACGGACAGATAGGGCCGGGCAAGGCTCGGCGGCAGATGATCGCTGCCTGCGAGCCGAAATCCGCACCCCGACAGCGCCAGGCCGAGGGCGCATGCACTCGCGGCGCCCGCAGCTGCCCGCCAATGCCTGGGCACGGCCGTCACGCTAGACGACCACGTTGACGAGCTTGCCGGGCACGACGATGACCTTGCGCACCGTCCCGTCCCCGACGAACTTTTGCACCTGAGGGTCGGCCAGCGCCGTCTTGCGGGCCGTCTCATCATCCGACCCCGCGGGCACGCTGATGCGCGAGCGCAGCTTACCGTTCACCTGCACGACCATCTCGACCATCGACTGTTCGAGGGCCGCGGCATCGACCGGCGGCCAGCTCTCGTCGATCAGCGCCGTGGAATGCCCGAGCCCGCGCCACATCGCGTGCGTCGCATGCGGAATGATCGGGGACAGCGCGATCACGGCGATCTCCAGCGCCTCGTGCGCGACGCTGCGGTCCTGAGGCGTCCGCTGAGGAAATTTCGACAAGGCGTTCAAGAGCTCCATCACGGCGGCGATGGCCGTGTTGAACGTGCGGCGCCGGCCGATGTCGTCGGTGACCTTGCCGAGTGTCTGATGCGCATGGCGCCTGATCGCCCGTTGGGCGTCGTCGAGGCCGGCCTTGTCGAGCGCCGCAACCGCGCCTCCCGACACATGCTCGTGCACCGCTTTCCAAAGGCGCTTGATGAAGCGAAACGCACCCTGCACCGCCTCGTCGGACCATTCGAGCGTCTGCTCCGGCGGCGCCGCGAACATGGTGAACAAGCGGGCGGTATCGGCGCCCAGTTCGTCCACCAACGCCTGTGGGTCGACGCCGTTGTTCTTGGACTTCGACATGGTGATCACGCCGGCGGACTCCACCTCGCTCCCGTCCTTGCGCAGGATCGCGGTACGGCGCTGATCGCGCAGAGCGACCTCCACCTCCGCCGGATTGAAGTATTCGATGCGTCCGGACTCGGACTTTCGATAGAACGCCTCGTTGAGCACCATGCCCTGCGTGAACAGATGGGTGAACGGCTCCTTGAAATCGATCAATCCGAGGTCGCGCATCACGCGGCTCCAGAAGCGCGAATACAGCAGGTGCAGAATCGCGTGCTCGATCCCGCCGATGTACTGATCGACCGGCAGCCAGTAATCGACGCGCTCATCGACGGCCGCGCGGTCGTTGCCGCTGCAGGCGTAGCGCAGGAAGTACCAGGACGAATCGACAAAGGTATCCATGGTATCCGTCTCGCGCCGCGCCGGCCGCCCGCAGCGCGGGCACGTGCAGGCGAGGAATGCCTGATCCTTGAGGAGCGGATTGCCGCTGCCGTCCGGCACCAGGTTGTCGGGGAGCACCACCGGCAATTGATCGTCGGGCACGGGCACCGAGCCGCATGCGTCGCAATGAATGATGGGGATCGGACATCCCCAGTAGCGCTGCCTCGAGATGCCCCAGTCGCGCAGCCTCCATGTGATCCGCTTCTCACCGAGCTTCAGCTTCTCGAGGTCCGCGGCCACCGCATCGACCGCCGCCTTGAAATCGAGGCCGTCGTATTGGCCCGAATTGACGCAGCGGCCGTGCTCGCTGTACCAGCTCTGCCAGGCCTCGGTGGAGTAGGTGCGGCCATCGACGTCGATCACCGGCACGATCGGCAAGCGGTACTTCTGCGCGAACTCGAAGTCCCGTTCGTCGTGCGCGGGCACGCCCATGACCGCGCCATCGCCATAGCTCATCAGCACGTAGTTGCCCACCCACACGGGCACGGGATCGCCCGTGAGCGGATGGCGAACGGACAGTCCCGTCGCCATGCCTTTCTTCTCCTGGGTGGCGATCTCGGCTTCGATGGCGGGCCCGCGCTTGCATTCCTCGATGAATGCCGCGAGTGCCGCGTTGCCTTTGGCCGCATGCGTCGCCAGCGGGTGCTCGGCCGCGACCGCGCAGAAGGTAACGCCCATCACGGTATCCGCGCGCGTGGTGAACGCGTACAGCACCCCGTTCGCACCGCCGATCTCGTACGGGAATCCGATCCGTATGCCTTCGCTCTTGCCGATCCAATTGGCTTGCATCGCGCGCACGCGATCCGGCCAGCCCGGCATGCGGTTCAGCGAGTCGAGCAGATCCTCGGCGTAGTCCGTGATCTTGAGGTAGTACATCGGAATTTCGCGCCGCTCCACCAGGGCGCCGGTGCGCCAGCCGCGGCCGTCGATGACCTGTTCATTGGCGAGCACCGTCTTGTCGACGGGGTCCCAATTCACCACGCCCGTCTTCTGATAGGCGATGCCTCCTTCCAGCATGCGCAGGAACAGCCATTGATTCCAACGGTAATATTCCGGGCGGCAGGTCGTGACCTCGCGGCTCCAGTCGATCGCGAAACCGAGCGCCTGCAGCTGTCCCTTCATGGTCGCGATGTTGTCGAGCGTCCACTTCGCCGGCGGCACGCCGTTCGCCATCGCCGCGTTCTCCGCAGGCAACCCGAACGCATCCCAACCCATGGGTTGCAGCACGTTCCTGCCGTTCATGCGCATGAATCGGGTGACTACATCGCCGATGGTGTAATTGCGGACGTGGCCCATGTGCAGCCGGCCGCTCGGATAGGGAAACATCGACAGACAGTAGTATTTCTCACGAGCCGGGTCCTCCGTGACCTCGAAGCTCTTGTGCTCGTTCCAATAGCGCTGTGCCTCCGCCTCGACGGCGGCGGGCTCATATCTTTCTTGCATGGTTACGCGGCAGAATACCTTAAGATGCGCATTCCCCGCGAACTGCGGCAGCCCGACCTGACAATAATGTAATGCGCCTAGCCAAGTTCGCATCCTTCCCTCGTTCCTCCTTCGACGGTCTCGGCCTGGTCACCTTGAGCGGCTGCCTCTGGTTCCTGGCGTGCACCCCCTTCGACTGGTCCGCGGCCGGCTGGATCGCCGCCGTGCCGATGCTGGCCGCGGTGGATCGGGCACCCACCTACCGGCGTGCGCTCTTCCTCGGTTGGTGGGCCGGCGTGGTCGAGACCGCCGGCGGTTTCTATTGGCTGATCGATACCACGGAACGCTTCGCCGGCTTCCCTTGGATCGCGGGCCTCCTGGTACTCGCGCTATTTTGCGCAGCGCGCGCATTGATCTTCTTGTTGTTCACGGCCGTCGTGTGCTCGATTCGCCGGCGAATCGCCGTGCCCATGACGCTGATCGCGCCGATCGGGATGGCCGCCTGCGAATTTCTCGTACCTCAGATTTTTCCCTGCGGGCAGTGGATCACCCAGGCCTGGCATCCGCTGGTGATTCAGATTGCCGAAATCACCGGGCCCTGGGGCGTTACGGCGCTCTTGATGATGGTGAACGGCGCGATCTACGACCTCTGGGTGAGTCCGAGGGCCGCGCGGATTCCGGCGATCTCGGCCGCGGCGATTCTCGCGGCGGCGCTGGTGTTCGGCGCCGTGCGCATGCGGCAGGTCGATGAGCTCGTTGCGCATGCGCCGCGGCTCAAAGTCGGCCTTGTGCAACCGAACATCGCGTACAGCAACGACCCGGAATTCTCGCCCGAGGAAGCGCGGCGCGAATTGACCATCCTTCAGGATGAGTCTCGCCGATTGGAATCGGCAGGCGCGCAATTGGTGGTTTGGAGCGAAGGCAGCTACCCGGTTGCGCTGCCGCGGGAACTCTACACCGATTTCCCGCCGGACTCGGCGGCGATGATTCGTCGCGGGCTCGACGGTCCGGTGATCATTGGAGCGGACACGTATGACTCCGCGACCGACGACGTCTACAACTCGGTGATTCTGCTCGATCGCGACGGCGCGATGACGGGACGCTACGACAAGGTGCGGCTGCTCGCCTTCGGCGAGTACATCCCGGGAGTGGATTGGTTTCCCTGGTTGAAGCAGATCGTTCCCCTGGGGAGCGCGCGCTTCACTGCCGGAACGGGTCCCAAGATCCTGAAGCTCAAGGATCCGGCCGGAAACACCTGGGGGCTCGGCCCGGTCATCTGCTACGAGGACATTCTGCCCGACTACCTGGTCGACATCGGGCGCGCGCGCCCGAATCTCCTGGTGAACATGACCGTCGACTCGTGGTACGGAAAGCGCGCGGAGCCCTGGGAACATCTCGCCTTGGCGGTATTCGCGACCGTCGAATTGCGCGAAGCCATGGTGCGCGCCGTGAACTCGGGCGTTTCGGCCCTGATCGACCCGAATGGGCGGCTGCTGGTCAAAACCTACGCGGACGACCCGTATCGAGAGCCTCGTCCGCCGGAAGGAGTCGTGGTGAGCGCGCCCCGCCTCGAGGGCGGCGAAACGCTGTTCGTGCGATTCGGATGCTGGTTTCCATACGCCTGTACGGCCGCACTCGCGCTGCTGGGCGCAATCGCCTTCAGGAGGCGTCGGGCCATGCCCGGAAGTCGAGCCTTACCCGGACGTTGATCCGACGTATTGATCGAGCGCCGGGTCGACCGGTTGCCAGTGCAGCCGATTTTCCAGCCAGATTTCCGCCGTGGGCGGGAAAGCATCCGGCTCGTCGAGCGTTCCGGCGGTCACATCGACGCTGATCGGACAGGTGGCGTTGAAATAGGTCAGGGCGCTACCGCAGGTCCCGCAGAACTGACGGACCACGCCGGGAGAGGAATGAAACACCGCGGGCTTGCCCGCGACGATCTCGAAACACGTCCGCTGAAAGGTCACCCAGGCGACCGCCGGCGCACCGCTCGCGCGCCGGCAACTCTCGCAATGACAGATGACCGACGATGACGGCTCTCCGGCGACGCGATAGCGCACCGCACCGCAAAAGCAGCCGCCCTCATGGATCGGCGTCGTGGTGAAGCGCTTAGACACCGGCTCGAGATTCCGCGCGCTCGGCCACTCGCTCGGTATGCTCGACTCGATCCGCCTTGATTTGCATGGCGCCCGAGGCCGTCTGCAGCGTGAAGACGACGTTGCCGACGAAGGTCTGCGTGGCGTCGCAGCCCTCGATCACGCGGGTGGATTGCAGCCGGCGAACTCCGGTGAGCGGCAGCGAGCCCTTCCGTTCCATCGCCTCGTCCGCGGTCAGCTCGAGAACCACGCGGTCCGCCTTGATCTCGATCGGCCGTCCGGTGCCGATGAGGTCGATTCGAACGTCGCCGGAAAGACGCATCGCCTCGATTTCCGGACCGGCGTAATCATTCAGCGCCTCGGCATTGCTGGCGGAAAACGACGATACGGCCCCGACCGGCACCCTGATGGTCGCCTCACGTCCACTCGAATTCGCCGGGATGAAGAAAGTCTCCGGCTCGCTCACGCCGGCAGCCAGTGTCGACGCAGCGCACAATAAAAGCGCGTAGCCGGCTTGAGATGTGATCGGTCTCATGACGATGCAAATGATCTTCGCGTCTTTCCGTGAATGCAACCGCTGCCCGGTGAAGTTATGGGTACGGGGGGTAAAGTTCTGCAAAGACGTTCGCTTACATCGCACGCTGGAGGCGCCGACGGACGGCCGCCAGGAGCGCGGTGAGTTCCTCGATTTTCAGAAGCGCCGCGGCCCCCAGGAACACGATTCCCGCGACGAACACCGTGCCGAACAGCGCCGATGCCTTGCTCCAGAAGGCCTGGGTCGCCCAATCGGCGAGCAGCCAGTGCGTGGAAGCCCAGCACACCGCCGCGAGCGCGCACCCGGCAATGCCGATCTTGAACAGCGTGACGAACATGCGAAGCGACTCGAGACTGCCGAGTTGGCGATGCATCAAGGCGTACAGCAGCAGAAAGTTGCAGGTCGCGACGCACCCGGTCGAGAACGCCAGCCCACGGTGGCCCCAGCCCAGGTGAAACGTGAACAGCCAGTTGAAGATTAGATTGAGCGCCACGGCGAGAAAGCTCACGATCATGGGCGTCTTGCGCCGGTCGAGCGCGTAGAAGGCATTCACCAAGACCTTGAGGGCCGCATAGCCGGCGAGACCGACCGCATAGAACTTCAGAGCCCCGCCCGCCTGCATCGCCTGGTGGGCATCGAACTTTCCGTGCTGATAGAGCACCGACATGATCGGGTCGGCGAGCATCATGAGTCCGATGGTCGACGGAATGGTGAGCAGGAACATGAGCCGCATGGCGCGGGCGAGTTCGCTGCGAAATGCGGTCATTTGGTTCGCGACCACGAGCCGCGACAGGAGCGGCAGCGTGACCGTGCCGAGCGCCACACCGAACAGGCCGAGCGGAAGCTGCATCAACCGAAAGGCGATCGCGAGCCAGAAGATCGCACCGTCGCCGAGCGTCGAGGCGAACATGGAATTGACCAGGACGTTGACCTGCGTGGTACTCGCCGCGATCACCGCAGGCCCCATCAGAGCCAGGATGGCGAATACGCCCCGATCGCGCCAGTGGAAATCCGGGTGGAACCGGTAGCCCAGCGTCTTCAACGGCGGCAGCTGCACCGCGAGCTGCAGACCGCCGCCGATCAAGGTGCCGAACGCGAGACCGATGAGCGCTCGCGGGCCGAAATGCGGATCGATCAGTGCGCCGAGCGCGACGCCGCCGATGATGGACCCCGCATTGAAAAAGCTCGACGCCATGGCCGGCCGGCCGAAGATGCTCTTCGCATTCAGCATCCCCATCACCAGCGCGGCGAGCGATACCAGGAGGATGAAGGGGAACATGATGCGCGTGAGTTGCGCGGTCATGTCTGCCTTCTCGGAATGGAAGCCGGGTGCGATGAGCGCCACGAGCTGATGCGAGAACACCATACCGAGGACGCAGAGCGCTCCCAGCACCAGCACGGTGAGCGTCGCCACCTTGTTCGCAAGCCGCCACGCCGCCGCGTCGCCCTCGCGCGCAATCGTCTTGCTGAACGTGGTGACGAAGGCGGTGGACAGGGCGCCCTCGGCGAATAAATCACGCAGCAGATTGGGTATCCGGAACGCCGCCGTGAAGGCGTCCATCGCCGCCGCGCCGAACAGCGCCGCGCAAACCTGCTCGCGGATGAGTCCGAGCACCCGGCTGCACATGACCGCGAGGCCGATGATCCCCGCCGCCCGTGTATTCAGGCGCTCCGTGCGGTTGTCGGGAGCGACGGCATCGGCGGCGACCAGCGTGGGGTCCGGGTGCGAGGGTGGGCTGGTCCTTGATCTCATTCTGAAGTTTTGAGCCTGCGACGCGGCGTAGTGTAGCGCGTCCGGCCCGGCCTACGGGCCTCCTGGCAAGGGGGCGGCGGCCCCGGTTCAGCGTTTGCGGGTGGCCGGCACGCCTGTGATTTTGCGGATCGCGCCGACGAGGGACTTCGCCGAAGCCTCGTAGCCGTCCCACGCCTTGCTCTTCTCGAGAAGCGCCGGCGCCGATCGTACCGTGAATCGCATTGGATCGAGCCCGCGCCTGACCTCGCGCCAGTTGAGCGGCATGGACACCGGCGCTCCGGCGCGCGCGCGCGGCGACAGCGGCGCGACCGCGGTGGCGATGCGGTCGTTGCGCAGATAATCCAGAAAGATGCGGCCCACGCGCTGACTCTTCGACATCGTGTCCAGATACTTCGCGGGACTGTCCTGGGCCATTTGCGCGCACACCACGTGCGCGAAATTCTTGGCCGCCGGCCAGTCCACCGCATGGGGCCGCGTGCAGAGCAGCGGCGCCACCACGTGCAATCCCTTGCCTCCCGTGCTCTTGCAGAACGACTCGAGGCCCAGCGCGCTCAGCCGCTCGCGCATCTGCAGCGCCGCGTCGATCACGGCGTCGAATTTCACGTCCGGCGCGGGATCGAGATCGAATACCAATCGCCCGGCGATCTCGGGAGCATGCGGTGCGCAATTCCAGGGGTGCAGCTCCAATGCTCCGATTTGCGCGACCGCGGCCAAAGCTTCGATGCGGTCGATCTGCACGTAGGGCGCGCGGTCTCCCTTCACTTTGACCAGCTCGAACAAATCCGAGAGGCCCGCCATCGCGTGGCGCTGGAAGAAATGCTGCCCGCCGATGCCGTCCGGCGCGCGCACCAGCGAGCACGGCCGGCCTTCCAAATGCGGCAGCATGAAGCCCGCGGTCGTTTCGAAATACCGCGCCAGATCGAGCTTCGTGACCGGCCGCCCGTCGCCGGCATCCGGCCACAGCGCCTTGTCCGGCTTGGAGATCTTGACGCCCAGGACGGTGGAGGAGTCCGCGGCGGGCGGCGGATCGTCGCGACCCTTGCCCTGCCTACGCCGCTGGCGGTGCTCGAGTTCCTCGTCCGGGGCAGGGTCTGATTTGTCGACGGTTTCCGGCATCTCGGCCACCACCTCGCCGGCGGGCTTATCTTGCCGCAGCGCCTTGAATGCCGCCTGCCGGATCATTCCGGAATCTGTCCAGCCCGCGAATTCTATTTCAGCGACCAGCTCGGGCCGAAGCCAGCGCACGTTGCGCTCCGGGCGCGGTGCGTTGTCGCCGCCGAACGGGCTCTCGTCGACGGTGAGTGCTTTGAGTTGAGGCAAGAGTTCCTCGGCCGTCCTTCGCGTGTACCCGGTGCCGATTCGGCCGACATACACGAGATGGCCGTCACGATTGACTCCCGCCAACAGAGAGCGCAGCGTCCCGGACTCGGTGGTCCAGCCGCCCAGAACGACCTCGTGACCCGCACGGCACTTGGATTTTCGCCAGCCATCGCCCCGCCCCGACACGTACGGCGCCGTGGTTCGCTTGGAGACGATGCCCTCGAGCCCCATGCTGCAAGCCGATTTCAACACCGCGTCTCCGCGCGACTCCAAATGCGTCACATATCGGATGTGCTCTCCCGCCATCCCCTCGAGCAGCCGCTGGAGCCGCTCCTTGCGTTCGGCGAGCGGCAATGCCCGCAAGTCGCTTCGCTTCTCGAACAGTAGATCGAACGCAAAGAACACCAGGTCCTCCGATCGGCCGGCGGACAACGCCGCCTGGAGGGCCGAGAAGTTCGGCACCCGGCGTTTGTCCAACGCGACCACCTCGCCGTCGATCAGGCAGTCGGGCAGATCGGCGGCCTCGGCGGCGATCGCGGAAAATTTGCTCGTCCAATCGAGTGCGCTGCGGGTTTTCAACGTCGCTTTGCCGCCGACCACCCGAAGCTGCAGCCGGTAGCCGTCGAATTTCACTTCGTGCGCCCATCCCGGCTCCGCCGGGGGCGCTTCCACCAGACGGCTCAGCTGCGGCTCCACGAACTCGGGAATCCGCTTGACCGTCGCTCGGGCGTGCCTGCGAGCCGACGGCTTGTCAACCGGCGCCGCCGGCGCGGTCTCCTTGGATCTCCAAACGGCATCGGCGCGCGCGCCCTTGGCGGAGAACATGAACGGCCTGGGGGCGCCGCCCCTGCCCGCCGCGATTTCGCTCATTGCCCGGCCCGAGGCGACCGAGCGATCTTCCGCCAGCAGCTCCGCGCCTCCGTCGGAGCGGGCGTCCGCGTCGCGGTGCTTGATGAGCAGCCAATTCGTGCGCTTGCCGCCGTTGCGATCCTGTTTCATGCGCACCAGGACCCAGCTGCCTTGCAGCCGCTCCCCGTCCAGGCGGAACTTCAAATCGCCGGTGCGAAGCGCCTGCTCGGGGGACTTCGTGCCCTCGGGAGTCCAGTACCCCCGGTCCCATAGCTGCACCGTCCCTCCCCCGTATTCGCCGGCCGGAATGGTGCCCTCGAAATCGCCGTAATCGAGCGGATGATCCTCCACTTCGACCGCCAGACGCTTGTCGGCGGGATCGTTCGACGGACCTCGCGTCACCGCCCAGGATTTGAATACGCCGCCGAGCTCGAGCCGCAGGTCGTAATGCAGGCGGCGGGCGTCATGTTTCTGAACCACGAAGCGCAGGCGGCGCGAGGCGGCGACTTTGTTCGCGCCGCTCGGCTCGGCCGTCTTCGAAAAGTCGCGCTTTTTGCGGTAGGTCGCGAGTGCTTTTTTCGCCATGGACGGCGCTCCTGTGTCGCTGACGCCGCTCGTGGCCCTATTATGCTCTCAGAGGACGAACGCCTCGTAGGCGCGCTCGACTTGGCCGCCGACAGGCGCCGAACCCGTGGAGTCGCCCGCGCCAGGCTCGATCCCTGAGCGGAAGCACCGGATGGCCCGCGCCTTGGCACGCCGGGTCTCGTTGCTCAAGGGAAACTTCACCCAGCGCTCTTTGCTCGGCGTCTCGGGATCGAGCCGCGGCCGGATGGCGTACCGCGCGATCGGAATATTCTGTGAGCGGCCGAAGTCCATGCAGAGCGCGCCCACCGCCCGATGGTCGGGATGGCCGTCATGCTCGTACGGGGCGATGAGCGTCAATCTGTCCCGGCAAAAGGACAGCATGGCGTTGCGCAATCGATTCAGATGCTCCGTGATCCTGCCGTCGGGGAGTCCCAATCGAGTCACCGAAACATGGGTGGGACAGAGTTTCCTCAGCGCCTCCTTCATTTCTTCCCGCCGCAGGTTGGCAAGCCCCTCGCAGCCGGGATCCGCCGCCTCGCCGTCGGACACGCTGAGCACGCTCACCTCCCGGCCGCCCGCGGCCCACGTCCGTATCAGGCCGCCCGCTCCGAGGATCTCATCGTTCGGGTGCGGCGCGATGACGAGCAGTGCCCCCTCGTCGGGCGACCAATCGGGACAACGGGCGAGCATCGCCGCACGATGACTCACCTCGGCCATGGCCGGCCGGAGCGCGGCTTCGGAGTCCCTCGAAGGCAGAGCGGATTGCATGGCGCCTCCCAAGCGGCGCATTGGCGACCTTCAAAGTGTCGGCCGCAGCTTCGGGAGGCGCCTATCGGTGAGCGCGCTGTTCAGCTGTAGGAAAAGCGCACGGCGACTTCATCGGGCACGCAACGTCAAATGGCGGCGCGCCGCCGGCGCCCTTATACGTTGGCGTTGACGTTGTTGCCGATACCGCTCAGCGAGTGCACGCCGCCGCTCTGCAGATTCTGAAGCAGATTATTGAGGAAGCTCTGAAGGCCCGCGCTGGACGACGCGGAGCGCGCGGTCGAAGCCGCACCGTCGCCGGCCGCCGATGCAGCCGCCGTTCCGCTGACCGCGCCGCTCACCAAGTTCTGATAAGCCGCGCTCAAATTCGCCGTTGTGGCATTGCCCGCCGACGAACCGACTTGTCGAATGAGCGTTTGCAGCGACGACACGAGATTCGCTCCGTATTGGCCGCTTCCCGTCGCCGCACCCGCACCCGCTGCGGCTGTGCCCGACGCGGCGGAGCCCGCCGTCGTGCCGCCGCCGAGGCCGTCCTGTTTCAACGCCTGGAAAAGCGTATGCATGAACGCCTGCACGTTCGCTGCGGGACCGGCCGTGCCGCTCGTACTCGTGGTGCCGGCCGAACTCGCGATAGCGGCCGAACTCGTGGCGCCGGCCGTACCGGTGACCGCAGCCGGGGCGGCCGCCGTGACCGCCGACTGAGCGCCTACGGTTTGTTGCAGGGATTGCAGTATGTTGTTGAACAAGGGCGTCGAGGCGCCCACCGGCAGTTGACCGATGGTGATACCACCCGTATTGCTCGACGTGCTCGCGCTGGTGGAGGACGCACTCGTGCTGGTGCTTTTGTCCGGGTGAGCCCCTTTTCGATGTCCCCGGGCACGGAATTCGGCGGTGGGCACTGCCGGGGACGGAGTAGAGGAAATGGCATTTACGCTCATGGGATATCCCTCATCGATTGAAAGTGTGTCATCGGGGTGAGGCGGCAACGATTTGCCGCCGGCGCGCTGCCGATGCGGCCTCGAGTTGCCGCCGCGGCGGCAACTGTGCCGCTGCGAGGCGGTACGGACTGCGAATCGCGCATTTTTGCCCTCATGATCCGGTAAATCGAACGAACCTTGGCCCAATCCATCGACGGGCCTCCTGGATGTAGCAGTTTCCGTGCCAACGCTGCGCGCGGCGATTCAGATTTCCGGGTAGTCCCGCATCCCTCGTAATGGGATGATCCCTCGTTTCGGGGCTCCTCATGCGTTCATTGCGCCTTCAACAAGGCAAGGTCATCGCCTTGCTGTTCGCCGGGTACGGCGCCCTCTACTTCTGCAGGGCCGATTTGTCGGTCGGCGCCCCGCTCATCGTCGACCAGCTGAGCCGTCACGGCATGAATCACGACGACGCCATCGTACGCATCGGGACGATCTCCTCGTTGGGCGTGCTCGCGTACGCGCTCGGCAAGCTATTCCTCGGCGGCCTCGGCGATTATTGGGGCGGGCGCATCAGCTTCCTGATCGGCCTCGCGGGCGCCACGATCTTCACCCTGCAGTTCGCCTCCGGCAGCACGATTCCCGTGTTCATGACGGCCTGGTTCGGAAACCGGCTCACGCAGTCGATCGCTTGGGCGGGTCTCATCAAGGTTTCATCGAAGTGGTTCGACTATTCGTCCTACGGAATGATTCTCGGCGTCTTGAGCTTGAGCTACCTGGTCGGCGACGCGGTGGCGCGTCAGACCATGGGCGCGCTGATCGAGCATGGCTTTTCGTGGCAGACGCTGTTCTGCTATGCGGCCGCGGTAACGGCGACTCTGTACGCCGCCAACTGGTTTCTGCTGCGGGAGTCGCGGGTCGAGAGCGGGTTCGCCGAGGCGCGGACCAATCCTCTCAACCTGTTCGCCTCCGCCGAATCGCGCGCCCCCAGCGTCCGCGCACTGCTCGGTCCGCTGATGCGCAGCCGCGCATTCATCCTCGTTTGTCTGCTCTCTCTAGGCTGCACCATCATCCGCGAGACGTTCAACATCTGGACGCCGATTTATTTGCGCGACTATTTGGGCTATTCGACCAGCGCCGCCGCGAGCACGAGCGCGATCTTTCCCGCCGTCGGTGCGGTATCGGTGCTGCTTAGCGGGTGGCTGAGCGATCGGCTCGGCCCGAACGGGCGCGCGTTGATTCTCTTCCTGGGCCTCATGGCTTCGGCGGCGGCCCTGCTGATGTTGATGACGTTTCGGTCCAGCAATGCCCACCCGCTTCTTCCATTGTTGACCATCGGAGTCGTGGCCTTCTGTCTGCTTGGACCTTATTCTTATTTGGGCGGGGCATTCGCCTTGGATTTCGGCGGCAAGCAGGCGTCCGCCGTGTCCTCGGGTATCATCGACGGCGTGGGCTACCTGGGCGCCGTGGCGGCGGGCGACAGCGTCGGAAGAATTTCCGTCGCCGCCGGCTGGCAAGGGGTGTTCATCGCGCTTGCCGGCGTGAGCGCCGTGGCGGCCGTCGGCGCAGGACGTTTGTACTTCATGAACAGCAAAGCATCCGAGAGAGGCATTCATCTCCCATGAGCTCGCACGGCTCCATCAAGCGCGTCTCGGCAACCTCCGACGCCCTCGCCGTCGAGTGGGCCGACGGTACCATCCACGAGTTCGCCGGCATTTGGCTTCGCGACAATCTCCCGGAGAACCGCGATCCGCACAGCGGCCAGCGCTTGGTCGATGTCGTGGATTTGCCCTCGCTGCCCAGAATCCGATCAGCGGCCGCCCGCGATGGGGGGGTGCATGTCGAATGGGAGGGTGAAGCACGCGAGTCCTCGTTCGATGGGCACTGGCTCGCCTCGCAAGCCGAGAACATCCGCATCCGTCGTCCGGAACTGACGGTGCGCCATTGGCTTCAGGGATCGGCGCTCGAGGCCTCCGACTTCGCCTGGGCGGGCTTCGTGCATGCCCGGGACGACCGGGCGTTGCGCCTCGAGTGGCTCACCCGCCTGCTTCAGGACGGCGTCGCGTTCTTGTCGGACGCGCCACCCGGCGAGGCGGCCCTGCTGGAAGCCATGAAGCTGGTCGGGCACGTGGCGGAGACCAACTATGGCTTGGTGTTCGATGTCCGCTCGGTGGCGCAGCCGGAGAATCTGGCCTACTCCGACCTGGGGCTCGGCCTGCATACGGACAACCCCTACCGCGAGCCGGTCCCCGGATTCCAGGCTCTGCACGCGCTCATTGCCTCGCCGGACGGCGGCGACAGCTTGTTCGCGGATGGCTTCGCCCTCGCGGAGCATGTGCGCGAGACTCGCCCCGGGGACTTCACGCTGCTGAGCCGCACCGCGGTGCCCTTCCATTACCGCTCGCCGAATGCCGAGCTGTATGCGGAGCGCCCGCTGATCCAGCTTTCATGCCGGGGTGAGGTCACGGCGGTCCATTACAACAGCCGCTCGATCGCCCCGCTCGATCCCTCGGTTCCAGGCACCGCGGATTATTATTCGGCCTATCGGCGCTTCGCGGCCCTGCTCCGCGAGCCCCGCTTTCAATTGAAGTTCAAGCTCGAGGACGGGGAGATCGTGGTCTTCGACAATCAGCGCATCCTGCACGGACGGACCGCCTTCTCCTCCGCACGGCATGCGCGGCATTTGCGCGGCTGCTATCTCACGCGCGACAGTGTGTACAGTACCGCCGCGGTTTTGCGGCGCGCACTCGACCGGGGGAACGGCCATGGCAGTCATTGACGAGATATTCGCGCTTTACGAGCGGCACGGATCCGAGGCCTACTTCGGCGAACGCGTGTCGATGACCGAGCATGGGCTGCAGGCCGCGCATTTTGCCCGCGAGGCCGGCGCGCCGCCGGCCCTGATCGTAGCCGCACTGCTGCACGATGTGGGGCATCTGGTCGAGGATGTGGCGAAAGACCTCGCCGATTGGACCACCGATGCGGGCCACGAGCGGGTCGGCGGCGAGTGGCTGTCACGGCGCTTCCCGCCGGCGGTATCCGAGCCCGTTCGCCTGCATGTTCCGGCCAAGCGCTACCTCCTCGCGACCGATGCCGACTACATGGCGATGCTCAGCCCGGCTTCGGTCGTCACCTTGAAACTCCAAGGCGGTCCGATGTCGCCTCGAGAAACGGCGGAATTCGATTGCGAGCCGTTCCATCGGGACGCCATTCTGATTCGGCGCTGCGACGACCAAGGCAAGGTCGCCGGACTCAGGACGCCCCGGCTCGAGGACTTCGCCCCGATGATCGAGTCCCTGGCGATCGGATAGAGAAGCACGGGGACCCTCGGCCTTTCCCCGCCGCGCGGCGCACGGTGGACTAGATCTCCGCGTCGATCAGTTCGCGTCCGGCACCGATCAGCGAACGACAGCCGGTCAATATCATGGCCACCTCGAGCTCCGCGCGCATCGTGCCGAGCAGCTTCGCGACTGCGTCCTGCCCCCCCGCGCCCAGCGCGTAGGCCCACGGTCGTCCGATGAAACAAGCCTTCGCCCCGAGCGCCAGAGCCTTCAAGACATCGAGCCCGGAGCGAACGCCGCCGTCGAGGAATATCTCGAGATCGTTGCCGACTGCATCCGCGATGCGCGGCAGTGCCGAGATCGAGGATCTGACGCCGTCGAGCTGGCGACCGCCGTGATTCGATACGACGATGCCCTGCGCCCCGACCTTGACCGTGTCTCGTGCGTCCTGCGGGTCCAGCACGCCTTTGATGACGATCGGCCGGTCCCATTCGGTCCGTATCCAATCGAGATCGGCCCAGGTCACCGAGCGGTCGAAGTTATTGGCGATCCAGGTGAGGAAGTCGACGGCGGCGCCGCCCGACTGCAAGGCGTCGGCCACGGAGCCCAGGCTGTGCGGGCGGCCGTGGAGCCACACGTCCCAGACCCAGCGCGGGTGCGTGAGACCGTCCCAGAATCGATTGGCCAGGGCCGGAAGACCGGTCAGCCCGCGGAATCCCGAGCGAACGTCGCGATAGCGGGCGCCGGGAACCGGCAGATCCACGGTCAGTACCAGCACGGGACTTCCCGCGGCCTTGGCGCGGCTCAAGAGCTCGCGCATATAGCCGCGGTCCCTGAGAACGTAAAGTTGAAACCACGGCGGCACGGCATTGCGTGCAACCTCTTCCACCGAGCAGATGCCCATCGTCGACAAACTGAACGGAATCCCGTTCTCCGCGGCGGCTCGCGCCGCCTGGACTTCGCCGCGCCTGGCGTACATGCCGGCCATTCCGACGGCCGACAGTCCGATCGGCATGCTGAAGCGCTGCCCCAGGGATTGCATACCGGTATCGAGCGAGCTCATGTCCCGCATCACTCGCTGCCGCAGCGACAGCCGCGCCATATCCTCGACATTGCGGCGCAGGGTGACCTCGTCGTAAGCGCCCCCGTCAATGTACTCGAAGAGGATTTTGGGCAGGCGCCGCTGTGCCGCTGCGCGATAATCCGAAACCGATGCCGCGCGGGTCAATGAGTTCATGCGGCGCGTGGCTCAGGTGCCATGGCTCGCCGAGTAGGGAACCACCTTCTGCCGTTGCTTCCCCAATTTGGAGATTCCGAGCTCCACGACATCACCGGCCTTCAAATACACCGGCGCCGGCTTCATGCCCATGCCGACGCCCGGCGGAGTGCCCGTGGTGATGAGGTCGCCCGGACTCAAGGTCATGAAGCGGCTGATGTAGCTCACCAGCGTTCGAACCGGGAAAATCATGGTGCTCGTACGGCCTGACTGCATGCGCTTGCCGTTCACGTCGAGCCACAGGTCGAGTTTCTGCGGATCGCCCACTTCATCGGGCGTGACGAGGTAAGGTCCGACCGGCCCGAAGGTATCGCAGCCCTTGCCCTTGTCCCAGGTGCCGCCGCGCTCGATTTGATATTCGCGTTCCGACACATCGTTGACCACGCAGTACCCCGCCACATGATCGAGCGCGCGCTCCTCGGAGACATATCGCGCGGTGGTGCCGATCACCACTGCCAACTCGACCTCCCAGTCGGTCTTGACGGAATTCTTGGGCAACATGATGTCGTCGTCGGGGCCGACGATGCAGCTCGTGGCCTTGGCGAAAATCACCGGCTCCGGCGGCACCGGCAACCCCGCCTCGGCGGCATGGTCGCTGTAGTTGAGCCCGACGGCCACGAACTTGCCGATCCCGAGGTAGGGCGTTCCGAGACGCGGAGTTCCGCCCACCACGGGCAGCCTATCGACGCTGATTGCCCGGATCTCGTTCAACCGTTGCGGACTCAGGTGCTCCGCACTCAGATCTGCGAGCGCGGAGCTGAGATCGCGGATTTGGCCGTTGTCGTCGAGTAGACCGGGCTTCTCCGAACCCGCGCGCCCATAGCGGAGCAATTTCATATAGGAACCTCCAATTTGAACGAGCAAGGCGTGTCCGTGCGACCCGTTGGGAGCTCGCCTGCATCGGGCCGAGCAGTTTAATACGCTGAGCCGGCGCCCGATACGTCTCACCGACTGCTTATCAATCGTTCAATAGCACGCCGCGCTCTGCGGTAGTATCGCGAGTACCCTCGCATCCAAGGAAGCTGCTCATGCATGACAGGTTCGCCGGTATCTGCGCCCTCATCCTGACCGTTGCCGCCCTCTCGCCCGCGGACGCCCGCGCGCAATCCGCCGCGGGGCCCGATACCCCCGACGCGGCGGCCACCCAAGAAATCGCCGCCGCCACCACCGAGCCGCGGTTCCTGTCCCCCTGGGTTTCGTATCTGCCCGAGTCTGCGACCGTCCCCTCGCCGCGCGCGTTCCTGCATCGAATCCCCGGCGCCCCGGGTGAGCTGGCCGATTCGGCCACCGCCTATGCCTACAGCCGTGCATTGGCGGCCGCGTCCCCGCGGGTGCGGCTGTTCACCATCGGCCGCAGCGAGGAAGGACGCGACATCGTGCTTCTGGCCATCGCCGACGAGAAGGGCATCCGGGACCTGGACCGCCTGAAGGCGGCCACCGCCGCGCTTGCGGACCCTCGAAAGACCGATCCAGCGGCCGCCGAGAAAATCATTCAGAACGCCCGGCCGATCTATTACTTCAACGCCGCCCTGCATTCGGACGAAACCGGCTCGACGGAAACCATGCTGGAGCTCGCCTACCGGCTCGCCGTCTCCGAGCAGCCCATGATCCGGCGGATCCGTGAAAACATGGTGGTGCTCATCAACCCGGTCTGCAATCCGGACGGGCGCGACAAGCAGGTCCAATGGTTCTATCGATATCTCAAGGGCAAGACCGATCTGGCGACCCTGCCGCGCCAGTCGCCCCCCTACTGGTCCCGCTACGCATTCGTCGACATCAACCGCGACGCCACTCAATTGGCCCACGAGACCACCAAGGCGGTGCAGCGCATGTTCTTCGAGTGGCATCCGACCGTCGTGCACGACCTGCATGAGAGCGTGGCGCTGCTCGTTACCTGGAACGGCACCGGTCCGACGAACGAAGACGTGGATCCGGTCACCTACGATGAGCGCCTCGAGATGAGCTTTCACGAGGTCACGACCCTGACCGGCTTCGGCATGCCGGGGGTCTGGAGCTGGAACTTCGGCGATGACTTCGCGCACTTGTTCATGGATTCCATCGGGCTCAATCACAATGCGCTCGGCCGAGGCTACGAGACCTTCGGCAACGGCACCGCAGAAACCTTGGTGCAAACCTCGCCCTCGGACGAAGTGAGCCGCGACTGGTACCGTCCCTCGCCGCCTCCGACAACGCCCTTCCGCTGGTCGGCCCGCGATACCGTGAACTACATGGAGACTGCGGCGCTCGCCGCGCTCGATTTCTCGGCGCAACAGTCGAAGACCATGCTCGAGAACTTCTATCGGACCGGATTTGATTCCTGGCGCAAGGGAGTCGAGCAAGCGCCGTTCGCGTTCCTCATCCCGGCCGATCAGGGCGATCCGCCCCGCGTCGCGCAGATGGTGTCGCGGCTCCTGGCACAGGGCATCGAGGTGCAGCGCTCGGCGGCCGACATCGCCGTGGCGGAGGGAACCTTCCCCGCCGGAACCTACGTGGTGCGTCTCGATCAGCCGTATCGAAATTACGCGGTGGATCTCCTGGCGCCAAAGTTCTATCCCAAGGATGCCGGCGAGCCCTATGACGACATCTCCTGGGAGCTGCCTGCCAACTACCATCTGAGCGCGGTCGCGACCGGCGATCCTCGCATTCGCGCGGCTGCGCTCACGCCCGTGACCTCGCCGCCTCATCCCGAAGGCCGGGTGCAAGGCTCGGGGCCGCTGTTCGCGCTCCGCGACACGGGCCAGGAGGGCCTGCTCGAGGCGCGATTCAGGCTGGCGCGTTTCAAGCTCGAGATCGCCGAACAACCGTTCAGCGCGAGCGGCGTGCAATATCCCCGCGGCTCGTGGATTTTCCCGGCGCAGCCGGGCCTGCAAGCCGCGCTCGCGGAAACTGCCGCGAGCTTGGGCCTCGATTTCGCAAGTCTTGGCGCGCCGCCTTCCGCGCCCACCCATCCGGCGCCCGTCCCGCGGCTCGGCATCTGGGTGCCGTGGGCGGACACCGACACCATCGGGTGGGAGCGTTACTCGTTGGATCAACGCCATATCCCCTATACGTACGTGCGCGACGAAGACATCCGCAAGGGGAACTTGAGCAAGAAGTTCGACGTGATCGTGTATGGACATGTCGACCTCGAGCTGGCCGAGCAGATCGAGGGAATCCCCAAGGCTTGGGGGCCGATGCCCTTCAAGAAGACGGCCGCGACGCCGAGCTTCGGCACGCCCGCCGAGTCGGACGACATCACCGGCGGGATCGGCTACGAGGGTCTCGCCCAACTCCAACGCTTCGTCGATGACGGCGGGCTTTTTGTGACGCTGGGCAACGGCACGATGCTGGCGCTGGAAGGCGGCATCGTGCGCGGCATTCGCCGCGAGTCGGGCGGCGTGCCGCGCAGCTCCACCGGCGGCGGGGCCGCGGCGGCCGCGGCCGCTCAGGTGTCCGAGACACGCACCCCAGGCTCCCATTTGCGCGTGTCCTTCGATCGACCCGACAGTCCCATCCTGTACGGCTATCCGGCGCACACGCATGTGTTCCGCCAGAATTATGCGATCTACGCGACACCGCGCCGTTGGCTCCGCATGGCCTATTGCACCACG
This sequence comes from Steroidobacteraceae bacterium, assembly GCA_050012315.1. Classification (GTDB taxonomy): domain Bacteria; phylum Pseudomonadota; class Gammaproteobacteria; order Steroidobacterales; family Steroidobacteraceae; genus Bog-1198. Next base: position 27,566 of record JBEKHK010000016.1, on the reverse strand, counting down.
TGCCTCGATGGCCCCCCCGATCCCAGCGGCGTGATCATGGAATGGGGCGACCGGGACGGTGCGCCCCTGGTGGTCAGCGGCCAGGCCTGGGGAGAGGAAAATCTGATCGGCCATCCCGCCATTGTCGACATGCCGGTGGGAAAAGGCCGTGTGGTGGCGTTCAACTTCAATCCGCTGCACCGGGATATGAACCGGGGCGATCAGCGCTTTCTGTGGAACACGCTCATCAACTGGCAGGCGATCTTGGCAGACCGAGAACTCCCCCAGCCGAACTGAATACGGCGTATCGGTACGCCCGCTAGCGCGCTTCGGGCCTCGATCCGAGAGTTTCCATGGAGGCGCCCGCCGGCAGCTGATCTCCCGGGGTCAACGGGCGCTGCACGGCATCCTCGAGATCGCCGAGCGCGCGTTGAGCGCGGGCAACGGACTCGAGCTCCGTCCGCGAAGCGATCAGCTGTTCGATGTCGGCATCGTCGAGTTCGAGCCGCCCCTCTTCGCCCGCGCGCACCGAATCCCGGACCGCACGTTGCCGGCTCGCCGTGAGGTCCCCGAGGCGCACGGCCTCCTCGAGTTCCTCGAGCGCGATGCGGTACACGACCAGCGAGCGCTCGCTCTTCGAGAGCACCTCCGCCTGAGTGGCCTGGAACGCGGCAGCCGCCTTGAGCCGGCGCGCCTCGGCTTCGGCAATCGGCCCCCGATTTCGATCGAACATCGGAATGGCGGCTGAAAATCCGAGCGTGAAATAACTCTGCTTCTCCTCGTAAGTGTAGCCCGGGCCGATGTCGAGGTCCGGATACTGCTTGGCGATTTGCAAGCGCAGATCGGCTTCGGCGGCCGCATATTGCGCAAGCGCGCTGCGCACATCCAACCGATTGATCACCGCCTCTCGGCGTACTTCGGCGACCGGGAGAGATGCCGCGGCGGGCGGGCTGTCCAAGTCGGGCCACGACAGGTGCACATTCTGAAACGCCGCGGCGGGAACACCGATGGCGGCGGCGATCGCCGCCCTTGCCTCGGCCGCATGCTCCTCCGCTTCCCCCAACGCGGCGTGTGCTTTGGACAGATCGATGCGGGCGGCATCCGCCTGCAGGCGCGTGATCTCACCGACCGCGGTCATCCGATCGAGCAGATCGACCTGCTCCTCTCGAATCTTCGCCTCCGAGCGCAGCGACTCCACGGTCCGAACGGCCATCAAATCGTCGAGCATGGCCGCGCGTACGGCGGCGCGAACCTCCCAGGCGGATTGCGCCAGATCGAGTCGCGATGCGAGCGCCGAGCTTTGCGCCGACTCGATGCGATAGCGCCGCTTGCCCGCGGTTTCGATCGGAAAGGACAGATCCAGCGTGAGCAAGTAGGGGCTCGGTATGCCCGGGGTGATCCCCAGGATCGGATTGGGCCGTGCGCCCGCCGTCGTGAGCGCGGCACTCGATTCCGCGGCGCGGGCGCGAGCCGCATCGAGCTGCGGATTGAAATACAGCGCCGCCAGCGACAGCGATTGAAAGTCCCAGGAGCTCGGCGGCCACTCGGGAACCGCGTGACCTAGATAGGCAGCCTCGAACGACCGCAGACCCGGGTCGTCGAGCGCCCGCGATTCCAGCGCCGACGCGGAGTCCCCGGGCGAGAGCGGCGCGGGCTTGTATTGCTGCGCCGCGCAGGCTGCCAACAGCGCAGGGGCGAGGACCGCCCCCAGCAGCGCTCGTCCGCTAGTCGCCGTCATGGTCCTCGGCGGGTTTGTCGATGGCTCGCGGCGCGATGACGCGCAGCAGATCGATGCGGCGCCGGTCGGCGCGCAGCACGCGAAACTCCAAGTCGCCGATCTGCGTGGTTTCGCCCCGCCGGGGCAGACGGCCGAACTCCTGCATGAGCAGGCCGCCGATGGTGTCGTATTCCTCGTCGGAGAACGCCGTGCCGAAGTATTCGTTGAAATCGGCGATCGGCGTGAGCGCGCGCACGGAGAACTCGCGCTCGCTCTCGCGGCGGATGGCCTGGTCGTCCTCGACGTCGTGCTCATCGTCGATCTCGCCGACGATCTGCTCGATCACATCCTCGATGGTCACCAGGCCGCAAACGCCGCCGTACTCGTCCACCACCATGGCCAGGTGATTGTGGCTCACGCGAAACTCCTTGAGGAGCACGTTGAGCCGCTTGCTCTCCGGAACGAAGACCACGGGGCGCATGAATTCTCGGATCTCGAACGGCTCGCCGTCCGCGATTTGCAGCCGCAGCAGATCCTTGGCGAGCAGGATGCCGAGAATCTGATCTCGGTCCTCTCCGATCACGGGAAAACGCGAATGACCCGACTCGACCACGAGTTCCAGTAGTTTGTCCGGAGCCGCATCGCGCTCGACGAACACCATCTGAGCGCGAGGCACCATGATGTCGCGCACCTGCATGTCGGCAACCGCCAGCACGCCCTCGAGCATGACGAGCGCATCGCCATTGAACAGGCCGCGCTCGCTCGCCTCGCGCAAATCCTCGATGAGCTCGCCTAGATCGCGCGGCTCACCCGACATCGATTGCGTGATCCGCCTTAACCAGCGGCCGGTGTTGCCAGTGGGCTGCTCGGACATGTACCGGTAAGCATACTCGATCAGGGAGCCGGCCAGGCATAGGGGTTTGAAAACCCAAGCCGATCAAGGATTTGAATCTCCCGGCCCTCCATTTTGACGGCCTCGCCGCGGCGCTCGTGATCGAAGCCGAGGAGGTGCAGCACGCCGTGGACCGTGAGATGCGCCCAGTGGGCCGTGGCCGACTTGCCCTGGTCGGCCGCCTCCCGGCCGACGACCGGAGCGCAGATCACGAGCTCGCCGAGATCGATCGAGCCATCCGGCATCGTCCCCGCACCGCCGAATGACAGCACATTCGTCGCCCGATCCCGCTGGCGATAGCGGGCGTTGAGGCTGCGGCTACGGGCGGCGCCGACGACGCGAACCGACATCGCCACGCGCGGATTGCCGCCGCGCCGGACGAGCGGCCGCGCCGCTCCGTCGGCGAGCGCCGCGGTCGCCCAGCGCGCGAAGTCCGCGCGGCGGGGCGCCCACGGACGCCGCGCCGCGAAGGTCACGTCCAGTTCGAGCCGCGGGGCCACCGTTCAGGGGCCCCTGGAACCGTCGTCGGGCGCTTTGGCCTCGTAGGCCTGAACGATTCGCTGCACCAGCGGATGCCGCACCACATCGCGGGAGCTGAACATGGTGAAGGCGATGCCGCGCACACCGCGCAGGATGTCGATCACGGTACGCAGTCCGGATTGCTTGGTATTCGGCAGGTCGACCTGCGTGATGTCCCCCGTCACCACCGCCTTGGAACCGAAGCCGATGCGGGTGAGGAACATCTTCATCTGCTCGTTGGTGGTGTTCTGCGCCTCGTCCAGGATCACGAAGGAATCGTTGAGCGACCGCCCGCGCATGAAGGCGAGCGGCGCGACCTCGATGAGGTTGCGCTCGATCGACTTTGCGACCCGCTCGAAGCCGAGCATCTCGTACAGCGCGTCGTACATCGGACGCAGATACGGATCGACCTTCTGAGTGAGATCCCCGGGCAGGAATCCCAATCGTTCGCCCGCCTCGACCGCGGGTCGCACCAGCACGATGCGGCGCACCTTCTCCGACTGCAGCGCCTCGACCGCGCACGCCACCGCCAGATAGGTCTTGCCCGTTCCGGCCGGACCGATGCCGAAGGTCAGGTCATGGGTGCGAATGTTGGAGAGATATTCGGTCTGATTCGCGCCGCGCGCGCGCAGCGCACCGCGCGCGGTGCGCACCTTGATCTCGTCGGGCGCATCGGCGTGATTCGACGCAGCGGTGCGCTCTGCCGGCGATTGCGCCGGGCCGGCCTCGACGGCCTCGCCGCCGTTCATGCCGAGTTCCTGAAGCGCGATGTGCACACGCTCGGAGTCCACCGGCTCACGCGCCGCGCGCGCGTACAAATCCTGCAACACCGCTTCCGCGCGCTTGGCCGCGGCCGGCACTCCGACGATCTGAAATCGATTGCCGCGCCGGCGGATTTCCACTCCGAGACTCGCCTCGATCTGATGCAGGTGCCCGTCGAGCGGCCCGCATAGTTCGACCAGCCGCACGTTGTCGGCCGGCGCGAGAACCATATCGCGCGACGGCGGAACGGAACTCACGCCCGGCTTTCCACCGCGTCATCCGTCACGAGGCGGCCGCGCAACGAATTGGGCCGCGCTTCGGTGATGATCACGTCGGCGAACCGGTTGATGAGATCCGCAGGGCCTTCGAAATTCACCCACCGGTTGTTATCGGTGCGGCCTGCAAGCTCGTGCTCGTTGCGCTTGGCGGGGCGCTCGATGAGCACCCGCTGGCGGCTCCCGACCATGCGCTGCGAGATGGCGCGCGACTGGGCATTCAGCCGCTGCTGCACGAGATCGAGCCTGTGCTGCTTGACCTCGGGCGGAACCTCGTCCGGAAACGAGGCGGCCGGCGTGCCGGGACGGCGGCTGTAGATGAAGCTGAAGGACTGGTCGAAACCCACGTCCGCGATCAAGTTCATCGTCGACATGAAGTCCTCGTCGGTCTCCCCGGGGAACCCGACGATGATGTCCGTGGTGATCGAAATATCCGGCCGCACCGCGCGGAGCTTGCGCAGCTTCTGTTTGTACTCGAGCGCGGTGTGGCCGCGCTTCATGGCCGCCAACACGCGGTCCGAGCCGCTCTGCACCGGCAAATGCAGCAAGTTGTTGAGCTTCGGCACGCTCGCATACGCCTCGATCAGGCTGTCGTTGAATTCCAGCGGATGCGAGGTGGTGAACCGGATGCGTTCCACCCCGGGCACCGCGGCGGCGAAGTGGATCAGCGTCGCCAGATCCGCAAGACTGCCGTCGTCCATCTCGCCGGCGTACGCGTTGACGTTTTGCCCGAGCAGCGTCACCTCGCGCACCCCCTGCGCCGCCAGCGTCTGCACTTCAGCGAGCACCTGCGCGAACGGCCGGCTGATCTCCTCCCCGCGGGTATAGGGTACGACGCAGAAGGTGCAGTACTTGCTGCAGCCCTCCATGATGGAGACATAAGCGGTCGCACCGCTTGCGCGGGCCTCCGGCAGACGGTCGAATTTCTCGATCTCGGGGAAGCTCACGTCGATCTGCGATCGGCCCGTTCGCTTCAATCCCTCGATCATGTCGGGGAGCCGATGCAAGGTCTGCGGGCCGAACACGAGATCGACGTAGGGCGCGCGGGCGGTGATGCCTTCACCCTCCTGGCTCGCCACGCAGCCGCCGACGCCGATGACGACGTGCGGCCGCAACTCCTTGAAAGCGCGCCATTCGCCTAGCAGCGAGAACACCTTTTCCTGGGCCTTCTCCCGCACCGAACAGGTATTGACGAGCAGCACGTCCGCTTCCGCCGCGTTGTCCGTGCGCGACATCCCGTGGGCCGCCTGGAGCACGTCCTGCATCTTGCGCGAGTCGTACTCGTTCATCTGGCAGCCGAACGTTTTGATGTAGACAAGGCCTGACATAGCTCGCCGTAGGCTCACGCTGAAAAGGCCGCTAAGATACTCGGAACCATGGCAATACGTGAAGTTTTGAGAATGGGCGATCCGAGGCTCCTGGAGATCGCCAAACCGGTGGCGGCCTTCGGCACGCCGGAACTCGAGAGCCTGCTCGGCGATATGCGGGACACCATGCAAGATCTCAATGGGGCGGGCCTTGCAGCGCCGCAAATAGGGGTCGGCTTGCGGGTTGTCATATTCGGCATGGAGGCGAACCCACGCTATCCGGATGCCGAGCCGGTGCCCTTTACGGTGCTCATAAACCCGGAGCTCACCCCGATCGGTGAGGACATGGAGGAAGGCTGGGAGGGCTGTCTGTCGGTCCCGGGCATGCGGGGTCTCGTGCCCCGCTATCGGCAGCTGCGTTACACGGGCTTCGATGCCGCCGGCCGGCCGATCGACCGTACCGTCAGCGACTTCCATGCGCGCGTCGTGCAGCATGAGGTCGATCATCTGGACGGCATCCTGTACCCGCGGCGGATCCGCGATTTGCGGCAATTCGGCTTCAGCGAGGAGCTCTTTCCGGGTCAGGATCTGGTAGACGATTGAGACAGCCTTCCGCCGCTGCTTTGACGGAGCAATGCCTCGCCGCGGCGCGCGATCCTGCCGGCGAGGGCGCCCGCGTCTTCACCGAACTGTTCGAGGAAACCGCACTCGAACACGCACGACAGGCGGACACTCGCTTGGCGAGCGGGCGTCCCGCCCGGGCGCTCGAGGGACTGCCGATATCGGTCAAGGATTTGTTCGATACCGCGGGCTCGGTCACCCGAGCCGCCTCCATCGCGCTCCCGGATGCCCCGCCCGCCCACGCCGATGCACCCGCCGTTGCCCGCCTACGGGCCGCGGGCGCCGTCATCGTGGGCAAGACCAACATGACCGAGTTCGCCTACTCCGGGCTGGGATTGAACCTCCATTTCGGCACCCCGCTCAACCCCTTCGACCGGCGCGCACAGCGGATTCCCGGAGGCTCCTCCTCGGGCGCCGCGGTCTCCGTGAGCGATCGCATGGCGGTCGCGGCCCTCGGCTCCGACACCGGGGGCTCGATTCGCATACCGGCGGCCCTATGCGGACTGGTGGGATGGAAGCCCACCGTTTCACGGGTATCACGCGAGGGGGTCTATCCTCTCTCGACCTCGTTCGATTCCATCGGCCCGATCGCGGCCGATGTGGCCTCCTGCGCACGGCTGGACCAGGTGCTCACCGGCGAGAACGCCCGGGAGCAGGTTCGGGATTTACGGGGCGTGCGCCTGGCCCTGCCCAGCAGGCTGTTGGGCGCCGACACCGACTCTGCGGTCGCGGCCGCCGTCGGCCGGGCACTGAGTTGTCTGAGCAAGGCGGGCGCGACATTGGCTGAGTTGCCGCTGCCCGAGCTCGTGGAGATCCCGTCGGTCGGCGCCGGCGTGGTGATCGTCGGATCGGAGGCCTATGCCTGGCATCGCCGCAACTTGGCCGCGCACGGATCGCTGTACGACCCGCGCGTGCGCGTGCGCCTCGAGCGCGGCGCCGCCTATTCCGCCTGGGAGTATTTGGACGCGCTGCGCTGCCGGTCCGCGAGCATCGAGGCAGCAGGCCGCGCGATGCAAGGTTTCGACGGATGGCTGATGCCGACGGTACCGATCATCGCTCCGCGGATCGCCGACTTGGCGGGCGATGAGGCGTATATCGACACCAACAAGCTGGTGCTCCGCAATTCCTCCATCGTGAATTTTCTCGGCGGCTGCGCGATCAGTCTTCCCTGCCATGCTCCGGGGGAACCGCCCGTCGGAATCACCTGCGCCGCGCTCGGCAACTCCGATCTCCGGGTACTGGCGATTGCCGCGGCGCTCGAGCGGGCGCTCGGCCCGGCTCGTGGGGCGGGCGGCGGCTAGCCGCGGGCGATTGGGCCGAGTACGTTCCGCAGCGTGCCGATTCCCTCGATCTCCACTTCCACGGCGGACCCGTCCTTGATCGATCCGACGCCGATCGAGGTACCGCAGGCGATCACGTCCCCGGGCAACAGCGACATGTCGTGGGAAATCCGGCTCACCAGCTCGTCGGGCGGGATGATCATGTCCGAGAGCGGATAATTCTGCCTTTCCACGCCGTCGAGTCGCGTGATCACGTTGAGCCGGGACCACTCGAGCCCCGTCGCGATCACGGGGCCCAGGCACCCGAAGGTGTCGTAGCCCTTCGATCGGGCCCACTGCGTAAAGTCGACGTTCTCGTTCAAGACGCCCATCGCGGTCACATCGTTCACGCAGGTATAGCCGAAGATGTGCTCGTTCGCCTCGTTCGGGGCGATATCCTTGCAGCGCTTTCCGATCACGATGCCGAGTTCGCCCTCGTAGGCGATTTTACCGTCGTAGCCGCTCGGCCTTTGGATCGGCTCGTTCGGACCGATGACCGAGCTGGCCGGCTTGAGCAGAAAGAGCGGATGGGTCGGGGCCGGTTTGCCGAGCTTTACGGACAGGGCGTGGAAATTATTCCAAAGCGCGACGATCTTGGAGGGCGCGCAGGGGCTCTCCAGCGTGACGGATTCTTGCGCGAAGCTGCGGCCCGTCAGCCGCTTGTCGGCGAACAGGTCGCCCTCGTATTCGAGGATATGCGCGTCCTCGAGCTTCCCGAAACCCGGATGCCCGTCATGCGAGCGAAAGTGTGCCCAGCGGCTCATCGGAAAATCAATCTCCTGTTTCAACAAATCGAATTCGAAGTGGGTGCGGCGGGCCTGCCGTCGGCGCTTTGACCCGCCGCACCCGCGTCGTAGTTTACTTGTACGTCGCGTCTCCGCGCACCAGGTAGTCGCGATGCACCGAGAAATCGACCATGGAATCGAACGCCGGACCCGCGAAGGGGTCGGCCTTGATCGCCTCGCCCAGGGCTTTGAGTACCCGGTCCTGCCCATCGGCGGTCGGTGTGATGTAGACCAGGAAGAACAGCGACGGAGACGCGGTGTGAATGGCCTGTTCGTCGATCTCGTACTCGACGATGGTGCCCTCGGCGAGCAGCTTCTCGAATAGCGGCACGATGAAGCTCTTCGCGAGCGTGTCGACGGCATCGTTCGGCGCGCCGTCCTTGAGCTTGTACACAGAGGAGTGCGTGTAGGCGCCCTTCCAGGAGCCGCTCCTCCAAGCGTAATAGCGGCTCGACAATACCTGGTCTTCGTGCTTGGTCGCGCTCGCGAACACCGTCGTGGTCGTGCTCCCGCCTTGCATGAGTTCATTGAGCGTCCCGAGAAGACCCGCGATCGACGCGGACGAGAACCAGCCGTCGTGCGTATAACCGTCGGCGGTATGCACCACCGTCTCATCGTCGCCATAGCCCACCAGAGTGCCGCTCGCGAACGCGTGCGCCATCACTCCGTTGCCGGCGCGCGTCTTTTCCATATCGGCCCATTTCGCACGCGGGATGTCCCATTGCGAGTAATACGTGTACATCGGAAGCTTCTCTTTGACTTCCGTCGTTTGCGCATCGAGTGCGCTCGAGGGGAAGCACAGAGCTCCGAGCACGGCGAATGCCGCCGCAGCCGCAGGAATTATTCTCATGATGGAATCTCCCTTTCGTTGTTGGTATTGCGCGCTGCCGTTACGCCAACGGCATGCCCGAGTATAGCGGCGCCCGGCTTCAGCCGCGCCGGTGGCCATGCCGATGATGAATATCCGGAAAGTGCGGATGGCGGTGCAGCAGCGGCTCGTGATGGTGCTCGTGCGCATGAGGCTCGTCGCCGCCCCAGCTCGCCTCGTGCGAGTGACGATGATGCGCATCGTGGACGTGCATGTGGCTGTGGGTGAGCGGTTCGTGCAGGTGATCGTGATCGTGCCGTTCGGAAAGATGCAGCCAGACACCGACCGCCATCAACGCTGCGGCGACCCAAAATAGCGCCGTGACGGGCTGCCCGAACAGCCCGATCGCGACCGCGGTCCCGACGAACGGCGAAGTCGCGAAATAGGCGCCGGTGCGGGCGCTGCCGAGATGGCGCAGGGCGATCACGAATAACACCAGGCTCAGCCCATAGCCCACGAATCCCAGCAGCAAAATGGCGGCGACATGCGGGGGTGCCGGAAGCGGGTCGCCGAGCGCCAGCGCCAACGTCGTGCTGGCGCAACCGGCCGCGAGTCCTTTGACCGCCGCGATGACTCGGGCGTCGGCGCCCGACACCTTGCGGGTGAGGTTGTTATCGAGCGCCCACGCCAGACAAGCGGCGGCGACCAACGAAGAGCCGAAAATCGAGGCTGGCGCGGAGCCATGCGATCGCCAGGCCAACAAGGCGCCGCCGGCAACGATCGCCAAGAGGCCGGTGATCACGCGCGCGTTGGTCGCCTCCCGGAACCCGATCCAGGCGAGAAGTGCGGTGAATACGGTTTCCAGGTTCAGAAGGAGCGAAGCGGTGGCCGCATCCAGCTGCCGCAGGCCCGTCATGAGCAGCACGGGAGCCACCATCCCTCCCGCCACGGTTGCGGCGGCGAGCCAGGCCCAGTCCGAGCGAAGAAGTGCGATCGGCGATTTGCCGCGATACTGGGCGAGCCACACCAGGCTCACGCCGACGCCGCTGCCGACGTAGAGCAGGCCGGCGACCATCAGGGGGCTCGCGCCCGACAGGAGTTCCTTGGCGATCGGCGTGGTCGCACCGAAGAGCACCGCCGAGGCCAAGGCGGCGGTCAGCGCGAGGGACGACCCGCCGCTCTTCACACGGCGCTAGAACGGAATGTCGTCGTCGAAGTCCTCTTTGCCGCCGGCGGGCGCCGGCGACTGATCGTAGTCGTCCCGCGGTGGGGCGCTCGCGCCGCCCCGATCCGCGCCGCCGCCCATGCCGCCGCCGCCCCCGCGTGCGCCCAGCATCTGCATGTTGTCGGCGATGATCTCGGTGGTATAGCGGTCGTTGCCCGTCTTGTCTTGCCATTTACGGGTGCGGAGCTTGCCTTCCACGAACACCTGGGAACCCTTGCGCAGGTACTCGGCGGCAATCTCCCCCAGGCGTCCGAACAGGGCGACGCTGTGCCACTCGGTCCGCTCCTGCTGCGCACCGGAGGCTTTGTCCTTCCAAGACTCGCTGGTGGCGATGCGGATATTCGTGACCGTCATGCCGCTCGGCATCGAGCGAGTCTCCGGGTCAGCGCCTAAATTCCCGACCAAAATGACTTTATTGACTCCGCGAGCCATGACCTTCCCCTCCGCTTTTGGATGTCGGATATTGTACACGCGCGGGCAGCCCCCATATGGGCGGCTGGCCCCGCGATTGTCGCGAAATGCGCGGGTGGGCGGCCGGCCGCTCGATTCCCGGTCCCGCCGATCGACACCATCCTCGCCAGTTGACGCCGGGCGTATAGTAATTGGTTGCATGCAAAATATCCGAATCCGGGGTGCCCGGACCCACAATCTGAAGAACGTCGATCTCGATCTGCCGCGGGATCGCCTGATCGTGTTCACCGGCCTCTCCGGGTCCGGTAAGTCGTCCCTGGCGTTCGACACCATCTACGCCGAGGGCCAGCGCCGCTACGTGGAATCGCTCTCCACCTATGCGCGCCAGTTCCTATCCATGATGGAGAAGCCGGACGTGGACACCATCGAGGGGCTGTCTCCGGCGATCTCCATCGAGCAGAAATCCACCTCGCACAACCCCCGCTCCACCGTCGGAACGGTGACCGAAATCTACGATTACCTGCGGCTCCTGTATGCCCGCGCGGGCATCCCGCGCTGCCCCGACCACCACATCGATCTGGCCGCGCAGACCGTGAGCCAGATGGTCGACACCGTGTTGGCGCATCCCGAAGGGACCGCCATGATGCTCCTCGCGCCTGCCATATCCGAACGCAAGGGCGAGCACGCGGAACTCATCGAAGAGCTGCAGGCCGGAGGCTTCGTGCGCGCGCGCATCGACGGGAACGTCGTGGAATTGGATCAGGCGCCGAAGCTCGACGTGCGCCGCAAGCACACGGTCGAGGCGATCGTCGATCGCTTCCGTGTCCGGTCCGATTTGACCCAGCGTCTCGCGGAATCCTTCGAAACCGCGCTGCGCCTGGGTGCGGGAGTGGCGCGAGTGGCGTTCATGGACGACCCGGAGCGGGCCGAACTCGTCTTCTCCAACAAGTTCGCCTGCCCGATCTGCAATTACTCATTGACCGAGCTCGAACCGCGGCTGTTCTCCTTCAACAGTCCCATCGGCGCGTGCCCGAGCTGCGACGGCCTCGGCACGCAGGAATTCTTCGATCCCGAGAAGGTCGTCGGCAATCCGCATTTGTCGCTCGCCGGCGGCGCCGTGCGCGGCTGGGATCGGCGCAACGCCTATTACTTCCAGGTGATTCAGTCCCTGGCGCGGTACGCGAAGTTCGACATCGAGGCGCCGTACGAGAGCCTGCCGCAGAAAATCAAGGATCTCGTGCTCTTCGGCAGCGACGAGGAACAGATCGATTTCAAGTATCTCGACGGCAAGGGCGGCACCGTCAAGCGCACGCATGCCTTCGAAGGAATCGTCAAGAATCTCGAGCGCCGCTACCGCGAGACGGAATCCGCTACCGTGCGCGAAGAGCTCTCCAAATACCGCTCGTCGCGGCCCTGCCCCGACTGCGGCGGCACGCGGCTCAACCAGGCGGCGCGCAACGTCTTCGTCGAGAGCACGAGCCTGCCGCAGATCTCCTCGCTCTCCGTCGCACACGCGTTGGAGTTCTTTCAGGCATTGAAGCTCCCCGGCTGGCGCGGCGAAATCGCGGTGAAGATCGTCAAGGAGATCGCGGACCGCCTGGGCTTTCTCGCGAATGTCGGCTTGGGCTATCTCACCCTCGACCGCAGCGCCGACACGCTCTCGGGGGGCGAGGCACAGCGCATTCGCCTCGCGAGCCAGATCGGCTCGGGTCTGGTGGGCGTCATGTACATTCTGGACGAGCCCTCCATCGGGCTGCATCAGCGCGACAACCAGCGGCTGCTCGACACCCTCGTCAATCTGCGCAACCTCGGCAACACCGTCATCGTCGTCGAGCACGACGAGGATGCCATCCGCCAGGCCGATTACGTGGTGGATCTCGGCCCCGGTGCCGGTGCGCACGGCGGCAGGATCGTCGCCCAGGGTACGGCGGCGGAGGTGGCCGAGAGTCCCGACTCGGTCACCGGGAAATTCTTGAGCGGACGCCGCCGCATCGAGATTCCCTCGATGCGCCATCGGCCCGATCCGAAGCGCATGCTGCGAGTGCTCGGCGCCACGGCGAATAATCTGAAAAGCGTCACGGCGGAGTTTCCGCTCGGACTCCTGACCTGCGTTACCGGGGTGTCGGGCTCGGGCAAATCGACGTTGGTCAACGACACGCTGTTTCGCGCGGTGGCGACGCAGTTGAACCGCGCAGCGCCGGGCACGGCGCACTTCGACCGCATAGAGGGCCTGGAGCATATCGATCGGGTCATCGAGATCGACCAGAGTCCGATCGGCCGCACGCCCCGCTCCAATCCCGCCACGTACACGGGTCTGTTCGCGCCGATTCGCGAGATCTTCGCGTCGGTGCCGGAAGCCCGCGCCCGCGGTTACGAGGCCGGACGGTTCAGCTTCAACGTCAAGGGAGGCCGTTGCGAGGCTTGTCAGGGCGACGGCGTCATCAAGGTCGAAATGCATTTTCTCGCCGACGTCTACGTGCCCTGCGACGTCTGCCGGGGCCTGCGCTACAACCGGGAGACCCTCGAAATCCGCTTCAAGGGCAAGAACATCCAGGAAGTGCTCGACATGACGGTGGAGGATGCGTTGCCGTTTTTTTCCGCAGTGCCGACCGTACAGCCGAAACTTCAGACGCTGCTCGACGTGGGGCTCTCGTACGTACGGCTGGGCCAGAGCGCCACGACTCTGTCGGGCGGCGAGGCGCAACGGGTCAAGCTGGCGAAGGAGCTCTCCAAGCGCGCCACGGGACGCACGCTGTACATTCTCGACGAACCGACCACGGGTCTGCACTTCGCGGACATCGAACAGCTCCTGCTCGTCCTGCATCGATTGCGCGACGAGGGCAACACCGTGATCGTGATCGAGCACAATCTGGACGTGATCAAGACCGCCGATTGGGTGGTGGACCTCGGCCCGGAGGGCGGCGACGGCGGCGGCCGGATCATCGCGACCGGAACGCCCGATGAGATCGCACAGAACGCCTCCTCGTACACCGGGCAGTATCTGAAAACGGCCCTGGAGCGATCGCGCCGCCGCGAGCCGGTCGCGGCGCAGCGCAAGCGGGCGTGAGCGCTTGGCGCAGCTCTATTTCTGAATCTCGATCGTGACGTGCGAGAGCGCGGGGTAGCGCGCCAACTTCGCCCGGTAATAGTCCGCGCTGCGGCCTTCCTTCGGACACACCGACACGATCGCTCCCAGATGGCCGGGCCCCAGGCGCCACAGATGCAGATCAGCGAGCCTGCTGCCGTCGCTCTCGATCGTCGTTCGCAAATTTTGCGCCAATCGGCTGTCCGGAATCCTGTCGAGCAGGATGGCGCCGGTGTCGCGAATGAGCCCATAGGACCAACTGGCGATCACGCAGGCGCCGACAATGCCGGCCAAAGGGTCCATCCAGAGCCACCCGAAAGCGCGCGCGAGCAGCAGCCCGATGATCACCAAGACCGATACGGCCGCGTCCGCCATCACGTGGACTATCGCGGCGCGCATATTGTTGTCGCGCCCCGTGGCGCCATGGCCTTCGGTCTGTTCCTCGAAGACGGTGGTGTAAGTATCGGCGCCGATCTTGATCCGCGTCGTGAATGCATGCGGCTCCGGGATCACTGCCTGCGACTCCAGAAAATCGCCGTGCGCGACCAGGGTAAATTCCTGCTGTGTGCCATCCGGGCGCACCGTGGTGATGAGCGTCGTTTCGGCGGCGGGCAACGGCCCCAAGGGCCTCCGTAGCCTGAAGCGCGGCGGCACCCCCTCCTCGAACACTTCGAGGATGAGATCGCCGGTGGGCGTCGCGATCGAGTGCGCCTCGTCGTGCCCGTGCTCGCCTCCATGACTGTGTCCGTGGTGATGCCCGCCGCTGCTCAAGAGCCACGCGCTCGCGACGTTGACGGTCAGGCCGATGCAGGCGATCGGAATCGCCTCGGCGAAGTGAATCTGGACCGGGGCCAGAATGCGGGTGACGGATTCGTAGCCGATCAAGATCGCTATCATGGCGAGCACGATGGCGCTGGTGAAACCGGCAAGATCGCCGAATTTGCCCGTGCCGAAGGTGAAGTTCGCATTCCCGGCATGCCGGCGCGCGTACGTGTAGGCAAGCGCCGCGAGCAGCAGCGCGCCGGCGTGGGTACTCATGTGCAGACCGTCCGCCACGAGCGCGATCGACCCAAACAGAAGGCCGCCGACAATCTCGATGCACATCATCGCCCCGCATAGCCAGATCACGGCCCAGGTCTTGCGCTCGCTTTGCGCGTGACCCTCGCCGAGAAAAACGTGTTCATGGAACGATGGTGCGGCTGTCCCCGGATCGATGGTCATGGCAGTTCTCACTTCAAATAGGTTCGGACGACGTCCAGCAGTTGCTCCGCCGCTTCCGTTTTGAGCGCGCCCGGATGTTTCTCCGCATCGACCAGATGCGAGCGCACATGATCTTCGACGACCTCGGCCATGAGGCCCGCCATGGCGCCGCGTGCGCCGGCGATGAGGTGCATGATCTGCTCGCATCCTGCCTCGCTCGCAAGAGCGCGTTCTATGCCGTCGACCTGTCCCCGGAGCCGGCGGACGCGCGCCAGCAGCTTTTTTTGATCGCGAATCGTATGGCTCATCTTGCGATTATAGAATACCTACCCACCCTATACGAGTGCGAGCCGCGCTCGGGCGGACCCGCCGTCCACGGCGCGACTGCCTGCGTCTTTCGACCTGCCTCGTTCGTGCTATCTTCTGGCCATAACGCGCTCATGAAAGGCCGTCGCATGCACAAGAACACCATACGAATCTCCCTCGCCGCACTCGCTTTCCTGCTCGCCTTCTCGGTCTCGACTCCGAGCTTCGCCGGCCCCTCCGCCGACATCCGCCGGCTCGAGAACGAGTTCAACGCCGCCTATGCCGCCAATGATTTGGACAAGTACTTCGGCTACTACGCCGACGATGCGATTCTCTGGTTTCCGGAAGGCCGCACGGACGTGCCGGCCTACAAGAAGGAATGGACCGAGTACATCAAAGGCGGCGCCGCCCTGGAACAGGCCAAGCTCTCGGATCTGCACATCCGCCTGAGCCCGCTGGGCGATACCGCCGTCGCCAGCTACCTGTTGCACGTGAGGACGCGCGCGGCCGACAAATCCGTGACGGATGAGGACTTTCAAGAGACCGATGTCTGGTTCAAGACGGCGGGTGGATGGAAGATCACGCACGTGCATTATTCCCCGGCGCCCAAGGCCGGTAAGTCCTAGCCTCGCATGACTATCGGGCGCGGAGCTCTAGCGCGGGCCGTCGCACGCGCCTCGCTTCCCGTACTGAGGCGGCTACGCCCTGAGACGGCCCACGATCTGGGTCTCACCGCCTTGCTGCGCCTGGCTCCGCTGTGGACCCCGCCCGTGGTTCCCGCGGCGCTTGCCCTCTCCTGCATCGGTCTCAAGTTCGCTCACCCGCTCGGCCTGGCCGCCGGATTCGACAAGAACGGCGACTACCTCGATGCGCTCGGAGCCCTGGGGTTCAGCCACATCGAGCTCGGCACGGTGACCCCGCGGCCGCAGCCCGGCAACCCCAAGCCGCGCATGTTTCGTCCTCCCGGGGACGCGGCGCTCGTCAACCGGATGGGATTCAACAACAAGGGCGTTGATCATCTGGTCGAACGCCTGCAGCGAGCGCGGTATCGAGGCATCCGCGGCATCAGCATCGGCAAGAACGCCGATACCCCCATCGAGCGCGCGGCGGACGATTACGTGGCATGCCTGAGGAAAGTTTACGCGTATGCCGACTACATCGCCGTCAACGTCTCCTCTCCCAACACCGCTCGCTTGCGGGAATTGCAGGACACGGACGGGCTGCAACGTATCTTGGGCTCGCTGCTCGAGGCCCGCGGGGCGCTGGGGAGAGACCAGGGAAAACAAGTCCCGCTGCTGGTCAAGATCGCTCCGGACCTGGATTTCGATCAAATCACCGCGCTTGCCGCCAAGGTGCGCTCGCTCGGGATCGACGGCATCATCGCGACCAATACGACCACCGATCTGTCGGCGCTCGGTCCCGACTGGCCGAGCGAGCACCGCGGCGGCTTGAGCGGGACTCCGCTTCACGCCCGTTCCGTGGCCGTCATCGCGCAATTGCGCGCCGAGCTCGGCGGCGGCTTCCCCATCATCGGCGTGGGCGGTATCGTGGATGCCGATCGAGCGTTGGCGACGTTGCGCGCGGGTGCGAATTTGCTGCAGATTTACACGGGGTTCGCCTATCGCGGGCCCGCCCTCATCGAGGAGGTGCTGGATGCGCTCTGCCGCGTCGCGGATGGCGCCTCCCGCGCTCCGGTATGATCGATCCATGATCGACGCAGCCCTCATCGAGCAATTTCAGCGCGACGGCGCCGCCAAAATCCCACGGTTGTTCGCGCCGTCCGACATCGCCGAACTCGAGGCGGGCATCGACCTCAATCTGTCCCGCTTGAGTCCGCGTGCGAAGGTCGCGAGCGCGGCCACGGACCCAGGCCGGTTCGTCGAGGATTTCTGCAATTGGCCGGACAATCCGCATTATCGCCGATTCATCTTCGGCACCCCGCTGGCCGAAACGGCCGGCCGCCTGATGCGGAGCAGTTCCGTACGCCTGTACCACGATCACATGCTCACCAAGGAACCCTCGACGCGCCAGCCGACGCCCTGGCACCAGGACCAGCCCTACTACAACATCGAGGGCCGTCAGAACATCAGTTTCTGGATACCGGTCGATCCGGTGAGCCGCGCGTCCACCCTGGAGTTCGTCGCGGGCTCGCACCTCGGGCCGTGGCTCATGCCGCGTTCGTTCATGGATTCCCAGGCGAAGTGGTTCCCGGAAGGCAGTCTTGCGGACCTGCCGGACATCGAGGCGAACCGCGGGAAATATCCCATTCTCGGTTGGGAACTCGAGCCGGGCGATGCCGTGTGCTTTCACATGCTGACGCTGCATGCCTCGCGGGGCGTCGACGGCACGCGCCGCAGGCGCGTGTTCTCGGTGCGGTTCCTGGGTGATGACATCGTCCATGCGCCGCGGCGGTGGAGGACCTCGCCGGAATTCCCGGAGCTCTCCGCCGAGCTCCCGCCCGGCGCGCCGATGCATCATCCCTTGTTCCCCGAACTGTGGCGTGCACCCTCATGAGCGCTCAGTGCTTGCGCGTCGTCAACGACTTCAAGAACTCGTAATAGAACTCGGCTCCCCGATAGAACGACTCGATCTTCACCCGTTCGTCCTTGCCGTGCATGCGAACGTCGTCCCGGTCGATCGCCACGCCGTTGATGCCGTAGCTCGGGATCCCCGCCATCATGGTGTAGATGCTGTCGGAAGCGCCGGTCTCCATGATGGGCACCACGGGAGTGCCCGGCCAGAGCTTGTTCGACACGCCGCGCAGCGCCGCCATCACGTCGGGATTGAGCGGCGGCGGGCTCATGGCCTTGCGATCCGAGCCGTGGTCCGACATCGTGCCGTCGTCGGCTCGGTATCGCACCGACAGGGCAGGATCATTGAACAACTTCACCAGATCGAGGCGGATCTCCTCCTGCGAGTGACCCGGAAAGATGCGGCAGTTGACGTTGCCCTCCGCCCGCTGCGGCAGGGCATTGTAGGAGTGGCCGCCCGCGAGCATGGTGGGGACGCAGGTCGTGCGCATGGTCGAGTTGTAGCGCGGGTCTTTCGAGAGCCGGGCGATGGCCGCTTCATCGGGGGACGTCTGCAGGATGGCGCGCATGTCGGCCGCCGTGTCGGGGGTCTCTATCTTGGCCATCTCCTCGAAGTATCCGCGCGTGACCTCGTTCAATTCGAACGGAAACGCCGACTTCTGCAGGACCACGAGCGCGTCCGCGACGTGATAGATGGCATTGTCCGGCCGGGGCAGGGAGCTGTGGCCTCCGGGATTGGTCGCGAGCAGCTGATAGTCCGCGTAGAGCTTCTCGGTCGCCTCGAACTCGACCGTCATCGGTTTGCCATGCTCCGTGACGACGCCGCCGGAATCGGGATTCAGGGCGAATTCCGCATTGATGAGGTCGCGATGATGCTCGAGCAGCCAGCTCACGCCGTTGGACGTTCCCGCTTCCTCGTCCGCGGTGAGCGCGAGGATGATGTCGCGGTCCGGCACGAATCCCTCTTTTTTCATGCGGATGAAAGCGGTCACGGCGATGGCGTCGCTATCCTTCATGTCCTGCGTCCCGCGCCCGTAGTAATAGCCGTCTTTCTCGACGAATTGAAAGGGATCCGTGGTCCAATCCTCGCGCTTCGCCTCCACCACGTCGGTGTGCCCGATGATCAGCACCGGCTTCAGCTTCGAGCCCGGCTTGCCCCGGTAGCGCGCCACCATGTTGCCCTTCCGATCGTTGGGTCCGAGCACGGTCACGTCGGCCGCCGGGAAGCCGGCGTCGAGCAGCCGCTTCGCCATCGCCTGCGCGACGAGCGTGGTGCTTCCGATAGAATCCGTGGAATTGATTTCTATCAACTGCTTGAATATGTCATGCGCGGTGTCGTGAGCCGCCGAATCGCTGAGGGGCGCGCACCAGGCAAAAGGTGCAGCCAGGGCGGCGAGCACGACGCCGATCGACTTCAAGCGGGCACGGTGTTCCACTAGCATCTCCTGCGAATAAGGTCCGAAAAAAAGAATGCGAGGATGTCGCTAATGTTCACCCGAGTCAACGCAATCGAGCGAGCCCCGCGATTGCGGCCGCCCCGATCGGGCGATATGCCGCCGCTGTCGGCGTGCGCGTGCGCGCTCGCGCTCGGCGCGCTCGCCCTCCTCGCAGGCCGCCCGGCTTCCTGCGCCGAGGCCGCCGTACGCTCCGCTCCGGCTCCCGATTTCGTGCTGTTTCACGGCACGGTCCTCACCGTCGACGGCAAGGACTCCGTCGCGCAAGCCCTCGCGGTTCGCGGCGGCAGGATCGTTGCGGTGGGCACGGACGCGGCGATCCTTCGCCTCGCGGGCGCGCGGACCCGCCGGATCGACCTGAACGGTCGTACGGCAACACCTGGGCTCATCGACAGCCACGCGCACATCGCCGACGGCGGCATCGTCGAGCTCTACCACGTGCGCTTGAGCGACGTGACGACGGTCGCGGAGGCCGTCCGCCGGGTTCGCGACGGGATCGCACACCTGAAACCCGGTGAGTGGCTGCAAGGCGACGGGTGGGACGAGGGCAAGCTCGCGGAGCGGCGCTACCTGCTTGCCGCCGATCTCGATCCGGTATCGCCCGACAACCCGGTATGGCTGGTGCACACCACGGGACACTACGGGGTGGCGAACACGGCGGCATTGCGCCTCGCGAAGATTTCGGCGAATACGCCGGATCCGAAGGCCGGGACCATCGACCGCGACGCGAGCGGCGCGCCGACCGGCGTGCTGAAGGAGGCGGCGCAGGATTTGGTGGGCGACCTCATTCCGCCGCCCACGCCCGAGCAGCGCCGGGCGGGCATCCTCGAGAGCATCGAGCTGCTTCATCGCGAAGGAATGACCTCGGTCAAGGACCCTTGGATCGGCCGCCCCACGTGGGACGCCTACGCCGAACTCCTGCGCGAGGGCAAGCTCAAGGAGCGCATTTGCGTGCTCTGGTACGCGGGCACCACGCTCGATTCGGCGCGGGCGGCGCTCAAGGAGATACAGGCGCAGCCGCGGCCGCCGCAGTCCCTGGGCGACGGGCGCCTCCTGTCCTGCGGCGCGAAGATCTTCATGGACGGCAGCGGCGGCGGACGCACGGCGTGGCTTTACCAGGACTGGAACAAGAATTCGACCGGCGTGGACGCGGGCAACCGCGGCTACCCGTCCGTCGATCCCGAAATCTACCGCCAGCAGGTCCGGCTGTTCCACGATGCGGGCGTGCACGTCGGCACTCATGCGATAGGTGATCGCGCCATCGATTGGGTGGTCGACACCTACGCGCAGGTCCTCGCCGACAAACCCATCATGGGTTTGAGACACAGCATCATTCACGCCAACATTCCCACCGATCATGCCATCGAGACGATGGCGATGCTGCAGCGGAAATACGATGCCGGATATCCGGAGGCGCAGGCCCCCTTCACCTGGTGGATTGGCGATACCTATGCCGGAAACTTCGGGCCGGAGCGATCCCGGCGCCTGATGCCGCTCAAGACTTATCTCGACAAAGGCATCGTCTGGGGCGGCGGATCGGACTATCCGGTCACCCCGCTGCCGGCGCGTTACGGGCTGTGGTCCTCGGTGGAGCGGGAGGCGTCGAAGGGAACCTTCGGGCCTCATCCCTTCGGTACCGCGGAGGCGGTCGACATCCATACGGCGCTTCGCTCGTACACCGTCTGGGCCGCGAGACAATTATTTCTGGAGGGCCGCACGGGCTCGCTCGAAGTGGGCAAGGACGCGGATATCGTGGTGTGGGACAAGAATCCCTACGCCATCCCCTCGCCGGAGCTGCGGAACCTGCATTGCGAGATCACGCTGCTCGACGGCGAGGTCGTGTTCGACGCACATGACGACAAAGGAGCGCCCGATGGCCAACGATAGCAAGAAGCCCCGTGTGACGCGCGCCGCCGCCGAGGCGGCGGTGCAGACGCTGTTGCGCTGGGCCGGCGACGACCCGCGGCGCGAGGGGCTGCGCGATACCCCGAAGCGCGTGGTCGATGCTTATCGCGACTGGTTCTCGGGATATGGCACCGACCCGAGGGCATACCTGCGGCGGACGTTCGAGGAGGTGGAGGGATACGATGAGATGGTCGTGCTGCGCGACATCGCGTTCGAATCGTTCTGCGAACATCACATGGCGCCCATCATCGGCCGCGCCCATGTCGGGTACCTGCCCCGGGAGCGCGTGGTCGGCATCAGCAAGCTCGCGCGGGTGGTCGATGGATTCGCGCGGCGTTTCCAGGTGCAGGAGAAGCTCACCGCCCAAATCGCCACCTGCATCAACGAGGTGTTGAAGCCGCGCGGAGTCGGTGTCGTGATCGATGCGGTTCATCAGTGCATGACCACGCGCGGCGTGCACAAGCGCGGCGTATCGATGATCACCTCGAGCATGCTCGGCACGTTCCGCGGCGACGCCAGCACGCGCGCGGAGTTTCTGCGCTTCATCGACATCGAGGGAAGCACGCTTCGCTGAGGAGCGCGCGGGCCTGGTCTAGCGCTTGACGCTGCCCGGCCCGCGCGCCGGAGTCACTTCCACGGAAAAGCTGTATTTGTGGCGCTCGCCGGCCGCGAGCGCGCCGACGCCGACCACATGCCGCGCGATCTTCTCGCCTTGCTCGTTGGTGATCGACACCACGACGCAGTACTCGCATGCGCCTCGGCCCGGATGCTGGATCGAGCCTTCGAGCCGCATCGCCGCGTGACCCGCGGCCTGCGGCTCGGAGTTGGCGACGTTGAATCGAAGGTGATGTTGACAGCCCGGGCAGACGTTGGCGCTTTGCAAAACCACCGCCTTGCAGTGCGGACAGGTTCGCGTGGCGCCGAGACTGCCTTGCCGAACAACGTTCACCATGAGCTCGACCCGGCCGGCCTAGCTGCCCACCGCGGAGCCCGGAAGCTTTCCTTTCTTCTCGTCATCCCAACCGAACTCGACGTGGCCGCGCATGCGCGAGCCCGCCGCCACGGTGATCGACCCGGCCTTCACGTCGCCGACGATCACCCCACCCTCGAGCACATCGACGCGCTTCGCCGACTCGATGTTGCCTTGCAATTCACCGCCGACCACCACCACGGCGGCCAATACCTGCCCGGTCAAATGCGCGCCCGGCTCGATGCTGAAATTTCCGTCGATGCGAACGTCGCCCTTGAAGCGTCCCGCCATGCGAACGTTGCCGGAGCCCTCGATCTTGCCTTCGATGGTGAGATTGGCGGCGATCACCGATTCGCCGCCCGCTTCGCGCGATATCGGCGCCGGTGCCGGGACTGCGCGGCGGGGCGCGGAGGCCAAGGCCGCCTCGTTCGCGCTGACCGCGCGCTCCGGTGACGGAGCCGGCGCGGGGGCCGGCGGCGGCGCCGCGCTGCCTGCGGGGGGCGGCGTCATCGGTTCTTTCCGAGGCGCCGGCGCAGGTGAGGGTTTCTCGTTCCAAAGTGCCATACTCGATTCTCCCGCGTGTGAGGAACTAAAGCGTACACGCTACCGCTTTAAAATGTCACCGAACCACTGTCTTTGATTGGAGACGGGGAGCATGCGGCGCGCCTGCAAAACCTTTGCGGGCGCCCCCGATGGTCGCGGCGCCCCGCCCGCCCGCCCTTCGCGGCGGCGCGGATCTCTCGTGCCTTCGACTATACTCCGCCACTCGCCAGATTGAGGGGGTTCGCTCTTTTGTTCCAACATCTCGACCGCCTGAGCCCGGACGCCATTCTCGGGCTGATGGCTCAATTTCGCGCCGATCCCGCTCCGCAAAAAGTCGACCTGGGCGTCGGCGTGTTCCGCGACCTGAACGGCAGCACCCCGATTCTCGACAGCGTGCGCCGCGCGGAGCAGACCGTCCTCAAGGCGCAATCGACCAAATCCTATGTGGCGGCGGCCGGCCGCGCCGAATTCAACGATGCCGTGGAGGAATTGGTGCTCGGTGCTTCCCGCAGCGCACGTGGGGCGCGGCGCGTGAGGACGGCGCAGACACCCGGCGGATGCGGAGCCCTGCGCGTCGGCGCGGAGCTCATTCGTGCGGCGGCCCCGGAGACCACCGTGCACGTGAGCGACCCTACCTGGGGCAATCACATCCCGCTCTTGGGCAGTTCGGGACTCGAGCTCGCGCGCTATCCGTATTACGACGCCGGGAGCCGCGAGCTGCGCTTCGACGACATGCTCGAGCAGCTGCATCGAGCCGCCCCCGGCGACGTCGTGCTGGTGCATGCCTGTTGCCACAATCCGACGGGCGCGGATTTGTCGATGGAACAGTGGAAGCGGCTCGCGGATCTCTTGCTCGAGCGGCGGCTGACGCCGTTTCTCGATCTGGCCTACCAGGGCTTCGGCTCCAATCTGGAGGACGATGTGGCCGGGGTTCGGCTCATCGTCGACAGCGTCCCGGAGGCCCTCATCGCGGTGTCGCATTCGAAGAATCTCGGCTTGTATCGGGAGCGGGTCGGCGCGCTGATCACCGTGAGCGAATCCGAGGCGCGAGCCGATGCCGTGCAGAGCCACGTCTTGCAGATCGCGCGCAGCATCTATTCGATGCCGCCCGATCATGGCGCCGCGATCGCCGCCTGCATCTTTGCGGAACCCGCCTTGCGGCAATCCTGGATCGAAGAGCTCGCCGCGATGCGCAACCGCATCGCCGACATGCGATCGCTCCTGGCCTATCATCTTCGCGCGTTGACCAAGGACGGCACGTTCGATTTCCTGGAGCGCCAGCGTGGCATGTTCTCGCTGCTGGGAGTTTCCGGCGCCGCCGTCGAAGCGCTGCGGGCCCGGCACCATATCTACATGCTCGGCGACAGCCGCATGAATCTTGCGGGAATCACACCGGGCAATGTCGCTTACGTGGCGGAGGCGATCGCCGCGCAACGCTGAGGCGGCGCGACCGGGGACGGTTCTTGGGCGGCGAAGCCGCGCGGCGCTCTCAGGAGCCGAGCGCTTCGCTCAGCGCGACGATTTCGGACGCGGAGTCCTTGAGCACGTTCGTCATGCGCGCTTCGTTCAATTCGAGACGCAGGGCGGCGGGCAGGCCCTTCAGGTCTGCCGCGAGCGCCGGCAAGTCCTCGCCGTGCCGGGCAATCAATACCGCGATGGCGAGGATGTCGCTCAGATCGGCGGTCTCGGGCTCGGTCCGGTCGAGTTCCACTTGCTCGCCGACCGCCTGCGCCATCGCCTCCGAGAATTCCCAGTTCTCCAGAATCGCCTTGCCGATCGAGGGATGCCATTGCTCGAGAATGTCGTCGAGCACCGCGGCGCTTGCGAACAGTTCGGGATGCGCGGCCGCGCGCGTCAATACATACAGCTTGCCGATGCTGTGCATCATGCCGGTCAGCATGGCCTCGTCCGGATTGATCCGCGACCGGGTGCAGACTTTCGCGAGTACGTAGGCGAAGGCGGCGACGCGGGTGCTGCGCTGCCAAACGTCTTGGAGATAGTGCTCGAGGCCCGCGAGCTTGTTGCTGTTTCGGATCTGAGCCATGGCGAAGGAGATGGAGGCGCTTCGCACCATGTTGTAGCCGATGCGGCTGATCGCGGTGCGCAATTCGGTGATCGGCCTGCCACTGCGATTAAGGGACGCCGAATTGGCGATACGCATCAGGCGCGCGGCCAAGGCGGGTTCGGACCCTACCACCCGCACGACTTGGTCGACGGAGGATTTCGGATCGGACAGAATCCGGCGCACGCGCACGGCGACTTCGGGGAACGACGGAAGATCCACCTTTCCGCCCGACAACTCGCCGGCCAGTGCACGGATGAAATCGAATGCGGTCTCGTATTGCATCGGGGGCGGATTCGAGGAATTCTGTAGTTGGGCGCTTGTCAATTCGCACTCTCGGAGGATCGTGGCGTCAGCTGCCATCGAGTTTGGTCGCTCCCCCTAGTGTCGGCCGGGTCCGGCGAGACTTTAGTGCCGGCCGGCCGGCACTTCGGCGGGTGCCGGCGCCGCGCCGGAACCTCTGATGGTTCAACGGGTTGCGGGAGACCTGCTGGTGAAGCGCTGGTGCACCTCGCCGTTGCGCGTGCGCTCGGTAAAGCGGCCCTTGCAATAGGCGGCGAGCACTCCGCGCCAGAAGTTGACGGAGGCGGGATTGCGCTGGTATTCGACGATTTCCCAGTCGCCCGCGAAGCGGTCGAAAATCAGCCTCGCCGCGTCCCGGCCGATGCCGAGGCGGCGATGAGGCTTGCGGATGAAGAACTCCGACATATGGTAATTGACCGCCGCCTCCCCCGCCGGAGCCACCCGCGGACGGGTCACGAGCGCAAATCCCACCGAATCGGGACCCTTGGAAATGATCAGGGGATGAGAGTGATCGTTCGCAAACCAGTTGGCGAAGATCTCATCCTGGTGCGGATTGCTGGTGCCCAGGACGGAAAAAAGACCTGTGTTCAGGTCCGAGAGAGCATCGAGATACTCAGGGTAGACGTCCTGGATCCACTGGCGATCCTTCTTCGAGTGTCTGCAGTCGCGAATGCTGACGAGCAACGAAGTCGCTTTCCTTACACCCTTGAAAGACACTGCCCGAGCGAACGAACCGCGAAGGCCGTCCGCCCGGGCATGGATCAGCGATCGAAGCGATTACTGCTTCGGAGCCGATGCAGCGGAAGCCGCAGACGAGGCTGCGTCGGCAGCAGCGCTGGCAGCGGCAGCCGAATCAGCAGCGGCGGAGGCGGCAGAATCCGGCGCCGGCGTCGCAGCAGGCGGAGGAGTCGTGTCGCTCGTCGGAGCAGGAGCCTCGGTCTTGCTGCCGCAGGCACTCAGCACCAATGCAGCGACAAAAGCGCTTAATGCAAGTTTGGTCTTCATCTATCGATACCCCAGAAATTTAATGATAACGTTTTAGGCAAGCGTGTTGTCTTGGGCTTCCACCCAAATGTCCGGGCCGATTTTAGAGTGTTTCGGCTCAATTTCATATCACTTTCGCGATCATGGAGCGCCTTTAACACGGGCTTAACCTTGGGAAAACGTCACGATTGGGAGTCAGCATGCACGAAGCGGGGCCGGATAAGCTTTATGCGGAGCACCTGCAGACTCTGACGCGGCGGGCCGACGCCGCGCTCGAGGCGTTCGGCTTTGACGCATTGGTCGTTCACGCGGGCTCCCCGCCCACGCTGTTCTTGGACGATCAAGCGTACCCCTACAAAGTGAACCCGCACTTCAAATCGTGGGTGCCGATTGTCGACAACCCACAATGCATCCTGGTCTATGTACCGGGCGCGCGGCCTCGGGTGTTGTTTCATCAGCCGAGCGACTACTGGCATCAGCCCGCGTGCATGCCGCGCGAGCCCTGGTGTGATTCGGTGGACCTGACGCCGATGCCCGATCCCGCGAAAGCAAAGGCCGCCTGGACGGCACTCGGACGAGTCGCCTTCATAGGACCGCCCGAATGCTTCCCGCCCGGATGCTTCCCGACGAACGAGGCGCCCTCGCTCAACGATGCGGAGCTGCTCGCGCGGCTGCATTACGGCCGGGCGGTCAAGACGCCGTATGAGCTCGAATGCCTGCGACGTGCGAGCGCGCTGGGCGCCCGGGGCCACCGGGCAGCGCTCGCGGCGTTTCGCCGCGGAGAATCCGAATACGAGGCCCATATGAGCTATCTCGCGGCGTGCGCCCTGCGCGAAGAGGAGATGCCCTACAACAATATCGTCGCCTACAACGAGCATGCGGCCGTGCTGCATTACCAGCACCTCGATCGGCGGACACCCCCGGTCCTGCGCTCCTTCTTGATCGACGCCGGCGCGCAATACCGCGGCTATGCGGCGGATATCACCCGCACCTACGCAGCGGCCCCCGGCCGCTTCGCCGAGCTCGTCGAGCGCCTCAACGCCGCCCAGCTGCGGCTCTGCGGCGAGATCGTCTCAGGGCGCGACTACCGCGAGGTGCATTTATCGGCGCACCGCATGCTGGGCGACGTGCTGCACGAGGCCGGGTTGACCCACATCGCGGGCCCCGATGCGCTCGAACAGGGCGTGACCAGTGTGTTCTTTCCGCACGGCATCGGTCACCTGCTGGGGCTCCAAGTACATGATGTCGGCGGCGTGATGGACGATGTGCAGGGCGGGGAGCGCAAGCGTCCCGAAGGGCATCCGTATTTGCGGCTCACGCGCATGCTCGAGCCGGGCGTGGTGGTGACGGTCGAGCCGGGAATCTATTGGATCGACTCGCTGCTCAAGGCCGCGCGCGAGGACAAGCGCCGCGCGCACATCGATTGGGCGGTGGTAGACGAACTGCGCCCGTACGGCGGCATCCGGATCGAGGACAACGTGGTCGCCACGGCCGCGGCGCCGGAGAACATGACCCGCGACGCATTCGCCCGATTGGCGGCGTAGCAAAGGCCCGCGCCGCCTAGGAGCCTGTCTCCGAGATCAGGCCGCCGCGGCCTTGCGGC
>JBEKHK010000015.1:0-89143 GCA_050012315.1 Steroidobacteraceae bacterium | reverse complement strand
TTAACTCCGGCGGGCGCCGCGCCGTCAGGCGCGGCGCCCCGCCGCCACAAAGTCAACGCCATAGTCGAACAGCATCAACTCCGTCGGCGCCCGACGGGTGCGGCGTTGTGCCTAACTACGTCCCTTCGGGAACACCAGCTTGCCGTCCTGAACCCTCGCGGTATCCTCCCAGCCACCACCGAGCGCGCGGATGAGATCGACGCTGGCGTTTAGCTGCAGGGTGTCGAGATTGAGCGCTTGGAGCTGCGTCTGCAGGAGGGCGGTCTGCGAGGTGACGACCGTGAGATAGTTGGTGGCGCCCTGCTTGTAGAGCGCCAGCGAGAAGTCGAGGCTACGTTGTGCGGCGTCCACGGCGGCCTTCTCTTCAGCCGTGGCGTCGTGATAGTGATTGAGTGTGGCGAGGTCGTCTTCGACCTGCTGAAAGGCGCTGACCACGGTGTAGCGGTAAGTCGCGGCAGAGGCGTCGAACTCGGCGCGCGCCTGGCGGACCTGCGCCCGGCGCAGGCCGCCGTCGAACACGGTCAGCAGCGCGCTCGGTCCGACGGCCCAGAACGAGCTCGGCGCGCTCAGCAAGTTCGAATAGCTGGTGCTCTGGACGCCGGCCTGGGCGCCCAGGGTGATCGTGGGGTAATACGCCGCACGCGCCACCCCGATATTGGCGTTGGCTGCAACCATGCGCCGCTGCGCGGCCGCGATATCCGGACGGCGCTGGAGAAGCGTCGCGGGGACTCCGCTCGGAATCTGCGGAAGCTTGATGTCGACGATCTGCGGCTTGATGGAGAAGGTCGAGGCCGATACTCCGAGGAGCGCTGCAATCGCATGTTCCATCAGCGCGCGCTGAGCAAGTGTCTGCGCCGCCTGGGAGCGCGCGGCATCGAGCTGGGTCTGCGCCTGGGAGACGTCGAGACCGGGGGCGATGCCGGCGCCGTGGAGCTGCTCGGTCAATTTGAGCGCGCGCGAATAGGCGATTACCGTTTGATCGAGAATATCGTCCTCGCGATCGAGGCTGCGCAGCTGGATGTAATCCTCGGCCAGCTGTGCGATCAGCGATAGGCGCGCATTCTCTAGATCCGCGGCGGATGCGGCGGCGTTGGCCGCGCCCGCGGCGACCTCGTTGCGAATCTGCCCCCACAGGTCGAGCTCGTAGCTGACGCTGCCGCCAACGACGTTGTCATTGTAGTAGTACGGCTCGGTGTGTCCATAGAAGGGCGCATTGGCGGAATGGCGTTCGCGCTCCAGGCTGGGGTCGACAGTCATCGTGGGAAACAGCCCCGCGCGCGCCTGATCGCTCAGCGCCTTGGCCTGCGAATAGTTCGCCAGCGCCGTGGCGAGCGTCGGGTTCCCGGCGATCAACCGCTTCTCGAATTCGTCGAGCTCCGCGCTGTCGTAGAGTGTCCACCAGCTGTCGCGCGGCAGGCGGTCCGCGGGCTGCGCCGGCGTCCAGGGTCCGATTTCCTTATAGGCATCCCCGGTTGGAATTACCGGGGTTTTCAGCGGCGGTGCGAGCGAACACGCGCCGAGCAGCAGCGTCACCCCCGCGCCGGCCCAAGGTGCGGCCTTAGCCTTTTTCATTTTTACTCTTCGCTTGGCCGGCGGCCCCGCCTGCGAGGCGTACCTCGGCGCCGTTGTCGATGCCATCGGGGGGATTTTGGATCACCCGGTCGTTCGGAGAGACGCCCGTGGCGAGCTCGACGATCGCCCCCAGGTCGCGCTCGATGGACACGGGCTTGATCAGAACGCGATTGTGGGCGTCCACGGTGGCGACGGACAGCCCCTTGGCGTTGAAGATCAGCGCGCTCGAGGGCACGCTGAGCACGTTGGCAGCGGCCGGGATTTGCAGATGAATGCTGGCGTAGTCGCCCGGCATCATCTCTCCGGCGCTGTTATCGACGATGAGTTCCATGAGCGTCGTGCCGGTGGTCGGGATGACCGCCTGAGACGAAGCCTCCACGGTTCCGCTGTAAGTTTTGTTGGGATGCTCGGGCACCGTGATCGTGGCCTTGGTGCCGGGGGGCACGCTCGGCACGTAGTTCTGCGGCACGCTGACGTAGACGCGCAGCTTCCGCGTTTCGGAGACCACGAACAGCTCCGTGCCGCCGGCGGACCCCACACTGATGCCGCCGCCGGTGGATCCCACGTTGATGAGCGCGCCGATGTCGGTCTCGCGCGCGGTCACGATGCCGTCGAACGGCACGATCAGCCGTTTGAAACCCTCGAGGGCGACCAGCTGGTCGACGTTCGCCTGCGCCGCCTTGACCTGGGCCACGTTGGCGTTCCAGGTGAACGTGCGCGTATCGACGTCCTGCTTGGCGACGGCGTCGGTATTGGCGAGCGACTGCCAGCGCTCCGCGGTAATTTGCGCGAGTTTGGCATTGGCCTCGGCGACCCGCAGGCTCGCGCGCGCCTGCATGAGCTGCTGGTCGAGATCAGGTGTATCGATCTCGGCGAGCACGTCGCCGGCCTTCACCTTGCTGCCGATGTCGTACTTCCAGCTTTTGAGATACCCCGGGACGCGTGCATAGATGGGCGCACGGATGTAGGCCTCCAGGCGCCCGGGCAGGTCCAGGCCGTCGTGATGCTCAGCCTGGGTCGGCGTTACCAGGGCGACGACCGGCAGGGATTGCTCTTCGGTCAAATCGCGCAGGCTCGAGTTCTGCGCGGCGCGCGAGCCCAGGCCATAGGCGACGACGGCGATGGTGAGGAGCACAAAGCCGACGGCGGCCACGCGCAGCCGGCGCGGAACGGGGCGGCCGGGATCTCGATCAGGCTGGGACATGTTGGGCTCCGGGGTTTGAATCCGGCAAGGGCTTCGGGCCGTGGTGCCGGTGGACGATGCTGAACATCACAGGGACGAAGAAGAGGGTCGAGACCGTGGCAAAGATGAGACCTCCGATCACCGCCCGGCCGAGCGGGGCATTCTGCTCGCCGCCTTCGCCCAGGCCAAGGGCCATCGGCAGCATGCCGATGACCATGGCGAGCGCCGTCATCAATACCGGGCGCAGGCGCACGAATCCCGCTTCGAGCGCGGCCTGCGTCGCATCGCCGATCTCGTCGAGTTTTTCGCGGGCGAAGCTGATCACCAGCACGCTGTTGGCGGTGGCCACGCCCATACACATGATCGCACCCGTAAGCGCCGGCACCGACAGCGTGGTATGAGTCGCAAACAGCATCCATATGATGCCCGCGATCGCCGCTGGAAGCGCCGTGATGATGATGAAGGGGTCGGTCCAGGACTGGAAATTGACCACCACCACGAAATAGACCAGCACGATGGCGCCCAGGAGTCCGAACAAGAGGCCCTCGTAGGCGCTATTCATGGTCGCGGTCTGGCCGACCAGGGCGACGATCGTGCCTTTCGGCTTGTCCTTGTCGTTGCGGGCGATGATTTTCTGGATGTCGCTCGAGACCGCGCCGAGATCCCGTCCCTGGGTGGTCGCGTAGATCTGAACCATCGGGGCAATATTGTACTGCGAAACCACGGCATCGCTGTGGGTTCGATGGATGTTGGCGATGCCGCCGAGCACGGTGGTCGGCGCGCCGGTAGCGTTGACGGGCAGATTCTGCAGGGCCGGCAGTGTGTCTACCTGGTATTGCGGGGTCTGCAGCGCGATCGGGTAGGTGACACCGTTTTTCTCGTTGAGCCAGTAGGTGGGCGCAACCTGGAGCGAACTCGCGAGGTTCACGACCAGGCTGTTGGTCACGTCGGCCGCGGTCACACCGGTGTATTGCGCCCGCGTGCGGTCGATGTCGACATCGAGGGTCGGGAGCGCCGCCGACTGCTGGATGCGCGCATCGGCGACGCCCGTGACATGGCGGACCTGCGCCAGGAGCTTGTTGGCGTAGGCATAATCCGCGCCGAGGTTGTTGCCGCGGACCTGCAGATCGATCGGCGCCGGCGCGCCGAAATTCAAGATCTGGCTCACGATATCCGCCGGCAGAAACGAGAACGTCATGCCGGGGAAACGGCGCGGCAGCTCATCGCGCAGGCGAGCGACGTAACCGGCGGTCGGGGCATGACCGTGGTTGAGCGAGACCTGGATATCGCCGTCCGATTCGCCGATCGTGCCGGTGTTGTTGTAGATGGTGTTGATCGACGAGAGGTACGTGCCGATGTTGTCGACGATTGCCTCCACTTCGGCGGGCGGGATCACCTCGCGGATCGCCTTCTCCACATCCGTGAAGCGCGCGGCGGTCTCCTCGATGCGCGTGCCGACCGGCACGCGCACGTGCAGCAGCATCTGACCCCCGTCGACCTGCGGAAAGAAATTGCGGCCGAGAAACGGCGCGAGCAGATACGAGAGCGCGATGAAGCCCATGAATCCGGCGACGAAGACGCGCCGATGCTCGATGGCGAGCGCCAACATGTCGTGATACCCGGCGCGAAACCGCGTGAAGCCCTCTTCGAAGCCGCGTTGAAAGCGTACCAGCGGATTCCTGGACCTCGGCGCACCGGCGGCATCGCCGTGCTGATCGACGTGCGCGACATGCATGTGCAGCAGATATTTCGCGAGCGTCGGTACCAGCGTGCGGGAGAGCAGGAACGAGAAGACCATGGCGAACATCACGCTTTCCGCCATGGGCACGAACAGAAAGCGCGCCACACCGCTCAAAAAGAACATCGGAATGAACACGATGCAGATGCAGAGCAACGAGACGAACGCCGGGACGACGATCTGCGAGGCGCCATCGATGATGGCGGTTTCGACCTCTTTGCCCTGCTCGAGATGATAGTTGATGCTCTCGATCGTCACCGTCGCCTCGTCGACGAGTATGCCCACGGCGAGCGCCAGGCCCCCCAAGGTCATGATGTTGAGCGTCTCGCCGATCGCCGACAGGGTGGCGATCGCGCCCAATACCGCCAGCGGAATCGAGGTGGTCACGATCAGCGTCGAGCGCCAGCTGCCAAGGAACAAGAGGATCATCAGGCTGGTGAGGGCCGCTGCGATCACGCCTTCGCGGATCACGCCTTGGATCGAGGCGCGCACGAATATGGACTGGTCGCCGATCAGCTTGACCTCGAGCGTGTCCGGGAGCGAGGGCTTGATGACCTGCAGCATCTTCTTGATGCCGCTGACGATGTCGAGCGTCGAGGTGCTGCCGTTCTTGAACACGCTCAGGAGAACCGAGCGATTGCCATCCACGTGTACGACATTGGTCTGCACTTGATTGCCGTTGTGCACATGCGCGACGTCGTGCATGTAGACCATTGCGCCCCCCACGCTCTTGATCGGCAGATCACCAAGCTCGGGAATTTTCGATGGCGCGCTGTTCAAATTGACGGTGTATTCGAAATCCCCGATCTTTTCCGTGCCCGCCGGCGTGATGAGGTTCTGCGCGGCAAGCGCGTTGGCGACGTCTTGGCCGGTCAGGCCGCGCGACTGCATCGCCGCGGTGTCGAGGTCGAACATCACCTGCGGGGTCTTGCCGCCGAACGGATAGGGGATGCCCGCACCTTGTACCGTGACCAGGGGCGGGCGCACGAAGTTCAGACCAAGATCCGCCAGGTTCTGCTCGGTGAGCCCCTTGCCGGACAGCGCGAGCTGGATGATGGGTACCGTCGAGGCGCTGTAATTGAGGATCAGGGGCGGTGTTGCGCCGGGCGGCAGCTGCTTCAGCAAGGTCTGCGAAATCGCGGTGACCTGTGCGTTGGCGGTGGCGATATTGGCCGTCGGATGAAAGAAGATCTTGACGATGCCGAAGGTGGTATAGGAGTTCGCCTCGATGTGCTCGATGTCGTTGACCGTCGTCGTCAGTGCGCGCTCGTACGGAGTGTTGATGCGGCCGGCCATGGCGTCGGGCGGCAAGCCCTGGTACTGCCAGGCCACGCCGATGATGGGAATGTTGATGCTCGGAAAAATATCGACCGGCATGCGGATCGCGGCGAGCGAGCCGATGATGAGAATGAGGATGGCCGCTACGATGAAGGTATAGGGCCGGCTGAGTGCAATACGGACGATGGCGAGCATTTAACGGAGTGTGCGGGTGCCGGATGGACGGTTAATTGCGCGGGGATGTACCGATTATTTCAATTGAAACAATCCCCGCCCTCGGTGCAACTTGGGCGGGGATCGTGTGCCGGAATCCGCTCCTTTAACGTCCTCCCAGCTTGATCGACAGCTCGTCGATCACGGGTCTACCACCGGCGGCTTTCCTTGCGGCACTTAGGGCGTCGAGCAAGTCCCATTCGTTGAGCACGAATCCGCTCAGCACCACTGCACCTCCGTCGGCCGAAACATCGATATGTCGGTCATCGATATAGCGCGATGAGTGCAGCGCCGCCGCCACGCGTTGCTGCAATTCCTGGTCCGCGGATTCGGCGCCTTGTGGGCCGGTCGCGACGCTGGTGGTCGATCGGCTGTCGATGAGCGGTGCGGCCGCTTGGGCGCCGGCAACCGAGAACAAGCCGCTAAGCGCGCACATCAGGGCCAAACCCGCATATTTCCCGCGCCTTCCAGATTTCATGTCTCGAGCATTCATGGGTCCATCTCCTTCTTTGTTGAGGGGGATAGGATCAATAAACAGAATGTCGCGAGTAATTCATCCCGGAGCCATTCGGTTCCTGTTGAAATTTGCCCAGATATTCAGCGACTCTTTGCAGGAACGCGCTGTGCGGCGACCTCGGCGGCAGCCACGAGTTTGCCGTGATTGCCCCAGGAGCTGCGCTCATAGTCGATGACGTTGGCGGCGTCGACATCGCTCAGGATGCCTCCGAATGGCGGCATGGAGTCGGTATACAGCACGCCGCCGGCCTTGGCCCCGTGCAGACCATCCAGCACGACGCGAATATGCTTCGTCGCATCCTCCTTGGTGACGACGCCGCTGCCCTTGATCGGCGGATACATGCCGGACCGCCCTTCGCCGTTGGCTCCGTGGCAGGCCGAGCAGTAGGTGGTGTATACGGATTCGCCTCTTGCGGCATCGTAGCCCGCGGTGCGGTCGACGGCGCCTGGTGCTTGGGCGGGGGCGCCGTCAACGGCGAGTGATCCAAGGCAGATAATTGCGCCGATTGCGGGTCTATGACGAGCGAGTCCGGGCATGAATTCCCTCCTATGGACGCAGGCCAAAAAAATACTTCAGACAAACGGAATCGCGATGTCGTTCGGATTGCCGTCGAGCGGCGCAATCGATTCGCGCTACGGACGAAACACAAGGCAACCGCCCGCACGGGGCGCGCCGAGGCATTCCAAATGTAATGTCGGGCGCGGATCTCGACATCAACGCGCAGCCTGGAATGGCGATAAGGGTAACACTTGCCGGTGCGGAGAGAAGCTTATGCAGGGTCGTGGCGACGTCAAGTATCCGCAATCACGGTTAATCGCGAGTTCCGAGCAACTGGCATGGCCGGATATTTCGGCCGAACTGAGGTGTCATCCGCCAGGCGTCATCATCCGGGGTGCGGCCCGCGACACGGAATTGATGCTGCTGTTGCGAGGCCGGTCGCACATCACACGTCAGGCCGGCGCGGTGCGGCAATCGAGCGACGCCGTACCGGGAATGCTGTGGCTTACGCCCGCCTCAGTGCGCGAGGAATTCATCGAGCTTTCGAGTCCGCTTCCGGAAGTACTTCACGTCTTTCTGCCCGAGGTCCGCTTCAGATCCGCGGCTCTCGGCGGTTACGGATTCGAGGGCGACATCGACGGGCTGCGCTATGAGGGGGGATTTCGAGATGCGCTGCTGGAGCCGGTACTTCGTTCGTTGGTCGTGGAGATGCACACGCCTACTCGACACGGGTCATTGCTGGTCGACGGGCTGGCTTCGACACTTGCGGCGCGATTGATTCATAAGTTGGCCGGCGGCAATCGCGAGCGCTCGAATTCTCTATCCGGTGGAAGAGGGCTTGATCCTCGCCGGCTGAAGCGCGTGTGCGAATTCATCGAGGCGAATCTCGAGCACGATCTGCGCCTCGAGCAATTGGCCCAAGTGGCATGCTTGAGCCGATATCACTTTGCCCGTGAATTCAAGAAGGCGACCGGCCGCACGGTTCACGAATACTTGACTGCGCGGCGACTGCAGCGGGCCAAGGATCTTCTGGAGGCCAACGAATCGTCGATAGCCGACATCGCATTCCAGTGCAGCTTTTCCTCGCAGGCGAACTTCACCAAGGCCTTCGTGCGTTCCCTCGGCATTTCGCCCGGCCGTTACCGGCGGGCGCGGGCATCCCCTGCGGTCCTGCTGCCCTCGGCACGCGCATGATTGCGTGCCGGTAGCGGCGCCGGCACGCGGGTCTTGGCGGCGGCCCCGGAAGAGGCTGCGGGCGCTATGACAGGATTTGCGCAATCAGGATTATATTCAGACAGACTATCAGGACCGTGGCCGCGACTGCGACCAGCGCCGTCCCTTTGCCCATGACGTATCCTCCCATGACCGACTTGCGCGATGACAGCAGGACGAGCGAGATCATGGGCAGAGGCAATACGAAGCTCAGCACCACCTGGCTGAGGACCATGGCGGTCATGGAATTGACGCTGGCCGCGACTATAAAAGCCGGTACCAAGGTGACCAGGCGGCGCACCCAGACCGGAATACTGAATCCGACGAAGCCCTGCATGATCACCTGACCGGCCATCGTTCCGACCACGGAGCTGGAGATTCCCGACGCCATCAAGGCGATCAGGAACAAGCCTGCCG
The DNA here is from genome assembly GCA_050012315.1 of Steroidobacteraceae bacterium. Taxonomy (GTDB): domain Bacteria; phylum Pseudomonadota; class Gammaproteobacteria; order Steroidobacterales; family Steroidobacteraceae; genus Bog-1198. The sequence goes on along the minus strand of JBEKHK010000015.1, from coordinate 80,515 downwards.
CCCCGAGGCCGAGAGTCGGAATCAGCGTGTGATACGCGACGCCGATGTCCGTGATGGCGGATGCCGATTTGCCGAACGTGGACGCCGACGTCATCACCATCGCGAGGTTGACCAAGCCCGCAAAGCCGAGTCCGATCACCACCTCTTGGTTGGAGAATCGCAGCAGGCCGCGTCGTTCGATCTCGTTACGCGCGGGCGTCCGGTTCTGGGTCAAACCGGAATGCAGGTAGAGCGTGTGCGGCATGATGGTCGCACCGACGATCCCGACCGCCAGGGTGATGGCCGAACGATCTCGCAAATGCGGGACGAAGGTGTGCACCAGGGCGTCGTGCCAATCCGGGGGGGCGATCGCAAGCTCGCAGAGGTAGCTCAGGCCGATGACCGCGACGAGCGCGGCGATCACCAGTTCGAGCGGCCGAAAGCCTCTCTTATCGAGCTGCAGGATCAGAAAGGTCGCAATCCCGGTAATCGTCAAGCCGGCGAGCAGCGACAGGTGAAAGAACAGCGAGATGCCCAGGGCACCGCCCAGAAACTCCGCGAGATCGGTCGCCATCGCGGCGATCTCGGATGCGACCCACATGCCGACCACGATCCGCCGGGAGAACTGTTCCCGACAGAGTTCCGGCAGATTCCGGCCGGTGACGATTCCCAGTTTGGCCGACATCCCCTGGAATAGCATTGCTATCAGGTTGGCGGACAGCACGACCCACAACAACTGGTATCCGTAGGTCGATCCGGCCTGAATGTTGGTCGCGACGTTCCCCGGGTCCATATAGGCGACGGACGCAATGAGAGCCGGTCCGATGAATGGCAACAGTGCGCGAACACCTGTGCGGCGTCCCTCGAGCGCATCGCGGGCTGCGAGCTCAGTCTGAAACGTCGTTCCGGCGGCTGCGGCAATGTCGATCGAATTCATGACCACATGCCTAACGCGGCACCACCCCCGCGCGGCTCCTGGGCAACTTCGCGAAGGTTTCAGCGCTGATGTTCAACGTCTGCATCACCATCTCCGGCGGACTATGGGTGAGCCAGTCGGACAGCGAGACCTCCTGGTAGCGATCGGTCTTGAAGAGCCCTAAGAACACCAGATCCGTGTCGCCGGTGTTTTCCACATAGTGGCCCAGGCTCTTTTTCACATAGCCGATATCGCCCGCCCGAAAGTCTGCGGTCGTCGCTTTCGGGCCCGTGTCGAACACGGTCATCCGACCCTTGCCCTCGATCCAGTACTGCCATTCATCCGCGTTCGGATGCCAGTGCAGCTCGCGCACGCCGCCCGGCTTGATCGTGACGAGCGCGGCAGCGGTCGTCGTCGATACGCTGAACCGGGTGCTGTCGACGATCTTCACGGACCCGCCTTTGGTCACGAGGTCCGGTTCCTGATCGCTGAATGGCCACACGTACGGATGCGGCGGTGAGGCGCGGCCTCCCTGCACCGCCTGCTGAACGGTGGGCAGGGGACCCGGATCCGTACCTTGGAAGATCCAGAGATTGTCCACCGGTATGTCCTTGAACACTTCCGCCGGCACGCCGAAGTTCTTGGCGAGCACCGAGGGCGGTATATGCGCCATAAAGTCGGTGAGCAGCAGCGTGTTGAATTCCGAGGACATGCCATTATCGAAGCCGAGCAAGAACTCGCTGCCGGTCGGACCCACGCCCATCAATGAGTGCGGCAGACCGGGCGGAAAGAACCACAGATCGCCGGTCTTCACATCGGCGACCTGCGGGCGGCCCTGTTCGTCGAGGACCGAGATCCGGCACACGCCGTCCGTGACGATGGCCCATTCGGACTGCTGATGCCAGTGCAATTCGCGGATGCCATTTCGGCCGAGGCGCATATTGACGCCGGCAAAATCCTTCGAGATCGCAAAATCTTCCTGCGTGACTTCGCGCGCCCAGCCGCCATTCTGGTAGCGCCGGTGGGCATTGTTGAACGAGGCCCAGAACAATTGCATGCCGTTCACGTCGGTGGCCGGAGGATCCTGGAAATCCGGGAACTGGCCCGCCAGGGCCGGATTCTGCGGCCCCGGATCATCGAGGCTGGTGGGGCTCTTGGCGTTGATCCGGCCTTCCGGAGGCCTGTCCGGGTTGCCGAAGGTGGCCGTGCCCGGCGTGCCTGCCGCGCTTGCCGCGCCAGCCACGCCTAAGGCGGCGGCCGATGCTGCAGCGCCAAGAAGCATCTCTCGTCGCGATAAATTCCTCATGGTCGCATCTCGCTTGACGGCTTGTGGGGAGGTAATCGAGCAGTCGAGGCGTAGCGGTCCGCCGTGGCACCGATGATGCGTGGGGAGATGGCCGTGCGGCTTTTCCAGGGATGCTGTCGTTTTATCGTGGCTTGCGCACTGGTCGAACGCCGGATTCCATGAAGCGGCGATCCCGGCGATAATCGGCGTGCGTGGATAACCGGCTTGCATGGTAATCGATGAAAGCAGTCATTCTCGAAGAAACACGCTGCATCACGGTTAAAGACGTGCGCGATGCGGAGATGCGCGAAACCACCGACGTGCTATTGCGCCTCACCTCGAGTGCCATCTGCGGCACGGATCTGCATTTTTACGAGGGCCGGATGCGCGGCATCGAGGGAGGCATCATCGGCCACGAGCCTTTGGGGGTGGTCGAAGAGGTCGGCAGCGCCGTGACCAGCCTATCCAAGGGAGATCGAGTCGTCGTTCCCACTCATATTTGCTGTGGGTTCTGTGCGATGTGCGTCGACGGCCACTCTTCCGCGTGCCTAACGACCAATCCCGGCGAGGCGGGCGCCGCCTACGGTTATCCGAACAAAGGCGGTTATCAGGGCGCACAAGCGGAGCTGCTGCGTGTGCCGTTTGCCGATGCCAACTGTCTCAAGCTTCCCGGTGAGCCCGGCGATTCGTGGGAAGACGATTTCGTGCTGTTGGCGGATGCGTTCACGACCGGCTATCACGCCGCCGCCACCATCGACGTCGGCCCCGGCGATTCCGTCGCCATCTTCGGTGCAGGCTCGGTCGGATTGCTGGCGGCCTATTCGGCGCGGCTGCGCGGCGCTGCGCGGATCTACGTCATCGATGCGATTGCGGAGCGACTCGAGAAGGCAGGCGAGTTGGGCGCCGTTCCCATCGATTTCCTGCGCGACGACCCTGTCGAAGAGATACGCCGCCGGCAATCGCAATTACGCGCCGGCTCCGCTTTTCGCCTGGAGAAGCCCCTCGGGGGAGTCACTTGCGCCGTCGACGCCATCGGGTTTCAGGCCCGTTCCAAAGCCAATTACGATCAAGAGGATCCCTACTGGGTGACCGAGGCCATCGCCGAGATCGTGAATCCCGCGGGACGGGTCGCAATCACAGGCGTCTGGCCGCCCAAAGATACCGAGGCGGCCGATGGGTCGCTCGCTGCGGGCAAGCTCAGAGTTCCCTGGTCCCGGTTCTTCGGCAAAAACATCAGCATCTGCCTGGGCAGGGACGACGATGAGCGGTGGAACCGCAAGCTCCGCGATATGATCGTGAGCGGAGCAGCCTCGCCTGGCCGCGTAGTCAGCCACCGGATTGCCATCGACGACGCACCCAATGCTTTCGCGAAGTTCGATGCGCGCGAGGACGGCTACATCAAGGTGGTCTTGAGGCTTTAGCTCCGTCAGTCACGCATCCAGGCTCACTCGGCCGAAGTTCGCGGACAGACGATGCGCAGGCGAGTACCGGCGTTTCGCGGCCGCTTGATGTGCATTCGCCCGCCGATCATGGCGGCGCGATACTCCATAAGTTTTAGACCCAGCCCAGCGCCGCGCGAAGAATTGTCGGAGAGGCCGACGCCGTCGTCGGCAACCGATAGGTACGCCAGATTCGTGCTGGTCCGAAGCTTGACGACCACGGATCGGGCGCGGCCATGCTTGATGGCATTGTTAATCGCTTCCTGAGCGATCAAATATAGATGGGTGGCAGCCGATTCATTCATCAGAAGAGGGCGATGGATCATGAGGTGCAGCCGGACATCGACGCCGTGGCTGTCCTGAAACCAGGCCGTCAACCACTTCAAGGCGGACACCAGGTCCCCGTGCCGCACCGTGACCGGGGAAATGCCACGGGCCAGGTCGCGTACGCTTTGGATGGTGCGATTCACCTGGGCAATGATCTCTTCGAGCTCCGAAGGAACTTTTGCCGGTGCGGAATTCGTGCGCTCTGCAAGGCCGCGTAACAGGAGTGAAATGCCCGTGAGCTCCTGACCGAGACCATCATGCAGGTCTGCGCTCAAGCGCCAACGCTCATTGCCGGCAACTTCGAGAATCTCCGCCTCCAATTTCTTGCGTTCCGTCAGGTCCTGCACGACGGCCAAGGTCTTATCCCCGCCCGTCGGACCCAGGCTGAGAAAGGACACCTCGCAGGCGAAATGCGATCCGTCGCTCCTGCTAAACAGGATCTCACGCTTTTGGCCGGCGCCGGCCGACCGGCCGCGCGCGGCCGCGGCGACGCGCCGAGGAAGCCGGCCGTACGGACTGGAATGCAGGGCGTTGATAACCTCGGAAAATTCACGCGGTTTGCCGCGAAACATCCGATCGAAGGCCGGATTGGTGAATTCGATGCGCCCATCAGGATCGACGAGGGCGATGCCTTCGCTCATGGTGTTCAGGACCACCGCTTGCGTCCTCAGCAGCTGTTCGGCATTGCGCATGGAATGGGGCTCGACGGCGGCGCCGACGATTGCGTCCAGTTCGCGGGAGACCGCCTGGAAGGCACCAGGTGGAGCTTCGAGAGCGGACGAGGCGTCGTCGGGTTGCGTAGTGACGGTGTCGAATCTATCGTTCATTCGATAGGGCCTGTGCATGGAGCAGCGACTCGATCCGTGAGGCCGGCAGCGGATGCGCGATCAAATACCCCTGAAGCTCGTCGCAGCCGCGCTCACGCAGCAACGCACGCTGATGCTCAGTTTCCACCCCTTCTGCAGTCACGCTGAGGCCAAGGCGGTGGGCAATGGAGATGACGGTGTCCACGATCGCCAAGCTTGCCGCGTCGATCTCCATCTTCTGCACGAAGACCTGGTCGATCTTCAAGGCGTCGATTGGAAAGCGGCTCAGGTAACTGAGGCTCGAATATCCGGTGCCGAAGTCATCCAACGAGAGACGAATGCCGAGATCCTTGAGCGCATGCATCGAGCAAATCGCATCCTCGGCGTCGCCGATCAGCATGGTTTCAGTGAGCTCGAGTTCCAGGCAGCGCGGGTGAAGCTCCGTGATCTCGAGCAACCGGGCGATGGCGTGGATCAAATCGGGTTGACGGAACTGTCGGGCCGACAAGTTCACGCTGATCCCGGTCATCGAGCCGATACGGTTTTGCCAAGCTTTGGCTTGAATGACGGCCGATCGCAGCGCCCACTCGCCGATCGGGTGGATGAGGCCGGTTTCCTCCGCGATGGGAATGAAGCGGCCCGGTGCAATCCACTGCCCATCCGGCCTCGGCCAGCGAATGAGCGCTTCCAGGCGCCGGATCTTGAGCGACCGGGTGTCGACTCGCGGCTGATAGAACAGGACAAACTCGCCGCGCTCCATCGCGCGGTGGAGATCCGCTTCGAGACGCAGGCGCTCCCGGCCGCGAAGGCGGCTTCTATGCGCAAGGAGTTGCGTGGAGCCGCCGGCCTGCCGTCTAACTTCGCGCAGCGCCGTTCCGGCGTTGGTGATCAGGTCCTCGGCCGTCTCGCCGACGCCGCGACTCGTCGCAACTCCGATGCCGCACGAGACGTAAATTTCTTCCTCTGCAGCTCGGATCGGTCGGGAGAGGGCCGCCAGGATGGAGTCGGTCAGCTCCGCCGCATGTGCGGTTGCCGACCGCCCGGTGGCCACCGCCATCGCGAACTCGTCGGCGGTAAGCCGGCCGACGGGCACGGCCTCGCCCGCACATCGTGTCAGGCGCCGCGCGACTTCCGCCAGGACCTGGTCTCCACCGGACCTCCCCAAAGAGTCGTTGATCAGCGCCAGCCGATCCAGACCGACTACGAGGAAAGCGACCTCATCGGGTGATCCAGCGCCTTCGCGAAGGCGCTGCGCGAGGATATTGAGCAGCTGAGCCCGGTTCGGCAGCCCAGTGACGAGATCATAGCTTTCCGAACGCCGAATATACTCGCCGAATACGGCACGCTCTCCGAGGTCGATCAAGTGCAGAGAAGCGCACTCCCAGCCCTCATGCTCGATGTAGTCGGCGAGAAGAGCGACCGGTATTCTCTTGTAACCGTGCTTATGCCGGACCAGCGTCTGCATTTGCAGCGTGCCGCGTGACTTGAGCTCGAGCCACCAGAGCCGCCATTTGTCCGGCTGCATGTCGGTGTCGATCTCGAACACTCGTACCGCCAGGAGTTCATCACGTTCGTAACCCAGCAGGCGGCATGCGGCATCGTTGACATATCGAATCTCTCCGTCCGCCGCGACCCGCACGACCGCTTCCTGCGCATGGTCGAGCTCCACTCGAGCGGCGCGCTCGGAGCGCCGCCGTTCGGTGACATCGTGAACCGAGAACACAAAATATGCCGTCTTTCTGTCCGCACATTGAACCGGCTCGAGAGAGAAATGCAACGTCAATGGCCGGCCGGTTCCGTCGGCGATAACGAAGTCGAATTGAGATCCGCGGCCCGCGACGGCGTCGCGCACGGCTGATCGCAGTCGATGGGGGTTTACGCCCGCCGTCCACAACGAGGGGATGTTCTCGAGGCGCTTGCCGATGACCTCGGACGCCCGGAAGGCGGCGTTCTGGAGGGCGCAGGCATTGACGTATCTGACCGTGCCGTCGAGATCCAGAAGCCCAACGAGCGCGGGAGTTCGGCTGTCCAACACCCCGTAGCGGTAACGCGAAGAGTAGGCCACGCTGGATCGGTACGCTCTCCTCGGCGTATATTGCGCAGCATCACGCGTTCCAGCTCCTACGATCATTCAAGATTCTCCATTCCGCCCCGTTGCGCAGACATTGGGGATCGGGTCGATCGGCAACAAGACACAGATCTACAGCAGAGTGAGTAGTACAGGCTGTTGGGAGCCTGTTCGCGCGAAAGGGGGCACCATCGGTTTCAATTGAAATGGTCGGACGCCATCGTCGCCATGGGATGGCAGCGCGCGGCAGAGACACTACGCTCTGCCTTATTCGATACGGCGACCTATGACCCCACATGACTGCCTATAGCAGGATTGCGGAGCAACTCGCGGGACTCATCGACCAGCGGGTGCTGGGCGCGGGCGACCGGCTCCCATCGGTTCGTCGCGCGAGCCGCAGCCACCGAGTGAACCCGGGGACGGTTCTGCGCGCGTACCGCGAGCTCGAAGCACAGGGCGTGATCGAGGCGCGGCCGCGATCCGGGTACTACGTGCGTCGGGCCGTGCCGCGGCGAATGTCCCGCGCCGGCGCAAAATCCCCGCCTTCGGTTCTTCGGCCGGTAGACGTGGGCGATCTGATGGTCGAACTCGTCACGGCCATGCGTCGTCCGCATCTGATATCACTCGGGCTCGACATTCTGAACCCAGATCTTCTCCCTGGTGAGGACCTCAGGCGCGCTGCCGTCCGAGCGTCGCGCCGATCGAGCCCGGCCGGCATCATACGAGGACTGACACCCGGGGATCCCGAGTTGCGGCGCCTCATCGCGTTGCGCTATTTGGACGCCGGCGCCGCTGTCGAGGAGGACGAAATCCTGATCGTGAGCGGCGGGCTCGAAGCTGTGAACTTGTGCCTGCGGGCGGTTACCAAGCCGGGCGACACGATCGCGATCGAGACGCCCAGCGCATGGCCTCAGCTCGGCGCGATTTCGGGGATGGGCCTGCGCGTTCGGGAGATTCCCACCGATCCGGAGCAGGGTGTGGACCTTGCAGCTCTCGAGCAGGAGTTTCGGGCGGGATCGGTGAGGGCATACGTGACCACGCCGACGTTTCAGAATCCTCTCGGCTTCAACATGGACGACGAGAACAAGCGCTCGCTCGCGAAGCTCGCCGCGCGCTACAAGATTCCGGTGATCGAGAACGACCGCGCGGGAGAACTCCACTTCGACGGCCCGCGTCCGCGGCCGGTCAAAGCATTCGATCGGTCGGGATACGTTCTGCATTGCGGATCATTCGCCACCTGGCTCGCGCCCGCTCATAAGATCGGGTGGGTGGCCGCGGGCAGGTACCGCGGAGCAGTGGCGAAAACCAAGATTCTGCTGGCGCTCAATACCTCGGCGGCGAATCAAGCCGTGATGACGCAATATCTCGCCCACGAGCGCGTCGAGTGCCACCTGCTCCGGCTGCGTCGCGCCCTGGCGCTCCGGTGCGAAGCGATGGTCGAGGCGGTGGCTCGGGAATTTCCCGCCGGATATCGTGTGCGGCGGCCCGGCGGAGGCTTCGTGCTTTGGGTGGAGCTGCCCCGCATTGTCGATTCTCTGAAGTTGTATCGGCTTGCGCTTGCGAAGGACGTCAGTATGGCTCCCGGGCCGATGTTCTCCACGCATACCCAATACAGAAGCTGTCTGCGGTTGAATTTCGGCTACGCCTCGATTCACGAGATCCGGGAGGGAGTTCACACCATAGCGCAGCTCATCGGGCGGGCAGCGGCTGGATCGGCCCCTGACAGGGCCATTTAATACCGCAGTGCGGCGAGCCCTGCGCGTGCGATCTGCGCATCATGGTCCTTGGTGTCGGCGCTGACGCCGATAGCCCCGATCACTTCGCCGTTGACGATGACCGGGAGCGCGCCCTGCATCTCGATGAAGCCACGCGCGGTGGTCGCTGCGACTCGGCCGCCGTTGATGGCGTCCTCGAGATCCTGGCTCGGCTTCTTGAACAGGGCCGCCGTGCGTGCCTTACCCGGCGCGAGTTCGACGCCGGCGAGGAGGGCGGCATGGTCCATACGCTCGATCAGGATCGGCCATCCGCCGTCGTCCACCACGGCGATGACGCCTGCCCAATGATTGCGTTCGGCCTCCGCTTCGGCAGCGGCCACCATTTTGCGGGCGGCGGCCAGGGTAATGACCTTTTTGTCGGCGAGCTGCGCCGTGGCGCTGCCTGCGGTCAAGACAGCGAGCGAGAGAGCTGCACCTAGCATCATTGATTTGCTCATCACATCGTCCTCCGTTACGGCGAGTAGGGTGGCTCGGACGCCATGTCGATCACTCCTTCGACTGTGTCGGTTGCGCGGCGCTGCGGACCTGCTGGAAATAGGCGGCCACCGCCTCGATGTCCGGGTCGCCGAGGCGCTTGGCGATGTACTCCATCGAGTCGGGACTGTTCTTGCGGGCGCCGAGCTGCCACTGTTTCAGCTGGGAGGCGATGTAGTGGGCGTATTGTCCGGCCAGGTACGGGATTGCCGGGGGCTCGCCGGCGCCGTCCGGTCCGTGGCAGTCATCACAGGATTGGAGATCCTTCGCCGCGTCGCCGATCTTGGCGAGTTGCTCGCCGCGTTTGACCAGATTCGGATCCCCGCTCGCCAGAGGCAAAAACGGGATGGCGACGCTCGCGTAATAAGCGGTCACGTCCGCAATTTCCTCAGCCGACAGTGCCTTCGCGATCGGCGTCATGACCCCATTGACCCGGACGCCCGTCGCGAAGTCCCGCAACTGCTGGTCGAGGTATTCGAGCGACTGGCCGGCAATCCGCGGAAACGCACCGCCGCCGTTGGAACCGCCGCTGCTGGAGGCGTGGCATCCGGTGCAAGCCGGGACGTGGGGCGGCACGCCCTGCGCAGCGATTATCTCGCCTCTGCCGACATCGGGTTGGCGGGTAGGCGCCGCCGCTACTGCATGCGCCATCCATGCCGCGCCGGTGCTCGCGATGCCGGCGGTGACGAGGGCGACAGTGCGCCCTGCAGTCATGTCTGCACCAGCGGGCCCGGCGCCCTCAGGTATTTATTCTTGATCGCGTCCAACGCCCAATAGGTGAGCGCGCCAATCGTCACGCTGTAGTTGTAGCTCCCGTTCTGCGGAAACGCCGAGGCCCCGACGCTAAAGACGTTCGGCACGTCCCAACATTGCAAGTACCGGTTGACGACGCTCGTCGTGGGATCCTCGCCCATGATTGCGCCCCCGGCATTGTGCGTGCTTTGATACACGGTCGTCGTGTACGGACGCTTGGTGCCGCCGCGAATCACGCTCTTTCCTCCCATCGCGCGGCCGATCTCGACGACCTTGTCGGCGATGTACTGCGACATGCGAATGTCGTTCTCCGGAAAATCAAACGTCATGCGCAACAGCGGCTGCCCCCATGCATCCTTGTAGGTGGGATCGAGATCGAGGTAGTTGAGCCGGCTCGCGGTCGAGGTCCCGTGCTGCTGAACGAGCACGGTATGGTTGTAATGCCGTGCGACCGCCTCCTTCCACCCGCGCCCCCACCTCGGAGTGCCCGCCGGCGTCGGATGAAACTCGATCGGCCGGCCATTCGTCATGATTGCTCCGACATACTGACCGCCAATGAAGCCGAGCGGCCCGTGGTCGAAGTTGTCGCCGCCGAAATCGTCGATCATCGTCCCATTGGCACCCGAGGCCATGAAGGGGTTGACGTTGATGCTCTCGTCCATGAAGACCGTCGCGCCGCCGGTCGTCTGATAGCAATAGTTGCGCCCGACCGCCCCTTCGCCGCTCTTCGGGTCGTAAGGTTTGCCGATCCCCGACAGCAGCAGCATGCGGACATTGTTGAGCGGGAAGGCCGTGATCAGAACCAAGTCCGCGGGCTGCTCGAACTCGGTCCCCGCGGCATCGGTGTAGGTGACGCCGGTCGCCTTCTTGCCCGTGCTGTCCAGGTTGATGCGAAGAACCTGACAATTGGTCCGGAGCTCGAAGTTGGGTTTCTTCAACAGCGTGGGAAGAATGACGGTCTGAGGGCTCGCCTTTGCGAAATGCTCGCAGGCGTAGCGCTCGCAGAAGCCGCAGAAGACGCATTGCTGAAGCGAGAGGCCTTCGGGATTGGTGTAAGGCCGGCTGAGATTCGCCGAAGGTTGCGGGTAAGGGTGATAGCCGAGACTTTCGGCGCCCTTACGAAATAATGCGCCGAAGTAGGGCTCCTTCATCGGCGGCGTCGGATATTCGCGCGCACGCGGCGCTTCGAACGGGTTGCCGCCCGGCTGGATGGCGCCCTTGATGTTGCCGGCCTTACCGCTGACCCCGCAGAGATATTCGAACCGGTCGAAATGGGGTTCGAGCTCGTCGTAGGTCACGCCCCAATCCTGGATCGTGAGGTCCGGATCGAGGATCTTCTTGCCGTAGCGCTGCTCGATATGGGTTTTGTAGATGAAGTCGGCGACCTGAAAGCGAAAGCTCTGGCCGTTCCAGTGGACGAATGCGCCGCCGAGGCCGGTTCCCGGCAGGAAACTTTCCCACCGCCGGACCGGCAATGCGGTCTGATCGGATGCATTTCGAAAGGTGACTGGCTCTTTGACATTGTCCTGCATCATCGCCTTTCGAATCGAGAACCGGAGTTCGTCGTGAATCGCTGGGGACTGGAAATCGGGGACGGTGAAGCGCGGTGCACCGCGTTCGATGCCGACCACCTTCAATCCTGTCTTGGCAAGTTCCAGCGCCATCAGCGAGCCGGTAAGACCGACGCCGATGGTCACCACGTCAACCTGCTTCAGGCGCCTTGCCACCGTTACTGCCGGCCTGATTCAGGGGATTCGGCGGGAATGCCCGGATTCATCATCACCCGGCCGTGGATATCCTCGGAGAGGCTCGTCGGCGCGCGGTCGAGTTTGATGCCGTGCTGATCGACCAATTCATAGTAGGATGCGTAGGCCCCGGGAAAGCCGACCATGCGCCACGCCGCCATGTCGCGGTTGCCGCCGTAAACCGGATCGCTGAAAAATCCCTCCACCGTGCACTGCCAAAGATGCGCAAAGAACACGTCGGAGGGGACACCGCCAAGATCCTTCTCTCCGGCCTCGAGATGCCGGAGATAGGCGTCCTGCCGCTCTGTGCTCATCCTCGCAAACGATGTGCGGGCGCGCGAAAGATCTCGATTGATTGCTTCGAGCGCCGTCCGGAACAGCTCCGCGGGCGTAAAAGGCAGCTGGTAGCCCTGACTGGGTGTTCCCGGCCGCCACGGGCCGCTCCGATACAAGCGCTCGCCCGCGCCCCAGGCCCCCGCCAGTTGCTTGTCAATGAAGTTCGGCACGCCTGCCTCGAGGGCTCCCGGCCATCTGGCATCCGCAGGGATGAGGCGCGACACGGCACTCTCAATGAACGCCGCCTCGTCGCGATTTAGGAAAATATACGTGGTTGGGTTGGGAGAGGCGCTTGCAGGGTCTGAAGGGCGGGGATTCCGTTCCTGAGCCGTTGCGGGTGCGCCGCTGCCTCCAGGGGACAACATGGAAGCGCCCAGCGCTCCTGTTATCTTGAGCATGAATCTGCGCGTGAGATTTGCCAACGCACAGCCCCCCTGGGGTCCCGGCCTTAAGCAGACGGCATAGCTTAGTGCTTTTTAGGCGCGGGGCGATTGCGTGCGATTGACCTGGATTTGTGGAAATTGGCGGCGTCCGCTGCCGGTCTCATGTCCGCAGCCAAGACCCAATAAAACGGCTTCCGCGCCGGGCGGGGAAGTTTTTTTTCGGCCGCCGGCTTCGCGGCCGCGAACGGGCCTTCGGATTCAACCAGCATCTTATCGAGCGCCGGCTCGAACGCCGCTTCGGGTGTGCTGATGCGAATGCCTGCTCTTCGGTGCTCCATGGCGCTTCTCCTCGCAAGTTGCCTCGATCGCGCTAGCCGAGGTTTCGGCGATAGGCGGTCGGGGTCACCCCGGTGATTCTTCGAAAGGCCGTGCAAAAAGCGCTCGCATCGTTGTAGCCCACGGCAAGCCCAACGTCGGTCACCGAGGCGGCGTGCTTTGTCAGCAGTGCCTTGGCGCGTTCGATGCGCCGGTTCAACTGATAGCGTTGGGGCGGCATACCCAGCGATTGACCAAACGCACGGCAGAAATAGCACGCACTGAGTCCAACCAGCTGTGCAAGCGCTCGCAGCGAGATGGGCTCGGCAAGATGCGCGTCGATGTACATCAATGCCTTTCGTCGCTGCCATGCAGCAAGACCACCGCTGGCCTGAGGTTGCGCGCCGTATCTGCCGGTATTCAACAACTCATGTGTCAACACGACTCCCAGGGCCTGGGCGTAATGCCGCTGATCCGAGCCGCCGGTCTCGATCAATGTCGCGAGCTTCAACGCCGTCTCGATCAAGACAGCATCCTCAAAAAATAGCCGCGGCGCGATCGACGAGTTCGAAAGGCCGAGCTCCGGACTTACCGCAAGCCGGTCGGGGTCGAAATAGATAAACACGACGCGGGAGAGCGTGCGCGGTTCATGCCAGTGGTGGTATCGATGACCGGCCGGCACGAGGACGAGCTTTCGACTGCAATCCTGGAGCGTCGAGTTCGGCAGCCCTTCGATATTGGTCGAGCCGTCGTGGCGCACGTCGCGATCATGCACCACCAGCATGTGGACGGGGGCACAAAAGCGGTAATCGATGCGCCCGCGTCGGCTGGCCTGAACGATCTCCACCGCCATGCCGGGCCACCTCGCGATGCGTCGGCTCACGGTGTCGGACGGAGAAACTTGCACGGCCCATTCCTCGGTCGCCTCCTGATGACGCCGTCCACGAGGCTGCTCAAGATCGGTGTAGTCGTCCGGAATTGTGACGGGTGATTGGCGCGTCGCGTAACGGCTCGTGTCGAAGCTCGTTGCGTGGCTCCCGCTTGTAGAGTCTGACATAACCGTCGCCCCCTTTTCTGATGCGATCCCAATCACCTCATCTGAGCGAAAAGAGTATTTCGGGCGGGGGCAATGGTCGATTCTACAAAGGTTGGTCCGCGCAGCCGATTGTTGTGGAACCCTATACGAAGATTTAGGAGGGGACGGACGCGGCCCCAAGGATTGCGATGGCGAGAGAGCTCGGCGAAGTGCTCAGGGGGTGGGCCCGGCCCCACGTGTCGCCAGTGATTGTTCCACATACATGATCAGGGTGGATGCGTCGGATGCCTTGGACAGGAAGCACACGGCGCCCTCCCGTAGCGCGCGCACGCGCGCGGACTCTTCGGGAAACGCCGTAATGAAAATGATCGGCACGGTGCGCGCCTGCTGGCGCAGAAGGGTCTGCAGCTGAAGGCCGCTCATTCCCGGCATTTTAACGTCCGTGATCACGCAGGAGGTTTCATCCAGCTGCGGAGACCGCAAGAACTCGGCAGCCGACGCAAATGCGTGGACAGTATAACCGCGCGCCCTGAGCAGACTGTCGGTCGCCACGCGAAAGGACGCATCGTCGTCGATGATCGAGATCGATGGGGGTGTACGCAAAAGCGCTTCGTCCTAAGGGTAGTCTATCGCAGCGTGGTAGAGGTGAATGGTGCGCCGCATAGGATCGTCGACGGAAGGTATACTTAGGTTTAGATCCGTTTTAACGGGTTGGGCCGAATTCCGAGGCAGTCGGCGATTCGAGCCAGATCGGCGAGCGACCGAGTGTGCATTTTGCGCATCAAATGGCTGCGATGGACCTTGACCGTGATCTCACTGACCCCCAGCTCCGCAGCAATCAATTTGTTCATCTTGCCGGCCGTAACGAGCGCCAACACGTCGCGCTCGCGCGGAGTCAGCGATTCGTACAACAAGCGCAGATCCGAAACTGCCTTCTCGTCCGCCCGTCTTTTTTTATCCGTCGCAAGCGCCCGGGTGACGGCGTGGATCATCTCCTGATGGCGGAGCGGCTTGGTCAGAAAGTCGAGCGCGCCGGCCTTCATGGCCTGCACGGACATTGGAATATCACCGTGACCTGTCATAAAGATAATCGGGATGCGAATACCCGCGGTCTCCAGATCCGTTTGAAAGTCGAGACCGCTGATTCCCGGCAGCCGGACATCGAGCACCAGGCACGTGGGGGCGTTCGGAAGGCTGCTCCGTAGAAATTCGGGCGCCGAGCCGAACACCTTCACCCGCAAGCCCACCGACTGAAAAAGGCTCGCGAGTGATTCGCGTATTGCCATGTCATCGTCAATGACGAGAACAACGGGTTCCGCATCCTTTTCAAGGTCGCTCGGCAATGTTTGCTTTGCGCTCACCAGGATACCGTTTGATGTTTAGCGCCGAGTATAGCTAATTCTTATCAGTGCACGCCAATCTCGCGCAGGCGTTGTCGCCCAGCGAGCGCTAAACTTGACCTGCTATGGCTTTGACGGATCTGGCGACCGGCGCTTCAAGCGTCCGTGGCGCCGCGATGGCGCACCGCTGGGTTCGCGCCGGGCATCGAGTCGTTGCCACTGCGCGACATACTGACCACCTGCCTTTTCAAGGCATCGATTCGACGGGCGTCCATGTCGCATCAGCATCATAGATTGTCATCGCTCCCGCGATTCTGGCCGTATCCGGACCCAGGTCCTTTTCGGCAGCCGCGCCGTCCCGCGTGACGATAAAAGTCATCACTCCCGAGGAGCGGTAAGCGGCGGGATACGCCATCGCGGCAAATCCGCCGCCGGAAATCGGCAGGGTGCGGAAGTAATAGCCGTGAAAAAGATTCGGTTTGCTTGCATCCCGTCCATGAGGGAGCAGCGTCTCGACGAGACCACTTGCCTCGCCGCCAGTCCCTTGTCCCCCCGCGACCAGCGTGCTGCACATGATGATCGCCCTTACCTCGTTCTCTCCGATTCGTCGGAAGAGAATCTCCTCGGACCCGGCTTTCGAGTCGAAACGCCATGTGCCATTGCGTGACACCAGGGGTATCGGGAAAGGCCAGTTTTCTGCGCCGACGAGCAAGGTCATTGCGCCGGACTCACGCACCCAGCGGTGCATCTCCCGATACTTTTGAACGAAGCGTTCTCGCTCGAGGACGTCCTCGGACTGGTCATCGGAGTTGATGAGACCGATCCCGCCTCCGAGAATGTTCGTCATCGCCCGCTCATCATGTTCTTGGATGGCGGAGGCGAGGGCGCGGCCGGCTTCTTCGGGCGACGCGAACGCGGCTTGGCTCGATGATCCAGCGAAACAGCGCTGCGCAGAGCCCGCCCCGAGCAATGCGCATAGAGCGAGCGCGACGCTCAAAGTTGGCTTGAATAGAGGGCGTCCTTCGAACTTGGGGAGAGTCGGGTACATTGCTTCATCCTCCTTTGATTGGAACGATCGCAGTGATAAAGTCATTTTCATCGGTGACCGCCTCCGCCTCCGCCAAAGCCTCCTCCGTGAAAGCCTCCCCCATGAAAGCCCCCTCCTTCATGGAGGCCTCCGCCCACGCTCGCCCTTCCGCGAGAGGCAAACGCGCTCACGTCGCCGCCGTGGCTGAAACCGGCGAATGCGCTCGTCCGCATGCCTGAAGCCGCGCCTCCATGAGCGGCCCAGTCGGCGCCGCCGCGATCGTAAAGACCCAAGGCTGCATGTCCGCCGCCGAAGCCGTTGCGATCGGCGAATTCTCTGCTGTGGGAGACGTACGGGCGGTCGCCGTGAGTCAAAGCATGCCCGTGCCAGTCCATTCCCCAGTTGTGCCACCCCCAGCCGAAGCCACCGAAGAGGCCGATGCCAATTCCCAGGCCAAAATCGATTCCCGGCCCGTCAAAGAAGAAGCCCGGAAGCCCGATCCAACCCGGGTAGAAGGCGAGGGGATCGCCGTAAACGATCCAGGGATCATATTCCGGCACGTAAACGACCTGCGGATCCGCCGGCTCAATTTCGATCATGCTGCCGTCGGTGGTGACGGATTCCTGCGGGGTGCTCTGCAAGTTCCCAGCCTGCTGCGCTCGCCGACGCATCACCTGGATCGCCTGGAGGACGCTTTGTTGTGCGCCCACGTACGACTCTCCGAGCGATGAGGTCCAAGACAAATTCGTATCCATCATGCCGAGCAGCCCGGGAAACTGCGTAAGTGCCTTTACACTGACATCCCAGGGTTGGGCATCGACCGCTTTGGCAAGGGCATCTCCTGTCAGATCCGCATGCTGCTGCATCCACCGGTCGGCTTCCACGATTTGGGTGGGATAGGTCGCGGCGGCCAGAATCTGCGCAACTAGTCCATCTGGGTAGAGGGCGATCGGGGCCACCAACTGCTCCAACTCGTCCGACGATTGCTGCGGCATCGGAGCGGGCGGCGGCGCCATCATGGCGGGCGGAGGTGTCACGACTTGGTCCGCTTGGCCGGCACACCCTGCTTGCATGGCGCCCAGCGCAATCAAGACTGAGACCGCTAGGATCCAAATGGGTCTCTGTGGCATCGCTATGACTCCTGCTCGGACCGTACCGACGGTCGGGTTTTGCCGCCGGATCGGGGACAATATTTGCGGCCGAGGATTTCACGTTGGTGTCGCGCCGCTGCCGTCTGCGCTACATCTGCAATGCAGTACGCGCTCCTCGCCGTGAGCAATCGTCATTCGCAATTCCGACAAATGCGCGCCTAGCGCGAGCAACGAGATCGCGTCCCCGGAGTATTACTGTGCGATCTCTATCTGGAAATGAGTCGAGGAGGAAGATCTCATATGGACACGGAAACGATCGGGATGGACACCGGTGTGGCGTACCCGGCCCCGAGACAAGGGCACGTGCTGGTCGTGGATGAGGATCCGGAGAGCCGCGAGCGGGTCGCAAACTACCTGACATTGAATGACTTCCGCGTGACGCCCGCGGACACCGGCAAACGTATGATGGAGATCTTGCGAAGCGAACGTGTCGATCTCGTGGCGCTCGAGCTTACCCTGCGAGGGGAAGATGGGCATCAATTAGCGAGCCGGCTGCGCGAGACCTCGAGGGTTCCGATCATCATCGTCACATCCCGTGCCGAGGAGGCAGACCGGGTGATGGGACTCGAGCTTGGCGCGGACGACTATGTCACGAAGCCGTTCAGCATGCGCGAACTGCTCGCAAGGATCCGGGCGGTAATGAGGCGTTATAGGGTGTCGGAAAGCCCACCGGAGGATAACCACGCGGTGCGCACTTATCATTTTGCCGGCTGGACTCTCAACGTGCCTCTCCACACGTTGAGATCGCCGAGGGGTGAGCGCGTACCGATCAGCAACGGTGAATTCGGGCTGCTCGTTGCGTTCCTCGGTCGTCCGCAACGGGTCCTGACCCGAGATCAATTGCTCGATCTCTCGCGATTGCGCAGCACGGACGTCTATGATCGCGCCGTGGACGTGCAGATACTACGCCTGCGTCGCAAGATCGAAGCCAATCCGGCGAGGCCGGATCTCATCAAAACCGACCGAGGTCTCGGCTACCGGTTCTGCGCTGCAGTGACGGCAACGCACTCATCGGCCGCGCAGATGATCCCAACCGGCCGGTCAGTCTATGGACCGGTTCCGGTTGCAGCTGGGGCGTCGCTCGTGTCCTGAGCAGCGGGAGAAGTGACGAGTAACCCGGAAGATCGGCTGGGCGCACGGACGTGCGCCCAGCCGCGTCGAATTCGCCCGTTCGAACGTCTTGCGCCGAGCTAGTCCTGCAATCCGTACGGGAACCCGCTCTCGGCGACGCGCGCGCTTTGCCGGTCCAATCTCACCAACTGCTCCCGGACTGCACAGCTTTGTGCATCATTGATGAGCACCACTTGACCCACGGCGAAATCTTGAACTGCGGATGGATTGGTTGGATGACTGCTCGTGCCGGCCGTGTGGGCGGCGCTCAGCACCAATTCGTGAGCGTCGAGCAGATCGTACAACAACCGGTGCCGGGCGGCGTGACCGCGCAGCGCATAGGAGAGGTGGGCGCGTTGTAGCAACGCGCCCGCCAAAACGCGGCTGGCTCCACCCAGCTCGCGAATCCTATCGACCAGAACATCGACGAGGCGCAGCTGTTCCTTATAGTGGGTGTCGAACAGCAGGTGCAAAGGACGAAAATGGATGTCAGCGTCTTGGTAGCGCGCGCTTTTGTAATAATCCCGTGCTTGAAGGGTGTTCGTCAGCAGTTCCTCGAGCATCGCAATGGTCTTGTGCGTCGCGGAATCACCTACCGGTGTGAGGGGCGACTCGTGCCGGATATTGCGACGGGAGCCGAACATTGTTGATTCCTCCAAAGCGACGTTATTTCTTCCGGCGTGTGCATCAGGTCCCTCATCTGAAACGTAGGCTAGATTCAATTC
This sequence comes from Steroidobacteraceae bacterium, assembly GCA_050012315.1. GTDB lineage: Bacteria > Pseudomonadota > Gammaproteobacteria > Steroidobacterales > Steroidobacteraceae > Bog-1198. Next base: position 61,525 of record JBEKHK010000015.1, on the reverse strand, counting down.
CCGAGCCAACGCTTGCGATCGTTTGCCGGAAGTTATTTGCTGTTGTCGTTCAGTGCCCCATACGGGCGGGATGTTCGACCGCGTTTGACTCAATCGCTCCCGGGCGCCGGTCGGCCGCGCGCGAGATCCGCAATCTCGAGCAGATTGCAATAAGCTCGAGCAGGCATTTCTCCAGCGGGGATCGCAACGTGTATTGCCCGCAGAAAGTGCCGACACGACAAGGAGACCCTGAATATGAGCACGCGGAAGGCGCCTATCGGAGGAATTGGAGCCATGATTCTCATGTCCGCGCTGATCGGATGTGCGACATCCGAGAAGTGCGGTGAGGAGGGTTGTCAAAGCGATGCCAAGATCACCGCCAATGTTCAGACGGCGTTTGCTCAACATCCGGAGTTGGGACCGCCGAATGCAATCAACGTGCAGACGCTGAACCATGTGGTGTACCTGTCCGGTGTGGTCGGTCAGGGCTTGATAAGACAGACCGCCGAATCGGTCGCCCAGCAAACCCAGGGCGTGGCGCGGGTGGAGAACACCATCGCCGTCAGCCGGTAATCGGCGGCAAGCGGACCTAACAGCATAATTCGGCTAATATCAACGCAGGTACCTATGCTAACGCCACCCTCTTAATAGTGACCGGGGCTCCTACAACGCAGGCCGCCCACTCACCCTGGAGCCCGTTTCGCCATGCGACTTTCACGGTCATCTGGACCGCGACGCTGGTGTCGAACATCGGCGGCTGGATGTACAGCTCGGCGTCCGCATGGCTGATGACCAGTCTCGACGCCGATCCGCGGATGGTTTCGCTGGTGCAGGTGGCGGCGACGCTTCCGATGGTTCTATTCGCACTTCCCGCGGGCGCACTCGCCGATATCGTCGATAAGCGTCGATTCCTGATCGGCGCCGAGATCTTCACAGCGGTGGTCTCAACATGGTTCGCGGTGCTGGTTTGGCTCCATTTCGTGAGTCCGATGTCACTGTTGCTTTGTACCTTTCTGATCGAGGCGGGGTCGGCCGCGACCGCGCCTGCATGGCAGTCGGTGGTGCCTGCGCTCGTACCAAAAGCGGAGCTTCCTGCGGCGATCGCGATGAACAGCGTGGGCGTCAACGTCAGCCGGGCGGCCGGGCCGGCCCTCGGCGGGGTGATCACGGCGGCCTTCGGGATTGCGGCGCCATTCTGGGTGAACGCGGTGAGCAACTTCGGCGTGATCGGGGCGCTGCTGCGCTGGCGGTCGGCTGCCCACCAAGACCCGCAACTGCCGGCCGAGCGCTTCCTCGGTGCGTTGCGCATCGGTATACGACATACCCGGAACAATCGACGCCTTCGGGCCACCTTGCTGCGTGCGGTGGGGTTCTTTCTCTTCGCAAGTTGCTACTGGGCGCTGCTGCCTCTGGTGGCGCGCAACCAGGTCGGCGGCGGCGCAAGATTCTACGGCATCCTGCTGGGCACGATCGGTGCGGGTGCCGTCGGCGGCGTGTTCTGGCTGCCATGGCTCAGAGCGACCCTCGGGCGCAATCGCGTCGTGGCCGCCGGGTCGATGGGCACGGCGGTCGCGTTGGTGCTTTACGGGTATTCACGAAATCCCGTGACTGCTGTCGTGGCGAGTGCGGTCGCCGGTGTGTGCTGGATCGCGGTGCTATCGAATTTGAATGTGTCGGCACAGCTGGCATTGCCCGAGTGGGTTCGGGGTCGAGGCCTCGCCATCTATGCAACGGTGTTTTTCGGGTCGCTTACGGTCGGCAGCTTGTTGTGGGGGCAGGTGGCGCGCGTCGTGGGCGTCCCCGTAGCCCTTTATCTGGCGGCAGCAGGCGCACTGCTGGCGATTCCCGCGACCTGGCGGTGGCAACTCCACACCGGGACGGATATCGACCTTACCCCGTCGATGCACTGGCCCACACCGGTTCTCGGTCATCCTGTCGACCAGGATGCGGGCCACGTCTTGGTGACGGTCGAATACCGGGTCCGCGACGGGAACCGCCAGCCGTTCCTCGAGGCGCTGAAGCTGCTGTCGCATCAGCGCGGCCGGGATGGCGCCTACGGGTGGGGTCTATTCGAAAATGCCGCCACGCCCGGCAGATTTCTGGAGAAATTCCTGGTCGAGTCCTGGCTGGAGCACTTGCGACAGCATAAGCGCGTCACCAATGCCGACCGGGAGCTTCAGGCTCGCATCAATCAACTGCTTGAAAGCCCGCCGACGGTCACTCACCTGATCGAGGTGCGGGACGCGTTACAGCCATAGTGATGGACGTGCCGGAGGGAGGGGCGGATGAAGATCGGCTGGCCTCGGCCGATTGGTCATCTTGGTCCGAATCGAGATCCGAATATAGGGACAACGGCGGTCTGATCAAAAGATCCTGCGCTACGCGCCATAGCCCATACAGCTCTAGAAACGCGTAGCCAAGCATCATGACCACGAATATGGCAGTGTACATGTGCGGCTCCTCAAAACTGGCGGCAACCTCATCAGGTCGCCGAAGCAACATTAGCGCTCATCGGATGACAGATGCCTGCGCGTTCTTGCCGCGCAATGCGCGAAACTACGGACGTATGTTCCGGCTCCCACGCGAAGTAACGTTTCATCTGAAACGCGGCCGATGAGAACACCGTTCGCGCCGTTCACTCCCCGAAGGGCCTCCCGTATGATGCCCGCGAGATCCAGATCCTTTAACGGCGCCGGGGGCGGCGCGGGAGCGCTCACATGGCAAGCAAGGTTTGGTTCATCACCGGCACCTCCAAAGGCTTCGGCCGCGTCTGGGCGGAGGCGGCCTTGGGGCGCGGCGACCGCGTTGCGGCGACGGCGCGGGATGTGAACTCGCTGGCGCCGCTGGTCGAGCGCTATGGCGATCGAATCGCGGCGATCACTCTGGACGTTACCGCGAAGGTTGCGGTCGAGCGCGCCATCCGGCAGGCGCATGCACGCTTCGGCCGCATCGATGTCGTGATCAACAACGCCGGGTACGGGCTTTTCGGCGCAATCGAGGAGGTCAGCGAGGCGCAAGCAAGGGCTCAACTCGAGACCAATCTTTTCGGCGCTCTGTGGGTGACGCAGGCGGCATTGCCGATCATGCGCGCCCAGGGCTCGGGCCATATCATCCAAGTCTCCTCCATCGGCGGGGTCAATGCCTTCCCGACGGTCGGCCTTTACCACGCCTCCAAATGGGCGTTGGAAGGACTCAGCCAATCGCTGGCTGCCGAGGTGGCCGGCTTCGGCATCAAGGTGACTCTCGTGGAGCCGGGAGGCTACGCCACCGACTGGGGCGGACCCTCGGCGATCCGCGCCGCGCAGATGCCGGAGTATGACGGTGCCCGCGCCGCAATCGCGTCGTTTCGCAGCAATAACGTTCCCGGGGATCCAGCGGCGACGGGGCCCGCCATTTTGAAGCTCGTCGACTCGGAGGATCCGCCGCTGCGCATCTTCTTCGGCTCGGGCGGGCTGCCTTTGACACGGACGGAGTACGCCCGGCGGATCGCGACCTGGGAGAAATGGAACGATTTATCCCTCGCGGCTCAGGGCAACGGGGTCGCGAACCAGCCGCGTTAGCCGCGATGCTCCTCTACGAGAGGGGGGGAGTTAAGACGCCGCGCAATCCACGAATGCGTTGGTCTCGTCCATTCCTCCCGGGCGATGTATTGATTGAGCGCGAGCCACGGCGACTCGCGATTCCACCGAAGAAAGCCCACCCGCCGTCGCACGTATCGACGCTCTTCGACACAGTGTCGAAAAATCGCCGAGATCAAAGGATCCGAATCGCCAATGCCGCTCTGGGGCGTGCGCTGAACAAGTGACGACGTGCCGATTGATGAGGATGGTGGGGGCGACATGGCATTCAACCTCGCGCTGGCAGCGATTTGCCTAACAGACACGGTAACCCGCGATGAGCGCGGCCACCTGCTCTCCGTTGGCGTGAATTCAGCCGAATTGCGGACATACGAGACATACGAGACATACGAATAGTGCCGTCGCCCCGGCGTTTACGGCTGAAAACTCGTTCGCGCGTGACGTTCCGGCTGTAGCCTGCCCATGGAGATTCGCAATCCCTCGCAATGAGCGCCAAGTGCGCGCAATCCGGATCGCGGATGCGGGCCCATCATTGCGTCGAAGGACGAAATTACAAGCAAATTTAAAGGAGATGTCCATGAGCCTTTCACGCCGCACGTTCATCGAGAACGGCGCCATTCTGTTCGCCGTGGCGGGTATTTCCCCGGTTGCCGTATCCGCCGCCGCGCCGATGTTGTCGGAATCGGATCCGACCGCAGCCGGGCTCGGATACAAGTCCAATGCGTCGACTGTCGATAAGGCGAAATTCCCTCAATACGCGGCCGGCCAATCGTGTTCCACCTGCGCTCTGTATCAGGGAGCCGCGGGCGCTTCCTCGGGCCCTTGCCCGCTTTTTCCGGGAAAAACGGTGGCCTCGACGGGCTGGTGCTCCTCCTACACAAAGAAGGGGTAAGCACACCCCGCACGATTTGGAGCAATCGAGCGGAGTTCGCCGCAGCGTTTAGCCGGGCGGCGATTGAACGATGCGGGAGGGAAGGGAATGACTCTAGGTCGGCTGAGCTTGTCGATCACCGCCAGCCTTGGCGCCGTGTCGCTCACGTGCGCGTTGGCGGTCGGGCAGTCCCAGCCGGCCCACAACGATGGCGCCAATTCGCTCCCATCGACGAATTTTTCCGCAGACGGTACCGCCGATCATGGCGCTCTTCCAAGGCCGGCGCCGGGATTCGTGAATGCGCGCGTCGCAACGAATCCCCTGGCGTCGGACGCGCACGCGGTCGGCGAGAAAACCTGCATCGCCTGCCATCGCCTCGAAGCTGACCACTTCACTCACACCTTGCACGCGCTGGGCCTGCACGTGGCCAATCGTTCCGACCCGACCATCCCGGTATGCGAGGCGTGTCATGGGCCCGGGTCCGAACATGCGGCCAAGCCGCTGATCAAGGGGCTGATCATCGGCTATACGAAGGATTCCGGCACGCCGATAGAGACTCAGACGAAAACATGTCTTACCTGCCATGCAGGCGGTCCCCGCGATCATTGGGCGGGCTCGGTTCATCAGCGCAACGACCTGTCGTGCAGCGACTGCCACAACCCGATGGCGAAGTTCTCGGTCGCTGGGTTGATGGCGAAGTCATCGATCAACGATACCTGCGCCCAATGCCATAGAGACATTCGCCTGCAATTCAACCGTCGCTCGCACATGCCGCTGCCCGAGGGCCAGATGAGCTGCGACGATTGCCACAATCCGCACGGCACACTCACGGCCCCGCTGCTGAAGACGAACACCGTCAACGAGACGTGCTATCAATGCCATGCGGAAAAACGCGGGCCTTTCTTGTTCGAGCATCCGCCGGTGCGCGAGAACTGCTTGAACTGCCACACGCCGCACGGTTCGAATCAGGCGACGCTCCTGGTCGCACCGATTCCCTTCCTCTGCCAGCAGTGCCATACCAATTTCCTGCATCCGAACGACCTGCAGACGCGCCAAGCCTTGGGCACGGGCCTCAATCCGGATGAACGGGTCATGGGCCGAGGATGCCTCACCTGTCACGCGAACATCCATGGATCGAACGCGCCGTCGGGCGTGCGGTTCCACGAGTAGTACCGACCATGAACACTGACGCTATGCGAAAATTGATACTGGCCCCGGTCGTGGGTCTTTTGGCGGTGCCCATGCTCGCGTGGGCAGACAGCGGCGTCGGCGTCGACACCTGGCGCGCCGATAAACTCGATCCGACCGGGGGGCTATTGACCTCGGTGATCGACCCAAACGACACCAGCTGGCTCGAACCCGGAGCGCACCGCTCACCGACGGGAAACCTTTACCTGACGCCGACGGAGACGCCCCATCCGGACAACTTGAGCGTCTGGCAAATCTACGGAAACTTCGATCTCGGCTACCTGCATACCAGCGGCGAGAAAACCGAGCTCTACGATCGCTACACGCGATGGCCGACCAACGGGCCGGCATTCGACTTCGACGTGAATGGCGAGCGGCCATCCGATGGCAGCTACGCCGAACTCCGCGGCAGCCGCATCAGCGCCGAGGATCAATACTACGAGGCCGTGTACGGCAAGGCCGGCGCATACAAGGCCGAGATCTTCGTGCGCGATATGCCCAATGTCCTGTCGACCGATTCGAAATCCATATGGAACGGTGTGGGAAGCAATAATCTTACGCTGAAGGAAGGGCTCGTTCCCGGAGGCAGCACCCCGGCCCAGGTCGCGGCCGTCTCGGCCGCCTCACCCACCATCACGCTGGGTACCGAACGCAACAAGCAGGGACTCTCCTTGAGCACTTATTTGACGCCGCACTGGTCTGTCTACCTCAATGCGAGCGACGAGGAACGCAAGGGTGACCGTCCGTACGGAGGACCCTTCTTCTTCGATTTCGACCATCTCGGCGGCGCCATTTTGGAGACCATCAAGCCGATCGATGATAATACCGTCAACATCACGGCCGGCGCGCGTTACGCGGGATCCCTGTGGCGCTTCGATTTCGGCTATTCGGGATCGATCTATCGAGATGCCTACCTGTCGTACGATTTTCAGCAGCCGTTCATCCTAGGACCGCCGCTCGTCCCGGGAGCCACAGCATCGACCCTCACCCAGGGCCAGATGTCCATGGAACCGAATAACGACTACCACGACCTGCACACAACGGTCACCCGCATGTTGCCGATGAACGGCGAGGCCTCGCTGACCGCGGGCGTAGGGGAAATGAACCAAAACGACAATCTCATTCCGCCCACGAACTGCCAGGGAACGTTCGGAATGTCCAGCAACGGCACCTTCACCATCGGCCCGCAGAACCCGCAATTATTTCCGTGCAGCCAATGGAACACGACGGCGGCACTGTCGCAGAAGAGCGCAAACATGCTCATCGTCACGACCCTCACTCAAGCGACGCTGGTGTTGCAGCCGACGAGCGATGTGAGCGTGCGCGGCGGCGCAAAGTACTATCGAGAGGATTATCGCAATCAGTACGTGAACTACAACCCGGAGAACGGCGATTACGGCTATGTGGCCGAAAACGGCGCACAGGCCGGCATCGTGCCCGGCGATCCTGGATTCTGGAATGCGACGACCTATCCCGTTGCCACCGACGTTCAGTACGAGAGCATCCCTTATAGCTGGCAAACCATCGAGGGATACGGCGGCGCCGACTGGAAGTTCTCCAAGCACGATACGGTTGGCTTGACGTACACGTTCGACCACTACAGCCCCGCTCATCGAGAGGTGAGCTACGTCGATGACCACACCATCAAGGTCAACTGGACGGATAAAAGCCTCAACTGGTTGACCTTCAGATTCAATTACACCTTCTTGAAGCAAACGGGGAGCGTCTACAACTCCGATCCCTATGCATTTGCCTTCTTCTATAACCTGCCGGGATTCGTGCCCGCGGATGACACCATCACGGCGTGGACGGTCGACTCGATGCGCAAATACGATATTTCGGATCGCACGGAAAATAAGATCGATTTGATGGCCACGGTGATGCCACGCCCCGACATGACGGTCACGGCCTCGGTGCGCGGCGATTGGAACGTGTATCCCACCGAGATCGGCCGGCAGGGATACGATACCACCGCGGCGACGTTGCAGTGGGAATGGCAGCCCGAGGCGCGCACCAACCTGAGCCTGTGGGCGGCGATCGATCATTCGAGCATGCACATGGCGAATGTCAACGACGCGGGCGCGCCCTTGGCGACGGATTACCCCAATGCCGCCCTCGGCGGCCCCACGTATCCGCTCGCAGACCAATGGTGGGCAGCTGACGAGCAGCGCAACTGGACGGGCGGCGCGGCCCTCACTCATTATTTCCGGGACGTGCGTCTGGATTTCAGTTGGAACTACCTCTCTGCGCGCGGCATCACGAGTTACACCTACGCGGGAACGGGCGCGATGACCTTCCCGTACACGCCGGCCGAGGCAGGCAATCAGTTCCCTGCGATGACCTACGTTGTGAACTCCCTGACCATGAGCCTCACGGTGCCGCTCAGCGATCGCGCCTCGCTGCGCTTCTACGACTACTATGAGCACGGACAAGTCAGCGATTGGCACTATGCCGGATTCAACAATACGCTGGTGTACGGTAACAGGGTATACACCGATGCCGGTCCGCAGGGCTATAACACCAACGTCGTCGGCCTGTTCGTCAACGTCAAGCTATGAGGCCCGCGATGCTGAACCTTCGCCGCCCTTCGATGACGCCGATGTCCATGCTCGGAGCTGCGGGACTCGCGGCAGTCTTGCTGTTGCTCGCGAACCCTGGAGCTTCGGAGTCACGCTACATCGATCTTCGCCGTATCGAACCCATTCACGGCGATGTGGCGGCCGGCGCCCGAAAAGCCACCGTGTGCCACGCCTGCCATGGTGTGGGGGCCCCGGTGGCGCCGACGTTTCCGCGCTTGGCCGGCCAGCGCCCCGATTATCTTTACCATCGGTTGGTCTCGTTCAAAACAGCCGGCCCTAAAGACCCCTATTACTCCCAATCCCCTATGCGTTCGCAGGTGACGAACTTGACGGATGCCGACATGCGCGATCTGGCGGTCTATTTTGCTGCGCAGACTCCGACAGCCGGGAACGTGGTACCGGCACCGGCAGCGACCGCCGGAGAAGGGGAGGCGCTGTATCTCGCGGGGGATCCTGCGCGCGGGATTCCTCCCTGCCAGGGATGCCACGGCGCCGATGCGCGGGGAACTTCGATCGCCACCGCCCAATATGCGGCCTACCCGTCGCTCCGCGGGCAGTACTCGATGTATGTCGTCGCGCGGCTGACGAACTTCCACAAGAATCTGCCGCATGACACCACCAACGACTTCATCATGGGCGGTGTGGCGGCCACTCTCGACGATGAATCGATTCGGGCGATCGCCGCATGGCTCAGCTCGCTGACGCCCGCGAGGAGCTTATGATGTCACCGACGACTTTGATTTACCTGCGTCGTCTGCGTGAGAGCCGTGCCGAGCTGAGAGCGCTGGATGAGGCGCGCTCGGCAGGAAGTCTCGAGGCGACGGACTATGCGTCGCGGCGTGCGGCTCTCGGCGAGGGTCTCCTGTCGATTCTCGATGCGAAGCCAACGCGGTCCCGCGCGATCCCGTACGTCGGGCTGGGCGTCGCCGTGCTGGTACCGCTCGCAGCATTGGGCGCGTATCGATGGCTGGGTTCGTCGCAAATTGCGGAAGCGCCGGCGCCCCTGTCCGGCGACACCGCCATGCCCATGCCCGATCACGGCACCGACATGCAGGCGGCCATCGCCAAGCTCGCCGAGAAGCTGCGCCAGCATCCGGACGATGCCGAAGGGTGGGCTCTGCTCGGCCGCACCTACAAGGCTACCCAGCATTATGCCGAAGCCCGGGACGCGTTCCGCCGCGCCCTAGAAGCGGCACCGGGAGACGCCGACCTCTCGCGCGAATATGCAGCCGCGGCCACCCCCGACTCGGATGATGCAGGGGCGGCCTCGGGTGCCGAGGCGACTGCCCCCAACAGCTCGGCGCACATCGTGGTCAAGGTGGCGCTCGACCCGAAATTCAAGGATAGCGTGCAGCCGAACGACACTCTGTTCGTTTTCGCCAAGGCGGCCCGCGGCCCCCCGATGCCGCTCGCCATTACGCGTCTCACCGCGGCTCAATTGCCGGCCAGCCTGACCTTGACTGACGCCATGGGCATGGTTCCGGGCTTGACCCTTTCCCGGTTCCCGCAAGTCGTCGTTGGCGCGCGCATTTCGAAGTCCGGCAATGCGAGCCCACAAAGCGGCGACCTCCAGACGCTGTCTGCCTCAACGACGATAGCTCGGGCCGAACCCGTGCAGTTGATCATCGCCGAGAGGGTCAATTGACGATCTCACCCGGTACGCGCTAGGGGGCGCACACCGCGGAATGCCAACGACCAGATGAAAAAATCGCTCACCGGCGATGTGGCAATCATAGGGGGATCTCTCGCCGGACTCGCTACGGGCATCGGACTCGCTCGACGAGGAGTCCGCGTCACTGTCTTCGAACAATACTCGGGCGAGGATCGAGGTGGCAGCGGGCTGGGCGTCGACCGAACCCTCCTCAGCGAGACGACCGGCGTCGACGCACGCGTTGACGGCCTCACGCAGGCTCTTCCCGTGGTGGACGAGGGTTACCGCGAAACATCGACTTGGCTGGCCATCTATCGATGGCTTCGCGCAGTCGCCGACGCGACGGACGGACTCAGTGTGCGCGAGTCTACGCGCGTGGATCGCATCTGGTCCGACGATCATATGGCCTATCTTTCCGGCGCCCGGGTCGACGCTTCCGCCGATCTAATCATCGGCGCAGACGGATACCGCAGTGTGGTTCGAAGAGCGGTTGCGCCGACGCGGCCGTATGCCCCGTATGGCGGATTCCTCCTTTGGCGCGCGCTGGTCGAGGAATCCTGGCTCCCGAAGCAGATGCTTTCCAAGACGTCATTGGGCGGCGGACGGTCGCCGCATCCGGAGGCCGCACGGCTCGTCGTCTATCGGGTGCCGGGGCCGAATGGCGAAACGTCGCCCGGCAACCGCTCCGTCACGTTGGCCTGGTACGACGCAAGCCGCACACAATGGTTGCGCGAGCGGGGATATCTCGTCGGCGATGAAGTCATGGGCAGCGTCCTTCCCACCGCGGTCGACGTCGAGTTGCGCGCCGAGCTCCTGGCCATTGCCACGAGGCTCTGGCGGGGAACAGCGGGCGCGATCATTGTCTCGGCCATAGAACACAAAGTAATTTTCGGGACGCCGCTCGCCGAATATCTGCCCGAACGACTCGTTGCCGGTAGGCTGGGTCTGGTCGGCGACGCGGCGCATGTGGCCTCGCCGATGGTGGGAGCCGGCTTTTCATCAGGTCTTCAAGATGGTACGGCCTTTATTGCAGCGATTGGCCGCTCAGGAGGGACCGCTGCGCATGCCGGCACTCAGGCGCTTCGTCGGTACGATGAGGTGCGGTTGGCGCCCAACCGCAGGAGAGTGCTCGAGAGCCGGGCCGAAACGCAAGAACTGCTGCGTTCAACCGTGGCGCGATGACAGCCGCCGGGACGACTTGAAAAATCCGCTGAATATTCGAGAATCACCCTGGAGTGCGCGGCAAAGCGCGTTCGCGGCCCAGCCGTGCACGCCAGGCGGCCGGCCGCTCGCCGACAATCTTGCGGAAGCAATTGCTAAAGTGCGATCGATCCTTGAAGCCTGATTCCAGCGCGATCTGGCTAAGCCGGTCGCCGGATATGATCATCAGGTTCTGAGCGCGTGCAACCCGCAATTGATTGACATACTGGCGGGGCGAACAACCAAAACTCGCCTTGAAGGTGCGACTGAACCTCCAGCGGCTAAATTGTGCGACCTTGGCAAGATCGCCCATTCTAATCTTGGCGTGCAGGTGGACGGCGACATAACCTTGGACGCAGCGTGCTTGCCACAGCTCCATGAGATCGGGACTCGTCGCCGGTGGCGCCCTCTTCGCAGACGGCGGGCTGATGATGGAGCTGGTGTCGTGCATCGCTGCTCATCCTTCCCGTATTCATGGGCCGGTCAGGCGGCGAGACTAGCGCCCATCGAACGCGAGCGCTTGTGCGTGTTTGACGTGTTTTGTTCCACGCTGCGAACCGCTGCCAGGGATGCGCCGCGCCCGCTGATGAGAGGCGGAGGCACCGGCGCCGCGGACGGCGTAAACTTCTCGCCGAGCGATCTGGCGTCGTGCGACGGCACGGAGGCGAGGGCCACTAGTGATAAGCGGACTCTGTACGCAGCGCTACGTTGCAGGCGCACTCTGCGCGCTCCTGTTCTTGTCAGGGACGTGCTGGCCGGCATCCGATCCCGATGCAAAGCCGCCGACCGCAATTCTGCTCGTTCCGCGAGACGACCTGCCCGATCCTAGTTTCTCGGACTCGCTTGTGCTCGTGATGAACAACCTGGGCCCCGGGCCCATCGGCGTCATCATCAATAGGCCGATGCAGATTCCTGTCTCGCATCTTTTTCCGGAACTAGGGCGCCTCGCGAAGCTCACCGACAAGGTGTACTTCGGCGGCCCCGTTGACCTTGACACGGTGTGGTTCCTATTTCGTGCCGCCACACGGCCAGAGCACGCGATCCAGACCTGTGAGGGGGTCTACTTGAGCGCGGACCGGCAGCTGCTGCGACAGCTGCTCGATCGCGACAAACCCATGGCCGGACTGCGGATCTTCGTCGGCCACGCCGGTTGGGCGCCGGGGCAACTCGAGGCCGAGATCGAACGGCGCGACTGGTCGCTGAAACGAGTTGATGTGGAGGCGATCTTCGGCGGCAAGGCGGATCACCCCTGGCCTTCGCGGGAGGGCCCGAAGCTCAGCACTTAGCGCGGTTTGCGGCGTCTCGCCGACTTCAGTCGGTCATTTGATGTCGCACGCCGCTAATAGTGAAACTTGTAGCGTAGTTCGGCGTAGATCTGGAACGGATTGTTCCAGTGAAGGCCGCCGAAGGTGAGGCTGTTGTCGGTGAGCAGGTGCCGGTTGGTGACGTTCAGGGCCGTGATCGACACCGACAGATCACGGCTGATATTGCGGCCTGCGGTCAGATCGAGCACCGCGTAGCCTGGCAGATGGGTCGGCGGCGGGGTGCCGTTGGACAGTCCCGAATTGACCGACAGGTTGGAACCGACGAAGAACTGTTGCGGCAATTTCGCGTTGTACCCGAGATTCAGGGTGTTGCGCTGATCGTGGTCGAGTCCGATGGGGGGACTGCCGCATTCCGTACCTGGGACCACGAGACCGCCGGTGATCGACCCGAAGCACTCCGCCGTCTGGTTCGAGTAGGCGAGGTGCACCTGCCCGTACGGCCAGAAGGCGGGTGAGCGCACCGTGAGCTCGCGCCCCTCGATGAGCGCGCCCTGGTCCGTGATCGGCAGGTAGATGTCGGATTCGCCGAGCGGGTTGTGGTCGAAGAAGTTGGTCGACTCGGTGACGAAGTAGTCCGCATCGATGGTCCAGCCCTGCACCGGGATCGTCACGCCGAACAGGCGCTCCGTGTCGCGCTCTCCGTGCAGCGGCAGGAAGGCGGTGTCGTTCGCGGTCGCATAGGCGACCAACGGTCCCGACAGGGTCTCGAGCGGCGGGGCTTGGTAGTACTTGCCCCAGAAGGCGCTCAGCACCCAATCCAGCCGCGGCAGCAGGATGGTGGCGCCGAGCCGCGGGTCGGTCGCATTCTCGGTGAAACTGCTTTCGAAGTGTGATTGGCGCACGCCCGCCGACAGGTTGAGCCAATGCGTCGCTTCGAAGGTATCCTGCAGCCAGGCGGTGATGAGCTCGCCGGTCGGGCTCTCCAACTCCTGAAGCGTCGGCGAGCTGCCGTCGGTGAAGGCCAGATTGAAGTCAGCCTGATCCTGCTGCGCGAACCCGAAGAGGCCGACGTCCAGATGATTGCGGCTCACGTCCCACTTCAGCTGCTCTTCGGCGCCCTCGTACTGCGAGCTGTGATGATAGGTGGTGACAGTCGGATAATCGCCGGCGCCCCCGTCATAATCCGCCCGGTCGAAGTGATAGAGAAGCGAGCTCGTGAGCACCGCGTTGTTCGTGAAGGTGTGCGCCCAGGACAGCAGCGCAAAATTGTCCGCCTCACCCTGCACATCGCCGGACTGCCCGACGCAGCCCGGATCTGCGGCGAGCACTGCCGCGGTGCAGTCCGGTATCTGGTAAACGTCCTGCCGCAACTGCGCGACGAGGCTCACCGCATCTTGCTCGCTTGGCTTCCACTGGAGGTTGGTGAAGGTACCGTACCCGTGCGTCTCGTCATGGATCACCTGGGAGACTGGGGTCTGCAGGCCGAGATCGCTGCGGTTGCCCTCGACACTCGCATAGTACGCGAAATCGCTCGTATGGCTCGCGACGCTGAAATAGTCGTTGGTCTGGCCGAAGTTCCCGGCCGTCACGTCGAGCTCGGCCTGGTTATCGCTGCTGAAACCGCTCTTCGGGATTACATTGAAGATGCCGTAGGTGCGGTCACCTTCGTCCGCCAGGTAGCCGCCCCGCTCGATCCCCAAGGTCTCCACGTCCTGAGGATTCAATACAGGGCCGAGGTTCTCCGCGATGTTGGTGTTCGGAATCTCGACCCCGTTGATCAGCCAGTTGGTCTGATGGCCACCACGTATGTGCAGCATGTCATGGGCTTGGTAGGCCCCGGGAACGTAATCGGTGATCATGGCGAGACTGTTGACGTTGGTCGCTCCCGGGGTGCTCTCGATGTCCTGCTGGCTCACCAGCGTGATCGGGGTGACCGAGGCGACGACCGGCAGCCGCCTCGCGGTCACCGTCACCTCGGCGAGATCCGAGGGAGGCTTCAATACGATGTTCGCGAACGGAAAATAGCCCGCCTCCACCGTGACCGGCTGGTTGACAGCGGCGAAGTCGCGCTGCGAGATGGTGAGCATGTACTGGCCGATCGCCACGTTCGGAAAATCGAAGCGGCCGGTCGAGCCCGTCTGGCGCTCTAGGATCGCGTGGGCGGCGGACTCGAGCACCACCTTCGCTCCCGCCACCGGCCGGTTGCTGTCGTCCCGGACGATGCCGCTCACGCTGCCGTAGGCCGCGGCCCAGCCGCGCGCCGGAACAAGGACGACCATGAGCAGCATGAGGACTGCCGCCCCGGTGGAGACGGGATAAGTTCGGGGCCGGCGGCGCGCGCGCGCCGCCGGCGCTTGAATGCGATCGATCACGGAAAAACTCCTCAGGCTCGCCTTCCGGGCGAAGCCCTGCAAACGTACGGATGAGCGCACGCCACTCATGGCGCGCGCTCGTGATTGTGGCTGGCACGAGCTCAGCCGAGGGAGGTCAGCTCAGCCGATTCGGCGGTGCTCGGGGCTGTGGGAGATGAACGACGCGGACAGGGACCGCGATCGAGGCGAAGGCGAGCGCGCGAAGCTTCAGGGCGGATGAGAAATCGCCCGGCAGCGGCAGGTGAGGGGCGGGTCCGGCACCGCAGGCGGTGCCGAACACGCAATGTTCGCTTTGTGCGGGACTTCCGTGGTGCTGGCGCGGTCCCTGCTGAGGGTCCCCGTGGGACGTGGAGTCCGCGGGCATGGAGTCCATGTCCATGGACCCCATGTCCATGGAGTCCGCGTCTGAAGGCTCGACGTGCGCGAGCCATCCGGCGGGAAGGCCATCCCAGCAGATCTCGATGGAGAACGGGCGGCCGCTTGCCGGCATGAATCCCGGCGGAATGAGCATGCGCGACGCAAACGCGACCAGCAGGATGCCGGCCATCAGCGTTCGTATGTTCCGCTTGCCGAGGCTCAAGCGCGCATCTCCCGGGGGGGTTATTCTTGGCGGGAGAATTTTACCAGCAAAAGCGAAACAGAGTGAACACCCACCATGTTGCTACCAACGACCGAGAGCGCGGGATGACGAGCTTCCAGGCAGTTCTTCTATCGGCGACTTTGTTCGCGACTTCATCCATGGCCATGAGTCAGGACGACGCGCGACAGCAGCTCATCGAACGCGCCAAGTCCTTCGAATTGAATACCCCCTACGTGCCGCCTCCCGGCGATCCGATGGAACACTACGCATCGGGGTACGCGAAAATCATGTGCTCGTCGGTGTTCATCTCGGGTCTCGAGCCTGCATTTGCCGCCGAGAACGTAGGTTACTTCACCGCACCTTACGAGGTGCGGGCGGAGCTTGGGATCCCGAAGATCGACCGCGAGAAACGCACGGTGGAGGTCAGGATGCCGAACGGCATAGTGCGTATTGCCAAGCAAGTGGGCAGTCAGGGGTGCGTGACGCTGCCTATCGGCAGGACCGACGTTTTCTTCAAGCCGACAATCGTAAAGAGCGCCTTGCCCGACCCGAAATCGCAACAGTGGCCGATGGGTGACTTGCCGCCTCCGGGTGATTTTCCGCCGCAAATCAACCGGACAATGATTCAACAGGCCGAGGAGGCGGCCTTTGATCCCCGGGGCATGACGGCGGCGTTCGTGGTCACATACAAAGGGCGAATCATCGCGGAACGCTACGGTAAAGACATCACGTCTACGACGCCCCTCGAGAGCTGGTCCATGGGAAAGAGCTTGAGCGCCACGCTCATGGGCGTCCTCATCAAGCAGGGTATGTACGATCTGTGGCAGCCGGCACCGATTCCCGAATGGCAATCCCCCGGTGATCCGCGCGCAAAAATTCGGATCGCCGATATCCTGCACATGTCGAGCGGCCTGCGGATCCGCGCACCACTGGACCCGGACTTCGACAAGAACGGTCCATATCCCGATCACTATTATCTCTACACGGGCAGCGTCGATTCATTCAAATACGCTGCGACGCGGCCTCTGCAGTGGCCGCCGAACACCGTGGGCCGCTATCGCAACACGGACCCGGTTCTCACCAATTACCTCATTCGGCTCGCTGTCGAAAAACGCCATGAGGACTATCACTCATTTCCTCAGCGCGCACTGTTTGACAAGATCGGCATACGTACGATGGTCCTTGATACCGATCCCTATGGGAATTTCCTCACGCAAGGCTATGACCAAGGCTCGGCCCGCGACTGGGCGCGCCTCGGCAATCTTTACCTGCAGGACGGGGTTTGGAACGGCGAGCGCATTCTGCCCGAAGGCTATGTGAAGTTCGTGAGCACGATCGCGCCGGCGTGGTTGGCGGACAAGCGTCCGATCTATGGCGGATTTTTCTGGATCAATGGCGACGGCAACTTTCCCGCGCCCAGGGAGTCGTTCTACATGGATGGTGCCGGCGGTCAATACGTGCTCATCATCCCGTCATACCAACTCGTCATCGTACGGCTTGGGCATTACAAGGGGGCGGACGCCGGCGATGAGGCGCTCAAGAAGGCGATCAAAATCATCCTCGAAGCCGTCCCCCGCGTGAGAAGTTAGAGAGAGATTCGTTTAGGGGCGAAAGGTTTCCGACCGGCGCAACTCAATTCGCCGGCGGCGGGATTACCCAGCGACCTGCCGTCGCATCATAGACAAACCCGAGCATCTCGAGCGCCTCGGCGCTCGCGTGACGCAGACTCCCGCACGGCTTGGCAGATTCCAAGTCCCAGGGGTTAATGATCTCACTCGTCTCTGCAGCCATATACATCGTCCTTCAGTGGGTGAAGCTATCGTCGCATAGCGCCTCACTCTCAGCGCCTCACTCGTCATATCGAGTTCGACCGACGCGGAGCGCCCACCGATTACAGGAAGATTCTAGGCGGCGCCTGACAGGAGCGCTTGACCGTGATTGCGATTACTTGCGCGCAATTACCGCGACCTCGAGCGCCGCGCATGGCATCAGCTGCAGGCTATGGTGTTTATCAATTTAAACTAACAAACGAACCATATCCCCGCAGGGCCTCGTCGTTGGTGAGCAAGATCATAGGCTCGACCAATGCCTGCGCCACCAGGATCCGGTCAAATGGATCCTTGTGCAGCAACGGCAATTCCGCGACCCTCGCGGCGTGCTCTCCGGACACCGCAAGGAGGCTAAACCCAGCCGGCTCGATCGAGTCGAGAACCTCACGGGGGTTGGCGTCGAGTTTCCCGAGTGTCGACTTGATGCTGATCTCCCAGATCGAGGCCGCGCTCGCATACACCTCCGCGGCATCGATCTTTCGTCGCACCGACGCAGAAAGCTTTGAAGGCTGGGAGAGAGACCAGAGCAACAGATGCGTGTCGAGCAAAACCCGCATGCTCACCGTCCCTCGAAATCCGCAATCAACTCGTCGAGCGGCGCATTGAAATCATCCGGCACCTTGATTTTTCCCTTCAGCAAACCCAGCTTCTTGCGCCGCGGCTTGACCGCAATTGGACTCAGGCGCGCCATGGGCTCGCCGGCCTTGGCGATGATGACCTCCGCGCCTGCGGCGACTTCATCGATGATGCGCGAGAGGTGGGTCTTCGCCTCGTGAATATTAATTACCTTGCTCATGCGCGCTCCGTGTGGACTAGACTAAGTTTAACTAACAAGCGCGAGGATGACAATGAAGGCGTCAGTCCTCCCGCAATTCGCTGAAGCAGGCGCTCAGGTAATCCAGCAGGGCTCGAACCGAAGGCAACAGGCCGCGCTTGGAAGGGTACACGGCGTGAACGACGTGTGTCTTGGGCGCCCAGCCGGGCAGCACGTGCATCAGCTTCCCTGCGCGTATTTCATCGCAGACCATCATAAGCGGCAGGTTCACGATGCCGACGCCGGCGATCGCCGCACTGCGCAGCGCGATCATGTCGTCGCTAACCAATCGCGGCTGATGCCGGATGTCGGCCTGCGCGCCATCCGGACCCGACAGTTTCCAGATGTGTTCCTGCCGCGGTGGTCCAAGGTCCAGGCTGGGGAGACCGTTCAAGTCTGCCGGTACCTGGATCGACCCTGCTCTCTTGAAGTCTGGGCTCGCCACCAGCGCATGTCCCGTCTTTGCCAGAATTTTCATCATCAGGTCGCTGCCTTCGATCGGCAGGGGGCGGACACGGATGGCCACATCGATGCCTTCGGCGATGAGATCGACGCGCCGATTGGTCGCTTCCAGATGAATCACCACGTTCGGGTGCTGGCCCATGAAACCGGCGAGCATGGCGCTGACCCTGGCATGCAAGAAGGCCACCGGGCACGTGAGGCGGACAATGCCGCTAGGCTCAGAGCGGGTTTGCTCGACTGCAGCCTGGGCGGCGTCGGCTTCGACCAGCATGGCCTTGCAGTGGGCGTAATAGTTTTGGCCGATCTCCGTTACAGAGAAGTGGCGCGTGGAGCGTTGGATCAGCCGCACGCCGAGACGCTCTTCGAGCAACGCGATGCGCCGGCTGAGCTTGGACTTGGGTTCGCCCAGGGCGCGTCCGGCGGGAGCGAAG
Source organism: Steroidobacteraceae bacterium (assembly GCA_050012315.1). Taxonomy (GTDB): domain Bacteria; phylum Pseudomonadota; class Gammaproteobacteria; order Steroidobacterales; family Steroidobacteraceae; genus Bog-1198. Next base: position 42,726 of record JBEKHK010000015.1, on the reverse strand, counting down.
CCGCCGTGATCGACCACCTGTACGAAGTAGTACAGCTCGTTGAGGTCTCGCATTGGCCTTCCATCGTTCTTATAACAGAACGATCAGTCTACAAAATGCCCTCTACCGAGGCCAGCGTTCGCGCCATATGGTGTAGCTCATAGGGGCTCTACCAGGGCCTTCCATCAGGAGAAAATCGATGAAGAAGATTCTCGGGGTCTACACCCCTCCCGGCGGGCACTGGGTAGGCGATGGTTTTCCGGTGCGTTCTTTGTTCTCGTACAACAGCCACGGCCAGCATCTCAGCCCGTTCCTGCTGCTGGATGTCGCCGGCCCGGCCTCTTTCGCGCCGACCGCCGATCGGCGCGGCGTGGGCGAGCATCCGCACCGCGGCTTCGAGACCGTCACCGTCGTCTATCAGGGTGAGGTGCAGCACCGCGATTCCACCGGCGCCGGCGGCACGATCGGCCCTGGCGACGTGCAGTGGATGACGGCGGGCGCCGGCATCCTGCACGAGGAATTCCATTCGCAGGCCTTCGCCAAATCCGGCGGAACCCTCGACATGGTGCAGCTATGGGTCAACCTGCCGGCCAGGGACAAGATGACCATTCCGTCCTACCAGACCCTGCTGCGTAAGGACATTCCGGTGATCGAGTTGCCCGAGGGTTCCGGGAGCCTGCGCGTGATCGCCGGCGAGTACGCCGGACAACCCGGTCCAGCGCGCACCTTCAGCGCGATGGACGTATGGGATCTGCGCCTGCTGCGAGGTCGCAGCGTCAGCCTGCCATTTACGGCCGGGCGTACCGCAGCCCTGGTGATCCTGCGCGGAGCGGTGCAGGTCAACGGCAGTGAAATCGTCCGAGAAGCACAGTGGGTGTTGCTGGATCGCGAAGCCGGGGAAGTGCTGCTCGAAGCGAACGGCGATGCCGCCGTGCTGGTGCTGAGTGGCGAGCCGCTGAACGATCCGATTGTCGGCTACGGGCCCTTCGTGATGAACAGCGAGGCCCAGATTGAAGAAGCCATTGAGGACTTCAATGCCGGCCGCTTCGGCCGGATCGCGCCCCAGACCCGGGGAGCGATCCATGCCTCGCAGCGCAAATAATCATGCGAGGAGGAATCCGGCGCGATAGAAGGGTTGCTCCGCGAGCAAAGGGAAAGCGTCGAAGGCGAAGAGGGAGGCCGTGGAGCTGACATTTCAGGTGCTGGACCCGATCAACTTCGTCATCTCCGTTGCCACTTCCGGCTAACCGGCGGCCTGCACGACTGTGCAAGGGCGGTCCGCATGTTTGAGAGTTGCACAGGCGGCGCGCGCATCTTGCTCACTCATCGGCGCCGATGTAATCCGATAGTCCCGATCATTTGCATTGGGCACCAGTACGACCACCTGCCGCAGCTCCTTGCCGAAACGCTTTGTCAACGCGTCACGCTCGTGATCCGCACGCCGCTGGCTGCGTGCCGTTCCAAATTCGGCACGATAACCGGTTATCGCCTTGAGTCTGTCGCGAGCTTCATCCGCTTCGGAGCCAGAGAGATATTTACTCAGGAAATTCTGCAACGACTGCGCGGTTTCGTTCGTTTGCGCTGCTTTCCAGGCGGCAGCTCTCCCGCGCGTTACGATTTCGCCGCGCGCCGCTTGCGCATGCGCGCCGTTCGGTTCGGCGGTCAAATATTGCTGGTAACCTTGAAGCGTCGAGGCGATCTGCGCTGTCGTCCATGCCTGCTCATCCCGAAGCGCGGCGATGCGGCTCTGGGCATCGACGGAATGTGGATCGTTCGGATAGTCGGACAAAAACTTCTGGTACGCCGCGATCGTATCGAGGGCGCTCGCGTGTGACCACTCATATCCCGCCCCGCAGGCGCTAAGTAGGATGGTGCCGCAGAGAATGCCGGCGAGGGGCAGGCGTCGCAGGATCATAAATTCTCCATTGCCAATCTTTGGTATGCAAAGGACCGCATATGTGAGACAGAGTGTATGAAAAAGAAAAAGTTCGCCTCCGAGGCGGCGACAAGAGCTCTTGGCCGGGCGAGCCTCAGGCCAATGCCGCCTCTATCAACGGCAACCAAGCCTGCGGTGGGTAATGCACGGCGTTGAACCGCAACGTGTGCAGCTGCTCATGGGACGGATTGAGTGCGAGGATACTTGTCTGTGGATAGCGCCCGCGCAACCACGCAACCATGTCCAGTCGGGTCTGTTCGGGGGCCGCGTGTCCGATGATGAAGAGATCCACCGGGGGCAGGAGTGGCAGTACGGTTTTCGCGGCCTCGTTGCCTATGGCAGATGTCACGGTGTAACCCTGGCATCGCAACAAATTGGCGCGCGCGACAAAGTGTTCCTCACGATAGGCGACTTGGAATATACGCTTGCGGTCAGCCACAGGCACCCCTTGCGAGCTACTTCGTCTCGTGTCTTAGAGGGGCTGCCTTGTGCCAGGTTCCCGACCGTCAAGCGCATGGAGCGATGACGCAACGCCATGTGCAAGCATGGCGTTTGCATTGTGGCGCGGCGACGCCAACAATCCCGCAATGAGCGTGTAACGCCTGAGGTGATCCATGAGCAAGACGATTTTGATGCTGGTTGGTGATTACGCCGAGGATTACGAGACCATGGTTCCTTTTCAGGCGCTGCACATGGTGGGGCACACGGTGCATGCCGTGTGTCCGGGCAAGAAGAAGGGCGATTACGTGATGACGGCCGTACACGACTTCGAGGGGCAGCAAACGTACTCCGAAAAGCCCGGCCACCGCTTCACGCTCAACGCAAGCTTCGATGAGGCGAAGCCAGAGCGTTACCACGCGCTGCTCATTCCCGGGGGACGCGCCCCGGAATATCTCCGTACCGACGCTCGGGTCATCGCGTTGGTGCAGCAATTCTCACGTGACAACAAGCCCATAGCGGCGGTCTGTCACGGGGCGCAATTACTGGCCGCCGCCGGCGTGATTCGCGGCAAGCGCGTCTCGGCATATCCGGCATGTGCGCCGGAGGTTACGCTTGCCGGGGCCGACTATGCGCAGATCCCGCTCGACCAGGCGGTCACCGATGGTGTGCTGGTCACCGCTCCGGCCTGGCCGGCGCACCCGGCGTGGCTGGCCCAGTTCCTTGCGGTACTGGGAACTCGCATCACGCTCTGAATGGCGTTCAACGTGCGCAAGGAGAATATCGCTGTTGGGAGCTCCGATGGCCGTCAAGGCGGCGCCACAGCGGGCATGAGCGGCCCAGGCGGAAAAGTCCTGGTTTGGGACGGGGCTACACGCCTGTTCCATTGGGCCGTCGTGATGCTATTTGCGGCTGCCTATGTCACCTGGCGGCTGAACTGGATGGACTGGCATGCTTACGCCGGATACGCGTTGTTCACAGCCGTGGTGTTCCGCATCCTGTGGGGGTTCTTCGGCAGCGAGACGACGCGGTTCTCGCGCTTTCTTGCGTCTCCACGCGCCGTCGCCCGACATCTGGCGCACGCTCTGCGCCGTGAACCGGATCGGCTAGCCGGGCACAATCCGGCCGGCGGTTGGATGGTCCTGCTGATCCTGCTGCTGCTGTTCGGGGAGACCTTAACCGGCGTGTATGTCGCCAACGACGTTGCGGACGAGGGACCGCTCACCGAACTGATCCCGGCGCCAGTGACGAACGCGATTACCGCGCTTCATTGGATAATCTGGGATGCTTTACTGGCGGCGGTGGCGCTGCACTTGATGGCGGTGCTCCTCTACGCGGTGGTGAAGGGACAGAACCTCCTGCGTCCGATGGTCACTGGGTGGAAGACCCTGCCAGCAGGCGTGCAGCAACCGCGTTTAGTCGGCGCCACACGCGCACTCATCCTCCTCAGCTGCAGCGCGCTTGCTGTAGCCGTGCTCGCCAAGGTTCTGTAGCAGCTCAGCTCTTGGGCGGCATCACCTGTCCACGGATTTCGCCTCCCGGATGGGCTTCGGTGTGCAGGTTAATGTACAACTCGCCCGCCTCGAACTGGTTCGCCTGATCAGGCGTCAGTGTCGCATGTCCCTTTATCGGACTCTCGACCGGACTATCCTTTTTCGCCAGCCATAGTTGCACGGGACCGTTCTTCCCCTCGGCTGCCGGTCCATGGATATGCGCCATGGTGACGGCGCCTGATAAACCGCTATACCGGATCGACCAGCTGAGCATGTGAGTCGCCGGGTCATAGGTGAGTTCGGCGGTTCCGCTGCCGGCGGATTGCACGGCTGGAACCTGTTGCGCGCCGGTGAGCGGCACCTTAAAGGATTCGGGTGCGGCCTGCGAAGGCCCCGCCCAAAGGGAGATGCCCAACAGATATACAACCGTGACGATTAGGCGAGACATCGTAATCCTCATTGTGGTCTCCTTTCGATTGATTTGATTGTGACACGCAATATAGAGGGGCTACCCCACCTGATTGTAGATCAAGCCGATGTAATCAGGTATCTCGTTCACGGAAGCGCTACGATGACGCCTAATCGGCCGCGGACCTTAGACGCAGCGCGTTGGCAATCACCGACACGGAAGAAAGGCTCATGGCAAGTGCTGCAATGAGGGGGCTTAACAACCAGCCGGTAAGAGGATACAGCACGCCGGCGGCGAGCGGAATACCGAGCGCGTTGTAGCCAAAGGCAAACAGCAAATTCTGCCGGATATTCCGTACCGTGGCCTCGCTCAATTTCCGGGCGCGGACGATTCCTCGCAAATCCCCCCTGACCAAGGTGACCTGTGCGCTTTCCATGGCGATATCGGTTCCGGTTCCCATGGCGATGCCCACGTCGGCGCGCGCGAGCGCGGGGGCGTCGTTGATGCCATCGCCTGCCATCGCGACACGATGGCCTCCCTTTTGAAGCTTCTCGATCGCTGCCGCTTTATCCGCGGGGCGCACTTCCGCAATCACCTCGTCGAAGGGCAGTCCGGCGGCAACCGCGGTCGCCGTTGTGCGGCTGTCGCCCGTGAGCATGACCAGACGCAAACCCATGGCCTGCAACGCCTGAAGCGCTGCGGGCGTGGTGTCTTTGAGCGGATCGCCAACGGTGAGGATCCCCGCCGGCTGCGCATCGATGGCAAGGTAGATGATGGTTTGTCCGATCCGACGCAATGGCTCGCTCGCCTCGTGCGCGGCGCTCACGTCCGCGTCGGCGCCGCGCATCAATAGCGCATTCCCCAAGGCCACGCGCCGCCCCTCCCAGGTGCCCGTGACCCCTTGTCCGGTCACGGAGTCGAAGTGCGTGACCTCAATCGGGACGACGCCGCGGGCGCGCGCCCCGGCAACAATGGCACGGGCCAACGGATGCTCGCTCGAGCGCTCAATGCCTGCCGCACAGGCGAGTACGGCCTCTTGCGAATACGGCCCGAGTGCAATGACTTGAATGAGCGTGGGCCTCCCCTGGGTGAGGGTGCCGGTTTTGTCGAGCACGAGGGTATCAACGGTGCGCAACGTCTCGATCGCTTCGGCATTGCGAAAGAGAACGCCCAGTTGGGCGCCCCTGCCGCTCGCCACCATGATGGAAATAGGCGTCGCCAACCCAAGCGCACACGGACAGGCGATGATTAGCACCGCAACCGCATTCACCAGCGCGTAAGCCAAACGCGGCTCGGGGCCTGCAACCCACCAGGTAATGAAAGTCACGATCGAGATGCCGATGACGGCCGGGACGAACCACACCGCGACCCGATCGGCCAGCTTTTGTATGGGTGCGCGCGAGCGCTGCGCCTCGCTCACCAGCGCCACGATTTGCGACAGCAAACTGTCGGCCCCCACGTGCTCCGCTTCGATCACCAGCGTCCCCGTCTGATTGATCGTCGCACCGACCACTTGATCGCCGACACCCTTATTCACGGGCAGCGGCTCGCCCGTGAGCATCGACTCATCGACGCTCGATTGGCCGCTCACGACACGGCCATCGACAGGGATCTTCTCTCCCGGTCGGACTCGAAGCCGATCGCCGACGGCGAGGGATTCGAGCGGTACTTCCGCCTCCTCATTGTTGGCTGTCAGGCGGTGCGCTGTTTTGGGAGTCAGTCCGAGGAGTTGTCGAATCGCCGCGCTCGTGCGCCCTCGCGCGCCGAGTTCCAGCCATTCGCCCAGGAGCACCAGCGCCACGATCACCGCGGCCGCCTCGAAATACACGCCGACCATGCCGTGGGCATCGCGCATCGTCGCGGGAAACCGACTTGGGAGGAACGTCGCGATCAAACTGTATGTAAACGCCACTATCACGCCGAGCCCGATCAGCGTGTACATGTTGGGCGCACGGTGCAGCACGCCGAGCCAGCCCCGGCGATAGTACGGAGCGGCCGCCCACACCACGATGGGCGCGCTGAGCGCCAGTTCCAGCGCCCGTAGCGTCCAGGACGTGGTGGAGTCGAGCGCCCACCCCAAGAAGTGCGGCACCATTGCAATCAGCATGACCGGTATGGCGAGCGTCGTCGCGATCCAGAACCGGCGCCGCACGCTTCGGATCTCATGTTCATCCTCAACCTCTGTCGGCATCAAGGACTCGAGCGCCATTCCGCACTTCGGACAATGGCCCGGTCCGATTTGCCGTATCTCGGGGTGCATGGGACAGGTGTAAATCGTACCTGCGGCCACCTCGGAGACCGGCAGAGCGGCAGGGGCGGGCCGGATGGCCGCTTTTGCCGAGCGCGTTGCAGGCAGGTAGCGAGTTGGTTCTTTGAGGAACTTCGTGCGGCAACCCGCGCAACAAAACCTGAATGACTGGCCTGCGTGTTCCGCCGTATGCGGCGAGTCGGCGGCCACCGTCATTCCACACACCGGATCGATGAACGCTTCGGCTGCATGCCCCGCGGGAGTTGCCGCATCGGTGCCGTGCGCCGAGGAGTGCGGGTGTGGCGAATGGCCCATCGTATGAGCGTGCTGATGATCGTGCCGTGTGTTCATTTGTCATCCTCGTCTGTCAGCGCCCTCAGGATTGGGCAGTCTGCTGCCCGGCCGTGCCCCGGGCAGGCCGCAACCAGCGTCTCGAGTCCGTCGCGCACGCGCTCAAGAGCGGCGATACGCGCCTTTACATCCAACAATTTGGTCTGAGCCGAACGCTTGACGCGCCCGACGTCCCGTTGCGCCGATAGGGCGAGCAGTTGCTTGATTTCCTTCAAGGTGAAACCGAGGCCTTGCGCGCGACGAATAAAACGCAGCCGTGCCAGTTGTATGTCGCCATAACGGCGATACCCTGACGCCAGCCTCATCTGCGGTGCCAGGAGTCCGTTGCGCTCGTAGTACCGCACGGTGTCGATGCCGACACCGCCGCGCTTCGCCAGTTGCCCGATTCCCAACGCTGCCATCGCAAGCTCCTTGAATTCGTGTCGCCAGCCTAAACCCGGGACCAGGGTCCAGAGTCAAGCATCGGGCGCTGATTCGCAAGCTCGCTCAATCAGGAGCCCGCCGTCGGTCGCGAGTTACGGCTGTAACTTGAGCGCTTGATTTAGGACATCGACGGCTAACCCGGCTGATGGACGCTGTCGGCGCGTCTGCAAAAATCGATTCCGAGGGGAACTCACCATGGCCACAATCGATACCTATGATGCATTGGTGCTGGGCAGCGGCGAGGCGGGAAAATCGATGGCGTGGTATCTCGGCGGTGCCGGTAAACGCGTCGCGGTCGTGGAGCAGCGCTATGTCGGCGGATCCTGCCCCAATATTGCCTGCTTGCCGAGCAAGAACATCGTCCACGGAGCAAGCATCGCTCATACGGTAGCCACGAGTGAGGCGCTTGGAACCCGCGTCACCAGGAGCGTGTCGATGCGGGAAATTCAGGCCCGCAAGCGCACGATGGTGGAAGGCCTGGTGCAAACGCATCTGAGTAAGTTCGCCGCCAGCGGTTGCGAACTCTTGATGGGACGGGGCCGCTTCATCGATGAGCGGACCATCGAGGTTGCACTCAACGGAGGAGAAACACGTACCCTGCGCGGCGACCAGGTATTCCTGGACGTGGGAGCCTTCGCAAGGCTGCCGGCGCTACCCGGGCTGGTCGAATCGGGTCCCCTCACGCATGTCGAGCTCCTTGACCTTGACACCGTGCCAGAGCATCTCTTGATCCTGGGAGGCAGCTACGTGGGACTCGAGCTCGCGCAAGCGATGCGCCGGCTCGGCAGCCGCGTCACTGTCTGCGAGCGCGTCGAGCGGCTGCTGCCCGGAGAGGATCCCGATATCGCCGGGGGGATCCGCGACCTGCTGCACGACGAAGGTGTCGATGTCATCACCTCGGCGGATGTGGAGCTCGTTTCCGGGCGCTCCGGCGACGACGTGGCACTTCGCGCCATGATCCGCGGCACGGAGAAGATCATCGAGGGTTCGCATTTGCTGGTAGCCCTGGGCAAGGCGCCGAACACCAACGGAATAGGCCTCGAGCGGGCGGGCATCAAGCTGACGCCCTCGGGCTATGTGAGCGTGAACGACAGGTTGGAGACCACGGCTCCGGGCGTTTGGGCGATGGGCGACTGCGCGGGGAGTCCGGCGTTCACCCATATGGCATTCGACGATTTCCGTATCGTCAGGGACAATCTTCGCGGAGGGCAGCGCAGCACCACAGGTCGACAGGTGCCTTTCTGTCTGTTTATCGAACCCGAGCTGGCGCGCGTCGGCCTGAACGAGCTCGACGCTAAACGGCAGGGTGTTCCCTACCGGCTGGCCGAACTCCCCGTCTCCTCGATCCTTCGCACCCGCACGACCGGCGAAACGCGTGGCAAACTCAAGGCATTGATCGGGGAGGACGATCGGATCCTCGGATTGACCGCGTTCTGCCCGCGAGCCGGCGAATTGCTGCCCCCGGTCCAGATCGCCATGCGGATGCAGCTTCCCTACCACGCAATCGAGGAGCTGGTGGTCGCGCACCCCACTTATGCGGAAGGCCTGGTCTCGCTTTTCTCAAACATCCAGCCGCTCCGGCCAGACATGTCGTAACTGAAAGCGGGCGGCTGGCCGATCAGCTCCCTTACGTGTCCATCCACGCGAGATGGCCTCCGGTTGCAGCCAAATCTTGCCGCCAAAGAGATCCAGCTGGGCTCGCGAGCGGCGCTCACGCAACCGGGCGGCCTAGGTATTATGCTCTGACTAAGCTGGCATAGTACGCGGGCCGCGCTTTCGCAAATGCGCTGCATTGCGGCAGGGAGAGGGAGATACCGTGAGATTGCCTCGCGTGCCCAACTCGGGCGTCATGGTGGCCGCGCTCATATTCACGCTGGGGCTGTTCGCCCTGATCGGCCTCGATTCGTATTTGAACGGGGTGAAACTGCAGGCGGCGACGGAGTCACTGGAGCGCACATACCAGGTGATCGGGAAACTGGAACTCGTGCTCTCGACACTCAAGGATGCGGAAACGGGCCAGCGGGGGTACCTGCTCACAGGCGACGAACGGTATCTCGAGCCGTACGACAGCGCTCGCGCCGCCATTGATGGCGACATCGGCTCACTTCGCGGGCTCCTGCACGACTCACCCGGCGAGTTGGAATCGCTTGAGCGGGTGCGCTCGCTTTCCGCACAAAAGCTCGCCGAGCTGCATGAATCGATCGAGATCGCCAGAACCCGGGGACTGCCCGCCGGAGCGATGGTGGTCCGAAGCGGTCAAGGCAAGGCGTTCATGGACGACTTGCGTCGAATCGTGGGTGCCATGATGGCGCGTGAGAGGGAGGGGCTCTCGCGGCGACAGCAGGAGGCTCAACTCGAGCAGCGGAAGACGCTTAGGTTATTGGCACTCTGGGCCCCGTCCTCGTGGATCCTGCTGGGGGCGCTGGCGGTGCTGCTTCTTCGGCAGTTGAAGCGGCAGGACGGCGTCATGCCACCCGTGGGGCAGCGGCGCACCTGGATGCTCATCGGTACGGAGTATCTGTATGCCGGAGCCATCGTGATCTTCGCGGCCGTCATCCGCGCGGGGCTGGGACAAGTGTTCGACGGCATGCCGCCGTACATCACATTCTATCCGGCGGTGCTGCTGGCTGTCGTCCTGCTTGGTGCGGGCCCGGGGATCCTCGCCGTGCTGCTGTCCACACTCTGCGTGGATTACTTCTTCCTCGTGCCCGTCGGATCGTTTGCCGTGAGCAGACCCACCGACCTAGTTTCTCTCACGCTGTTCATCGTCACCAATGTGGCTCTTTGTCTCCTCTCGGAGCGCATGCGTCAATCAGAGTGGGTTCACTATCGGCAATTGCGCGCCCTTCTGGATGGCGTGGCGGGCTTTGCCATTTTCATGACGAGCCCTGAGGGAGTCGTCAGCACGTGGAATGCCGGGGCAGAAAGTCTCAAGGGATATTCCGCGCGGGAAATTCTCGGCCGTCCCCAGACTCTTTTCTACTCCCAGGAGGACATCGCGGCCGGATTGCCGCGGCGTGCCCTCGACGCGGCGAAGCAGTTCGGTGAATGGAGAGGTGAAGGCTGGCGGCTGCGCAAGGACTCGTCCCGGTTTTGGGCAAGTGTGAGCATCACGGCATTACGCGACCGCCGCGGGAAGCTCGTAGGCTTTGCAAAAATCACTACCGATGCGTCGGCACGCAAGATATTGGAGGATCGCCTGGCCGCCAGCGCCGAGCGCTACCGTATGCTCGTGGAGGATCAGACCGAGTTGATTTCCCTCATCACCGCCGAGGGAACGATTCGTTTCGTCAATGAAGCTTTTGCGCGTTTTTTCGACCGCTCCGTCTCGAACATGCTGGGGACATCCTTCTACGACACGGTTGCGAAAGGGGAGCGGGAGACGGTGCGGGAGCAACTTCAATCGGTGCGGACATCGCAAGGTCCCATCAGGAGCGTGAACCAGATGTTGAGCCCCACCGGCGATCGTCGCTGGGTGGAGTGGACCCATCGGAGAATCCCCAATCCGAAAGCAGAAGACGCCTCCATTCATTCAGTGGGGCGGGATATCACTGCCCGAAAGGCCATCGAGGATGAGTTGACCCGCGTCAATGAGCGGTTCGCCGTGGCGGCGGAAGCGGCGGGTCTTGGATTCTGGGAATTCGATGTGTTGGCCAATACATCGCGCTGGGATGCTCAAATGTTCCGGCTCTATGGACGAACTCCGGAGGAGCGTGAGCAGCCCTATGATGTGTGGGCGAGTACCCTGCATCCGGAAGACCGCCCGGCTGCCGAGCGGGGAGTCGCTGAGGCTGCCCGCGGTCTGCGTGCTTATGAGGGTGAATTTCGTATCGTCCGCCCCGGCGGCGAGATCCGATACATCCGCACGGCATCCGAAATCAAACGCGACGACACCGGGCGGCCAATCACCATGTACGGGGTCAACTTCGATGTCACCGAAAGCCGGCGCGCCGACGAGCAGTTTCGCCTGGCGCTGGAAGCTGCATCGGCGGGCATGATGATGGTCGATGCCGGCGGCGCGATCACCTTGATCAACGCGCAAATCGAGGTGTTGTTCGGCTACACGCGCGAGGAGTTGATCGGCCAGCGTCTCGAGAAGCTTCTCCCGGAGCGCTTTCGCACCCATCATCCCGGTCTGCGACAGGCATATTGCGTCGATCCACGGGCACGCGCCATGGGTGCGGGACAGGATCTTTACGGCCTGACCAAGTCCGGGATCGAGTTTCCAGTCGAGATCGGCCTCAACCCAATCCACACCTCGACGGGGCAAGTCATCGTCGCATCCATCATTGACATCACCGACCGCCAGAGGGCCGAATCGTTCCGCCGACAAATGGCGGATCTGGTCGAGTCTGCAGAAGACGGTATCGTGGCAAAGGACCTCAACGGTATCGTCCTCAGCTGGAATCCGGGGGCCGAGCATCTACTCGGTTATCGTGCCGAAGAAATCATCGGACAGCCGGTGAGGCGGCTCATTCCGGAGTCGCGGCAGGACGAGGAAACAAGAATTCTCGAGCAGATCCGGCAGGGGCGGCCGGTGGCGCATTTCGAGACGGTCCGCCGCAGGCGGGACGGCTCCTTGATTGACGTGTCACTCACCATCTCACCCATTCGCGATCACTCAGGGGCGGTCGTGGGTGCCTCGAAGATCATGCGCGACATCACCAGCCGAAAGCGACACCAGGAGGAGCTCGTGGCGCTCAATCGAAGTTTGGAAGAACAGGTTCTTGCTCGCACGGTGGAATTGAAAGAGCGGGAGTCTTTGCTTCAGGAGGTCCATCACCGGGTAAAGAACAATCTGCAGGTCATCTCCAGCCTGATCAACATGCAAATCCGTGGCCTCAAGGACACGTCCAGCCGCATGGCGTTATCGGATTGTCAGACGCGTGTACAGACGATGGCGCAGATTCATGAAATGTTGTATCAGTCCAAAAATTACGCCCAAGTTCCATTTGCGAAATACGCCAAGGACCTTACAGCACGAGTGCTGAGCGCCTCCGGCGATGCGCTCAGCGCCGTCTCCCTGCAGTATGAATTGGAAGACATGTCCTTACCGGTCGAGACGGCCATTCCGTGCGGTCTCATCCTGAACGAGCTCGTCGGCAATGCTCTCAAGCATGCATTTCCGGGGGGGGCAAAGGGCACGATTCGGGTGGGGCTTCGGACACTCCCCGATCGCCTGATAAGCCTCTCCGTAAGCGACGATGGCATCGGGATCGCCCACGAACTCAATATCCGCAAGTTGAACTCCTTGGGTATGCAGTTGGTGGAGACGCTGGTGGGCCAAATCGAGGGACACCTGGAAATTGTCCGGCATCAAGGGACGACGTTTCGAATCACATTCCCGGCGGAAGCCACGACGTGAATACCGAGTCGCCACTTAACGCGAGCTTCCGGAATTCGCGTCAGCCTTTGGCAGCGAATACTTCGCCCGCCCATTGCGCAACCAGGTAATCGATGAACGCCCGGATTTTGGCGGCCGAGACCTTTGAATGTTGGAACACCGCGTGGACGGGCGCGGCTGGACGCTCACAATTCGTGAGGAGTACTTCGAGGCGCCCTGCCGACAATTCGGCAGATACTTGCCATGACGGTACACGGGCAATTCCCGCACCGCCGATGGCTGCCGAAACCAAGGCGTCAAGATTGTTGGCGCACAGGCGGCCCTGCACCTTGACGCTGGTGCGGCCTTTCGGAGATTGAAAATGCCATTCGACGGGTCCCAGCGTGTCGGAAAACACCAGGCAGTCATGATGACGAAGATCGGCGGGTATGGTGGGCCTGCCTCGCCGGGCGAGATAACTCGGAGCGGCACACACCACCATTCGGACCTCGGCAAGCTTGCGCGCGACCAGGCTCGAATCCGGCAGTCGACCGACTCGCACGGCGACCGCTATATCCTCTTCAATTAGATTCACGGCGCGATCAATCAACAAAAGATCGATATCCACCGACGGATATCGCGCCAAGAACGCAGGGAGTCGCGGCGCGATCAGCAGCCTTCCGATCAGCACCGGTGCGCTGACGCGCAGTCGACCGGATGGCTCGCTGCGCTGGGCCGACATCGTCATTTCCATTTCCTGCAGCTCGCTCAAGATCGTCTTCGCCCGCTCGTAGACGAGCCGCCCTTCGTCCGTGAGCGACAGATGCCGGGTCGTTCTGCGAAGCAACTGCGTGCCGAGTCGTTGCTCGAGAGCCGCGAGGTGGCGGCTCACCGACGTAAGCGACATTGGAATCGAACGCGCGGCAGCCGAAAGACTGCCCGCTTCGACGACCCGAGCAAACACCGTCATCGCGTCAAAACGATCCACCGTTCAATCCTTCCGTAATACGGGATAGTGTATTCCGAATTGACAGGATTATCACCGTTTAAGGAAAGGTTTACTGTGTACTTCCACACTCAGGAGGTTGTTCCAAATGAAGTTCTGCGTTTACGGTGCCGGAGCGATCGGCGGCTATCTGGCAGTGGAGTTGGCGCTGGCAGGCCACGAGGTATGCATCGTTGCGCGCGGTGCCCATTTGAAGGCCATTCAGGAGAACGGGCTGAAGCTTCTGATTCAAGGCCGTGAAAAGACGGCGCACCTTGCCGCGGCGGATGATCCCACGAGCTTTGGACCTCAGGATTTCGTCATCTGTGCATTGAAGGCCCATCAGGCCTACGACAGCGCTCGAACATTCGCGCCGCTGTTGGGACCGACGACAGCCGTACTAACGGCGACAAACGGAATTCCCTGGTGGTATTTTTATAAAGCCGGCACTCCCTACGACGGCCGGCAACTCAACTCAGTCGACCCCGGCGCGCGCCTATGGAACTGCATACAGCCGAGCCGGGCGATAGGTTGTGTAGTAGAGCCGGCGTGTGAAATCGTGGCGCCGGGCATCATCGCTCATCACCAATTCAACCGGTTCATCATCGGCGAGCCCGACGGTAGCCGCTCCGAGCGCGTAGTGTCGTTGAGCCGCGCACTCATCGAGGCGGGATTCGACGCGCCCGTACGCGACGATATACGGTGGAATGTTTGGCTCAAGCTTTGGGGCAATGTCTGCTTCAATCCCATCAGCGTGCTGACAGGGGCCACATTGGACCGCATCGTGCACGAACCCTCGTTGCGCGCACTGTGTGAAGCCATGATCATGGAGACAAAGGCGGTCAACGAGTCGCTCGGAATCCATATTCCAATGGGCATGATGGACCGCCGGCTCGAGGCAGCCGGATCGGTGCTGGGTCATAAGATGTCGATGCTGCAGGACCTCGAGCGAGGACGCAGTCTCGAGATCGATGCGCTGGTTTCCGCCGTTCAAGAACTCGGCCAACTGACCGGTGTTGCGACTCCCATCATCGATGCGGTCCTGGCCCTCGTCAAGGAGCGTGGTCGGCGCGCTGGCTTATATGTTCCCATTGGCGGCACTTAATCGCTGATCGTCACGCCTGCCATTTCGTAGCAAGTGAAATCAAACGGCACCCGGAAAACGCAATCTGCGCGAGCTGCAATCTTGGAAGATCAGTGCCCGTCGTACGCATCAATGGGCATCAAGAAGGTGGCGCGCAGTGATATGCGTCGCAAGGCCCTTCTAGTCATCAAGGCAGGAGATTCAACATGATATGGCAAACCCCGCACGCGATCGAGTTTCGATTCGGCATGGAAATCACGATGTACGTTGCCGACCGCTGATCGGCGGGCAAGGCCGGATAAGCGGTGCCGTTTGATGTCGAAGCGCAGAGGGTAGCCAGATGGCCTTCGATTTCACCGTGAATGGCTCGGCTGTCAGCGTGGATGCACCCGCCGTTACCCCGCTACTCTGGGTGATCCGGGAAGAACTCAAACTGACCGGCACTAAGTTCGGTTGTGGCGTAGGGCAGTGCGGTGCCTGCGTGGTGCATATCGACGGTAAGCGCGCATTTTCGTGCCAGACCCAGGTGTCGAATGTCGTCGGCAAGCAAGTGACGACGATCGAGGGGCTTTCGCCGGATTCCTCGCATCCCGTGCAGAAGGCTTGGTTGGCCGAGCGGGTACCGCAGTGCGGCTATTGCCAGTCGGGCCAGATCATGAGTGCGGCCGATCTCTTGAAGCGCAATCCGCACCCGACTCGAGCCGAGATCGTCGCGCAGATGAGCGGGCATATCTGCCGCTGCGGCACCTATGTGCGCATTCTGCGCGCCATCGAACGCGCGGCGAGGGAGACCTGAGCCATGAGCCAAATGGCTTACCCGAACACCGGGGTATCGCGCCGTGGTTTCATGATCGGGATCGCGGGCCTGACATTCGCCGTCGCGGTTGGACGCGAAAGATTGGGGCACGCCGCGACCGAGGCGCCGGACAGTGCCGGAACGCCATTCAATCCATGGGTCAGTATCGCCCCCAGTGGCGCAATATCGATCATCGCACCGGCCACCGAAATGGGGCAGGGGTCGTTGACCTCACTGCCGTTGATCCTGGCCGAGGAATTAGACGCCGACTGGTCCAAGGTAGTCTGTGTGCCGGCCCCGCCCATCGACAAGATTTACGGCAATCCCGCCATGTTCGGCGTCATGCTCACGGCCCACAGCCTCAGCGTGCAGGGCTACTTTACGCCGCTCCGCACCTTTGGCGCGCAAGTGCGCGCGGTGCTCCTCGATAACGTCGCCAGGCATTGGCGCGTACCACCGGCCGAGCTGAGCACGGAGCCAAGCGTCGTCGTGCATGCCAAGTCGGGGCGGCGGATCGGCTATGGCGACATTGTCTCGTTCGCCGAAATCCCAGCCGTCGCGCCCGACATCAAGCCGGAGGCGCTGAAGAAACTCCACGAGTTCAGATTGATCGGGCACGACGTCATGCGCATCGAGCTGCCGACCAAGGTTAACGGCAGCGCGAAATATGCGATCGACCTTCAGGTGCCCGGGATGATTTATGGCGCGATTTTGCGGAGCCCGGTCCTAGGCGGCGCGCCTGACAAGGTCGACGTTGCCGCGGCCAAAGCAGTCGCTGGAGTCACCGATGTCGTGCGTCTGCCCTATGGCGTCGGCGTACTCGCAACAACGCCGTGGGCTGCGTTTGACGCGAAGTCCGCGCTGGAACCCGGGGTAACCTGGCGGCGCAGCGGAAAGGCTTGGGGATTCGACAGCGACAAAGGTCTGGACGCGTTCGCCGCCGATGCGCGCGATCTCAAGAAGCCGACTGTTGAATGGTACAAGCAGGGTGATGCGGAAGCCGCGCTGGCAACGGCCGCAGCCATAATCGAAGCGCAATATCGCTGTCACTATGCCTATCATGCGCAGATGGAGCCGTTGAACTCGATCGCATCGGTATCGGCCGCCGGCGATGCCGCCGAAGTTTGGTGCGGCACGCAGTTTCCGACGGCGGCTCAAGCTGCGGCGGCGAGAGCGCTCGGGATCCCGAACGAGAGGATCAAGCTCAACTACACGTTGCTTGGCGGCGGATTCGGACGGCGCGGCGATTACGCTGAGGAATATGTCGTCGATGCCGTGCTGCTGTCGAAAAGTGCGCGGCGGCCGGTAAAGGTGATGTGGACGCGCGAGGACGATGTCCATTATGGTCATTTCCGCCCGATTACGGCGCACTACTTGCGCGGCGGCCTCGACGCGTCCGGCAAGTTGATCGCCTACCACCAACGTCTGGCGGGCGACCGAGTACTGCTGGCTGAAAACCCCGTTTTTTTTCGCAAAAGCCACGGTAGGGACTATCAACTAATGGGCGGTACCGAGCTTACGAGCTACGACATTCCGAACCAGTATGCCGGTCAGATTCCGCAATATACCGGGGTGCGGACCGCTCCGCTGCGCGGCATCGGCGACATCGCGAACAAGTTTGTGGCGGAGGTATTTCTGGACGAAGTGGCGCACGAGCGCGGCGTCGATCCCCTGCAGTTACGGTTAGAGATGTTGAAGATTACCCCACGCGGCCAAAAAGTATTGCAGCGAGCCGCGGAAATGGCCGATTGGAGCCGCAAACGCGACAACACGGCCCTGGGCTGTGCCTTCGCAAACTATAACGATACGCTTCTCGGCGGCGTGGCTGAAGTTTCGGTTGACCGCGCCACCGGCTGGATCAAGGTCCACAAATTTTGGGCCACCATTGACTGCGGCATCCCGGTGCAGCCCGACAATATTGTCGCGCAAACGGAGGGTGGCATCGTGTTCGGACTCGGTTTGGCTTTGACCGAGGAAATCAGCATTCGGGACGGTGCGGTCGAACAGTCAAATTTCTATGACTACCGGGTCGCGCGCATGAACGACGTGCCGGACGTTCACGTCGAAGTCATAGCGACCGACAACCATCCGACCGGCGTAGGCCAGATGCCTGTTGTGCTCGTCACGCCGGCCGTCAACAACGCCGTGGCGCGGCTCACCGGCGTGCGGCTGCGCGAATCGCCGATGACACCGGAAAGGATGAAGAAGGCGCTCGGTTAGAGGCGCGCTGGTGTAGATAAAGCAATCCGCCGCAACTCCCGGCAACTCGCAGCACTTCGCAGCAAGAACCGATGTTCCCTGTGGCTTAGCATGATAGTTACGCGGGATCAACGTATCTGATTGATTGTGAGCGCGCATGACCATTGTCAGAGCTCCTTCCTTAGTCGGCGTCATTATCGTGACCTGCATTGTCGCGAGCGCGTTGTATATCTTTTACGACGTTTCGATGCATGCGGAGGACAAGGGCGCGCCGAGCGGGCCGATCACCGCGACGCTGCTCGCACGCGGCCAATACCTCACCCGCGCCGCTGATTGCGCGGCCTGCCACACCGCTCCGAACGGCGAACAGTTCGCGGGCGGCCTGCCGTTCAAGCTGCCGTTCGGCACGATGTACTCAACCAACATCACGCCGGATCGAGAAACCGGCATAGGCAGTTGGAGCGACGACGACTTCGTGCGCGCGCTACATCGCGGCATCGCGCCGGGCGGGCGCAATCTTTATCCGGCCTTTCCGTACACGTCCTTTACGGCCATGAGCCGCGATGATGCGCTGGCGATCAAGGCCTATCTCTTCAGTCTGCCGCCGCAGCATGCAGCGAACAAGGAGAACGAACTCAGCTTCCCGTTCAACCAGCGCTGGGGCATGGCGTTCTGGAATCTGGCGTTCCTGAACGATCGGCGCTTTGTGCCCGATCCCGGACAATCCGCCGCGGTCAATCGCGGCGCCTATTTGGCGACCGCGCTCGGTCATTGTGGCGAATGTCACACGCCGCGCAATTTCGCCTATGGGCTGGAAAGCGGTCGCGAGTTCGCAGGCGTCGTCCTGGAGGGTTGGTACGCCTATAACATCACCTCCGACAAGCACTTTGGTGTCGGGGACTGGTCGGATGGGCAGCTTGCAGCCTTTCTCTCCTCGGCCCACGCGCAGGATCGCGGTTCCGCCGCAGGACCGATGGCAGAAGCAGTCGAGAACAGCCTGCAATATCTGACATCGCAGGATATCGGCGCTCTCGTCGCCTATCTGCGCACGGTTGCGGCGCGGACGGGGGAGCGCGAGGTCGACACCACGGCACATGCCAGGTCGTCGTCGTCCAGCTTTTCTTCCGGCTTCGCGGCGCCAGGCACCGGCGAGCCGCAGGACGAACTCGGCCGACACATCTTCGAAGGCGCTTGCGCAAACTGCCATGAATATAACGGCGACGGCCGGCAGACGGTCTATGCCTCGCTGATCGGCAGCCGCTCGGTGGCCGATGCCGACGGCGCAAATGTGACGCAGATCATGCTGAACGGCGCGAAGTTTCGCATCCGAGACCAAAGCATCTTCATGCCCCCGTTCGGCTCCGCGTATTCGGATGCCGAGCTTGCAGCGGTCGCCAATTACGTGATCGCGCGCTTTGGCGGCACGACGGGGCGCGTCACGCCGGGGACCGTAGCCAAGAGGCGGCAAGAATGAACGCCCTTGTCCTCATCGCCCTGAAGCGGCCTTATACGTTCGTCGTGCTGGCGATCTTGATTCTCATTTTCGGCGGCCGCGCGGCGCTGCGCACGCCGACCGATATCTTCCCGAACATCGGGATTCCGGTGGTCGCGGTCGTCTGGACCTACACCGGCCTGACGCCGGAGGACATGTCGGGACGAGTGGTCTATTACTACGAACGTGCGCTCACCACCACGGTCAACAACATCGAGCACATCGACAGTCAGTCGCTTTATGGCCGCGGTATCGTCAAGATCTACTTCCAGCGCGGAACCGACGTGGCGGCGGCCCAAGCGCAAGTCGCCGCGGTCTCGCAAACCGTGCTGAAGCAGATGCCGGCCGGCATCACGCCGCCCCTCGTGCTCGCCTACAACGCCTCCTCAGTGGCGGTACTCGACCTGCAGGTTTCCGCGGACCAGATGACGGGCGCGGAGCTGTTCGACATGTCGGTGAACCTGATCCGCCCGCTCCTCGTGTCCGTGCCGGGTGTCGCGGTTCCTTTCCCCTACGGAGGCACGTCGCAAAATGTCGAGGTGGACCTGGACCAGCAGAAGCTTCTGGCCTACGGCCTGTCGGCGCAGGACGTAACAGCCGCCTTGGCAACTCAGGACATCGTGCTGCCCGCAGGGGATCAGAAGATCGGGACGATCGACTTTTTGGTCGAGACCAACGCGCAGCCCGTGGAGGTGGCGACATTCAATTCACTGCCGATCAAGCAGGTCGGCAATACCGTGGTCACGGTGAGCGACGTCGCCCACGTCTACTTGGGCGGTCCGCCGCAAACCAATGCCGTGCTCGTGCATGGCCGCCAGGCGGTCCTGATCCAGATCTTGAAGGCCGGCAATGCATCGACTCTCGCGATCGTGGCGGGCGTGAAGGCAAAAATACCCGAAATCGAGCGCACCTTGCCGAAGGGCGTGAAGATCACCCCGCTGAACGATGCCTCGACCTTCGTCAGAGCCTCGGTCGAGGACGTCCTCCAAGAGATGGCGACGGCGGGCGTGCTCACGGGGTTGATCGTCCTCTTGTTCTTGGGGTCGGGGCGCTCGACCTTGGTGGTTGCGACCTCGATTCCCCTGGCGATCCTGTGCTCGATTCTCGGCCTCTCCCTGGTCGGGGAGACCATCAACGTCATGACGCTCGGCGGTCTGGCGCTCGCCGTCGGCATTCTGGTCGATGACGCGACGGTGATGATCGAGAACATCGACGCCCATCTGGCGACGGGGGCGGAACTGGAGCCCGCGATCATTGAGGCGGCGAACCAGATCGTGGTTCCGACCTTCGTGTCGACCCTGTGCATCTGCATCGTCTGGCTGCCGCTGTTTCAGTTGTCGGGCGTCTCGGGATACCTGTTCCTACCGCTCGCCGAGGCCATCATCTTCGCGATGATCGCCTCCTTCGTCCTGTCGCGCACGCTCGTGCCGACCATGGCGGCCTATATGCTGCGGGCTCAGGTCGCCGCCCGCAAGGCGGGCGGCGAGCCGAAGAGCTATTTCGGCCGGTTCCAAAAGGGGTTCGAGCAGCGATTCGAGCGCTTTCGCGACGGCTACAAGGAACTCCTGGCAAAGGCGGTGGCGCGGCGCGGCCGATTCATCGCCGTATTCCTCGCGGCAGCGCTCGCCTCGGTGATCCTGATCGTGCCCTGGCTCGGGCAGGATTTCTTTCCCGGTATCAAGTCGGGCGAGATCGACATGCATTTCCGTGCGCCGGTCGGCATGCGGCTCGAGGAGGCGAGCAAGGTGGCGGCGCTGGTGGATGCGTCCCTGCACGATCTGCTGCCGGGCCACGTCAGCAACGTCCTCGACAACTGCGGGCTACCGTTCAGCGGCCTCAACCAGGCCTACAGCGCGAGC
Source organism: Steroidobacteraceae bacterium (assembly GCA_050012315.1). GTDB lineage: Bacteria > Pseudomonadota > Gammaproteobacteria > Steroidobacterales > Steroidobacteraceae > Bog-1198. Next base: position 21,711 of record JBEKHK010000015.1, on the reverse strand, counting down.
GCCACCATCGGACCGCAGGATTGTGACGTCACCATCGGCCTCAACAATCCGGCCTCGCCCGTCGATGAGTATCGCTCGATCTTGCGCGACAGGCTGCCGAGGCTGTTTCCGGGCACGGTCTTCACCTTCCCTCCCGGCGACATCACGGCCAAAATCCTGAATTTCGGGTTGCCGGCGCCGATCGACGTGCAGATCATCGGCCGCGACACCGAAGCCAACATGGCCTATGCACAGCGCGTCCTCACACAGATGCGCCTCATCCCGGGCATCGCGGACGCGACCGTCGGCCAGGTCCTCAACGAGCCGACGCTGCTGATTTCCGCGCATCGCTCCTTTGCTCTCGGCGCCGCGCTGACGGAGTCCGATATCGCGAATAACGCCCTGACAACGCTGTCGGGCTCCGGGCAGGTGGCGCCGACCTACTGGCTCGACCGCAAGACTGGCGTCGCTCATCTCGTCAATCTGCAGACACCGCAGGCGCAGCTGACCACGATGAGCGATCTGGAGACGGTGCCGATTGATCAGGGGAACGGCGATCCGAGCGGGCAGAGCACCCAGATTCTCGGCGGCTTGAGCCACATCAGCCAGATCGGACGCCCCCTCGAGGTGTCGCATAGCGACATCCTGCCGGTGATCGATATTTACGCGACCAACGCGGGACGCGATCTCGGGGCGGTGAGCCAGGCAATCCAGGCGGTGCTGAAGCGGACCCAGGGCGATGTGCCGCGCGGCGCCATCGTGCAGGTGCAGGGCCAGGGCGTCACCATGAGAAGCGCTTACGTGCAACTGCTGATCGGACTCGCCTTCTCGATCGTGCTCGTGTACCTCGTGATCGTCGTCAATTTCCAATCGTGGCTCGACCCTTTCATCATCATCACCGCGCTGCCGGGCGCGTTGACCGGAATCGTCTGGTCGCTGTTCCTGACGCACACCACTCTCTCGGTACCGGCGCTGACCGGCGCCATCATGTGCATGGGCACCGCGACGGCGAACTCCATCCTGGTCGTCGCCTTTGCGCGCGATGAGCTCGCCGCGCATGGCGATGCGGTCGGCGCAGCCGTAACGGCGGGGTATGCGCGGCTTCGTCCGGTGTTGATGACGGCGCTCGCCATGATCATCGGCATGCTGCCCATGTCGATGTCCAACACGCAGAACGCAGCGCTCGGGCGCGCAGTGATCGGCGGACTGCTGGTCGCGACCTTCTCGACCCTGATGTTCGTCCCCTGCGTGTTCGCCCTGATGCACGAGAAAAAGCAGCCTGCGCATGGCAGTGCGCCGACTGAGGATGGAGTGCCCGCATGAAACGACGCACGGTACTGATGGCGGCCTTGCCGGTGGTTGTTGCGGTGGCGCTCCTGATCGGCGGCATCGTCGAGCGTGAGCGCGCGCTCGGCAAGCTCCGCCACGTTGCCGAGGCGCAGTCGGTCGCCGCAGTTCAGATCATCGCGCCGACACCCGGGCCGGCCAAGCGTCCGCTGGTGCTGCCCGGTACGGTGAGCGCCTGGTACCAGGCGCCTATTTTCGCGCAGGTGTCGGGGTACGTCCACGCCTGGTACGTGGACTACGGGGCCGCCGTGAAGGCGGGCCAGCTGCTCGCGACCATCGACACGCCGAGCCTGGATGCGCAGTACGCGGCAGCGCGGGCCGATGTGCACGTCGCGGAAGCGAACTATCACCTGGCGGTAGTCACCGCCAAACGCTGGCTAGCCCTCGCCGGAACGGTCGCGGTCTCGCAGCAGGAGGTCGACGTGCAGGTGGCAGGGGCGGAGGCGCGCAAGGCAGAGCTCGAGTCCGCCCAACAAAACCTCGCGCGCTACGCGGCGCTCGAGGCATTCAAGCGCGTGGTGGCGCCGTTCGACGGGGTCGTCACCGCACGCCTCACCGACGTCGGCAGCTACGTGAACGCGGCCGGCGGCGACCTATCGGTACGCGGGGCTTCCACCGAACTCTTCACCGTGGCCGACGTGCATGCGGTGCGCGTGTTCGTGTCCGTCCCGCAGGACGATGCGGATCAGCTGGTGCCGGGCTTGACGGCCGTGATCCATCTGCCCTCGAAACCGGGCAATCTCATCGAGGCGAAGTACCTGACGACGGCGCGGGCGTTCAGCACCAACACGCGCACGGCGGTGACGGAGCTCATGGTCGACAACTCGAATCATGCGCTGTGGCCGGGCACGTATGTCGATGTGACGTTTCAGGTGCCCTCCGATCCCAAGGTGGTGACGATGCCCGAGGAGGCGCTGATTTTCCGGGCCGCAGGAACGCAGGTCGCGGTCGTCGACGCCAACAATCGAGTGCACCTGCGCGACATCACGCTCGGGCACAATCTGGGAACGACGGTGCAGGTCACGAGCGGGCTCGCGGCGGGCGACAGGCTCGTGAACAACCCGCCCGCAGGCCTCCTGGAGGGCGAGACGGTGCAGCCGGTCACGCCGGTGCCGGGCTATGCCTCGGCGCAGACGAGTGCGCCTGGCACGCCGGAGCAGCCGCCTCGGCCACAGTTGGCCGACGATGACGGGCACGCGAGCACGCCATGAAGGGATGGTGTACCGCGCTGGCCGTTGCGGGGATTCTCGCGGGTTGCGATCTGGCGCCACGGTATGATTCGCCGCATTACCTGCTGCCCGACTCCTACCAAGGGAGCGGCGCCTTCCGGGTGGCGCAGCCGCAGGATGCCTTGTCGCCTCGCGGGGACTGGTGGACGCTGTTCGGCGATCAGCAGCTCAACCAGCTCGAGGAACGGCTGGGCCGGGAGAATCCGACCCTTGCGGCCGCCGCGGAGGTCTACACCCAGGCGCGCGACTTGGCGGCCGAGGCACAGTCGCAGCTCTATCCCCAGATCGGCGCGCAGGCCCTGGTATCGGACAGCCAGGAATCCGCGCATCATCTGTTCAGCCCCTTCAACGTGCCGAGACAGGAGGGGTCGAACGTCATCGGGGGTACCGCCTTGTGGGAGCCGGATTTCTGGCACGCGATCCGCAACAGCGCGCATGCGCAGAAGCGCCTCGCGCAGGCGAGCGCCGCAGACCTCGCCACGGTGCGCTTGAGTCTCGAGGCCGAGCTTGCGAATGACTACATCGCCGTGCGCGGCTACGATGTCGAGCTCGAGGTGCTGCGTGAGTCGATCATCGCGTACCAGAAGGCGGTCGAGGTGGCGCGCCTGCGTTCGCAGGGCAAGATCGCTTCGGACCTCGACCTCGATCGGGCCTTGAACCAGCTCGATTCCGCGAAAGCCCAGTTGACCGAGACGCAGCTGCAACGCGATCTCATGCAGCACGCCATCGCCGTACTCGTGGACGCGATGCCGAGCACCTTCTCCATCGCACCCGTGAAGGAGTTCACGTTGAGGCCGCCCGAGGTGCCTGCCGGCGTGCCCTCCGAGCTCCTGCAGCGCCGGCCCGACGTCGCGAGCGCCGAGCGGCAAATGGCGGCGGCGAACGCCCAGATCGGCGTGTCGCGCGCCGCCTTTTATCCCAACATCACCCTGAGCGGGGGCGGGGGATTCGAGGACGACGCATTCAATCTTTTCAGCTTGCCGAACGGCCTGTGGTCGGTCGGGGCGGCAGCGACGCTGCCGTTGTTCGAGGGAGGCTTGCGCCGCGCCGCACTGCAGCGCTCCTGGTCGCAGTACGCACAGACGCGCGACGGCTACCGCTTCACCGTGCTCGCCTCTTTCCAGGAAGTCGAAGACGGCTTGAGCCTCACACATCGCCTGGCGACGGAGGCGGTGCAGCAGCGCGAGGCGAGCGATCAGGCGGTGCAGGCGCTGAACATCTCGACGATGCTGTACGAGGACGGACTCGACTACTACCTGAGTGTGGCGGTTGCACAGGTGACCGCGCTCGCCGCGCAGACCGCCGAGGTGCAAATATTGACCCGCCAGATGCAGGCGTCGGTATCGCTGATCCTCGCGCTCGGCGGCGGATGGACGGTGGGATCGCTGCCGACCGAGAAGCAGACCCTGCCGTTTGGGCCGCTCGATTATGGCGTGGCCGATAAAAAATGAGCGCTCCACCGCGATCACGCGGTGCGGCGACTTACCCTTTTTTTCGTGTACGAAGCGCACCAGCCGATTGCCGCCGGCGCATTTCCCGAATAAATTGGGTGAGGGCCCGCGCCGCGCAGGTTGGATGTCTTGGATTGCAGACCCCGATTCGGCCAGGTAGACCGACGGTTACGAATGACATTTTAGAATCCCTTTCAAGAGTGGGACGCGCACGGTATTGTGCAGGCTCCGGGAGTTTCCAAAACAAGGGAAGCGGAGGACCATTGTTGTGGAGTCTTCTGAGCACTCGCGCGAACTCCTCCGTGAAGATGGAGAGCTCGTGCTTTACCGGGAGGAGCGTTCGAGCCAGTCAGGTTCACTATCGGTTCTCCGGCTGGCTCCTGCTTCCACTCGGCCGGCGCTCGAAACGCTGAGGAGAATCGAGCACGAATTTGCGTTGAGGGATGCGCTGGACTCGGCGTGGGCAGTTCGCCCCCTATGCCTTTCCCAGCAAGACGGGCAGATGACGCTCGTGCTCGAAGACCCCGGCGGGGAGACTCTCGATCGGCTTCTTCGAGGGCGGCTGGACATGTCGCGGTTCTTGCGCTTCGCCGTTGGCATCGCGACGGCCCTTGGCGGCGTACACAAAAGGCAGCTGATTCACAAAGACGTGAAGCCGGCCAACGTTTTGGTTAAATCCGCGACTGGCGAGGTCCGGCTGATGGGGTTTGGGATTGCTTCGCGCTTTCCTCGCGAGCGTCAGTCGCCCGAGGCTCCCGAATTCATCGCCGGAACACTCCCGTACATGGCACCGGAACAAACCGGGAGAATGAATCGCTCCATCGATTCTCGCAGTGACCTTTACTCGTTGGGTGTGACGTTGTACGAAATGTCGACTGGCAGTCTGCCTTTCGACGCGTCCGATCCGATGGAATGGGTGCACTGCCATATTGCAAGACAGCCGCTGCCCCTCCGGGAACGCGCGTCAAATGTCCCTCCGCCAGTGTCGGCCATCATCATGAAGCTACTCGCCAAAACTGCTGAGGAGCGATACCAGACGGCAGTGGGCCTGGAGTGTGATCTGCGGCGCTGTCTCAACGAATGGGAAACTCGTGGCCGCATCGATGAGTTCCATCTGGGCGAGCACGACACGCCGGACCGGCTGCTGATACCCGAAAAGCTGTACGGAAGAGGATCCGAAATCAATGAACTGCACGCGTGCTTCGATCGTGTCGTAACCGGAGGAAGGCCGGAGCTCGTGCTCGTCTCCGGCTACTCCGGTATTGGCAAATCCTCCATCGTCAACGAGCTTCATAGACCGCTCGTCTCGCCGCGTGGCCTGTTTGCATCGGGAAAGTTCGAGCAGTACAAGCGAGACATACCTTATGCGACTCTCGCGCAAGCCTTCCAGAGCCTCATCCGTCCAATTTTGGCGAGGAGCGAAGAGGAACTGAGCCGTTGGCGCGACGCGATCCGAGAGGCGCTTGGCCCGAACGGCCAACTCATGGCGGAGCTCGTTCCCGAATTGAAGCTCATCATCGGCGAGCAACAACCAGTTCCCGAACTTCCGCAGCAGGAGGCAAAAGGGCGGGTTCACCTGGTATTCCGTCGATTCATCAATGTATTCGCGCGGCCGGAACATCCCCTCACTCTCTTCCTCGACGATTTGCAATGGCATGACGCGGCTACGTTAGATCTGATGGAGGATCTACTGACACGTTCCGATGTGAAATACTTGATGTTGATCGGTGCCTATCGTGACAACGAAGTGGCTCCCATGCATCCGCTGATGTGCAGGCTGCAAGCCATGCGCAAGGCCGGGGCGATATTACAGAATATCGTACTCGCGCCTCTGACTCGCGACGATCTGGAGCAGTTAATTGCGGATTCCCTTCATTGTGATCGGGGGCGTGCCGGCCCGTTGGCGGAATTAGTCCAGGAGAAGACCAGCGGCAATCCATTTTTCGCGATCCAATTCCTCACGACGTTGGCAGAAGAGGGGCTGCTGGCTTTCGACCGAGGCGCGTCCGCTTGGTTCTGGGATATCGATCGCATTCGCGCCACGAGCTACACCGACAACGTTGCGGATTTCATGGCGGCGAAGTTGAAGCGCTTGCCACCCACCACCCAGGAAGCCATCAAACGACTCGCGTGCCTTGGCAGCGTTGCGAAAATCGACGTGCTGGCGCTCGTTCAGGGAAGCACCGAGGAGTCGATGCATTCGGAGCTCGACGAAGCCGTCCAGGCGGGTCTGGTCGTGCGCGACCACGGAGTCTACAAATTCCTGCACGACCGAATTCAGCAGACTGCGTATTCGTTGATTCCCGAAGCGCACCGCGCCGAAGTCCACTTGGGTATAGGACGCGTATTGCGGGCGCGCCGGACGACGGATGAGCTCACGGAAGAATTGTTCGATGTCGCGAACCAGTTCAATCGGGGTATGTCGCTCTTGGTCGACCGTGCCGAGAAGGCGGATGTCGCGGCACTCTACCGGCGGGCCGGGCAAAAGGCGAAGGCCTCGGCGGCTTATGCGTCGGCCCGCGCGTATTTCGAGTCGGGCGTCGGGCTGCTGGACGAGAGGGATTGGGAGAGCCGGCACGAATTGACATTCAGCTTGTGGCTCGAATGTGCGGAGTGCGAGCTTCTGAGCGGCGACCTCGAAAAGGCCGAGCGAGTCATCGTGGAGTTGCTACAGCGAACGGCGTCCAACGTCGAGTACGCGGACACCTCGTGTCTGAAAATCCAACTGCACGTATTAAGGGGTGAAAACCCGCAGGCTATTGACAGCGCGCTCACGTGCCTGCGCCTGTTCGGCATTGACCTGCCGGCACACCCGTCCTTCGAGCAAGTCCAGAGCGAATACGAGACGTTGTGGCAAGCCCTCGATGGGCGCCCGATCGAGAGCTTGATCGAATTGCCGCTGATGACGGATCCAGAACTACAGGTCGCCATGCGCGTGCTGTCGGTCCTTGCTGCGCCCGCCAGTTCGATCGATTTTCGATTGTTTTGCATGCTCGCGTGCCGAATGGTGAACGTCAGCATGGAGCACGGGGTCTGCGGCGCAATCGCTCACGGCTGGTCCCTTCTCGGGGCCAGTCTTGGCCCGTTTTTTCACCGTTACGGTGACGGTTATCGATTTGCGAAGCTTGCATGCGATCTGGTCGATAAGCACGGCTTCATCGCCTACCGACCCAAGGTCTACCATGCGATAGGAACGGTTGCCTTTTGGACGCAGCCCATCGGGACCGCGATTGATCTCATGCGAGCGACATCCCGCACCGCGATTGAGATCGGTAATCTGACTTTCGCTTGCTATGGCATGAACCAATTGGTCACAGCGCTTCTTCTGCGCAATGACCCGCTCGATGCGGTATCGCGCGAGTCGGCGATGGCGTCGGATTTCGCTCGGACCGCCAAGTTCCGCGATAACGTCGATCTCATCGTGAGCCAGCAACGCTTCATCGCGACCATGCAGGGACGGACCGCAACATTATCTAGCTTCAGCGACGTGCAGTTCGACGAGGCGACGTTCGAGGCGCAGTTGCCGAGGGACCGGATACCCCATATGGTCTGCTGGTACTGGATCCTTAAATTGAAGGCGCTGTTCCTGTCGGGCGACTACGTTGAGGCACTCGCGGCAGCCGCCAAGGTGAAGCCGTTCCTTTCGGTGCCAACCCCTCAAATCCAGCTACTCGATTACTTCTACTTTGCCGCGCTGGCGATGGCAGTGCTCTACGAGAACGCTGCCGCCAACGAACAGGCCCGGTGGAGGGAACTCCTGACGGAACACCTTGGGCAATTGCGCGAGTGGGCCGACCACAATCCTCCAACATTCGGCGACAAGCACGCGCTGGTATCCGCCGAGCTCGCCCGGATCGAAGGTCGCGTGCTCGAGGCCGAGCAGCTGTATGAAAAAGCCATCCGCTCAGCGCACGGCAATGGCTTTGTCAGTAATGAGGCGATTGCCTACGAGGTTGCCGCGCGATTTTATGCCGCACGTGGGTTCCAAAAGTTCGCACATGCGTATCTGGTCGAAGCTCGGTATTGCTATCAGCGCTGGGGGGCGGATGGCAAGGTACGGCAGCTTGATCAAACCTACCCGCACCTTGACAGCAAGGAACCCTCGCTGGATTCTCGGCGCGTCATTGACACATCGAGCGAGCACCTGGATCTCACGACGGTCATGGAGGTCTCGCAAGCCGTATTGGGCGAGATCGAGCTCGGGAAGCTCATCGAAACGCTGTTGCGCACGGCGCTCGAGCACGCGGGCGCGGAGCGCGCGCTTCTGGTTCTGCCGCAAGGCGCGGAGCTGCGGGTCCAGGCGGAGGCGGTTACCGCGGGCGGTTCGGTCACGATCAGCTTGCGCGATGAGGCGCTCACGAGCGATCAGCTTCCGGCAACGGTCCTTCAATATGCCGCGCGTTCTCAGCAGAGCGTCATTATCGAAGACGCCTCAGCGCGAGGCAATTTCTCGGATGATGAGTACATTCGTGAGAAAGGTGCTCGGTCCGTCCTCTGCCTTCCGCTCGTGAAACAAGGCAGACTGATCGCGATCCTATACCTCGAGAACAACCTGGCCGCCAACGTCTTCTCGGCCCGAAGAATTGCCGTGTTGAACGTCCTCGCATCATCCGCGGGGATTTCGCTCGAAAACAGCCGCTTATATCGCGGGCTGCAGGAGCGCGAAGCGAAGATCAGGCGGCTGATGGACGCCAACATTGTCGGGATCTTCATCTGGGACTGTGAAGGTCGACTTCTCGAGGCCAATGACGCGTTTCTCCGCATCGTCGGATATGGCCATGAGGATCTCGCATCAGGTCGGATGCGCTGGACGGACTTTACTCCTTCCGAAAGGCTTGGACTCGACTTGGAGCAGCGAGCGCCAAAGCTGAAGGGGAGTGGTTGCGCGCAACCCTTCGAGAAGGAATTCTTCCGAAAAGATGGCAGCCGCGTGCCCGTGCTCATTGGTGTGACCAAAATTGAAGAGATGGGGAACCAAGGTGTGGCGTTCGTGCTCGACATCTCTGAGCGCAAGCGTGCCGAAGAGGCGCGCGACAGGCTGCACCAGCTCGAGGGGGATCTCGCGCACTTGAACCGCGTGAGCATGCTAGGAGAGCTCGCCGCAGCGCTGGCTCATGAGCTCAAGCAGCCGATTGCCGCGGCGGCCGTCAACGCCGGTGCGAGTGTGCTTTGCCTGCGGCGCGATCCGCCCGATATCGAGCGTGCCGCCAAGGCGGCCGAGACGGCCATCTCTGCCGCAGAGCACGCCGGTGAGATCATCGATAGGGTGCGTTCACTGTACCGGCGGGAGACGCCGGAACGAGAGCAGGTCGATCTGAACGATATCGTTGGCGAGATGATCGCCATGCTCCACGATAAGGCAATGAAGTATTCGGTTTCGATCCACACCGAGCTTGACCCGGCACTTCCGAGAGCGGAGGCCGATCGCGTCCAGATTCAACAGGTTCTGATGAACCTCCTGCTCAATGGTATTGAGGCAATGCAAGAAACGGGCGGCGGCAAGCTGACTGTTGCCTCGACGAACCTTCAGGATCGCCAGTTACTGATTACGGTGAGCGATTCGGGGGTGGGAGTTTCGGCTGATCAAGTCGAGCGCATCTTCGAGGCGTTTTTTACCACCAAGCCTGAAGGCACCGGCATGGGGTTGTCGATCAGCCGGCGGATCATCGAGTCGCATGGGGGTCTCTTGTGGGCCAATCCCAACCCCGGGCGTGGCACAACATTTGGGTTTGCTCTGCCGGCCGCGGAGCGCCAGGACAGCGCCCGCCATGGCTCTGATGTGCGCGCCGCACACTGGAGCGGAGCTCATCATCGTCAACGCGTTGTGTTCGCACCACCAACGTGAAGGGTAGGCGAGCGCCCGCAGCGCTGAACTGGTGCGCGTGACCTACAAAGCGAGTGTACGCTACGCTCTTTTTGGGGATAACCGGGTGGATTACGCTGGGGTACGCTTGCCACCTTGACGGTAAGCTTGGCATCCGGAGCGCACACGCTAGCGGCACCGAGGTGGAAGTCGTGTCCGGAGCGTGTGCCTACCGGCCGGCGTGCGTGTTCGACGGCGCCAATGCGGCGGCAGGGTCGGCGGAGGTTCCGCAGTTGGAGTAGATCGTGGGCTCGGACAGTCCGATTCGGATCATGGCTGTCGATGATCATCCCCTGTTCCGTCAGGGGATTGTCACGGTCGTTTCTGTACACGCAGACCTGAAGTTGGTGGCAGAGGCGGCGAACGGCCATGAAGCCATCCAACAGTTCCGCATCCACCGGCCCGATGTCACATTGATGGATCTGCAGATGCCCGAGATGAGCGGATTGGAGGCGATCCGAGTGATATTGGGCGAGTTTCCGAACTCCCGGATCATCGTGCTCACGACTTACGCGGGAGATGTCCAAGTGCTGCGCGCGCTCAAAGCGGGCGCCTGCGGATACCTGTTAAAAGAGGCGCTGCATCGAGAGGTGCTGGAGACCATTCGCGCGGTTCATGCGGGCAAGAAGGCCTTATCGCCCGAGGTTTCCTTCAAACTGGCCGAACACATGTCGGACGATCAGCTCACCCCCGGGGAGGTCCGGGTGCTGCGCCTGATCGCCGATGGCAAGGCCAACAAGGAAATCGCGACCCGGCTATCCTTGAGCGAGGAGACCGTGAAGTGGCAGGTCCGTATTATCCTCTCCAAGCTGGGTGTCAGGGACCGTACCCAGGCGGCGATGGCCGGCTTAAGGCGCGGCATCATCGAACTCTAGTGTCTCCAAACGAGTGTCCCCGGCCGTGGTTCGCGGATTACCGCTCGCGCCTTCCCGGCATAGGACAGAGGAAGCGATCAGTCTCCCTTCTGAGCGTTGCTCACCCTCACATGAGGGTGAGGGGTCGCGACCAAGAGTGGATCCCTTCTCGCCCAAGAGTGCGCCCCTCCGCCTAAGATAGTTGGAGCTCGTCCTCGTGAGCGGCTTTCGCCAAGTGGCCGTGGTGTTCCAAAGTGCAAGCCAGCGCAATGGAGCATACGAGCATGAGTGCACTGCCTGATATCGCGATCGCGGGCCACCGAACCTTTCCGGAGCTCTCGCGCCTCGCGGTTGCGCCGGATTCTTTCCGGCGCCACGTCGAGACGGTGACCGCCCGGATCCGGGACGAAGGGAACGACAGCGAAATAGAGGTGATTTCGCGCTCCTGGCGCAGGTGTGCCGAGCTCCACCACATCGACCCCGAAGCCCTGGAGCCGCCGCGCATCCTCACCGCCAGCGACCTTCGCCTCTCGAAGGAGCCCATCGAACACGTGGTGTGTGGAGTACGGGCCGAGCTCGACCAATTGCATCAGGTCGTGGGCAAGGCGGGTTACGTCACGCTGTTTTGCGATACCCAGGGCGTCGCTGTCGAACATCGCGGCAGCGAGGAGCGCTCGGCAGAGTTCCGCTACTGGGGCATTTGGCTCGGCGGGGTGTGGTCGGAGGCCGTCGAGGGAACGAACGGCATCGGCACCTGTATCGCCGACCACTGTGCCGTCACAGTGCACCAGACGCAACACTTTCGCTCGCGTCACACCGGTCTGAGCAGTTCCGGCGCGCCGGTGTTCGATGCGGATGCGCGCCTGGTGGCCGTGCTCGATGTGTCGTCCATGGATGCCCAGCTCTCGGCACAGGCGCATGCACTGACGTTGCCGCTGGTGATCAACTCCGCCCGTCAGATCGAGGAGCGACTGTTTCGCGAACGATTCTCCCATGCCTGGATCATCGCGATCGCCCCCCAGGAGGATGATACGCCCGGAGCGCTGCTCGCAGTTGACAAGGAGCACCGCGTGATCGGCGCGGACCGCTTCGCCCGGCGCCAATTCGCTCTCGATCAGCGTGCGCTGGAGACGGGGACCGGCGTATGGACGATCTTCTCGCGCAACGGTGCCATTCTGAAGCGTGGTGTACGTACTGACCACCCGGTGCGGATTACCTGCGCGCGCCGCGGCGAGACGCGCTTTGCGCTCGTCTCCGCGCCGGTCGCCGCCTCGCGCGTCCATTTAGGCAAGCTCGATTCGACACTGCTGATGCAGCCGCGGATTGCGTTGCTCGAGGATCTGCGGCGTCACTACGTCCCAGACGTTCCGCGGGGCGGGCTACCGCCGGGTGCGCTGCGGCGTGTCCGCGAATACATCGCCACCTATATCCACGAGAATCTCGACATCGCGACGCTTGCTTCGCTCGCCGGGCTATCCGTCTATCACTTTTCCCGGGCATTCAAGGCGAGTGTGGGCATGCCGCCGCATCGCTACCTGCTGGAGCAGCGGATCAGGAAGGCGGCAGAGCTCATTGAGCAGACCGAGCGACCGCTGGTCAGCATCGCGCTGGCTGTGGGATTCGCGGATGAGGCGCACTTCTCGCGCAGCTTTCACGCCCTGGTGGGGCTCGCACCCAGTCAATTTCGTCGCACGCATCGCTAATAAACGGCTGGAGCCGTGCGAGGCCAGCGGCCATGGCGCTACTTTCCATGCCTGGGACGGCCTAGCGCACCGCGATGACGCGTCGCTGGTCGCTGCGCGAGATCAGCTGGTCGCTGATTGTTTGGAATTGCGTGTTGTTGACGCGCACGACTTGATGCACGGCGAAGTCGCCACTCGACGCGGCAGAGTCCAACTCAGCAGTGTGGGCGTCTGACCGTGCCGCGGACAACACGGCATCGTGCGCCTCCGAGAGAGCGTGCAGCAGGCGGATTGGCGATACTTTTTCGCGCAGCGCATAAGAGAACTGTGTGTCTTTTAGCAGGAGACCCACCAGTACACGAGCCTCTCCGCCGAGCATGCGAAGCCGATCAATCAGCACATCGACGAGGCGCAGCTGTTGCTTGTAGTGATCGTCGAACAGGATGCGCAAGTCGCGAAACTGAATGTCAGTGGTTTGCCAACGCGCGCTTTTATAGAGATCCCGCAGCTTAATAGAGTGAATCAACAGCTCATCGAGTAGCGCGGCGGCGCTGCCAGACGCACCGTCGTCGGCTGTCGTGGATGCGAGTCGGCTGGATTCGACCGGGGGTTGATTACTCGATTCGGACATGTGCATTGCCTTCCAAAGGGTTAGACCGGCCGGCGACCGGTGAAGGAGTCATATCTGTCGGATGTCTCATGGGCGGAGGCGCCGCGGGGTTGGCGAGGTCGCGCAATCAGAGATTGCAGTCCGCGCAACAGCGCAAATATCGGCATCAGCCCGTATGTCAGAAAAAAGAGTAGCACTTGGCAGGCGGGGGGAGATTGCGTGCGATTGGCGCGGATTGATCGAAGCTGCGCATGCTTGCTGCGCTTCCGTGCGTCGCCAACAATGCCGTGGCACGGCCGCGGCCGTCATTCGACGAACCATTGGCGCTGGGCGACACCGTGGAATTGCTGTGCCGGTTCAGTCTAGGACGGCTAACCTTGCGCCATCAAGGGGTGGTGAAGTGTTTGACGCTGCTCCTCACGCCGTCGTCGTTCGCTTCGGCTCCCATCGAACCGACTGTATAGAAATAGGTTGTCTCAGGCTTCAGTCCGTCCATGCGCACTCGAAAAGCGGCGTCGCGATGGCCGGCGTTCAGCCTGATTGGAGATCGCGCGGTTTGGCCAAGATCCCCGGGATCCGTACCGTAATGCACCACCCCGTAATGCACGGGTGAGCCACCGGGAATGTTGGTGGCCCACCGGATCACCGTCAAAGACCTCTTCGACAACTCGACCATGGGGCCTTGGATGATAAGGACGCGCGCGTCACGCAGAGTAGTCGAGCTTTCCCGGGCGGGTGTGTCGTCGCCTATGGCCTTGGGGTGAGGGACAGGTGCGACACCGCAAATAGCCTTCGCGCAGGGCGGCAGAGGTGGGGTCGGGATCAGCAGTTCATTGCCCTGGGTCGCAGCCGAACCACCCTTCATGCAAATTCCCGTGAAGGTGTCGCGGTTGGGGTAGGGCCTAGTGAAGCCGTCCGACAAGGTTTGCAGGAAGGCGACGATTTGGTCTTCTTCCTTGTCCGTCAGGCCCAGATTACCGCTGGTCATATCGATGTTATTTGCCACTTCGGGCATTGGCCAGCAGTTCACTTTTTCGATCGTTCCCGCCGGGCAATGTCCGGAAGTAACGGGGTACGCATATTTGTCTCGTGTATTGTAGAAATGCACGATTTGCTTCAGGCTTTTGAAGTAGCCGTTGTGGAAAAACTCCTTCTGGAAGTATGGGCCGGGGGCTTCGGTGGTAGCGCATTGCAGCGGCGCCAACGTTACGTCACGCAATGAAGGAACTTGCATTTGGCCGTCGGAAGCCGGCGCGTATTGTCTCCATTTGCTGTTCGGGCTCGAGCCGGAACCGAAGCCGCTTCTGAGGAAGGTCCCGAGTCCCAAATCTCTGTAGCCGAAGCCGTAAGGGTTGGGAGTGAACCCGTACCGATCCGGCTTCGTCTCATAGTAGAAGGCAACTCTGGGATTCAGGGGTACACCCTCATTGGCCGAGCCGAAACAGGTGAACAAGGGGTTGACCTGGGCGGCGGAACTGGAGTCGGTCTGACCTGCCTTCAGCGTGGTGCCCCTGCCATCGAGGTGGCACGAATTGCAATTACCTTTGCCGTCAAACAACTTGTAGCCTTCCATCTCGTCTGCACTGAGCTGGTACTTTCCCGCCAGAAAGGCATCGAATTTCGAGGAGAAGGCGCTGATCTGCACGGACTGCTCGTATGAGTCAATGGACTGGGCCCAACGGTCATAGACCGTATTTGCGCGGGTTCGATCTTCCGGGTTCAGCGCAATCGGGGTGGTGCTCCCCTTGAACGCGGCAGCTCCTCCCGGGGTACCGCAGATTCTCTCCGTCTCGGGCGGGAACTTGATGTCGAATGCGCCCTTGCCCCATACCTCTTCAAAGAGAGGTCGATAGACTGCAGCGGAGAGCCGAAACGCCACGCACGCGGTGTCAGGGAAGCCCATCTCGAGATAATCGACGGGAGGACCCTGTGCCTGTTCAGCGTCGGGAATCCGAAGCCTATAACCGGTGGCGCGTGAATCCCAGAAGTTTCCGCCAAAGAACAGGCCTTGTTCCTGGTTGTATTGCAGTGTAGGGAAGAAGGGCGCATACGGGTGTCGTTGCGCTGTCCGCTTGGACGCGCGAAAGTGAGCTGTTGAAGGATACGCAATCATCGTCAGATTGACCGAAGGGATTGGTCCGCTAAGGCCTGCATACGGCATGTGGCACGACGCGCAGGCCTCATTCCTGTTGGGTGAGATGTTCTTGTCGTAAAGCATGAGTTCGCCGAGCGTTTCTACTGCTTCGGTTCCGCTATCCTGGAGCACCGGCGGCTGGCCCGTCAGAACAGGCGGCGGTAGGGCGTGCCATCGTGCAAGCGCTCGGTTCTCTATGACATCCGCCTCCCGTAGAACCCGAGCTACCTCAGAGCTCAGGTTGGATGGGAGGATTCCTGGAGGATACGGACTGTAGGCCGGTGCGGGCTGATCGTTGTCCTCGTGCTGTGCTCGCGATGGAATCGGTCGACAGCAGATCAGGAGCGCGATGATAGCGACTGGAGATAGGGTCAGGACTGCGATCCGAGGATGTTTTTGGCTCATGCGCAATCACCTCGCTTGTGGCAGTTATAGGCTTGTATTCCCGCCGGGCGCCAAACAATCAACATTTCTCGTAGATCTATGAAGCGTTGAGCTGTCGTCCACAAAGGTTCTGCGTGGCCATGGGTGCCAGAAAGTACCTAAGCGCTAGCATCAGGCGTGGAGCGCAGCATTAGAAAGTACGTCCCAGTCCCGGAAATCAACGATTTTTGAGCAATTCACCTCGACAAAATCGTTCTTCTCGCGAGTTACAGCGACGAAACGCATCCCCACCTCGACGGCCGCGTCGCGATCTGCCGACGAATCTCCAAAGAATATTATATCGCGCGCATGAGCACCGGAGCGCACGATCACTTGTCGTAACGCGTCCGCTTTTCCGACGGGGTCGCCGAATGCGGCCGCCACATGCGCCGCAAAATGGCGGTGTTCGAGTTGTCGACGCACTTCCTCTTGTGGTGCCGCCGAGCAAACATAAATTGGCGCATCACGTAATTTGATTGAAGAATGACTCCATCCATATCCAGCACGATTGCCGAGCATGGTAATTTCGTAGGCCGCTGAATATGGCAGCCCTTGCGTAGGTGGAGGATGTATTCAAGGGAAGCAACGCCTCGAAGTCCTCGACCGTTTTGGCTTTCGGTAAATCGGCGAACAGTCGGCTCGCGCGTCGGGAGGGGCGCGGGCGCTGTAATTGGTTTAACATAATGTATTTCGCGCTGTGACGAGCAGCGAGCAATCCGTCGTGGCCATCCCTTATGCTCCACACTTTCGACGCGGAACAAACCGATGAGTCTCGTTCATTCGTGTAGCTTCCATTCGGCATCAGTCCTTCCTAGCCAGACACAAGGAACATCATGGTGAGATCGAAAGTGTATTTGGGATTGTGCATGGGGTTACTCGGGACTTTAGGAACGGGACTCGTGTCGGCCGGTGCCGTGACTGAATATACCTCGCTGGGCAATTGGACAACGGCAGTCGATAACGTATCAACCTTCACCATCTCGGGGTTGCCTCCTCCGGATGCCCCCCCGGGGACACCGGCTGAAATGTTGACTCCCTTCAACTCCACAACCTTGGGGCCCGCCACATTCACAACAGGCGACGGGTTTGGGGAGATTTTTAACGATGGCCAATACGGCAAAGCACAATATATATCTGACAATCCTCAAGCCTTTGGAGGTGGTGACCGAGTTCCTTCGGTTATAGCGACCTTTGGCGCCTCTGCGGATGTAACTGCCCTGGCATTTACCCTGGGCGCAAATAGTCTGGCCTCAACCATCGACATTTCAGTCAATGGATCAGCCCTCGCTCCAGTAGTTGTATCGGCAGCGTTTCCCACTACTTTTTTTGCGGTCACGGATACCTCCGGTCCGATAACGAACATCACGTTCAGCGCACTAAATAATATTGAAATGGATGTGATTAACTCATATGCGACGGCCACTGCAGTTAAAACGGCGCCGGAAATAGATCCAGTCTCGGCGATGAGCGCGATGACGCTGCTATTCGGCGGTCTGGTCGTGCTGCGAGGACGCCGCCCGGGCCGATACGCGGCCTAAAAGACTGATCGCGCGCCCCCGAATTATCCAGGTTGAAGCACGGGCCTGGAATTTATCAGCGAGTGGCTGCCCACTCATCACTCGGGTGGCTTCGCCCGCGCCGGCTCGTCCAGATTCACCCGGCAGCTGGGGCAGCGATTCACCTTCGTGCTACCCCAAACGACCCGCACCGCCGCGCCGAGCGGCCGCGCGCATCGCGGACACGGAATCGTGAACATCCGCACGCCGAACCACAACGCAAAGATCACGGCGACACGCGGCTCGGTGAGCAGGAGCACGAGCGTGGTCGGCTTCTGGCTGAGAAGATTCGGCCGATAGTCGACGGCGATGCGCAAGCACTGCAACGCCCCATAGGGCAGCAAAAAGATCATCACGAGGCGCCCAAAGCGCCGCTGGATGAAGTCCCTGATCGTCATGCCCGGAGCATATCCGCCGCATCCAGCAAATTACAGGGAGGTCCCAACAATTGACCAGGGCACTCCCTTGCAGAGCCGGTCAGGTGTACTTGCCTTGACGGTTATATTCCAATTAAGGTATATATAGTTATGGAATCCACATTTGCCGTACTTGCCGAGCCGACTCGCCGCGCAATCCTGATGCTCCTCGTCACTGCCGAGCGCACCGTCGGCGATCTCGAATCAGAACTCCAGCTCTCACAACCCTCGGTATCCAAGCATCTGCGCGTGCTGCGAGAAGCGGGCTTCGTAGAGGCGACCATCGACGCGCAACGCCGCCTCTATCGCATCCGCCCCGAGCCGCTGCAAGAAGTGGACGCTTGGTTGGCGCCGTTCCGCACGTATTGGTCGGCGCAAGTCGACGCACTCGAGCGCCACCTCGACCGCATGGTCACCCCAACGCGCACTAAACGGAAATCGAGGAATAAACGATGACAACCCCCAAGCAGTACTCGCCGGGCCCCGCCAATCTGGCCCGAGTTCAAAAAGACGGTGAGAACTGGACGCTGGTTCTGGTAAGGCAGCTGCGTCACTCGCCTGAGAAGGTCTGGCAGGCGCTCACAAACCCCGCACAGCTGCGCGAGTGGGCTCCATTCGACGCCGACGGGAACATGGGCATAGCGGGCACCACGGTGAAGCTGAACACGGTGGGCACACCCACCCCAATGATCTCAGAAACGAGAATCAAGCGGGCCGATGCGCCGAATCTCCTGGAGTACAGCTGGGGAGGCGGAGATCTGCGCCGGGAGCTCCAAGACTTCGGCGGCGGCACACGTCTTACGCTTTGGCATAATATCGATCGCCGTTACATCGCCATGGGCGCCGCCGGCTGGCATATCTGCTTCGACGTTCTGGATCACGCGCTCAGCGGCACTCCTCTCGGACGCATCGTCGGTCCGGAGACCATGAAGTTCGAGGGTTGGCAGCGGCTGAACGCGGATTACGCCAAACAATTCGGCACGGGGAGTTGAACATCCCCAAGCGCGTCGCCGAGCTCGTGCCCCCCGACATTCCATCGCTGGAAAAGGTCGGAAACTGACCTCCGAAAGGCTGGGGATAATCAGCGCCGTGTCGATGCGGTCTCGTTCAGCGCTTTTTCTGCGCCCGCGTCTTTTTATGAGTACCATGACCCGAGGGTGTCGCGCCCGTCGGCGCGACAGGGAGCTTGTGCTGGTGGGGCCGCCGGCGGGGGATCTGCGTGTGCCATGACTTCGGATCTGTCCCAACTCGGCTTTCTCCTATTTGTATCAGCGATGGTTGCGATGCTCACGCGTCGCGTGCATCTGCCGTACACCGTCGGATTGGTGCTTGCCGGCATGGCTCTTTATTTTGCTCACGTGCACATAAAATGGCACCTGTCAAAGGACTTGATATTCTCCGTATTTCTGCCGCCGCTGGTGTTCGAGGCTGCGCTCTTCATCCACTGGCGGGAATTCAAGAAAGAGTTACCCCTCGTAACGCTGCTTGCGACGCTGGGCGTTGTGCTGGCGGCAACCGTCACGGCACTCGGGATGCACTTTGCGTTGTCCTGGGACTGGGGCAGTGCAATCGTCTTTGGAACGCTGATTGCCGCCACCGATCCGGTTTCGGTCATTGCCACACTCAAAGGCTCCAAGGTACATGGGCGCCTCCGGATGCTGATCGAGTCGGAGAGTCTGTTAAACGATGGGACTGCGGCGGTGGCGTTCGTGGCCGTGCTCGGCGTGCTCGCAGGTGACCATGAAACGGTTCTTTCGATCAGCGGCAGGTTGTGTGTCACGATCGTCGGCGGCGTGCTGATCGGCGGAGCCGTCGCGTACCTCTTGATGCTGTTGGCAGGACGCACGCCCGATTACCTGGTAGAAATCACCTTCACCACGCTGGCGGCTTACGGCTCATTTTTTTTGGCCGAGCACTATCGTTGCTCGGGCGTGCTCGCCGCACTGACGGCGGGCCTGGTGGTGGGCAATTTCCGCTCGTCCGGGTCGATTTCGGCCGCGGGGCGGCACGCGTTGGGGCCGTTCTGGGAGTACTTGGCGTTTGTCGCCAACTCGCTGATCTTTTTGCTGATTGGCGCCCAGGAAGCGCAGCAGGACTTCAATGGTCTATGGGTACCGGTGTTGGCGGCCATTGTCTTGGTGACGCTCGGACGCGCGGTCGCCATCTATCCGCTGTGCGCCTTATTCGCTCGAAGCCGCCTTAGGGTGGATGTTCGGCATCAACACGTGCTTTTTTGGGGCGGACTGCGGGGCGCCTTGGCGCTCGCATTGGCCTTATCCTTACCCGAGGATCTGCACCAGCATGATGTCATGGTGGTGATCACCTTTGCCGTTGTGGCTTTCTCCGTGTTCGCTCAAGGGCTGACGATCACGCCGCTGCTGCAATGGCTGGGGCAACTCGAGTTGCATGATTAATGCTGGGGCTAATTGGCGGGGCCACACCGGGCCCGGTCAGATTGACTGAAAAGCACGCCATCAGCTCATCCTTGAAATGAGATCGCTCATTTGCGTGGCGGCTGGTCGATGACCTGGGTGATGTAGCCGTAGAGCTTCTGAGCCTGCTCGGTGGAGATCGTGCCCTGGGGGAACGGCGGCATGGGTCCGCTTAGGCCCCCCGGCAGCGCCGGTTCGCGAATGAAGGCGAGAAAATGCTCGGGCTTGTCGAGCTCCGGTGCATCGCGCAGCGGGAAGTTGGACATGATGGAGTTGCCGCCGTGCGCGTGGCAGCCGGAACAATGGTTCTCGAACAGCTTCTGGCCTTCCTGAAACTGCGCCTGGGCCCCTGGGGATTTTCCGCCGTAGACAATCTGCCCCCCAAAGTACCCCAAAGAGGCGACCGTGAGGAAGCAGAGAAAGTAGATCGGCAAGAGATGTTTCACCCTGGTTGGATCGCGGCGCCCGAGCAACACGCCCGCTGTGAGCAGGACGCCCAAAAGCCCCGCCAGACCGAGTTTCATCTTAATCGCCAAAAGAAAGGCGCCACCGTAATATCGCTGCCAGTCCATCAGGCCGAAAGTCACGGTCGGCACCCAGAAGACCAACGCAAGCACCAGGGTGTAGTAGGCCGCCCGCGCCATCGAGGCGCGGGAAAACACAAGGCCCGTCGCGCCGACGAACAATGAACCCACGATGAGCCCTATCGGCATGTGCACCATGGCCGGATGGATCGGGTGCAGGTAGCCGATCTTGTCCAGAAAATCGTAAAAGCCGTCCATCATCTGAGGTTGCTGCTTGTTGCTGTTTGGTGACGATTACGGCTCTGCCGCGAGGGCGCCGGCGACCCGCGCTGAAAGCATGGACCACCACGGTGGCGCTTGATACACCCGCGGCGCACAGTACCCGCCGCTCGCAGGGCGAGTCTGTACGGTGGCGTACCTACCGGATGCTCATATGGGTGCCGCATGCGAATGGCGGTCTGCTGCTGCATGATCTCTAAATGCCGGATTTTCATGGCCACGCCGTGCAAGTGCCGGCTCTTTCAAAGTCTCCGCGGACGCTACGTCACGGCCAACGGTCTCGGACGCGATCTAACCCCTCAGTTACCGCTCATCAATACCTAGCGTGAAGCACCTGCGCGCGGCTGCAACTCCTGTTGCCGCATCCGGTCCTCCACAAGGCGGTGGCCGCCAGCGAGCATGCAAGGGCAGATCAACAATTCATCGACGCGGTTTCTGAAGAGCCTATCGCGTGAAGCGCGGCGAGGTGTGGACGGTATCGGGCGGGGCGAGCCATACGGGAAAGCCTCGACCAGCGGTCATCGTGCAGGAGGACCGGTTCGACCAAACGAGTTCGATCATGCTGTGCGCATTCACGACCGATCCAACGGACGCGCCGCTGCTGCGCATGCTCATCGAACCTACCGATCGCAACGGTTTGAAGAGCGCTTCACGACTCATGATCGATAAAATCACCACCGTGCCGAAAGCGCGGCTGGGCAAGCGCATCGGGAGACTCAACGACGAGATACGGTGCGATTGAATCGCGCGCTCACGGTGTTCCTGGGCTTGCCAGATGATGAGCGGCCGCCCGCTGCCGGGCAGGAGCAGACGGTGGGGGTCAGTTGTCTACGCGCGAGTGACGAATTAAATTATGAGGAAATACACATAAGTTATTGGTTTTATTGGCTCCCCGGGACGGATTCGAACCGCCGACCAACGGATTAACAGTC
>JBEKHK010000014.1:0-91005 GCA_050012315.1 Steroidobacteraceae bacterium | reverse complement strand
AAAATCCGCGAGGCCTTGGCAACCGCCTGGACGTTACTGATGACTTGGGAGGCATCGTGCGACCGCAGGGTCAGAAGCTGCAGGTACTGGTGGTCGATGAGCAGCAAAGCGTGGTTGTCGGGGGTCAGCAACTTGTTGGAAGCCATCACAAATTCTCCTTCAGCCGAATGTGGGGTTAGAGTTCAGTCAGCGAGGAATATCTTAAGATTGGAACGATATGGGGAATAGTGGGTAAGATTGGATGCTATGTCCCACTCATGGAACGATCGATGAATGACCTGAACGATCTCTATTTCTTTGCCAAGGTGGCGGAGCATCGAGGATTTGCAGCCGCCGGACGCGTCTTGGCGACACCGAAGTCCACCCTGAGCCGACGCATCGCGCTACTGGAGCAACGCCTCGGAGTGCGCCTCCTACACCGGAGCGCGCGCAAGTTTTCGCTGACCGAGGTAGGCCAGATCTACTACCGTCATTGCCTCGCGATGCTTGCCGAAGCCGAAGCCGCCCAGGAAGCGATCGATCGCACCAGGGCCGAACCCCGCGGCATGGTGAGAGTGAGCTGTCCGGTGTCGTTGATGCACACCCACTTGTCAGGCATCGTCTCGAACTTTCTCGCCGCGAATCCCCTGGTCAAGATTCATTTGATCGCAATCAATCGACGGGTCGACTTGATCGAGGAGGGAATCGATGTGGCGTTTCAGGTGCGTTTCCAGCCTCCGGACGACCGCGATTTCGTGGTGAAGTCACTGGGGAAGAGTTCCCAGGTGATCGTCGGACATCCACGCCTGCTGGATCATCACGGACGCCCGGCGGATCCTGCCGCTCTTTCGCGGCTTCCGGGCATGGACCTGATCCGCTCCCGTCCGACGCATGTCTGGGAACTGATCGGTCCCGACGGCTCGACGCTTTCGACGCCCTTTGATCCGAGATACTTCACCGACGATTTCGCCGCGCTACGGCAAGCGGCATTGGATGCCGTCGGCGTCGTGCAATTACCGGAAATACTGGTTCGGAAAGATATTGCCGACGGGCTGTTGGAGGAGGTATTGCCGACCTGGAAGCCGCGTGCGGGCATCATCCATATCGTGTTTCCATCACGCCGCGGCTTGATCCCCGCCGTGCGCAGTTTCGTCGATTTCGTCGGGCAGGCCTTCGCCGCGGTGAACGCTCAAAGCGCGCGTTGATGCACGGAGCGCTGCCGTAAGGCCACATTCAAGACGTAGAGTCCGATGAGATACTCGCTCCGTCTCGACCGCAGAAGGGCTCGAGTCGGTCGGCCACACGCGCCATGGCCGTCGGATCACCCTCGGACGCCGAATCATTGGGAGGATTATGGGCGATGCGGATGCCGGTGAGCCCATCCGGGAAAAGTGCGACCAGGTTCTCGCCCCAACCAACCATCTGTGGAATGTAGAGTTTGCAGCCGCCGGTCGCGTCGTAGCGCATCTCCCAGAAGGCGTTAAAGTAGGTAGTCTCGCCGAAGCGCGTCTTCTCGCCTGTCGGAAGGCCACGTGGCGTCGTGCCAGCCTTCAACTCGTCAATACGAGGCTCATAGAGTAGCTGCACTCCGCCATGCCGGCCGCGGTCGTGATAGAGCCTCGCGACCTTCACGAGATCGCTGATCGTTGCGTAGTAACCATACGCCATCAAGGGTTGAGCCGGGATGCCGTCAGTTTCGATGGTCCGATTGATCGGTGCGTAGTGGATGCCGATGGGTGCAAAGATCTCTCGCTCGAGCATCGACCAAAGATCGGCGGAGGAACCCTCCTTTGACTTGAGAAACCGATCCATCGCGACGCCGAGAAGGTACATATCCTGGTCGCGGTAGCGCACGACCTCGCCGGGGCCCCATGGATAGACATGCGCGATCCGCAGCAGTGCGGCAACCTTGTCCGAGCGGGACGGAGCATCGGCCCAGTCGTTGTAGGTGGAGTCGATGTACCCATCGACGATGTCGTTCGGATCGCGTCGCGTAGATCCGTTGCCGAGGCCGGTTGCCATGTTGATACAGTCGTCGAACCGTACGTTAGCCCACTCCGGATGGGCCGCAACCTCGGGTACATAGTCCCGGATCCGCAGATCGAACACACCTGGGCCGTATTTTTGCGCCAGCCGCAGGAGCGCGACTTCGTTCGCCATGGCCTTGGTGACCGACCAGATGCCAAAGCGAATCCGGTCGCACCACGGCAGCGGGCCGCCCGCACTCGAGCACCCCCGCGTGTAGAACACGCCGTGATAGTCGATCCCGGTAAGCACGGTTTGCTCGGCGGCGAGACCGTCGTCGAAGCCGGCGAGTCTCGCTCGCCCCACGCGCCGCTCGAGCTCGCTCCAGGGTCGGATGGGCACGGCATCCTTGACGGACGCGCGGTAGTTGCGTTCGATAGCTTTCCAATCGGAGCGTGTGGCGGGCGTGAAACTCGCGGCGCTCACGCCGGCCGCCGTGAAATAGGTCTCGATGTGGCCCGGAGTCGTCTGCTGCACGATCTGGAACCGCAAGTGGGAAACCTGATTCCCCCGATAGAGGAACGTCGCGAGCCCGTTGTGAGTCTCCCCCTCGAGCGTATGCACCAGTGCGAACGGAAACGCCGCCCGCGACCAGCCTCGATCGGCGGCCTCAGACCATACTCTCCCCGGCTGAACGATCACGTCCCAGTAGCTGCGGCCGCCGCGCCGCGATCCGGCGCGAATGACATCTTCGGTCGCGGGCACCAGATCCCCGTCGACGGTGATGAAGTCAACGGCGAAAGCGGGGAAGTACTGTGCATCCTTGCCAAGAACCCGGTGCGCGTTCAGATCGGCGGGATCGGTCGTCATCTCGACTTCGGCGAGATGCAGGGTGCCGCGAAACGCCTGGTGCGCCGGGGCGGCGTGCCGTCCCGGCACGAACGCAGCGTTGCCGATGATATCGGCAGGCTGCGCGCCGGCAGTGAGCGCCGCCGCGTCGATACGGGCAGTGCTCGCGGTCGCGCACGTGGTGACTGCAAATAACGCGGCCGCTATCGCAGCACGCGCGCTCCTTATTGTCATGAACGATATTGTCATAAACGGCTTGGATCGCCTAGCGTCGGGCGGCTCAGGGGTTGTGCGGCGTCTGTCCCGAATCTAGTGGCCTTGACCGGCCGGGCGATTGGTGAACATGTCGCCTTGTAATAAGCGGCCGGCGTCTTGCACGTCCGGTGTAGCGTTTCGGCCGAACTCGAGAGTCATATCCAAATCAAGCGGCAACGATACGACTTGCGCACCGAGACTAGCGACATCCGGTTTTGGTACCGCGGCCAAGGCATCGCGCCACGCCTTCGCGATGGCTTGCCGTGCGTCCACCAAAGGAACCCGCACCCAGGATCCCGTAGGTGCCTCGCCACGTTCAACCGCAGGCGCCGAGCGTACGCGAATCCCGGAAGTGCTCGGTTGGAATTCGACAATGGCAGGTGCGGTTGGAATAAGGAACGCACCTTTGGGCAAAGTTTCGCGCAGCAGTCTGCCGGCCACACCTCGCACGGTACATGCGTACCCCAGCGAGTAGAATGAAAGTTGGCCCGTCGGGTCGATGCCCGCCTTATGACATGCGTCGCCCGCCCGTTGATAATCCTGCTGAGTACCCTCTCCCAGGCCTATTTTGGCTGCGTAGTCCAGCGCGGCGTCCGCATTACCCAGTTCGGTGCTCCGCTCGAAGAACCTCGCCGCTGCCAGAGGGTCCCTGGTTACGCAAATGCCCTCGTCGAGCATGCGCCCCCCCACGAATAATGCCGTCTGGCTTTGATTTGCAGTCACTTCCGAATTCAACTCCTGCACCGCCTTGGAACAGTCTCCTCGTCTGACCGCCTTCACAATCGCATCCGATGCCAGCCCTGCGCCCGCCGCCGATGAACCTGTTCCTATCGCCATGGCTGCCAACGCCGCAGCCCAGTTGAGTCCATTCATGCTTCTTATCTCCCTTAACGCACGGACCCGTATAGTCCGCATTTGCCACGCCCGTGTCCAACCAGCGGTTGGGGCATTGATATCTCATAGCCGACGATCGCATCAAGTCGAATCTTTGCCGAGCCGTCGCGAAACCCCTGCAAGTCATTGACGATCCAAGAGGTTTTGAAGCGGGAAACGAGGCTCGACCTCGCGACCGGCAAAGACGCGCGCCAGGCGCTTAACGAAGCAAACGGTGGCGCGTCGCTTCAAGATCCCACGCCTCAGGTCGATACCCGTTATTCAGGCTGGCTCAAGTCTCGATCAACTGGATCGCCTCAATGGCAACTCTAATCTCCCTCTTTGGTGCCCTGGGCAAACTGGCGAATGTCGGGCTCTTGCCCGCCCGGCCGTCACTGGGCTCGTCGATCGATAAATCACAGCTACTCATGGAAGCCACCGACGTCAGGCGGTTGCGAGAGTTGGAGTCCCTGCGCGCGGCGATCGATAAATCGCAAGCTGTGATCGAAATGGATATGGATGGCACGATTCTCACGGCAAACGAAAGTTACCTAAAGATGTTCGGCTATACGCTCCCCGAGATTACGGGGAAACCATACACATTGTTCGTCGACCCGGTCGAGCGCAACGAGCAGCAATATCGGAGCCTGTGGGAGCATCTGCGGGCCGGTCAATACGAGCAGGGGCGCTTTAAGCGCGTAGGCAAGAACGCGCGCGAAATCTGGGTGCGGGCGAGCTTCAATCCCCTGCTGGACCAGGACGGCAACGCCTGGAAGGTGGTCAAGTTCGCGAGTGAAATCACGCCGATCATCATCGAGGCGCGAGCCTTGGACAGCACGGTGCATGAAGCCCAGGACGTGATCCACGCGGTGCTGGCCGGTGCGGACAACCGGCGCATCAATCTGTCCGGCAAGACCGGCAACCTCGAACTGCTCGCGCTCAGCATCAACCAGATGATCGACAGCGTTTTGACCATAGTCGCGGAGACGATGGAGGTCGTGCAGCGCGCAGTCGCGGGTGATCTGACGTCGCGAATGAAGGTTACCGATAAGTCCGGTCATTTCAAGACCTTGGCCGAATCGGTAAATTCCATGATTCACGCCATGATGGAAATGGTCTCGAGTTTGACCGAGACCTCGCGCAAGGTACAAATCGGTGCCGAGGAGATTGCCAGCGGCAACCGCGCCCTCAGCGGGCGCACGGAGGATCAAGCCGCAAGTCTGGAGGAGACCGCGTCCTCGATGGAGCAGATGACCTCGATCGTGAGAAATAACGCCGACAATGCAGCAAAGGCCAACGAGCTGGCGGGAGCGGCGCGCGAGCAGGCCGAGCGCGGTGGGACGGTCGTGGACTCGGCGGTGGCCGCCATGAGCTCGATCAACGTGGCGAGTAAAAAGATAGCCGATATCATCGTTCTAATAAACGAGATTGCGTTCCAGACGAATTTGTTGGCACTCAACGCAGCAGTGGAAGCGGCGCGCGCGGGCGAACATGGACGAGGCTTCGCGGTTGTCGCTTCCGAGGTGCGAAATCTAGCCTCCAGGAGCGCAGCGGCGGCCAAGGAAATCAAGGCGTTGATTGAGAATTCGGCGGCCAAGGTCAGCGAGGGGACCAGGCTGGTGGGCGAATCGGGTGAAGTCCTCCGCGAAATCGTCATCCGCGTTAAGGATGTGACCGACGTGATGGGGGAGATCGACAGTTCGAGTCGCGAGCAGGCCTCCGGGATCGAGCAGGTGAACAAGGCGGTGACTTCGATGGAGGCGGTCACGCAGCAGAATGCGGCGCTGGTGGAACAAGCTTCGGCCGCGTCGCAGGCGCTCACCGAGCAAGCGAACAACCTGAGAAAGATAATCGAACGCTACCGGTCCTGAGAGCACAGTCTACGAGTTCAACTCGTTGACGCCAAAGGAAATTTTTGGAGCGGGAAACGAGGCTCGAACTCGCGACCTCAACCTTGGCAAGGTTGCGCTCTACCAACTGAGCTATTCCCGCCCTCGGGGCAGAGGCGCAATTGTAGGGCGGTACTGCCCAGAGTCAAGCCGCGAAATCTGAAATGCGATGCTAAACGGTTGAAGCGAGCCGCATTTTCGCGGCGCGGCGCCGGTCAGAGCCGCGAGCTGCCGCGCAGCTCCGGCCAGGCGAGCCGCAGGTACAGGAACATGGACCACAACGTGAGCACGGTGGCAATCCCGGTCAGCACCAGCCCAAGCTGGTAGATGGGAATACCGAACAAATCGCGCCGATACAGCAGGAACGACAGGCCGACGATCTGCATGATGGTCTTCACCTTGCCCCACACCGACACCTTGATGCGGCCGCGGGCGCCGATTTCCGCCATCCATTCGCGCAGCGCCGATACCGCGATTTCCCGGCCGATGATCACGATGGCGACGACCACCAGGAACCAGCTTTTCGGATCGCCGCTGACGATCAGCACGAGCGCGGTGGCGACGATGAGTTTATCGGCGACGGGATCGAGAAATGCGCCCAGACGCGAGGTAAGCCCCCACTTGCGGGCGAAATAGCCGTCGAGGCTGTCGGTGATTCCGGCGAACGCGAAAGCGGCGCACGCGGCCGGGTCCTTCCACCAGTACGGCAGATTGAACAGCACGAAAATCGCCGGGATCATCAGAATTCGCAGCCACGTCAGGGTGTTCGGCAAATTCCCGTACCACGGGCTTTTACTTCCCGGGGTGGAGATGCTCATAGATCACCTGGGCGAGCTCACGTCCGAGGCCGCGAATTTGTACGAAATCATCGATGCCGGCACGCAGAATCCCCTGAAGGCCGCCGAATTGCTTCAGCAGCTCGCGTCGTTTGACCGGGCCCAACCCGGGTATGGTCTCGAGTATAGACTGGCTATGGCGTTTCGCGCGCTTGCGACGGTGGCCCGTGATCGCGAAACGGTGTGCCTCGTCGCGCACGCGTTGGATGAGATGCAGCGCAGCCGAATCCGGGGGCAGAATCGTCGGTGTGTCCCGTCCCGGCGTGAACAGCTGCTCCTGGCCCGGGCGCCGGTCCGCTCCCTTGGCGACCCCGATCAGCGAGATCCCATCGAGGCCGAGCTCGGCGAGGACCTTGCCGGCCTCGGCAAGCTGTCCCTTGCCGCCGTCGATCAGCAGTACGTCGGGCGCCGGGACCTCGCCGTCGCGCACCCGCTTGTAGCGGCGCGCGAGCGCCTGATTCATCGCGGCATAGTCGTCGCCCGGCGCAATGCCCGAAATATTGAAGCGGCGGTACTCGCTCTTCAGCGGACCCTCCACCCCAAAGACCACGCAGGAGGCCACCGTATCCGTGCCGCCCGTGTGGCTGATGTCGAAGCACTCGATCCGGGTCGGCATCTCGGCGAGATCGAAGGCATCGCGCACCTCCTCGAGACTCGCCTCGATGCTGCCGCGCGCCAGCGCCCGCATCTTCAGAGCCTGTTCCGCGTTCTCGCGCATCATCTCGAGCCAACGCGCCCGGATGCCGCGGACCGAGGACGTGATGCGGATCTTATGGCCCGTCCGCTGCGCGAGCGTCGCCTCCAGCACCTGCATCTCGTCGAAGTCCGTCTCCACGATGATCTCGGGCGGGGACTCGCGCTCGAGGTAATACTGGGTGACGAACGCCGCCAGCACCTCCGCAAGCTCCGCGAGAGGCGCCCTTGGAAAGAACGTCGTGCTGCCGAGGCTGCGGCCCCCGCGCACGAACATGAGCGCGATGCAAAACTCGCCGTTGCCGGACGCAATGGCGATCACATCGGCGTCGTGGTCGATGTCCGCGGTGACGATCTGCTGCGCCTGGATCACGCGCAGCGCCTTGAGCTGATCGCGGGCCCGCGCGGCGTCCTCGAAATTCAGCCGCTCCGCGGCCGACTCCATGCGGCGCGCGAGTTCGAGCTGCGCCTCGTCGTTGCGCCCCTCCAGCACGCGGATCGCCGACTCCACGTCGCGCCCATATTCCTCCTTGCCGATGAGTCCGACGCAGGGGGCGGTGCATCGTTCGATCTGATATTGCAGGCATGGCCGCGAGCGGTTCGCGAAATAGAGGTCGTCGCAGTTTCGCAAGCGAAACAACTTTTGCAGCTGCTGCAAACTCTCGCGCACCGCGCCGGCGGAAGGGTAAGGCCCGAAGAATCGCCCCGCCTCCTTGCGCGAGCCCCGGTAGAAGTTCAGCCTCGGGAATTCATGGCCTGTTTCCAGATGCAGGTACGGAAAACTCTTGTCGTCGCGCAGCACCACGTTGAATCTTGGCCGGTGCTTCTTGATGAGGTTGAACTCGAGCAGCAACGCCTCGGTGTCCGAATTGGTGATGGTGACTTCCATGTTGGCGGTCTTCGCCACCAGAGCCTGCACCTTCGGCTGCACATTGCTCGGCTGGAAGTACGACCCGACACGGCTTTTCAGATTGCGCGCCTTGCCGACGTAGAGAATCTCCCCCGCCGCATCCAGCATGCGGTACACGCCGGGCCGGCTCGGCAGCGAATCGACGAAGGACTTCGCGTCGAACGGCGCTGCGCTCGCCGGATGCTTAGGCGTGGATTCCCCGGTCATTGCCATGTGCTGCGCGCCCGCCCAGGAGGGCGATCGCCCTTCTCATGATGTCCTCGAACATGACCGCGGTGAGGCGGCGTGTTTGTGTGTTGTAGCGGCTGCAATGGTAGGAGTCCAACAGAATCCGCTCGCCGCTGAGCGCATGCTCCGCCGCGTGCGCGAATTTGCGGTCGCCGGCTTTGAGGCCCACCGCGCGCAGGACCGCTGCGTGGGCGATGGCGCCCAGCGCCAGAACCACCCGTACCCGCGGGCTCTGCGCAAGTTCGGCGGCTAGGTAGGAGTTGCAGGTCTTGATCTCCAGCGGCAGCGGCTTGTTCGCGGGCGGCAGGCACTTGACCGAGTTCGTGATGCGGGCATCCTCGAGACGCAGCCCATCGCCGGCGTGAACGGAGGTCGCCGCGCTCGCCAGACCGAACTTGTGCAGGGTGCCGTAGAGCAGAATGCCGGCATGATCGCCGGTGAAAGGCCTTCCGGTGCGATTCGCGCCGTGCATGCCGGGCGCGAGACCGACGATCAAGAGCCGGGCTTCGGGATCCCCGAACGGCGGCACCGGCTTGCAGTAGTACTCCGGGTTTTCGTGTTGCACCGAATCGAGGAACGCGGCGAGGCGCGGGCAGCGCCGGCAATTTGATTCGAAAATACTGCTCATCGAAGATTCCGGCCGATCGGCCGGCCGTGGATGAAAAAGAGGTACAACAAAAAACGGGCTACGCGGATCACCGCGTAGCCCGCCGTCGATCGCGCCTCGAATTTGGACTAACCCGAGCGCAACCCAACCTTTCGCAACCTGGGCCGATCCGCCGACCCACTGCGTCGCCGACGTTACCTTGGACCGTTTCGGTCGCAAAGATTCCTTGCGCTCGGCTATATATGTATGCGGTCCGTGCAATACCGGGCCCCAAAACAGGCCCGAAGACTTACCGCGCTCAACTTATCAAAGGGCGGGAAAGGTTTGCGCGGCAGAATATCACCTGCGCCACCCTAGGCAACGAAAGTTTTTCCAAAACCGCTTGGGGCGGTCAGGCGAATTAATCTAGATTTATCTTATAATCTATTGATTATAATGCATATTTAAAATCGCAAATGCGGCGCGAGTAATGTCCGTTAGGGGTTTACCTTACGCCTCGCCGCACGCCAGTACG
This sequence comes from Steroidobacteraceae bacterium, assembly GCA_050012315.1. GTDB lineage: Bacteria > Pseudomonadota > Gammaproteobacteria > Steroidobacterales > Steroidobacteraceae > Bog-1198. Next base: position 81,407 of record JBEKHK010000014.1, on the reverse strand, counting down.
GTGGCGCGCAATCAGCATGGCGAGCTCGAGCGCTTGTTCCGAATTCAAGCGCGGATCGACCTGAGACTTGTATGCCCTCGCGAGATCCGCCTCCTTGAGGTCGCGAGCGCCGCCGATGCATTCGGTCACATCCTCGCCGGTCAGCTCGACGTGCACCCCGCCGAGCGTGGAACCGAGTTCCTCGTGGATGCGGAACGCGGCCTCGACTTCGCCGAGAATATTGTCGAAGCGTCGAGTCTTGATGCCGCCGGCGGTCGTCTCCGTGTTGCCGTGCATGGGATCGCACACCCACAGCACTTGCGCGCCGGACGCGCGCACCGCCTCGATCATGTCGGGCAGCCGCTGCGCGACGTCCTTGATGCCGAAGCGATGAATGAACGTGAGACGCCCGGGTTGGTTCTGAGGGTTCAAGACCTGCGCTAGCTCCTGCAGCCATTCGGCGCTCATCGAAGCGCCGACCTTGACGCCGATCGGATTCGCGATACCGCGGAAATATTCGATGTGAGCGCCGTCGATGGCGGCCGTGCGCATGCCGATCCACGGCATGTGCGTCGACAGGTTGTACCATTTTTTCTGGCGGTCGATATACCGGGTCTGCGCTTGCTCCGAGAGCAAGTGCAGGCCCTCGTGGCTGGTGTAAAAATCCACGCGCGTGGCGGCATGTACTTCGCGCCCGCTCATGGATTCAAAGAATTCCAACGACTCGGCGATCGAATCGACAATCCGCTGATAGGCGTCGCGCAGCGGCGCGTGATGCAGGAAGCCGAGATCCCAGTACTCCGGATGGTGCAGGTCCGCGAACCCGCCGTCGATCAGCGCGCGCACGAAATTCAGGGTGAGCGCGGCGCGCTCATAGCCGCGCAACAGCAGCTCCGGATCCGGTTCGCGCTCCGCGGCGCTGAAGCCGGGGCGATTGACGTTGTCGCCCCGATACGTAGGCAAAGTGACCCCATCGCGCGTCTCGGTATCCGCCGAACGGGGCTTGGCATATTGCCCCGCAAATCGTCCGACCCGGATGACGGGCTTCTTCATGCCCTGCAGCAGGACCAGACTCATCTGCAGCAGGACCTTCAACCGCTTGGCGATGTTGTCCGACTCGCAGTCATCGAAACTCTCCGCGCAATCGCCTCCTTGCAGCAAAAAAGCCTCGCCGCGCTGCGCCTTGGCCAGCTTCGCACGCAAGGCCTCGACTTCCCAGGAGACCACCAGGGGCGGCAGGCGGCTCAACGCGGCAACCGAGCGCTCGAGAGCGATCGGGTCCTTGTATTTGGGCTGCTGCGCGGCCGGCCGGCCGTGCCAGCTCGCGGGATGCCAATTGGTTAGAACCGGAGATTTGGACATGCCGGGAATGCTACACAGGGCCCGCACTCGGTGCAAAGTGGCGCCCGAGGTGCGGGCACGGCAGAATGCCGGCCCATATCCCAACTCGGAATTCCTATGTCGACAGTCACCGATACGTTGCAGGCGCTCGGCCTCGCCGAGATCAACCCCGGCGCCTGGTCCGGTAGCCATGGATGGAGCAAGGATGACTCCGCGCCGCCGATCGAATCGACCAATCCGGCCACCGGCCGATGTCTCGGCCGCGTTCGCGCGGCGACCGCGGCCGATTACGAGCACGTGCTGGCATCGGCGGTCGAGGCCGCCGGGCAGTGGCGCGCCGTGCCGGCGCCGAAGCGCGGCGAGGCCATCCGGCTGATCGCGGAGGAGCTGCGCCTGCACAAAGATGCGCTCGGCAGCCTGGTGTCTCTCGAGAACGGCAAGATCAAGGCGGAGGGCGACGGCGAAGTGCAGGAGATGATCGACATTGCCGATTTCGCGGTCGGCCAGTCGCGCATGCTGTATGGCCTCACCATGCAGTCCGAGCGAAGTCAGCACCGCATGTACGAGCAGTGGCATCCGCTCGGCGTCGTCGGCGTCATCTCGGCTTTCAACTTCCCGGTGGCCGTCTGGTCCTGGAACGCATTTCTCGCGGCCATCGCCGGGAACGCAACGGTGTGGAAGCCGTCGCCCAAGACGGCGCTCTGCTCCCTGGCCGTTCAGCGCATCTGCAATCGCGTGATGGAGCGGCTGTCGCTGCCTGCCATATTTCAGATCTTCATCGACGCCGGTAACGAGCTCGCGACCCGCTTCGTCGACGATCGCAGAGTCGCGCTGGTGTCCTTCACCGGCTCGACCCACGTCGGCCGCCAAGTCGCCGTGCGGGTTGCCGAACGGCTCGGCAAGAGCCTGCTGGAGCTCGGCGGCAACAATGCCATCATCGTGGACGAGAGCGCCGATCTCGATCTCGCCGTACCCGCCATCGTGTTCGGCGCGGTAGGCACGGCGGGCCAGCGCTGCACCACGACTCGCCGCGTTTTTGTGCATCGGTCGCGCGCCGCGGAGCTCGAGCGGCGGCTGGTGGCGGCCTACGGGCAAGTGCGCATCGGCGATCCGTTGGATCCCCAGACGCTGATGGGACCCATGATCGATGCCGGGGCGGTGACCCGCTACCAGGCCGCGATCGCCGCGGCGCAGTCCCAGGGCGGAACGCTGCTCTGCGGAGGGGCCGTGCTCGAACGGCCCGGCCATTTCGTCGAGCCCGCCATCGTGCGCGCGTCGGTGTCGATGCCGATCGTCTCGACCGAGACCTTCGCGCCGATTCTGTATGTCCTGCCGTACGAGAGTTTCGAGGAGGCCGTGGCGCTGCAAAATGCGGTGCCGTACGGGCTCTCCTCCGCGGTATTCACCGACAGACTCAAAATTGCCGAGCGCTTCCTGTCGGCGGAGGGCAGCGACTGCGGCATTGCCAACGTGAACCTCGGCACCTCCGGCGCCGAGATCGGGGGTGCCTTCGGCGGGGAGAAGGACACGGGCGGCGGCCGGGAAGCGGGATCGGACGCGTGGAAGGCTTATATGCGGCGGCAAACGACCACCATCAACTGGAGCTCGCAATTGCCGCTAGCCCAGGGCATCCGATTCGATCTGTCTTGAGGTTCGCTAGCGGCCCAGCCAGGCGCCGATCTGCGCCTCGCGCTGCGCGAGGCGCGCGGCCGAGATCGGCGCGCGGGTCTTGAGTTCCTGGGCATATAGCGATACTCGATACTCCTCGATCCACAGTTTGAGCTCGTCGAGCCCGGGCGCCCGCCGCAGTTCAGCGGCCGCCCGCCCCGCCAAGGCCGCGGCGCGGGACGACCACGCCTCGAGCTCGGCAAGAACGTGCGGCGGTTCGCCGCCGCGCGCGAAGATCCGCTGCCAGCGGCGTTCCTCGGCCTTCAAATAGCGCGACACCTGACGCAGCCAATCCGAGGACAGCGCCTGCAACCACTCCGGGCGCAAAAGCGCCCCGAGGTGCGCCTGCGTCTGCTCGACCGCCAGGGGCTGCGCCCGCGCCCGCGAATCCTCGAGCAGCCGGCGGACGTTGCGAGCCTCGGCAAGCCATCCTCCCACCTCGACGATCGCTTGCTCGAGCATCGCGTGCAGGTCGGCTCGTCCTCGATCGACCGCCGCCTCGAAGCCCTCGCGCGTGCGCGGCGGCTCGAGATCGGCGAAGCAGGCGCGGCGGCAGGCCAGCTGGAGCAACAGATCGATCAACTCGTCGCGCCCGAAATACGAGGCGGCCGCCAGCACCAGCCGCATGTCCGCCGCGGCGAGCTTGGCGAGATCCCGCATCTGGCGCTCGAGCATGACGCGCGCGAGATGGACCGCGCCCTCGGCGAAAGATTGCGCCGCTTCGGCGGCACTCCATTCGAATCGCACCTCGACCGCGCCTCGAACTCGCTTCAGCGTCGGGAATATCGGCACAGAGCCCTGCGGCAAATCGAGCGGCACGCTCGGCGGCAGCTCCTCGAGCTCGAATCGGCGCCACGGCTCGGGATACGCGGCATGCGCTCGGCGCTCGAGCTCGCGCCGCGCCTCGAACGCGGTGCGCCGGCGCAATTCGGCAAGATCCATTCCGGAGGCGATCTCCCCGCCCTCCCCGAGCACCGATATTCTCGGGATGAGATGGAGGGGGATCTGCGTGGAATCGAACCGCAGTTGCTCGAGCGGAATCGCCCGCGATTCGTGCAGCCAAGCTCCGAGCGCGGCGAGATCGGCGGAGGGTGCGCCCATGAACGATAAAAAGCTTTCGGCCGTGGCGGCGATGGGGATGAGATTGCGGCGCACCTCCTTCGGCAGCGAGCGCAATGCGGCCACGATTCGCGGTTCGGCCAAGCCCGGTATCGACGCATCCACGGCGGCGCGCGTGAGCTCGGGAAGCGCCGCGAGCGGAATCTGGAGCGTCACGCCATCCGCGGGATTGCCGGGATCGAAGCGGTATTCGACGGGCGCCCTCAACGCGCCGAGGGCCACCGCCTGCGGGAATCGGGCGAGCAGCGACTCATCCGGCCGGCGGGCGAAGATCTGCTCCGGTCCGAGCGCGAGTGCGCCGAGTTCGGCCTGCGTCAGATGCCGGGTGAAGTGCTCGAGGCTCGCGGCGCTCGATACCTGCCGCGGCAGCGCGCCCGCATAGAATTCGACGAAATACTCGGGGGGCTTGAGCAGATCCCGCACCCGCAGGCGCTCCTCCAACCGCTCAGCCTCGCGGATGGCCGCATCATTCGCCTCGAGCCAGGCCGGTCGCTGCCCGAGGCGCCCGTGCACCAACGCCTCGCGCGCAAAGATTCGCCGCGACTCCTCGGGCGCGATCGGCCCAAAATTCACGATGCGATTGGCGGACAGCGTCAGCCCGAGGAATGTCACGCGCTCGCGCGCGACGACCTCTCCGCGCCTCTCGTCCCAGTCGGGTTCGAGATATTCCCGCTTGGAGAGATGCCGCGCGGCCGCTTCGATCCACATGGGCTCGACCTCAGCCACCGTGCGCGCGAAGACCCGCGACGTCTCGACGATGTTCGCCGCCATCACCCAGCGGGGCTTGCGGCGCCGGAGCGGCGAACCGGGGAAGATGTGAAACCGGATTCCGCGCGTGCCCAGATAGTCACCCTCTTCGCCGCGCGCGCCGACCGTGGTGCAAAACCCCGCCAGCAGCGAGCGGTGCACGCCGGCATAGCTCGCGGGCTTGCGCTGACCCGCGATGCCGGCGGCTCGAGCTCGATCCGAGACTTGCGAATGAACGTCCTCCCATTCGGACAGCCGCAGCAACGACAGCCCCCGCTCCTTGCACCAGCGCCGAAGCTCGCGCCGCGGGCCTTCGCGCATCTGCCGGTAGGCGCGCCACAGCTTCACCAGCCCATTGAACTCCGACTTCGAATCCTCGAAGACCGCGGGCTCGCCGCTCTCCTCGCCTTGAGCCCGATCCGGAGTCGGCAGGCGGGCATCCGGCACGGAGAGACCCGAGACGATGGCCAGGATCTCCGTCTCGGCATGAAATCGGCGGCTTTCCAGCAGCGCGCGCGCGAGCCGCGGATCCAACGGCAGCCGCGCCATCGCGCGTCCCCGGCCGGTGACGCGGCGCTCCTCGTTCAGCGCCTGCAGCTCCTGCAGCAGACGATAGCCGTCGTTCAGCGCGCGTGTGTCCGGCGTATCGATGAAGGGAAACGTCTCCGCATCGCCCAGACCATCCGCGGCCAGCCGCAGCAACAGTGCGGCCAGATTGGTTCGCAGGATCTCGGGCTCGGTATGCTCCGCGCGTGCCTCGTAGTCTTCCTGCGAATACAGACGCAGGCACAGCCCCGCTCCGATGCGGCCGCAGCGCCCCTTGCGCTGATCCGCGCTCGCGCGCGAGATCGGCTCGATGGGCAGCCGCTGCAGTCGGCTCCGCGGGCTGTAGCGGGAGATCCGCGCGAGCCCGGAATCGATCACCGCTCTGATGCCCGGTACGGTAATGGAGGTTTCCGCGACGTTGGTCGACAGTACGATCCGGCGGCGTGCGCCCCGCTTGAAGATCCTGCTTTGCTGTTCCCAGGACAGCCGCGAATAGAGCGTGAGCACGTCGACGCCGGAGAGCTCCCGTTCGAGCAGCTCCGCGACATCGCGAATCTCGCGCTCTCCGGGCAGGAACACGAGCACGTCGCCATTGCCGATCGCTCCCGGCGTGGTCGCGATGTCTTGGTAGGCCTCGAGCACCGCGGTCGGCAGATCCTGTTCTTCGGCCTCCCCGGGCGAAGCCGCCACCGTGTAGCGCACCTCGATGGGATGGCCGCGGCCGCTGATGTGGAATACCGGAGCATCGTCGAAGAACCGCGAAACGCGGTCCACGGCCAGCGTCGCGGATGTGATGATGAGCTTGAGCTCCGGGCGCCGCGGGAGGATGCGCTTCAGCACGCCGAGCAACAGATCGACGTTGAGCGACCGCTCGTGAGCCTCGTCGACGATGACGGTATCGTATCGCCGAAGCAGCGGATCGGACGCGAGTTCCGCGAGCAACAATCCGTCGGTCATCAGCACGAGGCGGGTGGCTGCGGACACCTGATCGGCGAACCGGACCCGGAATCCGACGGTCCCGCCCAGCGGCTGCGACAGCTCCTCGGCGATCCGCGAGGCCAGAGCGCGAGCGGCGAGCCGGCGCGGCTGGGTGTGCGCGATCAGCCCTTCGCGCCCACGCCCGAGCTCCAGGCAATACTGGGGCAGCTGCGTGCTCTTGCCGGAACCCGTATCGCCGGCGACGATGAGAACTTGGTGGTTGCGCAGCGCGTCCAGGATCTTGTCGCGGCTCGCGGAAATCGGCAGTTCGGGATCATGTTTGAAGTTCAGCGGCGGGACGGCGGGATCTCGCGCCGGCGCCTCATTCGGCACGTTTGACGTCCAGCCAGAGGCTCTCCTGAGCGGCGAGATTCAAACCGGAGAATTCCAGCCCGCGCAGTTTCGCGAGCTGCTCCATGGCACGAAAGCGCCGTTCGAATTTGACGTTCGCGGCGCGCAGAGCGCTCTCGGCGTCGACTCCGAGCTTGCGGGCGAGATTGGCGGCGGCGAACAACAGATCGCCCACTTCCTCGAAGGTCTCTTGCGACGGCGCGGCACCGGAATTTCCCGCCGCAGTGTGATTCTCCGCCGCCTCGCGCACCTCCGCGAGCTCCTCCTCGACCTTGTCGGCAGTCTGCGAAGGGTGCTCGAAATCGAAACCGACGCGGGCCGCGCGCTTGCTCAGCTTGTAGGCCCTCATCAACGCCGGCAGCGACTGGGGAACGCCGTCGAGCGCGCTATCGCCCCCGCGCTCCCGGGCCTTGATGTTCTCCCAGGCGGCGCCCTGCTCGTCCGCAGTCAGCGGGCCGTGATCGCCGAATACATGAGGATGGCGGCGGACCAGCTTGTCGCAGATCGACCCGACCACCGCCTCGAAGTCGAAGATGCCCTGCTCGCTCGCCATCTCGGAGTGGAATACCACCTGGAATAGAAGATCGCCGAGCTCGTCCCGCAAATCCGCACCACCCCCGCGATCGATGGCATCGGCCACCTCATAAGCCTCCTCGAGGGTATAAGGCGCAATGCTTGCGAACGTCTGTTGGCGATCCCACGGACAACCGTCCGGCGCCCGCAGGCGCCGCATGATCGAGAGCAGCTCCGGCAAGCGTGACGTCATGACGGCCTGCCTTGCGGTGTCCCGCCGGTCGCCGCCTGTCGCGCCTGCAGCAAGCGCCGGAACGTCATCAACATGCCGGCGGTTGCCCCCCAAATGATGCGCTCCCGGTACGGAATATCGTAGACCTCCACCGTCAGGTCGCCCATTTGAAGCTGGCGGATCTTGTGATTGGCGGCGTCGAGAATGTAGCCCAGCGGAACCTCGAACGCATCGTGCACCTCGGCTGTCGCGATCTTGAGCTCGAACGCGGGGTTGACGAAGGCGACCGCGGGCGTCACCCGAAATCCCGTGCCCACCCAGTGATCGGGCAGATATCCCGCGAATTCCACGAAGCTCGGGGCGAGGCCGATTTCCTCCTGCGCCTCGCGCAGCGCCGCCCGCCACGGATCGGGATCTTCGGGCTCGATGCGTCCGCCGGGAAAGCTGATCTGTCCGGCATGATCCTTGAGGGTCGCGGCTCGCTGCGTGAGGAGCACGGTCCAGTCGGCCTCGCGCTCGACCAGCGGCACGAGAACGGCCGCGGGGATCCGTTGCGCCGGCGCCTTGGCCCGGACCTGGGCAAGCATCTCGCGCGAACCGCCGGCGAGCCACAGCATGTCCTCATCCGGCGAGGAGGGGGTCGGAATGAGGGATTCGCGGATATGCGCCTTGGAAAAGAGAGAATCCATCGCTAACCGGACGATCCTTGTCCCTTCACTCCACCCGTGGTGAGCGCCAACGGATCGAGCAGGCGGCGCAATTCCTCAACGTCCATGCCGGTCATCTCCGCGGCAACATCCAAGATGGGCCGCCCTTGAGCGTACGCCTTCTTGGCGATCGCGGCGCCCTTCTCGTAGCCGATGATGGGGTTGAGCGCAGTCACCAGGATGGGATTGCGGTCGAGCGCCTCGCGCAGCCGCTCCTCATTCACCTTGAATCCGGCGATCGCGTGCTCGGCAAGATTGCGGCTTGCGATGCCGAGGAGCTCGAGGCTCTGGACCAGGTTGTGGGCGATCACGGGCAGCATCACGTTGAGCTGAAAATTCCCCGACTGGCCCGCCACCGTGATGGTCGCGTCGTTGCCGATGACCTGCGCAGAGATCATGGTGACCGACTCCGGAACCACCGGGTTGACCTTGCCCGGCATGATGCTCGAGCCGGGCTGCAGCGCCGGCAGCGCGATCTCGCCCAGTCCCGCCAGCGGCCCGCTGTTCATCCAGCGAAGGTCGTTGGAAATCTTCATGAGGCTGACGGCGACGACCTTGAGCTGCCCCGACAGCTCGACGGCCGTGTCCTGACACGAAAGCGCCTCGAAATAATCCGCGCTCGGCACGAACGACAGCCTGGTCACGGCGGCGAGGTGCTTCGCGAACAAGGCGCCGAATCGCGGGTCGGCATTGATGCCCGTACCGACGGCGGTGCCGCCCTGCGCGAGCGCCAGGAGCCGCGGCATGACCGAGCCCAATCGCTCGCGGCCCTTCTCGATCTGGGACCGCCACCCGCCGAGCTCCTGAGCAAGCGTGATCGGCATGGCATCCATCAGATGCGTTCGCCCCGTCTTGACGACATGGCCCAGCTCCCGCGTCCGTGCCTCCAGTGCCGCGCTCAAGGTCTTCATTGCGGGCAGGAGATCTTCGCAGAGAAGCAACGCCGCCGCGACGTGAATCGCCGTCGGCACGACATCGTTACTGCTCTGCCCCCGGTTGACCTCGTCGTTCGCGTGCACCGGCCGGCCGAGTCGGCGCCCGGCGAGGGCGGCGATGACCTCGTTGGCATTCATGTTGCTGCTGGTGCCGGATCCGGTCTGAAATACATCGACCGGGAATTGATCGTCGTACCGCCCTTGCGCGACGTCCTGCGCAGCCGCCTGGATGGCCTCCGCGAGATCCGGCGGCATGGCGCCCAGCTCCCGATTTGCCGCGGCGGCGGCGTGCTTGATCAGGCCCAGGGCGCGGATGAAGGCGCGCGGCATCTTCAGGCCGCTCGGCGGGAAATTCTGGATCGCACGCTGGGTCTGCGCGCCCCAGAGCGCGTTCGCCGGCACGTCGAGCGCGCCCATGCTGTCATGCTCGACGCGATAGTCGGATGTGCTCATCGCGTCTTCCTTCCGGAGCCCGTCTGTGGCTGGTTTCCTGTAATATCGCACATTCATTCTATCAATTTGGCCATGGGATTCGAGATGTCCAAGCCCGAGACGGGCCAGCCCGCAGATGCGCTGTCGCCGCTCGACGGGCGCTATGCCGGGAAGCTCGCACCGATTCGAGAGGTGTTCAGCGAAGCCGGATTGATGCGCGAGCGGGTCCGGGTCGAATGCGCCTGGTTCCTCGCGCTCCGCGAGGGCCCGGCGGCAGCCTCGCTCCGCGACCTGCCGGCCGCCGCGGGCGGCTGGGCGCAATCGCTCGCCTCGGATCCGTCGGCGACCGACGTACCCGCCATCAAATCGATCGAGGCGCGCACCAAGCATGACGTGAAAGCCGTCGAATACTGGATCCGCGACGAACTCAAGCGGCGCGGCGCCGGTGCGGCGCAGCTCGAATGGGTGCACTTCGCGTGCACCTCCGAGGATATCAACAATCTCGCTTACGCGCTCATGCTGAAAAAAGCGCGCGACACGATCGTGCTGCCGGCGCTCGAGGCCATCGGCACGCTCGCCGATTCGCTCGCGGAGCGCTACGCGGCGGTCGGCATGCTGGCTCGCACCCATGGGCAGACGGCCACCCCCACGTCCGTCGGCAAGGAGTTCGCGAATGTGGCGGCCCGGCTGGAACGCCAGCGCGAAAGCCTTGCCCGGGTGCCGATTCTCGGCAAGCTGAACGGCGCGGTGGGCAATTTCAACGCCCACGTCGCGGCGCTTCCGTCCGTCGACTGGCCGGCTCTCAGCGCGCGCTTCGTTCGATCTCTGGGCCTGGAGCCGAACACGCACACGACGCAGATCGAGCCGCACGATTGGATCGCCGAATACTGCCACGCGTTGCTTCGCGCCAACACCGTCCTGCTCGATTTCGCGCGCGACATGTGGAGCTACATCTCGCTCGGCTACTTCAGACAAAAGCCGGTGGCCGGGGAAGTGGGTTCCTCCACGATGCCGCACAAGATCAACCCGATCGATTTCGAGAATGCCGAGGGGAACCTCGGGCTCGCAAACGCCTTGCTCGCGCATTTCGCGGAAAAACTGCCGATATCGAGAATGCAGCGCGACCTCACGGACTCGACCGTGCTGCGCAATCTCGGCGTGGCCGTCGGACACTCCGTTCTCGCCTATCAGTCGCTCGGCGCCGGGTTGCGTAAGGCGGAGCTCGACGAGGCCCGGCTCGGCGAGGATTTGAGCCGCGCCTGGGAGGTTCTCGGCGAAGCGGTGCAAACCGTGATGCGTGCGCATGGGCTCCCCGACGCCTACGATCGGCTCAAGGAGTTCACCCGCGGCCGGCCCGTGGACCAGGCTGCGATGCGCGAATTCATCGGCTCGCTGCCGCTGCCGCCGGAAGAAAAAGAACGGCTCTTGCTGCTCGAGCCTCGCACCTATCTCGGGCTCGCGCCCGCACTGGCGCGACGCCGCTCCTGAGCCTGGGGTATCATCGCTCGGCGTCCGAAACGTGACGCAGTTGGCACGATGGTATGCGGGCAAACTGTAGTATCCCAGTCCGAAGTACGAGGCGGCCCGGTGAACTATGGGGGGACGCTCGCTACCTCCAGTGAGGCATCGAGAGACATGGCGGGTAATACGGAAGACAGAACGCAGCCCATCGCGGACCGGGTACCCACGCTCGAGGGCGGCGCTGCATCCAGCACCCGCACCATTCTCACCACCATGCCGGAAGTGCGCGAAGCCAGCCTCAAGGTGGCGAAGTCCGCGCAGCGCCTCTTGTCCATTTTCACGCAGGACCTGGAGCCTTTGATCTACGGCGAGGAGCCGTTCCTCGAGGCCATCAAGCGGCTGGTGCTCGCACGATCGTACGCCAAGGTGCGAGTCTTGCTCGCCGATCCTTCGCGCGCCATGGTCGACAACAATCGCTTCCTCGCCCTGGCGCGCCGGCTCACGAGCTGCATCGATCTGCGCGCCATGAGCCCCGAGTATCCCGCGAGCGCGGGCGCGTTCATCATCGCCGACGACAAGGCGCTGGTCTATCGCCTGCAGGCGGACCGTTGGGACGGCATCTCCGACATGAACGAACCGGCCGTGGTGCGCCGCTATCTGAATTTTTTCGACGAGGTCTGGCAGAGCAGCATGCAAGAGTCGCAAATGCGGCAAATGCTGATGTAGGCCGCTCGAACCCGCTCTCCAGCCGCCGCGCCGCGCGCAGCCGCCGCGCCGGTATACTATAATAGGCGGATGCCTTTCCTCCCCGTGCATTCGGATTCCGCCGAGACGGTCATCGTCGGCATGTCCGGCGGCGTCGACTCGGCCGTCGCGGCGCTCCTGTTGCGCGATGCGGGCTTCTCGGTTCAAGGGCTCTACATGTCCAATTGGGAGGACGACGACGATGCCTACTGCACCGCCGCCGAGGACTTCCAGGATGCGCGGGCCGCTTGCGAGACACTCGGTATTGCGCTCCATCGGGTGAGTTTCTCGGCCGAGTACCGAGAGCGCGTGTTCGCCCGATTCTTGCGTGAGTATGCGGCCGGACGCACGCCGAACCCGGACGTGCTGTGCAACCGGGAGATCAAATTCGGGGTCTGCCTGGAATACATGCACCGCCTCGGCGCCGACCGCATCGCCACCGGCCATTACGCCCGGCTCGAGCACGGCGCCGCCGGCACCCGGCTCCTCAAGGCGCGCGATCAGTCGAAGGATCAAAGCTATTTTCTGCATGGCGTCGGCCCGCGCGCGCTCGCAAATACCTTGTTTCCGCTCGGCGATCTGTGCAAGGACGAGGTACGGCGCCGCGCCCACGCCGCGGGACTTCGCGTGTTCGACAAGCCGGACAGCACCGGGATCTGTTTCATCGGCGAGCGTCCGTTTCAAGAATTTCTCGGCCGGCATCTGCCGGATTCCGCCGGCCCGATCGAGACCCCGGATGGGCGGCTGTTGGGCGAGCACCGCGGCCTCGCCTTCTATACGCTCGGCCAGCGATCGGGGCTCGGCGTCGGCGGCAAGGCCGGCGCGGCCGAGGCGCCTTGGTACGTCGCCGACAAGGACGCGAGCCGCAACGCACTCATCGTCGTTCAAGATCACGAGCATCCGCTCTTGATGTCCGATGTCTTCGACGTCGAGGAAGTGCATTGGCTCGCCGCTCCTGACGAGGCGGAGTTCGACTGCGCCGTCAAGACGCGCTATCGCCAAGGCGATCTTGCATGCCGCGTCCGGGTCCGCTCCGGCGGCCGCGCACAGGTGTCGCTGCGGCGGCCCGCCCGCGCGGTGACGCCCGGCCAGTACGCGGTGTTCTACCGGGGTGATCTCTGTCTCGGCGGCGGCGTCATCGCCGAGCGCCGCAATACATCGTCCGGCGCGCTGCGCGGCGGACCGAGAGTTTCATCCAAGTCTTCATATTCGATGGAGGGGTCATGACGGATAGCTTCAAGGCAAGAACGACGCTCAAGGTCGGACAGCGGACCTATGAGATCTGCGGCCTCGACGCGCTCAAGGCGAACAATGTCGGCCGCCTGCCTTTTTCGCTCAAGATCCTGCTGGAGAACCTGTTGCGCTTCGAGGACGGCGTGAACGTCAAGAAGAGCGACATCGATGCGCTGCTCGCCTGGGACCCGAAGGCGGTGCCGCATTACGAGATCGCCTTCACGCCGGCGCGCGTGATCATGCAGGACTTCACCGGCGTACCGTGCATCGTGGACCTCGCCGCGATGCGCGAAGCCATCGAACGGCTCGGCGGAGATCCGCAGCGCGTCAACCCGCTCGCCCCCGCGGAGCTGGTCATCGACCATTCGGTGCAGGTCGACGAATACGGCACGGCAGATTCCCTCAGGCGCAACAACGAGATCGAGTTCAGCCGCAACGGCGAGCGTTACATGTTCCTGCGGTGGGGCCAGACCGCCTTCAGCAACTTCAAAGTGGTGCCGCCCAACACCGGCATCGTTCACCAGGTCAACATCGAGCGGCTGGCGCGGGTGGTGTTCTCGGACGATGCGACCGGCCAGGCTCACGCCTACCCGGACACGCTGGTCGGAACCGACTCGCACACCACCATGGTCAACGGGCTCGGCGTACTCGGCTGGGGCGTCGGCGGCATCGAGGCCGAGGCCGCCATGCTCGGCCAGCCGGTCACCATGCTCATTCCTCAAGTCATCGGCTTCAAGCTGACCGGGAGCCTCCCGGCGGGAACCACCGCGACCGATCTCGTATTGACCGTGACCGAGATCCTTCGCAAGAAGGGCGTGGTCGACAAATTCGTGGAGTTCTTCGGCGACGGCCTCAAGGGCCTGCCGCTCGCCGACCGCGCCACCATCGCCAACATGTCGCCCGAGTTCGGTTCCACCTGCGCGATTTTCCCGATCGACGAGGAAACTCTGCGCTACCTCGAGCTTACCGGCCGGCCGGCCGAACAGATCGCGCTGGTCGAGGCCTATGCCAAGGCTCAAGGGCTGTGGCGCATCGATGGTGCGAAAGCGGCGGATTACACCGACGTGGTCGAACTCGATCTGGGCACGGTCGAGCCCGCGCTCGCGGGCCCCAAGCGCCCACAGGACCGCGTTCCGCTGCGCTCGGCGAAGAGCGTGTACCGGGCGAGCCTGAAGAAAATGGCCGAGGAACGCACGCAGAAAAATCCCGGCGCCACCGGCCACGCGCCCGCCAAGCTCGCCGGCGGCAGCGTCGAGATCACGGACGGCGCCGTGCTGATCGCGGCCATCACGAGCTGCACCAACACATCGAATCCCGCGGTGATGGTCGCGGCAGGCCTGCTCGCCCGCAACGCACGCGCCCGAGGGCTCGAATCCAAGCCTTGGGTCAAGACCTCGCTCGCCCCCGGCTCGCGCGTGGTGACCGACTATCTCAAGAAGACGAATCTCTTGAGCGACCTCGAGGCGCTCGGTTTCTATACTGTCGGCTACGGATGTACTAGTTGTATCGGAAACTCCGGCCCGCTCAAGCCCGAGATCTCCGAGGCGGTCAAAGCCGGCGATGTCGTCGCCTGCTCGGTGCTCTCGGGAAATCGCAATTTCGAGGGACGCGTGCATCCCGAGATCAAGATGAATTTCCTCGCGTCGCCGCCGCTGGTGGTGGCGTATGCGCTCGCGGGGAGTCTCGACATCGACATCACCACCGAGCCTCTCGGGACGGGCAAGGACGGGAAGCCGGTCTACCTGAAGGACGTCTGGCCGAGCGCGGCGGAGGTCGCCCTGGCCGTGGCAGGATCGGTGGACTCCGCAATGTTCATCAAGGGCTATGCGGACGTGTTCCGCGGCGACGAGAATTGGCGCGGCATCAAGACGCCGGAGGGAAAGATCTATGCGTGGGACGGCAAGTCGACCTACGTCAAGAATCCGCCCTACTTCGACGGCATGAGCATGACGCCGGCCGAGGTCGGCGACGTCAAGGGCGCACGGGTGCTCGCGGTGCTCGGCGATTCGGTGACCACCGATCACATCTCGCCTGCCGGCAACATCTCCAAGTCGAGCCCGGCCGCGAAATACCTCATGGAGCAGGGAGTGAAGCCGGCGGACTTCAACTCATACGGAGCGCGTCGCGGCAATCATGAGGTCATGATGCGCGGCACGTTCGCCAACATCCGGTTGCGGAACCTGCTCTTGCCGGGCACGGAGGGCGGGGTCACGCTGCACATCCCGAGCGGCGAGACGCTGTCGATCTTCGATGCCGCCATGAAGTACAAGAAGGCATCGACCCCGCTGGTGATCCTCGCCGGCAAAGAATACGGCACCGGCAGCTCGCGCGACTGGGCTGCAAAAGGCACCATGCTGCTCGGAGTCAAAGCGGTGATCGCCGAGAGCTTCGAACGCATCCACCGCTCGAACCTCATCGGGATGGGCGTGCTGCCGCTGCAATTCAAGGACGGCGAGAACGCGCAGAGCTTGAAGCTCACCGGCAAGGAGACTTTCGACATCGTCGGCCTCGACCGCGGCGCAGCCAAGACAGTCACCGTGCTCGCTCATGGCGAGGGCGGCAAGGCGACGAAATTCGAGGCGCGACTGCGCATCGATACGCCGAAGGAACTCGATTACTACCGGCACGGTGGAATCCTGCATTACGTGCTGCGGCAGCTCGCCGGCGCGCGCAAGGCGGCCTGAGGGCGGGGACGCCCGCCTCTCGCGGCGGGGACGCCCGCCTCGCGGCGTGCCCTCTCCCTGGGGAGGCCGGGCCCGCCGCAAACAGCATCATGGGGAGGGCGGCGCCCCGGTGGGCGTTGGACTCGCCGGCGGCGCTTCGGCAGCGGCGACGCTGCCGGCTTCGACCAGCACCATCGCATTGGGATCGAGGTGCGCGCGGATCGCCCGGTTGACTTGTTCCCGCGTCACCGCCTCGATGGCCTGCGGATAGCCGTCGAGCCAGGCGAGATCGTAGCCTCGCTGCACGGAGGCGAGAATCGCTCCCGCCACCCCTCCGGCGGTCGCGAGGCTCACGCGGTAGCTGCCGATGAGCCCCTGCTTGTGGGCGCTGAGCTCAGCGTCGGTCACACCGTCGGTCCACCATGTCTCGATCACCCGGCGCGTCGAGGCGATGCCCCGCTCGAGCAGTGACGGCGCGAAGCTCGCCGAGACCGCCCAGTCGCCATCGATGATGCTGTCTTCACCCACTGCCGCGCCGATGTTGTACGTGAGGCCTTCGCGGTCGCGCACGGTGCCCATCAGGCGCCCGGTGAAGCCTCGACCGAGAATGGCCGTGCCCACCCGGAGCGGCAGCGCGTCCGGATCGCGATAACGCAGCCCGGTCGCCTGGCCGAGCATGACCGAGGCGCTCGGCTTGTCGTTGAGCGGCACGGTGATGCGGCTGGCTCCCGCCGGCGAGGCTGAGGCCGGCGCGGCCGGCCGCTCATAGTCGTGACCGCCGGCCCAACCGCGGAAGTCTTTGGCGACCTCGCGCCGCGCCTCGGCGGTCGGCACGTCTCCCGCCAGCACCAAGGTCATGTGGCTCGGGCCGAAATAGCGGGCGTGAAAGCTCTTCACGTCGCCGAGCTCGGCCGACTGCGCCGAGGCGATGTACTCTTCGGTGGTATGCGGGTGATTTGGATGGTTCTCGGGGAAGACCGCCCGCCCGAACGCCTGCTGGGCGCGCAGCCCGGTATTTTGCAGGGCGGATTGCAGAGTGCCGACGAACTGTTGTCTGGCTTTGGCGAATTCGGCGGACGACAGGGCGGGCGTCCGCAGCTCCGCCGCGATCAGACCGAGCACCAGCGGCAGATCTTTTTTCAGGCACTTGGCCCGGATCTCCAATGTCTCCGTGCCGACGCCGAAGGAGATCTGCGCACCGACATTGTCGAGCCGATCCGCGATCTGAAATTTGTCGAGCGTCTGGGTGCCCCGATCCAGCATCATCCCCGTCAACGTGGGGATCGCGATGTTGCCGGACTCCGCCATGGCATCTCCCGCAGGCAGTGATCCCAGGATGACGATGACGTCCTTGACGCCCGTCTGGTACGTGATCAGATCGATTCCGGCGACCTTCGAACGGTGGCTATTGTCCACCATGGCCGCCGCGACGCTCGCGCTCGCAACCACGGCTGCGGCTGCGGCTGCGGCGAGGCCCGCGAGCAGAATTCGCCACCGGTGCCGCGAACCGAAATCGCGCCCCGTTACCCGATGCGCCGTCATGATCCTTTCTCCCCGCTCTTCGGCGCGGGCACGAACCAGCCGGTCGTGCTCTGATCCTCGTTTAGATATAGCCGAGCCACCCGCTGCACGTCGGCCGCCGTCACCTGTTCCACCTTTTGCGGGAATGTCACGTACAGAGTCCAGTCTCCCACCGCAATCCATTCGTTGAGCTCGCTGGCGACCGCGGCGGTGCCGTCCCGTTTATAGGCGTCGGCGGCGCGGAATTGCTGCTTGACGCGCGCAATCTCCTCCGCCGTGACGCCGTCGTTCTTGATCCTGGCGATCTCGCGGAGCAAGCCCTGCTCGACTTGCGCATGCGTCGCGCCCGGCGCCAGCCTGGCATAGATGGTGTGCAGCGACAGATCGCGATGCAGGTCCGTCCCGGAATCGGCGCTCAGCGCGAGTCCTTGATCGACCAGCGCTCGATAGAGCCGTGAGCTCTTGCCCGCGCTCAAGATGGAATCGAGCATCTCGAGCGCGGGATCATCCGCGTCGCGGCCGTTCGGGACCTTGTGCGCGATCACCACGGTGCCGAGCTCCCCCGGGCGGGTGAGAATCACCCGGCGGGGTCCGGTTTGTGCGGGCTCTTCCGTGTAGATGCTCGGGATCGGCTCGGGCGAATGCGGGTACGCTCCGTAGTACTTCTTGACCAGCGCCAGCACCGCGGCTGTTTCGACATCGCCCACCACCGTCACCGTCGCGTTGTTGGGCCAGTAGAAGGTATCGTAGAACTCGCGCAGCTTTTCGATCGGCACATGCTCGATGTCGCTCTTCCAGCCGATCGTCGGATGATGATACGGCAGGGCCACATACGCGGCCGCGGTCACCTCCTCCAGCAGCGCATTGTTCGGATCGTTCTTGCCACGCTCGTACTCGTTGCGCACCACCGTCATCTCGGCTTGCCGGTCCGCCTCGTGCAGCCATAGATGGCGCATGCGATCGGCCTCGATGGCGACGTAGCCATCCAGACTGTCGCGGCCTAGCGTCGCGAAGTAATTGGTGCGGTCGACCGACGTGGTGGCATTGAACTGACCACCCACCCGCTCCAGGAACTGCTTGATGCTATTGCCGTTGCGATCGTTGAAGGCTTCGCTCCCCTTGAACATCAGATGCTCCAAGAGGTGCGTCGCGCCGGTCGTCCCGGTGACCTCGTTGCGCGAGCCCACGCGGTACGTGACTTGAAAGGTGACGACGGGCGCCGCGTGATTGGGAGCGATCAGCACGCTGAGGCCGTTGCTGTCCAGGCGGTACTCGCCGATGCCGCCGAGCGACTTCACGAAGGTGAAACCTGGAACAGCGGCCGGAGCAGCCGCGGTGCCCGCATCGGCTGTCGGGAATCCGCCCAGGGCGGCAAGGGCAAGGATTACGCTCCTCGCCGCCGCCCACCCAAATCGCCACAGCTCGCGGCCGCGCGGATCTACCTTCCCATCGTTCATACTCGACTCCTGATAATCCGGCACGGCATTGCAGCTTAATATGCTGTTTTTGCATGATAAAGTAGTTATATGGTATCGCACCAAAAAAGCTCGGCAGGCTGCGTCGCCTTGTTCGATCTGGACGGCACCCTCACGTTTCACGACACCTTGATGCCATTCCTGCTCGGCTACTCGGTCCGCCATTGCTCGCGGCTCGCCCGCGCCTGGCGGTTGGCGCCGGCGCTCGCCGAATATTCCCGCTCGCGCGACCGCGGGCTTCTGAAGTCGCGAGTCATTCGAATGGCCATGGGCGGCGCTAGGCGCGAGCAGATCGACGCTTATGCGAGCGAGTACGTACGCCGCCTCGAGCCGCGCGGAGCCTTTCGAGCCGCCGCATTGGCGACCGTCGAGGCGCACCGCGCCGCCGGGGATCACCTGGTGCTGCTCTCGGCCAGCCCCGATTTGTATGTGCCGCGCATCGGCGAACATCTGCGCTTCGAACGCACGCTCTGCACGGAAATCGCCTGGGACGGCGATCGGCTCGACGGCGCGCTGAAAACCGCCAATCGCCGCGGCAACGAGAAGGTACGTTGTCTGGAGTGGCTTCGCACCCAGTACCCCAACGCCTCGATCGTCGCATATGGCAACAGCGACTCCGATCTCCCCCACATGAGGCGCGCCGACCGCGCCGTGCTCGTCAACGCAAACGGGCGTGCCCGGCGCCTGGCTGCCGAAGTGGGTATTGCCACCGCCGACTGGGCCTGAGGCTACGGCGGCTGCAACAAATGCTCCCCTCCCCCGGTCTCATAGACATGCGATCACCCAAGCGCTTCAACAAAAGATGGACGGACTCGGTCCGCATGGCCCCATCGGAGATCACTCCGGAGGAGCGCTTCATTTCGCGGCGAGCCCTGCTCGCGGGCGGACTCGGCTTCGCGGCCGTCCAGTCCCTGGGGTCCTTTGCGGGCGAGGCCTTCGGCCAGACTCCTCCGGGCCCTGCTTTGACCTTCAAGCGAAACGCTGCTTTGAGCGTGCAGGATCAGCCCAATTCCTATCAGGACATCAGCACCTACAATAACTACTACGAATTCGGCACCGATAAGTCGGACCCTGCGGAAAACGCGCAACACCTGCGTACCCGTCCGTGGAGCGTGACGGTCGGCGGCGAGGCGGAGGTCACCGGATCCTTCGATCTCGACGACATCCTGAGGAGGAGCCCGCTGGAGGAGCGCATCTATAGACTTCGGTGCGTGGAGGCGTGGTCCATGGTGGTGCCGTGGGTCGGCTTTCCGCTGTCCGGTTTGCTGCAGCGCTTCAAGCCCACCTCCAAGGCCAAGTACGTCGAGTTCAAGACTCTGTACGACCCGAAGCAGATGCCGGGCCAGCGCACGGGCGTGCTCGAATGGCCGTATGTAGAAGGCCTGCGCATGGATGAGGCCATGCACCCTCTGACGCTCATGGTGGTCGGCCTCTACGGGAAAGTGCTTCCGAACCAGAACGGCGCGCCGCTGCGGCTGGTCGTGCCATGGAAGTACGGCTTCAAGGGCATCAAGGCGATCGTCGGCATCAGATTCGTCGAACGCATGCCGCGCACCACCTGGGCCGGCTCCAACCCGTCGGAGTATGGCTTTTACGCCAACGTCAATCCCGCCGTCGACCATCCGCGCTGGAGCCAGGCCACCGAGCGGCGCATCGGCAGCGGCAGCCTTTTCGCCTCGCGCCGGCCGACGCTGCCCTTCAATGGCTATGCTGACCAGGTGGCGAGCTTGTACACCGGGTTGGACCTGCGGAGGAATTTCTGAACTGGCAGATTCGCTGGGTCGCGAAGCCGCTCGTCTTCGTCGCCTGCCTCCTCCCCGCACTTCAACTGGCCGCCGGCGCGTTCGGCGTCGCCGGAGTATCGCTGGGCGCCGATCCGGTCAAGCACATTCTGCACGCCACGGGCACGTGGGCATTGCGGCTTCTGGCGGCGACGCTCCTCGTGACGCCCCTCAAGGAGCTGACCGGCTCGCTCACGTGGCTCCGCTTCCGGCGCATGCTCGGTTTGTATGCCTTCTTTTATGCCGTGCTGCACTTCTCGACCTATGTATTTCTCGATCAGGACGGGAAGCTCTCCGCGATCTTGAAGGACATCGTCAAACACCCGTACGTCCTGCTCGGCTTTCTGGGGCTCCTGCTGCTCATTCCGCTGGCGGCCACATCCACCGCCAAGGCGCAGCGCCGCCTCGGTAGACGTTGGACCCGGCTGCAACAGCTGGTCTACGTCGTCGCCGGGCTCGGCGTCTGGCACTACTGGTGGCTCGTCAAGAAGGACATCCGGCCGCCGCTCGCCTACGCTGCCGTGTTCGCGATTCTCATCGGGTACCGCTGGGTCCGGCACCGCCGGCTCAAGCGCCGGTCCGATCGCGGATCCGCGCCGGGATCAGCGCCGCACGGTTTGCAGGGACCGGTGGAGCTTGAGCAACAGGGTCTCGGTGGTGTCCCAGCCGATACACGGGTCCGTGATCGATACCCCGAATTCGAGCGTAGCTAGATCCTTGGGGATGGGCTGATTTCCCGGTTTCAAGTGACTCTCGAGCATCAGGCCGACGATCGAGCGGTTGCCGTCGATGATCTG
The DNA here is from genome assembly GCA_050012315.1 of Steroidobacteraceae bacterium. Classification (GTDB taxonomy): domain Bacteria; phylum Pseudomonadota; class Gammaproteobacteria; order Steroidobacterales; family Steroidobacteraceae; genus Bog-1198. The sequence continues at coordinate 60,184 of JBEKHK010000014.1, read as the reverse complement.
AGTGACGCAGTTCTCGGCCACCAATGGCTGGACGCTCGGATCCTTGTTGGAGTTCCCGTGGCTGCAATCGACCACGATGATGGTCGGGAGATTCGCCTGCGCCAGTTGGCGCTCGGCGAGCGCGATGCTCACCGCATCATAGTTGACGCGTCCGCCGCCGCCGCGAAGCACGATGTGCGCGTGCTGGTTGCCGCGCGTGCGGAACACGGCCGATTGGCCCTGCTGCGTGATGCCGAGAAAATGGTGCGGATGACGCACGGACTCGAGCGCGTTGATCGAGGTGGCGAGCGACCCGTCGGTGCCGTTCTTGAAGCCGACCGGCGTCGATAGACCGCTCGCCATCTCCCGGTGGGTCTGCGATTCGGTGGTGCGTGCGCCGATCGCCGTCCAGGTGATGAGCTCGGAAAGATATTGCGGCATGATCGGATCGAGCGCCTCGGTGCCGGCCGGCAGCCCGAGATCGGCCACGTACAACAGGAGCTCGCGCGCGAGCAATATGCCTTTCTCGATGTGAAACGAATCGTCGAGGTCCGGATCGTTGATCAATCCCTTCCAGCCCACCGTGGTGCGCGGCTTCTCGAAATACACGCGCATGATCAGCATCATCGTGGAGGACACTTCGTCCGACAGACGCTTCAGGCGGTCGGCGTACTCCCGCGCCGCCTTCACGTCGTGAATCGAGCAGGGCCCCACCACGACGAACAGACGCGGGTCGCGCCGCTCGAGAATGGCGCGGATCACCTCGCGTGAGCGAAACACGGTGTCCGAAGCCTTCTGCGTCAGCGGCAGCTGCCTCTTTATCTCCTCGGGAGTCGCCAACAAGTCGCTCGAAACGACGTTGACGTTTTGCAATCGATCTTGAAGATCCGCCACGCGACCGCCTACATTGATGTTCGAATGGTCCAGAGCTCCGGAAAGAACTTGAGCTCCAGAGCCTTGGTGAGGTAGGAAACGCCGCCGGTGCCGCCCGTCCCGCGTTTGTATCCGATGATGCGCTCCACCGTCTTCACGTGACTGAAGCGCCAGAGCTGGAATTTGTAATCGAGATCGACCAGCCGCTCCGCCATCTCGTACAAATCCCAATCCTTGACCGAGTTGTGGTACACGCTGAGCCATGCCGCCGCAACCTGCTTGCTAGCCTGGTAGGGTTGAGTGAAATCGCGGTCAATGGCTTCCGCCGGCACGTCGAGTCCGCGCCGCGACAGCAGCCTCAACACTTCATCGTAGAGGCTCGGCGCCTTGAGGGCGCGCTCCAGCTGTTCGTAGGTGGGTGGATCGTTGCGGAACACTTCGATGAGATCGGCGTTCTTGTTGCCGATCAGAAACTCGAGCATTCGATACTGCGCCGACTGAAATCCCGACGAGCGGCCCAGCGTGTTGCGGAAGGCGGAATAGTCGGACGGAGTGATGGTCGCGAGCACATCCCAGGACTGGAGCAGCTGCTGCTGAATCGTCGACACCCTCGCCAGCATCTTGAAGGTCGGACCCAGGTCGTCGCGCCGCACGCAATCGATCACCGCGTTCAGCTCGTGCAGGCAGAGCTTCATCCACAGTTCGGAAACCTGGTGGATGATGATGAACAGCATCTCGTCGTGCTGATAGGACAACGGGCGCTGCGCATCGAGCAGCTTGTCCAAATTGAGGTACTGGGAGTAGCTCAGCGAATTGCCGAGGTCCCAATGCACCGCCTCGTCGGAGAGATCGACGAACGGCTTCGCGGCAGGCTTCGGGTCGGCCACCGTCAGGTCCCGAAGACCCAGAGCGGCACGGTCCGCCATCCGGCAAGAAGCGCCCGATCGAGACGTCGGTAGTCGGGCTCGAGGGACTCCACCAGCCGCCAGAAGCTGGGCGAATGATTCATGTGCTGGGTATGCGCCAATTCGTGAATGAACAAATAACGCACCACGTCCGGTTCGAGGAAAACCAGGGAGCAATTCAGGCTCACCGTGCCGCGGGTCGAACAGCTGCCCCACCGGGTGCGCTGGCAACGAATCACGACCCGCCTCACCGGATACCCCAAGTCCCGGGCCAATTGCAGCAACCGGGGAGCCAAGCGCTCCTCGGCGGCCTGCTTGAGCCACTCCTGGAGCTTCTCGCGGGCGCTTGCGGAGTCCTGCGCGCGCACCACGAGACGCCCGCCGTACAACGACACTCCGCGCTTCGCGGATTCCTGCCACTCCACCGCGAGCCGCTCGCCGGTGTAGGCGAAGTCGATGCGCTCGGGAACGGCCGCCGCCGGCTGGGCGAAGCACTGCATCGCCGCCACTTTCCGATCGATCCACGGAGTGAAACGCTGCACGAACTCCCTGACCGCCCTGGCGTTGACGCCGATCGGGACCACGATCTCGACACGGCCGCCCACGTGAACCCTCGCGGTGAGTCTTCGCGCTCTAGCGCTCACCCGCACCGCAAATGGGTCGCTCGAGCCGCGCGTCTCGAACAGCGATAGTTGCGTGGCTTGTGCCTTCATCGCGTCGCATGATACCAGTTTCGGCGGCGGCGGCCGGCGGGATCAAGGGTGCACGAGGCTCGCTATCTGCCGTTGTGCGGCCTTGAAATCGGGCGCGACGATCAGCGACTTCTCGATCCAGTTGCGGGCCCCCAACACATCCCCGCGGCTTTGCAACTGCGCGCCGAGCGCGAGATACGCTTCGGCATGTCCCCAGCCTGGAACGTCGCTTCGAGTCGCCGAGGACTGATCGAAAATTTTGGCCGATTCCTGGAGCTCGGCGAACCCCCGCTCACGCTCCGGCGACCCCGGCTTCGAGCGCGAGAGCTCCTTTTCGGCCAGGAAGTAGAGCACTCGCGGGTTGCGAGGATCGAGCTTGAAAGCGGCATCCAAGCGCTCCTCGGCCTTCGATCTGAGCAGCACCGCCTCCAGCCGCTTGCGCTTTGCGAGTTCCTCGTAGCACGCGGACTGCAGGATGAGTGCTTCCACCGATTTGACATCTTGTTCCAGGATCGACTTCAGCTGATCGACGCAATCCGCGAACGCGGGCGCCGCGTCGCGGGCGCGCCTCCCCAGCGCCAGAAGTCCGAACCGATATTCCGCGTGCGCCAGATGGTAGCGAAGCGAGGCGTCCGCGCCGCCGGCGGCCACACCGCCCGCCGTCACTTGGTTCGAGAGGCTCTGCACCAGGCTCGCCAACTGATTGAAATCCTCCGACTGATAGGCGTACAGGATCCGCGCCTGCATGTCCCCGCCCTCCTGGGCGACGCCGATCGTCGCCGCGAACGACAATGACAACAACGCCAATCCCATTAACCGACGCATGCAGAGACTCCCGAGCGGTTTTAATATGCGATCGAAGATATCACAACGAGGTAGCGGTACTTGAGCCACGAATTCACCGACATCGGATCGAATCTGACACATTCGAGCTTCGCCGACGACTTGGGCAGCGTCATGAATCGGGCGGCGAATGCCGGCGTGACTCGCCAGATCGTGACGGGCGCGGATCTCGCGAGTTCGCGAGCGGCCGCGGCCCTCGCCGCGGCTTATCCGGCCGCCTTGTGGTGCACGGCCGGAGTGCATCCCCACCATGCAACGGAGTTCGCGCCTGCCAGGCACCAGGAACTGCGGGAACTACTCAGCGCGCCCCGCGTGGTGGCGGTCGGAGAGTGCGGTTTGGATTATTTCAGGGATTTTTCGCCGCGCGCGGCTCAGCGCGAGGCCTTCGTCGCCCAGCTCGAGATCGCCGCCGCGGTCGAGAAGCCGGTGTTTCTGCATCAGCGCGACGCTCATCGGGACTTTACGGCCATCCTCGCCGAGTTCCGCCCGGCCTTGGTCGGCGGCGTCGCGCATTGCTTCACCGGTGGGCCGGAGGAACTCGAGGCTTATCTCGCCCTCGATCTGTCGATCGGCGTCACGGGATGGGTTTGCGATGAGCGCCGCGGAGCGGATCTGCGGGAGGCGGTGCCGCGCATCCCGGCCGAACGTCTCATGATCGAGACCGACGCGCCCTACCTGCTGCCTCGCGACCTCGAGCCCCGCCCGAAATCCCGGCGCAACGAGCCCGCATTCCTGCCTCACATCGCGCGTGCGGTGGCCGCCCTTCGCGGCGAATCGCCGGAAGCGCTCGCGGCAGCGACGACACGCAACGCCGTCAGATTCTTCGGTCTTTAAAGATTCGTGAACAGATGCGGGCTCGGCTTGAGCTGGGCCAGCAGGCGGCTCCAGACCTCCTCGGACTGCGCAAGCGCCGGCGAACCCTTGAGGCCATGGTCCACGGGCGGAAATTCCACCTCGATGCCGTCCAACATCATCACGTACTTGGGCATGCCCTTCGTGAATTTACCGATGTTGGAAAAGAGCAGCCGCCCCTCGACGGGAACCTCGCCCACCAGCGCCTTCACGGCCGCAATCCGGTCATACAGGGCGGGCTGCGGATTATCGAAGGTGAAGCGGCGGCGGCCGATGACCGTCCAGTCGCTCATTTGATCGCCGCCGAAGATGAGTCCGGCCACCCGGCGGGTATCGAGGACCAGGACTCCGCGCGGCGTCAGCAGCAGATGATCAATGTGAATGTACCCGCCCATGCCGTCCGGCACCAAGACCTGGTGCGCCGCTTCGTAGGCCACCCGATTGAGACGCGCCAGCAGCGACTTGCGCCGCGCGCTGCGCTGGTAGGCGCGCAATCCCACATAGCCGCCCGCTCCGATGAGCACGAGCGCGGCTCCCGCGGCGATCCACTGCGGCTCGATTCGAAGATCGTTCATCTAGTGCGCGGCCCGCCGCAGCGGTCGCTCATTCCAGAGCCGCCGCCACCGCCTTGAGTGTGGGCGGCAAGTCCAGTATGTGCTGCGGTAATTTCAGCAGCCGCTCGAGCGCCTGCGGCACCTCGACCGGCTTGCCGATGATCGGCTCCACGACATCGTTGAATTTGGCGGGATGGGCCGTCGCCACGAGCACCCAGGGCCGATCCCGGCGATCGCGCTCGCCGAGGCGGCGGTAGACCTCCGCGGCCGTCGCCGTATGCGGGCACCATTCGCGTCCAAACTCCATGAAATCCTCTCCGATCCGACGGCGAATTGTAGCGTCATCGACGCTGTCCGCGCTCAAATGTTCGCTGATCGCGGCGAACGTCGGATAAAAGGCGCGGATTCGCTCCATATTGCTCGGATTTCCCACATCCATGGCCGAGGCCAGCGTGGCGACGCTCGGACGGGGCCGCCAATCGCCCGACGACAGAAAATCCGGTACGGTGCGGTTCGCATTGTGCGCCAGGACGATTCGATCGATCGGAAACCCGGCCGCGCGCGCCCAGATGGCGGCGAACGCATTGCCCAAGTTGCCGGCCGGTATGACGAACGAAGCCTGCGCGCCCGTTCGCCGCTGCACATCGAGACTCGAGGCCGCGTAGTACACCATTTGCGGCAGTAACCGGCCGATATTGATGCTGTTGGCGGAGCTGAAGTGGTGTTTGGCGCGAAGCGTGAAGTCGAGGAAAGCTTCCTTCACCAAACGTTGACAATCGTCGAAGGTGCCGTCGATACGCAAGGCGATCACGTTGTCGCCCCAGCAGGTGAGCTGCTGCTCCTGGCGGGCGCTCACCAGACCCTTCGGATAGAGCACGACGATGCGCACCCACGGCCGCAGGTGAAACGCGGAGGCGACGGCGCCGCCGGTATCGCCGGAGGTCGCCACGAGAATGGTCATCGGCGGGTCGGCCGGGCTTTGCAGCCGCTGCAGAGTCTCGGCCAGAAACCGCGCGCCGAAATCCTTGAATGCCGCCGTCGGTCCATGAAACAACTCGAGCACGAACAAGGGATCAGGGCACTGGGGCACCGCGGTGGTCGGCGCCGGAAAGTCGAACGCCGCCTCCGCGATCTGGCGGAGCGAGGGTCGCAACCGGTCGCCCAAGAAAAATCCGTCCAGCGCCCGTTCACCTATCTCCGGCAGGCCCGTGAGGCCTGCGAACGACGCGGCATCGACCCGCGGGAGGCGCGTCGGCACGTAAAGTCCGCCGTCCGGCGCCAGTCCCTGCCGAATCGCCTCGCTCAGCGCGACTGCCGGCGCACCGGCTCGCGAGCTCGCGAATTTCAATTCTTCGGTCATCGGCAATCCTCGGTCAGCGTCGTCCCTCGGGCATCGGCGTGGAGGCATCGAGCCATCAGGCCTCGACCACCCGAGCGCCGGGGTTATCGAGCGATGAAATCCAGGAGTCGGTCTCGAGGCCATGGGCCGTGAACGCCGCCGTCATGGCCGCGCGCACGTCCTCGGCATTTTGGATCTCCGTCCAGGCAAATATGGCAGGTCCGGCGCCGGAAATGGAGCACCCGAGGGCCCCGCGCGACATGGCGCTTCGCTGCACATCCTTGAATCCCGGGATGAGGTTCTGGCGTTGGGGCTCGATGATCACATCGTTGAACGAATCCCGGATCATGTCGAGGTCGTTGGAATAGCAACCGCTGATGAACCCCGCGAGATTCGCCGTCTGCCAGACGAAATCCGAGCGCGTCACGTCGCTCTTCAGCACGGCGCGCGCTTCGCGCGTGCCGAGATGCATGTGCGGATGAACCAGCACGCAGCGGATCGAGGCGGGAACGGGGATTTGCTTGACGCGCGGATGATCGATGCCGACGGTCAGCACCAAACCGCCGAAGAGGCACGGAGCGATGTTGTCTACGTGCACCGATCCGCTCGCGACGATCTCGCCCTCCATGGCGAACGTCAGGAGTTTCAGACGCGGCGCCGGATCATCGACCAAGGCATTGGCCGCGACTACGGCGGCGACCGCGGAAGCCGCAGACCCACCCATCCCCGAGGCGAGGGGGATGCCCTTCTCGATCTCCACCTCGAAGCCGAAGCTGAGCCCCAAGGATGCGCGCATGGCCTGCAGCGCGCGTCCGGCGGTATTGCTCCCAGCCTCGACGGGAAGATTGCCCGCAACCCCCGTAATCGCACGGATGCGCACCTCCGGCTCGTCGATGCGCCGGAGCCCGACCCGGTCGCCCACCGCCTCCACCGTGTGTCCGAGAATGTCGAATCCGATGCCCACATTCGCGACGGTGGCGGGCGCGAACGCGATCACGTCGGCGCGCATGTGGGTCACAAGTGCGCCCCGAGATACGCCGAGAGACGCAACAAATCCGAGAAGACGCCCCCGGCGGTGACTTCCGGACCGGCGCCGGGGCCCTGAACGATCAGCGGATTGTCGCAGTATCGCCGGGTGGCGAAGCGCACCACGTTGTCGGTGAGCGCGATGTTCGCGAAGGCATGCGCGGCATCCAGGCGCGTGAGGCCCACGGTGGCCTTGCCGTCCGCGTCGACCCGACCAACGTAGCGCAGCACCTGCCCCGCCTTCTTGGCATCCTTCAGGGCATCCGCCATGACGGCGTCGAACTCCGGGAGCCCTTCCATGAACTCATCCACGCTGCAGCCGTCGAGCGCCTTCGGCACCAGCCCCGTCACCTCGACATCGGACATCTCCAGGGTGAGGCCCATTTCCCGGCCCAGAATGATGAGCTTTCGCGCCACGTCCATGCCCGACAGGTCGTCGCGCGGATCGGGCTCCGTATAGCCCTTCTGCTTGGCGGTTCGTACGATCGAAGAGAACGACTCGCTGCCGTTGAACACGTTGAAGAGATAGGCGAGCGTGCCCGAGAAGATTCCTTCGATCCGCGTGATGTCGTCGCCGGTCTCGCGCAGATCGCGCAGCGTCTGGATCACCGGAAGTCCGGCGCCCACGGTCGCCTCGTACAAATAGTGGGTACCGGCGGAGCGCGCCGCCTCCTTCAAGGCGCGGTAGTCGGGAAGCGCGCCGGAGTTCGCCTTCTTGTTCGGGGTGACCACGTGAATGCCGCCCGCCAGCCAGTCGCGATAGTGCGAGGCGACCGCCGCGCTTGCGGTGCAATCGATCAGCACCGTGTGCGGGATGTAATCCGCCTGGCAGTGCGCCGCGAATTTTTCCAGGTCCACCGGCTCGCCCTTCTCCTCGAGAAGCTCCGCCCAATGGTCCAGATCGATGGCCTTCTCCGCGAGAACCATGCGCTGGGAACCCGCAATTCCTCGTACGCGCAAATCCAGATTGAGAGCGCGCAGGCGCTCGATCTGGCTCGCGATCTGCGCGAGCAGCACGCGGCCCACCGTGCCGGGGCCGATCAATCCAATCGACAGGGTGTAAGGCGACAGATAAAACGCCGCGTGCACGGCACGCAGCGCTTTGGCCGCGAACTTGCCGTCGACGACCAGGGAGATGTTGCGCTCCGAGGCCCCCTGGGCGATCGCACGCACATTGATCGCCGCATCTCCGAGCGAGTTGAATACGTTGGCGGCCACGCCGTGCGCGCCGGCCATGCCGTCGCCCACCACGGCAAGAATCGCCAGATCCAGCGTCACGTCGACATGCTGAATCTGCCCGTCGCGAAGCTCCGCGTCGAACGCGCGCCTGACCGCTTCCTCCGCGCGCTGCGCCTGCGCCGCTGGAATCGCGAAGCAAATCGAATGCTCCGAGCTCCCCTGGGAAATCAAGATGACCGAAATACCGGCATCGCGCAAAGCCCCGAACAAACGGTGAGCCGTACCCGGCACGCCGATCATGCCGGCGCCCTCCAGATTGACCAGCGCCACCGGATCGATGGTGGTGATGCCCTTCACTTTCAGCGCGGACACGGGATTCGCGCAAATGAGGGTGCCGCGCTTCTCGGGTGCGAAGGTGTTGCGGATATAGATCGGAATGTCACGTGCGACCGCGGGTTCCATGGTCTGCGGATGGATCACCTTGGCCCCGAAGTACGCGAGTTCCATCGCCTCGTTGTAGGAGAGCTGATCGATCACCTGCGCATTCGGCACCAGCCGGGGATCGGCGGACAGCACGCCGTCCACGTCGGTCCAGATCACGATTTCCGACGCCTGCAGCAACGCGCCGAAGATCGAACCGGAGAAGTCGCTCCCGTTGCGTCCGAGCGTGGTCTGCATGCCGGTGGTGGTGGTCGCGACAAATCCCGTCACCACCAGCCTTCCCTTGAAGCCCTCGGGGATGCGCTTGCGCAAGTTCTGCTCGCTCACGCTCCACTGAACCGCGGGTCCCAGCGGCCCCCATTCGACGATAATCACGTCGCGCGCATCGATCCACAGCACCTCGCCGTCGATGCGCCCGCGCTCGCGCAGGAAAGGCGCAAACAGCCGGGTCGACCAGATCTCTCCGTAACCGGCGATCACGTCGCGCATCGAATACGTCGCCTGGCGGATGAGCCGCACGGTCTGGAGCACGCCGGCGATGTCCCGGCAGTCCTTCGCGAGTTGCATGCAATAGGCTTCGCACGCGGCCGGCGACAGCAGTTCGGCGGCGAGCTTCTCGTGGCGCCTCCAAAGCTCCTCGATCGCGGCGGCCGTGTCGCCGTCCGGCCGCTCCGCGTGCGCGACCGAATTCAACAGCGCGTCGGTGACCCCTCGGCACGCGGACAGAACCACGGCCTCGCGCGGGTTGGAGGAAGCTTCGATGATGTCGGCGACGCGCCGAAAACAGCTTGCGTCGGCTACGCTCGAACCGCCAAATTTATGTACGATCCACTGATCCATATTCCACACGGCCCCATGCCCGCTCGAAGGGGGGCGCCCCAATCCGATTGATGAATTGCGGCCGGCAACCGCTTAGACAGCCCGGAACTTTAATCGCACGGGAGGCAGGGTAGCAAGCAAAAAACGCGGGTACGCGCCTTTAGGAATGTCCCGCGCCGCGGGCGCGCTTTGGGGATTTTTTGCGATCCACGCCATTGCGCCCGGTGCCGGATTTCGGCAGCCCGGTGTGCTGGGTGCGAAATGGCTGCAATGGCGGGCGCGGGCCGACGGGCTGGTAGGCCGGAACGAGGTGATGCTTGCCGTTGCCGATCAGGTCGGCGCGCCCCATGCGCTTCAGCGCCTCGCGCAGCACCGGCCAGTTGGCCGGATCGTGATAACGCAGGAAGGCCTTGTGCAGGCGCCTGACCCGGGTTCCTTTCGGAACGATGACCTCCTCGCTGGTCCGCGAGATCTTCTTGAGCGGGTTCTTGCCGGAGTGATACATGGCCGTCGCCGTCGCCATGGGCGAAGGCAGGAAGGCCTGCACTTGATCGGCGCGAAAACCGTTCGTCTTGAGCCAGACCGCAAGCTCCAGCATGTCCGAGTCGCGCGTGCCGGGATGCGCCGCGATGAAATACGGGATCAGATACTGCTCCTTGCCCGCCGCCTTCGAGTACCGGTCGAATTGTTCCTTGAATTTGTAGTAGGCGCCGATTCCCGGTTTCATCATCTTGGAAAGCGGGCCCTCCCCGATCGCTTCGGGCGCGATCTTCAGATAGCCGCCCGTATGATGAGTCGCGAGCTCCTTCACGTACTCGGGCGACTCGACGGCGAGGTCGTAGCGCACCCCCGATGCGATCAGCACTTTCTTGACGCCCGGCAACGCGCGGGCGCGCCGATAGAGCCGGATGAGCGGTGCATGGTCGGTATTCAAGTTCGGACAGATCCCCGGGTACACGCACGAGGGGCGCCGGCAGGCGGATTCGATGGCGGAGCTCTTGCAATGCAGCCGATACATGTTCGCCGTGGGACCACCCAGATCCGACACCACCCCGGTGAATCCCGGCACGGTATCGCGGATGGTCTCGATCTCGCGGATCACCGAGTCCTCCGAGCGGCTCTGAATGATGCGTCCCTCGTGCTCGGTGATCGAGCAGAACGTGCAGCCGCCGAAGCAGCCGCGCTGAATCGAGACCGAGAAGCGGATCATGTGGTAGGCCGGGATCCGCGCCTGGCCGTATTTCGGATGCGGCCGGCGGGCATACGGCAGCTCGTAGATGGCGTCCATGTCGTCCGTGGACAGAGGCAGCGGCGGCGGATTCAGCCACACTTCGTGATTGCCGTGGCGCTGAACGAGCGCCCGGGCGTTGCCCGGGTTCGACTCGAGATGCAGGATTCGCGACGCATGCGCATACAGCACCGCATCGGTGTTCACCGCCTCGTAGGACGGTAGGCGGATGACGCTGCGCTCGCGTTGAGCGTTCGGCACCTTACGATAGAACTTGACTACCCGGTGCCCCTCGGCAGCCGGCGCGAGCGCAGCGTCGGCGCCCGAGCGGGCCGCGCCGACAGCCACGCGCTCCTCCTCGCCGGCGTAAGGATCGACGGGCGGCGCGAGCGGCCCGGGGGTGTCGAGCTCGCTCGAGTCGATCTCGACCCAGTGCTCCGGGACGCTGCGCCGCAAATACGCGGTTCCGCGCAAGTCCTGGATGTCCGCGACCGTCTCGCCCGCATCGAGCCTCTGCGCGATCGCGACCACCTGCCGCTCTGCGTTGCCGTAGACCAGAAGATCCGCCTTGGAATCCACCAATAGCGAGCGGCGAACCTGTTCCGACCAATAATCGAAATGCGCGATGCGGCGCAGGCTCGCCTCGATGCCGCCGATCACGATGGGGATGCCCTTGTAGGCCTCGCGCAGACGCTGCGTGTACACGATGACGCAGCGGTCCGGGCGCTTACCGCCTTCGCCTCCGGGCGTGTAGGCATCGTCGCTCCGCACCCGGCGATCCGAGGTGTAGCGGTTCACCATGGAATCCATGTTCCCGCCCGTGACGCCGAAAAACAGCCGCGGCGCGCCGAGGCTCATGAAATCGCGCGTGCCCTGCCAATCGGGCTGCGCGATGACGCCCACGCGAAAGCCGCGGCCCTCGAGCACGCGCCCGATGAGCGCCATGCCGAAGCTCGGATGATCGACGTAGGCGTCCCCCGTGACGAGAATCACGTCGCACTGATCCCAGCCGAGCGCATCCATCTCGGCACGCGAGGTCGGCAGGAACGTCGCCGGCGAGGCCCCGGCCGGCTGCGCACTCACCCGAGGTCGACCGGAATATAGATCTGCGCGTCGTCTCGTTGGATCAGGAGCGCGACCGTACGTCCGGCTCGCGCCACCTCACGCTTCAAATCCTCGACGGTCGACACTCCCGCCCCGTTGACGCCGAGCACCACATCGCCGGCCTGCAGTCCGGCGGCCAGCGCAGGCCCGGTCACATCCTCGACCACCAAGCGTCCGTGGGTGTGGAGTTCGCGCTGCTCGTTCGGGTCCAACGGCCTCACGGCGAGGCCGAGTTTGCCGCCGCCGTCCTCCGCACCGTTGCGCGCGGCCTGAGCGGGGGTGTCCTCCAGGAGTACGGTCTTGACCGTCACCTCGGTGGCTTTGCGGTCGTGCCAGACCCCGAGCTTCGCCTCGCTGCCCGGTCGCAGCTGCGAGATCACCGACGGCAAATCGTAGGAGTGATCGATGTTGCGGCCGTTGACGCTGGTAATGACATCCCCGGGCTTCAGCCCCGCCTTCTCGCCGGGACTCTGCGGCTCCACCGAGCTGATCAAGGCGCCGTGCGGTGTCGCCAGTCCGAATGTCTGCGCGAGTTGCTGCCCGATGTCCTGAACCGCCACGCCGATGCGGCTGCGCGCCACCTTGCCGGTCTTCATCAGCTGATCCTTGACGTTCAGCGCCACGTCGATCGGGATCGCGAACGACATGCCCATGTAGCCGCCGGTGCGGCTGTAGATCTGAGCATTCATGCCGATCACCTCGCCGTCCAGATTGAACAGCGGTCCGCCGGAGTTGCCCGGATTCACCGCCGCGTCAGTCTGGATGAAGGTCACGAACGAGCTGCCGCTGTCGTCCGGCAGGGGTCGCCCCACGGCGCTTACGACGCCGGCAGTCACACTGTTCTCGAAGCCGAACGGCGAGCCGATGGCGATGGCCCACTGGCCCGGCCTTATTTTATCCGGATCTCCGAATCGGACCGTCGGCAAGCCCGTAGCGGGAATTTTGATCAGCGCCACATCGCTTCGCTTGTCGGCGCCGATCACTTTGGCGCGAAATTCGCGCCGATCGGTGAGCTTGACGGTCACCTCGGAGGCATCGGCCACGACATGCGCGTTGGTGAGCACGTAGCCGTCGGGCGTGACGATGAACCCCGAGCCGATGCCGTGCGCCGGCGGCATGTGGTCCGGACCCGGCATCGGGACTTGGAATCGATGGAAGAATTGCGACAATGGATCCTCATCGCCCGGGTCCCCGTTGCCGCCGCCACTGCCGCCACTGCCGAATTTCTGCGGCTTCTCGACCACGCTGATGTTGACCACGGCGGCGCCGTTCTCCGCGACCAGTCCCGAGAAATCGGGCAAACCGGTCACACGGCTCGCGGCAGCACGGGGAGGCGACGCGGCAGGAGGAGCCGGCGCCGTCGAGGAAACCCCGGGAGCCGCATTGGCTGCGCCCGCGTCCGCGTTCGAGCGCTGATGGGCCACGACCACGACGAAGATGCCCGCCAGCACCGCGAGCGACCAGGTTCTCATGCTTCCCATTGCAATATGTCCTCTCGATACATCGATTCAGGGGCTCCCACTGAAGAGACACCCCAATGGGGGCGTCGTTTCAAATTTCCAGGCATTTGGGCTCCATTTCCCATGATTTCCCGCCGCCTGCGGCCAGAACTGTGAAATCACCGTGAGCGCACCGCCCTCGGCAGCGGCTAGTCTGAAATCCCTATTGCGGTCCCAATCCTTCCGTTTATGCCCGATTCGACCGGTCCAGTCCTTTTGGTGGTGGGCGGCGACGCCAAGCGCCTCCAATGGTTGAACCACCACGTGACCAGCCATTGGCCGAGCGCTCAGGTCACCACCGTTCCCGCACCCGATGCCGCATCGCTGGCCCATTTCGTCGAAGAGCGCAACCCCGACGCGGTGATCCTGCAGATCGACTTCGGCGACGAGACGCTCGCGAACACCGGTCTCGCCCACTTGGCGCAGATGCTGCGCGCTCAGCCGAACACGTATTGCATCATACTCGCCGAGCGGGGCAACGAGCTATCGGCGGTGCGGGCGCTCAAATGTGGAGCCAAAGACTACCTGCCGCTCGCGCGCATCAGCCGGGATGCCCTGCTCACCGCCGTCACCGACGCCTGCTCGCGGCGGGCGGCAGCCGAATCGGCAGCGCAGGGCCTGCTCTCCCCCGCAAGCGATATGCCCTCCATCCACGTACCCGGCTACACCATCGTAAAGGAGATCGCCACCAGCAACTTCTCCTCGGTGTATCTGGCGCGCAGCACGCGGCTGCGGCGCAACGTCGTGCTGAAGGTCATGAGCCGCGGGTCGTCGCCGCGCGAGCTCGACGATGCGGAGCGCTTCCAGCGCGAGTACGAAATCATTTCGAGCATCGCGCACCGCGCCATCGCGGAGATCTACGACTTCGGCGCACTGCCTCAACACCAGTATCTGGCCTTGGAGCACATACCCTGCGGCGACCTGCGCGACCGGCTGCGCAATCCGATGAGCCTCGAGGAGAGCTTGTATTACCTGCGCGCCATCGCCGAAGCGCTGCGGGTAATTCACGTGTTCGGAATCCTGCACCGCGATTTGAAACCCGCGAACGTCATGCTGCGCGAGGACAATTCGCCCGTGCTCATCGATTTCGGGCTCGCCCGCCGCTCCATCGACGAGGTGGGTACGACCGGGATAGGCCAAGTATTGGGCTCTCCCTATTACATCAGCCCCGAGCAGGCCCAAGGCCAGCGCGTCGACGCGCGCACCGATCTTTACAGCCTCGGGGTCATGTTCTACGAGATGCTCACCGGGCAGCGGCCGTACAGCGGCAAAACTGCCCTGGAAATCATGGAGCAGCATGCCCATGCGCCGGTGCCGCGTCTGCCCGACAACGTCGCCCTGCAGCAGGCACTGGTCGATCGGCTGATGGCGAAGCGGCTGTCCGAGCGGTATGTCTCGGCGGATGAACTGCTGGCGGACCTCGGCCCTCTGGTCGCCGCGGTTGCCTGATCGCGTGACTGGCGTCACGTTCGATTCTGACTCGCCGCACCATATGTAAAGAATTGCCTGGAGCTGTGACCGCCTTCACCCTCTGCGCTGCGGCCGTTTGGCACGCTGTGCGATGCCATGTTCATTACCGCAAAGCGACACGAGCGCGAAAAGCAGGAGCTGCTCGAGACGAGCAGCCGCATCACCGAAGCGATCCTTCAGCACAGTGAACCGGGAATCTTGCTCCTGGACGCGAAGGGCAAGATTCAGGCGCAGGTTTCGCACTCGCTCGGAGCGCTGTTTCGCCGCCAGGACTTCTCCAACCTGAGCTTCGAGAAGCTGGTGGCGCCGCTGGTCACCGCCAAGGCGCTCACTCTGGTGCGCAGTCACCTCGCGCAGGTGCTCGGCACGGCGGCGCGCGACAACCCGCACGCCGGCCATCCGTCGGCACACTCGGTGCCGCGCCCCGATGGGTCGCCCGATTCGTTGCCGGCCGACCCGTCGTCGCCCGAAAGCTCGCCGCGGCCGGAGCGTACGGTTCGGCTCGAGGAGTCGAAGGCGATGGACAAGGTGCCGGCGGATTCGAACCCGCTCAGGGACCTGGAAGTGCGGCTGGTGAACGGCGACGGGGGCTTCGACTCCGCGCATTATTCCTTCGCCTTCCATCCGCTCGACGGCGAACCTCGCTTGTGGCTGGTGCGCATTGCCGACATCACCCGGGAAGTGCAGGCAGCGCGCGAACTGGAGGACCTGCAGACTCAGGCCCAGACCCAGGGCGAGATTCTGCGCAGCGTTCTGCAAGGGGGAGGCGCACGCTTTGCCGCCTTGATCCAGCGGACCGATGCGTCCATGAAGTCCATCAATGCGGTGCTCAAGAAGCCGGCGCGTGAGCAAGAGGCGTTTCGCGCCAAACTGGAGGAAGCCCTCGACGAGGTCGACCGGGTGAGACGCGACGCGGCGGCGTTCAAGCTCTCCGCGCTCGAAGGGGCGGCGCGTCAGTTCGAGGACTCCCTGCACGACCTGCGCAGTCGCAGCACGCTCTCCGGCGGCGATTTCCTGCCGCTCGCAGTCAAGCTCGATCAGCTCTACGGGCAGTTCGCCGCATTGAAAGCGCTGACCGCGGCGTCGAGCCCGGCGCAGGAAACGCCGGGCGGCGTGCCGGTCGCATCCAACATGACCGAGAACGGCACGCAGATCATCCAGGCGCCCAGATTCCTGGCGCAGAAATCCGCGCCGAAGCCGGCGCCTGCTCCCGGAACGAGCTCGGCGCCCGCCGGCAGTTTGGAGAACACGCTTCGCGCCTTGACCGAACACGTGGCCGAGGAGCACAAGAAGACGGTGACTCTCGACGTGCACGGCCTGAGCCTGGTCCCGCACTCTTATCGGGCCGCCGTGAAGAACGTCGCCATTCAACTGATCCGCAACGCGGTGATGCACGGCATCGAGACCCCGGCCGCCCGCGAGGCGGGCGGCAAGCCGCCCAACGGCACGTTGCGACTGGAATTCAAGAGAAAGGTCGCCGATGGTGGCTTCGAGATCTTGTTCGAGGACGATGGCTGCGGCCTGGATCCCGACCAAGTCCGCGCGACGGCGATAGCCCGGGGCGTCATCCCGGGTGAAGCCGCCGCACGGCTGCGCGACCGTGAGGCGATCAAGCTCATTTTCAAGTCCGCTTACTCCACGCTGGAGAGCACTCCGGGCGAGCCCGCTCACGGCACCGGCCTATCGCTGGTGCGGCGCTACGTCCACGAAGCCGGCGGAAAAATTGCTCTAGCGAGCCTTCTCGGCCACGAGACTCGGTTCAAGGTCACGCTACCCCCGCTGGCGGATGCGGCGCCCGTGAAGGCGGCCGCGGCGGCCACCTAGACATTCAGGCCATCGCCGTTCAGAGAGCGGGCTGAGGTTTCAGCTCGACCAGCACCGAGCCCGCGGCGACGCGATCCCCCAGTGCGAATGGCAGACGCTCGACGATTCCCGCGTAGGGCGCAGCCACGGTGTGTTCCATCTTCATCGCCTCGAGAGTGATCAACGGCGTACCGCGGCTCACTGCCTGACCCGGCGTGACATGCACCGCCACCACGGTTCCCGGGAGCGGCGTGACGAGCGAGCCCGCGTCCGATTCGGCGCTCCCCTGCAACGCGTCCTCGGTGCGCGCCGCGTAAAGCGAGACGTGCCCGCCCGCACGGAACACCTCGAGCCTGCCCTCGCAAACCGCAATCGTGGCCCGTTCGATGCGCCCGTCGACCTCGACCTCGAGGAGCGAGCCGCTGCGGCGAATCAGGCGAAGCTCGTAGTCTCGGCCGGCGATGCGTCCGCGGTACACCTGCGGGGTCTTGGTTTCGATGCGCACGACGGCGTCGCCGAAACGCCATTGGGTGAGGGCCGGCGCTCCGAGGCGCCAGCCACAGGTGTTCGACCAAAGCGAGTCTCCGCCCGGCTCGGCCGTGGTGTGCCACAAACCCGCGATCAGGTAGTCCGCGGGCGCGGCGGCGCGCTCGCCGAAAGCCAGCTCGCCGCGGCGTAGATCCAGAAAATCGGTGCGCACCGCTCCCCGCTGAAATTGCGGATCGGCCAGAATGCTTGCGAGCAGCGCGCGATTGGTCGCGACGCCCGCGATCTCGAGCTCGCCAAGGGCCCGGTGCAGCAAGTCGCAGGCCTGGGAACGCGACTCTCCCCAAGCGATCACTTTGCCCAGCATCGGATCATAAAACGGCGAGACCTCGTCGCCCGCGTCCACCCCGACATCGAGGCGCAGGTGCGGGCCCTGCTGCGGCCACTCGAGATGCGTGATGCGTCCGATGCTCGGCAGGTAGTCATGCGCGGGATCCTCGGCGTACAGCCGCGCCTCGACCGCGGCGCCGCGCGGCGCGATGCGATCCGCGCCCGCCGGCAGACGCTCGCCGCGCGCGACATTCAATTGCCACTCGACGAGATCGATGCCGGTGATCAGCTCGGTGACCGGGTGCTCAACCTGGAGCCTCGTATTCATTTCCATGAAATAGAAATTCTGCTCGCGGTCGACC
Source organism: Steroidobacteraceae bacterium (assembly GCA_050012315.1). Taxonomy (GTDB): domain Bacteria; phylum Pseudomonadota; class Gammaproteobacteria; order Steroidobacterales; family Steroidobacteraceae; genus Bog-1198. The sequence goes on along the minus strand of JBEKHK010000014.1, from coordinate 42,400 downwards.
AGGAACTCGACGGTGCCCGCCCCGACATAGCCCACCGCGCGCGCGGCGGTCATGGCCGCCCGCGCCATGGCGCTTCGCACTGCGGGCTCGAGGCCCGGCGCCGGCGCCTCTTCGATGATCTTCTGATGGCGGCGTTGCACGGAGCAATCGCGGTCGTGCAGCGCCGTGATACCGCCGTGCGCATCCGCGAACACCTGCACCTCCACGTGCCGAGCGGTCGGAAAATAGCGTTCGAGGAGCAGCCGATCGTCGCCGAACGCGGTTCGCGCCAGGCGCTTCGCGGACTCCACGGCCGCCGCCACTTCGGCCGCCGAATGCACGACCTGCATTCCCTTGCCGCCGCCGCCGGCGCTCGCCTTGATGATGAGCGGGAAGCCGACGCGCTGCGCCTCGGCGGCGAGCCGTGTCGACGATTGCTCCTCGCCGTGATAGCCGGGCGCGACCGGCACGCCGGCCGCCGCCATCGCGGCCTTCGAGGCGCTCTTCGAGCCCATGGCGCGAATCGCGGCCGGGGGCGGCCCGACGAACACCAGTCCGGCGTCGATGCAGGCTTGCGCGAACTCGGCGTTCTCCGAGAGAAAGCCATAGCCCGGATGCACCGCATCGGCGCCGACCCTGATTGCTATCTCGATCAGCCGGCGCTGATCGAGATAGCTCTCTGCGGCCGGCGAGGCGCCGAGGTGATAGGCCTCGTCCGCCTCGCGCACGTGTTTGGCGCCGCGGTCGGCATCGGAGTACACCGCAATGGCGGTCCATCCCAGCCGCCGGGCGGTGCGTGCGATGCGGCAAACGATCTCGCCGCGGTTCGCGACCAGAAGTCGCTTGAGTGTCGTTGAGCTCATGTGGGGAACGTTCCGCCTGAAGCGCCGATTACATCCGGAAGATGCCGAACTGCGTCGCCGCGGTCGGCTGCTGACGGGCCGCCGCCAGCGCGAGGCCCAGCGCACGCCGTGTGTCGAAGGGATCGAGCACGCCATCGTCCCAGAGCCGTGCGGACGCATAGAAGGGATGGCCTTGCCGCTCGAACTGATCGCGGATCGGCGCCTTCAACCGCTCTTCCTCGGCCTCCGAGAGCTCGCCGCCGGTGCGCGTCAGCGCATCGCGCTTGATGGTCGCGAGCACGCTCGCGGCCTGTTCGCCGCCCATCACCGAGGTGCGCGCGTTCGGCCATTGGAACAGGAGACGCGGTCCATACGCACGGCCACCCATCGCGTAGTTGCCCGCGCCGAAACTGCCGCCGACGATGACGGTGTATTTCGGCACGGCGGCGCAGGCCACGGCGGTCACCAGCTTGGCGCCATCCTTGGCGATGCCCCCCGCCTCGGCCGCCTGTCCCACCATGAATCCGGAGATGTTCTGCAGGAACACGAGCGGAATCCCTTCGCGGCAGCAGAGCTCGATGAAATGCGCGCCTTTCAGGGCGCTTTCCGAGAACAGAATTCCGTTGTTGCCGAGGATGCCCACGGGCATGCCGAACAGGTCGGCGAATCCGCATACGAGCGTCGTGCCATAGAGCGCCTTGAATTCGTCGAACCAGGAACGGTCGACCAGGCGCGCGATGAGCTCGCGCACGTCATAGGGCTTGCGCGAGCTCTGCGGAACGATGCCGTAGAGCTCGGCCGGATCGTACGCCGGCTCCGCCGCGCCCGCGGCCGCCGGCTCGAGCGCGGGCGGCTTGAGGCGCGCCACGGCACGGCGCGCGTAGGCGAGCGCATGCAGATCGTTCTCCGCATAGTAATCGGTCACGCCGGATCGCCGGCAGTGCACGTCCGCCCCGCCCAGCGTCTCCGCATCGATCTCCTCGCCGGTCGCGGCGCGCACCAGCGGCGGCCCTCCGAGGAACACGCGCCCCTGGTTGCGCACGATGACGGCATGATCCGACATCGCCGGCACATAAGCGCCGCCGGCGGTGCACGAGCCGTGCACCACCGCGATCTGCGCGATCCCCTGCGCCGAAAGCCTCGCTTGATTGTAGAAGATTCGTCCGAAGTGATCGCGATCCGGGAATACCTCGTCCTGCTTCGGCAGAAAGGCGCCTCCGCTCTCGACGAGATAGATGCACGGCAATGCGTTCTCGCCCGCGATCTCCTGCGCGCGCAGGTGCTTCTTGACCGTCAGCGGATAATAAGTGCCGCCCTTCACGGTCGGATCGTTCGCGACGATCATGCAGGGCCGCCCGCTGACCCTGCCGATGCCGGTGACGAGGCCCGCGCCGGGCAGATCGTCGTCGTACACCGCATGCGCCGCGAGCGGCGAGAGCTCCAGGAACGCAGAGCCCGCGTCGAGCAGCGCGTCCACCCGCTCGCGGACCAGGAGCTTGCCGGCTTGGACGTGCTTGGCGCGCGCCGCTTCGCTTCCTCCCAACGCATTGCGTTCGAGCATCGACTTGAGCTCCGCCACCAGTGAGCGCATCGCGGCATTATTGGCTGCGAACTCCGCGGAGCGAACATCGATCTTCGAGACGATCTTGGCCATTGTCATTCCCAATTGCTGGGCGCAGAATTGTCGGACAGTCCGATTATCCAACTATTTTATGTCCGATGACAATGGGGTGTTACGCATGCCAGGCGCCGCCTACCGCGAGTTCAATTTCGGCCTCGGAGACACCGTCGACGCCGTACGCGACCAGGTCCGCCGCTTCGCGGACGATCGGATCGCCCCGCGCGCCAACGAGATCGACCGCAGCAACCTCTTTCCGCGAGATCTGTGGCGCGAACTCGGTGAGCTCGGGCTCCTCGGGCTGACGGTGCCGGAAAGCCACGGCGGGGCCGGCATGGGCTACCTCGCCCATATCGTCGCGATGGAGGAGGTATCCCGCGCCTCGGCGGCGGTGGGCCTCTCCTACGGCGCGCATTCCAACCTGTGCGTGAATCAGATAGCCCTGAACGCGACCGAGGAACAGAAGCGGCGTTATCTGCCCCGGCTGCTCAGCGGCGAGCACGTGGGCGCGCTCGCCATGTCCGAGCCCGGAGCGGGCTCGGATGTGGTCTCGATGCAGCTGCGCGCCGCGCGGCGCGGCGGCGTTTACGTGCTCGACGGGCGCAAGATGTGGATCACCAACGGTCCGGAGGCGGACGTGTTGGTCGTCTACGCGAAGACCGATCCCGACGCGGGCGCGCGCGGCATCAGCGCCTTTCTCATCGAGCGCGGCTTCGCGGGCTTCAGTCCGGCCCAGAAGCTCGACAAGCTCGGCATGCGCGGCTCGAGCACGAGCGAACTGGTGTTCGACGGTTGCGAGGTTCCCGCGGAGAATCTTCTGGGACAGGAAAACCAGGGCGTGCGGGTCCTGATGCGCGGACTCGACTACGAGCGCGTGGTGCTCTCGGGCGGCCCCCTGGGAATCATGGCGGCCGCGCTCGACGTGGCCGTACCGTATGTCCGCGAGCGCAAGCAGTTCGGCCAGGCGATCGGCACCTTCGAGCTCGTCCAGGGCAAGCTCGCGGATATGTATGCCTCCTTGAATGCGTGCCGCAGCTACGCCTACACGGTCGCTGCCGCCTGCGACCGCGGCGAGGCGACCCGCAAGGACGCCGCCGCCTGCATCTTGTTCTGTGCAGAGGCCGCAACGCGCGCCTCGCTCGATGCCATCCAGCTTCTCGGCGGCAACGGCTACATCAACGACTACCCGACCGGGAGACTGCTGCGCGACGCGAAACTGTACGAGATCGGCGCGGGCACCTCCGAGATCCGCAGAATGCTGATCGGCCGCGAGCTCTTCGGGGAGTCGATTTGAGCAGCGCATCGCGCCCGGCGGGCTCCGAGGCGGTCGCGCAGTTCGAGCCGCTCGACGATCATCCGGCATACCGCCAGATTGCGAACGTCATCGAACGGCGCATCGTCGATCGGGTGCTGCGGACCGGCGATGCATTGCCCTCGGAGACCGACCTCGCGCGCCAGTTCGGCGTCAACCGCTCCACCGTGCGCGAGGCCATCCGCGAATTGGAGACCCATGGCCTGCTTGGCCGGGTCCGCGGCGAGAAGCGCCTGCGGGTCACGCGACCCGAGCCCGGCCGGGTGAGCATCGGAGTGAGCCGGGCGCTTGCGCTGCACGACGTGACCTACGTCGAGCTGTGGGAAGCGATGATGGCCATCGAGCCGGCGGCGGCGGAATATGCGGCGGCGCGCCGGACGCCGGCTCAGCTGCTAGCGCTGATGCGCACCAGCGCGCGCTTCGCGGAATCGGTCGGCAACACCGGCGAGGCGGTGGCCGCGGTCGTGGATTTCTTCACGACGGTCGCGGCCGCGAGCGGCAATCAGGTACTCGCCTTGTCGCAGGCCCCGGTCAACTTGCTGCTCGAGCCGAGCTTGAGCGAAATCATCGACCGGGTTCCGCAGGCGAGCGAGCGTATCCTCGAGGCGCAGCGCCGAATCACCGCCGCGATCAAAGCCCAGCGCAGCGAGGTCGCGCGCACCTGGATGGAGAAGCACATTCGCGATTTCAAGCGGGGCTACGAGCTGGCGTTCCTCCTTTGACCGGGCCCGAGGGGCTCGGGCAGACTGGCGGCCTGCCCGGGCCCATAGCCCCGAGCCGCACAGCCTCGAACCGCACAGCCCCGAACCGACCGCGAGGACCAACGCCATGAAAACGCCGCTCGCTGATGCCGCACTCGACACGCTGTTCCGCTCGGCCCGATCCTACAACCGCTGGGCCGCCGAGGCGGTACCGGAGAAGACGTTGCGGGCGCTTTACGATTTGCTCAAGCTCGGGCCCACTTCGGCCAACTGCTGCCCGGCCCGTTTCGTGTTCGTCTCGAGTCCGGCGGCCAAGGCCAAGCTCATCGAGTGCGTGTCGCCCGGCAACGTGGTGAAGGTCGAGCAGGCGCCGGTCACCGTGATCATCGGGATGGACGAAAAGTTCTACGAAAAAGTGCCGTTTCTGTTCCCGCACAGGCCCGAGGTCGCCGAGGCGTTCAAGGATCCGGCCGTCGGCAAGGTCCACATGATACGCAATGCCACGCTGCAGGGCGCGTATCTCATCCTCGCCGCGCGCTCCCTCGGTCTCGACTGCGGTCCGATGTCCGGCTTCAGCAACGAAAAGGTCGATGCCGCATTTTTCTCGGGGACGTCGGTGAAGTCGAATTTTCTGTGCGCGCTCGGCGTCGGCACCACCGAGGCGCTGTTCCCGCGCAACCCGCGGCTCGCGTTCGAGGACGCCTGCCGGGTGATTTAGAGAATCTGCTCGCGCCGCGTGTCGCTGCCCTTCGGGTCGTGCACGTTGGTGCTGAACGAGACGAGAACCATCACCCCGTCGCCGGTATTGCGATAGGCATGAACCACGCCCGGCGGGATGGTGAACCGCCAGGTTTCACCCGCCGGGACTTCGACGTCGCGTACCGCGTTCGCCTCCTTCAGGCGCACCAGACACGGCCCGACCACGGTGGTGGTCTCCGTCGCAGTGTCGTGTACGTGGTTGCCGCGCACTTCGCAGGGCTTGGTCAGGACCACGTGAACGTTGCGTTGCGACGCGAGCTCGGCGTCGTCCAGCGGCTCGAACAGGCTGCCACGAGGGTCGGTATGCGTCTTCACCGGCTCGATGCGCGTACGCATCGGATTGTCGTTCGTCATGACCCGTATTCTACGTCACCGCCGCCGCGTTTCACCGCCGCCGCGATCGCGGCAACTCCCGGTCGCCGCGGAGCCTTCGTCTGGCGGGGGCGCGGATGATCAGCACGACGCCGACCGCCAGCATGAGATCCCAGCCGTCGAGGGCACCGCCTCCCCCGCTGCTCGGCGGCGCACTGACGGTGAGGTCGGCGGTGGCGGCCTGAGGGTTGCCCCCGGCGGGCGCGGTGTCGAGCGCTTGGGCGGCGATCGAGGCTGTGTAAGTTCCGCTCGCCGCGCTCTCGAGCGCCAACGTGATGGTGCAGTCCCCATCCGCCGCGATATTTGCCCCGCTCAAGGCCACGCTCGTCGCGGTCGCCATCAGCGAGTGGGCGGCGCCCGTGCACGTGGTCGCAGGCGCCGAAGCCAGCGTGAGCCCCGTCGGCAGGGTCAACTGCAGGCTCGACTGCGTGAGGGCGAAGCCGTTGGCATTGGCGAGCGTGATGGTCAGCGTCGAGACGCTGTTCTCGGGGACGGAGGCGGGATAGAAATTCGCGGTCACGGTCGGCGCCACCGGCGAAATCTCGAGGGAGACAGGACAGGCCGACTTCGAGCCGCCGGCCGCCGACGGCGCCGTGGTGGTCGCCGCGTCCGCCGTCAGAGTAACCGTCTCGGTGTCGCTGTTTCCGGCGCTGTCCGTCACTTTGAGCGTGAGCGTTCCGGGCGAGGGATCGATGGTCACCTTCGAGCCGGCCGCCCCGCTCACGATGATGCTCGACGGCGACGCCGACCAGGCGAAGGAGGCGATGGCAAGCGGCGCGGGCGTCGCCGCGCCGGTATTGCAGCCGGCAACGCTCGCACCCGCATCGATGACGCTTCCCGCACCGATGACCGCGGGCAGGACGATGACCGCGATCGGCTTTTGCGCAGCTTCGACCGCGGCGAATGCATCGACCATGCCGGCACCGCATTGACTCCCGTTGTTCGGGCAGGCGCACTCCCCGCTGGTGGAGGTGGCCGGACAGGTCGGCACGCCCGCCGCGCCCGCCGGGAACGGACTCGCGGCCGCTTGCATGCGGCCGATGATCTGCACGGGGGTGAGATTGTTGTTCACCGATTTCATCAGCGCCGCGATCCCCGAGACGATCGGCGCGGAAAAGCTCGTGCCGAGATTTATATTGGGGGATACCTCGTCGGTGTAACTGTTCGCGCCCGGCGTGGTCGTGCCCAGATTCGTGGTCGTGTCGATGGAGCGCAGGCAATCGCCGCTCGCGGTCACGCAGTTGCCCGCCGGCGCCGATACGCTCACCTGCGCGCCGAAGCTCGAATAGCCCACCTTGGTGCCGACGTTGCGAAGTCCCGCGACCGCCATCACTCCCGGAACCACAGTGGCGCAGTTGGCGGGCAGCTCGACCGCCCCGTTGGAGTTGCCGGCGGAGATGACGACGAGAACGCCCATGCCGGTCAGCGTGCGCAATGCGGTCTCGTAAGCCGACCCGTCCGAGCTCGTGCATGCATCGGTCCCGCCGCCAATGCTCAGGTTCACGATGTCGGCGGGATAGGGATTCGGGGGAACCGGCGGGCCATCGGGGTTGACCACCGACAATCCGGCCGCCCATTCCATTCCCGCGATGATGTCCGAATCGTATCCGCTGCCGCCCTTGCCGAGTGCGCGAACCGGCAGGATCCAGGCGCCCCAAGTCATCGCCGCGATGCCGATGCCGTTATTGCTGAGCGCGCCCATGATGCCGACCACCCGGGTGCCGTGCCAGGAGCTCGGCGCCACGGTGTCGCTCGCGAACAGCGGGTTCTGCTGGTCCGTGGCGGTCACCCAATCGCCGGGATCGGAGGGGTCAGGATCCCAGCCGTCGCCGTCGTTGGCGATCAGATATGTCCCGAGCGCGGCGCCGCTGGTCGGATCGTAATCCTGGCCGACGAAGTCGTAGCCGGGCAGTAAGCGGCCGCCGAAGCCCGCGCGCAGCAAATCCGGATGATCGAAGCGCACGCCCGTATCGACATCCGCGATCACGATGCCGTCGCTCCCCGTGGTAATGCCCCAAGCGGAGACGGCGTCGGTCGCCGACAGGTCCATGGTGGCGTTCCCCTCGAGCGTGATGACCGCCGAGCTCGGCGTATCCATGTACCACTGGCCGCTCGAGGGGGGGCTCGCGTTCGGATTGGGGATGAACAGCGGATCATCGGGCGTCACCGCGAGGGCGTAGCGGCGCTTGTCGATGACGGCGAATTGCAGCGCCGGATCGGCGCGCAGCTTGGCGAGAGCGGCCTCGAGGTCCGCGCCGTAGAGAGTATTGGGCAGATACAGCACATGCATGCTCGGCGTGATCTGGCGTGATTTCGCGACGGCGAGACCCGCCCGTCCCGCCGCGGCCACCGCATCTGCGGCGGTCGTGTTCGCGAGCGTGACGGTCCGGCGCGGCGCCCGGGCTCGGGAGATCACCGTTTCAGTGACTGAATTGTCCGCGGTGGCGCGGAATCCGACCAACAGGCGGTTCGCTTCGGGTCCCAAGGAAACCGGTTCGGCGCGGACCGGGTTGTACTCGGGCGGCGCCGAGGCCGGGGTGGGAGCGGCTGCGGCGCAGAGTCTTGCAAGAAAGACAAGGCAGCAGGCCAAACCCGCCGGCGCGAATGATCCCAACCTCAGCATAATGAATGAACTCCGGCGGCTTGCCCGGAGATCTCCCTCGGGGCCGCAATCTGCAAGGCTAATCGGTATGGCGACCCGCAGCACCCGAGAGTGGCGAAATTGCGAACTAGGACCGCAATGCGCCGCCAACCGGGGATCTGGGCGCCGAGGACTGCCTAGCCCCCCGGAAAGTGGCAACCGCGGTCGACGCCACCGTCCGCGTATGGCGACAGGTCGGTGCCACGACGGCGCGTTGGCGAAGTAGAATGTGGGCTGCATCCCATGCGTTGCATTCTAGGGGAATAGAGATGACATATGACAATCGGCAGTTCTACATCGATGGCGCTTGGGTCGATCCAGTTGAGGCCAAGGAATTTCAGGTGATCAATCCCGCCACCGAGGCGGTTGCCGGCGTCATCTCCATGGGCGGCCCGAAGGACGTAGAGCGTGCCGTGGCGGCCGCTCGCCGCGCCTTCGATGGGTTCTCGCGGACCACGCCGGCCGAGCGGCTCGCGCTCATGGAACGCGTCCTGGCCGCCTACAACGCCCATTACGATGAGATCGCCCAGGCCATCTCCACTGAAATGGGCGCGCCGGTGACCCTCGCCAAAGGCTCGCAGACCCGGATCGGGGTCGGCCATATCAGCGCCATGATAGACGTGCTCAAAACCTTCAAATTCGAGGAATTGCGGGGGAGCGTCCGGCTCGTTCAGGAACCCGTCGGCGTGTGCGCACTGATTACCCCCTGGAACTGGCCCATGAACCAAGTGGCCGCCAAGGTGGTTCCCGCGCTGGCCGCCGGCTGCACCATGGTGCTGAAGCCCTCGGAATACTCGCCGTTCAGCGCCGTCCTCTGGGCAAAGGTCATGCACGAGGCTGGGGTTCCCAAAGGAGTCTTCAATCTCATCAACGGCGACGGGCCGAACGTCGGCGCGCCGCTCTGCTCCCATCCCGAGATCGACATGGTGTCCTTCACGGGGTCCACGCGCGCGGGCACGGAAGTCGCCAAGAACGCTGCGGCATCGGTCAAGCGAGTGCATCAGGAACTCGGCGGCAAGTCGCCGAACCTACTGCTCGATGATGCCGACCTCGAGCGCGCCGTGAAGCGCGGCGTCCTGCACGTCTATCAGAACTCCGGACAGTCCTGCAACGCGCCGACGCGCATGCTGGTGCCGGCCTCCAAGCTGGCCGAAGTCGAAGCCATCGCGCAACGCGTCACCGCCGAGGTGGTGGTGGGAGACCCTTCATCCGAGGCCACCAACGTCGGCCCCTTGGTGTCGAAGGTTCAATTCGATCGCGTCGAGCGCTACATCGAGAAAGGGATCGCCGAAGGCGCCAAGCTCGTCGCCGGCGGCGCGGGCCGGCCGGCGGGACTCTCGAAGGGGTATTACGTCAAGCCGACGGTGTTCTCCAACGTACGCAACGACATGACCATCGCGCGCGAGGAGATTTTCGGGCCGGTGCTGTGCATTTTGCCCTACGAGAGCGAGGAGCAGGCCATCGCGATCGCGAACGATACGCCGTACGGCCTGGCAGCCTATGTGTGGTCAAAGGATCCGAAACGCGCAGGACGCGTAGGCGCCCGCATTCGCGCCGGCCAGGTCGCGCTGAACGGCGCATCGGGCGACATGCAGACTCCATTCGGCGGTTTCAAGATGTCCGGCAATGGACGCGAATACGGCGAATTCGGCTTGCGCGATTTTTTGGAGGTCAAGGCCGTCATCGGCGTCGACGCCGCCTGACGGTGCAGGCGCTTGAACAATGGCGCGGTATTGCGGCTCGACAATCTCGCGAAGCGCTACGGGCACGACCGTCCGCCGGTATTCACGGGGCTGAATCTCGAGCTCGCACCGGGCGAATATGTCGCGATCATGGGCGAGTCCGGGGTGGGCAAGTCGACTCTGCTCAACCTGCTCGCGGGCCTTGACCAGCCCGACGCCGGCCGGGTCGTACTGGAGGGCGTCGATCTCGCCGCCCTAGACGATGATGAACTCACGCTCCTCCGCCGGCGCACGGTGGGATTCGTGTTCCAGGCCTTCCACGTGCTGCCCTACCTCAGCGCCGCGCAGAACGTGTCGCTGCCGCTCGAGCTTCTGGGCGTGAAACGCGCCGAGCGAGCCGCGCGGGTTGCCGAGATGCTCGAGACGGTGGGACTGTCCTTCGCGGCAGATCGCTTTCCGCGAGCTCTCTCCGGCGGAGAGGTCCAGCGCATCGCCATCGCCAGGGCTCTGGTGCACCGGCCGCGGCTGGTGCTCGCCGATGAGCCCACGGGAAATCTCGATCCGAGAACCGCGGCAAGGACGCTCTCGCTGCTGCGAGACCGGATCAAGACGAACGCCGGAGCCGGCATCCTCATCACCCATTCCCGAGCGGCCGCCGATACAGCAGACCGGATTTACACGATGGACGCCCTCGGCCTCGCTCAGCGGGCGACCGGGGCTTGACTCCGCAGGAGCCCGGTGCGGGCAGGACCGCGGTCTGGCGCGCGCTCGTGAGGTCCCAAGTGCGAGAGCAGCCTCTGCGCCTGGCGGTCACGATCCTCGCGATCGCGCTGGGAGTAGCGCTGGGCGCGGCCGTGTATCTGATCGACGCTGCCGCGCTCAACGATTTTACGCAGGCGGCCGCGCGTCTGGTCGGTCAGGCCGACGTGCTGATCCGCGGCCCGCGCGACGGATTTGCGGACCGCCTGTTCGCGACGCTCGCGAAGGATCCCGACGTTCGTCTCGCCAGCCCGATTCTCGAGCTCGAAGTTGCCGTCGCCGGGCGGCGCGAGCCGCTGAAGATTTTGGGCCTCGATCCATTTCGCGCGGCGGCGCTGCAGCCGGCGCTGCTCGGCGATCTTCAGACCAAAGCCGCCGAGCTTTTTGCGCCCGACGCTTTGCTGTTGAGTGCCAGCGCTGCGCAGAAGCTCGGACTGACCCGCGGCGACACGCTTCATGTCCTGATCGGCGATGCATCCGCATCGCTGACCGTGGTGGGTGTGATGCCCGAGAGCGCCTACGGCCAGGCGCTCGGCATCATGGACATCGCTTCCGCTCAGTGGACCTTCGGGCATATCGGCCGCCTGAACCGCATCGATATCGGCCTGTATCCCGGCCGCTCCGCCGCGGCATTTCGGGCGCGCCTGAAGATGGCGCTGCCCGTGGGCACCGTGGCGGTCGCGCCCGAGGTCGAGCGTGACCGGGCTTTCGGCGCTACCCGCGCCTATCGGGTAAACCTCAACATGCTGGCGCTGGTGTCGCTGCTGGCCGGCGCCTTCCTGGTGTACTCGACGCAGTCCTTGTCGGTACTTCGCCGCAGAGTCTCGCTGGGACTGTTGCGCACGCTCGGCGCGACCCGCGGCGAGATCGAAACCGCGCTGCTCGGGGAAGGAGCGCTGATTGGGTTGGCCGGCTCATTGATCGGACTCGTGCTGGCGGTAATCTTCGCGCAGATGGCCCTGGTTTTTCTGAGCGGCGATCCCGGCAACCAACCGCACGCGCGTTCGAGCGCGCTCGATCCGTCGGCGGGTGCCCTCTGCTTCTTCGTCCTCGTCGGCACTCTGGCATCGACCCTCGGCGCGGCGAGGCCCGCACGCACGGCCGCGAGGCAGCAGCCCGCGGAATCCTTGAAGGGCGGCGATCCCCGCTCGGGCAACGCCGGAACAGCGGGCTATGTCGGCGGAATCTCGCTTCTCGCCGCCGGCGGCGCTCTGGCGTGGCTTCCGCCCGTCGGCGGAATCCCGGTGTTCGGCTACGCCGCGATTGCGGCGTTCCTGTTCGGCGCGGTGATGCTGGTGCCGGCGCTGACGGTGCGAATTTTGAGTTGGGCGCCGAGACTCGGGCGCGTCGTTCCGGACACCGCTCTCGCGCAGCTCCGGGACGATCTTGGCCTGTCGACCTTGAGCCTGTCGTCGATCATCGTGAGTTTCAGCCTGATGGTGTCCATGATCATCATGGTTTACTCGTTCCGGATGTCGTTCGAGCGGTGGCTCGACCAGGTGCTGCCGGCGGATGTGCAAATCCGCGAGCCGCTCGGCAGCGACACGGCCTACTGGTCACCGCAAGATCAAGCCGCCGCCGCCCGCGCCGCCGGCGTATCGCGCGCCGAGTTTCGCCGCACCCGAGAGATCTTTCTGGACGAGGCGCGACCGCCCGTGGTCCTGATCGCACGCGGCGGCTCGACCGCGCAGGCCGTCCGCGAGCTGCCCTTGCTGCGCAGCGTGGCCGCGCCCCAGGCCCTTCGCCCGGCTTGGATATCCGAGGCGCTCCAGGATTTGTACGGCTACCGGCTCGGCGATCCCATCGACCTGCCTCTCAACGGGACGAAGCAGCGCTTCGTCGTGGCCGGAGTCTGGCGAGACTACGCCCGCTCATCAGGAGCCGTGGTGATTTCGCGCGATGTCTACGTGGCGATCACCGGCGATCTCGATGCGAACGAAGGCTCGATCTGGCTATACCCGCGCGCCGACACGGCGCGCGCCACCGCCGCCATCCGCGCAGCGCTGACGGGCGGCGGAGGTCAAGATGCCGCTCCCGAGATACTCGCCACCCCGGCGCTGCGTGAACGTTCGCTCGAAATCTTCGACCGGGCATTCGCGGTCACGTACGCGCTGGAGGCGGTCGCTGTGACCATCGGGCTCATGGGTGTGAGCTTCGCGGCGAGTTCGACTGTGCTTGCCCGGCGAGCGGAATTCGGCATGTTGCGGCATATCGGGATGCTGCGGCGGCAGATCGTCGGCATGCTCGCCGCCGAGGGCACTCTGACGAGCGCCTGCGGCGCGGCCTATGGACTGCTGCTCGGCGGCTTATTGAGCCTGGTGCTGGTGTACGTGGTGAATCGGCAATCCTTCCATTGGAGCGTCGAGCTCGCATTGCCGGTGCGGCGGCTTGCCGTACTGTCGCTCGCCCTGATCATCGCCGGAGCCGCAACCGCGGTCTGGAGCGGCCGCGCGGCCACCCGTCGAGAAGCGATCGGCGCCGTGCGGGAGGACTGGTGATGCGGGCCCGGCGGCGGCAATCCGCCTTGATCGCCGCCTTCGCGATCCTAGCCTTCGCGATCGGGTCAACCCCTGTGGCGACGGCTGCAATGCCGAGCACTATCGTCTCAACGACCCCGGCTGCGGGGGCCGTGCCTCCCGCGCCCTCTACAGCCAGCCAAACGCTTCCCGCTTACGCCCCGGTCGTGCCGGGGCGGCCTTTGCGGTTTCCCGAGGACTTCGGCAGCCACCCGGATTTTCGAACCGAATGGTGGTACGTAACAGGCTGGCTCGCGTCCGCGAATGGACAGCCGCTCGGCTTTCAGGTCACGTTTTTTCGCACCAAGCCCGCCATCGACGACCGCAATCCGAGCGCCTTCGCTCCGCGGCAACTGTTGATCGCCCATTGCGCCATCAGCGATCCCCGTCATGGGCGCCTGTGGCACGATCAAAAAATCCGCCGCGCGGGCTTTGACCTCGCCGGCGCCTCAGCGGGAGATACGCGAGTCTGGATCGACAGCTGGAGCCTGCGCCGCGAAGCGGGCGGCAGTGCCGGCGGCGACGGCGACCGCGGCAGTTATGTGATCGACATCGGCGCCGACGAGCTGTCGCTGCAGCTGCGTTTGACGGCGACTCAACCTCCGATGTTGAACGGAGACGGGGGATTCAGCCGCAAAGGCCCCGCTCCGGGCTCGGCAAGCTACTACTACAGCGTGCCGCATCTCACGGTCGCCGGAACGGTGAGCCGCGGCGCAGGTGTCCCGGAGACTGTGAGCGGCGAGGCATGGCTCGATCACGAATGGTCCAGCGAGTACCTCGACGGCGAAGCCGTGGGCTGGGACTGGCTGGGCATCAACCTGGACGACGGCGGCGCGCTCATGGCGTTTCGCATCCGGGGGGAGAATGGCTCAACGCGATGGGCCGCCGCGAGCGCGCGTGACGGCGCGGGCGGCGTGCAAAGTTTCTCGCCCGCCGACGTCCGCTTCACGCCGCTTCGCACCTGGCGCTCCCCCCGCACCGGCACACTGTATCCCGTGGCCTGGCGCGTACGGGTCGGCGCGAGCGAGTACGACATCGAGCCGCTGATGGACGATCAGGAAAACGATGCGCGGATATCGACCGGCGCAATCTACTGGGAAGGTGCGATACGCGCGTATCGGGCCGGGCAGCCAGCCGGCCGCGGCTACCTGGAGCTCACGGGGTATGGCGAGCGGCTGCGCCTGCGGTGAAAACGCGCTACCTTATGAGCGCTCCTCAGCAACAAAGAATTGAAGGGCCCCTATGCCACTATCGGTTGCTTCGCGCAGCGTGCAAATATCCGTGCCTCGACGGGCGGCGATCGCTTGGCATTGCGGGCTGGTTGCGGCTCTTGGCGTCACCGCCGGTGCGTTCGCCGCTTCGGTCTCCGAGCAGGACCCAAGCCGCATCGGGGCGTGTCTTCCGTTCACGATGCCCGATCCGGGAGCCCTCTTCGCTTCGCCCAAGAAGGTCTTTGCCCACTATTTTTACCCGTTTCCCCTGCAGATCGACGGCCGTCCGGCGTCCGAAGACTACTACAATCGCAACCACTTGAATCCCAATGGCGAGTCCGGCAGATGGGCCGCCAAGGGCGGATTTCTGCGCCAAAGACCCCTAGCGGTCGGCCCCTCTGCCTCGGCCGGTACTTTGCAGTTGAATATGGAGCGGGAAGTAAGGATGGCGATCGCCCGGGGCATCACCGGATTCACGATCGACATCATGTCCGTCGGAACGGCGACGGCTGCAGACGGGCCCCTGCACCGGCTGCTGAATGCGGCTCACGCAGTCGACCCTCGCTTCAAGATCGTGGTGATGCCGGATATCTCGGCACTCAAATCCGACGCCGATGCGGTCACGCGGATCATCGCCGCAGCCGCGTCGAGCCCGGCGGCCTATCGGCTGGCCGACGGGCGGTTGGTGGTCACGGCTTTCGCCGCAGGCAAGAATCCGCCCGAATGGTGGGAATCCATTTTCGCACGGCTCAAATCACAGGGAATCAATGTCTCCTTCGTGCCGACATTCCTCGGCTGGAAAGGGAATGCGAAGGCCTTTGCAACCATCAGCGACGGCTTCGGCGATTGGGGCACGGCCACGGCCGGTGCTTCGGCTGGCATGAAGGGCGACCCGGCATTGGCCCACCAAACCTATGGGAAGCTGTTCATGATGCCGGTGGACCCGCAGCAATACCGCCCCAAGGACGGAATTTACTGGGAGGCGGCCAACAGTTCCACGTTCCGCAATGCCTGGATGAGCGCCATCGACGGCGGCGCCGACTGGGGTCAGATCGTCACGTGGAGCGACTTTTCGGAATCCAGCGAAATCGAGCCCTATACTGATTCGACCCTGCGAGGGGACATCGGCACGGGTTTTTATGATCTCAATGCCTTCTATGCGACTTGGTTCTTGTTGGGTAAAGAGCCCTCCATCACGCACGATGTGTTGTACTTTTTCTACCGTCGCGAGCCCACCGACGCGGCGGCCCGGTCGCAATCCCCCGTGAAGCAAGTCGGCGATGCGCCGGCCCGGAACGACATCGAATTACTCGCCTTCTTGACGGCTCCCGGCACCCTGACGATCAGCATCGGCGATCAACGTGTCACCCGGGACGCTCCCGCGGGCGTGACCTCGTTCAGCGTGCCGACACAGCCGGGAACGCCTGTTTTTTCGGTGACCCGGAATGGATCGACGGTATTTTCCTTCCAAGCGCCCGTGCAGATTTTCGGGCCGGAAGGCCTGCCGTCGGGCTTGATCGACATGACATACTGGAGCGGAAGCGCATCCAAAGACGGGGTCTGCTCTCTTTGAAGACGGACAAAGTACAGGATCTCGAGCGCTTTGCGCTGCCGCGAAATTTCCGCGGCCGTTCCGGCCTCACCGTGCAGGTGTGGTGGCTCGTGCAGGCCACGCTGTTTCACGGCTCTCCGCAATTGCTGTATGGATTTCGACGCTGGCTTCTGCGCCTGTTCGGCGCCCAAATCGGCAAGGGCGTGCGCATCCGTCCCAGCGTCACGATTCCCTACCCGTGGAAAGTGAAGATCGACGACCACGCATGGATCGGCGACGACGCGGTGCTCTACAGCTTTGCCGAGATCTCGATCGGGAAAAACGCCGTCATCTCGCAAAACAGCTATTTATGCGCCGGTACTCACGACTATCGCAGCCCGAGCTTCGACATACAGGCTTTGCCGATCGTGGTCGAGGATGAGGCCTGGGTGGCGGCCGATGTTTTCGTCGCGCCCGGCGTCACCATCGGCAAAGGGGCGGTCGTGGGTTCACGTAGCTCGGTGTTCACGACCCTTCCACCCATGATGGTCTGCGTCGGCTCCCCGGCCCGTCCGATTCACGCCCGCGTTTGATACCCATCGACGGAACCTCGCGACGCATCGCCATGCTCACAACGTCTCATCGCCGTAATGGAAAAACTTGTAAATGACATTGACATCCGTCCGAAAGTCCTTGTATTCGAATTGTTCGGAATTGGAATTGCGCCTCTGGTAGCCGGCGGTGACGCTGAAACTCAGGGCTCTGGTGAGCGTATAGGCCAGGTTGGCGCTCCCCGTGGACACCGTGTCCTTCCTCGCCTGGGCCAACGGCGAGCTAATCGGATTCACGCCGACGGGATTCGAGCCAACATAGTCTAGATATTCTTGCGTCCCCGTCACCGTCAACGTGATTTTTTCGGTCGCAGCCCATGCCGGCGCAATGGTGAAGCCTCGCGAAACATAATAATCGGTTTGCGCGGTCAAATCGGCGGTGAGTTGCCGCCACGTTCCCGCCACCACCGTAGTCTTCAGGGTCGGCGCCCAATGCAGCGCCACGCGCCAAATCTCCCCGGAGAAGCTGCCGATCGCCGTGCTGGGATATTCACGCCTCACATATCCCGCGCTGGCATCGATGGTGGTTTTATCCGACAGCGAGTATTTGAACAACGCTCGTGCTCTGTCCTCCCGAAAATCCGGATCGAATGTCACATCATTCAGGTCGGCGCTGTAGGGGGAGCTGTTGTCGGTGTACCGATAATCGAATCCTATCTGGGTCGCGGCTCCGCTCTGATAATCGGCGCCGAGATCGACCGCCCTGCTCTTGGAATCGTTGTATTTTGCCGCCGTCAAGCTGAGATCTTGATACAGGACGCCGCCGAACATCCCCCAATGAGGGCCCAATTGAAAGCGTGTGGCGCCGAAGAAATCCGACCGGGTGACGATATCCCGCGAATAGTCCCCCGTATTGACGAAACCGCCGAGTATGCGGTTGTAGTCCGCGCCGATCGAGCCCGAGGCGAGGCTGCCCAAACCCCAGTTCCACGCCAGATGGTCGGCGCTCGAGACATTGTCCAAATCGGTATTCCGAAGATAGTTATTGTCGTCCGCGCGCAAGTCGAAATCCAGGCTTTGCCGGTTGCCTGTCAACCACTCACCGTCGGCTCCCGCCGCGATGCTGTCCACGTAGTCTTCGCGACTTGGGTTGGGTCCGATCCCCGGTAATTTGGTCAGCTCGGTATAGGTCAGACTCGAGGGAACTCTGTAGAGGTTGTCATCGTATGCGAAGTCATTACCTCCGTAGAGACTCAAGCGGTCCGTGGCCACCTCTGCCAACTTTTCGTCGGGAAAGGCCACCGCGACATCCAGGGCGTCCGTAGTCTCGAGGATCCCCTCGGCGAAGGCGGCGCTCGAGCACAGCGGACCACACGCGGTCACCGCGGCGGCGAAGGCGAATCGGGCTATTACATGTTTGGCGGAGGGCATATGGGGGGGCCGGATCAAAGCAGATCCGCGCAGTTGCCCTTGAACGAGCCGCATTGCATGGCGTCGAGCAAGTGCTCCAGTTCCGTTCTACCCGAGGCGCGTATTCGTCGAGCTTGCTGTAGCGCCATCTCGCGGGCGTGAGCCAGTGCGCCCCGGTCATGATTGAGCTTCGTTATGTGCATTGCGGCCGACTCCACTATGTCATCTTGGGCAAAGACGAGACCGGCACCGTTGAGCAGCATCTCAGAGATCGCGCCGCGGTCGCACGCGATCACGAAGACTCCGTGCCGCATGGCCTCGTAGACCACCAGCGGTTCGGCTTCGTTGGGATACTTTGTGGGGAACAGAAAAATGTCCAATCGCTTGTAGAAGCGCTCTTTGTCGGCGCCGTAAACCGGTCCCTCGTATCGAGCGCCGCTTGCGGCGCCGAGCAATCTTTCGAACGTCGAACGGACCTCCGGAGCAATCGGTCCCGCAATGTATGCTTGGTAGCGGACCCCGGACCTTTCCAAGACGCGCAAGATATCGAAGAACTCGACGAATCCTTTGTCCAGCGTGATATTCGACAAAAACCCGATGCTGATGGGCATGCCATCGCGGGCGGTCAGCCCGCCCCCGCCCTCTTCCACGTCAAACGCGGCGTTCGATACGACCCTTACACAATCCTCTCTCAATCGGTAGGTGCGCGCCAGCAACGCACCCATCTTGCGGCTCAACACCACATGAGTATCGTTGCGGACCAGCCCGAGCAGGCACCTGCTGAGCCGTGACGGCGAATTGATGTAGGAGAAACTGTGATGATGAATGAACACGCGCTGCCGGAACATCTTGCCGCCGAGGACGTAGGCCAGATCCAAGAGCTGACCCCGGCCGCCCGACAGCGCCAGATACAGAACCGCGTTCCGTCCGCGAAGGCAGCCTGCGATGTATCGCCAAGGGCTGATCAGCTGCCGTGCGAGCCCCAGGCGTCCGGCACCCTTGGCTCTGTCGAACACGTCGACGCGCATTCGCGACTTCAACCGGTCGAGCATCATTGCGCAGACGTTGGAAAAGCCGTGAATGGGCGGCGGCAGAGGTCCGACGAAAGCGACGCACTGGTTCATCCGACGCGCCTATCGAAATCCATCCGGCGAGCGGGCGACCCCGGAGGGCGCCGTGCGACATGTCGCACACCCAGTTTTGCCGATAAGAGGCCGGAAGCCAGACAGAACGATAGATATGCCGCCACCGCAAATCCGGTCGCAATCATCAAGGATCCGCGCATGACGATCATCAAGAACACCGACGCATAAATCGCCATGGGCAACGCCGACCATGTATTTCGCCGCGCCAGCCAGTTCAGAAACGTGACGAGATAGGCCAGGCCGGTGGCGTAGGCGACGACCCCTACATAGCCGAAATCCAAGTAGCCCTCCGCGACCAGGGGCGCAGACAAATTGGTGAACCACATGCCGTAATGGGTGCTCAAGTAGTTGCCCAGGAATATGCCCGTTGCGACCGGCTTGGAGCCCCACAACGAGCTTGGCACGAAAAACAGCAACGATCCGAGCAATTGATGGCCCCACTGGAGCCCGGCCACTTGAACGATCTCGACGCTGGTGTAAACGTTGGCCCAAGAATCGTAGTTGATGGAGAAATAATGCTCCGCAATCTGGTCCCCGACGTCACCGAACGAGAAACTGCCGAGGATGGCCCGATGGTTTTGAGTGAAGACTGCAATGGCGGGAAATACGACTACCATGCCGAGCACCAGCAATCCCAAGCGTCTGTTTCCGATCGCAAACCAACCCTGAAACAGCACCATGACCAGCGCCAGGTAAATGGGGCCCAGCGCGTTGCGTTTTTCCGTGTAGGTGTTTTCGGTCACGAGCACCAGAATGAACAACAACAGCAAGGCGCAGATTCGGCTGAAGACCACCTTCTGCGGGCTGCGAATGGTCTCGTTCAGGAGAATCAGAAGCGTTGCCGTCGGCAGAAACAGCAGAAATCTGTTCATGATCAACGTCGCCGGCGTAGCCGCCGCTTCGCTGTCCACCGATCGATACGCAAAAGGGACAGCTATTCCGACAACCATGATGCAAATGAGCAACGCCAATGCGACGCCGCCGACCACGAATTCCCGCTGAGCGGCCGCGGGTGGCGCGGGGGCGACGGTACGCGCAGCGCCCCCCTCCGCTCGCTTGGCGAGGATCATGTAGACGGCTGTGTAGATGACCATGAACAACGCGCAGATCAAATTGGTGGTCGCCACCGTGCCCACTTCGACCGTGGACGTGTTGACCAACTGCTGCGGCATGCTCATCAACTGGAACTTCGGCGCCAGATCCAAAAACAGCCAGTTGAAGATGAAAACGACGATGTCGGCCGGGGTGCCGACATTCGGCCGGACGGCAAATCGTAGCTGAAGCAAGAGCGCTATGGTCACGACGGCACTGGAAAGCACGAACTCGGCGCCGACCGGCGCCAGAACATCGATGAATACCGCTTCGGTGAGAACGACGGCGAGGCCGATGAGCACCCGCAAGCTGAAAATCGGCAGCGGCGCCTTTTTTTTCACGATGCCCAAGCCCGCGGCCCTGAATGGCAGTCCATGTCGCGTCCGCTGCTCAATGAGCGTTCAATACGGTTCCGACGACGGTCACGCCGCTCTGCGTCAGGCTCTCCATGGCGGCGAGTAGATTGGACTGCCGGGTGTAGTTGTGTCGCGCAATTAGAATTGCGCTGCCGGCATTTGCCGCCACGATCTGTGCATCCGCCGTTTCCGACACCGCCGGCGTATCCACGATGACGAGGCTGAACTGGGAGGCGAAGTGATCCATCACGACTTCGAACATTTGACGTGCCAGAAGCTCTTGCGGATTGGGCGGAGCAGCTCCGGCCGGCAGCACGTACAGCCGCAGCTGAGGATGAATGCGCCGAGCGATTTCCCGCCCCGCACGTCCGGTCAACAGCGCGGACAATCCGACGGAATTATCGATATTGAACAGCCGGTGCTGGATCGGTTGGCGCATGTTGGCGTCTATCAACAGAGTCCGCTCACCGAGTTGGGCAAACACCGTGGCCAGATTCGCCGCCAGCCAGCTGCGGCCCTCACCGCGCTCCGGGCTGGCAATGGCCAGGATATTGCGCGTCGTGCCGTTGAGCCAGCGAAGAATCAACTGGCTGCGCAGTGCACGCAAACTCTCCACCACCTCGCTCTGAGGCTGGTACCCCGCGATGACGTCGTCGGCTACACCGCCGTCGCCCCCGCGCGCCAGGATCGGGTAATTGTATTGCTGTGCGATCGCGTATTCGATGTCGAGCGGCGACAAACGCTGTAATTGCACGGCGGCGTCGCCGAATCGCATACCTTGCCGATTTGCGAAGAGCTGAATCTCCTCGACTTCGGCGGCGTTCAATCTGCCTTGCTCAATGAGTATCGCGCCGATGGTTCGGCCGAGCTCCTGAGGCTCTCGCTTCGTTATGGCGCTATCGACGGCTTTACGCATAGAACGAGCATCTAGTTAGGTGACCAGTGGATCAAATCGTCGATGGCTGAAGTCGCGGCAGCGGCTTCGGTAACGGCAAATTGCCGGCGCGCATGGCCGCCGGACCGATGACGCCCAGCAGCGGGACGCCGAGCAATTCCACCATGTCCTCGCCGGCTCGAACGCGCCGATTGCGCATTTCGATCATCAACACGCTGCCGATTCCGAACACGCCACCGAAAAATATACCCAATATGATATTGAGGATCAGCTTGGGACTCGAGGGCTGCCGCGGCGGCGAAGCGAAGGTCAATTGAACGACGTTGGTCTGCTGGGTCAGGCTTTCCAGGTTGCTTTGTGCCAGGCGCTGAGTCACTTCGTCCAGATCGCGCTGCGCGGCGGTCACGTCGCTCTCGAGAACAGCTGCCTGGTCATGTTGATGCTTGAGGTCGAGAACTTTTTTCTTCTGCGCCTCGAGTGCCGCCCGGATATCATTTTCCCGGCGTACGTCGACCTGGGCTTGAGTACCGAGCGATGCCGCTATATTGGCGCTCTCCTGCGCGATGCGGTTGTGTAAGTCGGTGATTTCCCCCTCTACTTCCTTGTAATCCGGATGGTTCTTGCCCAACCGAGAGGCAATATCCTCTCGTTTCGCATCAGCCTGCGCCAGCGCCGCCTTCAGGCTCTGAATCACCGGGTTTTGCAGCACTTCCGGCAAGGAATTAATGTCGCTGCCGACCTGGTGCTGGCGTGATTGGCTCTCCTGCCGCTGGCTCTGAATGGTCACGAGTTCGGTTGACAACTCGGTCAGGCGTGCGTCTTCGACATCCACCTTCTCGTCGGTCGCTACGATGCCGTTGGCGCGCTGAAAGTCAGACAAGCGTTGTTGCTTCGCCTGCAGATCCGCGTGCAAGGCACGCGAGCGCTGCTCGAACCACGCCGCGTATTGCTTCGCGGGCTCGACTTTCAAGTCTATGTTGGTGTCGATCGCGGTCTGCGCAAAGCCGTTGGCCAGCGCGGCCGCCGTCTGGGGATCCGACCACTTGGCGGTAATGCTGATGACGTTGCTCGAATGCGTCGGACTATCGTGCTCCGGCTCCACGACGACCTTCTTGTTCAGCAAATAATCGGCGATCGGGACGCTGATGTCATCGGTCGGCGCCTTTGCCCAACGCTTCCTCGATTCCGGCTGTTGGTCGAGGCGCAGCGTTTTCACCACGCGTTCGGCCACTCGTTCACTTGCGATGATGTCAGCCTCGGTATTGACATAGTTGGCCGGCGGCTGTCCCGCGACGGCACCATTGGCGCCTCCCAACGATACCGGATCCGACTTGTTGTCCACCACTACGGACGCAATCGCCGTGTACTGCCTGGGCCATATCAGGCTAAAAAAAACGACGGTTGCGACCACTCCGCCGAAGATATAGACCGCCATGCGCCAGCGGGCTCGCAAAATCACGAGGAATTGATGTAGCGTCAAAACAGGCTCTCCTTGACGTAGATCACGTCCTCGTCGCGCACGTCGTCGTCCAACGAAACGCTCTCCTCTTTGACCTTTCCGCTGGCATCACGCCGATGACGCACGATACCCCGCTGCGTGCCCTTGCCGGTGACTCCGCCTCCGGTTGCGAGCGCCTGCATCACCGTCATGCCGTCCTCGAGCGGGAACTGGCCCGGCTTCTGCACCTGCCCGTAAATGTAGAACAGCGGCGCCTTTTTCACGAACAGGGTGTCGCCGCCGGCGAGTTCCATGTCTTCGGCCCCGCTGACGCCCGCGGACATCTTGACGATATCGATGTCTCGCCTGAACGTCTTGCCGTTGCGTTCCCCGGTCACAGTCACCACTTCGCCGCCCGCCGGCGAGATTCCACCGGCCGAAGCGATCATTCCGGACAAATGACCGCCGGCGGCTTCGACCGAATAGCGGCCCGCCTTGTTCACCTCGCCGATTACCGATACCAAGTCATTGAACCCTTGGGTTAGCAGGATCGAGATTTGAGGGTTGACGACGAAGCCACCATCCTGGAGCAACTTCGCGATTTTTCTTTCCGTCGCAGCCAGGGTCAGGCCACTGACGGGTACCGCGCCTATGAGAGGATAGTTGATGGCCCCCGCATCGGAGACGCGAACATCGAGGCTCAGGTCGGTGTTCTTGAACACGGTGACCTTCAACAGATCCCCCGGCCCCAACAGGTAAGCCGCCCGTGCCGCTGTCGGAATGACCGATAGCGCCGCCGACAACACGACACACAGGGTGAAAATTCCCGCCAAGCGGCGCCGACGATAGGGTTCTTTCGTACTTACGATCATGAAAATGTCGCCTGAAGGTACTTGATCGCCCTGGATGCCATTATAAGCGGCAACGACACCGTCAGAAGCCCGCGCATTTTGATCTTCTCCATACTGACGGCTCCGGGCTGTTGGATGTATTCGATTTCACCTAACACGGCCATTACTCTCGAAAAAACGCAGCGCCGCAACGCATGCTCAGGCGACCAGGTCATTCACGATGCCGGCGATTGGACTCTCCAAGTGGCCAAAAACGGCTCGAAGGACTGCGTCGCGCTCAAAATTCGATTCTGCGTACGCCCTGGCGCGCCGGCCGAGGTTGGACCTCAATTGGGGATCATCCGCTAATTTCACGACGGCGTGCGCCACGCTCGAGCCATTCTCGGGTTCGACTACGATCCCGCACTCCGACACTATATCGCTGATTTCCGTCCCCACCCGACAGGTGGCGATCACCGGCCGCCCGCTCGCGAGCATGCCCGACAGCTTCGACGGAAGCACGAGATCCGCCGCATCCGGACTCTGGGGCAGCAAATGCATGTCTGCCATGCCCAAGAGCTCCGCCAAACGCGCAAGCGGCTGGAGAGGCAGCATACGAAGGTTAGGCAACGCGGCTGCGGCAGCCTCCAGGCTGTGCCTGATGACGCCCTCTCCGCAGACGACGAATACTATGTCGCTGCGCGAGGCCAGCAGCCTCGCGGCCTCGGGTATTACCTGCAGGCCCTGCTTGCCGCCCAACGTGCCCGAAAAAAGGACCACGATCGCATCGGACGGAATCCCGAGCTTGACTCGAAATGAGGCGCTCGCCGTCGGTGCGACGGGCGTGATGTCGACCCAATTCGGGAAATAATGGGTCCGCACCGGTTCGACGCCCTTCGCAGCCAGTCGCTCGACCATTCGGGTGGAAATCGTCGAGACCCGGTCGAACCGCCGCAGCAACCAACGCTCCATGCGCAGAACGATGCGCTGAAGGAGCCTACCCTTTAGAAGTCCCATGCCGAACGCAACGTCGACCTCGAAGTCCTGCACATGGAGCCACGCTTGCGCACGGCACAGACGTGCCGTCAAAAGTCCGGCCGGCGCGCACATAAATGCCGGCGCGACGGTGAGCACCAAATCGGGTCGCCACCCTATTTGCCAAATCATCGCCGGAAACGAGGTCATGGCAAAGGACAACAAATGCAGCAGCCGCGTGAGCCCGTTCGGCGAACTCGGCACCCACAGCGGCGCTCGCCAGACATCGACTCCGCGCCATTTCTCGCGCCGAAACGGCGACCACCGGTAGCTCGGGTCAATCTTCCAGAGGGGATAGTAGGGAGGCGCGGCGACGACATGCACCTCGTGCCCGTGCCCGGCGAGCCACAGCGCCATGTCACCGGAGTACTTGCCGATACCGGTGGGCTCGGGCGCGAAATTGGCGCTGTAGATCAGAATGCGCATTGCACCTGTTTCTTTCTACCGCGGGTGCGGTTTGTTCGTGGCACTTAGTCTCTAACCTTCCCCTAAATCCGCAGGACCCGATGCAGGAAAACGGCCCCTTCGCCTGCGGGAGATGTCCGACACGCCCCAATCTTCTGCCTTTCGATCGAAATCGTCTATTAGTTCACATTTCAAAGCAAGAGCGTTGCGCGGGCGCCGTTGTCTCTGGGCAACGACAGAGTGCCGAGCCGGTTGCCTCATGCTTAACTTATCTCGTTTTCAAGGGCAAACCCGCCGAAAGGCGGGGGCGCAAAGCTTCCGGTCTGCGGGTTGCAGATAGCGGGGTTACCGCAGGTGGCGAGATGCTGCCGACGTGACTTCGATATGCATGGCACTACTGCCAGCGCCGACCGCTTGCGTCTAACAGCAAAGAGGGCGGCTATGGCATATAGGCTTACGGAGCGCAGAACCTGCGCGGTATTGGTGTGCGTTTCCCTGGTCACCGCCCTTGGCGGCTGCCAGTCGGATGGCTCATCGGGGAGCGGCACCACGGCAAGCGCCGCGGCCACTTCGAGTGCCACGGGGCCGAGCGTCTCCAGCGCGGCACAGTCGGCCGCCACAGCACCGCCCGCTTCACCGCCCGTTTCGACGCCCGTCAGCACGTCTTCGGGATCTGCTGTCGTCACCAGTAACAACAGCGCAGACGCGTGCCTGCCGGTGACGATGCCGACGGCGGATGCGCTGTTCAGCTCCACGAGAAAGGTATTCGCGCACTATTTCGAATCTTTTCCCCTCTCCATCGACAATGAGGCCCCGGCCGACGACTATTACAACCGGGAATACCTCGCGATAGACGGCGAATCCGGCAAATGGGAAAAGCAGGGCGGATTCCTTCGGCAGCGGCCGCTGGGAACGACCCCCAGTCTTCTCTCGAACTGGCAGGAGCTGAACATGGAGGCTGAGATTCGCACCGCCATCGCACGCGGCATCACCGGGTTCACGTTCGACGTAATGTCGACCAGCGAATCGACGGGCAGCACCAGCCAGCTCCAACTCATGCTCGCCGCGGCAACCGCCGTCGATTCCCGCTTCAAAATCGTCGTCATGCCCGATATCTCCGCGTTGGGCGCCAACTCGGCTGCCGTGGTTCAGATCATTGCCTCGGTCGCCGCCAGCCCCGCCGCCTACCGATTGAGCGATGGACAGCTCGTTGTCTCTGCCTTCGACGCGGGCTTGGAATCCGCCGCTTGGTGGAGCTCCATCTTCAACACGTTGAGCGCCCAGGGAATCAAGGTGGCCTTTGTCCCGACATTTCTCGGCTGGAACAGCTACGCCAAAGCGTTCGCTTCGATCTCCTACGGCTTCGCCGATTGGGGAACGGCCACCGCATCGGCCGGGAGTGACATGCTTAACGCCCCCGAAACCGCACATACCGATTACGGCAAGATATTCATGATGCCGGTGGATCCGCAGCAATATCGTCCCAAGGATTTCCTATACCAGGAAGCGGGAAACAGCGAGGCGTTTCGAAACGCCTGGACCAGCGCAATCCAGGGAGACTCGGACTGGATACAATTGGTGACGTGGAGCGATTTCTCGGAGAGCAGCGAGGTCCAGCCCTACACGGACTCGACCTTGGCGACCGACATCGGTACGGGTTACTACGATCTCAACGGTTACTACGCAGCGTGGTTCCTGACCCAAGAGCAGCCGGCGATCACGCACGACGTGCTTTATTATTTCTACCGTCGCGAGCCCACCAATGCCGCCGGGTCCGCACAAAGCCAGTTGGATACCGTCTCCGGCGGCGCGGCTGCGGAGAACGACATAGAGTTGCTGGCCTTCTTGATCGCCCCGGGCGAGTTGCAGATCACCATCGGAGGTCACACGTACACGCAGAGTGCGCCGGCAGGCGTCACGTCGTTCAAAGTGCCCTCCCAAGCGGGCACCCCGGTGTTCGCACTGTCGCGCAACGGTGCCGATGTCTTCTCGTTCAACGGAGGGGTACAAATATACGGGACCGGCGGGCTTCCCTCGAAAGTTCAAGATTTGACTTATTGGAGCGGCAGCGCATCACAATCGGGCGTTTGCGCTCTTTGAGAAGCTATCGGAATCGGCGCCGACTCACAGGCGCCGACTCATAGTAGCGCGGAGCCGGTCTCCTGCTCAGATTCGCCCCGCATGACCCGCCTGACGCGCCGGACCATCGCGCGCGCCCAAGCGAGGTACCGAGGCACGGGGATGCGGCAGAAGGCGAGCTTTCTCACATATTGGTCGACCTTCCACTCGACACTGGATCCCGCCGGAAAAAATATCGTATCACCGGCGCTTACGCGACGCGCATGTCCCGCCGAATCCATCAGCGTGACTTCACCTTCCAGAATATGCACGGTCTCGTCGTAGCTGTAGAACCAGCGAAAGCGTCCCGCTGTGCAATCCCAAAAATAGGTGCTTGCCGTGCCGTCCGCGCTCCTGGATAAGAGCTCGATCCGCGCTCGCGGCTTACCCTGCAGTATCCAGGAGGCCTCAATGGGATGGTCTACGAGGCTGTCCGTGGACGATCCGATCCTGATCATACATTCGGAGGGCATAACTCTTCTAGACTAACACGATGGATGGACACCAGGAACCTCAGGTGGCTAGCCCACGGTCAAAAGGCCCGTGATACTGGGGATCGTCTTCCAAGTGCGACATATTGCAGCCGCCCTCGAAATCAGCTCCGAACGGACGTGCTAGACTCCGGCAGGCGCCCAGGGTAACTATTTAGGGGATCATATGGTGCGTCGATCATCCTTGAGCCGCCTCCTCTAAGAGCCGTGCTCAGCATGCTAGGTTCCCACGATAATTCGACGCTGCAGGCATCGCGCGTGGTCGGTCGCGGGCGGCATGGGCGGTCGTTCGATGCGCCATGAGCGCTAATTCCCGGATGGACCCGATCGACAACACCCACGCATTGTTCGCGCGTATTTCGCGTAATTCCGACCGGTCCATCGTGCCCATCAACGACGCGGCGCTCAAGAGCGACCCGCTCCACCCCAGCTTTTACTGCGTGCATTCCGCCTCGGGAGTGGCGGGCATGGACTTCATGGATTTGGCGAGAAGCCTAGAGCCTGATGTCCGGTTCTACGGCATTCAAGCGCCGCCCGGGCTGATGGCGGACGAAGAATTCGGCAAGTCGGTCGAATCCATTGCCGAGTACTACACGGCTGCGCTGGTCAATTTTCAGCCCACGGGACCTCTTCTGCTGGGAGGATATTGCGTGGGCGGCGTGATCGCCCTGGCGATGGCCGACCGGTTGCGTGCTCGCGGGCGCGAAGTGGGACCGCTGCTGATCATCGACGGGGTACCCGAAAACACCGGCGTGACTTGCGGGCGATGGAATGCGCGATATCTGCTCGAACTCGCCCGTAATGCACGCGCCTGGGTCGGTCACGGCGACCTCATGCGGACGCGAACTTTGCGGTCACTGATGTGGAGCATCTCGAACAACGCGAGGGCGATAGGCAAGCGCGCGATCGGCCTGAAGCGGGGTCAGAAGATCGGAGGCGGATATGGAATTGAAGGAATAATGGATGTTTCGCGATACTCGCCCGTTCATAAGGCATTCATCAATCGACTGTTCGGCGCGCTGCTGACGCACGAGCCGAAGAGCTACTCAGGAGAGATCGTGGTCTACGAAGCCTCCGTGAATCCGCTTCTCTCGTTGCCGCAAATCGGCAGGATCTGGCGTCAATTCGCTTCGCAGTCGGAAATCGTCCGGATCGTCGGCACACACATCGGTATGATGCATGAGCCTTACGTCGGGGCGCTTTCCGAACATATGCGCAAGCGGATCGTCGATTTCTACAGCTCGCATCGCGCGCGCTGAGGTTCGCCATCACACTCAAACGCCTCATCGTCGCCGCGGCGCTCGTCATCAGCGTGCTCGCCGCTCTCGCATTCACCCCGGTACGCCGGAAGATGGTGTCGCCGATGGCCCTGGCGATGAATTACGTCAGGTCAATCAATGCGCCCCCGGGTACCTTGACGCTCGAGGCCGCTCCAGCCGCATCGGGCGTGCCATTGGCAGCCGCCTCATCCTCGACGGTAGAGGCATCGCCCGAGAAGGCATCGCACGAATGGTCGAGCTACAACCGCGAGCTCGCGTCGCAACGGTACTCCCCGCTGAGTCAGATCGACCACGATAATGTGGGCACTCTCAAGGTGCTGTGCACGTATGACACGAAGCAATACTCGAGCTTCGAGGCCGGGTTGATCATGGTGAACGGAGCCCTCATAGGCACGACGGAGCGGGACATCTTTTCGATTGATCCTGCCACGTGCGCAGAGAATTGGCGGACGCGCGATCGAAGCGATGATCTCAGAGCCAGTCGGGGTGCAGCTTATCTGGACGGTCTGTTATTTCGCGGCCACGGAGACGGACGCGTGGCGGCTTACGATTTCAAGACGGGTGCGCGTGTCTGGGAAACCTCGATTGCGAACCGGCGGTTGGGTGAGTCGGTCGGAGCCGCCCCCATCGCCTGGAACGGCCTGGTTTTCATCGGCAACGCCGGCGGCGACGAGAAAGGCGTCAAGGGACGCATGTATGCGCTCGAGGCAAAGACGGGAAGAATCGTCTGGGAATTTTACCTGGTGCCGAAAGGCCCCAATGACCCGACGCGAGGCCCGCAGGGAGCGACGCCTCTCGACTCATCGACGTGGGGGAATGAGCCCGACACGCCGATCACCGGCGGAGCGACTTGGAGCTCATATTCTCTGGACCCGGAGCGCGGCGAGCTATACATTCCGACCGGAAATGCCGCGCCCAATTTTGCGAAGGGGCCGCGCAAAGGGACAAACCTCTACTCGGGATCCGTCGTGGTGCTGGACGCGAAAACAGGCGCCTACGTTCGTCATTATGAGATCACTTCCGGGGACTGGCACGATTGGGACGTGTCCAACGCACCCGCACTCATCCGGACGAGAGCCGGAAAGCGCCTGATGGCAGTCGCACCCAAAGACGGACATCTCTATGGATTCGACCTAGACTCGAATGCGCTGATCTACCGCAGGCCTGTCGACAGGATACAAAATGCCGACATGCCGTTTTCCACGGAGGTCGCTGTGCACGTCTGTCCGGGCACTGGCGGCGGCGCGGAATTTAACGGCCCTTCTTACCACCCAGGAACCAATATGATTCTGGTCGGCGAAGTGGACCGGTGCTCCTCGATCAGATTGCAAAGCAATGCCGAGATTCACGCCGTCAAACTCGGCGCGGGATGGACGGCCATGGCGACGCACAATCCGTTCGACATCTTCGGAGTTAGCGATCCTTATCGGGAAGCGGGCGGATGGATCTACGCTTCCGATGCCGACACGGGTGAGTGGCGGTGGCGTGCGAGATCGAACTATCCGATTTTGAGCGGGATCACCACGACGGCCGGCGGTCTCGTTTTCTTTGGCGACATGGGCGGCAATTTTTACGCCCTCGATATCGCGAGCGGACAACGGCGCTTGAGCATGAATCTCGGCGGCGCGATTGCGGGCGGCGTGATTACCTATGCGGTCGCCGGCGCCCAAAAGGTGGCCGTGGCAGCCGGCTTTACTGCAGTTCTTTGGCCCACCCGGGTGGTCACCGGGAAGGTGGTGATTCTCGGCCTGCCGCCGCCCTGAGTTCCGGCCGGTTTCCGGGCACCGCTACGCGTCCATTCATTGCGCGCGAATTCCGAGCGCCGACAGCAGCGATTCAGCCGCGGATCGCGCCGATCGAGGCACCATGAGATCGCCCAATCGCCTGCGACGCTCACGCCACAGGTCCTCACCCGACATCCACACATCCAGCGATTTCTCGAGCTCGTCGTAGCTTTGGGCGATGGGCCCAGGCGCATAATCGCCGAGCGGTTGGAGCAGCAATCCGCGTGTCTCCTCATATCGTTCCTTGTCCGGAAAATAGAGTATCTGCGGCCGCCCCGTGATCAGAAAATCCACGTAGACCGACGAGACATCCGTCACCAGCAAATCTGCCTGACCCAGCAATTCGTACAGGCCCAATCCTTCCTGAAATAGAATGTCCTCGTCGATCATCGCCCACTGCGCATCATCGGTAAACCGCTTGCCCGCATTGATCGACATGGGATGAGGTTTCACGATCATCCGACATCGGTTCCTCTTCAGCCAAGCGTGAAGCCGATCCGCATCCGACTGGCTCAGGCCCAATATCGTGCTGGTCTCCGTTCCGTCCTGGGTCAGGAAGCCACGGACGGAACTGCGGTAAGTCGGCATGAAGAAAATGAGGCGATCTGCCTGGCCTCGCAGTCGTGCGGCGCCGGCCGTGGATTCGGGGCGCTCGACCGTCAAGAGATCATTTCGAGGAAGTCCGGTGGCCAACAATCTTTCCGGGCCGAAGCCGCTCGCCCTCATGAGCACGTCGCTGAAAAAAGGCGAGGTGCTGATGAGAAACGTGGACATCGGCAACTGCGAACCGGGAACCCCCCGCCAGATTTTTTTTATCGGCATGCCATGCCAGAGATTCACGACAAGTTTGCGCTTCGGCGGAGCGTAGTTGAACAGTGCCCCGTGCGTATAAAATACGTGACTGGCTCTCAGATAAGACCAGATGCCGTGAATCGAATACAGATACAAGAAGCGCACATCGACGCCACCCAACCCGCGCTTCTGCTGCCACTCTCGAAAGGGACGCGGATCCTCGTGCACGAGCCAGTGAATCTTGCCGTCCCAATGCGCCCGCTTGAGCTCCAGACACATCGATACGCCTTGGTCGTCTCCGTCGGGCTGAGTGACGAGCACGACCCGCTTGTCCTTCGGCACGACCCAGTCGCACAGGCGAAAGATCCAGGCCGCGATCCATCGGCCGCAAGCCTTGAGAGCGTCCGGTCCGTTGCTCATCGCTCGGAAATGAGATATTTGATATAGGTGGTCGAGATTCCGCTGGTCCGCGGCAGATATACGACCTCGCAATTGGGCTTTAGAAAGTCGAACTTTCCTTCCCAATCGTCCCCCATGACGAACACATCTATCTTGTTGGCGATGACATCGCCCAATTTTTGTTCCCAGCTGTTTTCCGGGATGATCTTGTCGACATGCTTAAGGGCGCCGAGTATCGTGAATCGCTCCGAATAGCTGAAAACGCTTTTCTTGCCCTTTGTCAGATTAAATTCGTCGGTAGAAAGTCCGACGATGAGATAGTCGCCCAATGACCTGGCGCGCTCGAGTAAACGAATATGTCCGACGTGAAAGAGGTCGAACGTCCCGTAGGTTAAGACCCGCCTCACCGGCCATCGCTCTTGGGTTGGCGGCGCGAACCCTGGTTCGCGACCATCTGGATGTTCAGATTCTTCATTTTTCGCCCCGTCAGTATTAGCGGCGCAGAGACGACATAATGCCTTTCCGCAACACGCGGGTCAGAGCAACGCGGAAAAATTATTATGGTGTTTCCAGCACACGAACGCAACCGGCCAGAATCTCGTCGGCGGCGCGCTTCGGCGTATATTGCCCAATGAGATGGAGGCACTGGTCGGCGACCGACAGGCGATCTTCCGACAGGTGCGCTACGGACAGCATCGCTGCACACAGCGCGGCGACATCGCCCGCCGGAAACACATACCCCGTGACACCGTCTACGACCAGCTCCGGCACGCACCCACAGACATTGCTCACGACCACGGGACAACCGTAGCTGAGCGCCTCGTTGACCACCAAACCCCACGGCTCGGTATGGCTGGCAAGAACCATGGCGTCACTGGTGAGCAACAGCCGACCGATGTCTTCCGGGCTTTTTGCGCCGAGAAGCTCCACCGAGGACTCGAGCCCAAGCGTCCGCACCCTTTGCTTCAATTCGCCCAGGAGTACGCCGGATCCCGCGAGCTCGAGGCGCGAGTCGGGCAGGCGCTCGTGAACGAGCCGAAACGCGTCGAGCAGATCGTATAGGCCCTTCTCCTCTGCCAAGCGGCCGACGTACAAGAATCTCACCGGCCCCGACGTACGCCGAGGCCGGCTTTCATGATGCCTGCGCACCGCGCGGACATCGTACCCGGGTGGTAGCGCCGCGGCTTGGCAGTTGGAGAATATCCTTCGCTCACCGACACCATAGCTCGAGACGTATTCCTTGCTTCTAACTCCGTAACAGAACACGCCGTCGCAACGGCGAAAGAAAAACGCCTTGGCCTTCTCTCTCCATCGGTATTTCTTGCGGTCATAAGCGGTCGAATCACAGAAAACGGCGCGCTTACGCCCAAGCAAGATGCACAAGGCGAGCATCACCCAGTACTCCACCGAGTGGTAGCCGGGAATCACCACGAGCTCGCTGCGGTGTCGAAACAAGTCGGCAGCCAATTCAAGCACCAGCTTGTAGCGCGGAATATCGTCGTAGGACTTCGCAAACAACAACTCGAACGGGTATCGATGATAGGAACGGTCGGCTCCGCCGAGAAGCGCCCGCTCGATCGAGGTTTCTGCGACATGCACTACTTCGACAGACACTCCGAAGCTCGGAGCATCGGCATACAGTTCGGAAAAGATCGCGCCTTTGTATCTCGCCCAGAGATTGTTGTGATAAATGCGCACTCTCGGCGTTCGGCGGGTCGTCATAGCAAGGGTCGGCAGGCGTCGTGTAAGTGGCGTGGGAAAAGAATTAGGGCCAACGCGTCGAAACGATCGCCATGTGCCGTCAGCTTGAACATACGGTCGACATACAACGGTGCGGCAAACCCCATTGAGCATCCAACGAACGGACCATACGTTAGACCTGCCACGATAAACCCCCTATATAGCATAACCGGACAGTTCGGAGCCATCCGCTGCGCGCAGCGAGTTCCCTCGATGATCGGCCGGACGCTCGCTGTGCCATTGAACGGCTTGGGGGCGTTTGTTTCCCATGCGCAGGGTGGTTTGCGCTTATCTCAGCCGTTCCAATATGTTCTCCTTTCAAGGCAGCGTTCAGATCTAACGGCCCGATTGGATAATTTACAATCACGGGGAGTTTTGCGGTCCGTTGGCTGGAACGGGGCCATGCCGCGCTCTATCTCGCAACGGAGAAATACTGCATTATTCGTCCCGGAACAGCCGTATCTCCGGCACTCGTGAGAAGATTGCGGCGTCATGAGAAATAGCGGCGTCATGAGAAATAGCGGCGGCGGCTTCTAAAAATGCGAGCCCCCGGCCGCAGCCGCTTCGGGTTTTTTGTGGTGTTCGAACCCAGTTACTCCTTGGGATGTCTGGCGGCCTTGAGTTCCTTGGTGCGCCACGCCTCTCGTCCCATTGCCGTCGATGTCCTGATGCGCGCTCAGTATCGCCGTGCCGCCGATGAGGTTATCGACAAACTCAAACGAAAGTACGGTGATAGACTCGTGCTGCGTGCGGTCGTCGTGCCGCCCGCCATTCTAGATCAATGCGACAATTTCAATTTTAGGGCGCATTTCATCGCCGAAATCCTCTTCCGTCTTTATTATTTTGACATCGTCGAGAGCCGAAGCGACTACGTCATCTATCTCGATCTGGATATGATCTTGATGGTTGATATTTTCTCGATCGAGCAAGACCTTGGCCACGCCGCCTTGCTGCATGTCGTCGAAGCAAAGATGCAGGATGCGTCTCGCGGCGTAATGCCGCCGCACATATCGCGATACCTGAATTCGGGACTATTGGTTTTCGACACCACAGACAGTGCCGCTCTCGGCCAAGCACTTCTCAAAGCGCGACATATCGTCAACGAAATCGCGGAGAAAACGCAGTTCCTTGATCAAGATGCAATCAACATCGCCTTCTATGACAAGCTCGAGTATCTTCCGCGCAAATGGAATTTCACGCTTGAAGAATTCACGGGTTACCCGTTGCCCGGGGACACCGCCGTTCTGCATGCCACCGGATCGCGCAAACCGTGGTTCTTCAGAGGCGGACATCCGTTCTCGATGTGGTACGAGAAGGAGGCGGATCTGCTGGAACTGACCTTCCTCGGCCGCTATGATTTTTGGTGGGCGGCCAGGCGCTTGGCGACAAGGCTGAAGCGTCTGCCCGACGCACGGCGGCTGCGCTAACCATGTCAAAAGCCTTCGGCGCATCGGCCACATCGGGGATGATGTGGATGTCGATCTCCGTGCTGGTCGTGAAGGCGATGCTGTTCGTCATGCAGTTTGCCTTGGGGTACATACTCACCCCGCGCGATTACAGCGTTTTTGCCGTCGTCTCCGTCGCGCTCACGTTCGTCGGCGGACTGCAATACTCGGGCGCGGCGAAGGTGCTCATCCAAAAACAAGATCAATACCACTCGCTGGTCAAGGAATACACCGACTTTTGCCTGTATATGGGCCTGATCGCCGCCGGGGTTCTCGTCATGCTCGGTCTGGTGTTCAGCAAGTTTTATCGCAATCCGGCATTGTTCTACGTCATCGGCGTATCGGCGCTGTCAGTTCCGGCAACATCGTTGATCTCGATTCAGGTGGCGCGTCTCAGTATCGATCTGCGTTTTCGCGCGATGTGCGTGATCGATTTCTTCGTCGGCCTGACGAATGTCGCCGTCGTGCTCGGCGCCGCCTATCTGGGCGCAGGCTTCTACAGCATCGCGTTGGGATTGGTCGTCTCGTCTGTGCTCAGATACGTTCTCAACGACCGAGCCACCGCGACGGTGACTCCATCCTTCGGTCTGTCCGCCGCGAAATTTCTATCAATCTTGAACGAGGTGAAATGGCTGATCGCCATGTCTTTTCTTACCGGTCTTTCGCAGCAAGGAGATTATTTCGTGCTCGGTCGCGCGATCAGCCCGGAATCTTTGGGGTACTACTACTTCGGCTTCCAGGTGACCGCCAATGTCGGACAATTGCTAGCACAGGGCGTTGGCAGCACGCTGTTTCCAATCTTCAGCGCGATGAGGCACGACACCCAGGCGCTTACCCGGGCCGTCTTGCGATCGAGTTCGGTCATTCACTTTGCGTGCAGCGTTCTCTGCCTCGGGATAGTGGGGTTTGTTCCTTGGGCGATGCATTTCGTCTGGCGCGGAAAGTGGGACATGGCGATCATTACGGCGGTCGCCATGGCGCTGTCCCTGCCGATGCGGATGCTGTCGCCGCTGGGAACCGTAACCCTCGACTCGTTTGGAAAATGGAGATTGCGCACCTGGCTACTGGTCCTGGACTCCTGCAGCATGATGCTGGCCGCCCTCATCGGGGCTGCCATCGACGGTTTGCGAGGCGCCTCGATCGCCGTCGCGACGCAGCGATTCATCGGCGGCATGGTGGACTTCTCTTTTGCGGTGCATGTCCTCGGCGGAAACGCGGCCGATATCGCGAGGTTCGCAGGCCGCGCGTTCATTCCATTTTGGCTGCCCGCGGCAGCACTGGTCGCGGCAAATCATCTGTATCCCTTGCTGGCGTACGATCTGCATTCAGCGCTTTTTGCCGCGTTGCGCACCATGGCGGCCATTGGCGTCTTCGCGGTGCTGGCGTACGTCTTGGACCGCCGTGTCATCAAAGAGGTGTATGAGTTGCTGGTGTAGCGTGTCTTCGACAAGCGAGCGGAGTGTCTCCCAGCTGTCATGTTCTCGGCGCAAAATTCAGCTCTCGACTATCAATCAGGGGACGCGCATGAACGGCCACGACCTCGCGCGAGATACGCAGATGCACACGCTGGAACTGGAATTCCTCCGTGCACAGGAGGCCACCATCGAGTCGCGCGGGCATCTTGAAATGCTGGCGCAACGTCTGCGGGCTGCTGCCAACCTCTTCGAGGCAGCTCGCGGTCGTCTCGAAATCCTGGAGATCGTGGAAGCCCGAGCCCAGCGCGCATGGAGCGACGCGGAGCAGTTCGTCATGATAGGCAGCTCTGCGGCACTCACCGCAGACGCGCTGCCCATGCGATCGCGACGGGCTTGCGGTTCAACCACGACAGGTGGAAACAGCGTATCCTGAATGCCAATGGAGCTTCCTTAGGACAGGCACATGAAAATCGGCTTCATCGGGCTCGGCAACATGGGCGCGGCGATCGCCGCCAACCTGGTGCGCGCCGGCCACCAGGTCATTGTATGGAATCGATCGGCGGAAAAAGCCCAAAGCCTGATCACCCTCGGTGCGGTTCTTGCGCCCAGCCCCAAGGCGGCGGCGGCCGAGCGCGCGGCGGTGCTGACCATGCTGGCCGATGACGCCGCGCTCGACAGCATCGTCTCCGGCCCGCAGGGCTTGTTGGAGGGACTGCGCCCCGGCGGCCTTCATATCTCCTTGAGCACCATTTCGGTAGCAACCGCAGAGAAACTGTCCGCCCTGCACGCGGAGCGTGGGCAGCACTTGCTGTGCGCGCCCGTGTTCGGCCGACCGGAAGCTGCCGCCGCGGCGAAGCTGTTTGTGGTGGCCGGGGGCAGAAAGGTCGACCTCGACGGCGTCAAGGCCGTGTTCGACGCGATCAGCCAGCGGGTGTTTTACATCGGCGAAACTCCATCGGCGGCCAATCTCGTCAAGCTCTGCGGCAACTTCATGATACTCGCCGCCATCGAGACCATGGCGGAGGCGATGGCACTGGCGGAAAGAGGCGGAGTCGCCAAGCAGCAGCTGCTCGAGGTGCTCACCGGCACGCTGTTCGATTCGCCGGTCTACCGCAACTACGGGAACGCATTGGTCCAGGAGCTATTCAAGCCCGCTGGTTTCGCAGCTCCCCTCGGCCTCAAGGACATGCGCCTGGTCGGCCAGTCCGCCGAGACACTGCGGGTGCCCATGCCCGTGCTGAATGTGCTGCGCGATCATCTGCTGCAAACCATTGCCGCGGAGGGCGAAGATGTGGATTGGTCGGCCATCGGGCGCACCGTCGCGAAGAACGGCGGACTTTAGGCCGGCAGCACCGGCTGCCGGGTCCGACGAGTTCGAGTCTATTTGATCCGGTATTTCACCTGGAATCCGACCGTGAAGGGCAGATTGTCCCGCGGGATCGGCGGAATCAGGATGAAGTTCACGCCGAATCGCCCGAAGCGGGTCATGGCGGCCGGGGCGAGCACCGGACCGGTCCGATTATTCTCGCCGCCGATCCCGAAGCGCCCGAAGTTGTAGCCCGAAATCACGCCGCCCATGGCGGCCAAGCGAAACCAGCGCCAGTGAAGCGGCTCGGGCGCATAGACAATGCCTGCGTAGAACGAGGGCCTATCCAGGGAATTGCGAAAATACCCGCCCGCTGCGGCCCAATGCGGTGAGAACCAGCATTCGGTGCCCGCGCCGGGATTGAATTCGTCGAAATGGCGATATGGATGGATGTGATACGACCCGAGCATCAAGTCCGCCCACCAGCCGCTCTTGCAAGGGTCATCGGCAGCCGCCGCGCCGGTCCAGGCCAAGAGCGAGAGCGCACACAGCAGCGCAGCCGCGGCTCCCCTGCCCCGGCGTCGGCTTCGGCTTCGGCTTCGGTCCATTCGCACCGCGTGGTTGCGCATTTATTCGCGGCTCCCCCGATCATCCATCGGAGAGCGAGCACTGATCATCCCTGTGCGTATTGTACGGCATCGAAATTGGCGGCTACGATAGAACGTGGCCGCCAACGACTCATTTCGCACGTTCGGGGATTTTTACCCCTTCTATTTGAGTGAACACGCCAACCGCACGTCTCGGCGGCTTCACTTTGCCGGCACGAGCGCCGCGGCCGGGCTCATCGCCGCCGCCCTCTGCACCGGTCGTTGGCGGTTGCTCGCCGCGGCGGTGGTCGCCGGATACGCGTTCGCCTGGATCGGGCATTTCTTCTTCGAGCACAATCGCCCGGCGACGTTCCGCCACCCGTTGTACAGCCTGATGGGCGACTGGCGCCTATGGTGGGAGATTCTGACCGGTAAGGTTCGCCTGTAGCTACCAACTGTACGCGAGCGACAAAGCCACCACGTGCTGCGTCGTCTTCTGCGTGATCGGGCTATACGCAGCGCTTCCCAGCAGATGATTGATAGCCGTGTCCAGGTTGATGAGCCAATGCTCCGTGATGAATCCGGTGGCACTGAAACCGAATCCCATCGCATCCGAACCCGCATGCGCATCATAGACGGGATAACCGGAGGCGATGGACTGAGCCGTCGTCACCCCGAATTCCTTGTGCATGTAGAGATGATCGGCGTAGGTGTAGGACGGTCCCGCGAACATGACCAGCCGCTGCGAGCTCCCCGGCAGCGGCATATAGGCGCCGATGTCGGCCACCATGCCGTCGGCGCCCCCCACCAGCTGGCGCACGTCCGCCCGCAATACCAGCGGGAAGCTCTTGGAAATAGCATAGGACATGAACGCCTTGACGGCGGGCGCGCGATCGATATTGCCGAGCCCGTGAAGGTGTGAGATGTCGTTCGATTCCAAGCGGCCCAAATCGTAGCTGACCGCCAGGCCACCGCGGTAGTGCTCCCCGTGCACCAGATTGAGGCCAACCCCCTCGCCCACCGACGCGAACGCGAAATCCTTGTAGCGGATATTGATCACCGGGCCGCCCAAGGTTCGGGTAAGCGTCGCGCCGTCATAGAGCGGCTTGTCCTCCACCCCGGCACCGAGCACCACGCGCCACTCGGGCAAGTCAGGCTCGAACAGCTTCTCGAGCGCGACGCCGCTCGAGTATTGCCACTCCTGAAGCGGGGACGGCGTTTGCGCGTAAGCCCCTACGGGCACCAGCAGCAACAGCGCGCCGACAGCGCCCCATTCCCGCCGTACGATGATCAGCAGCGCCTTGAAAAGCCCGAATGAAAAATTTTCAAAATTCCTACGTTCGTTGTGTAGGGCCATCATGATCGGAACCATATCATGTTGGATAAGTTCGTAAAACGCGAGCGTGACCGAATGACAAATGTAACTTTGCGTCGCAAAGTTACGGTCAGAGCCGCACGCGCAAATTGCGTTGCCTATCCGCTGGCCGAGTCTTGCGAGAGGTGACGAATGCCGACGCGGTCTATCAGGAAGTTCTACGGGCCGGGCAAGCGAGAATGTCTTGTCCCAGAAGGGCCTGGTATCTCACGCACATGACGGCGAAGAAGTACTGCGGACTCGCCGGTATTGGGCTGGTGACATATCGCTTTACGGAGTGCGTCTTCCGTCGCGTTTGTGCGATCCGGCATTGCCGCCATTCGAGGACCGATTGAGTATCGTTCGCACCCGGCGACGCGGATAAATTGCGGAGTAAGGCGTCCAGTCCCGCTTTATTCGCCTTTTTTTCTGCGCGCCGGGACCCTTCTGCGGCACCGAGGCTCTGCGTTTCATGCAACGCGCATTGCGGATTCTTACGAGTTGTTGAAGGATAAAACTTCAGGTCCCGAAGTTTTCGACTACCTTCGCAACGTCTTCTCGCGTCCAAACGCACATCTCACGCTCAGGCCCCATCGGATTGTAGTCCTCCACACGATAGACGACCGCTTTTCCGAAATTGAATGGTGGGCGAAACAAATCGATCCGCCGAAACGCTCCGGAAGAAATGTCCTTGTTTGGAAAACCGTCGGGGTTTTTGTGGGTGGTCGTCATCAAGTACCTGGAGTTTGATTCGACAAAATTCACCAGAAACCGGCGAATATCGGCATAGCTCAAGTGAAACAGGCAGTCGCGGCAAAAGATCAAGTCGCCGAACGGTACCGGTTCTGACGCGATGTCCTGGCATCGGAACTGGTGTTCTGTATCACTGAATTTCGCCTGGTTCGTGGCGATTATCTGCGGTACGACGTCAATTCCGATGTACTTGCAGTCCGAGGGAAGTTTCACGTGGCGCATCCAATTGAAGTCACCGCACGGCGCATCAATGAACGTTCTTACAGCTAGACGTTCCAAAATTTCCGGCAATTCGTTGCGAAGCGCGCCCGTGAACTCATAAGTCGAACCATGGCCACTTCGGGATTCCGAGTTTTCCCACAAATTCTGCTCGTAAATTCGCGAAAATACGGCTTTATTGCCCAACTTTGAATAATGCAAAACCTCCCGCTCAACCGGGTTGAGTTTCAACAATCGGACCACCGCCCGTTTCAGCAAGGCCTTGAATCCATATGTTCTATAGAACCACTGGGCGCGTTCAAAAAACGCCGTGCTGAAGACCCGGCTGTAGCGGAAATCGTCGTTCACTACTTTGTTTGTCACGGTGCCCTCGCATTGCGGACGACCCGTCCTGGGGACTATTTCGGCTTTTTTGCAAGCACGACGCCGGGGGGCGGAATGCGGTCTCGACAGGCATTCTTTACCAAGTTTCGAACCCGGAAGCAACCCTTGCACCGATCAAGCAGAGCTGGCGAGCTCATCCACACGCGCAATAATGGATTTGAAATTTGATTCCGCATCGTACGCGCGAGCCAGCATTTCCGGGCCAAGCCAGAGGGGTCATCGTCCTCAAGCAGAAACGCGTATTTGCCGATAATGAATTCGGGCCGTAAGGAGCTTGTTGCACTCACCGACCTGGCGCCGGATGCGCTCGCTCTCTTTCACTTCGTCTATGTATGCTCAAGGTAGAACGCTGCCGCCCGCCATGAGCTTCGTATCGGGCCTTCCATTCATAGAATGATTTGCGTGAGAGGCCAAAGTGACGGCAGGTCTGGACAACGTTCCGCGGTGCAGCGCAAGCCTTACGTAGCACCTTACGCCGCCAAGCTAATACACGGTTCTGTTCGTCTGGGTCATGGGCTCTCCTCCGGGATTGGGAAGTGAGCCAGAATGTCACCTTAGTCTTGGGACTTCACAGTTACCCATGTGACTAGAATGGACCGTTGTAGATTGGTCGGGGCGACAAGATTCGAACTTGCGACCCCTTGCACCCCATGCTCGTATTGCATTCCTATCCGTTCCGGTGTATTCCTAGCGCATGTCTCGACGAGAACGTCAAAAATGCTGCTTTTCCAGTAATTATAGACCGGAACGCAGCGGACCGCATAGGAACCCACGAGAACGGCTTTCCTGGTACCCCGGCTGGTACCCCAAGGCCGAATTATGAAAATGACGGCTACATGGCTAGAGAGCCGCCGAGAGCCCCGTAATCGGCCCCAGCAGCGCTATGACGAGACCGTAGACGGGCGCGAGGGCTTAATGGTGCGCGTCTTCCCGAGCGGCGCCGTGAGCTTCCGCTTTCGCTATACGAGCGGCGGCAAACGTCAGGTCATGGTCCTGGGAGAATTCGGCCCTGGGGGCCTATCGCTCGCCGATGCCTTTGACCAGCACCACCAAGCCCAGCGCGAGCTTGAGAAGGGCCTCGACCCCATCGAGGAGCGTAAAAAGCGACAAGACGCGGAACAGCGAGCCCGGGAGGAGCGGGCCGGCACCGGCACGGTCGCTGACCTGGTCGAGCAGTTTGTCCATCGCAAGCTCCGCGCCGAACGGTGGGATGATGACGGCGAGGCTTGGGTCCGTGACGAGAAGAACAAGAC